>CAVQBS010000061.1:0-21700 GCA_963710805.1 uncultured Alphaproteobacteria bacterium | reverse complement strand
GGCGCAATGGCGCGATTGGCCCATCGCGTCATTCGCTGCGCCGCAATAATTCGGTAGCTATTGGGGCAAAGCGGACAAAGAGCCGACCATGCGGGATGGCCGTTGATTTGGTTACGAGCCGCGCTCGCACTAGCGACTTTCCTGACGCGCGCTCCCATATCCCTTGAATGGGCAACACGCTCACCACCATCCGCGCCCGCGCGCTCGTCGCGCTGATCCCGCCGCCCCGCTTGCACCTCTCGCAATGGATCGAGCGCGAGATCGTGCTGCCGGAAGGCACCAGCGCCTTGCCCGGCCGGGTCCGCCTGTGGCCGTATCAGCGCGAGATCGCCGACGCGATCAGTGATCCCGAGATCGAGCGCGCGTGGCCCTGGTGAACCCGGCACGTGCGGCGACAGTGGTCGGTCACTTTCGGCGCGCATCAAACTCTATTCGGCGGCGAAATAAGGCAGGTCAAGAGCTAAAAAAGTCGGGCACATGCGCGAATCCATCAGCCCAAATAGTCATGATCTGGTAAGCGCGAACATTGACGACGTTATCTAAGCCTTCACAATTAGATTGAGTTTATGCAGAATTGCAACCTCTAGGCGATCAGAGGATTGTGGCTGCTATGAGTAGGGCGCGACCGACGACGGGGCGCTAGTCTGACCGCAATTGGGAGCGCGAATATTTTGCTCGTTGCTCGTACTGGGATCGCTGGCTGCCTGGGGGTGGGCATGGACGGGAGGATTCGGCGCTTGTGTTGTAGGGTCTACGAGCGCCGAATTGAAGAACACCGTAGCCGTTCTACAGGACACACTTGATCTTGGTGTAAAACTTTCCGTGGCGTTGGTCGGCGTAGGGGCGGCGGTCTTGGTTGGCATCAAGCAAGGTGTCCAGCTTCATGGATTCGCTAAGACGCTGCTGTTATTCGCAATCCTATTTTTCGGTCAATCTGCATTGGCAGCAATTTTTTGGAAACTGCGGATTGCAAATAGTTGGATGAACAGTTGTCTTAACTTGGTCGTCTGAGCCGTTCGGGCAGCGTATGTTTGAGTTATCATTTGGATTTTTCCTCGCGGGGTTACTTTTAGCTTTAGCGATGGTGCTGGTGTCCTTTTTTCGTACTTAAAAGGGAGGCACAGATCGATGAAACGTCAAGCCGAGCTATTAATTGCGGTTGGCACTGCGGTGCTTTCGCAAGTGGCGTTCGCCCAACAAACGACGGAAGAGTTCGCAAAAAAGGTGAAATCTTCAATTGAGAAATTCAGCAACTCGACCGGCATCGTGATAACGAAAGGGGTTAGAAGAACAATTGTTAGCGCTGGCCCACCGAAGCCTTATCGTGTCTCAAGGAGGCGTCGTAGGAGGAAGGCATGGGGCCGTAATCATAGTGATAGCTATTCTTGGAGTCCTAGCTATTGGTTCTCTCCGACAATCACGAGTTTGCTCCAGAAATACCCGATAATATCGCTGGTGGTTAGGCCGGTTCCTCCAATGGATTACATTGTTCGCATCAACGGAGAAGCTTATCCCGCCACGTCGAAAAGCCAATACGCAGTCTCGCCCGGTCATGTCGCACTTAAAATTGAACGTAGCGGACAAAAACCTTGCGAATGGAATGAAGACGTAGACAAGAACGAAACAGTTACTTGTGACTTTAGCCAAACCGATGCGGCACCCTCAAAATAGCGGTTGGTTGTCTATGACAGGACGTATTGGCTTGTTTCAAATCTTACGGGAGTGCACACGATGACCCTCGGCAACATGCGCGCCAACGGCGTGCGAACGCTTGCCACGTGGTGTCTCGGTCGCGGCTGCGATCATCCCCACGGCGAACCGACCTGCCGCCGTGGTCGCTATTGGGTGAACAGCAGACAAGTGCATTTGGTGGCCTTGACCGGCTAGGCCCTGAATGACCCTTAGCTGACTACGCGCGCCCGGTTAGTCCGCCCCGAGCCGGGCGTTGTGCCTCGAAACTTCTAAATGCAAGTTTGCTAAGCCCCCACAAGAAGATGGCGAACAGCAGGTGCGGGACCGCTGAGGCCACGATCAGCTTGGGCGTGACGTTGAGCCCTAAGAATCCCCAGCCGACGACGGGGAAGAAGAACACGAGAACAAGAGCCCACAACGCCATAGCGAGTCCTAGCGCGCGAAGAAAAGTCAGGGCATCGCGGAAAAGGGCGACGTAAATTATCGAAAAGGCCGTGACCCACGCCGTGTGGAATAGCAGGCCCACCGGCAGCGGCAAAGCACCTCCCAACACGGTCTCCGCGAAGGCCAGCCCGAGTGGCTTAGGCAGCGGTGACAGACCCAATTTCAGGGCAGTTACCATGATTACAGCCGTCAAGATGGCGACGCCGATACCGACGCCTATCGCACGCATCCATTCCTGCGGGCTCAGCGAGTGCCATTTCATGATCAGCCTCCATTGGTGCCGCAGCCGCAAGCCGGGCTACAGCCACCTTGTGCCTGTACCGGCGGGCACGGCACCGATCCGTACGAACAGAAGACACAGCAGTCGCCGGGCTTCGGCTTGAGTCGCGTGCCGCAGCTTGTGCAGTTGTAGAAGAACTGACAGGCATCGGTTGGCATCGGCTCCAACTTGGCGGTGCCGCAGTGCGGACAAGTGATCAGCGATTCCTCAACCATGGCGCTCTTCCGTTCTAGCTTTGTGGCGCTGACGGGTAGCCGGCACTGGTGGTTGCTGCCGTGAGTGCCTTTACGCTCGTCTCGGCGTCGTCATAGGTGACCGTCGCGGTCTTCTGCTGCAACGAAACCACGACTTGCTCGACACCGGGCACGGCCTTAAGGCTTGCCCTGACGGTATACGGACAGGCCGCGCAATACATGTTCTGCACTGCCAGCGTCACCGTTCTTTCAGCGGCGGACGCGCTCGATGCGATTGCCAGCCCTATTGCGACGACAAGAGCAGAGAGCGACATTTTCATTTCAGGACTCCAATTCTTCATGACAGCAGGTAAGGCGCGGCGAAGTCGAACCCGAAGGCGACGATGACAATGACTGTCGCCACCACAAGGACGACCATCACCAGCCGGTTGAGCAGTGGCCGGGCACAGGCCCGATCCTCGGTGCACGCCTGACGCGAGGCTCGATAGACGAGCCAATAGCCGGCACCGAGGAGACCGACTGTCGCTGCGATGAAAATGGGTTGGTACGGGGCGAGCTGAGTGAAGTTGGCGATCCAGGCGCCGCCGATGCCGAGGCTGAAGAGCACCACTGGAAGGATGCAGCAGGAGGAGGCAGTGAGCGCGCCGAAAAGGCCCCCAAATGCCAATATCCGCACGCCTCGGCCCGCAGGCTTGGATGATGGAGACTTGATCGTCATGCCACGTACGCTACAATCTGTAGCGACTACAGAATCAAGGCGGATTCTCCATGGATGCGATCACAGATTTCGCGAGGTCTCGGCATCGGCGCACTGGCCCGCCAGACCGGCGTTAACATCGAGACTATCCGCTACTACGAGAAGATCGATCTCATGCAAGCGCCGTTGCGCACGCGCGGCGGACATCGCAGCTACGGA
The DNA here is from genome assembly GCA_963710805.1 of uncultured Alphaproteobacteria bacterium. Lineage (GTDB taxonomy): Bacteria > Pseudomonadota > Alphaproteobacteria > Rhizobiales > Kaistiaceae > Bauldia. The sequence continues at coordinate 18,174 of CAVQBS010000061.1, read as the reverse complement.
CCCGAGCATGTGGAACGGCTCTCCTTTATTCGTCGAGCGCGGGCCCTAGGCTTCGGCATCGAGGGAATCCGGGCGTTGCTCACGCTGTCCGTCGGCGCAGCCGATAGCTGCGCTCAGGCTCGCGAAATAGCTGCTGCCCATCTCGCTGATGTGCGCGCAAAGCTGGCCGATCTTGCCAAGTTGGAATCGGTTCTTTCGAAGACGATTGCGCAATGTGATGTGCAATGTTGTGACGGCACCGCACCAGCCTGTCCGGTGCTTGAAATCCTGGAGTCCTGAACGGCAGTCTTTCGGTCACTTCAAGGGCCGGTTCATCCTATCGCGCCAGCGTTTCAAGGCGATCAAAGTCCACACTGCCTCGACCATTCCGAACGGCCATGCGCCTTGGAGGAATCCGTAAGTCGAGCCCATGGCGCAAGCTCCGGCGAACGCAAGAACGAACCAATGGCTGCGTGCTTCCAGAGCGTAGAACAGAAGCATGGCGGAGACGGCGACCAAGCCAAATAGAGAGAGCGCATCGAGCGAGAAATAACTCGGGATTTGCTGCATCGAGGGTCCTTGCTCTGCAAGCGGCAAAGTCGTTATCTGAAACGGACCTTAGGCACGCCGCGAGAGCTTCTCAACTTGCCAATGAGCAACTGAGCCAACGTCATCCATGTTTGACACGAATGTCCGGAGGTGGCCCATAGCGTCATTCGCGGCGATGCACCATTTAGGACGCGATTGGGCAAGAGCGGACAAACGCCTCCAACTGAGGGCAAGCGGGAGGGAAACTGATGGCGGGAATAGCGCGTCGGGTTGAGCTATATAATCAGTCGTTTCAACTAGCTCGTGAACATGTTGCCCAAGACGCGGCACTGAACGGCAGGGCAGATATCGTCAAACAGTTGCACGACGCGATTCGGCGCGAGCTGGCTTTAGGCTCAGACGACGTGGTAGCTATCGCAGCAAGTGCGGTCCGCGCATTGCAACAACACCATCAAGACAAAACTTAAGCCGTTTCTGGGAGCCGGCTGCACTTAGCGGACACTCCAACCACGCGTAAGCTTGTCTGCTATTGGAGTAACAGCGGACATTGGCCGGAACTTTAAATCGTTCGCGCCGGCAGTAGTGCGGGCAGCGGAATGCCGGTTCAGAATGAAACCAGCTGAAAAACTTTGAGGCGAAAAATTCTAACACAATCAACTAACTGAGCTGGCTGGGGCGAGAGGATTCGAACCTCCGATTTACGGAATCAAAATCCGACTAGTTCTCCAACAAAATCAACGCGCATTCTGAAAAATTCGCGAAATTCACCCCGTTATCGCTCAATAGGTTAGCGGACAATTCAGAATGCCGGTGAGCTGGGCCGCGCGACAGACCGGCAAATCCACACCTATCAATGTCCGCTTCTGCCCAACAGATGGGGTAAAGCGGAAATTCGGCAAGCCGCACTGACCACGCCAGATTTATAAATGCACGGCCTAAACAGCGTTAGATTATTCCAGCTTCGGGATTTGGCGTGCCAGCGAGAGCCCTGACTGGGGATTGGCGCCCTCATTTTTCGGCCGATCAGCGGCTCTCCGCCTGCGCGGTGTGGTCCACCGGCGGAGTCGACGGAGGCTGTTCGGCGGCCGGCTCGAGATAATCCTTCGACAGATCGACCGGGTGCCAGCGCGGCTTGTCGCTGAACAGGCCGAAAATATCCCCGCTGGTGAACTCCGGCGTGCGCTCGCTCTTGGTCAGAAGCGAAGCCCCGTAGGCCTTGGCCACCTGGGCCCGATCATAACCGAGCAGGTCGAGCACGGTCGGCGCGATAGAGAAATGGCTGCCGTGGCCGCGACTCGACGTGGCGGCCGCCTCGAAGCGCGCGCGCAAGCCGGCATTGCCGGTGGCGACGAACAGCGGCACCAGACCCTCGCGCGGATCGGGATTCTCGGTCGTGCAGTGGGTGAAGTGTTTCGGATCGAAGGCCTGGCCGTGGTCCGAGGTGTAGATGATCACGGTGTCCTTAAGGTCGCGGTTCTCGATTAGCTCGGCCATGATGCGGTCGACCGACCAGCGCACCGCGTTGCGGAACGAGCGGATGCGGGTGGCGCTGGTATCCCTGGGCGATTCGCTCATGGTCGGACGGAACATGCGGGCGCTGACCGGGTAGTCCTGGTCATACGGGAAATGCGCGCCGTTCTTGTTGGCGTAGACGAGCACCGGCTTGTCCGCCTTCGTCTCCTTGAGGACGATGTCGAGCAGCCGCTCGTCGAGCCGTGGCGGCGGAATCAATTCGTCGAGCGCATAGAAACCGTCGATGTCGCGTAGTTCGGCCGCCGTCATGAAGTTCTGTAGCTTGCCGGGATTGTGGTTGAAGCCGGCCTGGCCGTCGATATAGACGGTGCGGAATCCGGCTTTCTTGGCGTATTGCCAGAGCGTCGGGACGCTCAGCAGCCCACGGCCGATACCGTCCTGCGCGGCGCCGAAACGCAGGATGGCATTGGAATAGTGGCTGCAATTGCCTCCGGAAACGGCGGGGCCGAAGTCGACGATCTTGTCGCGCAGGGCCGCAAGCTGCGGGCTGTAGGGGTTTCCGGGCGTCCAGTCGATATAGTCGGCGCGCACGCTCTCATCGACCATCAGGATGATGCGGCGGATCGGCGTCGGCTGAATTGCCGCCGCGCCGGCCACTTGGCTGCGCGGCGTGAACGGACCGTTCCACGCGAGCGACACCGGGCGCCGCGCGGGCAGAGGGTGGGCCGCCACTTTGGAGCCGAGCACGACGCCGACCGAAAGCGGCGCGAACTGGGTCGGCAGACCTTCCGAGCCGCCGCCCTCCTTGACCATGATGATGGCGGCGATCAGCGCGACCGGCAGCGCCGGCAGCCACGCCGCGCGATTGAGCCATCGCCGGGCCGACGGCGCGCGCGGCACCGGCGGCGCCGCGATGACGATAAAGCCGATGACCAGCACGACGGCCATCCAGTAGAGATCGGCGCTGTAGAACGTAGCCGCGCGGGTCGCCTCGTGCTTGGCATTCCACAGCGAGAGTGCGTCGAGCACGCCGAACTCGCCGCCGCTGGCGCGGTGATAGGCGAAGCCGGCCGCGGTCGTGAAGGCAATTAGCAGCGCCCAGCCGGCGCGCAGCCAGCGATTGCTCTGGAAGGCGGCGGCGAGCAGTGCGACGAGCGACAAGGCCCAGATGCCGACAAAGCCGATGAGCGTGACCCAGCGCGCGTGGCCCAGAAGCAGATCGACGCGCGCCATGAAGCCGGTGTTGGTCCACCAGACGAAACCGGCGATGACTGCGATCTTCAGGGCGTAGATCGCCAGCCGGTTCCTGTCGAAGCGATGCCCGGGATTGTCGGCCATCGAAATCGCCCTCCCACTTCCTTATTCCTCATCACGACGGACGGCCGGTCGTTGCCGCGTCCGTGAAATTCACGCCGATCAGAACCAGCCGAAACGAACGGCGAGCGCCAACAGCCAGACCAGCGCCGAAAGGCAGATCATACAGAACACGGCAGCCGATCCGAAATCCTTGACCATGCCGATCGCCGCGTCGCGCTCCAGCGTGAGCCGGTCGGCGAGCTTTTCGATCGCGGTGTTGAGCAATTCGACTGCAAGCGTCAGCAGCAAGGCGCCGATCATCGCCACGTACCAATCGATGGCCGGCGCGACGAAGAGCCCCGTCGGCAGCGCGACCGCAAAGACGGCCATCTCCTGTCGGATGGCGCGTTCGACGCGCAGCCCGCAAGCAAAGCCGCGGAGCGTGTTATTGGTCGCGCTCAGCAGCGGCTTGATCGTCGCATTCAATGAGCCGCCCCCTTTGCAGAACATCAAAAACTCGCGGCGAAGCTGGGGCGCAGTCAATTAACAGGCGGTTACGCGAACGGATGAAACTCGGGGGCATTAAGGAAAACGTCGCCGCTTCGGCGTGCGCCAATGCGAACGCGGTTAATTCCCGTAATGGACACCGAGTTGTCGCCGAAGCGATTCAAGGAATTTTGGCGACAATGAAGCTGAGCAGTACCATCGATGCCGATAAGCACGATTATCGGCAGGACGGGGTGGTGCTTTTTTCCGCCTTGCTCTACGCGCTTGCATGCGCGAACATGTCCGCTAGGACCGCACCAAATGCGGCCGCCATGCGGACGAACACTCCAAAAGAGGAGAAGGGGCGATGATCAGGACTGGCAGATTGGCCACGGCCGGGCTTACGGCATTGGCATTGGCGCTTGCAACCGGCGCAGGCGGCCAAAAGACAAGGTCAAGGTCGGCTTCATCGGCCCGCTCACCGGCGGCGTGTCGGCCAACGGCATCGGCGGGCGCAACTCGGCCGATCTCGCGGTCAAGCTGCGCAACGCCGACCCCAAGGCCAAATACGAGTACGAGATGGTCGTGCTCGACGACGAGTGCAAGCCGAACGTCGGCGTGCAGGTCGCGACCAAGATGGCCGCCGACAAGGACGTCATCGCCGGCGGCCACGCACTACTGCTCGGCGGCGGCGATCGCGCGCGGTCGACGTCTACCACAAGTTCGGCCTGCCGGTGATCGTCTGGGGCGCGGTGCTGCCCGACATCACCTACGGCAACAACTACGCGGAGGTTCATCGCGTCAACGGCACGATGATCAACCAGAACGACGCCAACGCGGCGCTGATCTCCGAGCTCGGCTACAAGACCGTGGCGGTGATCCACGACACCACCGACTACGGCAAGGGCCACAACAAGTACTTCAGCGAGGCGCTGGCCAAGATCGGCAAGGCCAAGATCGTCGGCACCTTCGGCGTCACCGCCGACCAGCAGGACTTCACCGCCGAGCTCACCAAGATCAAGGCGCTCAACCCGGACGTGATCTATTTCGGCGGGCTGACGCCGATCGGCGTGCGCATCCGCTCGCAGATGGACAAGCTCGGCATCAAGGCGGTGTTCGACGGCACCTCGGGCATCGTCTCCGACGCCTTCATCCAGGGCCTCGGCCCGCTGGCCGAAGGCACGCTCGCCTTCCGCGAGGGCGCGCCGACCGACAAGCTGCCGGGCGGCAAGTTCTTCATGGAGAAGTACGCCGCGCCAGAAATACGACAGCCCGCCCGAGGCCTATGGCGCCTTCGCCTTCGCGGCGATGAACCTGATCCTCGACACCATCGAGAAGGTCGGGCCCAACCGCAAGAAGGTCGTCGCCGCGCTCGGCAATGTGAAGGACCGCGAATTCGATCGTCGGCAAGATCACCTTCGACGACCACGGCCAGAACACCGTCGCGGCGATCACCAAATACGTGGTCCAGGACGGCAAGTTCGTGGTGTGGGACGACAGCGAATACGCCAGCGGCAAGCGCAAGCTGCCGGGCCAGAAGTAGAACCGACGCGCAGGGCGGGGCCGCCGGCGGCGCGGCCCCGCCTTCGCGTCTTCGTAAAATCATAAGAAGAATCCAGCACATGGACGCCGGTCTTCTCGCGCAATTCGTCATGAACGGGCTGATGCTCGGCATGATGTATGCCCTGGTCGCGGTCGGCTTCACGCTGTTCTTCGGCGTGCTCGACGTCATCCAGTTCTCGCCATGGCGACGTGCTCACGGTCGGCGCCTTCGCCGCGCTCGCGACCTATCTCGGCCTCAAGCGCTGGGCGGCGACTCGCCCTGGCTCGAGCTCGCCGTCATCCTGGTCGCTGGCGATGGCGGCGATGGCGCTGCTCGGCGCGCTGATCGCGCGCTATCTGGTGATGCCGTTGCGCTCGGCGCCGCCGCTCAACACGCTGCTGATCACGCTGATGCTCGGCACGGTGCTGCGCGAATGCGTGCGGCTGTTCTATCCGCAGGGCGCCAATCCGAAGCCGTTTCCGGCGCTGCTGCCGCGCGGCTCGGTCGCCCTCGGCGACTTCAACCTGCGGCTCGACAACGTGCTGATGCTGGCGGCCGGCGTGCGGTGATCGTCGGGCTGCAGTTCCTGCTCAACCGCACCAAGCTCGGGCTCGCCATCCGCGCCGTCGCGCAGGACGAGGAGACCGCGCGCACCATGGGCATCAACTTCACCGCCATCGTGCTGCATCACCTTCGCGCATCGGCTCGGGGCTCGCCGCCTTCGCCGGGGTGATGAACGGCCTCTACTACAACGAGATCAATTTCGGCATGGGCCTTTATCTCGGCGTGATCGGCTTTTCCGCCGCCATCATCGGCGGGCTCGGCAGCATCTACGGCGCGATCCTCGGCGGCTTCCTGTTCGCCGCGCTTGCAGACCGTCGGCACGGTGATGCTGCCCTTCGCCAGCGCCTACAAGGACGTGTTCGCCTTCGCCGTGGTGATCGCGATCATGGCCTGGCGGCCGACCGGGCTGATCCGCGAAAAGATCAGCGAGCGGGTCTGAGCCGATGGCCGGGAACAGCAACATGCGCGCGCGGCGTGTGGCCGGGCTCTGCCGCCATCGCGCTGGCGACCGTGTATCGTCGTCGCGCTGCTCGCCGCCGAACAGCAGGACGTCATCATCGCCCTGCTCGGCGCTCGGCATCGTCGCGGTGCTGGCGGCCGCCTGGCTCGGCCTGCTCGGCGGCGTCAGCCGCTCCTTCGCCGAGCACGAGGACGCCATGGGCGTGTTCGCCGATCGTCGGCGCTGCGTGGTGGTCGTCGCCTACTTCCACGAGGACCATTTCGTCCTGCTGCTGGTCGTCACCGTGCTGCTCTACAGCGTGGCGACGCTCGGCCTCAACATCCAGTTCGGCTATGCCGGCGTGCTGAATTTCGCCGGCGCCTCGTTCTTCGGCATCGGCGCCTATACCTCGGCGGTGCTCAACACCTACACGGCGCTGCCGCATCTGCTGGTGCTGCTGATCGGCGGCCTGGTGGCGGCGCTGATCGGCTCGCTGCTGCTGCTGCCGGTGCTGCGCACGCGCGGGCATTACGCCGCGGTGGTGACCATCGCCTTCGCGCTGCTGTTCAAGACCTTCCTCGAGGTCAACGACGTCGCTCGGCGGCCCGCAGGGCATGCAGGTGCCGAGCATGAAGATCTTCGGCTGGTCGTTCAACGACAACATCGAGATCGGCGGCATCACGTTCTCGTTCTACATGAACTATTTCGTGCGTCAGCCTGCTGCTGCTGATCGGCGCCTTCGTCCTGGTGCGGCGGCTGGAGCGCTCCTGGATCGGGCTCAATCTCGACGCGCTGCGGCTGGACGAGACCGCGGCGGGCTGCTTCGGCCTCGACATCGCGCGCTGGAAGATCACCGCCTTCCTGATCGGCAACTTCCTGATCGGGCATTGCCGGCGCGCTGTTCGGCATGGTCGGCGGCTTTGTCGCGCCGAACAACTACACCTTCGCCGACTCGCTGATCCTGGTGTCGATCCTCCTGCTCGGCGGCATCGGCAACCCCTGGGGCCTGGTGGTCGCCACCTTCATCGTCGTGGTGGTGCCCGGAGAAGCTGCAGACGATCCAGGAATACCGCTTCCTGCTGTATGCATTGATGGTGATCGCGGTGCTGCTGTTCCGGCCCGAGGGCCTGCTGCCGCGCCCGGTGCGCCGCTATTTTCCGGGATGGCGGCCATGAGCCCGCTGCTTGCAGGCGCGCGGGCTGGTGCGCCGCTTCGGCGGCGTGGTCGCGCTCGACGGCCTCGACCTCGCGGTCGCGCCGAACGAGATCCTCGGCCTGATCGGCCCCAACGGCTCGGGCAAGACCACCTTCTTCAACGTCGTCACCGGCATCTACGGCGCCGACGCAGGCCAGCGTCGACCTTCGACGGCCGCGACATCACGCGAGCGGCGCTCGCGCGCGGTCTACCAGGCCGGCATCGCGCGCACCTTCCAGCGCTCGCGCCTGTCGCTGCCGCTGTCGATCTTCGACAACATCATGATCGGCAACCACAAGCGGCTCAATCAGGGGCTCTGGTTCAACCTGTTCACGCGCGGCGCCTTCAAGCGCGAGTTCGAGGCAGAGCTACCGCGCCGCCCGCGAGCTGGTGCGAGGTGTTCGAGCCCGCGCTCGCCGACCGCATGTTCGAGCCGGTCGCCGGCCTGCCGATGATCGACCGGCGCCGCATCGAGATCTGCCGCGCGCTGATCAGCGCGCCCGAAACTGCTGCTGCTCGACGAGCCGTCGGCCGGCATGACCCATGAGGAGACGCGCCGAGCTGATGGACGACATCCTGCTGGTGCGCGAGCGCAACAAGAACCTCACCATCATCATCGTCGAGCACGAGATGGGCGTGATCGAGCGCATCACCGACCGCTGCGTGGTGCTCAATTTCGGCCGCAAGATCGCCGAGGGCGCCGTATCGCGAGGTCGCGGCCGACGCGCCAGGTGCAGGAAGCCTATCTCGGGGTGCGCAGGATGACGGAGCCGCTCGAGATCGACGACGTCTACACGGCCTACGACAAGGCCGACGTGCTGCAAGGCGTGTCGCTCACCGTCGCGGCCGGCAGCATCACCTGCCTGCTCGGCTCCAACGGCTCGGGCAAGACCACGCTGGTGCGCTCGATCCTCGGGCTGACGCCGGCGCGCGCCGGCCGCATCGTCTTCAACGGCACCGACATCACCCGGCTGCCGACGCACAAGATCGTCGCCGCCGGCATCGCCTGCATCCCGGAGGGCGCAAGGTGTTCCCCAAGCTGACGGTCGAGGAGAACCTGCGCGTCGGCGCCTATCAGGAAGCCTCCGACACGGTCACCCAGGCGCGCATGGCCGACATCTTCGAGATCTTTCCGCGCCTGGCCGAGCGCCGCGGCCAGCTCGCCGGCACCATGTCGGGCGGCGAGCAGGCCATGGTGTCGATCGGGCGCGGGCTGATGTGCGCGCCCAAGCTGCTGCTGATCGACGAGCCTTCGCTCGGCCTGTCGCCGCGGCTGGTGAAGGAGAATTTCAGCATCATCCGCCAGATCAACGAGCGCGGCATCACCGTGCTTGCTGGTCGAGCAGAACGTGCACCAGACGCTCGCCATCTCGCATCACGGCTATGTGCTGTCGAAGGGGCGTGTCGTTGCCGGGGGCACGCCCGCCGAGCTCCGGGACCGCGCGGAAGTACGTGAGGCCTATTTTGGAGCCACGTAAATCGTTGTTAGTTGCCTCCGATAATTGTCATTATCGCCGTTAATAGACTAACCCGGCGCCGGGTTCTGCCCACCTACAGCTGCCCGCCTGAACTCGAGCCGCCCCGGTGGTCGGCAATCCTAGTGAAATTCCCGAAAAGGTTGCATCATGCTCTGGGATCGCCAAGATGAGCCCCGGAAACCGCGGAGAGAGGCTCATGAGCAGGCAATAATCGGGGGATCACCTGAAGACCGCTGACAAGAAGAGACTAAGCGAGAGTCGACATCTGCGATCTGTTCATCACGCCCGCGATCTAAAGCGCCAGGCTGGGATCAGACGACGCAAATTCGCCGCGAGGTCACGCTTGACCCCGGTCCGGTCATCGTGCGCGGCAACATGTCTCCAGCCGCAACAAGAAAAAGAAGAAATTCGCCGACTACGTCCTGTATCGGAGCCGGGCGTCCCGGTTGCCGTGGTTGAGGCCAAGGACAACAACCACACCGTCAGCCAGGGCATGCAGCAGGCGCTTGGCTATGCGGAAATCCTCGATGTCCCGAGCGCCTTCAGTTCCAACGGCGACGCCTTTGCCTCACACAACAAGGTGCCCGCCGCCGGCGAGGACATCGAGACGCAGTTCCCGCTTGAGCTCTTTCCGGCGCCGGCGGAGCTGTGGCAGCGATACAAGACTATCGCGGCATCAAAGACAGCGAAAAACCGCTTGTTCCAGCCCTATCACGAAGACCTTTCCGGCAAGGAGCCGCGCTACTACCAGGCCGATGCCATCAACCGCAGCGGTCGAGGCCATTGCCAGCGGCCAGGACGCGTCCTGCTGGTCATGGCGACCGGCACCGGCAAGACCTACACGACCTTCCAGATCATCTGGCGGCTGTGGAAGGCCGGGCGCGTCAAGCGCGTCCTGTTCCTGGCCGACCGCAACATCCTGGTCGATCAGACCCTGATCAACGACTTCAAGCCCTTCGGCGGGGCGATGACCAAGATCACCGACCACAAGATCGATCCGTCCTACGAGATCTACCTCGCCCTGTACCAGGCCATCACCGGCACGGACGAAGAGGACAAGATCTTCAAACGCGTGTCGCCGCGACTTCTTCGACCTGATCGTTATCGACGAATGCCACCGCGGCAGCGCGGCCGAGGACGCTCAGTGGCGCGAAATCCTCGACTATTTCTCCGGCGCCATCCAGATCGGCCTGACCGCCACGCCGAAGGAAACCAAATACGTCTCCAACATCGACCTACTTCGGCGAGCCGGTCTACACCTACAGCCTGAAGCAGGGGATCGAGGACGGCTTCCTCGCACCCTACAAGGTCGTGCGCATCGACATCGACAAGGATGTCGAGGGCTGGACGCCACCGCCGGGCATGATGGACGACCTCGGCCAGCGAAATCGAGAGCGCGAATACAACCAGACCGACATGGATCGCATCCTGGTGCTGAACCAGCGCACCAAGCTGGTGGCCAGCCGCGTCATGCAATACCTCAAGGCCACCGATCCCTTCGCCAAGACCATCATCTTCTGCGAAGACATCGACCACGCCGAGCGCATGCGGCCGCGATGGTCAACGAGGCCGGCACGCTCGCCATCGAACATCCGCAATACGTCATGCGCATCACCGGCGACAGCGTCGAGGGCAAGGCGGAGCTGGACAACTTCATCGACCCGGAAAGCCGTTTCCCGGTCATCGCCACCACCTCGGAGCTGATGACCACCGGCGTCGATGCCAAGACCTGCAAGCTCATCGTGCTGGACAAGACGATCAACTCGATGACCGAGTTTCAAGCAGATCATCGGCCGCGGCACCCGCATCGACGAGGACTACAACAAGTTCTTCTTCACCATCATGGACTTCAAGAAGGCCACGCGCTGTTCCCCGATCCGGATTTCGATGGCGAGCCGTGGTGATCTACGAGCCCGGCGAGCGACGACGATCCGGTCCCGCCCGACGACGGCGGCGAGGTGCGACGACGAAGACGGCGCTGACGGCGAGGACGACGCGGCGGGAGCAGCGCAGAAGATCTATCGTCAACGGCGTCGAGGTCCAGATCGTCGCCGAGCGCGTTCGAGTATCTCGGTCCGGACGGCAAGCTGATCACCGAGTCGTTCACGGACTACACCCGAAGAGCAGGTCGGAGCAGGACTTCGCCATCGCTCGACGACTTCCTCCGCCGGTGGAAGTGCGCCGAGCGGAAGCAGGCCATCATCGACGAACTCGCACAGCACGGCGTGCTCCTGGAGGATCTGGCCGCAGAGGTCGGCAAGGACTTCGACCCCTTCGACCTGATCTGCCACGTCGCCTTCGACCAGCCGCCGCTGACCCGGCGAGGAGCGCGCCGAGAAGGTGCGCAAGCGCAACACTTCACCAAATACGGCGAGACGGCCCGCGCCGTGCTGGAGGCGCTGCTCGACAAGTATGACGACGAAGGCGTGCATCAGATCTCGACGACCCGAAAGTCCTGCTAATCGCGCCGTTCGACCGGTTCGGTACGCCGGTGGAGATCGTCAAGCTGTTCGGCTGGCACGGCGCGATTTCGAAGCTGCCGTCCGGAGCTGGAAGCGGCAATCTACTCAGCGATGACAGGGTAGCATTCATGTCCGTCGCAAACATCGTCAAGACGCATCCAGGACATCATGCGCCAGGACGCCGGCGTCGACGGCGACGCCCAGCGCATCTGCCAGCTGTCTGGATGTTCTTCCTCAAGATCTTCGACGACCAGGAGCAGGAACTCGAACTCGCTCGACGACGACTACAACTCGCCGATCCCGAAGCGCTCCGTGGCGCGACCTGGGCGGCCGACCCCGAGGGCATCACCGGCGACGAGTTGCTCGACTTCGTCAACGACGAGCTTTTCCCGGCACTCAAGAGCCTGGCGATCTCGGACAAGCCGGACGATCGCCGGCGCGTCGTGCGCGACGTCTTCGAGGACGCCTACAACTACATGAAGTCGGGCCCGCTGATGCGGCAGGTCATCAACAAGATCAACGAGATCGACTTCAACGATCTGACCGAGCGCCAGCACTTCGGCGACATCTACGAGCAGATCCTGAACGACCTGCAATCGCGCCGGCAACGCCGGCGAATACTACACGCCGCGCGCCGTCACCGCCTTCATGGCCGACCGGATCGACCCGCAGCCCGGCGAAATCCTGCTCGATCCCGCCTGCGGCACCGGCGGCTTCCTCACCTGCGCCATCGAGCACATGCGCAAGCGCTACGTGAAGCGGCCGGAGGACGAGGCGAAGATGCAGGCGTCGCTTGCGCGCGGTCGAGAAGAAGCAGCTGCCGCACATGCTCTGCGTCACCAACATGCTCCTGCACGGCATCGAGGACCCGAGCTTCGTGCGCCACGACAACACGCTGGCGCGGCCCTACATCAGCTACACGCAAAGCGACCGCGTGGACATCGTCCTCACCAATCCGCCCTTCGGCGGGAGCGAGGAGGACGGCATCGAGACCAACTTCCCGGCCGCACTTCCGCACCCGCGAGACCGCCGACCTGTTCCTCGCCCTGATCATCCGCCTGCTGAAGCCCGGCGGGCGCGCCGCGGTGGTGCTGCCCGACGGCACGCTGTTCGGCGAGGGCGTCAAGACCCGGCTCAAGGAGCATCTGATGGAGGAGTGCAACCTGCACACCATCGTCCGCCTGCCCAATTCGGTGTTCAAGCCCTACGCCTGCATCGGCACCAACCTGCTGTTCTTCGAGAAGGGCGAGCCGACCAAGGACATCTGGTTCTGGGAGCACCGCGTGCCCGAAGGCCAGAAAGCCTATTCGATGACCAAGCCGATCCGCCTGGAGCATCTGCAAGGCTGCATCGACTGGTGGGGCGGCAAGAAGCGCAAGGGCCGCGAGGAAGGCCCGTTCGCCTGGAAGGTGACGGCCGAGGAGGTGAAGGCGCGCGGCTACAATCTCGACATCAAGAACCCGCACACGGTGGCGGACGATCACGGCGACCCGGAGGAACTGCTCGCGAGCCTCGACCGCCGCCGAGGCCGAGACGGCGAAGCTGCGCGACCAGTTGAAGGCGATCCTGGCCGAGGCGCTGGCGCGATGAACGCGGAACGCCTGCTCGCGCACTACGAGCAGATCGCCGACGCGCCCGACGCGATCGCGCGGCTGCGCCGCTTCATTCTCGATCTGGCCGTGCGCGGCAAGCTGGTGCCGCAGGACCCGAAGGACGAGCGATCGGAACTGCTGAAGCGGATCGCGAAGAAAGCGCGAATGGTCAAGGCGGCGCATGAAATCGAGCTGCCTGCCGATTGGACAATAGCTTCCGATATTGCGCGACGAATTGCAGTCTGCGCTCGGATCATGCCGTTCGAGCTGCATCGATTGGCAACGGATCTGACTCGCGAATCGTCGGATCAAATGTGCACAATCCGGACGGCATGTCTTATGTCCCGTAATGGCTCGACGCAGCGGGGCGGATTGGATCGACGAGCTACGTTTTCGATGTGAGCTCGTCCGCTCGGGCGACATGCCGTTCGTTGCACGTCCGCTTCGGCGAAGGCATTTGCTATCACTGGACCAGTCGCTGTTGGCCAGCAATCTTGCCGCTGCGATTTTAACACATGAGGCGTTTCATCGCCATCGCTTTCTGCGTCTTGACTATCTGAACGTCGCCTTGCGAGCATGACGCCAGTGCGCATCGAGTGGCGCGGCACGCAGCGAACATCAAATAGGCGCAGGCAGGTACGATCGCCTGTTCCCCTCCCACCGCTCGCCGAGCAGCACCGCATCGTCGCCAAGGTCGATGAGTTGATGGCCCTGTGCGACCGGCTGGAGGCGGCGCGGGCAGCCGCGAGGCGATGCGCGACCGGCTGACGGCGGCGAGCCTCGCCCGCCTCAACGCGCCCGATCCCGAAACCTTCCAGGACGACGCCCGCTTCGCCCTCGACGCGCTGCCGGCGCTCACCACGCGCCCCGACCAGATCAAGGCCCTGCGCCAGACCATCCTCAACCTCGCCGTGCGCGGCAAGCTCGTGCCGCAGGACGCGAACGACGAACCGGCGTCGGAACTGCTGAAGCGGATCGCGAAAGCAAAGGTCGAACGGAAGAAGAAAACTGGCGACGCACAATCAAGATCGAGCCCGATCCGTCGCCCGACGAACTCGATATGCCGGTCTCTTTGGGATGGGCCGTTCAATCATTTCGAAGAACTCATTTTTGTTCATCGACTATCGCGGAAACACGCCACCCAAGACAGATGACGGCATCCCGCTCATTACCGCGAAGAACATCCGCATGGGCTACCTGAACCGAGAGCCGCGCGAATACATCTCGAAGGCAACTTTCAAAACCTGGATGACGCGCGGCTTTCCCGAGATTGGCGACTTGTTTTTCACCACCGAGGCACCCCTCGCCAACATCTGCTTGAACGATATCGAGGAACCCTTCGCCCTCGCGCAACGCGCGATCTGCTTTCAGCCATATGCGGAGATCGACACCAAGTTCCTGATGTTCGCGTTGATGAGCGACGTGATGCAATCGCTGATCGACAAGCACGCACCGGCATGACGGCCAAGGGCATTAAGGCGGCCAACTTAAAGCCGCTTCCGATCCCGCTCCCACCCCTCGCCGAACAACACCGCATCGTCGCCAAGGTCGATGAGCTGATGGCGCTGTGCGACCGGCTGGAGGCGAGCCTCACCGCCACCGCCGACACCCGCCGCCGCCTGCTCGACGCGCTGCTCGCCGAGGCGCTGGCGCCGAAAGATGAACGCGAACTGGAGGCGGCGGAATGAGCAAACCGACCGAGGGCTTCATCCGAACCTTTGAGGAGATCGTCCGCGAGGTGAACGGCCGCGCCGGTGCGCCGTCATCACATTCTTTCGAGATCGAGAGGGCATCAGAGCGCGACGGCATCGTTAGAAAGAACCGTGCGCTCCTTATGTACATTCGCGATGTCAGGAACGCGCTCCAGCACCCGAAACATCGTTCCGAAGGTCATGCCATTCATGTCTCCGAAGCGTTTCTCGACGAGGTCCGCGCCCTACTCAAGTTCTTGAGAAACCCACCTACGGCGAACTCTGTCGGCGTGCCACGAAAGCAGATAAAGGTTGCCCATCTGACCGACCGCCTTGGCGACCTGGCGGACGAGATGAAGCGGAATGGCTTCAGCCATTTGCCTATTCTCGATGAGGGTGGCGCGGTCATCGGAGTTTTCAACGAAGCGGCAATCTTCGATTTCTTGTGGTCAGAGGCGGAGACGATCGTAGGTCGCCGAATGCAGATTTCGGACATCCTTGCCCACTGTCGTCTTGACGCCAATCACACAGAGACCTTCACGTTCGTGACGCCAAGAACTCTGGCCGATGATCTTGTCGAAACCTTTTTGGTGCTCAAATCGCCAACCACTCGCGTGGGCGCCGCCTTTGTCACGGCCTCCGGCAAGAAGTCCGAGCCCCTCCAACGGCTCATCACGCCATGGGATGTGCTCGCGCATTCGGGATCATGAGGCTCGATTTTGAGGCGGAGCGGAAATTGGAGGAGGCAGAATGACGCTCGCCATCGCAGACGCGGAAACGATCCTCCGTCGCCACTTGGCAAACCTGCCAAGCCACCTACTGACTACGTGATCGGCTTCAGGATGCCCTCCGGCAAGGTGCTGGCCGTTCACCGCGAGGCCAGCGAGACCCGTGTCTGGTTCCAGCCGCCCGAACCGCCCGCTCTTGATGGTGTCCGTCTCATGGACAGTCCGTCTAACGGTAATTCCAATATCAACGGCCCGCTCCAACCGCTGCGCGCGCCCACGACGCTCCGTGTCGAGGTCGAAAGTCCAAGCGCCCTTCACCGCTTTCTCGACTGGTATGAAGGTTCCGTGGTGTGCCTCGCGTTGCCGCGCCTGCCGCGGGAATTGACCCGCGTGCCTTTCGTGAAGCCTTCGCACGTTTCCAACGGCTCATCACAGCTAAGTCCGGTCATCCGTTCACGAACTTCAACGAAGGGCTGGCTGCGACATGGGAAAGCTACAAGCCGCGCCTACGAGAATACGCCCTTGAATTGCTTCGTACCCAGGAGTGGCAGGAGGACGAGATCGGCTCCGGCGCAATCCTAAGCCGGATGATCGAGGCCATCGAGATTCAAGCAACTGTCGGCGACCGGACGAATAACCTCGTCTTTTGGCAAAACCGCTTCGGACATGCCAATCGCGATCACCGGATACTCTTAGAAGCGACGGCAAACCCGAAACTTCGCCGCGAGATCGAGGGTCTGCTGTTTGGCCTCTTTCGCGGCGAAGCCGACGAAGGCGCCACCTTCGACAATCTCCGCGATCTGACCGGCGGCAAGTATCCGCTTCTGGCCTACATCTTTTTCCTTAAGGACATGGATCGGTTCATGCCGATCCAGCCGACCGGCTTTGACCGCGCCTTCCGTGCGCTGGGAATTGACTTTTCGACGCTGCGCCAGTGCAGTTGGGAGAACTATTCCACCTACAATCAGACGCTTGCGGCCTTGCGGCCACTGATCGCGGAAGCCGCCGAATTGACGAACGTCCGGCTGATCGATGCGCATTCGTTCTGCTGGATTTTCTCGACCCTCTTGAAGCGGGAGTCTGGAAGGTTCGATCGCCAAGGCGCCGGGCAGCAAAGATGACGGGCGCATTCTTGGCGGACGCGAGAAATCCATCGTCGCCATGCGGCTTTCCGTTGAGAACACGGTCAAGAACTCGAACGGGCAACTCGTCGAGCGGAGCGTGAAGAACAAGGAATTGCGGATGACATCGGCCGAGTTGGAGAGGCTGATTGCTTCCCTGCTCGACCTTCAGGACAATCGCTGCGCCCTGACAGGCATACCATTCAATTTCATCGGACCGGATGCGGATAAGAACCTGTTGCCGTCACTCGATCGGATCGACAGCAATGGACATTATGAGGTCGGCAATCTCCAGGTGGTCTGCCAATTCGTCAACTTCTGGAAAGGAGACAGCGATAACGCGGAATTTCAGAGGCTTCTGATGCTCATTCGCGGCATTGAGCAATAAGCTTGCCTGTTTTCGCCCGCACCATCGGCATCGACTATTCGGGCGCGGAAACGCCGACCGCAAGCCTGAAGGGCTTGCGCGTCTATCTGGCCGAGGGCGACGGGCTTCCGGTGGAAGTTCTGCCGCCGCCGAGCCCGCGCAAATACTGGACCCGCAAGGGCATCGCCGAATGGCTGGTGGAGCGGCTCGCCGAGGACGCGCCAACGCTGGTCGGCATCGACCACGGCTTTTCCTTCCCGCTGCGCTATTTCGAGGCGCACGGGCTGCTGCCCGACTGGCCGACGCTTCCTCGACGATTTCCAGCGCCATTGGCCGACCGACGAGGATCACATCTATGTCGATTTCGTGCGCGACGGCATCGCCGGCAACGGCGCGGCGCGCATGGGCAATGCCCGCTGGCGGCGCCTGACCGAGGAACGCGCCGGCGGCGCGAAATCGGTGTTTCATTTCGACGTGCAGGGCTCGGTGGCGAAATCCACCCATGCCGGGATTCCCTGGCTGCGCTTCATCCGCCAGCGGCTCGGCGCCGCGCGTGCATTTCTGGCCGTTCGACGGCTGGGACATTCCGGCCGGGCGATCCGCGATCGCCGAGGTCTATCCGGCGCTGTGGCGCCGCGGCTTCGCGCCGCGAGGGCCGCACCGGCGACCAGCACGACGCCTTCAGCATCGCCGCCTGGCTTTCGCGCGCCGATCGCGACGGCACCTCGCCGCCTTCCTGAAGCCCGACCTTCACCCCACCCGAGCGGGCCGTGGCGCAGGTCGAGGGCTGGATATTGGGCGTGCCGGGCTTGATCCGCGCAGCCGGGCAGCGCGAGGATTCTGGATCAGTCGCCAAATCGCTTGTAGGTTCATTTGCGAATGGCAGCCGGCGCGCCGAATAGGTACTAGGTGGGTCAGAAGGGCTGTTCTCGGGGGTTGTTGGTATATTCGTTGGTACTGACAAAAATCGAACACAGAAACTCAATTAAATTCAATTAGATATAGGAATAGCGCGATTTTGCCCTTAACCAGAAACTGCCGATGCGGAAGTTTCAAATATGTATGTTTCCCGGCGATTGGCCGTGGCATTTCGCGTTCGCGGATCGTCCGCGACCTTGTTAGTCGGGTCGGGCGACACCGGCAAAAGTACGATATGCCGCTTGATCGTGACAAGTTCGCCGTGCGTGTGCGGATCACGATCACCCGCGCGTG
>CAVQBS010000060.1:0-225823 GCA_963710805.1 uncultured Alphaproteobacteria bacterium | reverse complement strand
TGTGCGTGGGATTTTTCGTTACGATTTCTCAACGAAACCATGCTTCAACGCGACGTGCATCGCGGGGAGGGTGGCCATGACGTCTCCTGAGACTGTCACGCTGGGCGTTTTGCGTCGAAAAGCGGCGTCATCTGTGATTGCGGCGCTGGTTCTCTTGTTTGCGATGGCGACGGCGGGGACGACCCCTGCAAATGCCGCCAGCGTGCCGTCTGGCGAGCGACTGAAAGGAACGGTCGAGAGCGGCGGGAACGGCCTGGGCGGCTATAAGGTCACGTTGTACGCCAGCTATGTTGGCAAGCTGACTGATTGGCGCGTTTTGGGTAGGGCTACCACGGACGGCGCCGGAGAATTCTCCATCCGCTACGGGTTGTCGTACTGGCTGCGATCCTCGCTTCGGCCGATCCTGTTCGTCATGGCCGAGAAGGATTCCGCCACGCTCGCCAGCGCGATCGGTCGCGGCTCCAACGTTCCGCACGACGTCGTGGTCAACGAACGCACCACGGTCGCAACCGGGACCTCTTTTGCCCAATTCATCGACGGCCAAAAGATTCGTGGCAACACTTACGGCATGCTGAATGCCGTGAAGATCTCGGAAGACATGGCAAATCCGGCAACCGGCGGGGTAGGCGCAGTGCTCGCCAACTTGCCGAATGGCAACGACAGCTCAACGCTCAAGACGTTCAATACCCTCGCCAATATCGTCGCGCATTGCGTTGCCAAGGTTGAAGGCGGCGGGAACTGCAACGTCTTGCTCCATGCGGCGAAGGCGCCGGACGGAACGCCTGCAGCGACGGTGCTGGACGCGGTCGCCAACATGACCAAAAACCCGTCGCATGCGGTTGGGACATTGTTCGGGCTGGCGTCGAATGTTTACGCCCCGACGCTGGCCGAAGCGCCGGCGTCCTGGCTCCTGTTCATCAAATTCACCGGCGGCTTCTACAGCGACTACGCTTCCACCAACCTAATCAACGGGCCAGGACAGGTCGCCATCGATAAACGCGGCTACCTTTGGATCAACGACAACTACGTTCCGGCGAATCCCCTTCCCGAATGACTTTGATCTTACTGATTTTCTCAACAATCCCCCGGTGGTCCCGCCTGACTACATCGCCTGTGCCGGCAAACGCCTGTTGAAGTTCTATCCCTCGGGCCAGCCTTTCGCCGGGATGCCGATCGATACCGGATACACCGGCGGCGGCCTGAGCGGCGCCGGCTTCGGCATCACGCTCGATCCGCGCGGCAACGTCTGGGTCGGAAATTTCGGCTTCGAGGCGCCTATTTGTGCCAATTTCCCCGCGATTGCGGCGCCGCATGACAGCGTCTCCTTGTTCCTCCCCAACGGGAAGCCCCTCTCGGGTCCGAGCGGCTTCACCAAGGGCCAGATCTGGTGGCCGCAGGCGACAATGTCCGACCGCAATGGCAACATCTGGATTGCAAACTGCGGCAACGACACCGTCACCAAGATCCCCAACGGAAATCCGTGGCATGCGAGCAATATCGCGCTTCCAGGGGGACTGGGTGCGCTCGGCATCTACAAGCCGGTCTATTCGGCGGGCAATCCCCTTACCCAACCGCGCCTGAAGCCGTTCGGACTCACGATCGATCCGAAGGGGCGGGCGTGGGTGACCGCAAACTTCAAGGGCGACAACGATGTGGGGGACCCAATTGGCGCCGTGTATCGTATCTCGCCGAAGGGTCATGTGAAGACAGTGCCCGCTACAACCACTGGCAAGAAATCGAAGCCGCTGTTCTCACGGCCGATGGGAATTGTCGGCGACAGCAAGGGCAACATCTGGGTGTCGAACTCCGACGCCGTGAGCGTCCCGTGCGTCGATCCCTTCGTACGTCACAAAGGGGGAAATCCGTCGGTCGCCTTCATCTCGGCCAGCACTAAGACGCGCCGCGTCTATACCGGTGGCGGCCTTCAGGTTCCGTGGGGCAGCGTGGTCGACGGCGAGGACCAGCTTTGGGTGTTCAACTTCAATGAACATCTCGAAACAGACAGCGACGCGTTCCAATATCCCCTGACGGCACTGTCGCGTTTCTGCGGTACCGGCAAATGCCCGGTCGGCAAGAAGCGAGGCGATGCGATATCGCCGGACGGTACCGGCTACGCGACCGACACGCTCGATCGCGTGACGGGCGGAGCGATCGGGCCATCCGGCGCTATCGTGATTTTGAACAACTGGCAGAAGCCGGGGCCGCGCCCGGCTTATTACAACACCAGCCCCGGCGGCAACTCGTTCGTGATCGTTCCTGGCGCGGCTGCGCCGATCAAGACGCCGCTGATCGGTCCGCCGCAATCGTTCGACGTGCCCTACGACCTCGCCGGCAACTAGGCTTAGACTATAGACTAAGGCCGCCAAGCGCTCGTCGGTCGCGATTGCTGGCGGCTTCGAAGCTCGGCGCCGGGCGGCTGGATCGCCTGGCTGCTCCCTCGGTCATGGTGCGGCACCCGACCGCCATTCGAGAATGACATAGGGAGCCGCCGGGGCACCGAACCCCGGCGCGGCGACGGCTTCGCGGACGAAGCGGGCGCCACCGTCGAGGCGGGCCTCCGACTGAATGAGGAAGCGCTCGTCGTACAAGCCCCTGTCGTCGGTGGCGACCGCCGGCGTCAGTTCGGTGGGTTGAGCCGACGGTACCGGCAGATCGAAACCCGGCACCTGCTCCGCCTGCGGCAGGAGCTCCGGCGGCAAATCCGGGTCGTCAATCAACAGCGCCTGACGCACCAGGGCCGGCGCGGTTGTACCGTTTGGCACCGACTGCCCGGAGTAGACGGTGACGGCGCCCGACACACGATGGAAGAGTGCCGGCGACATACCCAATACCTGCTGCAGTTCGTCAATTGTCGAAAACGGTGCGTCCTTGGCGCCGGTGCTGGCACCAGCAAGTCGGTAGTCCGGGTCTTCTGCACCGCCGCCCGGCGAAGGCAGGCTGTCAGCGTCGCGAAAATCCTGGATCCGCGCGGCGAGCTTTCGGGCGTCGGTCGCGTCAACGCCCGCCGCCTGAAAAAGGGCGGCAAGGAGTTCGACGGGCGCTTCGTTGAGATCGATCTTGCCGGCCTCCTCGGTCACCCGAACCCGCACATCCCCGCCCGCCGCGCGCCATCCATAGGTCGTGCCGTCGGCGCGCCAGCCCCCGCGCGACACTGGCGTTGCCAGCCCGACAAGGGCGACCTCGACGCCGCCATTGGCAAGCAGCTCGGCCCGGCTCGCTTCAATCAAGTTGCCGGTCAACTGCACGTCGGTGCGGCCGGTGTGGAGGACGCCTACAGCAATCACGGAAAGAAGGACGACCACCCAAAGGACGGATATGAGGGCCAGCCCTCGATTTCTGGCGGGGCGTCTCAAGCGATCGTCACTCATCGACAAGGCCTTGGACATCAGCTGCCTGTTCAGGCCCTCTCGCGCTTTCCTGTCCCGGCTAGCCCGCTTAGAACATCTAACGCAATTCCGCCCGAGGACGGACAGACCGTCTTTGCCGCAATCATCATGAGATCGCAAGGTAATGACGGTGACCTGGTCTGCTGTCCTTCTGCTGGTGTCGGCACCGTTTATCGGCAGTTTCCTCGGGGTCCTCGTCGATCGCCTCCCGGACGGGCGTTCGATCGTCCGGCCTCGCTCGGCCTGCGATCACTGCGGTCGGCAGCTTGCCGCTCGCGACCTGATTCCCGTCGTCGGCTGGCTGATGCAGCGTGGTCGCTGCCGGTCCTGCGGCGGCCGGATCGACAGGCTCTACCCGATCCTCGAACTCGCGAGCCTGCTTGTCGCGGCCTGGAGCGTGGCGGTCGTCCCGGGGTGGCTGGCGTGGCCGACGGCGATCCTCGGCTGGACGCTCCTCACCATTGCATCGATCGACTTTCGCCATCTGATCATACCCGACGAGCTGACGCTCCCGCTCGTCCCGTTCGGCCTCATCATCGTCTGGCGGGCCAGCGCCTGGCCGCTATGGAGCTACGCCGTAGCGTCACTCGTTGCCTTTGTCCTGGTCTGGGGACTTCGATGGGCCTACGACCGTCTTCGCCACCGGGAGGGTATCGGATTGGGTGATGCCAAGCTGATGGCCGCCGCCGGTGCGTGGGTCGGTCTCGACGGTCTGCCGAGTGTGCTGCTCTTGGCGGCCGTATTCGGCTTGCTCCACGCATGGGTCGGGACTCGCATCATGCGGTCCGGCTCTGGCAGCCGCGAGATCCCATTTGGCCCATGGATCGCTGCCGCCTTCTGGCTGACATGGCTTAATGGACCGGTCCGCCTGTTCTGACACCGGCGCGACGGCTTGGTCGATCTCCGGAAATGAACCTTGGCTTAACCTAACGATCCGATGGTGATCCGGTTATTTACACCGAGTCGACGGTGAACTGCTTGACCCAGGTCATCGACCGCGAAGACATCGAGACACGGCTGGGGGACTATCTCGTCGAGCAGGGGAAGCTGGACCGCAGCGGGTTGAGCCGAGGCATGCGGTTCCGCAACAGTCGCGGCGAAAACCTGGGCACGGTGCTTCCCAAGCTGGGTCTCGTCTCGGAACGCGATATGGCCGAGGCGCTGGCTCATCTCCTCGCCCTTCCGTTGACGCGTGAGGATGACGTGCCAGACCAGGCGGTTCTGGAAGGCGTGCTGAGCGATCGCTTTTTGAAGGAAAAGAAGATCCTTCCGCTCGAAGCGACCGACACAATTCTGCGTGTTGCTGTCGCCGATCCGCTCGACAGCTATGCGCTTGAGGCCACTCGGATCGCCGCGGCGCGCGAAACCATCGTCCAGATCGCCGAGCCCGGGTTGGTCGAGCGTGCGCTGGAGCGGCTCTACCAGTCAGGGGCATCCGCTGCGACGGAGAACGATATCCTCTCCATCGCCGATGACGACGAGCTCGGACTGGACGTCGAACGGCTGCGAGACCAAGCCAGCGAGGCTCCGGTCATCCGTCTCGTCAACCAAATCATCGCCCGCGCCGTCGACCAGCGGGCTTCGGATATCCACCTTGAGGCATTCGAGAATCGTGTGCGCTTGCGCTACCGCATCGATGGCGTGTTGCAGGAAGCCGAATCGCCGCCTCGGACCTTGCGGGCGGCGATTGTCTCGCGAATCAAGATCATGGCACGCCTCAACATCGCTGAACGGCGCCTGCCCCAGGACGGCCGGGTCAAGTTGGCCATTCGCGGCAAGACGATCGATCTGAGAGTCGCGACCTTGCCGGCGATGCATGGCGAAGGCGTTGTCCTCCGCATCCTGGACCGCGACAGCGTTGCGCTCGACTTTCTTTCGCTCGGAATTCACCGGGGCGAATCTCGACGGGCTCAACGCGATCCTTGGGCGCCCGCACGGTATTTTCCTGGTAACCGGCCCCACCGGGAGCGGCAAAACCACCAGCCTCTACGCCGCCTTGAGCACGCTCAACAGCCCGGACAAGAAAATTCTGACGGTCGAAGATCCGGTCGAATATCAACTCGATGGAGTCGACCAGGTTCAGGTCAAGCCGGATATCGGCCTCAGCTTCGCGCATGTCTTGCGATCTTTCCTGCGCCAGGACCCCGACATCCTGATGATCGGTGAGATCCGCGATCGGGAGACTGCGGAAATCGCCGTACAGGCGGCGCTGACCGGCCACCTCGTGCTGTCCACGCTGCACACCAACGATGCCGCAAGCAGCATCACGCGGCTGCTCGACATGGGAGTTGCCGATTACCTCCTGACCTCGACATTGACCGGCGTCAGCGCGCAACGGCTGGTGCGGACCTTGTGCCCGCACTGCAAGACCGCGAAGCGGGTCCTGCCCGAATTGGCCGCGCAGCTCGGGCTCGACTGCCACGGCAGGTCGAGCGAGCTCACGGTCTATGAACCGGTCGGCTGTGACTCCTGTGGCGGAACCGGTTTTCACGGCCGCATCTGCATCATGGAAACTCTGGTGATGAGCGACCGCATCCGCCAGCTGGTTTTGCGACGGGGCGAGGCCAACACGTTGCGTCAGGCCGCCGTCGAAGAAGGCATGGTCTCCATGTATGACGACGGCATGCACAAGGCACTGGCAGGAGTAACGACGATCGAGGAAGTCCTCCGGGTAAGCCGTGACCTCTAGGCGGGCAGGCTGATGACCAGCTTCCGATACAAGGCGGTTGATCCCGACGGGCAGATCCTGGAGGGAGTCGAAGACGCGCCAAGCCGGGATGCGCTGATCGGCCGGTTGCGGGACAAGGGCGCCATTCCCATCCGGGCCGAGCTCTCGACCAGTCCGGCGAGCCGGGAGACCGGGCAACGATCGCTTTTCGAGCGCAAGCGGGCCAATCTCAAGGACATCGCGCGTTTCAGTCGCGACCTGTCGGTCCTGCTGCAATCCGGCTTGCCGCTCGACGAAGCACTGTCGACCTTGGGCAAGTTCGCGCCATCAGTGCCAGTGCGCCAGCTGACGTCGGAGATGCTTACCCGTATCCAGGGTGGCGCGACGCTCTCGGAGGCCGTCGATGCGGCCGGTCCGGTCTTTCCCACCTTTTACTCCGGAATGGTGCGCGCCGCCGAAGCCGGAGGCACATTGAACGAGGTGATGGCGCGGCTCGCCGCGATGTTGGAAAGCCGACAAGCCCTGGTGGAGCAGGTTCGCTCAGCGCTGCTCTATCCGGCCTTGGTCCTTGCGCTGACCGGCGTCTCGCTGGTCGTGCTCCTCACCATGGTCATCCCGCAGTTCCGCCCGATGTTTGAGCAAGCCGGCGCCGACCTGCCGACGACAACCAAGATCGTTCTGGCGGTCTCAGATACGGTTCGCGACCGGTTTTGGGCGATTGCACTGGGTGTTCTCGTGGTCATCATCGCAATTCGGTGGCACAACGCCAGTGCGGCGGGGCGGCGGCGCTTTGACCGGCTGACCCTTGCGATCCCGTTGATCGGCCAACTGATACGGCGGCTGGAGACGGCTCGATTGTGCCGAGTCCTTGGCTCGCTGCTCCAGAATGGCGTGACGTTGATGGAGGCGGTGCCGATGAGCGCACGCACGGTCGCCAACCGGGCAATGGCCGAGAAGTTTGGCCGGGTCCCCGGTCCGCTGGCGCGCGGCGAAGGTCTCGCCGGGCCACTGGCGGAAACCGGCGCCCTGCCTCTGCTTGCGGTCCATTTGATCCGGGTCGGAGAGGAAGGCGGCCAGCTCCACCAGATGCTGCTTCGTATCGCCGACATCTATGACGTCGAAACGAAACACACCATCGAGAGACTGCTCACACTCCTAGTGCCGGTCATCACGATCGGTCTGGGGGTTTTGATCGCGTTCATAATCGGTTCCATGATGTCGGCAATCCTGCAATCCTATGATTTGGCTTTTTAAGTCGCTGACGCGAAAGAAACACGCTTTGCCCGCCGCTGATTCGCCACGCTGGCGATCTCCGCATGAGCGGGGATTCACGCTGATCGAATTGCTCGTCGTGCTGGTGATCCTAGGGCTGATCGCGGCGTTCGCCGTGCCCCAGGTCATGAAGTACCTCAGCCGCGCCAGAACCGATTCCGCCAGCATCCAGATCCAGCGACTGTCGAGCGTTCTCGATCTCTATCGCCTGGATGTCGGGCACTACCCGTCCTCGGCCGAAGGCCTGACAGCGCTCGTTAAGCGTCCGGACAATGCCGACCAATGGGACGGACCGTACCTCAAGAGCGCGGACGGTCTCAACGATCCCTGGGGGCGGCCGTACGAATACCGTCAGCCGGGCAACCACGGTGACTTCGACCTCTACAGCCTCGGAGCGGACGGCCAGGAGGGCGGCGACGGCGAGAACCAGGACATTACGAACTGGTAACGGTGATGCGGCGCGGGTTCACCCTGGTCGAGATGCTGGTCGTCCTGGTGGTGATCGGGCTTCTCGTTAGCCTGACTCCGATGGCGTTCGACCGGCTTCTGCCCGGGCGGCGGCTCGAGGCGGCAGCGCATGAATTGGCCGACACACTTCGCACGGCCAGGAGCTTGGCGATCCGTGACGATCGCTCGCGCTTTGTGGTGATCGACGTCGGCGCCCGTACCGCCCGCATTGATGGGAGCAGGTCCAGCCAGCAGCTCCCGGATGCAGTCAGCGTCAATTTAGTCGTGGCCACCACCGAGCAATCGAGCCCGGACGCGGGGCGCATCCGTTTCTATCCTGACGGAACGTCGACCGGCGGTGAGGTCGGGCTGAAGACGGATCGTCGTTCGGTCAAAGTGGTTGTCGACTGGTTCAACGGTCAGGTCAGTCTTGTCGATGACCCGACCTCATGACACCCACCGCCGTGGCTTCACCCTGCTCGAAGTGTTGGTTGCCTTCGTTATTTTTGCGGTGGCAAGCCTCGCCATCTATCGCGCGATCTCGAGCGGTATGTCCGGCATCGAGACATCGGATTCCCGTGCGGTCGCGCTCTTACATGCGCGTTCCAAGCTCGATGAACTCGGAGCCGCGGTGCCGGTCGAGCCCGGGACCCGCCACGGCACCTTTGCCGACGGCCTGTCGTGGACTCTGGTCATCACCCCGTTCTTTCGGATGGCCGAAGAGAGCAAGCCTCAGGAAGAGGATGAGAACGTCTTGCCGACTGCGGCGTACACGGTCGAGGTCACTGTCGTCGATGCACATGGCTACCCGCTCACGCTAACCACCTACCGTCTGGCTCCGGCACCATGAGGGGACGCGGAACAGCGATCCGGGTGCGACAAGGACGGCAAGACGCCGGTTTCACCCTGGTCGAACTTCTGGTCGCATTCGTGATCCTGGGATTGATCATGGTGGCCCTCGCGGGTGGCATCAACTTTGGCACGCGAGCATGGGAAGCGAGTGCGCGGCGGAGCGCCGACATTGAAGAGGTCGTCGGCGTCCAATCCTTTCTACGGCGCCAGATCAGCCGGGCCGTACTGACGGTGGACGAGGAATCGGCGACCGGTGCCGGGACGGATTTTGTGGGGACCACGGACAACTTGCGCTTTGCCGCGCCCTGGCTGTCGCCGGTCGGGGCCGGCGGGATCTACGTCTTCGATCTCTCCGTCGAGGCGGCGGGCTCAGGACGCGATCTCAAGCTGCAGTGGGCGCTTCGCCATCCGGAGTGGTCGGGAACGTTCGATCCGCAGTCGCGCAACCAGCGGGTCCTGATGAAGGACATCAGCGGGCTTCGTATCCGCTATCTCGGCGACACGGAGCGTGAAGACACGGCATGGGCGTCAGTTTGGGAGGATCCGCTTTTTCTTCCCCGGCTGATCGAGATCGATGTTGAGCTGTCCCGTGGAGACAGCAGGGTTTGGCCGCCATTGATCATTGCCCCTCAGGCGCTTTCTCTCGGCCAGTGAGGCTTAACCGACCTTTCAAGGTCTCGAGACCATAGTTGCGAGATCGGTCGGCAGAGCTGTGTGGCGTCCGAAGACAGCGGAAAACGCAAAGATGAGCAGGGCTAATCGATGATCACCAGGGTCGGCAAGCTGCTGGCGAGCCGATTCCTGTCTTTCCTGCGATGGTGGCGGCGGGAACTTGCCGCGTGCGTACCGCGGCGCTTTCCAGCCTGGTTCGGTCTCAACCGGTCGGTGGTCTGGATCACCATTGAACGAGGCCGCATTTCGCTTCGCCGGGAGCGCACGAACGCCGTCGTCGAGCTTGGGTACCAGGCGGATGGACCCGATCAGGCGGCAAATGAGATCACGCACGCACTAAGGAAGTGGGGCGCCGATCGGAACTCTGTCGGCCTGCTTCTCGCTCCGGATGAGGTTCTTCGACCCACGATTCGCCTCCCGTCGGCAACTCAGGAAAACCTGGGTGAGGTCCTGGCCTTCGAGATGGATCGGAACACCCCGTTTCGGGCGGACGAGGTCTATTTCGACTATCGCATTCTGCCGAAGGAGGACGACAAGACAGGACAGATATCGCTTGAACTCGCCGTCGCGCGGCGGAGCGTGGTCGACCACGCGCTCAAGGTAGCGTCCGCCTTGGGGCTGACGATCGACCGCGTCGCCGTCGCAGACCCCGACGCCCCGGACGGTGTGGCTTTTAGTCTGCTGCCGCGCACCGTCGTCACCGGCAAGAGACTAGGCTTGCGCCGCTTGCTGATCGCGGAGAGCGTCTTTGTTTGTCTGCTGGCGGCGATCGCGCTCTATCTGCCGATCAAGGACAAGCAGAATGCGCTCGCGGCAGCCGAAGCGCACCTCGCAACCCTTCGCGTCGAAGGTGAAGCGGTCGCGGCTCTCAAGACCCGCACGACCGAGATGTCGGAGCGCATTTCGTCGATCACGAAACAGAGGCTGTCGCGGCCTCTGGCGGTTTCCATCCTGGCCGAAGTTCACGCGAATTCTTCCGACAACACCTGGCTGACCGAGCTGTCGTGGACGGATGGTAACCTCTATCTGGGTGGTTTCTCCCACCAGTCGGCCTCTTTGATCGAACGGCTTGAAAAGTCGTCTCTCTTCAGCGACGTGCACTTCGCCGCGCCCGTGACCTCCGATCCCGGGCAAAGTGTTGAGCGATTTGCCATAGCGCTCAAAACCGGCAGCTCCCCGCAATGATCGCCCTGCCGAAATGGGTAGAGCGCGCCGCTGCGATCTTGTTGCTCGTTGCGATGATCGGCGTGGTCGCCTTGGTCGGCGTCGTACCGTTGTTCGCTTATTCGGCGCGTCTGAGCGATGACATCGAGCAGAACGCGGCGCTGATTGCCCGACTGGAAAAACTCGCGGCAGCCCGGGGAACCTATGAAGCGCAAGTGGCGAGTTTCGAGAAGCAGCGCACCGACGCGAGTGTCTACCTGCCGGGCCCTTCCGAAGGCGTTGCCGCCGCCGACCTGCAGCAACTGTTCACGACAATTGTCGACGACCGGGGCGGGGCCTTGCGAAGCACACAGTCGCTTCCACCCGAGTCCGACGGCGGCGTTGAGCGGATTGCGGTACAATTTGTCCTCGAGGCTTCGGTCGCTGAGCTTGCCGACATGCTCGCCGATCTGGAGTCGCGCACACCGTATATTTTTGTCAGAAATCTCGAAGTGCAGACACGGGGAAGCCGGCGCGATACTGCCGAGAAGAAGGTCGAGCCAAGTCTCCTGATTCGTCTCGACCTTTACGGCTATCTTGAAGGCTCGAGCTCATGATGCGCGGGATCGGCGCGGGCGGGTTCGCAGCGGTTGCACTCGCAGCGGTGATTGTGGCCCTCGGCTCGTTCATCGTTCGCGAGCGGACGGGACGCGAAATTCTGGCTGTCAAACCCCCGTCGGATCTCTCCGCTCCTGTTCAGGCCCTTCCTGACGCCGGACAAGTGCCGGAGATTCCGCCGGACGCGTTTGCCGAAATCGCCGAGCGCCCGGTGTTTTCAGAGTTGCGGCGTCCAGCGGAACAAAAGGTCGAAGCTCCCGTTCCTCGACCGAGCCGCGCTTCGACCGTTGACTTCAAACTCGTTGGTGTTGTCGCTACGGCCGCTCGCCGCTTTGCACTGGTGATCCCGTCTGGGTCGACCAAAGCCGTTCAACTCTCCGAGGGTGATACCTACCGCAACTGGACCGTGTCCGAAATCGGTTCCGGATACGTCGTATTGCACTCCGGCAAGCATCAGCAGGAGATCGTTCTTTCCTACCGGCCGCAGCAGTAGATCGCCGCTTCTGAAACAACGTCTGCGGTCGTTTGTTAACGCGCCCTTAGTCGAAATGCATGAGCTTGCTGGATGGGATCGAGCGTTCCTCGTATCGTTGCTGCCTTGAGCGTAGAAATGGAATCGTCGTATCGGCAAATATGCCAGCGTTATCCGGGGCGTGGAGGCGACTGTTGCCGCGCAATTGAAAATGGGGACGGGGGACTGTAATGAGGTCTATGCATGGAACGCTTGCGGCGGCCGTTCCGGCAATTTCAGCTGCGATCCTGCTGCTTCCAGCGAGCGCGTTCGCGCAGGGAAACCTGCCTTTTGAGAGAACCGAACAGCGCGACGACTGCGCCTCCTACGACGCCTTGAGGCAGCCGTTCTTCGGCGAGACCCACCTGCACACCAGTTTCTCCTTCGACGCCTATACCACGTCGGTTCGCAACGACCCCAACGCTGCCTACGCCTTTGCCAAGGGGGCGCCGGTCAAGCTGCCGGCGGCGTCAGCCGAGGCCGGCAAACCGCAGACGCGTATCGCGAAGCTTCCTCGGCCGATAGACTTTGCAGCGGTGACCGATCATGCGGAATTGCTCGGCCCGATGGAAATCTGCACCCGGTCCAGCAAGAATACCCCGGGCTACAAGAGGCTCTGGTGCCGTCAGATGAGGTCGGGCCGGATCAAGCCGCGCAATCCTGACAGCTTCAACCCGACTGCCGTGACCGCCCGGTGGGCCCGGCTGCCCCTTCTCCAGAAGACCACGTCGGATCCCCTGCCGCTGTGTGACAAGGCAGGAGTCGACTGTGATGCGGCCACCATCTCCATATGGGAAGCGATTCAGCAAGCTGCCGAGGACGCCTACGACCGGACGTCGGATTGCAGCTTCACGAGCTTCGTCGGCTACGAGTACACGGCACAGCCGCGAACCGCGAACCTGCACCGCAACGTCATCTTCCGGAACGCCGATGTCCCGGAGAAGCCGATCGGCGCCGTCGACACCGGCGGGCCGTACCCGACTGTCCTTTGGGAGAAGCTGAGGCAGCAGTGTCTGGACGCGAGCGGGAATTGCGACGTCCTGACCATCCCGCATAACGCCAACCTTGCGGGTAATGGCCTCATGTTCCCGGACCCCGCCAATGCCGCGGAGGCGGCGGAGCGCGCCTTCTTCGAGCCGCTCACCGAGCTGTACCAGCACAAGGGCGCTTCCGAGTGCCGCTACGACCGCCTGGCCCACAAGGGGGTGGAGACGACCGATCCGCTTTGCACCTTCGAACAGCTCATCAATGACGTCCTCGGTCCGCAGCGCAATCCGCCGGACATCGAGGACTTTCCACCCCGCAACATGATCCGTAACGTACTGAAGGACGGAATGGTCCTGGCGCAGCACCTCAACGGGATCAATCCGTTCAAATACGGCTTCATTGGCGGCACCGACAGTCACAACGGGGACCCCGGCAACACGGTCGAGCAGACTTTCCAGGGACACGCCGGAACCCTCGATGCGCCGCTGGCCGCCATGATCGGCAACATACGCCTCAGTCCCGGGTCGCTTGCCGTGGTGTGGGCGGAAGAGAATTCCCGCGACTCAATCTTCGCAGCGATGCGCAGGAAGGAGACCTATGCCACCAGCGGGACGCGACCAATCGTGCGGTTCTTCGGAGGCTGGGGATTCGACGACAAGCAGCTTACGCTTTGCAACCGGCCCGACCGTGTCCAGATCGGCTACGATCAGGGTGTCCCGATGGGCGGCGACCTGCCCCCGTCCCCGCCATCCGGTGCGAAGCCGAGCTTCCTGGTCGCGGCTCTCCGCGATCAGGAGAGCGCGAAGCTGCAGCGCATCCAGATCGTCAAGGGATGGGTCGACTCCAGCGGCCAAACCCACGAACGCGTCTACGACGTCGTCGGCGACCAAGGCCTGTCCAACCCGCTCTACGATCGCTGGGTCTGCGCCAAAGAGTCGTACGGCGAAGCGCCGAACGCGGTCGATCCGATCAAGGCGACCGACAAGCTATATTCCCCCAAGGGCACGCTCCCGTCGTTCGACCTTGGGTACAACGAGCTGTGCAAGGTGTGGGCGGATCCGCACTTCGACCCGTCCCAGCCGGCCTTTTACTACGCCAGGGTGCTGGAAGAGCCGACGTGCCGATGGAGCACGCTCGCCTGTCAGGCGGCTCACGTCAATCCGTTCGCAAGTCGCAAGGTCTGCAGAGTTCAGGCCGCAATCGCTGATTTCAAGGCGGCTGCGAAGGGCGAGATTGCCGTCGGAGACCGGCCTTTCAAAAATTGCTGCCTCACCGAACAGAACGATCCGTTCATGGAGCGGACCATTCAGGAGCGTGCCTGGACCTCGCCCGTCTGGTACACGCCGGGTGGATGATACGACGCTGTGCTCGCCCGGCTGATACGCAACCCGGCCCTCCACTTCTTTGCAATTGGCGGATTGCTGTTCGTCATCAATGACTGGTGGCCATCGGCGGCCGACGAACCGTCCGTCGCGCCTGCCAAGGAGACGGTCCTCATCACCGCCGGGCAGATCGAGCAGATCCGCCAAGATTTCATCGTGCAATCGGGCCGGCCGCCCACTGCGGAGCAGCTCAAAGAGGCCATCAACGACGCGATCGACGAGGAAGTGCTCTATCGGGAGGCCAAAGCCATCGGTCTCGACCGCGACAATCCGGCAATCTACCAGCGACTGGTGCAGATCGCCCGCTTCGTGTCGCCTGACCCGGACCAGAGCGATGAAGCGCTCTACCAGAATGCGCTACAGCTCGGTCTGGACCGAAGCGACCTGGTAATCCATCGGCAATTGGCGATGCTGATGCGGGTCGCCGAGGCGAACACGCCGATGGCCGGCGAAATGCCGCCGACAGACGAAGAGCTTCAGGCGTATCTCGATCAGCACCAGGACCGCTTCATCGAGCCCGCACGCGTTCGTCTCACGCATGTCTACGTGAGCGACGACCGGCACGGCGACGCCGGCGAAGCTGCCGCGCGCGAACTGCTCGAGAAGCTTCGCACGGAGCGGGTCGGACCCGACGACGCTCCGCAACTGGGCGATCCGTTTCTGCTCGGCAACCAGCTGCCGTGGGAAACGCGGGCAGGGCTCCGGAAGATCCTGGGTGACGATTTCGCCGATGCGGCAATGAAGCTTGAGCCGGACATGTGGTCGGGCCCCATCCGCTCCAGCTACGGCTGGCATCTAATTTGGATCCGTGCCGTTCGACCAGCAACGGTCCCGACGCTGGCGGTGGTCCGCAGCCAGGTTCTCGAAGCCGTGCTGGACCAGCGTCGCGAGTGGCGGGTGCAGGAGAGCCTGAAGGCAATGCGCAGCCACTATGTGATCAAGGTGGAATTGCCGACGGTGAAAAACGCCACAGGCCCGAGGACCGGCCAGCATGGCTAGCGCAGGTAACCTCCACGCCGTCGGCGGCGCGCCGGGGATTTTCGGACGAAGACGCCCGGGGCGAACCTATCGTCTGGGCGTGGCGGTGATGGTGGCCTTGCTATTCGCCCTGGCCGGGCCATTACCGTCGGCGCACGCGCATCCTATGGCGCCGACCCTCCTTGAGATCGTCGAAAGCAATCCAGGGCACGCCACAGTGGTCTGGAAAACGCCGGTCACCCGGGTGCCCGGAAGCCGGATGCATCCGGTGTTGCCGCCGCAGTGCCTTTCATCGTCGGAACCGCAGACGAAGATCGACGGGACGGCGCTGGTCAAGACGTTCGAAATCCGCTGCGACGCGCCGCTGACGGGCAGCGTGATCAAGGTCGACGGCATTGCCTCCAGCTTGGCGAATGTCATCCTCCGGGTGGCCCTGGCCGACGGGCGCGTGTCGAACACGGTGCTGACCGCCGACCAGCCGATATTTGTGGTTCCTGAACGGAACAATCCCCTTGAGGTGGTGCGAAGCTATCTGCCTCTTGGCGTCGAGCATATTCTGACCGGCTTCGATCACCTCTTGTTCGTGCTCGGCCTGATGCTGCTTGTGACCAACCGGCGCCAACTCCTCCTGACGGTGACTGCCTTCACCGCGGGACACAGCGTGACGCTATCGCTGGCCACGCTCGGATATGTCAACCTACCGTCCGGCCCGATCGAGGCGCTCATTGCGCTGAGCATCCTGGTCGTTGCCGCTGAACTCACCCGCGGCCCGGACGCCCCCTTGACCATGATAGAGCGTCGTCCGTGGAGCATCGCGTTCCTGTTTGGCCTGCTTCACGGCTTTGGATTCGCGGGAGCGCTGTCGGAGATCGGCTTGCCAGCCAACGAAATTCCCCTGGCTTTGCTGTCATTCAATCTTGGCATTGAGGTGGGGCAGCTCGTCTTCATTGCCGCGGCTCTCAGTGTCTACGCGGCGGTTCGCTATCTGCCGCTGGTGCGCTTGCCCTACGGCAGGACGATGGCCGCCTATTTCATCGGCAGTCTCGCCGCGCTCTGGTTTATCGAACGGGCGGTCGCGAGTCTCTGATTTTGCGGGATTTATCTGGCTACGGCATGCTCGTCAGGCCGCTCAGCAACGCGCCTGCCAACGAGCGCGTCTTCATCGTCCGCTCGAACGATGGTGGCCGGAGGCGGGAGCCAGCGACAAGGAAATCGCGTAACCAAGAGTGGCAACTTGGGGTGGCCAACGCGATCGCATCCCGGTTGCGACGGGCGCGACGGGGCTAGCGCCGCCGGCGCGGCGGCGCTGGCCGGCGGGCGCCGGGTGCCGAAGAGGCACCGCTTTCACCCTTGTGCCGAAAGTTGATCCGTCCCTTGTCGAGATCGTAGGGCGTCATCTCGACCCGGACCCGGTCCCCGGCCAGCGTGCGGATGCGGAACTTCCGCATTTTCCCCGCCGCATAGGCGAGCACCATGTGGTCGTTGTCGAGCTTCACCCGAAAATTGCCGTCGGGCAGCACTTCGGTGACCGTGCCTTCGAATTCCAGAAGTTCTTCTTTGGCCATTGTCGCTTCTCCTCTGTTCGGGCTCAGTCAGTCGCGGAACGGGGCGGCTCCCTCAGGAACGCAACGGCGCCGATGTTGTCGCCGCGGTACTGCGACCGGGCGCTCCGCGATCGGGCGGGGCCGCGCCGTTTGCTGCGGCCCCGGGTGGCGCGCGGCGCCTTGGCCGGCTCCGCCGGTACCGCCGCATCGTTCGACCCGGCGGCGTTGGACGGGATCCGGCAGTTGATCAACCGCTCGATCGATCTCAGAAACGGCGCTTCATCGGCACTACAAAGTGAGATGGCCACGCCGGCGGTGCCGGCGCGGGCGGTGCGGCCGATGCGGTGTACGTAGGTCTCGGGAATGTTGGGCAGGTCGTAGTTGATGACGTGGCTGATACCGGCAACGTCGATGCCGCGCGCCGCGATGTCGGTAGCGACTAGGTTGGCAACCCGGCCGCTACGGAACGCCGCCAGCGCCTTCTCGCGCTGCCCCTGGCTCTTGTTGCCGTGAATCGCCTCGGCGGCAATGCCCGACTTGGCGAGGTTGCGCACCACCCGGTCGGCGCCGTGCTTGGTGCGAGTGAAGACAAGCGCGCGCTCGACCGGCTGCTCCTTCAGCATCTTCGACAGGATACCCGGCTTGTCGATGCGCCCGACATGGATCACCCGCTGGTCGATCCGCGCTGCGGTGGTCGCCGGCGGCGCCACGCTGACGGTCGCCGGATCGGTCAGCATCTCCGTGGCCAGTCGGGCGATCTCCGGCGGCATGGTGGCCGAGAAGAACAGGGTCTGGCGTCCGGGCGGCAGCATGGCGACGATTCGCCGGATGTCGCGCACGAAGCCCATGTCGAGCATGCGGTCGGCTTCGTCGAGGACGAGGACATCGACCTGGTCGAGCTCGAGGGCGCGGGTCTTGCAAAGATCGAGGAGGCGGCCGGGGGTCGCCACCAGCACGTCGACGCCGGTCGCGACCGAGCGGATCTGCCTGCCGATCGGCACGCCGCCGATTACCAGCCTGATGCTGACCGGCAGATGCCGCGCGTAGGTCGTGAAGGCTTCGGTGATCTGGCCAGAGAGCTCGCGCGTCGGGCTGAGAACGAGGACGCGGCAGTGCTTAGGCGCCGGCCGTTTCGGGGCGGCGGTTAGTCGATGGAGGATCGGCAGGGCGAACGCAGCGGTCTTGCCGGTGCCGGTCTGCGCGATACCGATGAGGTCACGGCCGTCAAGGACAGCCGGTATCGCCGCCGCCTGGATCGGCGTCGGCGTGGAATAGCGGGCTTCTGCAAGCGCGCGACGAATGGGCTCGGCAAGGCCGAGCGCTGTGAATGGCATGTATGTTCTTTCTTGCTATAAATGCGTCGCCGGCTGCCGGTTTAAGGGCAGCGACGCGAAGCGCCGGGCGTCAGGGACATCCCCGCGCGGCCTGGGCTGTCATGATTGTTGTTGAAAAGGCAGGCCGAAAACCGGTTCCGGATCTCGTGCAACGCGACCTGCACGCCTCATATCGGCTCTAACCGGCGAATTTGCAAGTACTTTCGGATGCGGCTCGCGCAACTGGAGGCAAATTCAGGGCGCTCAAGCCGACTTCCATGGCGCCGCTGACCGGTGGAAATCCGGTTGGCCGGCCATCACGGCTTGCCCGTGAGCCGGACCGTCATCGGCCGCCCAGATGCCACGGCGCCGACCCATCCTGGCGCCGGCGTCAGGTCGGTCATCCAGAGACGCCTTCCGTCCATCAGAGCATCGGTTGATTGTCCATCCATCCCGGTGAAACCCGTGTCGAAGTGCAGGGAGTGCTGCAGGCCGACGCCGATCGCCTTGAGCAGCGCTTCCTTTCGTACCCAGCAAGACAGGAAAGCCCGGTCGAAGTCACCGTCCGAAAAGTGCTCCATAGCGTCGCGCTCGCGCTGTGTGAACCATTGGCTCATCATCGTCCGCGCCTGGCCGATCGTTCGCACCTGCTCGAGATCGCAGCCGATCGGCGTCCCGACGGCTGTCGCGATGAGGAGACCGTCCTCCGAGCGCGACAGGCTGAACTCAAGCCGCCCGCCTTCAGCCCCGTCGTCGACAAGGGCCGGCTTGCCGTGCACGCCGTGTCCAAACCGCAGCGCCTCGGGAGCCTGACCGAGGGCGCCGGCCAACGTCCGGCGAAGCAGGCCGTGGGCGAGGATGAATCGCTCGCGGTGTATCGGCAGCACGAGGCGGCTCGCCCGGGCAAGTTCCTCCGGGGACAATGACGCGGCGAAGCGATCGAGGTTCTCCCGCTGTCGGGCGAGATCCCAGTAAACTACATTGACATCGACCGTTTCCATTCCGGCGTCCATGGCCCCAACGCACCGACAATATCACTCCCCTGAGCCGGCGCGTCTTCCTCGCCGCTGCCGACGCGCGTGTGGCGGCAGCAGGAATTGCCGAGCAACAGGCGGAGTCCGCCAACGTTGCCACTTCGGGAAACGGCCTCACGCCAATGGTGCCGGGCGGCCTGGTGGTTCGTGGTCCGATACCAGGCTGCACGCCGGGAGAACGGGGCAGTCCGAAAATCCAATGATTCTCAATCAATTACGGAGCTTCGAGACGCTCCTGGCGGATCATGGGAGACCTTGTTTCGCGCTGAAAAGTGGGTCACGCTGGCAGGTAACGACTGAAACCGAACCGAGCATTGCCCTATGGCCCTCATGCGCTTTGCCGTCCGCTAGGCATGGAGATCGATCATCCCGAGGTGAAGGCCGAGGTCGAGGCGGCCTTCGCGGAATACGAGCGGGCGCTGGTGACCAACGATGTCGCCGTGCTCGATCACCTCTTTCTCGATCTGCCGACGACCATCCGCTACGGCGGCGCGGAGAACCTTTACGGCTACGCCGAGATCGCAGCGTTTCGCGCCGGCCGCTGGCCGGCGGGGCTGGCGCGCCGGCTGGAGCGGACGGTGATCACCACCTACGGCCGCGACTTTGCCGTCGCCTCGACGCTGTTCCGGCGCGACACCACACCGGGCAAGGTCGGCCGCCAGATGCAGACCTGGGTGCGCACGACGGACGGCTGACGGGTCGCCGCTGCCCATGTCAGCGTCATCGACGAGCCGCGCTGACGCCCGCCCGCCCGACTGCCCTTTCGGCAGCCGAACGGGGATGGCGGCGTTGACTGCGCTGTCAGGGGAAAGCGGTCTTCTGGAACTCCGTCCGCTCAACCTTGTTCACGACCGGCGGGATGGTGCGAATGTAGGCCACCACCGCGTCGAGATCGTCGGCGGTCATGTTCTTGAAGAACGGGAACGGCATCGGCGGCGACACATGCTGGCCGGTCGGAGTGAGTCCTTCGGTCAGCGCCTTCTTGATGTCGTCGTCGCTCCACTTTCCAATACCGGTCTCGGGGTCGGGCGTGATGTTGGCGGTCCGCACCGCCATGCCCGGGGCGAGCGTGATCTCCATGCCGCCGGCGCCGAGCTTGCTCATATCGGGCTGCCCGTTCGGGCCGAGCGGGGTGTGGCACTCGAAGCAATGGGCCAGCGCGGTGACGATGTAGCGGCCATAGGCGACCTTGTCGGTTTGCGGCGGCGCCGGCAATCCCTTCGCCGGCGGCATCGCCTGCTGGGGGATGTTCCACTTCGACTCAGGCACCTCGTGGCGAACCGGCTTGAGCGTGTGGAGGTATGCAACGATCGCCTTCACGTCGTCGTCGGACATGTTGTTGTAGGTCGGCACCGGCATGGGCGGGAAGATGATCTTGCCTTCCGTGTCCTTGCCCTCGCGAATGGCGGTGATGATCTGCTTGTCGGTCCACTCGCCGATGCCGGTTTCCTTGTCCGGCGTGATGTTCGCCGCATAGACGTCGAACGCCGGGTCGACGATGTGGAAGCCGCCGGCGAATTCCATGCCGGGCACGATCGAGAAGTCTTTCGCGCGCGTTCCGTGGCAATTGGCGCAGGCAACCGGGCCGTTGACGAGATACGCGCCACGTTTGACCAGCGCATCCTCGTCCTGCGCCGCCGCCGGCAAGGCGACGATCAGGGCCAATGTTGCAGCTGCGATGGAGAATGAAACTATTCTTTTCATTAGGCTCCCTCCTCCCAATAATGTCGGACACAATAGCACGTTTCCCGGAGGAAAATGACGGGACTAACTAAGGCGGCATTGTCGCACCGCCGGTCGGCGCAGCAATACCGGCGGCGGCTGTCCCCACGCCGGGTTGGGGGCCGACGCATCGATCTGTCAGTGGTCTACGGTAAGGGGGGAAGGCCGGCCGCCGACCGGAACTCCGGAGAGCGAATGTCGATCTCGTCCCCGGCAAATGGCGTTGCCGCCGGTGTACATAGAAACACCACGGCCGCGGCCGGCTCGCGCGGATGCGCAAGCTTCTCACGCGGCAACTTCGCGGTGGGCCCGACGCCGGCAGCCCGGATGGCCGCCTGCATGTCGGTGTCGACGAGGCCGGGCGCGAAACCGAACACCCGCACGCCCCTGTCGCCGTATTCGGCAGCAAGCACCCGACCAAGCATCGCCAGCCCCGCCTTGGCAACGCTATAGGCGCCCCAGCCGGCGATCGGCACCCGCGCCGCACCGGAGGAGATGTTGACGATCGTGCCGCGGCCGGCGGCGAGCATGTCGGGCAGGACTGCCTGCGCTGCGACCGCCGCGCCGGCCAGGTTGACGGTCAGATTGGCCACCCAATCGGCCGGCTTGGCCTCGTGGAACGCGCCAAGCGGTTCGATGACGCCGGCGTTGTTGACGAGGATGGTGGGAGCACCGAGGCGATCACGCACATGCGCGACGGCGCGCCCGACCGATTCCGGATCGGCGACATCGCAGGCGACGCCGATCGCCTTGCCTCCCGCCGAGACGATCTCATCGGCGACGCGCTCCGCTTCGGCGACGCGGCGAGCCGTCACTGCCACCGCCGCTCCGGCATTGCCGAGCGCGCGGGCAATCTCCTCGCCAAGGCCGCGTGAGGCGCCGGTGACGATCGCGACTTCGCCGTCCAGTCTCATGTCGAGCTCACGTCAGTCCATGTGCCATTGAAGCGGCAGCAGGAACGGAAATCCCCTCCGCTCGTCCACTTCGATCTTCATGATCGGCGCCATCGACTCGCTCCAGCGCTGGTTGACCGGATCATCCTTGAGCGCAGTGATCGTCGAGTCGAGGTCGTCGGTCTCGAAATAGCCGAACAGCGTCAAGCCGTGACGGAAGATCGAATAGTTCCGGATGCCGGCCCTCTTCAACGCCTCAACCATCTCCGGCCAGATTTCCGCGTGACGCTTCTTGTATTCCTCCTCGTAGCCGGGCCTCACCTCCAGCACCCAGGCGTAATGGCTCATGCTTCACCTCCCAGATAGTCGTGAATGATCCGCCCCGGCACCAGGGTGAAGTCGGCGCGCCAGTGGAAGCCGTCGAGCATGTCGACGACCGGCAGCCGGTGCACCGGCGCCTGGGCGTTGGGCCTGAGCTCGACGGTACACGGCCCGCTCCAGCATTCGTGCACCACCACCTCGGCCAGTCGCCGCGCGGTGAGCTGGCGGATCGCCGGGCGCCCGTCGATATGGTCGACCGCCTTCAGGTTGATGTTCTCGGCGAAGTCGAAATGGCGGGTGAGGCTGTCGAGGGTGTCGCGGCGCTGCTTGTAGGCCATCGTTCCTGTGATGACGTCGATCCCGTTCCGAGTCACCGTTCCAACCACGAGATCGCCGCGATGCTCGATCGCAGGATAGCCGAGCTTCTTCGGTTGGCCGTGCACCTCACGGCCGTGGACGACCCCGACATCGGAGGAGAGGAAGAGGTAGGGCGAATAGGAGCCGGCGATATCGGCGCCCGGCAGCCGGCAGCCGATCGACACGTTGGATTCTCCGTAGGGGCCGGTCCATTCGGTGTCGTTCATGCGGTAGATGTGGGCGAGGACGACATCGCTGGCCGGCTCCAGCGGTGGCGGCAGCAGCCGGGCGACGGCCGCCTTGCTCGTCCGCCACACCAGCGTCAGCACTTCCATGTCGCGGAACGAGAAGGGGAAGGCCGGCACCGATGGGGCGTCCCACGGCGTCGAGAAGCCCGGGGCCACGATGTCTTCGACGGTCAGCCGGTCGAGGCCGCCTTTACGCAAGTCCTTGCTCATACCGGCACCTTCGGCGGGGCGATGCCGTAGCCGGTGAATCCGCCCGTGACGTTGATCAGTTCGCCGGTGAGGAAGGAGGCCTCTGGCGAGACGACGTAGGCGACGGCCGCTGCGACGTCGTCGGGCGTGCACCAGCGCCCGACGGGAATGGTTTTCAGCACCTGCGCCTCGAACGCCTCCCAGGTCAGGCCGAGCGCCTCGGCCTTATCGCGAAAGTGGCGCTCCATGCCGGTCCCCGGTCCGACATGGCCGGGTGCCACTGCGTTGACCGTGATCCCGTAGCCGGCGAGCTCGATGGCGAGCGTCTGGGTAAACCCCAACACGGCGTTCTTCGACGCCATGTAGGCAGCGGAGTAGGGATTGCCGAAGCCGAGGCGAGTAACGATGTTGACGATCCGCCCGGTGCCGGCGCGCATCATCGGCCTCGCCACCGCCCGGCAGGTGAAGAACGTTCCCCGGGCGTTGACCTTTTGGATGCGGTCCCACTCCTCGTCCGTGATGTCGATGACCAGCTTCTGCAGATGGACGCCGGCGCAATTGACCAGGATGTCGATGCGGCCGTGCTTCGCGACGACACCCGCCACCGCGTCGTTCACCGAAGCGGAGTCCGTCACATCGAGGGTGACGCCTTCACCACCGCAGGCCTCGGCGGCCTGGCTCGCGGCGGCGGGATCGACATCGGCAACGACGACCTGCTTGCCATCGCCCGCAAGCCGCGCAGCGATGGCCCGGCCGATACCGCCGGCGCCACCGGTGATGATCGCGACAGGCGTCCCGCTCACGACGCCTCCCACTCGCGCACCACGTCGCGCAGGAGGATCGTCTCGGTAAGCACGTCGTCGTAGAGCGAGTCCATGTAGTCCTGATGGGTATATTCCAGCGCGATGTAGCCGTCATAGCCCGCAGCCCGCAGCGTCGCGAGCTGGGCGCCCATGTTGATGGTGCCCTTGGCAAGCTTGGTCTGGAGTTCCCCGGATTTCGCCTGGCGGAGATGCACATGGGCGGCGTGCGGCGCCAGCGCGTCGATCTCCTCCTGCCGATAGCCGAGGCAGACGAAGTGGCCGTAGTCGAGGGTGAGCTTCAGCCCCGGCACCTTGTCGAGGAGTTCCAGGACCAGGGTCGGGCGTCTCGAGATAGGAATGGACATGCGCCTCGATGGTCAGCGTGACGCCGGCTTCGCTGGCGATCGGCACCAGCCGCTTGAGGCTCTCCGCCGATTGCTCGAGCGCGTCGGCACGCCCCTGGCCGGGA
The DNA here is from genome assembly GCA_963710805.1 of uncultured Alphaproteobacteria bacterium. GTDB lineage: Bacteria > Pseudomonadota > Alphaproteobacteria > Rhizobiales > Kaistiaceae > Bauldia. The sequence goes on along the minus strand of CAVQBS010000060.1, from coordinate 202,014 downwards.
TTGCAGACACCGGGCAGCACGAAGATGACCCCGATCCCGGCGTGCTGGCAGAAGCGCACCGCCTGCTTCAGGTCGGCAATATTCTGGTCGAGGTTGCGCGGGTCGGCGAGGTTGCGGTCGGCAAGCGTCGAGCCGAAGAGGTGATAGAGGCACGGCGTGTCGATGCCGAGCGCTTTGACCTTGTCGGCGACGCGCTCCGGCTCGGACAAGAGCCGCGCCTTGTCGAGGGCCGGGCCATAGAAGTAGCCGACGTCGAGCGCGCCGATGCCGAGCACCGTGGCGATGCCGGTCGCCTCCGCCAGCGAGCAGGCCGGCAGCGACCAGGAAGTGAGAGTCAGTTTGAACGCCATCAAACGGCCTCCATGCGTCCGCTTGCCGCCGAGCGGTACATCGCGTCGAGGACCTCGATCGCCCGTCGACCGACCAGCCCGGGCGCGCCGTTCACGGTCGACCGGCCGAGGCAGAGGTCGACCAGCACCTCGATCGGCTCCTGGCAGGTGTAGGCGCCGTCGCCCGGCGAGAGGACTACGACCTCGTCGTCGCCGTCGCGCCGGCGGAGCTCCAGCCGTTCGCGTTCGATGTCGAGGAGGAGCATGCCCTCGGAGCCGAAGATCCGGAGATCGATCTGTACCGGTCGCCCTTTGGGAAGGGTCGCGGCGCCGGACAAGGAAGCGGTCGCGCCTTCGGCAAACCGCACCACCGCCGCGTCGTAGTAGTCCACATCGGCCGGCGACTGACCGGTGATCGCGAACACCTCGGCCGGCTCGAGGTCGACCATCCGGAAGAGGAGACCAAGTGCGTGAACCAACTGGCCCCATCCGAACCCGCCGGCGCGCTTCGGATCGGCCCAGGTCGACGGCGGTGGCCGGAACATTGCCCCTTCCGTCTCCTTCATCGGCTGGCCGGCGAAGAGGTCGTCCAGCGCATTCGCCATCTGCAGGACGATGTGCTCGACCGTGCCAATGCCGGCGACAAGCCTGCGGGCGTCCGCCGTGATCGGCTTGAAGTTCCAGCCGTAGGGAACGACGATCTCGCGGCGGACGCTTTCGGCGATCTGCACGAGGGCGCGCGCGTCCGCCGCGTTTGTGGTGAGCGGCTTCTCGACCAGGACATGGCACCCCTTTTCGAGCGCCGCTTTGGCGTGCTCGAAGTGGAGGACGTGCGGCGACGAGATGACGACGCCATCCATCGCCACCGTATCGAGCATCTCCCGATAATCCTCGAACCCCTGGGCAATGCCGAACTGCTTCTGGACCGCCGCGAGCTCGTCGGCGCCGAGCCGGTTGACCGCAACGATCTCGCAATCGCCGATGCCTTGCAGCACCGGGATGTGGTTGACCACCGCCCACCAGCCGGCGCCGATCACGCCGATCCGCGCCTTGTCGCTCATGCCGGCGCTTCCATGGCATCGAGGGTCGAATGATGGACGTTCTTCATATGCTGCAGCATTGCCTTCTCTGCCGCATCCGGGTTGCGCGCGATAAAGGCAGCGACGATCGCTTCATGGTCGGCCAGCGAACGTTTCAGCACGCCAGGGGTCTCCGAAGCAATGCGGCGATATTCCATGCCGAGCACGTAGAGGGAGTGGGAGACGCGGACGAGGAACGGGTTGCCGGTCGCTTCCATGATCGTCCGGTGGAACTCGAGGTCCGACACGCGAAAGCCGAGCGGGTCGGTGACGAGATTGACCTGCAGGTTGACCATTGCCTGCAGCCGCTCGATGTCGGCGGCGGACAGTCGTTCCGCTGCCATCCGGGCGATGCCGCCGTCGATCAGCTCGCGCGATTCGTAGAGCGCATGAACGTTCTGGGTGTTGAGCGTGATCAGGAACTGCAAGGGGCCGAGGAGGTCGGCGGCGTCCAGGGAGGAGATGTAGGCGCCGCCACCCTGCCTCGACTTGACCACGCCGAGGATCTGCAGGCCGCGCATCGCCTCACGGAGGCTGGGACGGCTGACCTGAAGCATCTGGGCGAGGTCGCGTTCCGGCGGAAGCTGGTCCCCCGGCTTGAGGTTGCCGGTCCGCACGAGGTCGAGGATCTTCTTGGCCACCTGATCGGCGACCGAGTTCCGCTCCACCGGCGAGATGACGGGCATGGTGTCCGACACCGGCCTAGTCTCCCAGCGCCCGGGTGCGGATCTGGTCGAGGCTGACGGCGAGCATCAGCACCACGCCGCGCGTCACGTCCTGCCAGAAGCTCGACACGTCCATCAGCGTCAGCCCGTTGCCGAGCGTGCCGAGGATGAGCACCGCGAGCAGCGTGCCCCACACGCTGCCACGCCCGCCATAGAGGCTGGTGCCGCCGAGGATGATCGCGGCAATGACGGTGAGAAGGTGGGTCGAGGCAGCGCCCGGTGCCGCGGCGCCAAGCTGGGCAGCGAGCATCGTCCCGGCGACGGCGCCGCTGACGCCCGAAATCGCGTAGAGGATCATCTGCACCCGCTCTACCGGCAGGCCGATGAGGCGGCTCGCCTCGGCGTTGCCGCCGGCCGCATAGACGAAGCGTCCGAACCGGGTGCGGGCCAGCACGATGGCGAGGGCGATGTAGGTGATCGCCATCAGGATGATCGGCACAGGAATGGTGAAGAACCGCCCCTGGCCGATCCAGTTGAAGCCCGGCACCATCAAGGCGCGGGTGAGACCGCCGGTGAGGATCAGTGCGGCGCCCGACGACGATGCTCATCATGCCGAGGGTGACGATCAGCGGATTGAGCCTGAGCCGCGTGGCGAACAGGCCGTTGATCAGGCCGACGCCGGCGCCGATGCACAGGGCCAGGACGACGGCGATCCAGATCGGCAGGCCGACGCCGTGCAGGATCGCGATGGTCACGCCGGTCAGTCCGGCAACGGCGGCGACCGAGAGGTCCAGCCCGCCGGCGATGATGAGCGGCGTGCCGGCGGCGGCCATCAGGCCGATGAAGGCAACGTTGGAGCCGATCGCCAGCATGTTCCGGCCGGTCAGGAAGAACGGCGACAGGACGGAGAAGACGACGATCAGGACGATGTAGAAGACGAGCAGGATGGCAACCCCCGACCAGGGCTTGCCGAGAAGGTCGACGAACCGGCCGCGGCTGCCGGTGGTGGAACGGTCGGTCGACGGAGAAGCGCTGGTCACGGTCATCGGCGGTCCATCAGGCGGCGTGGAAGGCGGGGTCGTTGACGGTGGCGGCCATCAGGTCCTCGGGCGCCGCGCCGCGCTCGAACCGGCCGACGAGGCGACCGCGATCGAGGACGATGGATCGGTCGCTGATCCCGGCGACCTCCTCGACGTCCGAAGACAGCACCAGGACGGCGAGCCCGCGATCGGCGAGGGCGCGAAGCTCGAGATAGATTTCACGGCGCGCGCCGACGTCGACGCCGCGGGTCGGCTCCTCGAGGATCAGGAGGGAGATGCCGTCCACCAGCCAGCGGGAGACGCAGACCTTCTGCTGGTTGCCGCCGGAGAGTGTCCGGATCTTCTGCTCCGGGCCGCGGGTGCGGATGCCGAGGCTCTCGATCCAGTGCTCTGCCTGGGCGGTTTCCCGGCTGCGCGAAACGAAGATGCCGTCCATATAGCGGTCGAGGAAGGGCGCCACCATGTTCTCGCGCACCGTGAGCTCGGCAATGATCCCTTCCTTCTTGCGGTCGGCGGCGACGAAGCCGATGCCAGCTGCCTTGCCGGCTGCCGCCGAGCGGGGACGGTAGGACGCGCCCCCGAGCGTCACCGTGCCGGTCGTCACCGGCCCGAGCGCACCGTAAAGGGCGCGGCCGAGCGTCTCGATCCCCGAGCCGATGAGGCCGAACACGCCGAGGACTCTCGCCGCGCCGGACGGAAAAGGAGACATCCGTCAGGCGGTCTGAGACGCCGAAGTTCTCCACCGTCAGGATGTCGCGCGCCGGCCCCGGCCTCGCTTCCGGCGATGTCGTAGAGGTCGCCGGCGACGCCACCGAGCATGGCGGCCAGCACCGCCTCGTGCGACGCGGTGCGGGTCTCGAAGAGGCCCGCGTCGTGGCCGTCGCGGAGGACGGCAATGCGGTCTGAAATCTCGAAGACCTCGCTGAGGTAGTGGGAGATGTAGATCACCGCGACCGCCTGCTCCTTGAGGCGCCGGATGATCCTGAAGATCAGCTTCGCCTCCTGCTCGGTCAGCGCGGCGGTCGGCTCGTCCATCACGAGGATGCGCGCATTCCCGGCGATCGCCCGGGCAATCTCGACGATACGCTGTTCGGCGACCGACAGCCGCTTGACCGGGCGGTTGGGGTCGATGGTGCCGAAACCGAGCTGGTCGAGCAACGCATGCGCCTGCGCCGCCATCGCCGCATCGTCGACGGTCGGCAGGCCGAAGCTCCGCTTCATCGGCAGGTCGCCGAGCGCGATGTTCTCCGCCACCGTCATGTCCGGCATGACGGAGATTTCCTGCGGCAGCAGCCGGACGCCGGCGGCCACCGCGGCGCGGGGCTCCGGGAAGACGACCTCCTCGCCGTCGACTTTCACGATACCGGCGTCGCGGGTGTAGACGCCGGTCAGGATCTTCACCAGCGTCGACTTGCCGGCGCCGTTCGAGCCGAGAAGCGCCATCACCTCGCCGGGTGCGACCACCAGATCGACGTCGGTCAGGACAGCGACTCCGCCAAAGGATTTGCCGATGCCGCGCATTTCGAGGCGCGGCGTGGCGGACGCAACGGGCGAAGCCGACGACATCAGAGACTTGTTCCGTAACCGCTTCTTTGAGGTCGATCCGGAACCCCGATCGGCGCGGAAGTCGCTGTCGGGGTTCCGGTTCCTGGGAGTGGCGCACCTTTCGAGGGGCGCGACACGATCTACCCCTACTCGGTCGGGATCAGCTCCACCGATCCCTGCATTTCAGGCGACTTGCGGAGGTCCGCCAGGAACTTGACGTAGGCGTCCTGCGGGAAACTCATCTCCATACCCGCGCCTTCCTTGCACTGATACTTCGGATAGAATTTGCAGATGTTGCTTTCGTCGACCATCACATGGGTCATCAGGACGGTTGGCGGCAACGTCTGCCCGGCCAGTTCGGCAAGCGCCATCGGGATCAGGAAGTTGCCGTAGCGCTCGGGGAAGTAGCCGACGGACGCGACAAAGGTCGGCTCGGCTTCCATCGTGTCGAGCTCATCGGCGCCCATGCCGACGGCGATGAGATCCTTTTCCCGGCCGCCCTGCTTGACGGCGCGGATGATGCCGGTGGTCGCCTGGTCGTTGATTGCGGTCGCCATGATCGGCACGCCGTCGGGAATGCGGCCGAGCACGTTGTTGGTCTGCGCGTAGCTTTCCTCGAGCGTGTTCTTGGTGTCGATGGTGATCACGTGATCCTTCGGGAAGCCGTCGACCGCGGCGAGGAAGCCGGCGAGCTGCCCCTCAGTGCGCATGGCGGGCACGGCGCCGGACTGGGGCAGGGCGCCGAGGATGAAGTAGCCTTCCTTGACCTTGTCGGCGCCGAACTTCTTGATCGCCGCCTGGCCGAGATAGACGCCGCCCATGTATCCCGACTTCGGATTGTTGGCGCCGAAGAAGGTCGCGCCAGGCATCGGGATGTCGATGGCGATGACCTTGATCCCGGCGTCGTTCATCTTCTGCATGATCGTTGCGCCGAAATTGGCGTCGGTCTGGAACTCGATCACGAAGTCGACATCGCGGGTGATGAAGCTCTCGGCGTTGGCGAGCGCGGTGGCGCCGTCGAGCCGGTTGTCGGCGACCACCACGTCGATGCCGGCGGCCTTGGCGTTGGCGAGGATGCCTTGTTCGACCTTGGCGCAGAACGAGATGTCCCGCTGCAGGTTGGCAAAGCCGATCACATATTTGTCGCCGTTCTTCGGCGGCGTCTGCTTGATGGCGTCGACCACCGCCGCGGCCAGTTGATCGGCGGAGAGCATCTCGCCATTAAATCCGGTCGGGGTGAAGCCGTGGAAATCCTGTGCCGGGGCAGGTCCCGCAAACAGAGCGACAACCGCTCCGACGGCCGCCAGGCGAAGTGCCGATGTCAGTCTCATCAGTCGCTTTCCTCCCAAAGATGGCCCGCGCATCGCTGATGCCGTGGCCACGTCGTTGTCACCAGCGTCCGGGCGCTGCCGAGATGGCCCCGGCACCGCCTTTCCATGAGTTCCGCCAATCGCCTATGGCGCGGCGGAAGCAGCATTCGAAGAGAGGGAAACGAGTTGCGCGCGGGCGGCTGCAACACCAGCCACGGCCTTGGGCCGGTTCCGACCTCGACCGGACGGTTGGCGCCTCGCTCGCCGTTTTCCTCCCCGCATCGCCCGCCGTGCGGATCATCGCGTCGCCTGCCTAAACAGGCGCTTCGACCCCCGGCGACCAATGCACATTCACTAAGCCTATTCCACTTTTCGTGGATTATTGGCCTGACCAATTGTATGCACTGACCAGGAGGCGGTTCAACTTCTTTTTTGCCGGGACGTGGCCTTACAGTGCGGATCAGGGGGAGTTCCTGTGAAGAATCAGTGGCATGCGACCCTTTGTTCTGCGCTGGCCGGAACCGAACGATTTCAATCACGAACGGATGACGGTGCTCGTGCGGGTCGACACCGACGCGGGCATCAGCGGCTGGGGCGAGGCGATCGCCATGTGGCCGGAAGCCTGCCGCGGCACCGTGGCGATCATCGATGACGGCTTCGCGCCGTTGCTGACTGGGCGCGATCCGCTGGAGGTTGGCGCCTGCTGGCAGGCTATGAAGGAGCACAGCTGGTGGTACGGCGAGGGCGGCATCGCGTCGCTGGCGATCTCGGCGGTCGACATGGCGCTGTGGGACATCGCCGCGAAGGAGGCGGGCAAGCCGCTTTGCGATCTTCTCGGCGGCGCTGTCCACGATGCGCTGCCCGCCTGCGCCAGCCTGCACGTCAACCATCCGACCATCGACGACTCGGTCAATGCCATCGCCGGCTATATCCGCGACGGCTTTCGCTCGACCAAGCTCGGCCTTGGCAAGCGCGGCGCCTCGCGCGCCGGCCGCGATCCGGACTACGACGTCGCCCTCGTCGAGGCGCTGCGTGAAGCCATCGGACCCGAGCCGGACATCATGGTCGATGCCGGCAACGGGACGCGCTGGGATCTGGACACCGCCATCCGCACCACGCTGCGGATGGAAGCATTCGGCATCAAGTGGATGGAGGAGCCGCTGCATCCGAGCATGGTCGCCGAGCACAAGGCCTTCAAGGCCGCGGTCCACACGCTGGTCGCTGCCGGCGAGCGGGAATGGGGTTTCGCCGGCTATCAACGCTGGATTGAGTGTGGTGCCGTCGATGTATTCGGCATTGACCCCGCCCGGATCGAAGGCGTCACCGGATTTAGGGCGATCGCATCGGCGGTCGAGCAAGCGGGCAAGATCGTCAACGCCCATGCCTGGAGCACGGCAGTGCTGACCGCCGCGAGCCTGCACCTGTCGCTGGCGAGCCCGGCGTCGATCCTCTTCGAGCTGAAGCCCATTCCTGGCCCGATGCAGTTCGACCTCGTCGACGAGCCGTTTTGGCACGAGCGCGGCCTCGTCCATGCGCCCGACCGGTCCGGCCACGGCGCAGAGCCGAAACCCGAGGTGATTGAGCGTTACCTGTGGGGGTAAACGACACCGCAACCGTCCGGATCTGGAAAGGAGAACCGCCTGTTCTCATCGGTCCGGATCACCCCACACCGTGTTGACGGTGGCGAGGACCTTCTCGCGCAACCACCGATGCGGAGCGCTGTCGTCGTAGCGGCTATGCCAGTACATCCTGATTTCAGGCACCGCGATTTCGATCGGCGGCTGATAGATGCAAAGGCTCAATTCATCCGCAGCGATCTCGGCGAATTGCTGCGGCACGACCGCGATCAGGCGCCCCTTGGCGACCGCCATGCAGACTGCCTGGAAATGCGGCAGGGCAACGACGACCTTGCGCTTGTGCCCGGCCTTGGTCAGGGCCTCATCGACGCCGCTCATGCTGCCGTCGGTCGCGCGGAGGGCATGGGGCAGGGCGCAAAAGAGTTCGATCGGCAGAGGCGCACGCATGGCGGTGGCGTGCCGGCCGATCTCGCGATGCCCGCGGGCCGCGATCACGACGAAGGGTGACGGAAACGGCAGTGCCGATGACACCCAGGCCGGGAGCTGGAAAGGCCGGTCAAGCGCCACGTCGATGGCGTTCTCCTGAAGAAGGCGCGTGAGGTCTCCGCGGCCGCTGTCGATAAACCGCAACCGAATACCTGGCGCTTCCGCAAGGACGGCCTCGGAGAGATCCGGCATCAGACGCATCGAGAAGAAATCGGCACCCCGCAGCGTATAGGTGAGTTCCGCGGTCGCGGGGTCGAACGGGCGGTCGTCAGCAAAAGTGCGTTCAAGACTTGCCAGGGCCTCCCGCACCACCGGCGTGATCGCTTCGGCGCGCGGCGTCGGGACCATCTCGTTGCCCAGTCGCACGAACAGCTGATCGCCAAGGCCGTGGCGCAGACGGCTGAGCGCGGCGCTGATCGCCGGCTGGCTGAGACCGACCCGCTCGCCAGCTCGCGTGACGCTGTGCTCGCGCATGAGGGCGTCGAACACCCGCAGGAGATTGAGGTCGAAAGCGGCAAAATTCACCGGACGAATATCGCTCATATCATCATTCGATTTCTCGCCGTCGTCGCCGTGACCTAGAGGATAGTTGAAGCGAGGCTTCCGTGCGGGCGGAAATGCGGAGACGAAAGGAGAGCAGTCGATGGCGTATGTCGACGGTGAAAATCAGGCACTGTGGTTCCTCGACACCCGCGTGAGGATCCTCGTTTCTGCCACCCAGGGAGAGGGTGCCGTGTCGGTGCTGCGGCACAGGGCTCCGTTCGGCGATTCCCCGCCGCTCCACATCCATCTGACGGAAGACGAGATCTTCTACGTGCTGGACGGACGGGTCCGGTTTCGCCTTGCCGAAGATGAGCTGGATGCCGGCTCTGGAGACACTGTGTTCGCGCCGAAGGGGATTCCGCACACCTATTGCGTCGAGTTGGGCGAGGGCGCTTCCTGGCTCACCGTCATCGATGGCGGCGACTTCGAGCGCTTCGTCCGCGCACTCAGTCGGCCTGCTGCCAGCACGGATCTCCCCGATCGCGCTCCACAGCCCGCGCCCGAACAGGTAGCCGCTCTTGCGGAGGCCTGTCGCAAGCACGGCATCGAGGTCGTTGGCCCGCCTCTGGCGCCGAAGAATGCCGTGGACCGTGAGCCGAGCGGCGTAGCTAGATCGACTGCAGCGATGTGATGTAGGCGCGCCAGCCGCCGAAGCTCGAGATGTCGCGGGCGCCGTCGAGGGCGGCCTGCTCGCAGAGAAACCCCTTCACCATCGTGCTGTCGTTGAGCTTGACCGTACCGATGCCGAGCGGCGCCGGGATGCCGGCGACGAACTCGCCGAAGGCGGTGGGCGACAGCGCCCAGACTTCGGTCTCGATGGCGTTGCTGATCTGGTTGGTCCGGATCAGCCCGGGCGCGGCGGTGGCCCGCCGGGGAGCGCGTATAGGCGATAGTGCGGCTCGGTCGCCGCGGTGCGGACGAACACGCCCCCACGCGAGGTGAGTTCGTGGTTGAGCGCCATGCCGGAGAGATGGGCGCCGACCACCGCGACTTCGATGCTGCCCGGCGGCGGCTCGGCCGGCGGTGTGACGGTCACCGGCACCTTGAAGCCGTTGGCGCCGATCGAGACGCCGGCCGCCCGGTGCAGCTTGGCGGCAATCGCGGCAAGCAGCCCGTCGTGGCCGGCGGGGGCGATCAGCGTTACCCCGGCCGGCAGGCCGTCGGAGCGGAAGGGCCCCGGTGCAGCGAAGGCGCAGAGGTCGAGGAGATTGACGAAGTTGGTATAGGTGCCGAGTCGCGAATTGGCGCCGATCGGATCGGCCTCGACATCGGCGAGCGTGCAGATGTCGGGGATCGATGGAACCACCAGCACATCGATATCGCGCCAGATGGCGTCGGTCGCGCGCTTGAGTTCGGCCAGCCGGTACATGCCGGCAAAAGCGTCAGCGGCTGAGAGTGACTTGGCACCTTCGATGATCTGCCGGGTGACCGGGTGCAGGGAGTCCGGCTTCGAGTCCACGAAATCGCGGATCGCCTGATACCGCTCTGCGACCCAGGCGCCTTCGTAGAGAAGCGCTGCCGCGGCAAAAAACGGGGTAAGGTCAACGCTGCGCGGCGTCTTGCCAAAATCCCCCATCAAAGCGACGGCGGCATCGAACGCGGCCTCTGCAGTGTCGCTGCCGAAGATGCGGCTCTTTTCGTCGGGAATGCCGATCCGGACGATCGACGGCAGCGACGGGCGGCCGATCGGAACCTGGCGGGAATACGGATCGTCCCGGTCGTAGCCGGTGGCAACCGTGAAGGCCGTCCACGCGTCGGCAACCGTGCCTGCGAAGATCGAAACACAGTCTAGGGTGCGGCAGGCCGGCACGACGCCTCGGATCGACAGGGCACCGCGGCTTGGCTTCAGGCCGACAATATTGTTCAGCGCCGCCGGGACGCGACCTGAGCCGGCCGTGTCGGTGCCGAGGGCAAAGGAGACCAGTCCGAGCGCCACCGCGACGGCGGAGCCAGACGACGAGCCACCCGGCACCAGCGTGGGGTTGAGTGCATTCCGCGGTGCCGGATAGGGCGTACGCACGCCGACCAGGCCGGTTGCGAACTGGTCGAGATTGGTCTTGCCGATGAGGATGGCGCCAGCCTCGATCAGGCGGTCGACGACTGGCGCCGAGGCGTTCGGGATGTAACTGAATTCCGGGCAGCCGGCCGTCGTCGGCATGCCGGCGACGTCGATATTGTCCTTGACCGCGAAGGGAACCCCGTGGAGCGGCTTCGTCCCGTCGTAGCGACCGAGCTCGCGCGCTGCGGCACGGGCGTCGTCGGGATCGACCAGCGACAGGAAGATCCCTGGGTCGTTGGCTTCCTCGATAGCCGCATAGGTGGCGTCGACCATGTCGACCGGCTTGCTGCCGTGACGATAGTCGGCGAGCAGGCGGGAAATTTCGGTATCGTGCTTCGTCGGCACTGCTGGTGTCCGTTTCTATTCGGGACAGTTCACGTTTCGAGCAATTACCGGGCCATCCGCCCGTCTAGCAAGCCCCAAAACGCGTGGAGGCGCGCAAACGCCGTGGGCTTTCGCGCTGCACCAAAAATTGTGCAGGCGCACTCAAGCTTGCTGCCGACCGTCAAGGGTCGGTGCGGACCTTCCCGTCTGCCGCGTCTGCCGGCGCCGGCGCCGGCCGCGGCGCTTCGTCCGGCGACAGGCCGAGGAAGCGTTCGAACCAGCGGTAGCGCCAGTTGAGGATCAGGATCGCCGTCCAGAAGGGCAGGACCCCGAGGACGGTCAGATAGACGCCGGGTCCGACGCTGATGAGGCCGAAATACTCGGCGGCTTCAGGCTTCAAGAGGATGAACAGGAAGACGGCCGCCAGCGCCGCCGCCATGAAGGTCGGACGCTTGTCCCGGCTGACCCCCGGCACCCAGCCGGTGAGGAGTCGCATCGGCGGCTTGAGAAAGAGAATCAGCACGAAGGCGGTGAAGGTCACGAACATCGAGAGCGATGATTGCGCGACGATGGTCGCCGCCGCGATCGCGAAATCCGGTCCGTCTGACACGCTCAGCCCGGTCACCCGCGCGAAATTGTCGATGGCGAACTGGGGCAGCACGTAGCCTTCCACGTCCGCCTGAACGTGGTCGTAGTGAAAGGTGTAGAGGGCGACGCCGAAGACCATCGTGATGATCGCCACCGGGATGACGAAGCGCACGAGCTTCAATAACAGGTTCTCGCCGAGCACCTCGGGCCTTGCCCACAGGGTGAGGAAGAACGTCGGGATGCCAACCGTAAACAGGGTCAGCGCGATCTGAGCCGGTTCGAACGGGAAGGCCAGCCCCAGCATGGTGATCGCGATGATGACCAGGATCGAGGCAGTGACCCGCGACAGGAACAGAAGCAGCGCCGCCGTCATGCCGGAAAGCACCCTTTGCCCTTCGGTGAAGGCGGACCGGAGCGGCGAGAAATCGTCGTTGATGAGCACGATATCAGCGACGTTTCGTGCTGCTGCGCTGCCACTGTTCATGGCGATGCCAAGCTGTGCCTTCTTGAACGCCAGCACGTCATTGACGCCGTCGCCGATCATCGCGACATGGTGCCCTTCCGCCATCAGCGCCTCGACGATCTGTTCCTTTTGCTGAGGCGCGACGCGGCCGAAGATGTCGGCCTTGCCGACCGCCTCTCTGAACTCGCCCTGGCCCATCTTCGCCAGCTCCGGGCCCGACACCAGCCCCTCGACCGGCAGGTTGGCCTGACGCGCCAGCGCGGCGACCGTGTTGGGATCGTCGCCAGAGATGATTTTGAGACGAAGGCCGAGTTCTGCGAAAGCTGCGAAGGTTTCCGCCGCGTTCGGCCTCAGCACGTCGGCGAGAATAACGAGGCCGAGCGGCGTGAGTTCCGGCAGGGTCGGGGTATCGCCAGATCCGGCGAACCCGGCTGCCTCGCTGTTCCCGGCAAAGAGCAGGACCCGCAGTCCGGATCCGGCAAGGGCGGCGACACGTTCGTCGAGCGTCGCCGAGGCCGCCGACGACGGGAGATAGGGCTTGAGCATCTCGTAGGCGCCGAGTGCATACACGCCCTTCAGCGGGCCCGCGGCAAAGGCCACCGCGCTCCATTTCCGCGCGGAAGAAAAGGCGATCACCGCCGCCGGCTCAAGCGCCTCGCCGGGCAGCGCCGCCGACAGTGCCGTCGTCGTCTGGTTGGGCGAGCCGACACTGCGGGCATAGCCGCCAACAAGTCGCTCCAGCATGGCCACGCTGTCATCGCCGATCGACTCCACCGCGCGGAGGGCGAGCCGATTGGTGGTGAGGGTGCCGGTCTTGTCCATGCACAGGATGTCGGCGTCGCTCAGCGACTCGACGGCGTTGATCTGCTGGACCAGCGCTCCCTGTTTGGCGATTGCCGCCGCGCCGAGCGAATAGGCGACGATGATCACGAAGAACAGTCCATAAGGCACCTGCCCGGAGAGCACGGCAGCGAGCTGGACGATCCGGCTGGTGGGAAGGTTCTGCAGGAGCGCCGAGACCAGGATGGTGCCGCTCATCAGCACGACGATGAGCATCACGACGCGCACCGCGAAGTCGATCTGCTTCTGCAGCGGGGTCTTGGCGAACTGAAACGCACGCGCCTCGGCGGTCAGCCGGTTGGCGTAGCTGCCGGCCCCCACCACCTCGGCGCGATAGGTGCCTTCTCCGCTCAGGCAGATACTTCCCGACAGAAGCTGGTCTCCCGGCGACTTGCGCACCGCGTCCGACTCGCCGGTGAGCAGCGACTCGTCCATCTCGAGAACACCGCCGGCGACCAGTGTGCCGTCGACCAGAACCTGGTCTCCCGGCCGGAGCCGGATATGGTCGCCCTTGACGATCTCGTCGGGATCGCCCGAGCGCTCCGCACCGTCGCGAACCAGGGCGACCTTGGGGCGATGGAGTAGTGCAATGCGGTCGAGCTGCCGTTTGGCGCGCAGCTCCTGGATCGTGCCGATCACGGCATTGACCAGCCCGAGGCCGACGCTGGTCATCGCGTCGTTCCATTCGCCGAGCACGATCAGCGCGGCACCGATGGCGAACAGGATGTTGTTGAAGAAGGTGAAGAGGTTGGTGCGGACAATGGTGAAGTAGGACCGGCTCGTGGCGATCCTCAGGCCGTTGCCTTCGCCACGCTCGCGACGGCGACGGGCCTCGGCCTCGGTCAGGCCGCTCTCGCTGGCCAACTCAGCCGTCGCCGCGTCCCTCACCCTCGGTCGCATCGATTCCTCGGCAACGGAATCGGTTGCTGTGCCCCCTTCGCTCATGCGGGGACGATAGCAGAAAGAGCGCGACGCGAGCGCCGCGCTCCCCTCAGACTCGTTTCTTTGGCGCCTTCCGGTTAACGGCCAGCGACCGGCGGGCGCCTCACCATTCGGCCGAGATGTACTGGGTCTCGAGAAATTCCATCAGCCCCACATGGGCGCCCTCGCGGCCGATGCCGGACTGTTTGACGCCGCCGAAGGGGGCCGCCGGGTCGGAGACGAGGCCGCGGTTGAGGCCAATCATCCCGAACTCCAGCCTTTCCGACAGAGCGAGCCCGCGCTTCATGTCGCCTGCATAGAGGTAGGCGACCAGCCCGTATTCGGTGTCGTTGGCCCGCTTGATCGCGTCCTCCTCGTCCGAGAAGGACTGGAGCGCGGCGACTGGGCCGAAGATCTCTTCCCTGACGCATTCGGCGTTGGCCGGAACGTCGGCGAGGACAGTCGCCGGGTAGAAGAAGCCCGGCCCCTCGGGCATCTTGCCGCCGGTGAGCACCTTCGCGCCCTTGTCCACCGCGTCCTTCACCAGCGCGTGCACCTTGTCCCGGGTCTCGGCGTTGACGAGAGAGCCGACTTCGACGCCTTCCTCGAGGCCGTCTCCCATCTTCATGGCGGCCATCCGATTCGTCAGTTTCTCGGCGAAGGCGTCGTGGACTGCCTCGTCGACCAGGAAGCGGTTGGCGGCGGTACAGGCCTCCCCGATGTTGCGCATCTTGGCGAGCATGGCGCCTTCGACTGCAGCGTCGATGTCGGCATCTTTGCACACGATGAACGGAGCATTGCCCCCGAGTTCCATCGCCGGATTGACGATATTGGCAGCCGCGGATTTCAACAGTGTGTGTCCGACCTCGGTCGAGCCGGTGAACGAGATCACGCGAACCCGCATGTCACTGAGCAGCGCGTCGACGACGGCCCCGGATCTCCGCGACGGGATAACGTTCACCAGCCCCTTCGGCACACCGGCCGCCTCGAGCAGTGGCATCAGCGCCAGCATCGTCAGCGGGGTCGCGGATGCCGGCTTGACGATCACCGGGCAGCCGGCGGCGAGCGCCGGGCCGATCTTGCGCGTGGCCATGGCGGCCGGAAAGTTCCACGGCGTCACCAGCACGGCGATACCGACCGGCTTGTGATGGACGAAGATGCGGGCGTCGGTGGTGGGCGATCGCATGACCTCGCCGATGTTGCGGACGGCCTCCTCGGCGAACCAGCGGAAGAACTCGGCGGCATAGGCGGCTTCGCCGCGCGAGTCGGCAAGCGCCTTGCCGTTTTCCAGCGTCATCAGCCGGGCGAAGCTTTCCCGCTCGGCGCTGATCAGCTCAAAGGCCTTGCGCAGAATCTCGGCGCGTTCCCGCGGCTTTCGCGACGCCCAGTCGGCAAAGGCGGCATCGGCTGCATCGAGGGCGGAACGTGCGTCATCGACGGTGGCGCTCGCCACCTTGGCGATGACCTGCTCGTTGGCGGGGTTGATGACATCGAAGGTGCCATTGTCGGACGCGTCGCGCCAGTCGCCGCCGATATAGAGCTTCGTTGGCATCTGGATTTTCAGTGGCTGGTTCATCGGTCTCTCTCGCTTCGGTCCTGCGACCTCAGGATGGGTCGTGAACGGCCGGAATTGAAGCCGCTCTTCCCGGACATGTCGGGGACGCGACGTTCCTCCACCGCCCCGGGTCGCCGCCTCATCGTTGTCGCCCGCATATATGTTGATCATGCATATATCGCTCTTGCGCGGGAAAAAAGGACAGACCTGCAACCCAATGCGACCGGTTCCGTTCCGCGGTCGGTCTGGAGCCGACGACGATCGGCGATGTCTCGGGTCGGTGGGTCGCGGGGAGATCCACGCAAACAGTTGATTCCCGGGATTATCCAGCTATTTGAACGAGTTGAGACGCGCCCGGAGCCGGAGTTCCAACGGCGATTCGCGAGGCCTTTGTCGACCGTGAGGCGGTAAACTCGCGATTTCAGGCATCCGCTGATAGACTATCTGGTTGTAAGCGACCGGCCGGGACGGCCAAGCCGCCATGATCCGTGGCGCTAAATCGGTGGGATGGAGTGGTTTTGCGTTCTGGGATTCCCGGCCGCGCGTTTCTCGCGCTGATCCTGGTGCTCGTCGTTGCGGGCACGGCCACCCCGTCTTTTGCCATCTGGCCCTTCACCCGCAAAGACGCCACGACCGAACCAGTGCCCGATCCGGTCACCTATACGCTCGACATCCAGGCAGTTGGGGGCAACCGTCGTCTCGATCGCGACCTCCGCAACGCCTCGTCCCTCTACACTCGCCGCAAGACGCCGGCGTCCGGTGTAGTCGGCCTGCTGGCGCGGGCTCGTGAAGACCTCGGCAACCTGACAGCGGTCCTCTACGAGAACGCCCGCTACGCCGGCGAGATCGCGATTACCATCGCCGGTCGCCCGCTCACCGACTGGAGCCCCTTCGACCCGGTCGGGCTTCAGCCCGTGCCCGTCAAGGTCGTCGTCACCACCGGACCCCAGTTCGTGTTTGGTGACGTCAGCGCCGGGCCGCTGCCGCCCGGCTTGACGCTCGCCGATCTCCGCGTTTCGCCCGGCGAGATTGCCGAGTTGGGCCGTATCACAAGCGCCGAAGACGCGATCGCCAATGCGTGGCGCGAACAGGGCTATCCCCTCGTTACCGTCGGCGAGAACCGCGTCGTCGCGGATCACGCCACACGCACCCTTGATGTCAGCCTCTGGGTCAAGCCCGGGCAGAAGGCCGACTTCGGCCGGGTCACGGTCAACGGCACCGAGCGCGTCAACCCGAACCTCGTCGCGGGTCGTGCCGGAATCCAGCCGGGCGCGCAGTACAGCCCCAGGGTGACGAAGCGGGCGGAGCAGCGCCTCCGCGATCTCGGCGTCTTCGACAGCGTGCGCATCGTGCCGGCGGACCACCTCGATCCCGACGGCACGATTCCGATCGATATCGTCGTCAGCGAGCGCAAGCGCCGCGTGATCGGAGCGACCGCCAGCTATTCGAACACCGAAGGCGCCGGTGTCGACGTGTTCTGGGCCAACCGCAATCTCTGGGGCGGCGCGGAATCGTTGCGGCTGTCGGCGGGGATATCGCGCATCTTCGACAGCGCCTTCAACGATCCCGACTTTCGCCTCGCCGCGAACTTCAAGAAACCGGCGGTGTTCGATCCGATGACCGACTTCACGCTCCGCGCCGAGGCCTTCCGAGAGACGACTGACGCCTACCGCGTGACGACGGCCGAAACCGAGGTCGGTCTCACCCACGTCTTCTCCGACACGGTGAGTGGCGCCGCTCGCGTCGAGATCGAGCGGACCCGGACCGACAACGCGATCCCCTCGGAGGACTACCTGATCGCCACCCTGACCGGGGCGATCGACTGGGACACCCGCGACAACCGGCTCGATCCCACCACGGGCATGAACGTCCATTTCGAGGCGGCGCCAGCTTATGACTTCCTGCAGGACAAACCCTTCGCCACCTTCAAGAACGACGTGTCGATCTATCGCGCGATCGATGCCGAGAAACGCTTTGTCGTGGCCGGACGCGTATCGACCGGGGTCCTGACGGTTGATGACGTCCGCGACGTCGTCGCGAACCGCCGCCTCTATGCCGGCGGTGCCGGTTCGGTGCGCGGCTATGCGTACCAGAACATCGGGCCGCGCAACAAAAAGGGCGATCTGATCGGCGGCCGCAGCAGCTTCGCCGTCTCGGCGGAATTGCGCTATCGCGTGTCGGAGGTGCTTGGGCTTGTCGCTTTTGTCGACGCCGGCAACGCCTACCGCAGCATGGTGCCCAACATCGGCGACCTCAAGATGGGCGTCGGCGCCGGGGTGCGCTATCTGACGCCGGTTGGGCCATTGCGGCTTGATCTCGCCTTTCCGCTCGAGCCCGGCCACGGTGACCCCTCATTTGCCGTCTATGTCGGCCTCGGTCAGGCGTTCTGAGCGGCCAAAACCGACGAAGGGAAACAGCTGGAACCCATGTGGCGCGCAGTCCGCTACGCAATACTGGCGATTGCCGGGCTGGTTGTGCTCGTCGGTCTGGCGTTGGTCGGACTGGCGACGCCGCCCGGCCGGTCGCTGCTCGCCTCTTTCGTCGAACGCTCGGTCTCCGGTGGCGGCTTGAGCCTGTCGATCGGCTCGCTATCGGGCTGGCCGCCTTTCTCCTTCGGGGCCGACAAGATCGTCCTTGCCGACACGGACGGGCCCTTCGCCGAGATTGACGGACTGGCGGTCGACCTCGATGTCGGGGCACTGCTCTCCGGCGGCATCGCCTTCAACGCGATCAGCGCCGACCGCGTCGCCGTTTCTCGCGAGCCTCGCCTCGAAAGCACCGGAGGCGGCGGAGGAAGCGCTCTGTTTCCGCTCGCTGCCAGGCAGCTCGACATCGCGCGGCTGGAGCTTGGCGCACAGCTGGCAGGCAGCCCCGCCGCGCTGAAGGTGGCGGGCGCCTTCTCCCTTCAGTCGGACGGCGGCATCCAGGCCCAGTTGAATGCCGATCGCATCGACGGACGAACCGGAACGGTCGCCGCCAGCGTCGATCGCGCCAACGGATCCGCGCCGATCATGCTCGATCTCACAGTCGAGGAGGCGGCAAACGGGATTCTCCTCGCCTTGATGGGGCGCGATCACGGACCCGGCTACCGCCTCGTGGCGAAAACCTCGCTCGCCGGTGACGCTCTCCAGGGGGCGGTGTCCCTCACTTCCAACGGCGATGCCCGCTTCTCCGGCCGTTTCGGCCTCGCCCCGACGGCTGACGGACAGCACCTCACCGTCAACGGCGAGGGCGATCTCGCCGAGCTCGTGCCGCCCGGCTTCGGCGATCTCCTCGCCGGCCGCATCGACGTGGCGATCGATGTCGTCTGGAGTGCGGTGCCCGGGGCTGCGTTGCCCCGTCTCGTCGTCAAGGACAGCAAGGTCTCGACCGAGACCGTGCAGATGACAGCCTCCGGCACGTTTGGCGGCGCCAGCACAGACCTGTCGGTGAAGATGGCGATGGCAAAGCCGAGTGGAGGACCGATCGCGCTGCCAGTCGCCTCCGGCGAGCCGATCCGCTTCGACAGCCTTTCCCTCAATGGGCGGATCGCACCGTCCAAGGATTTCGACGCGCCTCGACCTCACCGGCCGCATCGGCGGTCTCGACGCAGGGGAGATCGCCATTCCCGGGATCGGGCTGTCGCTCGCCGTCGAGGCCGACGCCAGGAATCCGCTGGCCGACGACACGCTGCCCTTCGCCCTCCGGGTGGAGGCGGATTCCGTCAATCTTCCCGATGGCCGTATCGAGGCCACCGATACGCGGCCTCTGCTTGTCACCGCCGACGGCACCTACACCGTTTCCGCCGGCTCCGCCGAGGGGACCATAGACCTCTCGGCGATCGGCGGCCGGGCAATCTTCACCGGCACCATGTCGGCGGACGCCGTCACCGGTGAGACCAGGGCCCGTTTCGCCGATCTGGCGCCGCTCTCTCCGCTTATTGGGCGCCAGCTCGCCGGCGCGGTTGCGGCCACACTCAACGGCCAACTCTATGGCTCGGACGGCGTGAACCTGACGATCGAGGGGACTGCGACCGATCTCAATCCTGGTGAGCCGTCGCTCGCGCCGCTGCTTGCCGGCCAGACCCGTTTCGGGTTTACCTTTGCGCACGATCTGGACCGGCGCCTGTCGCTCAAG
This sequence comes from uncultured Alphaproteobacteria bacterium, assembly GCA_963710805.1. GTDB lineage: Bacteria > Pseudomonadota > Alphaproteobacteria > Rhizobiales > Kaistiaceae > Bauldia. The sequence goes on along the minus strand of CAVQBS010000060.1, from coordinate 182,574 downwards.
GACGTCTCGGTGAAGAGTGCCGGCCTCACCATCCAGGGTGACGTGACCCTCGATGGACGCGCGGTCGACGGTTCGTTCTCCGGTGGAATCGCCGACCTTGCAGCGCTCGCCGATGCTTCGAGCGGCGCTGCGACCTTCTCCGCGAAGATCGCCGGCTCACTCGACCGTCCCACCTTCGATGCCTCGGTGCAGGTCGCCGATGGCCAGCTGGTCGATCAGGCGATCAAGGACGCAACGATCCGGGTCAAGGGCGAACCGGTCGACAGCGGCTGGCATGGCGCGCTGACATTGGCCGGCTCGTTTGCCGGACGGCCGCTCGAAGGGACGGCACAGGCGACTCTCGACACGGCGAGCGGGCAACTTGCCTTTCCGGAGGTCGACCTCACCATTGCGCAAAACCGCATCAAGGGCAGCATAGAGCAGGCGGGCGGCGGCCTGCTCTCGGGATCGCTCACTGTTGATGCGCCAAATGTCGCGACGCTCGCGGCCCTCGCGCTGATCGAGGCCACCGGGACGGCACAGGCGAATGTGCGCTTTCAGCCGAACGGCGGCAAGCAGGGGATCGTCGTTGCCTTCACCGCCCGCGATATCGCCTCCAGTGGCCTGGTCGCCAAGCAGGCCGATGGCGAGATCCATATCGATGACGCCTTCAGCATGCCCCAGATCGCCGGCAACGCGAACGTCAGCGGCGCGGCGATCGGCTCGGTCCGGCTCGACAGCGCCAAGCTGTCGGCGACGGTGGAAGGCGGGACCACGAAATTCGAAGCGTCGGCGCGCGGGCCGGACATCGATCTCACCGGTACCGGAAGCCTCGCCGGCGAAAACGGGGCGCAGGTTCTGCGCATCAGCACGCTCTCCGGCAAGGCGTACGGCTTCCCGGTCAAGGTCGATTCTCCCGCGACGCTCCGCCTCGGAAACGAGACGCGGATAGAAACCGCCAGCCTGTCGCTCGGCGGCGGACAGGTCACGGTCTCGGGACAGGTATCGCCGCGCCTCGACCTCGATATCGCGATCAAGTCGGTCTCGGCGTCGTTCGCCAACCAGTTCTCCCCCGGCCTCGGGGCAGGCGGGACCATCTCCGGCAGTGCAAAGATCACCGGCACGACGGCGAACCCTGCTATCACCTGGCAGGCGGACTGGTCGGGCTTCAGCGTGGCTGAAACCAGCTCCGCCGGACTGCCCGCGCTGACGGTGAAGGCCAGGGGCGACGCAACGTTGAAGGCGACGACCCTGACCGCCAGCCTGTCGGGCGCCGGCATTGCCCTCGACGTATCGGGAAGCGTGCCCTTCTCCGGCGGCAATCCGGATATTCGCGCGAAGGGAACCGCGCCGCTCCAGCTCCTCGGGCTGGTGATCGACCGGGAGATGACGCTCGGCGGCACGGCGCGGCTCGACCTTGCGATCGCCGGCGCTTCCGCGATCACCGGCACGGTCACCCTGTCCGATGCGACGATCGTCGACGCGGTGACCAACTTCGGCGTCACCGGGGTCGCGGGTGAAATTCGCCTGGACGGCGAGACCGCTACGATCCAGAGCCTGACGGGGCGCGTTGCCCAGGGCGGCGACATCACGGTGGCCGGTTCGGTTACCATAGACCCGGCCGCCGGCCTCCCGGCGAACCTCACGGTGAACGTCCGGAACGGCCGCTACAACGACGGCACGACGGTGGACGCGACCTATACGGCGGCCCTGACGCTCTCCGGACCAATCCTCACCAACGGCACGATTTCCGGCAGGGTCGACATCGCACGAGCCGAGATTCTCCTGCCCGACCGTTTCGGTGGCGGCACGACTCTCAACGTCGAACACCGCAACACCGCACCGGGCTTCGTGCCGCCGGTCGAGAAACCGCCGCCGGGCACTGCCACCGGCGTCCAGAGCGGCGGCGGGCTCGGCCTCGACATCACCGTTGCCAGCGCCAACCGGACGGCCATCGTCGTCCGAGGCTACGGCCTCGACGCCGCCCTCGGCGGCTCGCTCCGCATCAGCGGCACCACCGGCAATCCCGTGGCCATCGGCGGTTTCGACATGGACCGGGGACGAATCGAGGTTCTTGGCCGGCGGTTCGATTTCACTCAGGGCAAAGTGACCTTCGCCGGCGACCTGATCCCGATCCTCAACTTCCAGGCGACCACCCGCACGTCGGAGATCACGGCCACCGTCAATGTCACAGGCCCTGCCGACAACCCGCAGATCAGCTTCACCTCCAGCCCGCAGCTGCCTGAAGAGGAGATCATCTCGCAGATTCTCTTTGATCGCGGGGTGACCCGCCTCAGCGCATTCCAGGCCGCTCAGCTCGTCGATGCCATCGGCCAGTTCTCCGGAGCATTCTCGCGCGGCAACGGCCTGTTTGACCGCGTGCGGAAGCTGACCGGTCTCGATGATCTCGACGTCCGCCAGAACGACACCGGCGGGACGACAGTGGGGATCGGCAAGCGGATCAACGACAACATCCGCCTCGGCGTCGAGCAAGACACCAACGGCACGGGGCGGGTGACCATCGACCTCGACATCACCAAGAACCTGAAAGCGCGAGGTGAGGCGGGTGCCGACGGCTCGGGGAAGGTCGGCCTCACCTATGAGCACGAGTATTGAGCGCGGCTGATCACCATTCCAGCACCACCTTGCCGCATTCGCCCGCCCGCATCACCTGAAAGGCTCTTTCGAACTCGGCTACCGGCAGCCGGTGGGTGATGACCTTGCGCACCTCGAGGCCGCTTTGCAGCATGGCGAGCATCTTGTGCCAGGTCTCGAACATCTCGCGGCCGTAGATGCCCTTCATCGTGATCTGACGGAAGATGATCTTGTTGAGATCGACAAGCGACGGCTTCGCCGGGATGCCGAGCAGCGCGATCCGTCCGCCGACGATCATGTGATCGAGCATCTGGTCGAGTGCCGCCGGCACGCCGCTCATTTCCAGCCCGACGTCGAAGCCTTCCTTCATGCCGAGCCGATCCATCACTGCGTCGAGATTCTCTTCCGCTGCGTTGACCGGGATGACCTCGGTGACCTCGGCGGCGAGCTTGAGCCGGACCGGATTGACGTCGGTGATGACGATGTGGCGTGCCCCGACATGCCGGGCGACGGCGGCGCTCATGATGCCGATCGGGCCGGCGCCGGTGATCAGCACGTCCTCGCCGACGAGGTCGAAGGAGAGGGCGGTATGCACCGCATTGCCGAGCGGATCGAGGATGGCGCCGATCTCGTCGTCGACATCGTCGGGGAGGGCGACGACGTTGAAGGCCGGGATGCGGACATATTCGGCGAAGGCGCCGGGGATGTTGACGCCGATGCCGCGGGTTTCGGGGTCGAGGTGAAAGCGGCCGGCGCGCGCGGCTCGGCTGTGCATGCCGATCACATGGCCCTCGCCCGATACGCGCTGGCCGACTTTGACATTGTCGACCTCGGCGCCGACTTTGGCGATCTCGCCGGCATATTCGTGGCCGATGATCATCGGAACGGGGATGGTGCGGCTCGCCCATTCGTCCCAGTTGAAGATGTGGAGGTCGGTGCCGCAGACGCCCGTCCGTTTGACACGGATCAGCACATCCTTCGCGCCGATCTCCGGGATCGGCTCGTCGCGGAGCCACAGCCCGGGCTCCGCCTTCGCCTTGACAAGTGCGCGCATGGTGCTCCCGTTCAGATCACTCGGATTGATTTGCCGGCATCGATGAAAGCGTCGATCGCGAAGGTGATGTCGTCGTCGGTCAGTGCGGCCGACATCTGCGTCCGGATTCGCGCCTTGCCCATCGGCACGACCGGATAGAAGAATCCGGCCACGTAGACGCCGCGCTCATCCAGCGCCGCGGCCATTTGCTGCGCCCGCTCGGCTTCGTGCAGCATCACCGGAATGATCGGCGTTTGGCCAGCGAGGAGGTCGAAGCCCGCTGCGGCAAGGGCGGTGCGAAAGCGTCCCGCATGCTCTGCAAGCATCGCCCGCCGGTCGTCGGCTGCCTCAGCGATTTCGATCGCCTTGAGCGAGCCGGCGACGATCGGCGGCGGCAGGCTGTTGGAGAAGAGATAGGGGCGGGCCTTCTGCCGGTAGAGGTCGATGACCGCCCGGCTGGCGGCAATGAAGCCGCCGATGCCGCCGCCGAGCGTCTTGCCGAAGGTGCCGGAGATGATGTCGACCCGGTTGCCGACGCCGGTCAGCGCCGGCGTCCCCCGGCCAGCTTCGCCGAGATGGCCGGTGGCGTGGCAGTCGTCGATCATCACCATCGCGCCGAAGCGCTCGGCGAGATCACAGATGGCGGGAAGGTTGGCGACATAACCGTCCATGGAGAACACGCCGTCGGTGGCGATCAACTTGGTGCGGGCGCCGTCGCCGTCGGCCTGCTTCAGGCGGTCTTCCAGTTCGTTCATGTCGCAATTGGCGAAGCGGTAGCGCCTGGCCTTGCAGAGCCGAATGCCGTCGATGATCGAGGCGTGGTTCAGGGCGTCGGATATGATGGCGTCTTCCTCGCCGAGCAGCGGCTCGAACAGGCCGCCATTGGCGTCGAAGCAGGCGGCGAACAGGATGGCTTCGTCTTTGCTGAAGATAGTTGGCGATCGCTTGCTCGAGGCGGCGGTGGAGCGTCTGCGTCCCGCAGATGAAGCGCACCGAGGCCATGCCGAAGCCGAACTCGTCCATCGCGTCGCGTGCCGCGGCGATAATCTCCGGGTGATCGGCAAGGCCGAGATAGTTGTTGGCGCACAGGTTGACGAAGTCACGCCGACCGCCATTCGCCTCCACCTCCACATGGCCGCCTTGTGGTCCGGCGATCAGGCGCTCCGTCTTGTAGAGGCCGGAGCCTTTCAGATCGTCGAGGACCGATTCGATCCTTTCGACGAGGGCATCTTCCATCATGGTCAGCGAATCCCGATTGTCAGCGCCGGTGGGCTCTTGTGGCGATCATAGTGGGTCGGTGGCGTTATCGCATGCCCGGCCAGGTGTCGCACCAGCGACAGTCTCTCGTGGTATGAAACAGGCATGCGCGTCGCCGTCTATTTCACGCCGCCGGCCGACCACCCTCTCGTCCTGACCGCCGCGGCCTGGCTCCGGTGGGATGCCTTTTCCGGCACCCGGGTGAGGCGTGGGCCTGTCGCAGGCTTCGACGACGCCGAGCTCGACGCCCTGACCGCCGACCCGCGCCGCTATGGCTTCCACGCGACGCTGAAGCCGCCGTTCCGGGTCGCCGCCGGCCACAGTCTCGACGAGATCAGGGCGTCCCTTGCCACCTTCTGTCGGGATCGGGCGGCGCTGACCATGCCGGCACTAAGGCTCACCGAGCTCGGGCCGTTCTTCGCCCTGACCGCCGACGGGCGCGCCGAAGAGGAGATCGGCGCCTTGGCCGATGCGGTGGTCCGCGCCTTCGAGCCGTTCCGCGCGCCCTCGACCGAGGCCGACGTGGCGCGCCGCCGGCCGGAGCGCTTGACCGAACGCCAGCGGGGAAATCTTCGCGATTGGGGATATCCGTATGTGTTCCAGGATTTCCGCTTTCACATGACGCTGACCGGACCGATTTCGGGAGAGCGCCGGGCGCGGATGACAGGGGTATTGCACGAGCGCTTCGCCTCTTTCATAGGAAGACCGCTGACGATCGATGCGTTGTCGCTGTTCCGCGAGCCCGCCCCGCCCGGCGGTTTCATCGTGGACGCTATCGCGGCACTGGCATCGGCCGAACAACCGGTGCGTGCGGAATGAGCGAAACGGTCTTCAGAAACGGCCGCGTGGTCCTGCCGGACCGGATCCACGACGGCGACGTGGTGATCCGCGACTGCAGTATCGCCGAGATCGAGGACGCCGGGATCGGCAGCGTCGGGGTCGACCTCGAAGGCGACTGGCTGTTGCCGGGGCTCGTCGAGCTCCACACCGATCACCTCGAAGGCCACTACGCGCCCCGTCCCAATGTGCGTTGGACCGCTGCTGCTGCCGTGCACGCGCACGACGCGCAGATCGCCGCCTCCGGCATCACCACGGTTCTCGATGCGCTGCGACTTGGCATGGACGACGAGTTGCCCCTGACCGCCGCCGACATGAAGACGATGAGTGACGCGATCCGCGAGAGCCAGACGCGCGACCGGCTGCGAGCCGACCATTTCATCCACCTCCGCTGCGAAGTCTGCGCGCCGGACGTCCTCGAGGCATTCGCGATCTTCGCCGGCGAGCCTCGTGTGAGGCTGGTATCGCTGATGGACCACACGCCCGGCCAGCGTCAGTTCACCAGCATGGAGGCCTATCGCGCCTATTACCGAGGCAAGACCGGTATGTCGGATGCGGAGTTCGACGCGCTGATGGCCAAACGCCAGGCGCGGGACGGCAACCTTTCAGGCGACCATCGCAGGGCGCTGGCCGAGATGTGCCGGGAGCGTGGCATCGTTGTCGCCAGCCATGACGACGCCACGGAAGACCATGTCGCCGAGGCCGTTGAGCACGGCGTCGCGCTCGCGGAATTCCCAACTACCGCCGAGGCGGCCAAGGCCTCGCGCCGGGCCGGGCTGCAGGTGCTAATGGGGGCGCCGAATATTGTCCGCGGCGGCTCCCATTCTGGCAACATTGCGGCCCGCGATCTGGCGGAGGCCGGCATGGTAGACGTCCTCTCGTCTGACTATTTTCCGTTCAGCCTGCTCCACGCGACGTTCCTGATAGCGGAGCGGATCGAGGGAATGACGCTGCCGACCGCCGTTGGCTTGGTGTCGCGCAATCCGGCCGAAGCGGTGGGCCTTGTCGACCGCGGCGCGATCACGCCCGGCCGTCGCGCCGATCTGGTGCAGGTGCGGCTCGACGGCGATCTTCCTATCGTCCGGGCAGTGTGGCGGCAGGGCCGCCGCGTCGCCTGAGGCGGACCGCCGGACGGTCCACTCTGTCACAATCGCAAGGCCATGCTGCGCCGGGCGGAAGCGCCTGTATGATGCCTACAAACAATTGGGGGGATGATCTGATGACGGCGACGCTTGACAGGGTTCGTGTGGGGTTCATTGGCGCGGGGCGCATCTCGGACCTTCACGCACTGGAATACCGGGACAACCCCGACGCCGAAATCGTCGCCATTGCCGACGTCAATACCGGGCAAGCGGCCGAGCGCGGCCGGGCGTGGGGCTTTCCGGACGCGAAGGTCTACCCGGACTATCGCGCGCTCCTCGACGACCCGCGGGTCGATGCCGTCGATATCCTGCTTCCCCATCATCTTCATTGCGAAGCGGCACTGGCGGCGATGGACGCCGGCAAGCACGTCTCGCTGCAGAAGCCGATGACCACGACTTTCGCCGACGCCGACCGGCTGGTGGCGCGGGCGGCCCAATCGGAAAAGGTCTTCCGCGTCTTCGAGAACTTCATCTTCTATCCGCCGGTGATGAAAGCGAAGGAACTCATCGAGGCCGGCGCCATTGGCGGGCCGGTGACGATCCGCGTCAAGAGCAACTTCGGCCGTGGCAAGACGGCCTGGGTGGTCCCGGCGTCCGCCGACGCGTGGCGGCAGGACCGCGCCATGAACGGCGGCGGGCCGGTGGTCTTCGACGATGGTCACCACAAGTTCGCCCTCGGCTGGCATTTCATGGGTCCGGCCGAGGAGGTTCACGCCTGGATCGGCGCGACACCGCGCCCCGAGGGGGGCGTCGTCGATGCCCCGGCGATCGTCTCTTGGAAGTTTGCCGGCGGCCGCTTCGGCAGCCTCGAGGCGGTCTACTCCCCCGACCTCGAGATCGTCACCCGCCACTATGCCCAGGACGACCGCGTGGAGATCACCGGCACGGCGGGTGTCATCACCATCAACCGCGGCCACGGCCGCATCGCCGAGGAGCCGCCGGTGATGCTTTACGCCGGCGGCAAGGTCGAGGGTTTCAGCTTCCCGGACAGCGAAGTCGGCTGGGAGGCGAGCTTCATCCATTCGACGCGCCATTTCATCGAGGCACTGAGGACCGGTGGCACGCCGCACCTCACGGGTGCCGAAGGGCGGGAGATCCTGAGGTTCACGCTAGCTGCCCAACTTTCCGCCGAGAAAGGGCGGGCCGTCCGCGTCGATGAAGTGATTTGATCAGCCCGCCGCTTGCGGCACGGGTCGCCCGGGTCTACTCCCGGCTGGAAAAACCGCACATTTCGGAAGGTTCTGTCATGTACGAGAAATTTGGCATCCTGATCGACAACCAGTGGCGGCCCGCCGCCTCCGGCAAGACCATGGCCGTCCATTCGCCGGCGACCGAGGAGACGATCGGCGAGGTGCCGCATGGCGAGTTGGCGGACGTTGCTGCTGTGCTCGACAGCGCCAGGCGCGGCTTCGACACCTGGAAGGCGATGCCGGCCTGGGACCGGGCGAAGATCATGCGGCGGACCGCCGACCTGATCCGCGAGCGCGTCGAGGACATCGCACGGGTGATGAGTGCCGAGACCGGCAAGCCGCTTGCCGAAGCGCGCGGCGAGATCAACGGCACCGCCGACCAGTTCGAGTGGTACGGCGAGGAAGCCAAGCGCGTCTATGGGCAGACCATCCCCGGCCGCGCCGCCGGACAGCTGATGACGGTCACCTATCAGCCGGTCGGCGTCTGCCTGTCGCTGTCGGCGTGGAATTTCCCGGCGCTGCTGCCGTCGCGCAAAATTGCCGCTGCGCTTGCCGCCGGATGTTCCGTGGTCGCCCGGCCGGCCTCCGAGGCGCCGGGCTCCTGTTTCAAGATCGCCGAGGCGCTGGTCGACGCCGGCACGCCGCCCGGCGTGATCACCGTGATCACCGGACCGGCCTCGAAGCTCGCGCACGAGCTGATCGCCTCGCCGGTGATCCGCAAGGTGTCGCTGACCGGCTCGGTGGCGGTGGGCAAGAAGGTGCTGGCGCAGTGTGCGGAAGGCATCAAGCGCGCCTCGATGGAACTCGGCGGCCATGCCCCGGTGATCGTCCATCGCGACGCCGACCCGACGGCGAGCGCCAGGGCAGCGGCGATGGCGAAGTTCCGCAATGCCGGACAGGTGTGTATCTCGCCCACCCGCTTTTATGTCCACGAGAGCCTGAAGCAGCCTTTCGAGGATGCTTTCGTTGAATTCACGAGGTCGATCGTGATCGGCGACGGTCTCCAGGAAGGCGTCACCATGGGGCCGATGATCCGCGCCAGCGCGGTCGAGGCGGCCCTCGACCTTGTGCAGGACGCGGTCTCCAAGGGCGGCCGGCTGCTTCATGGCGGCCGCCGGCCGGCCCATCTCAACAAGGGGCACTACATCGAGCCGACGGTGATCGCCGACGTGCCGGACAATGCCCGCATCATGGTCGAGGAGCCGTTCGCGCCGATCGCGCCGCTGACGACGTTTGAGAACGAGGACGAGGTGATCGAGCGGGCCAATGCGCTGCCCTTCGGGCTCGCGTCCTACGTCTTCTCCAACGATGCGGAGCGGGCGGAGCGCACCGCCGAGAGGCTGGAGTTCGGGCATGGTCGGCATCAACGAGATGCTGCTCGCCGCGGCGGAAGCGCCGTTCGGCGGCGTCAAGGAGTCCGGCTACGGTCGCGAGGGCGGCTCGCTCGGCGTCAAGGATTACCTCGAGCCGAAATACGTCCGCCACAGGCTGCTCAAGGCAGGCTGAGGCGGGAGCAGGGTCCTACTGCAGCCGGACGCCGGTCTCGCGATCGAAGAGATGGACAAGCGCCGGGTCCGTTTGCAGGCGCAAGGTCTCGCCGGGTGCGACCCGTATCCGCTCCCTGAACACGCCGACGAAATCGTGCTTGCCGAGCTTCATGAACACCTGGGTCTCCGAGCCGGTCGGCTCGACCACCTGGACCTCAGCCGGAAAGCCGCTCTCGGCGAGAACCAGGTGTTCCGGCCGTACGCCGAACGAAGCAGCCCGCCCGGCAGCCGCCGACGGCAATGGCGGTGACGGAAGCTCGATACCGTCATCGGTCACGAAAGTCGACGACCCGTTGCTGCCGCGGATCTCGCCTTCGATGATGTTCATCGACGGCGAGCCGATGAAGCCGGCGACGAAGAGGTTTGCCGGCTTGTCATAGAGGTCGAGCGGCGAGCCCATCTGCTCGACGACGCCGTCGCGCAGGACGACGATCTTGTCGGCCATGGTCATCGCCTCGATCTGGTCGTGGGTGACGTAGATCGTGGTCGTCTTCAGCCGCTGGTGCAGTTCCTTGATCTCGGTTCGCATCTGCACGCGGAGCTTGGCGTCGAGGTTGGACAGCGGTTCGTCGAACAGGAAGACCTGTGGATCGCGGACGATCGCTCGCCCCATGGCGACGCGCTGGCGCTGGCCGCCGGAGAGCTGCTTTGGCAGACGATCGAGCAGGCCTTCGAGGCCGAGAATGTCCGCCGCCCGCTTCACCTTCTGGTCGATCACCTCCTTGCTCTCACGGCGGAGCTTCAGCGAGAAGGCCATGTTCTTGGCGACCGTCATATGCGGGTAGAGCGCGTAGTTCTGGAAGACCATGGCGATGTCGCGGTCCTTCGGCCTGAGGTCGTTGACCACCCGCCCGCCGATGCCGATCTCGCCTCGCGAAATCTCCTCGAGACCGGCGATCATCCGCAGAAGCGTCGACTTCCCGCATCCCGACGGGCCCACCAGCACGACGAACTCACCGTCGCCGATATCGACGCTCACCCCGTGGATGACCTCCACCGAACCGAACGACTTGAACACCTCATGGATGCCAACTTCCGCCATTGCCTGTTCTCCCTACCGGGCTTCGCTCCCGGCTTTTCCGTTTGGTCCGCCTCAGTCCCAGGCGGATGCCTTGGGCGGATCGATCATTCTTTCCCCGCGATCAAGCGCTGCCATTGCAGCCATCTCGGGCTCTGAGAGCAGCAGATCGCCGGCTCTCAGATTCGCTTCGATATGCCGCCGATTGGCCGAAGCCGGAATCACGATAATGCCCAGTTGCAGCAGCCAGGCAAGTGTAACGATGGCCGGCGTCGTCCCATGGCGCTCGGCAATGTCGCCGATCACCGGATCGGAAAGCACCCTTCCCTTGCCGAGCGGCATGTAGGCGGTGACGCCGATGCCATTTTCGTCGCAGAAGGCGCGGAGCTTCCGGTTCTGCAGATAGGGATGCAGTTCGACCTGGTTAGTGACGATCTGGTCGGCCCCGACGATCGCGATCGCCCGTTCGAGCCAGGCAATCGGGAAGTTCGAAACGCCGATCATCCGGGTCGCGCCCCGCTCCCGGGCGTCGACCAGAGCGGTCATATAATCCCGCATCGGCACGACGTCGCGATGCGACGGCCAGTGGATGAGGAGCAGGTCGACGTGATCGACGTCGAGCGCCGCGAGACTGTTTTCGAGACTCGGCTTGAAGACACCCTCGGCTAGGTTCTTGTCGGCGATCTTGGTGGTGATGAACACGTCAGCGCGTGACCGGCCGCTTTCTCTAAGGGCCTTCCCGATCAGCGCCTCCGTGTCGTAGGTCTGCGCCGTATCGATATGGCGATAGCCGGCCTCGAGCGCCGCCAGAATCGCTTCATACGTCCGGTTGCCGAGCAGCGAGGTGCCGAAGCCGATCGGAGGGATTTCGTTGGTCACCGAGGCTCAGCCCTTCAGCGCGCCGGCGGTGAGCCCGCCGACGAACATCTTCTGCATGATGAAGAACATGATCGCGATCGGAGCGGTCATCAGGAGCGAAGCCGCCATCACCGCACCCCAGTCCGTGTTGAACTCGGTGGTGAACTCCGCAATGCCGATCGGCAGCGTCTTCACCCGGTAGTCCTGGGCAAGCACCAGCGCGAAGATGAACTCGTTCCAGGTAGTGACGAAGGCGTAGACGACGATCGCCACGATGCCCGGCGCCGACAACGGAAGTGTGATGCGGAAGAGGACGCCGAGGCGGCTCGCCCCGTCGATGATCGCCGCCTCCTCGAGCTCGACCGGGATCGCCTTGAAATAGCTGGTCAGCATCCAGACGCTGAGCGGCAGGGTGATGATCATGTAGACGAGGATCAGGCCGAGATAGGTGTTCACCAGGCCGAGGATGCGGAGCGTGATGAACAGGGGCACGATGATCGCCGCCGTCGGCAGCAGTTGCCCGACCAGGATGAAGGCCTGGTAGGCGACCTTGCCGCGGAAGCGGAAGCGGGCGAAGCCGTAGGACGCAAAGACCGCGAGAATGAGTGCGATGGCGGTGGCGCCGAGCGAGATCACCGTCGAGTTGACGAAATAGCGGGGGATGTTCGATTCGAACAGCACTTTCGCGTAGTTCTGCAGGGTCGGCACCTTCGGCAGCCACACAGGCGGCACGGTGTAGAGTTCGCCGAGTGTCTTCACCGACGACAGCGCCATCCACAGGAACGGGAACATGCAGACGAAGACGAGAACGACAATCCCGATGAGGAGCACCGCCTTGACCCACAAAGACCGCCTCATGTGGCGCTCTCCTCCGACGAGGTGCCGAACACCCGGATATAGATCGCCACGAAGATCACGGTGAAGATGAAGAACAGCACCGACAGGGCGGCCGCCCGATTGAGCTGGAAAAGCTCGAAGGCGGTGCGAAAGATCTGGATCGGGGTGATCAGCGTCCGGTTGGCCGGCCCGCCGCGGGTGATCGTGTAGATGATGGTGATCGCGTTCAGGCCCCAGATGAGAAGAAGCAGTGTGATCGCCACCAACACCGGGCGGATCGACGGCAGCATCACGTAGCGCACCTCCTCCCAGAAGGTGGCGCCGTCGACGCGCGCCGATTCATAGAGCTCATTCGGCACGGTCTGCAGCCCGGCGAGCACCATGATCGCCACGAAGGGAAACAGCTTCCACGAGTTGATGGCGATCATCGCCGGCATCACCGTGTCGCGGTCGGTCAGCCAGTTGACCGGCTCGCTGACGATGTGCGCCGAGGTCATCATGTAGTTGATGATTCCGAACTCGGTGTGGAACATCCACGCCCAAGTCGTGGCGGCGACGATGCCGGGCACCACCCATGGGATCAGCGCCAGCGCACGGACGAAGCCGCGCCCGCGGAATTCCTGGTTGAGCAGAATCCCGACAAGCGTGCCAAGAGTGACCTGGAAGAAGATTGAGCCGAGGACGTAGTAGGCGGTGTTCCACACCGCGGTCGAGGTCGTGCGGGATTGGACGACCGCGGCGAAGTTCTTGAGGCCGACATAGTCGCCGGCGTCGTTGGTGACGCTGAGCAGCCCCGTGTAGACAACCGGATAGGCGATCAGGATGCCGAGCACGATGATCGCGGGCAGGACGAACAGGATGCCTTGATTGTGCCGCACGTCGCGTCTTTCACCGGGTAGATACGGGCCCCGGAAGCAGCCTCCCGGGACCCTGACTTTGCAGCGCTTGTGCCTACTGGTCGAGCAGGCTCTGGATTTCCTCCGCGGCGGCGTCCATCGCCTCCTGCGGGGTGGCTTCGCCCAGCAGGATCGACTGGACGCCGTTGAAGTAGGCCTGGGTGATCGGAATCCAGTTCTTGTTCTGGGGCAGTGTGCGACCGTAGGGCAGCATCTGTTTGAACACGGTCAGGATCGGATCCTGGAACCGCTCCATGTCCATCGCCGACTTGCGGGCCGGGAAGGTGTCGGTAAAGAAGCCCATATTGTCGGCCTGGCCCATGAACTCGATGAACTTTTTGGCATCGGCGACGTTCGGCGCGTCTTTCGGGATGATGAAGCTCCAGCCGCCGAGGATTGCCGCGGTTTCCTTTCCCTTGGGATGCGGGATCATCATCACGCCGATATCGATGTCCGGGTTCTCCTGCCGGATCGAGTTCACGTCGAACTGGCCGGACTGGTAGCTCGCCACGGTCTCGGCAATGAAAAGGCGGCGGTTGGCGGTGCCGTCGTTCTGGAGCGTCGAGGGCGGCGACAGGCCTTTCTTGAGGAAGTCGGTGTAGAAGGTGACCGCCTCGACGGTCTCTGGCGAATTGACCAGAACCTCTTTCCCGTCATCACTGATGATCGCGCCGCCATTCATCCAGATGAACGGCAGCGAGCGGAAGATCGTATTGCCGAACTCGCCGCCGCCGGTGATGGCGAAGCCATACTGGTCGTCATGGGTGAGCTTTGTCGCAACGTCGACCAGCTCGTCCCACGTCTCGGGTGGCTTGTTGGGGTCGAGGCCGGCGGCCTTGTACATGCCCTTGTTGTAGAAGACGGCATGCGTCTCGATGCGGTAAGGGATGCCCCAGATGTGACCGTCCCAGGTGTCATAGCTGAGCGAGGCCGGAACGAAGTCGTCCTTGCCCAAGGCCGTCAGCACATCGTCGAGCGGCGTCAGCAGGCCGGATTGGGCGTAGGGCACTACCCAGCCGTGCTGCGCCTCGATCACGTCCGGCGGCGACCCTGAGCGGAGCGCCGTCTGGATACGGGTCGGCAGGCCGTCGGACACCGTGATCTCCATCTTGACGGTGATGTCCGGGTTAGCCTCCATGAATTTCTTGGCCATCTCCTCGGCCCGTGCCTGGCTCCAGTTCGGAGTTCCACCACACGATCTCGCCGGCTGAAGCGACACCGGCGCCGAGCGCCACCGCCGCGACCGTCGAAGCCAGAAGGCCTGCATAGCGTTTCACGTTCATCCTCTTTCCTCCCTGGTTGCGATCAAACCGACCGCGGGATTGGCCGACCGGCGGCGACCGGCGACCGCACAAGTTCAAAGCGACATCGCCGGCTGGCGCGATGTCGCCGTCACGCGCGCTCGTCTGATGTCGGCCCTGCACGACGGACCGAGCGCGTTCTCGGTCGCCGCGTCCTTGATGACGTGGTCTGCCGGCATCGCAGTCAGTCTGGTGAAATCGTCGTAGGTCCAAGGGCGGTTGTCGCGCGCGTCGCCGTCGGCCGGCCCCGCCACCCGGCCGTCGACATAGGCCCGCTGGTCGCCGACGGCGGCATGGTCGCTCAGGTGGACGACCACATCGGTGACGCCAAGCTGCGCCGCGAAACGCGCTCTGTCTTCACTGACCAGATCGCCGGCAAGCGTGAGCCCGACTTTCATCAGCTTCTCCCGGTGGCGCCGCCGCGCCCCGCCTCGGGTTCGGGAGGTCGTCAGGCAATCGTCAGATCGACGGTTGGCTCGACCGTCGGCGCGCTCCGTTGGACGTCTTCCCTGGCCCGGTTTCTTCTTTCGACCGATCGTTCAAATATGAACTATAAAAGTTCTATATATAACTCTCGGACATTGCCGCGGGTGAGTCAATTCTCTTTCTCGGCTTTTCCTGCCTACGCGCGGCGTGCCGACGGGCCGTCGGAATGGGAGGCAACAACGGGCTGGCCGTCGGCGACGCCGCGCGTATTGGTGTCGCCGGAAAAGATCGGCAGATCGGTCGGCTGGTAGGGGAAGCGCTTGCAGGCTTCCTCGCGCAGTTCGACACCGAGTCCGGGCGCGTCCGGAATGGCGATGTCACCACCTTTGATGGTGAGCGATTCGCTGACAAGTTCCTTTCGCCACGGCACGTCGATCGACACCGTTTCGAAGATGTGGAAGTTGGGGATCGCCGCCGAGAGGTGAAGCGTCATGGCGTTCATCACCGGCCCGGTCGGATTGTGCGGAGCGACCGGCAGGAAGCGCATGTGGGCGAGCCCGGCGACCTTCTTGGTTTCCAGCAGGCCACCGAGATGGCAGACGTCCGGCTGCAGGATATCGGCCGCGTTCTTGTTGATCAGTTCGAGGAAACGTTCCGGCTCGAACAGCCGCTCGCCGGCGGCGATCGGCACCCGGCTTCGGGACCTCACCTCGGCCAGCGCGTCGATGCTTTCCGGCGGCGTCGGCTCCTCGATCCAGGCGAGGTCGAAACGCTCCAGCTCCCGGCACATGGCAATCGCGGTGGGCACATTCAGTCGCCCGTGCACGTCGAGCATCAGGTCGACATCCGGCCCGACCGCCGCCCGCACGGCCTCGACGATCGCGATCGTTTCGTTCCGCTCCGGCCGCGTCATCTCGAGCCAGACGGAGCCGAACGGATCCCACTTCAGCGCTGTGTAGCCCATCGCCACCGCACGTCGCGCATTCGCCGCATAGTCCTCCGGCTTGACGCAGCCGAAGAACCAGTGATTGGCGTAGGAGCGCACCGTGTCGCGCTGCTTGCCGCCGAGGAGTTCGTAGACCGGAACGCCGAGCGCCTTGCCCTTGATGTCGAGGAGCGCCGCCTCGATCCCGCCGAGGGCGCTGCGCAACACCGCCCCGCTCCGCCAGTAGGAGTCCCGGTGGAGACGCTCGATCAGCCGTTCGGTGGCGAAGGGGTCCTCGCCGAGTAGGGTTCGCTCAAGTTCTCCGAGCGCCGCGACGACGGTGTCGGTCTTCCATTCCAGCGTCGCCTCGCCAACTCCGTCGACGCCGTCGTCCGTGTAGAGCTTGACGAAGACGAAGTTGGTCCGCGAGGCGTTGGCGACGAATGTCTTCAGCCCGACGATCTTCATGGTGCCGCTGCCCGTGCAGTCCCCGTGCGGCTACGCTGTCACCGCCTCGCGCCCGAGGCGGGCGATCGCCTCGGCCTGCATGCATCCCGGCATGATCTGCATCAGCTCGATCCGGTGGCCGTCAGGGTCGGCGATCCAGGCCTGCAGGTTGTTGTCGGCGCCCATCTTCTTTTCGCGCGTCAGCGCGACCCCGGCCTCTTCCAGCTGTCGAACCACGGTGTCGATATCGTCGACCTCGAGGCAAAGATGATTGTAGCCGACCGCGTCGGGACCAGGCACGCTGTCGCCGGTGGCATCGGGGAACACTTCGAGGAACTGACCGTCGGTGATGCGCAGATAGACGATCCACAGTCGGTCGTCCCGGTCGAGCCGGAACATCTCCCTGAAGCCGAGTTTGTTGACATAGAAGTCGAGGGTCCGGTCCACGTCCTTGACCCGGATGGCCACGTGGCCGATGCCTGTGATTCCCTTCATGGTGTCACTCCAGGAGTTTGGTTCTCAATTCCTGCCCGAATGCTCAGAGGCGTCCGTACTTGTCGAACACCGCCTTGACGTCGGCGCCGGCGCGGATTTCGTCACGCACGGTGTCCTCGATTCCGCCGATTTCCTCCGCCTTCGCCAGCACCTCGTCGATCTGATCGACGGGGATGACGACGACGCCGTCCATGTCGCCGAACAGCCAGTCACCCGGGTTGACGCGAACGTGGCTGGTGAGGCTGCCCGCCATGGCGATCGGCTTTTCCAGCGCCCGGATGCGATAGCGGAGCTTCGATTCGATCGGCGACAGATAGCGGGCGAAGACCGGCCAGTCGGGGATACCCATCAGGAGATTGCCGTCGCGGGTGCCGCCGTCGATGATCACGCCTGCCGCGCCGCGCGCTTTTGCTGCCGTGCTCATCAACTCACCCCAATGCCCGGAGCGGCTTTCGCCGGCGACGGCGATGACGACCACGCAGCCGGGATACATGCGGCGGAAGAAGGTGAGGTCCTTGACCTCGGGAAGGTCGTCGAACTCCTCGTCGCTCCGCGGGTCAGACATGCCGGCGATGGTGAAGGCCGGACCAGCAAGCCGCATCGAGCGATCGATTGGCTTGATCGCAAGGTCGAGGCACTGGTGCCTCAGCCCCATCTCGTCCATGATGTCATAGACAGCGGCGGTGTAGAGCTTCTTCAGGCGTCGCGCGGTCTCCGCGATCCTCGCCGTTTCCGGCTCCATCCAGCGTGCCTCCCACCTCAGTCGCCGGCCGGTTGGTCCGGTCTGGCCGTTCCGCCGGAATAGCGCATTGCCAAATCCAGCTTATTCAAATATGAACTTTCCAAATTCAACATTGGACGATAAACCTAATACCGTAGAAGTCAATTGGCGAAGGTCCGCATTGCCCTGATGTCGACGCACGAATCCATAGCCAAGCATCGCATTCCCGTTATCGATCGGATGATGGAAGTGCTGTCGCTGCTCGAGAAGCGATCGAACGGCGCGAGCATTCGTGAGCTCGTCGATTTCCTCGACCTGCCTCGCACGACGGTGTACCGGATCCTCAATACGCTGCAGTTTCATGACATCGTGCGACGCAATCCGGACGGCACCTACCGGCTCGGACCTCGACTGCTGGCGTTGGCCGCGCGGACGCTGGCCGATGCGCAGGACTATGATCTTGCGGCGCTGTCCGCCCCGCATCTTGAACAGCTCGTCAAGAAGACCGGGGAGGGGAGCAAGATTTCGGTTCTCGACGGCGATGCCATCCTCGTCGTTGCGGCGATGCAGGGCACCCGCGAATATGCGCTGACCGTGGTTCCCGGACAGCGTCAGCCGCTGCACGCCGGCGCGGCCAGCAAGGTCCTGATCGCCCATGCGCCGAAAGCCGAGCTCAACGAACTCCTCGGCGACAGTCTCTTCCGCTACACCAACCGCACGCTGGCCGACAAAAAGAAGCTTTTTGCCGAGCTGGCGAAGATCCGGCGTCAGGGCTGGGCGGAGGATCGCGGCGAATATTCGCCGAGCATTTGCGCCTATGCGGCGCCGATCCGCGACCGCACCGGCAAGGTCATCGCCGCGCTCAGCGTTCCGTTTCTGCACGGCTCGCCGCCGGCTCACAAGGAGATCATCCGGGTTGCGGTGATCGCCGGCGCCGGGGCCATCGCTGCCGATCTGCCGGCGCCGCCACGGGCGCGGGAGTCGGTCGCGGACGCCTTCGTCGTTCAGTCGAAGAACCCTTTGTCCTCTTCGCCGAGATAGGGCCGCGCCGCCTCAGGGATGAGATCGACGCCCATGCCCGGCCGGTCCCAGACCTCGATGATGGCCGTCCTTGACGATCGGGTCGGGCAAGCCCGTCGACGATGTCGTACCACCAGGCCGGGTCGCCGACCGGATACTCGAAGGCGATGTAGTTGTGCGGGCAGCGTCGCGGACACCTGGACCAGCGCGGCCAGCCCGAGCAGGCCGTTGCCGGTGCCGTGCGGCGCCATCAGGATGCCGTGCAGGTCGGCGTATTCGGCGATCCATTTCAGTTCGGCGATGCCGCCGACGTCGCAGGGATCGGGCCCGACGATGTTCACCGCGTGGTCTTCGATCAGCTCCTTGAAGTTCTGGCGCAGGTAGATCTGCTCGCCGGTGTGGATCGGCGTCGACGTTGCGCGTCGTGACCTCGCGATAGACGTCGGCATTGACGAACGGCGTGTAGTCGCCGGTGATCAGGTCCTCCAGCCACATGAGGTTGAGCGGCTCGACGGCTCGGCGAAGCGGATCGCGTCCGGCACCGTCCAGCCGGGGCCGCAGTCGAGCGCCAGGCCGACCTCGTCGCCGAGCACTTCCTTCATCGCCTCGACGCAAGCGATCACATGTTTCAGTCCGCGCTCGGTCAGGAGCGCCCGGTCGGCGGCGCCGCCGTGAACGTGGACCTTGCTGATGTCGCCGTAGGCGAAATCGGCAATGGCGCGCTTCATCTCGCTGTGGAAGCCGATGCCCTGCTTGATGATGGTGAAGCCTTCCTTCGCCGCCTTCATCTGCGCCATGTTCTCGCGTAGTCCTCGGGTCGTGGCCCGTCAGCGGAACGCGGACGGCGCCGTTGTAGACGCGCACCCGGTCGCGGACCTTGCCGCCCAGCAGCTTGTAGACCGGCAAGGCCGGCCGCTTTGCCGGCGATGTCCCACAGCGCGTTCTCGATGGCGCTGACGGCCGCGCCCCAGGGCTTGAAGGCGCCGCGCTGGCGGATCTTGAGCATGCACGCGCTCGACGTCGGTCGGATCCTCGCCGACCAGCGCTTCGCTGAGCGCAGTACGTAGGGCTTGATGTACGGCTTGAAGTGCTCGACCTCGCCATAGCCGCTGACGCCCTCGTCGGTGACGATCCGGACCACCGGGTTCCGGCCGATGACCGCGCATTTCAAATCGGTGATCTTCATGGTGATTCCCCGGCGGTTGTTTGGCGGCCGGACTCCTACATCACGGTGTCACAGGGCGCCATCACAGCTTGCGCCAGATCAACGTAAGGCGCGATGATCGCTGCTTGGATCGGTTATGATAGCAGGGAGATGATGATGATTCGGACAGCGGCACTCGCGGCGGTCTTGATCCTGGCGGCGGGGGCGGCGTCGGCGCTGGAGCCCGACGAGCAGCGCGGCTTCACCTTCGTCAAGACGAATTGCTCGATGTGTCACGCGGTCGGCAAATACGATGAAAGTCCGTTGCCGATCGCGCCTCCCTTCCGGACGCTGCATGAACAATACCCGATCGAGGATCTGCAGGAATCTCTTGCCGAAGGCATTGTGACCGGCCACCCCTCGATGCCACAGTTCAAGCTCGAGCCGGATCAGATCAACGACGTCATCGCATACCTGAAGACGCTCGAATAAGCCTTACCGATCGGCGGTTCAGTGCCCATATCGTCGGCGTTGCCGCCGAGAGACCGCTTGAACCATGGATTTCGATCTCGACACCCGGACAGGCTGGCCGCCCGAGCTGCGGCTGCTGCTCGACCGCTATCCGCGCGAGGCATGGCCGGACCATGCCAATCTCGGGGAGATGGCGCGTTTCTGGCTGGCGATCCACGATCAGTTCCGGCGTCTCGGCGGGGCGCTGAAGACGGCCGGTGACGAATTTCGCGAAGACCGCCTGGCCGCGGCCGATTTTCGCGCCTTCTATCCACGCCGGCTCAGCAACTTCCTCGGTGGGCTGGAAGGCCATCATACGATCGAGGATTACCAGTTTTTCCCGCTGTTTACTGCGGCGGAACCGCGGCTTGCGCGAGGTTTCGAGGTCTTGGAGAGCGACCACGAGACCATCCACGCGGCAATGCATGCCGCCTTCGAATCGGCGTCGGCCCTGCTTAAAACGCCCGATGCCGACCGCGACTTGATGAAGCGGGCAGCCGAACGCCATACGGCTGACAGCGAGCGCCTGCTCGCCAGGCTGATCCGCCACCTGGACGACGAGGAGGATCTGATCGTCCCGCTGATCCTCGACCGGGGCGAGGGGCCGCTCGGCATCGCGTAGAGCCCGGATAGCCGTTCGGATGCCTGGGGCAGGGGAATTGCCGCCCTGGCGGCCCGCGTGTCATAGAAGTCGCACGACAATTTCCGATCGACGTGCCCGGCGAGGCAGTCCGTATGGACGATGGTATCCCAGGGGTAAGGCAGGCGCGCTATCGCCTTCTCGGGCTTCAGGCGGTCCCGCATGACGGCGGCGTTATTATCCGTCGGGGCAATGTCCGCCTTGCGGTGCGGGGCGAGAAGGCCGGCGATCTTCTCGACCTTCTGGTGGCGCGATCGGCCGAGGCCGGTGGCATAGGCCTCGAAGACCTGAAGGCCGAGACCGACCCGTCGCGCCATGAGGTGCTCGCCGGCCTGATCAGGCAGTTGACCGATGCACGGCTTCTGGTCCCGGCGGAGGAAGGAAGACGGATTCCGGGCGAGCGGCGTGAGGACGTCTTCTACTGGAACCACGAGACGACGTTCGCGGCGACGGCCGCCAATATCGATCGGCTCGACCTTGTGGTGTTCGGCGTCAACCACGTCGCGCTTCCGCTTCTCGGCAATCTTAGAAGCTGTGGTTTCCGTTCGCTGACGCTCGTCGATCATCCGGCGCTGCGCAACCTCGACTTCTTCACCGACAGGCAGGAACTGCGTCCGGAGATCGCCGCCGCCATGTCGGTCAAGCCCCGCCAGTTCGAGGAATGGCAGCAGAGGAGCGAGCCACCCGACTGCCAGATCGTGTGCAGCGATTTCGGCGGGCTCGCGCTGATGCGTGACTGGAACCGCGCTTGCGTGGCGGCGCGGGTCCTCTTCTACTCGATCGTGCTGCAGGATGAGGTTGCCTATCTTGGTCCGCTGGTCGTACCCGGGGAAGGGCCATGCTTCGAATGCCTGTGGAGCCGGCAGAACGCCAACCTCTCCAGTTCCGATCTCGAGCGGGCATCCGAGGCGCATGCCTTTTTCGGCCAGTCGGTGTCGGGCTACCTGCAGCCGATGGCGCGCGTCGCCGCCGACATTGCGGCGATCGAATTGTTGAAATTCTTCGGGCGGACGCTGCCGGGCGGAGATCCGGGCCGCCTGATCGAGGCGGATCTCATGGCACCGACATTGCGGACGCGCAACGTGCTCAAGGTGCCGCGTTGTCCGGTTTGCTCGCTGGCGGCGATGTCGGCCGCTCCCGGTGAAGAGACGTCGCGGGGAAATTGATGGAAGCGGGAGCACTGGCTGCAACATTCGACACGATCTACGATCCGCGGATCGGCATCGTGTCGGCGCTTGACGAGGTGCTGGTCGAGCCGGATGCGCCGCAGTTCCTGCACTATCGGGCGCAGATCTGCGATCCGGCAGCGCTCGGTGGCACGGCGACCGGACGCACGGTCGAGGCAGCCGCGACGAGCCGCGAAGCGGCGGTGGTCGCCGCGCTGCGAGGAAGCCTGTCGCGCTATTGCGCCGCGCTTTACGACCGCGACGGGTTGCCTCTCGTGGCCGTGGCCGAGGCGTGTTTCGCCTGCCTCGCGCCCGACGATTTTGTGCTGTTCGGCGATCAGCAATACGCGCGCCCCGGATTCCCTTACGTTCCTTTCGACGAGGAGACGCCGATCCGCTGGACCAGCGCTGTCGACCTTGCCACCGGCGAGACGGCCTATGTGCCGGCGGCGATGGTCTGGTTCCCGTTCCACTATGTGCGGACCGCCGGCGATCTGCCGATCGTCGTCAGCGAGCCGGGAGGGCTCGCCTGCGGCGAGGGCGTTGCGGCCGCCGCGCTCGCCGGCGTTCGCGACGTCGTCGCCCGGGATGCCGCGGCGCTGTTCTGGCAGGCGATGATCCCGGCCCCGCCGGTGCGTGTCGACACGTTGCCTCAGTCGCTTGGCGACATGGTGCGGCGGTTTGAACGGGTTGGCGACACCATCACCATCCTCGACATCACGACCGACAATCGCATCCCGAGCTTCGTTGCGGTCGCTGCCTCGGAGCGGCCCGAGCGACCCGCCTTCGTCTTTGCGGTCGCCGCCGATCTCGACCCGCGCGCCGCTTTGGTCGACGCTCTCTGCCGGCTCGCCTCCAACCGGCGCCTCGCCGAGGCGACCATGCGGACACGCAAGCGCCCCGGCCCGACCAACGACTGGGAGGATGTCGTGGTGTCGGCCGATCACGTCAACGTCGCGGCCGACCACGACAATCGCGGCCTTTTCGCCTGGATGTCTGTCTCCGACGAGCAGCGCGAATGGCGAGATCTCGAAAGCGGCGCGACCGGCGTGATCGACGGCGATCTCGAAGCTGTCATCGGGCGCATCATGGCGACCGGGCATCGCGTTTACGCGGCCAATTTGACCAGCGAGGACGTCTCCGGGCTGGGTCTCAATGTCTGTCGCGCGATCGTTCCCGGCTATCACCCGCTTTTTGCCGGTCATCGTCTGCGCGCTCTCGGCGGCCGGCGCCTCTACGATGCGCCGCGCAAGCTCGGCCATCGCGGCATCACGCGCGGCAGCGAGGGCAATCCCGCGCCGCATCCCTTTCCCTGAGAAGCGTGTGGAGCTATCGGCATGTCATCGGTCTGGTTCGACACGGAGAACAGCCAGCGGCCGGATCCAGCCTGGGAGCTCTATCACGAGAGCGCCAAGCGCGGCCGCCGGCTTGGCTTCGTCAGGAAGCCCAAAGCGCTTGCCGTCGAGTCCGTCGCGGCGCCGGGCGCAACCGTGCTCGAAGCGTTCCCGCTTGCCGCCGCCGAGCCGCTGACGGCGGCGCTGAGCGAGAGCCCCGAAGACGCGCGCCGTGCCGGCAAAGGGGCGCTGTCGCTCACTGCGCTGTCCTCGGTCCTTGCGGCGGCCTGCCGCCCGTTCGGCGATGACGATCCGATCGCGTTTCATCTCTATGTCGACGGAGTGGAGGCGCTGCCGGTCGGTTTTTATCGCTACGCCCACACCGAGCGGTCGCTTTTGCTTTTGAGGCCGACCAGCCTCAGGAGCGGCTTGTCAGCGGCCCTGGCCGATAGCAGGCCAGCGCAGCAAGCGCAGGTCATGGTCTTCGCGATCGGCGAGCTAGAGGCTGCCACCGGTGCCGCAGGGGAACGCGGTTATCGCGACGCCCTCGTCGCCGCTGGTCGCCATGCCCTGGCGCTGGACCTTGCCGCCCAAGCTGCCGGCCTCTGGGTTCACGAGGTGCCGGACTTCTACGACCGTGAGGTCGACACGCTTCTCCGGCTCGACGGCGTTTCGAGAAGCGCCCTTTGGTTGGCGGCACTCGCGACGGCGGCTGATGGCTGACGTGGACGAAAAACCGGACGGGGCGGCGGACGAGCCATCCGTCCGTGTCGAGCCCGGCAAGGTTCGCTATGTCGATCTGACGCTCGGCGCATGGCGGCCGCGCGAGGCCGCGACACAGCTCGCCGCTGGGCTCGGCCTCACCCTGTCAGGGCCCGAGCCGGCGTCGGCATTCGCCAGCCCGGACACCGTCGACGTCGATATCGAAGCCGTCGGCGATCCGGTGCTTCTCCGCTGCTACGACGACGCAAGGCGGATCGCAGCCGCGCTACCGACCAACGGCGTCGTCGCCCTCCTTGCGCCCGGCTACGGGCTTCCCCTCCGGTACGAGAGCGAGTGGCTCTTCCTGTTCCTCAAGCGGCGGGGTATCGCGATTGCGCTCGTCGGCGACGAGCCAACCGCGGCGGTGACGGGACGCCACTTCTTCGAGCGGCGTCGTGGCGTGAAGGAGCCGGTGGCGGGCGAATCCGCCGAGCTGTCGCTCGAACAGCGCCGGGTTCTTCGTTTCTTCCCGGGGCTGCTGCCGCGCTCCCTGGCGACCGAGCTTGAGATCACGGTCGGCAGCGCCTTTCTGGTCCCCGTCGGTCCGAACCACTTTCTCATCCCGCCGACACTGCGCGATATCGATCCGCGAGCCGCAGCCCGTGACCTCGACGCGATGGCTGATCTCGAAGCGAAGGACGACGGGCTGAAGGCCCTCGCCGAAAGCTTTTGCACAGCGCATTTTGCCGACGGCGCGGCGATCGTCGCATTGAGCGAGCGCATGAGCGAGGGCGGCGCTGGCGATCTTGCCGGCGACCTCGCGGAGCGCGCCCGCCAGGTGGCGAGGACGCCGGAAGAGATGGCCTTGGCCGACATCCGCCGCCAGGAAACACGGCTGGCGCGAGGGTGGTTTTCGGAGATGCGTTCCATGCCGCCGCCCTCCCGTCAGGCGTCCGAAGCGGTGCGCAAGCGTCTTGACCGGCTGAAGCTGCAGGCAGCGGTCCTTGCCGGCGAGACGCGCCATGCCGGTCGAGAGATCGCCGCGATCGAGGAAGCGCTGGTGACCGGACAACCCGTCCAGGTGGCGGACTTGCGCCTGCTTGACGACGCGATCGCGGCGTTCGCGGCATCCGGCGAGACGGATCGGGCGCTCAGAATCGCCGAAGCCATCCGGGTTGCGCTCGACCGCGAGGCCATGGGCGACCCCCGGCTCCTGTTCAGGAACGCCATGAGCCGCGCGCGTCTCCACCGTCAACGGCAGGATGCCGGGCTGGAGCGCGCCGCCCTCGATGAGGCGTTTGCCACCTCTGCCGGTATCAGGAGTTCTTGGCGAGGTGATCGAGATGAACGCGCTCCTGGCCAGGCTTGGGGGCGAGCCGACATCACCGTCGTCGCAACACGCCTGGCTTCGCGCGGCGCTCGCGTGGCTTGCTTTCGCGCCGCCGGAGGCGCTTCCCAGGGGTGCCATCCGCGCGGTGGGAGGAGTGGGGACGGTACGATCCCGGCTCGACCTTGATATCAGCGATGCGATCGCCGACCGGCTTGCGGAGGGCTGGCCGGACCTCGCGCCGAGAAAGGAGGGCGATTATCCCGCAGTGCACGCCCTGACAGAGGGCGCGAAGCCAAGGACGCTGTTCGGCGGGCCCGGCGCATCGGTCCTCTGGCTCGATTCGAGCGGGCGTCCACCGGTCTACGTGCGCCCGCGCGTTCGCCTGGTGCGGCTGGTAACGGCTGCGCTCGCAAGTCTTTGCCCGTCATTTCCGGGCCTCGACAGCGGCACCGTTTTCGTCGATCAGAATGCCGGCCTGGATGTCCCCGCGACCCGCGAGGAGGCGCTGTCCGTGGCGCTGCGGGCACGGGTCGAGGAGGCGATCTTCGGCAGCGAGGCGATTCGACTCGACGCCCTGAGCCGATCCCGCCTGCTGGGCGGTCTGGTGGTCCGGCTGTCGCCTGCGGTCTCGTCGGTCGAAGGTGACGACGAAAGCCTCGCTCTCGGCTTTCGCCGCCATCGCGATAACACGACACTGACGGGAGCCCAGGCAGAAATGGTGGCGCCGCTCCGCGATGGTGCCCACATGCTGCTCGGCTCGCTTGCCGTCTTGCTTGGCGAAACCACGGTCAACGCCGAACGCTTGTACCGGGGACTCGAGGCGCTGGGCATCGTGCGGGTCGACTTCGTCCACCGGGAGGAGCCGGCGAAGCCCTTGCCCGCCGTTGACCAATCGCCGGCGAGCCAGACGGACTCATGACTACGGTCGTCACCACCTCTGTGATCACCTGCCCCCGATGCGGCCATCGCGCCACCGAGGAGATGCCGACCGACGCATGCCGGTACCTCTACGAATGCCAGGCGTGCGGTACGTTGCTCAAGCCGAAGACAGGCAAATGCTGCGTCTTCTGCTCCTACGGCGACGTGCCATGCCCGCCGGTGCAGTTGGCGCGGGCGACAGGCGGCGGGGCGCCGCGCTGTAGGTGAAGTCAGCGCCGTCCGCTCCCGCGTATCTCCGACATCGTGCGGGTCGGCGTGATGGCTTCGGGATCGAACTTCAGGTCGATGATTGCCGGCTTGCCGGCATGCAGTGCATTGTTGAAGGCGGCGGCGAAGTCCTTGGTCCGCGTCACCGTCTCGCCATGGCCGCCGTAGGCGCGAGCGAGCGCCGCGAAGTCCGGATCGACGAGGTCGGTGGCGATGTGGCGGTTGGGGTAGTGGCGCTCCTGGTGCATGCGGATCGTGCCGTGAATGCCGTTGTTGACGACGATCACGACGATTGCCGCCTTCTCCTGGACCGCGGTGGCGAACTCCTGGCTGGTCATCTGGAAGCAGCCGTCGCCGGCGAAGGCAACGACCGTGTGGTTGGGGTTCTCCAGCTTGGCGGCGATCGCCGCCGGCATGCCATAGCCCATCGATCCTGAGGTCGGCGCAAGCTGGGTGCCGAAGCGGCGGTAGCGGAAGAAGCGGTGGACCCATCCGGAGTAGTTGCCGGCCCCGTTGGTGATGATCGCGTCGTCGGGAAGACGGTCGCGGAGCCATGCGATGATCTCGCTGAGTTGCACCGGGCCGGGGTTCGCCAGAGGCGTCGTCCAGGCACGGAAAGCGGCATTGGCCGCCCGGGTCTCCTCCCGCCAGGCGATTTCCGGTGGCGGCTCGAGGCCTTCCAGCGCTGCAACGAAGGCGATGGGGCTGGCGTTGATCGCCAGCGTCGGACGATAGACGCGCCCGAGCTCCTCCGCGCCGGGATGGACATGCACCAGCGCCTGCCCCGGCTCGGGAATGGCGATGTGGCTGTAGCCGCCGGACGGCATCTCGCTCATCCGTCCGCCGACGAGCAGCACCAGGTCGGCATCGCGCAGTCGCTTGGCAAGGGCCGGGTTGGCCCCGAGCCCGAAGTCGCCGGCGTAGTTCGGATGCTCGTTGTCGAACAGCGTCTGGCGGCGGAACGAACACGCGACCGGCAGGTCGAAGCGCTCGGCGAAGCGCCGCATGCCGGCGACGGCACCATCGCTCCAGCGCGGTCCGCCGAGGATGGCGAGCGGTCGCTTCGCCGCCCACAGCATCTTCTGGAGGCGCGCCATCTGCGTCAGCCCCGGATAGGTCTCCACCTGAACCCACGGCTCGGCGTCGGCGACGGCCGCCATCTCGCGGAGCATGTCCTCCGGGCAGGCCGAGAACTACCGGTCCGGGACGGCCCGAGGTTGCCTCGTGAAAGGCGCGGCTGACGAATTCGGGAATCCGCTCGGCGCGGTCGATCTCAGCGACCCACTTCGACAGCTCGCCGAAGAATGCCTTGATGTTGATCTCCTGGAAGGCCTCGCGCTCGCGCATGTGGCGGGCGACCTGACCGAGAAGCAGGATCATCGGCGTCGAGTCCTGCCGCCCGACATGAAGCCCGGCCGAGGCGTTGGTCGCGCCCGGCCCGCGCGTCGCCATGACGATGCCCGGGCGTCCCGTCAGCTTCCCCCAGGCCTCTGCCGCCATCGCTGCACCGCCTTCCTGGCGGCAGGTGGTGACCTTGATCGGCGAATCGTAGAGCGCGTCGAGCAGCGCGAGATAGCTCTCGCCCGGCACGCAGAAGGCGCGGGTCACGCCGTTCCGCTCCAGGGCATCGGCCAGGATTCGGCCGCCGGTCCGGGTTGTCGTCATGGGATGTCCGTTCGGTCTCCGGGAGCGACGAACCTAGCAGGGCTGAAGTTGTCGTACAAATCCCGGGACGCGGAGGCAGGTCCAGTTCCGGCGGCAAATGCCGACGATCGGTGCGCCCAGCCGGTCATGCGCTTCTCCAGCCGGTCCATGACCGCATACATGACGATGCCTTCGACGGCCAGCACGACGAGTCCGGCGGAGATCAGTGGCACCTTGAAGTGCGCCTGGTCAGATATTGTCCACCGTCACCACGACGAAGGTGTGCAATTCCCCGTCATCGTCGCGGATCGAGATATATTCGCCCGGCACGAACCGGTGGCTCGACAGCTTGAAACCGGACTCGTCGCCCTCGTCGCCGTCGATATCGTAGGTGAAGCCCCATGAGCCGCCCGGCCGGTGAATGAGGTGGCCGACATCGTCCTCTTCACCCGCCCAGAACCGCACGACCCGGCAGTGCTGCCGATGCTTGCGCCATCCCTCGGCGTCGAGATGGCCGTCGGCATCGAGCGGCGCCGTCAATCGGTAGCCGTGACGGTCGCTGCCTTGCGGAAATTCCTTGGTTCGCGCCAAGTTCAGCCGAATCGACTTCAGGCCCTGGGTATCGGTCATGGTTCCTCCAGACTTTGGTTCGACAGCTTATCAGACCAAGAGGGCCTTTCCAGTTCGGGGTTTCCCAGAGGGGGCGCCGGGCCTAGAGTGCGCTCCGACAAGCGGAGGAAGGCTTTGCGCGCCGTCGCGATAATACTCGGACCGTTATCCGGCGTTTGCATGTTTCTCGGCGTGGTTTTTGCCACGAGTGCCCAGCCGGGGGGTGACGAATTCCCGACCACCGAATTCGCCGACGGTGCCAAGAGCGCCGCCGTTACTGTCGGGTCGCTGACCGCCGGTATCAGCCTCGTTCGCCGCCCGGATCTCGACCCCGACTTTGATACGCCGGTTCTGTCGGTGGTTGTCGACGGAACGCGGGTGCTGGAGGTTCCCGGTGTCGCCTCGGGCCTGGACTTCCCGGCGACGGAGGCGAGCATTGTCGACATCGATCCCGGCAATAGCGGTCCCGAGGTCTATTTCACCAGTTTCACCGGCGGTGCGCATTGCTGCACGCAGGTGATTGTCGCGACCTCCGTCGGCGGGCGTTGGGTGGCCGTCCCGATCGGCGAGTTCGACGGCGACGGGGGCTATCTCGCCGATCTCGACGATAACGGGCAGGCCGAGATCGCGACCTACGATAACCGGTTTCTCTACCAGTTCGGCTGCTACGCCTGCAGCGCCGCGCCGCTGATGATCATGACCGTCCGCAACGGCAAGGCCTATGACGTCTCGGCCGAGCCCGCGTTTGTCGGGGCTCATCGCGACTGGCTTCGGCAGATCGAGGAGAGCGTCGATCCGACCCAGCGGTGGACGTCGACCGGCTATCTGGCCGGCTGGGTCGCCGCCAAGATCCGGGTCGGCGAGGGGGACGACGCATGGCGCCAGCTCACCGCCCACTGGGACTTCGCCACCGACGAGGGCGAGGAGGTCTGCCTGACCGGCGAGGACATCGCCGACTGCCCGCGCCGGAACAAGGCAGTGCTTAACTTCCCCGACCGGCTGAAGCTTTTTCTGAAGCAGACAGGCTACATGCACTAGCCGCGATCGACGGTGAGGAAGGCTGCGAACCGGGATCGCTTCTGGTCGGAGCCCGCACCCCGGAGGAGATCGAGGAGAACGCAGCGGTGCTCGACGTCGCTGTGTCCCCGGACATTCTTCAGCGCGCGACCGAGATCACCGAGCCCGTCCGCGCCAGGCTTGGACCGAACCCGGACATGTGGATGGGCGGTTCCCAGTCCCGTTACGTCTGATCGCGCTGGCGTCAGGTTTGCCTAGTTAGTAGGCAAGTCGCCGATCCGATTGGCGCTTGGCCCGCGTTTCTTGCCGTGCCGAATGGCGATGACTTCAGCCCGGCGATGGCGATCGCCAGCTTTTCCCACTGGCACGCCTCTTGCCCCGCGGCAGGCGACCGGAGGGATTGTATGCAACACGCCGCGGACCTGGAACTCGCCAGCGTTACCAAGCGATACGGCGACACGCTGGCCGTTGATGCCATCTCCCTGAAGATCAAGGCCGGCACCTATTGCTGCCTGCTTGGGCCCTCCGGTTGCGGCAAGACGACGACGCTCCGCATGATCGCCGGGCACGAGTCGGTCACCGAGGGCGACATCGTTCTCGGCGCCGAGATCGTCAACGACAAACCGCCAGCCGCCCGCGGCACGGCGATGATGTTCCAGAGCTACGCGCTTTTTCCGCATCTCAATGTCGGCGACAACGTCGCGTTCTCCCTGAAGATGAAAGGCGTGGCGAAGGCGGAGCGGCAGGCACGGGCCGCCGGGATGCTGCGCCTCGTTGCCATGGAGACTTACGCGTTGCGCCTGCCCAGCCAGCTCTCTGGCGGCCAGCAGCAGCGGGTGGCGCTGGCGCGTGCTCTGGTCA
Organism: uncultured Alphaproteobacteria bacterium; assembly: GCA_963710805.1. Classification (GTDB taxonomy): domain Bacteria; phylum Pseudomonadota; class Alphaproteobacteria; order Rhizobiales; family Kaistiaceae; genus Bauldia. The sequence goes on along the minus strand of CAVQBS010000060.1, from coordinate 151,947 downwards.
CCAACCGACCGATCCTTCTCCTCGACGAGCCGCTGTCCGCGCTCGATCCGTTCCTGCGCATCCGGGTGCGGGCGGAGCTCAAGCGCTTCCAGCGCGAGCTCGGCATCAGCTTCATCCACGTCACCCACAGCCAGGAGGAGGCGATGGCGCTCGCCGACCTGATCGTCGTGATGAACGACGGCCGGATCGAGCAGAGCGGCGAGCCGCGCGAGATCTTCAACGCGCCGCGCACCGAATTCGTTGCCCGCTTCATCGGCGGCCACAATGTCATGCCGATCGACGGGCGCACCGTCGCCATCCGCAGCGACCGCATGACCGTCGCACCCGAGCCGGCAGCGGCCGAGGGCGCCCGGGCCATCGTCGCGGACGTCGAATACCAGGGCGTCTCGATCATCATCGACTCTCAAGACCGACGATGGGCTCGAACTGGTCGCCCTCGTCCCGGAGCGGACCTTCTACGAGCACGGCTTCACACCCGGACAGCAGGTGCGCGTCGGCTGGAACGCCGGCGATCTGCACGTCCTCGACGCGTCGGCTTGAGGCCGGTCGCAACCCACCCCGTCAGAAAAGGAGTACGGGAGCATGACAGAAAAGAGGAAGTCCACTGGAGTATCGCGGCGGACCGTGTTGAAAGGCACCGCCGCCTTCGCCGGTCTCGCCGGCGCCGGAGCGCTGACCAGCAGCTTTCCCGCCCCTGCCGTCCACGCCGACGACGGGGTCACGCTTCGCTATCTCGGGACCGCGGTGAACCAGTCGGCCGACATCGCCAAGAAGGCCAAGGAAGATATCGGCATCACCATCGAATACATCCCGGTCGAGACCGACGAAGTCGCCAAGCGGGTGATCACCCAACCGAATTCCTTCGACCTCCTCGACAGCGAATACTTCTCGCTGCCCAAGCTTCTCCCCTCCGGCAACCTGCAGGGCATGGATGCCAAGAAGATCAAATATTCCGACCAGATCGCCACCGTCTTCACCAAGGGCGAGGTCGACGGCAAGAAGATCGGCAACCAGGGCACCGCCCCGCGCAAGGTGTTCTACCTGGACGGTCAGTTCTCGAAGAACTTCTCGGCGGATCGCCGACCGAGTGGATCACGCTGATCCCGACCATCTACAACGCCGACACGCTCGGCATCCGCCCCGACCTGATCAACCGGCCGATCGAAAGCTGGGCGGAGCTCCTCAACCCCGAGTTCAAGGGCAAGGCGGCGATCCTCAACATCCCGTCGATCGGCATCATGGATGCCGCCATGGTCATCGAGGCCCTCGGCAAATACAAATATCCGGACAAGGGCAACATGACCAAGGAGGAGATCGACAAGACCATCGACTTCCTGAAGGAAGCCAAGAAGGCCGGTCAGTTCCGCGCCTTCTGGAAGGACTTCAACGAGTGGTCAACCTGATGGCCTCGGGCGAAGTGGTCATCCAGTCGATGTGGTCGCCGGCGGTCACCGCCGTCCGCTCCAAGGGCATCCCCTGCATCTATCCAGCCGCTGAAGGAAGGCTATCGCGGCTGGGCCTCCGGCTTCGGCCTGCCCAAGACCCTCGACGGCAAGAAGCTCGACGCGGCCTACGAGTTCATCAACTGGTTCCTGTCGGGCTGGGCCGGCGCCTACCTCAACCGTCAGGGCTACTACTCGGCCGTGCTCGATACCGCCAAGGAAAACATGAAGCCCTACGAGTGGGCCTACTGGATGGAAGGCAAGCCCGCCGAGAAGGACATCCATGCCCCCGACGGCACGCTGATCGAGAAGGCCGGCGCGGTCCGCGACGGCGGCTCCTACGACGAGCGCATGGGCGACATCGCCTGCTGGAACTCGGTCATGGACGAGAACAACTACATGGTCATGAAGTGGAACGAGTTCATTGCCGCATGACGCGGTAGCCTCGTTGGAAGAGAGCGTCCCGGACAAGGCCGTCCGGGGCGCTCTGCCGCAAGCTTCCAGGCGTGCAGCCGGCGACCGGGGCGAAGCGCTGCGCGAGCCGCGTGCCACGCCCTATTGGCAGGCGGCGCCGATGGCGCTGGTCTTCTTCCTGTTCTTCGTGCTGCCGCTGATCGTCACCCTGATCGTCTCGCTTCTGGAACTACACCGAGTATTCGATCGAGCCGGCCTTCACCTTCAATAACTACCAGCAGATTTTCGACGGCTGCTTGTCGAAGCTGCCGGAGCTGTGCACGACGTTCAAGACCTACCTGTCGACGCTCAAATTCTGCCTGATCGTGTGGGCGACGACGCTCGTCCTCGGCTTCACCGTCGCCTATTTCCTCGCCTTCCATGTTCGCTCGCTGACCATGCAGGTCGTGCTCTTCCTGCTCTGCACGATCCCGTTCTGGACCTCGAACGTCATCCGCATGATCTCGTGGATCCCGCTGCTCGGCCGCAACGGCCTCGTCAACCAGGCGCTGATCGGCAGCCGGCATCGTCAGCGAGCCGCTGGAGTGGCTGCTCTATTCCGATTTCGCCGTCGTGCTGGCCTTCGTGCACCTCTACACGCTGTTCATGGTGGTGCCGATCTTCAACTCGATGATGCGCATCGACCGCTCGCTGGTCGAGGCCGCCTATGACGCCGGCGCCAGCGGCTGGCAGACGCTGTGGAACGTCATCATTCCGCTGGTCAAGCCGGGCATCGCCATCGGCTCGATCTTCGTCGTCACCATCGTCATGGGCGACTTCGTCACCATCGGCGTGATGGGCGGTCAGCAGATCGCCTCGATCGGCAAGATCATCAACGTCCAGACCAACTACCTTCAGTTTCCGATCGCCGCCGCCAACGCGGTCGTCCTGCTCATCGTCGTGCTCCTCATCATCCTCGGGCTGACCCGGATGATCGACATCCGCAAGGAGCTTTGAGATGGGCGAGACCCGAACGCGGTCCTTCTACCTGCTGGCGATCGTCTTCGGGCTTTTCGTGCTGTTTCTCTACGGCCCGATGCTCACGATCCTGGTCCTCTCCTTCCAGGGGCCGCAGGGCGGGCTGACCTTCCCGCTGAACGGCCTGTCGCTGCACTGGTTCAAGAGCCTGTGGGAAGGGATCGGCGTCGTCGACATCGGCTCGGCGCTCCGCCGCTCGTCTGGCTCGGCCTGACCGTGATGGTGCTGACCGTCGTCATCTCGGTCATGGCGGGCCTTGCCTTCCGCCGCCGTTTCCGCGGCTCGAGCCTCCTGTTCTATGTCGCCATCGCCAGTCTCATCATGCCGTCCATCGTCGTCTCGCTCGGCATCGCGCTGGAATTCCGCATCCTCGACGACAGCGTCAAGGCACTCGGCAATTCCTGGAGCATCGAGTCGATCCAGCGCTCCTACACGACGTCGATGGGGCTGTTCACCTCGGGTCTCGGCGCGCACCTGTCCTGGACGCTGCCGTTCGGCCTTCTGATCATGTTCGCCGTCTTCAACCGCTTCAACGCCGCCTACGAAGAGGCGGCGCGCGACCTCGGCGCGACGCCGTGGCAGACCTTCCGCTATGTCATCCTGCCGATCATCGCGCCGTCGCTGATCGGCGTCGCGCTGTTCGGCTTCACGCTGTCGTGGGACGAGTTCGCGCGCGTTCGAGCCAGGCGATCGGCTCGGTGAACACCCTGCCGCTCGAGCTCCGCGGCATGACCACCACTGTGACGACGCCGGTGATCTACGCGCTCGGCACGGTGACCACGGCATCTCGATGGTGGTGATCGCCGTCTGCCTGGCGCTGGTGATGATCGTCCAGCGCCGTCGCCGGCGGCGGGGGTCGGATGCGGGCAAGGGCCTGGTCTGAGCTTCATGCGCATCCACGTCGTCAATCCCAACACCACGGCCTCGATGACTGCCAAGATCGCCGAGGCGGCCCGGCGCGCCGCCGGCCCCGGCACCGAGATCGTTGCCGGCCAGCCGGAAGACGGGCCGGCGTCCATCGAGGGCCACTTCGACGGGGCACTTTCCGTTCCCGGCCTGCTCGGCGAGATCGCCCGTGCGGAGGCAACAGGGGTCGATGGCCACGTCATCGCTTGTTTTGACGACACCGGGCTCGATGCCGCCCGCTCTATTGCCGCTGCTCCGGTGGTCGGCATCGGCGAGGCGGCCTATCACATGGCGAGCCTGGTCGCCGACCGCTTCTCGGTGGTCACCACGCTGTCGCGGTCGGTCCCGGTGCTGGAGCATAATCTCAGCCGCTACGGCCTGCTCGCCCGCTGTGGGCGGGTACGCGCTTCGGAGGTGCCGGTCTTGGCGCTGGAAGAGCCGGGCTCGTCCGCCCGCGAGAAGATTGCCGAGGAGATCGGACGGGCGATCGCCGAGGATCGCGCCGAGGGGATTGTCCTTGGTTGCGCCGGCATGGCCGACCTCGCCGCCGACCTGTCGTCGCGCTTCGCCATGCCGGTGGTCGAGGGCGTCGGCGCGGCGGTCAAGCTCGTCGAGCTCCTCGCCGCGCTCGGTCTGAGGACATCGAAGGTAGGCGCCTGGGCGACGCCGCTGCCGAAGGCATGGTCGGGTCCGCACGCGGGACTGGGGCGTTCCGCTGGTAGTTGATCGCCTAAACCTCCCGCCGAACGATCAGCGCGACTGGCCCGCCGCCGTCGGGGCCCTGGTGCTCCGCGCCTCCCGATACGAACAACTCCGCATGGCCGACGAGACCGGCCAGCGCCCCGCCGACGAAGGCGCGGGCGTGGCGGGTTGCGCTGATATCGGAATCGTTGAGCATGGTGTGGCGGTTGCCGCGGAGCATGCCGGTGGTCCCGGCTTCGGCCTTGGCGAGGAGGGCGACCAGCCTGTCGCGCTGCGCTGCCGACAGTTGACCCGCTCGCGTCGAGACCGAGCCTGGCAAGGGCGGCATGCACCGGTTCGATATCGATCCCGTCGGCCATCACCGCGTGATCGACCGCCAGGGGTCCGGACCATTTGTCGCTCATGCCGAGCACCATGATCTCGTGATTGAGGAGTTCGATGCCGCCCGAGGTGCTGGCGCGGGCGGACCACAGGCCGACATTGCGTCCGATGACCTCGTCGGTGATCGCGGCGGGATCGATTTCGCCCAGCGCCGAGGCGACGCCAAGCGCCGAAGCCCCGCGCGACAGGCCCATTGATTTCAACGTGTCCGCGGTCGCGACGGTCTTGCCGCGAGCCGCTGTCTCGGCAATCCGTGCCGAGGTGAGGAGTGGGCATTTGACCTGGACGAAATGCACCGCGGCGGGATCGTCGAGGGCGGCCTGCGCCATCGCCTCGCGCACACCGGTCGCCACCATCTCCACCTGCTCCCGACGGCCGAGATGCTCGGCCGAGAGGGCAGGGGTATGCGCGACGCCGATCGCCAGCGCCGGCCCCCCTGCCTCATCGTCTTCGTCGCGCACCTCGAAAACCGTCAGGTGTGGCGCGAGCGCTCCTTCGGTGCCTCCCGACATCACCATGCAGATTCTTGGCACCGCGGCGGCCGGCAGATACCGCGACAGCATCGACTGGAGCGCCTGCACTGCAAATGCCCGGCTGAAGTCGTTGACGCAGCCATTGCCCTCGGTTTTGCCGAGAATGGCAACCACGGCGGCCGGCGAGATCGCACCGGCTTCCACCGCCTGCCGGAAAGCCTCAGTGTCGTCAGGGGACGAGATGGGCAATCGATGAACGCGAGCGGTCGGCAAGGCGCGAGAACCTCAAAGAACGTGCTGCGTCTCCCGCAGCAAGCCCCATGCCATCGGAGGCTATGGATCCATCCGCCGCCGGCCCCAAGTTGGCGTCGGTGGGTTGCTATTCAACCTCGCGATGGGGGATTAATACATAGGCAACGCTGTCCACCTATCAGTGATACACAGACAAAGGCGCGATTTTCTGCGATTCGATACACAAGAGCGATGACTTCAATTGAGCCGATTGACAGCGTGGATGCGTTGCAGGCGATCATCGACGTCCTTGCGACCCCTGTCTTCGTCAAGGACCAGGAGCACCGCTGGGTGTTCGTCAACAAGTCGTTCTGCGAGTTTATGGGTCGTTCCAGCGACGAGCTGATCGGCGAGTTCGGACTTCGACTTTCTCCCTGATGAGCAGGCCAAGATCTTCTGGGATAAGGACGATCTCGTCTTCCGCACCGGCGAGGAGAACGAGAACGAGAACGAGGAAAAGATCACCGACCGCTTCGGCGAGTTGCGGACAATCGTCATCCAGAAGCGCTTGGTGCACATCGACGGGACGCCGTTCCTGGTCGCGGTCATCACTGACATCACGGCCTTTCGCGAAGCCGAGGAGCACAGTCGCTACCTGGCTTACCACGACACCCTCAGCGGGCTCGGCAATCGCGCTCTGCTGAGCGAGCGGATCGGCGCAGCCCTGAAGGGCACCGCCTCCCGCAGGGGGCGTTGCAGCCTCCTGATCATCGATCTGGACCGCTTCAAGCAGGTCAACGATGCCTATGGTCACGCTGCCGGCGACGAGCTGATCCGGGCATTCGCCAAACGCCTGTCGGCACTGGTCCGCAGTGGGGACACCGTCGCGCGTCTCGGTGGCGATGAATTTGCCGTCCTCTTGCCCGGTGCGCACGCTCCGGAGGCTCTCGATAGTCTCTGTCAGCGCATTCTCGACGCGGCGCGGTCTTCCTTCACGGTCGCCGGCGTCACGGTCAATGTCGACGCGTCGATCGGCGTCGTCTCGGAGCCGGCGCGCAAGAGCAGCCGCAGCGAGCTGTTGCGCAAGGCGGACGTCGCTCTCTACAGCGCGAAGACAGCAGGCCGCGGCTGTTATCGCGTCTACAACGAAGCGATGGACGAAGGCCGCAGCATTCGATTGATGATGGAGCGCGACCTCAGGGAAGCGATCGAGAAGCGAACCGGCCTCGAGATCTACTATCAGCCGCTTTACGCCCGCGACGCGATTGCCGGCGTCGAGGCGCTGGTGCGCTGGCATCACCCGAAGCTCGGGCTGCTGACGCCGGCACGCTTCATTCCGATTGCGGAAGAGACCGGGCTGATCATTCCGCTTGGCGACTGGATCCTCGAAAAGGCATGCGAGGCGCTGACGCACTGGCACGGCATCGAGCTTGCCGTCAACATTTCGGCCCTGCAGCTGCGGGAGCCGGACCTTTCCGGCCGAACGTTGCGGGAGCTCCGGAAGTTCAATCTGAGCCCGACACGCCTGGAACTCGAGATCACCGAGACCGCAATTCTCAATGCGGACGAGATCACCCAGGCAAACTTGGCGCGATTGCGCAAGGCCGGGGTGAAGATCGCGCTCGACGACTTCGGCACCGGCTATTCGAGCCTCAGCCACCTACAGAAGCTGCAGGTCGACAGTGTCAAGATCGATCAGTCCTTCGTCAGCCATCTCGGGCAGACGTCGGATTCGGCGCCGATTATCCAGGCCGTCGTGCATATCGGCCGGATGCTTGGCCTCAAGGTCACGGCCGAAGGCGTCGAGACTGACGGCCAGCGGCAATTCCTGCTCGATACCGGCTGCGCCCACATGCAGGGCCATCTTCTGTCGCCGCCGCTGCCGGAGGACAAGATCGGCCCGTTGCTCGCCGAGAAGGGGACTGCCGACAGCCAGAACGCGGCGTGATCCGGCGTCCCCCGTAACGGGATCGATCACCTGCCGCCGCTGTCGGCCTGACGCGCGCGCGGCGCTGCGCACTCGGTGTCGTCGGAGGAGCCCACGCCAACACTCTTGCCCTACGCCGCGAGGCAGGTCACCCAGTCGCCGTGTGCCGCGAGCAAGTCGTCTACCAGATCCGAGATCTCGTCCAGCGACAGCTCCGCCGCCGTATGCGGGTCAAGCATTGCAGCATGCTTGGCATAGTCCCGGTTGCCCGTCACGATTGCCTCGACCGTCAGCTCCTGAACGTTGATGTTGGTCAGCATCAGTGCAGCGAGCTGCGGCGGCAGGCGGCCGACCTTCACCGGCTGCACGCCGTTGTGGTCGACCAGGCACGGCACCTCGACGCAAATGCCGTCCGGCAGGTTGTCGATGTGGCTGCGGTTCTCGACATTGCCGTTGATGACGATCGGCTCGGCCGCAATCTCCGCCCTGATAATGCGGGCCGCGTACTCGTGGCTGCGCTTCACTTCGATCGCCCCGCCCTTGGTGAGCTGACGTTCCTGCTCGGACCAGCGAGCGATCTGCACCTCGCAGCGGCGGATGTACTCGTCGAGCGGAATGTTGAACTTCTCGATCAGGTCCGGCCGGTCGCGCTTGATGAACCACGGCACATATTCGGCGAAGTGTTCCGAGGACTCGGTCACGAAGTAGCCGAAATGCTTGAACACCTCGTACCGCACCCGGTTCCCGTCGGGGACGCGCCCTTCGTCGAGTACCTGGCGGATGCGCGGATAGAGGTCTTCGGCCGCGCCGTCGGCGCCACCGCGTTCGAACTTCAGATAGAACGCCATATGGTTGATGCCGGCGCAGAGATAGTTGATGTCGCCGACTGGCACGCCGATGTCGCGGGCAAGTTCGGCAGCGGTTCCCTGCACTGAGTGACAAAGGCCGACATAGCGCACCTCCGGCACCAGCCGCGATAGTGCTGCGCAATTGATCGCCATCGGGTTGACGTATTGCAGCATCAGCGCATTGGGGCAGAGTTCCGCCATCTCGCGGGCGATCTCGATCAGTACCGGCGCTGTCCGCAGGCCGCGCATGATCCCGCCGATGCCGAGCGTGTCGGCGATGGTCTGGCGAAGGCCATGCTGCTTGGGGATCTCGAAATCGGTGACCGTGCCGGGCTTGTAGCCGGCGACCTGGATCATCGTTACCACGTAGTCGGCGCCCGCCAGCGCCTTGCGGCGATCGGTCGTCGCGGTGATCGTCGGTTCGGCCTTCAGGCTTGCCGCAACGCTCGCCGCTACTTTCTGCGAGGTAGCGAGGCGTATCGGGTCGATGTCCATCAGCGCGATTTCGCAGTTGTGCAAGAGCGGATCGTGGAGGATGTCGCCGACCAGGTTCTTCATGAATACCGTCGAGCCGGCACCAATCATTGCAATCTTGGGAAGTGCAGTCACGTAACGTCTCCGATGACTATGCAGCGATATCGAAGGCGGCTCGCACCAGCCGCCGGGTGTAATCGGTTTGCGGATTGGTCAGCACCTCGGCGACCGGCCCTTCCTCGACGACCTTGCCGAACTGCATGACCATGACGCGGTGGCAAAGCGCCCGCACCACCTTGAGATCGTGCGAGATGAACAGGTAGCTGAGGCCCTTCTCGTCCTGCAGCTTGCGCAGGAGGTCGATGATCTGGGCCTGCACCGAGAGGTCGAGCGCCGAGGTCGGCTCGTCGAGGAGTATGAATTCCGGCTCGAGCGCGATGGCGCGCGCGATGGCGATGCGCTGGCGTTGGCCGCCGGAGAATTCGTGCGGGAACCGCGACAGAATGTTGGTCGGCAGGCCGGCGTCGGTGAGCGCCTTGCGGACGCGATCGAGCCGATCCTTCGCGTTCGCGCCGATGCGGTTGACGATCAGGCCCTCCTCGATGATCTGGCGGACCGACATGCGCGGGTTGAGCGAGGAGAACGGATCCTGGAAGACGATCTGCATGCGCGAGCGCAACGGCCGCATCTCGCCGCGCGTCTTGAGATGGATCGGCTCGCCGTCGAAGATGATTTCGCCGCTGCCGTGGGTGATCAGGCGGATCAGCGCCTGGCCGAACGTGGTCTTGCCGGACCCCGATTCGCCGACCAGTCCCAGTGTCTCGTGGCGCCTGAGATTGATGTCGAGATTGTCGACCGCGACCAGCTGAAAGAAGTCCGGCCGGAACATACCGCCGCGCTTCAGCGTATAGGCAACGCGCACCGAGTGCCCCTCGAGCAGGGTGTCCGTGTTTGCCTTGAGGGGATTGGCGAAGCCCTTCGGCTCGGAGGCGAGCAGGTGCTTGGTGTAGGCATGGCGGGGATTGCCGAACACCTCCGCGGTGCGGTTGTGTTCCTTCACTTCGCCATTCTGCATCACGTAGACGTAGTCGGAGAACTGCCGGACGATGGTGAGGTCATGGGTGATGAGGATCACCGCCATGCCGTACTTCGCCTTCAGCTCCTTGATGAGATTGAGGATCTGGGCCTGGACCGTGACGTCGAGGGCGGTCGTCGGCTCGTCGGCAATGAGCACGTCCGGACGGTTCGCCAGGGCGATGGCGATCATCACCCGCTGGCGCTGGCCGCCTGACATCTGGTGCGGATACTGCCTGAGGCGCGCCTCGGGCTCGGGGATATGCACCTCCTCGAGGAGCGCACAGGCGCGCTTGCGTCGCCTCGCTGGCGCTGATCCGATTGTGCAGGCGGATGACCTCGCAGATCTGGGCGCCGATCGTGTAGACCGGGTTCAGCGACGACATCGGCTCCTGGAAGATCATCGACACCTGGTTGCCGCGCAGCCGCCGCATCTGCGTCCGCGAGTATTTGGTGATGTCGTTACCGTCGAAGTGGATGCGGGCGTCCGGCGACACCGTCGCCCGTTTCGACAGAAGCCCCATCACCGTGCGGGCGGTCACCGATTTGCCGGAGCCGGATTTGCCGACGATGGCGATGGTCTCGCCTTTGTGAAGCTGGAACGAGACGTCGCGCACCGCGCGGACGTCGCCGCCCTCCACCTTGAACGTGACCGCGATGTTGCGGGCATCGAGGATCAGCTCGCGGCCATGGGCGCCGAGGTCGAAGCGCTCGTCGGGGGCGAAGGGATTGGTGGTCGCGGCCATCGTCGTCTCGCCGTTCAATAGGGATCGATGGCGTCGCGCAGCCCGTCGCCGAGCGCGTTGAACGCGAAGACGGTGATCAGCACGAAGACGACGGGGGACAGGATCCACGGGTAGGACCCGATCACCGAAAAGGTGTTGGTGTCCTGCAGCATCAGCCCCCAGGAGATCAGCGGCGGCTTGACGGCGAAGCCGAGGAAGCCGAGGAACGACTTCGAGAAGCACGATGGTCGGAATGGTCAACGTCACCGCGACGATCACGTGGCTGATCACGTTCGGCAGGATATGCCGGCTGATGATGCGGAAATCGCCGGCGCCGACCGCCATCGCCGCCCGCACATACTCGATGCGGGCGAGCGCTAGCGTCTTGCCGCGCACCTCGCGGCTGAGCTGCGCCCAGCCGAGCGCCGCGATGACGAAGATGACGAAGGCGATGAAGATGTGGGAAGGGACGGTCACCGGGATCAGCGAGGTGAGGGCGAGGTAGAGGGGCAGTTGGGGAAAGGCGAGCACCGTGTCGACCACGCGCTGGAACCAGGTGTCGAACCGGCCGCCGATATAGCCGGAGGTGATGCCGATCAGGGTGCCGATCACCGTTGTTAGCGTCACGACAACAAGGGCGATGGTCAGCGAAATGCGCGAGCCGATGATGCCGCGGGACAGAATGTCCCGACCGAGCTTGTCGGTTCCGAGCAGGTCGAGCGGCACGTCGCCGCTGCCGGTGAAGAGGTGGATGTCGGCCGGGAAGAGCCCGAGCAGCTTGTATTTGTAGCCGTGGGCGAAGAAATGGATGTCGGCCGGATGCTCGAGGTCCGGCCCGGTCAGCGGCTGGAACGTCACCGGATCGAACTCGCCGGTCTCGACCACCGGGTAGTAGAAGGGCCGCAGGTGGAAGTTGCCGTCGGCGTCGAAGAAGTGGATCGCGGTCGGCGGCGCGAAGGACAGCGCCGGCCGGTTAGGGTCGACCGGAGCGAAGAAATTGGCGAACACCGCCATGATCAGCAAAGCGGAGACGAGGACGAAGCCGATCATGCCACTCCACGACCGCCGGAAGCGGCGCCGGACCAGGGTGAAGTAGCTCTCGCCGCCGACGAACCGGTCGACCTTGATCGGATCGGTCGCGACGAGGCCGTCCATCTCGGGCTCGAGCCCGGCGTCCACGGCGCTCGCAGTCGAGACGCCTTCGGTCTCGGCCGCGACCATGGCGCGATCGCGAGCCTCGACCTCCTTGCGAAGAGCGTCGATCGACGTCATGCCGTCGCGGTGCCTCCCAGGCGGACGCGCGGATCCATGAGAGCGAGCAGGATGTCGGCGATGATGTTGCCGGCGATCAGTGTCGCGGCGAGCATCAGCATGAATGAGGCAGTGACGAAGACGTCGCCCACCGCCATCGAGCTGACGATCGCCGGTCCGACCGTCGCCAGGGTGAACACGATCGCCACTTCGATCTCGCCGGTCAGCATGTAGGGGAGGGCAACCCCCTGATACATGATCAGCGGGTGCAGCGCGTTGGGGACGGCGTGCCGCATCACCACCGTTGATTCCGGCAGGCCCTTGGCACGGGCGGTCTCGACATACTGGGCGTTCAGCACGTCGAGCAGGTTGGAGCGGACCACGCGCATGTTGTAGGCGAGGCCGCCGAAGGTGGCGATGAAGATCACCGGCCAGATGTGCTGCAGGAGGTTGACGAACTTGTCCCAGCTCCACGGCGCGCCGCCGTACTTGGCCGAGAAGAAGCTGCCGATCTCTTGGACGTTCAGTTTGAAGACGAGCACGTAGAGGATGATGATCGCCATCAGGAAGCGCGGGATCGTCATGCCGAGGAAGGCGAAGAACGAGAAGACCGTGTCGATGATGCTGTACTGGCGGGTGGCGGCGATGATGCCCATGCCGATCCCGAGTAGTGAGGCGAGGATGTGGCAGGTGAGCGCCAGCATCAGCGTTCGGGGCAGCCGTTCGGCGATCACGTCGCCGACCGGCTTGTTGTAGACGAGGCTCTGGCCGAAATCGAAGCGGGTGACGATGCCTCCGATCCAGCGCAGGTACTGGACCGGCAGCGGATCGTCGAGGCCGTGCGTTTTGCGGTAGGCCTGTGCCTGGGCGTCCGCTGCCTCGAAACTGGCGCCACCCTGGTTCATCAGGGTCGAGCGAATATAGTCCGAATAGTCGCCGGGGTGGGCCTTGATGATCCCGAACGTCACGACGCTCAGGATGAACAGAACCGGAATCGCCGCTAGAATTCGGAAGAAGATGTAACGAATCATCGTGCTGGCCGTTCCCGCCTGCCCCTCTTTCCGGGATGGTCAGGGGGGAGATCCCCCTGACCGATTTGAGGCGGCTAGTATAGCCTACTTGACCGGACCGTCGCCGCCCGGCTCGCCCGGCAGCGTTTGCGGATACAGCTCATAGTTCTGCTGCAGGTCCGTCGGCACATACATGCGCTCGCGGATGGCCGAGTCTTCCGCCCACTGGAAGGCGAGGATCGGCGTGCCGCTCGACACGTTGCGGATGCGCTTGTTGATGATGAGGGCACCAGGATAGTTCGTCAGACCGGCTTCATAGACATTGGTCGTGAAGATCTTCTGGTAGTCCTTCATCAGCTGGGCGCGTTCGGCATTGTCGCTCGAGTTGATGAACTTGTTGACGATGTCGACAAGCTCCTGCTCGAACGGCAGCAGGTCGAGCTTGCCGGAGCTGCCCGCCTTGTGCCATGGGCTGGTCAACGGACCGACCGGCGCGAGCTGGTAGGTCTGCTGGACGACCGTGATCAGCTCCTTGTCGCCGCGACGGACGGTCCAGTCGTACTCGCCGCCACGCCACAGATTGTTCCACCGGTTGCCATCGGCAAAGTCGGGGATGACGCGAAGGCCGATCTCGCCCATCATCGCCACCACCGCCTCGCCGAGATTGTGGTCGGTGGCGTAGTCGGTGTTCGCGAGCAGGGTGATCTCGACGTTCTTGCCGCCCATCACGTCAGCGGGATAGTTGACGAAGCCATCCCCGTCCGTGTCCTTGAGGCCGGCCTTCTCCAGATACGCCTTCGCCGTCTCGACCGAGTGCGGATAGTAGACGGTCGAATTGGCGTCGCCGAAGCTGGTGCCGATGTAGATGCCCCCCGGATAGATGGCGGTGAACGGACCCTTCACCAGCGAGTTGCCAAGGCGCTGCCGGTCGAGGCCGTAGGTGACCGCCTTGCGGAAGTCGAGATTGCGGTTGAGCTCGCGCACCGCCTCCCCGCGTTCGTCGGGGTTGCCCCAGCCCTCGTCCGACATGTTGAAGTCGAGCGAGTAGCCGATGATGCGCGGGCCGAATTCCAGGCGCGCCGGCGCCTTCGGATCGGCGGAGCGCTTGAGCGCCTCGACGTAGCTTTCCGCCTGTTCGAGGTTCGACCAGTCGCCTGAGCCGGCCACGGCCTGGACATCGCGATCGGCCCAGGTCGACAGCTTGTACTGGACCTCGTCGAAATAGGGCAGCTGGTTGCCCTGTCTCGTCGACCTTCCAATAGTAGGGATTGCGCCGGGTCACGATGATGTCGTCAGGCCGGTAGGCGACCGGCACCCAGGCGCCCATCGTCGGGAAGTTGAGCATGTCCGGCGGGAAGGCGTTCACGTACTGGTCGTATGTGTTGTTGGAGTATTTCGGGTGCTGCGGCTTCATGATGTGAGCCGGCCCCGGGACAGAATGACCCGAACGCCATGGCGTACAGGTACTGCTTGGGGAAGGCGTCCTTGAACGTCCACAGCACGGTGTAGTCGTCGATCTTCTTGAGCGTGGTGCCCTCGCCGAATGCCTCCGGCGTTGCGCCGCCCTGCGGGGCGACGTTCGGGTCGAGGACGTTGTCCTCCCAGAAGAACATGACGTCGTCGGCGTTGAATGGCGCGCCGTCCGACCACTTCGCACCCTCGATGAGGTGCATCGTCAGCTGATGGCCGTCGTCCGACCACTCCCAGCTCTTGGCAAGGTTGGGCAACGGCTCGAGTTCGTCGGCCTTGACGTGGAAGAGCGGCCCGGTGCGGGTCAGGCATTCCCACATCGCGTAGGAGACGCCGCCCCATCCCTGCACCTGGCCGGCGATCCAGTTCCAGCCTTGCGGCCGGCCACCGATGACGTGGCGGAGTGTGCCGCCATACTGGCCGACCCCGTCGGGCATGTCGCCGGTCTTGAAGACCAGCGGCTCCTTCGGCAGTCGTTCCGCGACTGGCGGCAGCTTGCCGGTGTCGACGAAATTTTTCGTGACCCAATCGGGCTCGTGATAGGCGGGCAGCGCCTTGAACTCTTCGATGTCGTCACGGCCGACGAAGGTGATCTTGCCTTGGGCGGCGAAGGTGGGTGGGGGCGGTACCGCGGTCGGTTCCACCATCTGCGCCTGCAGGGCGAGTGTCGATGCGCCGAGCAGGAGAGCCGCGCCGCCAAGGGCGATGAGATGTCTGGGCATTGTTCCTCCCTCGTTCTGGAGGCCAGCGCAAAAAGTCCGGCCCCGAGCTTCTCAATCCTTCAACCAGGTGGCACGTCGCGTTCCGTTGCCGATTGCGGCCAGCCGCTATCGGTGCAAGTCATGACGCAACGTGCCTTTGCGCCTCTTGGCGGGCGCTCGAATGCCGACGGACAGGTGGTTCCGGTCGTTCCTCGCGGCGGGCGGCGCCCCGCCAGTCGCGGGTTGCAACGGTCGTTCGCGTGAGACGTTGCCGCGCGCCTTCGATGGCGCCGGCGTATTGCGGCAGCCATTCCGCCTGCGCGACGAGCATCTCGTCCACCATCTGCCACACCTCGTCGGGCGAGCAGATCGCGCCGACCAGCGGATCGTGCAGCACCGCCAGCTTCAGGAGTTCGACGTCGCCGGCGATCGCCGCGTGCACCGCCATCCGCTGCACGTTGATCGAGGCGATGCAGGTCGCCGCACAGGCTTCGGGCAACGTGATGCCGGCGACCATGTTGAGGCCGAACCGGTCGACGAAGCCCGGCGTCTCGACGATGGCGTCGGACGGTAGATTGGTGATGAGGCCGTCGTTCCTGACGTTGAAGTGGCCGCGATAGGTTCGACTGGTCTCCAGCGCCTCGATGATGTGGCTGGCGTGCTCGTTCGAACGGCTGGCCGGGTCGATCGGTGTTCCTGCCTCCTCGAGGAGGGCGGGGAAATCGGCTTCGAAGCGGTCGTTCCGCTCCCGGCAGTGACGCAGATAGCCGGCGGTCTCGCCGTGGATCCAGTCGGACATGTCGATCCAGCTGGCAATCTCCTCCGGCCGTTTGCGGTACCAGGGCAGGTATTCCGACAGGTGTCCGTTGCTCTCGGTCGAGTAGTAGCCGAAGCGCTTCAGGACATCGATGCGAACCTTCTCCTGGCGGGAATAGACCGGATGTCGCTCGAAGGCGGCGACCAGTTCGTCCCTGCCAACTTTTCGCCCGCGCACACGGACGTCGACGTACCAGGTCTGATGGTTGATGCCGGAGCAGACATACTCCAGCTCGCCGGGCTCGGTCGCCCCGAGCACCTCGGCGATCTGCTCGCCGCCATGCTGGACGCCGTGGCAAAGACCGATGGTGTCGACCTTTCCGTATTCGATCGCCGACCACGTGTTCATCGCCATCGGGTTGGCGTAGTTGAGGAAGCGGGCGCCGCTCTCCGCGACGTCGCGGATGTCCTTGCAGAATTCGAGGATGACCGGGATGTTGCGTTGGCCGTAGAGAATGCCGCCGGCACAGATGGTATCGCCGACACACTGGTCGACGCCGTATTTCAGCGGGATCTCGATGTCATGCCGAT
Organism: uncultured Alphaproteobacteria bacterium; assembly: GCA_963710805.1. GTDB lineage: Bacteria > Pseudomonadota > Alphaproteobacteria > Rhizobiales > Kaistiaceae > Bauldia. The sequence goes on along the minus strand of CAVQBS010000060.1, from coordinate 135,554 downwards.
AAGCCTCGAGGCCGCCGATGCGGGAACAGTTGATCACGTAGCGCGCGCCCTCAAGGGCTGCGCGGCGGTCGGTCGTTGCAGTGATCAGGGTCGGCAGGCGGCTTGCCGCGACGGCCCGTTCGAGCATCTCCCGCACCATCGCGAGGTTGTGCTCGCTGACGTCGGTCAGCGCGAACGCGACATCCTGCAGTTCGGGGACGCTGAGGATGTCAGCCACCAGCTTGCGCGTGAAGCCGATGCTGCCCGCCCCGATGATGGCGATCTTCAAGGTCGGTCCTGCTCCTCCCGGTCGCCCGCCTTCTTCGGCGCCTGCTTCCTGCCGTTGGTTTTCGGCAGCGCGGGTGAATTTGACTCCCCTTGTGGCGCCGTTGGTGCCTAGTATGAGCGGCTGAAGCCCGGCGAACAGAGAGATTTTGTGCTAACATGGGTAATTCTGTGCTCACCCAACTCGCGGCACATGCTCCGGTGATGAAAACGGTTTCATTGCCGCGCGGCCGTTACCGGCTGCATACGATGCCGACCAGCGCCGGTTACGAGATTCGTCACGACGAGGTCTATGACTGGCATGGTCGCCGCCGCGGACAGACGCCGTTCACCGTCCTGCAGCACACCGTCTCCGGCGTCGGCAATTTGCTCTACGAGCGGCGCCGCTACCGGCTCAGGGCGGGCGACACCATGCTGGTCATCGTGCCCCACAACCATCGCTATTGGCTCGAGCCCGGCGACCGATGGGAGTATTTCTGGATTTCCATGAGCGGCCAGGAGGCCGTCCGCATCCACCGGGCGATCCAGGCAACCACCGGCCCGGTGTTGCGATTGCGGCCGGAGACTCTGGAGCACCTCGCATGGTGCTGTCTTCGCCTGGTTGAGGGCGAGGGGGAATCGCCCGGCTCGGCCTCGGCCATCGCCTATGAGGCGGCGGCTACCGTTTACGACGGCGTCTTCGGCTCGCAAAGCCTTGCGGCGCTCGAGAAGGACCACGCCGGCATGAGCCGGGTCGTCGACTACATCCGCGCCAATCTCGGCAAGCCGCTCAGCGTCAGTCAGCTCGCCGAGATCGCCGGCTTCAGCCGCGCCCATTTCTCCCGTGCTTTCGCCGCGAGCGAGGGCATGCCGCCGGCCGAGTTCGTGCTCCAGGCACGGATGCGCTACGCGGCGCGCCTGCTCACCGGTCATGCTCTGTTGCCGGTGAAGGAGATCGCGCTGCTTTGCGGCTTCGATGACCCGAACTACTTCGCCAAGGTATTCCGGCGTTTCTTCGGCACCAGCCCCACCGAGTTCCGCACCACCGGGATGTATTCGACGGTCGGCGCCGAGAAGCTGGTCGGTCTGGGCCGTGGGAATGGGCATGAGCATCGGGCGAGTGCCCGCCCATGACGGGGCCGATCCGGCAGCTGGTCATCGTCGGCGGCGGCACGGCTGGCTGGCTCGCCGCCCTGATACTCGGCAAGACGGCGCGCGATCACCGGCACGATCTCCGGATCACCGTCGTCGAGTTCGAGCAGCATTCCGACGATCGGCGTCGGCGAGGGCACCACGGCGGTCTTCAAGACCGTCCTCGATCATCTCGGCGTCGCCGAAGCGGACTTCCTGAGCCGGACCCGCGGCACGATCAAGTACGGCATCCGCCACAAGGATTGGCGAAAAGTCGGCGTCACCTATGACGGCCCGATCGACGACCCTCACGTTCTCGTCACGGGCGCCAACGGCTCGGAATTCCTCAACGTCTTCTCGGTCGCGGCGGGGCGTCCGGTCTCGCGCCTCCATCTCTTCGACGTCCTCATGAAAGGCGACCTCAGCCCTTACGGCCGGGACGAATCCGGCGAGCTCGTGCCGGTCGGACCGTTCCAGTACGCCTACCACATCGACAACGCGGCGGTCGGCCGCTTCCTCCGCGACCATGCCAAAGACGTCGACGTGGTCGACGCCCTGGTCGCCGGCACCGTCAGGAACCCGGAGACCGGCGCTATCGAAGCGCTGCGGTTCGAAGACGGCGAGACCCTCGCCGGCGATTTCTTTATCGATTGCACCGGCTTTCGCCGTCAGCTGATCGGCAGGGAGATGGAGGGTGGTTGGGTTTCTTATGCGGAAGAGCTGCCGGTCAACCGGGCGATGCCATTCTGGCTCGATCATGACCCGGCGAGGGATATTCCAACCTGTACGCTTGCCTGGGCACGGGATGCCGGCTGGATGTGGCAGATTCCGACCCAGGATCGTCTCGGCTGCGGCTATGTCTATTCCGACCGGTTCCTGTCTTCGGACGAGGCGCGGACCGAGATCGAGGGCGCGCTCGGCCATCCGATCGAGCCGCGCGCCGACATCAGGATGTCGGTCGGCCGCGTCGCGCGACCGTGGGTCAAGAATTGCCTCGCGCTCGGGCTTTCGGCCGGCTTCCTCGAGCCCCTCGAGGCGACCTCCATCCATGGCACGGTGGTGCAGCTTCTGGTCTTTGCTGAGGACTATATGAAGCCGCCGTTCACGCCGAACGACGACGCGGCGAGCGCCTATAATCAGCGGATCGGGCGGCAGATCGACGACTTCCGCACTTTCATCAACACCCATTACGTGACCGAACGCGACGACACGCCGTTCTGGCGCCACGTCCGCGACAACTGCATTCATCCCGAGACGCGCGAACGACTGGCGGTGTGGCGCGACCACATGCCGAAAGGCACGGATTTCGACCGTTACCTGTCGGGCTTTCCGCACGTCGAGGCGCAGCTCTACTACCCGGTCCTCGATGGCCTCGGCCTGCTCGATCGCGAGGTTGCCAAGCGCGAGACCGCGGCGACACCGGCGCTTCGCAAGCAGGCACGAGAGATCGCCGATTCGCTCGGCAGGCAATTTGCCCAGGCCGCGGGCCGGGCCATCGGTCACCGCGCTTACCTCGCCGGTCTTTGAGGCGATGGTTCCGTGATCCTTTCAGGCAAGCTGCGGGAGGGGCAATTGCCGGTATCGCTGTTGTGGATCAGCAACTATCGTGACTGTCATTCGGCCGGTTTGAGTTGCTTCCGCATCACGTCGCTGGTGACGGTTGGCGGCGCGGCTGCGACTTAGGGAGAAGGATGGAATGACCCGAATTGCGCGTGTCGAGCTCATCCGCTTCGGCTTCGACGTCGAGGGCCTCGGCCTGCCGTCGCACGGTGCGGCGGGGGTCGGCAACCTGATTGCCGTCAAGGGCGGCCGGCTTGCCGCCCAGCGCTGGGCGGTCCGCATCGAGACCGACGACGGGGCGCGCGGGGAGTATGTGACGCACTGGGTGGGAACGCCGGGCTCGTTCGCCCAGGCCGCGATGCTGGCGCCGCACCTGATCGGCCGCGATCCGGATCGCCGCGAGGAGATCTGGCAGGACCTCCGGCGCGAGGTGCGGGCCTATGATCACATGGGCCACGGGCCGATCGACATTGCGCTCTGGGACCTGCAGGCACGACGCCTCGGCACCTCGGTCGGCGCCCTGCTCGGTGCCTTCCGGACGCGGCTGCCGGCCTATGCCAGCACCTATCACGGCCAGGACGAGCCGGGCGGCCTCAACAGCCCGGAAGCCTTCGCCGACTACGCGGTCGCCTGCAAGGAGAAGGGCTTCTCCGGGTTCAAGATCCACGGCTGGCATGATGGCGACGTAAGGCGGGAGGCGACGAACCTGCTCGGGGTGCGAGCGGCGGTTGGCGACGACTGGCCGCTGATGATCGACCCCGCCTCGCAGCTCCGCACCTGGCTCGATGCGCTCCATGTCGGTCAGGCCTGCGACGAGGCGGGCTATCTCTGGTACGAGGACCCCTACCGGGACACCGGCGGGGCGGTGGAGGGGCATAAGCGGCTGCGCGAGCGGCTGAAGACGCCGCTCCTCGTCTGCGAGCATGTGCGCGGGCTGGAGGCGAAGGCGGCCTTCCTGCTCGCTGGCGGCGGCGACATCGTCCATGCCGATCCGGAATACGACATGGGGATCACCGGGGCGCTGAAGATCGCCCACTTCTGCCAGGCGCTGGGGCTGGACGTGCAGTATCACGCCTGCGGTCCGGCCCATCGGGCGGTGATGGCGGCGACGCCGAACACGCGGTTCTATGAGCTGGCGCTGGTCGGTCCCGACATGCCGAACTGCGTTCCGCCGGTCTATGCCGACGGCTATTCCGACCAGGTTGACGCGGTCGGCGCCGACGGCTGCGTCCCGGTTCCCGACGGTCCTGGCCTCGGCGTCACCTACGACTGGGACTTCATCGACAGGAACCGCACCGAAACGCTGACTTTCGGCTGAGATTGCCGGCAGACAGCACGATATTACCCGTCGAGGACCCGCGCCGCCCAGACGGCATCAAACGGCAGGCCGGCCTGCCGGTTGGCGTCGCGGACCCGTTCGGCGTCGGGCGCCGCGTAGAGACAGAGCATCCGGCGGCCGTCCAGCGAGAAATAGGTGCGCAGAAACGCGATCCCGCGCATGGCGAAGCAGGATCGTCCGGCATCCTCCATCGCCTGCACGTCGCTGAAGACCACCGGCTCGGGAAAGCTCCGCTCGACGATGACGAGAGAGTACCCCGCCTCGGTCAGCCTCGGCGCGCTATTGGCGTCGCGGTCGCGTCCGAGCATGACAGTGGCCGTCCAGAGACGTTTGGGAGCGTCTATTCCGGCTGTCCGCCCGACGTTGCGCACCGCCTCGGCATCGGGCCCCTCGAAAATGCATACGACCCGACTTCCGTCCCTGGCGAAATAGTGGCGGCGCGGCTTGACGCCGTAACGGCCCATGCACCATTCGCCCGAACGGACGAGCCGGTCCAATTCGGCGTCGTCATAGCGGCGGTCGAACCCTCTTTCGACGACGATCGAGGCCATGGTCAATCCTCCCGCAAACCATCTGCGGTCTTGTCAGGCTGCTGACGCCTTCATGACCACGAGCTTCGCTCGGGACGGGTTCTTATCGGCCTGCAGCGATTGCGCCAGCGTTCGGGCGTGGCTCGACACCGGCCGGGCAAGGTCATGCTTCAGGGCAGCCATGTGCTCACCACGGGCGGCGCGGTTCTCATTACGGTCGGCCGCCTCGATCAGCACGATGCGCGCCAAGGCAATATCGCTCGGGCGATCGAGCAGTTTGGCGAGGCGAAGGGATTCCTCCGCCCGGAGCCATGCGCGCTCCGTACGGCCCTGATCGAGATCGACTTTGGCGGCGGACCGGAGGCAGAGCGCCAGGCGGCGCTTGGCGTCGGCGTTGGCCAGATCGACCAGCGCCGACGCAAGCTCCGAATCGGCTCGCGGGTCGTCCAACGCCAGCCGGCAAAGCGCGGCGAGCGCGTGCGCGAATGGGCCTTCGCTCCCGGCCGACAGCTTGTCGGCCAGGCGCACGAGTTCGTCGGCGAGCCGCGCGGCCTCTTGGAACGCCCCCCGCGACAGCTCGAGCTCGACCAGATGCTCCAGCGCGAAGAACTCGCTGGTTCGCTCGGCATCCCGTTGCGCCAGCACGCGGGCGCGACGGAATGCCGTGGCGGCCTCGTCGATCTTGCCCTGATGAAAGCGCAACATGCCAGTCGCGTCGGGGATCGCATTCGGCTCGATGTCGAGACGGCGGGCAAGGGCGGTGCCTTCGAGAAGCAGGGCCTCGGCCTGGTCGAGATCGCGCTCCAGCATCGCCAGGCAACGCGCGGTCTCCGCCATCGCGGTCACCCGCTGGCCACCGTCGGCCGCGCGGCTGACCAGCTCGGCCCGCAAGGTGTCGTGTTCCGCGTCGCGCCACATGCCCCGCTCCCAGCGAAGGAAGCTGAGCAGCTGGAAGACCATGCGGGCATGCTCGAGACAATCGTGATCGAGAGCGGTTTCGGCGAGCGCTTCAAGCCTCTTTGCCAGCTCCTCGATCTCGCGGGGGCGGTCGGCGAGCACTTCAATCTCCATCGCCTCGATTGTCCGCATCACGCGGTCGGGCTGGGGAAGCGACTCGGCATGCCGCGCGCCGCGCCGGGCGAAAGCGATCGCTTCGGCATTGGCGTAGAGCCGCAGGCAACGCCGCCCCGCCTCGACGCAGGCCTTGGCTGCCATCCCGCTGTCGCCGCCGAGCACCGCATGATGGGCAATCTCCTCAGCGAGGGTTTCGACGCCACCGCCCTGGTCCCCAAGCATACGAGCGACTTTCAGGTGCATCAGCCGCCGGCGCGGTTCGGACAGCGCGGTATAGATCGCGCGGTGGATGAGATCGTGGCCGAACTGATACGCGACGCTCTCGCTCGCTGCGTCCTCGCGGATGAGCGCATGCCGCTCGAGGGTCTCGAGCACGTCGGTCAGCGCGCCGATCTCGATGCCGACGAGTGCGTCGAGCCGGTCGGCCGAGAAGGTCGGTCCGAGCACGCTCGCCCAGCGGATGATGTCGGCGGCGGGTTCGGGCAGGCGATCGACGCGATCGCGCACGAGTTCCTCCAGCGAGACCGGCAGGCTGTCGGAGTGGTCGCGGACGCTGCGACCCAGTTCTATTGCGAACAAGGGGTTGCCGCCCGACTCGGCAGCGATGCGCGTCGCGTCCGTTTCCGGCGCGACGGCACGGATAAGCGCTTCGGCATCGGTAGCGCCGAGAGGCGAAAGCACGATCTCGTCGAGCATCCGGTCATGGCGCAGGGTTCGCAGGAACTCGCTGCATCCCCGGATTGTCGGGAAGCTCCCCGTGACGCGCCATAAGAAGAATGACCACCGGCTTACCTCCGGCGGCGCGGATGACGAAATGCAGAAGATCGGCCGACGCTTCATCACACCAGTGCACGTCATCGAAGGCAAGCAGGATCGGAGCATCCGGCTCCGCGGAGCTGAAGATACGGTCAGCGACCGCCGTGAACAGCCGCTGTCTCGCGCGGTCCGCATCCTCGCCGGCGGGACTTCCTGCCTCGCCGGATTCGGCCGGTGGAACCAGAACGTCGTCGATCGCCGCACCCCACATGGCGTAGGGCCGGTTTCGCTCGATTTCATAGGCGCGGCCGGACCACGTCGCGATCCCGCGGTCGTTGGCGACAGCCAGAAGCTCCTCCGCAATGCGTGTCTTGCCGAGCCCGGGGTCGCCCGCAACCAGTGCAATCTGGGGTCGGCGCGTTGCAGTTGCCGCAGACAGCATGTCGACCAGCCGACCGATCTCGGCGTCGCGCCCGATGACCGGCAGAGCCTCACCGCGAGAGGCGATCTCGCTCAACCTCTCTTGCGCGTCCACGCTCAGCGACAGGGCACGTGCCGGAAGCTCGCCCGCGGGCGTCACGGCGGCACGCGTTCCCCGGTGAAGCTCGCGCCACGTTTTTAGGAGGGCGGTTTCGGCTCCGTCGCCGACTTCCTTCAGAATACGCACCCCGGCTTCGAAGTGCTGCTCGGCTTCGGACTTCCGCCCGAGCGCGATCAGATGGCGGAGCAGGGTCGATCGGGCCGCAGCATTGTAGGGGTCGATCTGCACGAGCTGCCGAACGTGCGGCAGGGCGCGTTCCGACACGGCGTCGAGCCGTTCGGCGATCGCGGTCAGAAGGCGGGACTGAAGGCGGCGAACATCCTCGCGTTCGGCGAGGCACCAGGCCTGGAAGTCGTAGAGATCGGGAAGGTCGACGCCCTCGAGGAATTCGCCGCGGAACCAGCCTGCCATCTCGACCAGCTCGTCGGTGGAAAGACTGGTGATGTCTTTCGCCCGCTCCCTGAGCCGGACGAGGTCGATGTCCGCACCGATCGGCCGGAAGCCGACTGCTTCCCGGTCTGCGACGATGCGTTCGCTTCCCGGCTCGTTGACGAGACTCCGCACGCGGCTCAGGCTCCAGCGAAGCGCTCCGCGCGGATCGTCGGGAATCTCCCAGAACAGTGAGCAGAGCCGCTCGCGCCGGTGCTGGCGCCCGCTGGCGATCAGATAGGCGAGCAATGCCCGGGTCTTGCGCGAGGGCGGAAGCGTCAGCACGGCGCCGTCGCGCACGATCTCGATGTGGCCGAGAAGCTTGATAGTCAGCACGAGGTCCCCTCCACATCGCGCCCCGAGCCGCACTCAGATTCGGATTTCGGCGGTTTTCGGTGCCAGGTCTCAGTCCTGCCGGGGGGCGCGTACCGATGCCTCACAACGAACCCGATCGGCCGAAATCCGGTCATAGGACCGGGGAGCGTGTTCATAACCGATGCGCTCTCCGCGCACTGTGAACGAGGACACACCCCCGCCTCTGGCGCAGCCCAATTCAAACGCTCCGCCGTCGTCACTGATTGTGAGCCGGGCCGCGTCGGATTCAGCGGGAACCACGCCGTCGGCGCCTTCGTGCGTCCTGGCGGAGACGCCCTCAGGACCGTGTGCGATGCCGCTGACGCGCATGCAGCCTCGTGCCCGAGACGCACCAATTTCGACGCTCGCTCAAACGCACGGCAACACGATCGCCTCCTACTCAGGTGCCATCGCGACGCACGAGGCGCCGCAGTCGAAAACAGGAGAAATGACGATGTCTGCAATTGCCACCGAATGGGTCGCCCCGGCGCCCGAAACGCGTGCCGCGAAGGCCGAGGGCGTCTTCCGCATGGTCGCCAACCGGATCAAGCGGCAGATCGCCGTCCGGCGCAACCGGCGGATCCTCCGCGACCTGCCCGACTTCATGCTTGAGGATATCGGGATCTCGCGGTCGCAGATCGACTGGATCGTTGCCGAGCGCATCGACCATGCCGGCAACCCCAAGGGCCCCTATCCGTTTTGAGCGCAACAGGTCGGTTCACGCGCCCCGTCTCCCGAACAGGGAAAGCGGGCGCGTGACCGACAGCGAAGGAGAATCACGATGAACATCCGCGAAAGCTACCGGCGCTGGCAGCGCTACCGCACGATGGTTCGCGAACTGCGCGACTACTCGCATCACGAGCTCACCGAGCTTGGTGTCGCCAGAGCCGATATCAACCGCATCGCCTTCGATGCGGTCTACCACCCCCAATCCAGATGAAGGGACTGGCCGTCGGACCTCATGCGTCCGGCGGTCGCCCGACAACGAGAACGAGACAAGCCATGTCTTTCCCGTTGATCGCACTCGCCATCGCCTCGTTTGGCATCGGCACGACCGAATTCGTCGTCATGGGACTCCTGCCGGGCGTGGCAACCGACCTCGGTGTCAGCATCCCCGACGCCGGGCTCGTCGTCACCGCCTATGCGGCCGGGGTCGTAATCGGCGCGCCGATCATGGCGATCGTCACCAACCGTTTCCCGCGCAAGGCGTCCCTGCTCGGCCTTATGGGCATTTTCATCGCCGGTAACGTTTTTTGCGCCCTGGCGCCGGACTATGCGATGCTCATCGCAGCCCGCGTTGTCACGGCGTTCTGCCATGGCGCATTTTTCGGCATCGCCACGGTCGTCGCGGCAGAGCTCGTGGCGCCGAACCGCCGCGCTCAGGCTGTCGCACTTGTCTTTGCCGGGCTGACCGTTGCCAACATCATGGGGGTGCCCGGCGGCACGGTGCTCGGGCAAGCATTCGGCTGGCGCGCGACTTTCTGGGCGGTGGCTGCCATCGGGATTCTCTCAATCGCCGCGATCGCTGTCTGGCTTCCGGGCGGAATCAAGGCGCCGCACAGCAACCTGGGGCGCGAGTTCAGCGTGCTCGGCCGCCCGCAGGTTCTGCTCGCCATGTCGATCACGGTATTGACCTCCGCCAGCCTGTTTGTCGTGTTCACCTTCATTGCGCCTTTCCTCGGAGAGGTGACCGGTCTCTCCGACACGGCCGTGACCGGCGCGCTCCTTCTCTTCGGGGTCGGCATGACAGCCGGCAGCTTTGTCGGCGGCCGCCTCGCGGATCGGAATGTGATGCCGACGATCATCGGCGTTACCATCGCGCTGATCGGCGTGCTGGCAGCCCTCGCTTTCGTAGGCGGAAGCGCTCACCTGACTTTGGCGACGATGCTCATCTGGGGTCTTGTCATTTTCTCGCTGGCGCCCGCTGTGCAAATCCGCGTGGTCAATGCGGCGAGCGACGCGCCGAATGTCGCTTCAACGCTGAACCAGGCGGCCTTCAATCTCGGCAATGCAGGCGGCGCATGGATCGGTTCGGCGGCGCTGATTCTTGGGTCTCGACTATCGCGGTCTGCCGTGGGTCGGCGTCCTCATTGCCACCGTCGCGCTTGCCGCTGGCTTGCTGTCATGGCGCCTTGATCGGGACCTTGCGATCCAGGCGCCAGATGCCTCTGCAGCCGCCACCTGAAACGAGCGCCTCACCTTCCGCGTTTGGCGGGCCTGATCACATGCTGCTGGTCAGGCCGCCGTCCACATAGAGAACCTGGCCGGTGACGAAGTCGGACGCATCGGAGGCGAAGAACACCACCGCCCCCTTCAGTTCGTCGAGCTCTCCCCACCGTGCGGCCGGAGTACGGGCGCAGACCCAGGCGTTGAACTCCGGATTCTCGATCAGCGCGCGGTTGAGCTCGGTCTTCATGTAGCCGGGGCCGATGCCGTTGACTTGGATTCCGTGGGGAGCGAGGTCGATGCACATCGCCTTGGTCAGCATCTTCACGGCACCCTTCGAGGCCGTGTAGGGTGCGATGGTCTTGCGGCCGATCTCGCTGTTTAGCGAGCAGGTGTTGATGATCTTGCCGCGCCCCCGCGGGATCATATGCCGCGCCACCGCCTGCCCGACGAAGAACACATGGTCGAGGTTGGTGGCCATCAGCTCGCGATAGGTCTCCGGGTCGAAGTCGACGAAGGGCGCCCGCCGCTGGATCCCGGCGTTGCTGACCAGGATGTCGATCGGCCCGATCCGCGCCTCGATCATCTCGACCGCGGCGATCATTGCCTCGCGATCGGTCACGTCGAAGACGAGCGCATGGGCCTTGTAGCCCGCTGCCGCCAGCGCTGCGCGTGCAGCGTCGAGTTCGTCTTCCTCGTTCGAGTTGATGACCACCTCGGCGCCGGCGGAAGCCAGGCCCTCGGCGAAGGCGAGGCCGACCCCCCGGCTCGATCCAGTGATCAGCGCGACGCGACCGGTCAAATTGAAGCTTGGTTGCGGCATGGCGTCCCCTCAGCCGACGAAGCGGCGCAATTCGTCGAGGAACCGCTGAAAGGCCGGCTCATCGGCAAGCAGGATATGGTTACGGCTGTCGAGCGCCACGAAGCGGGCATCCGGGATGCCGATCGCCAGTTCGCGCCCGAGGTCGAAGGGCACCAGCTCGTCGCCCACCGAATGCAGAACCAGCGTCGGCGTGGCGACCTTCTCGAGGAGATGCGTAACCTCGGTATCGCCGGAAAGCTCGTGGAGCCGGGCCGCATTTTCGGGCGACACCGTTCTGCGCTGTAGTTCGTTGTACCAATCCATTTGCTCCGGCGTAGCGTCGGGGATGAACAGCGACGTGAACAATTGGCGGAACGCCGGATTGTCCTGTCCCCAGCCGGCGCGGATCAGGGTGACCATGGCAGCGCGCTTGGCCTGATCCACCGGCGTGCCGGAGTGCTTCCACCCTCTCGGGCGGCCGCCGTAGAGGATCAGGTGCGACACCCGTTCCGGGTGGCGCACCGCATAGGCGATGGAAAAGGCTGCACCGCTGGAAATGCCGAGAAGCGCAAACCGCTCCAGACCCGTCGCATCGGCGACCGTCTCGAGATCGTTGAGCTGGGCGTCGAACGTCAGGTCTTGCGCGTCACGGTCGGAAAGACCGTTGCCGCGCTGATCGTATCGGATGAGGCGATTGTGCTCTGACAGGCCGGTGATCCAGTGCCGCCAGACGGAACTGTCCCATTCGTACTGGAGGTCCGACATCCAGTTGGCGCATTTAAGCAGCGGGTAGCCTTCGCCGGTGATCGCATAGGCCAGCTGCGTTCCATCCGCCGCCCGGCAATAGCGGATCTCCTGCGCCATCGGTGGCGGCGCAGGCTTGGCGGCTTCCGCGGTCAGTGCGGAGGGAGCCGCCGTCTGGGCCAGGGCATTCTGGCGCGACCTTGCCGATAACTCCTTGACCTCGGCCGCCAGGGCGCTGTCGCCCGGATTCAACAGTTCAAGGGCGCGCGCATGCGTCAGCGCCCGCGCCGGATCGTCGGCGAGGCGGTCGACCAGCGCACGAAGGATGCGGAGTTGCCCGAGCTCGGCCTCGATCGCGTGCGCGGTCCGCCATGCCTCGAAATCGGGACAGCGGGGGAGCGAGAGATCGTCAAGGAAGGGGCCGCGGAACAGGCCGGCCACCGCCTCCAGCTCGTCGATATCGACCGTCGCGAGGTCGGCCGACAGGGCTTTGCGCAGGCGGTCGTAGTCGAGGGCGATTGCCTCACGGCGTAGAGCAACCGTGTCGCGGCTGGTCTCCAGGGCGTCTCCCACCGCGTGCCTCAGCCGCGACAGGCTCCAGCGCAACGCCGCCCGCGGATCGTCCGGAATGTCCCAGAACATCTCGCAGAGTCGCTCTCGGCGCTGGGGGCGCTCGACGACGGCAAGGTAGGCGACCAGCGCGCGGGTCTTCCGCGACGGCGGTAACGGCGCTTCGGCACCGCCGCGACTGACTGACAGGCCACCGAGCACCCGAATCTCGATCCTTGGCGCGAGATCCTGCTCAGCAACGAGTTCCGGGGTTGTGGTCGCCATCGCAGCCTCGGAGCCCAAAATCGGGACAGGGATTGTGATGCCAACCCGCGCCTCCCGCAAGCGGCAGTCCGATATGCTGCCGGAGATTGTCGATCCTTGCCCATGCGTGATGGCCGGGGTTCACCTTCAAAATCGCGGAAAATTGCTGGTTTTTCAGCGTTCCCACGCCGCCTCACACGGTCGGTCACACCGACCTCCTGCATTCATTCGATCGACAACGCGGACTGTTGAGCCGGCTCATTTTTCGAATGGAGCACGTCAATGAACACGAAACCCTGGAGTGCTGCGCGTTCTCAGCGGCAAAGAGCGGTGGGTCGGCGCCGGATGTGGCGCGATACGATCGGTCTCGGGCGCACCGCCATTCCCATCGCCGCGGTCGGGTTCGTCAATCTGGCGATGACGATCACCGATATGCTGATGATGGCGCATCTCGACCCGCGCGCACTGGCTGCCGGTGCGATCGTTGGCGACCTCTATTCGGTCGTCATCCAGTTCTGCGCGGGCGCTTTGGGCGCCGTCGCCGCGCCGGTGGCGGCGGCCTGCGCCATCAAGGCCGAGGCGGATGCCGGGCGGACGATCGCCGAGGGTATGCGCTGGGCGCTAGTCCTGGGCGGCGGCGGCGCGATGCTGATCGCCTCGGCACCGTACGGACTTCGTGCGCTCGGGGTCGAGTTGCCGCTGCCCGAGCTGGCCGCCACCTATGCGCTCTACATGGCCGGGGCGCTGGTCCTGATGATGGTCGTCGCGCTGTCGCGGAGCGTGCTGCCGGCCGTCGGGCTGGGCTCAATTCCGCTCTATGTGATGGCAGCGGCCGTGCCGCTCAACGCATTCGCCGATGCGTCTTTCATGTATGGCTGGCTCGGCCTGCCGGCGATGGGCCTGGTCGGCGCCGGCGCCGCGTCGCTGGTCGTCGTGGCCGGCATGGCCGGAACCCTCGTGGCGTGCCTGATCCTCGCGCCGGCGATGCGGAGCTTCCAGGTCGCCCGCCAACTGGTTGCCGCGAAAATGACCGGCGGCCTGGCGAAAGCCGGTGCCTTGACCGGGGCGGTCGCGCTTTGCGAGACGGGCGTTTACCTGTCGTCGACGGCGGTTGTCGGCTTTTTCGCCATCGACGCGGTGCCGGCTCACGTTGCCGTGTTCCGCTCGGTTGCCATGACTTATGTCCTCGGAACCGGCTTCGCGCAGGCGATCACCATTCATGCAGCGCGGGGAATCGCTCTGTCCGGCCGATTGCACGATCTGGTGCGTGCCGCTCACCTCTTGGTGCTCATCCTTGGTCCGGCGTTCTTTGCCTTCCTGATGGTCGCGCCAAATCTGATCGGCGCCGCCATGGAGGTCGATGGAAGCGGAATCCGAGCACTCACCCTCTGGGCGGGGCTCGCTGTGTGCAGCCTGGTGCCGACGGTTGTCTCTTTCGGTTTCCTGCGGGCACGGGTCGACGTGGTGGTTCCGGCGATCATCAGCCTCTTCGGCTATTGGGGTGTCGGCTTCACGACCATGATCGTACTCGCCGGACCGGTGGGGCTGGGAGCCGAAGGCATCTGGGTGGGCCTTACCGCTGGGACCGCCGCCACCGCCCTGGCCTCATGGACCTACCTGAAACGACAGGAGGGCGGAGGCCGGCCCGACTTGCCGAGTGGGGTCGCGCTGTCGCACGGCTAACAGGCGCATCTTAGCGCGCAAGCGTCGGGCCGCTCCTCTGGATCGGAGAGCGGCCCGACATCCTTCATGTCTTCTGAGCCTCGCCAGTGGCTGGCCGCGTTGCGGCTGGCGGGCGAGCTTTTCTTGAGTCAGGCAGCGATGGTCTGCTCGGGCGCGTCGAACCCGACGATCGTCGCGACCTCGCGCTTCATTGCCTCGTTGAGTTGCCTGTGCAGTGGCCGGATGGTCTCGAGGTCCCAGTCGAAGGAGGCGATCGCGTCGGTTGCGGCGAAAAGGTCGTCCGAGAGTCGGTCGCGCTCGATCTGATAGGTCTGCATAGCCTCCGACGAGCCCGAGGTCACTGCGCGGGCAAGCAGCTCGGAATCGCGGAAGGCATCGGTGATGCCGTGCGCAGTTACCGGATCCTTGAAATAGGCCGCGTCGCCGACCAGCGCCCAGCCGGGACCAAACGGTTGCCGCATGAATGCCGTGACACCGGCAAATGCCCGCAACGGGCCGACCTGGCGCGCCCCGGCCATGGTCTCGGCGAGGTGCGGGGACACCTCCGTAACGGCGCGGTGGAAGCCGGTCTTGACATCGAGGCGGATCTCCCGCGCGAACCGCTTTGCCGGGACTTGGATAATGACGCAGGCGGCGCCATCATTTGTCGGGATCAACGACGCCGCGACCTTGTCGCCATAGTACCAGCGATAGCGGTCTCGATCGAGACCCTCGAAATAGCCGTACACGGCACCGGTGGCATGGGCGCCCTGACGATAGATCTCAGCGCCCGTGAGACGGGCAATCGTCGACCGCAGGCCGTCGGCGCCGACCACAAGGCCAGCGTGGATTTCTTCGGTATCACCGGTCGTCGATCGTGCGGCGACGCCAGCAACGCGGCCGTCGTCGGCCCGGATCAGGTCAACGACCGTCCAGCCGTGGCGCACGTCGGCGCCGGCTTCGCGCGCAGCGTCGACCAGGAGGCGGTCGAGCACCGTTCGGCGCGGTGCGAACAGCGCCTCGACGCCACCACCCGGCTTGATCGGGATGACGATCTCCTCGCCTCCGTAGTGGAACGAAGTGGTGGTGATGGCGGGCGTGCCGGCCGCCGCGATGGCCGGAAGAATGCCCCAGCGGTTCAGCTGAATGACGCCGCCCCGCATCAGCGCGTGGGTGGAAAGCGTATCGGCGCCGTAGTCGTGACGGTCGAGGGCGAGCACCCTGAGGCCCTGCCGGGCCAGCAGCATCGCCGTTGCGGCGCCCGCGCAGCGGGCGCCGACGACGATCACATCGTATGAGTGTTTCACAGGGGATGTCATGGCCGGTGTCCTCAGGCGGCCAGCCGGTCGGTAGCGAGCGTGGCGACCAGATGGTCGGCCAGAGCCCGCGCGTCGTGGCCGACGCCGTCGATGAAGTTGGAATTGCGGCGGCGCATGAAGCGCAGGCCGAGGACGTAGAGCCCCGGCGCCGGGGTCACGCCGCCATCGTGGCGAATCTCACTGTGCTCATCGAAGATCGGCACGTTCAGCCACGGATACCGGCGGACATAGCCGGTCGCCCACACCACGGTGGTGATTCCCGCCGCTTCGAGGTCGATGCTGGTCGGCGACGGACCGAAGGAATGCCGGACGATAGGCTCCGCGTCGCCGGCCGCCAGCTGCGGGTGGTCGGCGATGAAGGCGTCGATGCGCGCCAGGATACGGCCGAGCTTGGCGTCGGCGGCCTCGGTCGTCTGGTCGAGATTGTCGGCGAAGCGTGACTGGGCGTTGGCGATGTCGGAGAGATGACCGACGAGGCGCACACCAGCGTCGCGCAG
The DNA here is from genome assembly GCA_963710805.1 of uncultured Alphaproteobacteria bacterium. Lineage (GTDB taxonomy): Bacteria > Pseudomonadota > Alphaproteobacteria > Rhizobiales > Kaistiaceae > Bauldia. Next base: position 119,594 of record CAVQBS010000060.1, on the reverse strand, counting down.
AATACCCAGGTCGAGCGAGCTTCCGTCGGCGCGGCCGGCAAGCTGCAACGATGGTTGGCGGCGCGCGGCTTCGAGATTCGGAACGTCCTCGGCCCGTTCTTCGAGAATACCCACCCGGTCCATCCACCACAGGATGTCGCGGCCACGATAGCGACGCGGAAGACGCGTGTGGCGACCGACCGACAACGTCACCGGCCGCCCGGAGCGTTGGATTTCCTCGGCAAGCTGCACCCCCGTCGACGACGCGCCGACGATGAGGACTCCGCCCTTCGGCAGTTGCTCGGGATTGCGGTAGGTCATCGATGGCACCTGCTTGATGGATGGCGACAGGCGCTCGGCGAACGAGGGCACGAAGGGTGCCTGGCAGTGGCCTGTGGCGATCACCACGGAGGCTGCTCGCCACTCTCCTTTGGTTGTCGTCACGCGATAGGCGCCGTTGATGCGCTTGAGGTCGAGCACGGTTACGCTGGCATGCACCGGCGCCTGGAATGAGCGGGCATACCCGTCGAAATGATCGGCGACCTCGGCGGCCGTCATGAAGCCGTCCGGGTCAAGGCCGCGATAGGTCCAGCCGGGCAGGCGGCTTTGCCAGTTCGGCGTCAGCAGCCTTAAGGAATCCCAGCGCTCGCTCCGCCAGCTCTCTGCGATCCGGCCGCGCTCGAGGACGACATGGTCGACGCCGCGCTCGGTGAGGCAGCGGCTCATGGCAAGACCGGCCTGGCCGGCGCCGATGACGATCGTTTCCACCCGGTTCATCTCTTCCTCCGTGCGAGGGGTTTCCGCCGCCCGGCCGCCGTCCGCCGCCCGAAAGCGGCGGTCGGCGGCGAGAGCCGGCGGCAGGTCAATTGCCGGCGTCGATGCTGAAGCTGACCGGCACGCCTTTGGTGAGGACATCGAAGACCGCGGAACGGGACCGCGACTGCTCGACGACCTCGCGAAGCTTCTCGGGCGGTGCATCGCCGCGGATGCGGAAATTGATGCGAATGCCTTCGTAGCCGTTGCGGACCTCGTCGGAGAGACCGAGGATGCCGCGAAGGTCGATGTCGCCCTCGACGGCCGATTCGACCTCCTCGAGCGCTACGCCGCGCGCCGCCGCGATGTTGGCGATGCCGGCCATGATGCAGGCGGAAAGCGCGGTGAGCAGGTATTCGACCGGGGTCGGGCCCTGGTCGGTGCCGGTCAGGACGACCGGATGGTCGGCGTCGGCGGTGTAGTCGGCGACGTGCTTGTGCTCGCCGCCGGCGCCGCTGAAGCCGGACATCGTTACTCGGGAGTGGGTGCCGTTGATCCAGCTGCCGTTGGCGCGGAACTGGAACTTGGCCAGCTCCGGCTTGTCGGCGACCACGCCGATCGTGGCGAAGAGGGTGGGGGTATCAACGCCGTTTCGCGGTGCGGGGACCGGCTTGGCGGCCTTCGGTTCGGTGGTCACGGTGTTCATCTCGGTAGTCTCCTCTCCTGGGTTGGCGCCGGTGATGTTCCCGGCGGGACGAGCGGAACCGTGCCCGGCGAACGTGTGAACGTCAGTGTGAGCGGCGGTGGTATTTTCAGGGTTTTGAGATCGAGACCCTGAAGATCAGCAGGTCGCGCTCGGGCTTTTCGCGACGCCGGCGCGGACCCTTTCTCCCCGAACTACGCCGAGGCGTTGACGCCGCGCCCGTTTGATGACCTGCTTTGGGGGCTAGGAAAGGGGAACCTGGCTGGAAGGCGTCGGGAAAGGCTTGGGTGAGATGAGCGCGAATTGTTGGGGCCGGTTCGAGGACTGGGACGAGCGGCCCTTGCGGCTCGACAAATTCGCCGTCGAGGACGCCGAGAACGGCTTTGCCGCCATCGTCGAGCCCGCACGATCCGAAGCCCGGAATCGCGATGTCGCCGGCGGCCGCATCGTCGAACTCGACGGCGTCGCCGAGGCCGATTTCGACATGATCGACCTCTTCATCGCCCGCTATCACCTCGACCCTGCGGTAGTGGAAGAGGCGATGGCGATGCCCTCGCATCGACGTCGCCCGCATGCTGGTCGACATGAACGTGCCGCGCACCGAACTGGCGCGCCTGGCGCACGGCATGACCCCGGCCAAGCTCGCCGAGGTGGTGGCGCAGCTCAACGCCATGGAGATCGCCTTTGCCTATTCCAAGATGCGCGCCCGGCGCACCCCCGGCAACCAGGCGCATGTGACCAACGCCAAGGACGATCCCGCTGCAGCTTGCCGCCGATGCCGCCATCGCGGTCGCCTTCGGGTTCGACGAGATCGAGACCACCATGCGGGTGTCGCGCAACGCCTGGTCGAACGCGCTCGCCTGCGCGTCGGCGCGGCGGTGGGTCGGGCGGGCACGCTGTTCCAGTGCTCCAGCGAAGAGGCCGAGGAATTGCAGATCGGCATGGCCGGCTTCACCTCCTATGCCGAGACGGTCTCGGTCTACGGCACGGAAACGGGCCTTCATCGACGGCGACGATACGCCCTGGTCGAAGGCCTTGCTCGCCGACCGCCTATGCCTCGCGCGGCATCAAGATGCGCTGCACCTCAGGCGCCGGTGTCCGAGCTCCTCATGGGCTTCCATGAGAAGAAGTCGCTGCTCTATCTCGAGGCGCGCTGCCTCTGCCTGCAGCGCGCGCATGGGCGTCGCAGGGCACGCAGAACGGCGGCATCGACGGCGCGCCGCTCACCGCGACATCCCCGGCGGGGTGCGCGAACTGATGGCGGAAAACCTCATCGCCGTGTGGCTCGACCTCGAATGCGCCAGCGGCAACGATGCGCGCTCCACCGAATCCGAGATCCGCGTCGGCGCCAAGATCCTGCCCTATCTGATCGGCGGTTCCGATCTCATCTGTTCCGGCTTCGGCTCGATCCTGAAATACGACAATTCCTTCAACCCTTCGCTGTTCAATGGCGAGGAAATGGAGGACTTCCTCGTCCTGCAGCGCGATTTCGAGGCCGACGGCGGGTTGACGCCGATCACCGAGGAAAAGGCGCTCGATCTTCGACGCCGGGCTGTCGACGCGCATTGCCGGCGGTGTTCGACGAGCTCGACCTCGGCCACGCCGACGCAGCGATGAAGGCAAAGTGTGGTGATTGCCGCGTCTGGCTCGCGACGACACCGAGAGCTACCGCCCGGGCGAAGTCGCCGAGATTTCCGAGCGCATCAAGGCGCGCGGCATCACCGTGGTCGACGTGATCAAGGCGCTTCATACGCGCGGCTTCGAAGGGGAGGCGGAGAACCTCCTGTGGCTGGTCAAGCTTCGTATCTCCGGCGACTACCTGCAGACGTCGGCCATGGTGCGCGACGGCCAAGATCCTGAGCGCCGTCAATGACCCCAACGACTATCGAGGTCCGGGCAGCGGCTACCGGCTGTCGAAGCAGCGTCTGAGCGAGATCGCGGCGATCCGCGATGTCCTCGACCGCGAGACGGTGCTCGCGCCAGGAAGAGGAGTTTGCGCGGCTTGAGGCGAAGGGGTATCGCCTTCACCCGCCTCGGTGAGGCGGCGGTCGGCGACGATCCGCGCGAGGTGGTCATCGGCGTTTCGCCCGCCTTCGGCGTCAAGCTCTTCAGGACGATGGCCGGCATTCCGGTCAACGACCTGCTCCGGGCGATGGTCGCCGGCATTGAGAGCGCGCGGCGGGGTCGCCCGCATCGTCCGGCTGCGCCACACCGCCGATACTTCCTTCCTCGGCCTCTCGGCGGCGCGGCTCTCCGGCTCCGGCATCGGCATCGGCATTCAGGCCAAGGGCACGGCGGTGATCCATCAGGCCGAGCGGCTGCCCCACAACAATCTGGAGCTCTTCTCCAACGCGCCGATCACCACGCTTCGAGCACTACCGCGACCTCGGCCGCAATGCGCCGTCCACGCCCGTGGCGAGATGCCCGAGCCGGTTGTGGTGCCGAACCACGGCGAGGCGATGGGGTCCCGCTACCATGCCCGCGTCGCCCTCATCTACGCCATCGAAACCTCCCTCATCGCCGACGGCGCGGCGCCCGAGGAGATCGCCGTGAAGCGAATGGATGTGCCGGCATGAAGGACGGAAAGCTGACGACAGCCGACTATCCGCTCGCCGAGAAGCGTCCCGACCTGGTGAAGGGCCCGAGGGGAACCGCGCTTGACGACATCTCTCTCGACGCCGTCCTTGCCGGCCAGGTGACCCTTGACGATCTGCGCATCACGCCGGAAGCGCTCCGCCTCCAGGCCGAGATCGCCCGCGACGCCAACCGCGCCACGCTTGGCGCAAATTTCGAGCGCGCCGCCGAGCTGGTCAAAGTGCCCCAGGACTTCATCATGCAGGTCTACGAGCTTCTTCGCCCTGGCCGGGCGAAGAGCAAGCGGCCGCTCCTCGAGGCGGCGCAGACCCTCAGGGAAACCTACAAGGCCGAGCGCATGGCGGCCTTCGTCGAGGAAGCGGCGGAGGTCTACGAGCGGCGCGGCCTGTTCACCTACCGCTTCTGAATTCGGAAAGGGCAGAGCACGGATGGTTCACGCATGAACTGGAAGACGGATTACCGGTCGATCTACTATCGCGGCGCGCCGGAGCCGGACGATATAGACCTCAAATGGGACGAGACGGCTCTTCTCGTCATCGACGTCCAGAACACCTACCGGGTGCGGCCCGACCGTGCCACTCTCTCGCCGGAAGGGCAGGAGCGCTACGACCTGTGGACGCCGTTCCATCGCCGTCTCGACGAGGTGCTCGTGCCCAACACGCGGATCTTCTCAACCGCTTCCGCAAGAACAGCATCGAGTGCGTCTTCGCGCGGATCGCTAGCCACACCAGGGACGGGCGCGAGCGCTCGCTCAGCCACCGCAAGCCGGGCTGGAACGACCTTCTGCTCCCCAAGGACGAATGGGCCTCCGAGATTGTTCCGGAACTCGCGCCGGTCGGCGACGAGATCGTCGTGACCAAGATGACCGACAGCGCGCTTACCGGCAGTAATCTCAGGCTGCTCCTCACCAATATGGGCGTCAAGAACGTCGTCTGCTGCGGCATGTTCACCGACCAGTGCGTCTCGTCCACGGTGCGCAGCCTCGCCGACGAGAGCTTCAACGTCGTCGTGGTCGAGGATTGCTGCGCGGCCGGATCGGACGAACTGCATGACAAGGAGCTGGAGATCATCAACATGATCTACTGCAACGTCATGTCGAGCGCCGAGCTGAAGGCGATGATGGGCTTGTAGCGCCGACGGTGGCCGTGAATGGCATGCAATGTGCACAGGAACGGCGTCGAAGAACGGCAAATAAAAAGGAACATCGGTCAAATTTGACGAGTGACAAGTCAAGAGGGGTGGCCGGCAGACGGCCTATAAGGGAAAATTCGGTATCCGCGCCTTCGGGCGCCACCCGCGTATAAGGGCCCCTTCAGTTGCGCGGTTTTGCGGCGTCGGACCGCTGAGATGCAGAGGCGTGACCGACAGTCCGCACAACCGGATTTGAGAGAGGAGAGTGCTATGGCACGGAACGGCATCAACCGGCGCAATTTCATGCAGCAATCCGCGATGTTCGCGGCCGCGTTCGCCGCGGGATCGGGCGGCATGTTCCGCCAGGCTTTGGCGGCCCGCGACAAGGAGATGAACATCCTGTGCTGGGAGGGCTACAACTCCGCCCAGGTGCTCGACCCGTTCCGCAACGACCAGGACGCCACGGTCAAGGCGGAGTCGCTCACCAACGACCCGACCATGATCAACCGGCTGCGCGCCGGCGAGACCAATGTCTGGGACCTGATCAACGTCAACAATCCCTGGGCGCGCAAGGTGATGTATCCCGAAAAGCTCATCAAGCCGCTCGACCGGGCGGAGATGGAGCCCTATTTCGACAAGATGCTGCCGATGTTCAAGCCGCCCTACCACTGGGCGATGAGCGAGGACGGCAAGGAACTGCTCGGCATGTGCCAGCGCTTCGGCCCCTACAGCTTCGTGGTCAACACCGACAAGGTCAGCCGCGCAAGACCGCCGAGGAGCCAGGGCTGGGATCTGTGGAACGACCCGGCCAACGCCGGCAAGTACGGCGTGCTCGAAAGCGACGACTGGAACGTCTTCGACATCTGCCTGATCTCCGGCTTCGATCCGTTCCGTCGAGCACAACGACGACGAGGTGGCCAAGTTCGAGGAGACCGCGAAGCAGCGTGTTCAAGGGCGCCAAGGTGGTCGGCGACATCGCCACCATGAACCAGGCTTTCGTTTCCGGCGAGATCGACTTCCACATGACCGGCGGCACCTATCAGGCCTCGCCGGCACGCGCCGACGGCTACCTGAATATCCGCGGCGTCACCCCCAACAAGGGTCCGATGCCGGGCGGCAAGGGCGGCGTGTCGTGGATCGAGGTGACGTCGACCGTCAACAATCCCGAACTCTCGCCGCTCGCCGTCGAGTTCCTCAAATACGTGCAGCAGCCGGAGACCGCGCATGTGGTCGCCTTCGCCGAGGGCACGTTCAATCCGGTCGCGCAGATGGCGAACCCGGAGTGCTTCAAGCTGTTCACGCCGGACGAGCTCGACGCCATCCAGTGGGACAGCCTGGACGAGGAGATGGCAGCGTCGGTCGAGTACGACATCGTTCCGGACTACGACAAGCTGCTCGACCTGATGACCGCCGCCAAGCGGGAAGCCTCCGGCGGTTGATGCAGTTGATTGAGAATGGCAGCGGCGCCTCCCCGATGACCTCGGGAAGGCGCCGCCATTGAATGGAAATGAAGCAGGGGCAGATGGTCGGGCGTGACGGTGTCATTCTATTCCTGAAAGGCTTGACCAAGACCTTCGGCGGCCGCCCCGCCGTCGATGCGGTCGATCTCGAGATCCTCGAAGGCGAGCTGTTCACCATTGTCGGTCCGTCGGGCAGCGGCAAGACCACGCTGCTGCGCATGCTGGCCGGCATGGAGGACACCCACCGACGGCGACATCGTCCTGCGCGGCGAGCGGATTAACGATATTCCCGCCAACCGGCGTCCGACCTGTATGGTCTTCCAGTCCCTGGCCCTGTTTCCCCACAAGGAAGTCGGCGCCAACATCGAATTCTCCATGAAGATTCGTGGTGTCGACGCCGCCACCCGCAAGCGGCGGGCGCTGGAGCTGATGAAGCTCCTCCGGCTGCCGGAATCCTATTACCGGCGGGCGGTGACCCGCATTTCGGGCGGCGAGCGCCAGCGGGTGGCGCTTGCCCGGGCGCTCGCCTACGAGCCGGAGATCCTGTTCTTCGACGAGCCGCTCTCGGCGCTCGACTACAAACTCCGGAAGACGCTCGAGAAGGAACTCAAGGACATCCATCGCGAGACCGGCAAGACCTTCGTCTACATCACCCACAGCCTCGAGGAGGCGATGGTGATGAGCGACCGGATCGGGGTCATGCGGGACGGCAGGCTGGTGCAGATCGGCACCCCGCAGGAGATCTACATCGCACCCAACTCAAAATTCGTCAGCGAATTCATCGGCGACGTGAACATCATTTCTGTGAGGGTGGCCGGACCGCAGAAGCTGGTTTCCGGGGAAGTTCCGGGCGAAATCGCCGGCCCGCCAATCCCCGACGGGCTGCATGAGGGGTATCTCGTCGTCCGGCCGGAGTTTCTCCGCTTTCTCGCCAAACCGGACGACGCCGACAACCACGTCGTCGGCCGCGTCTACAACGAATATGCGCTCGGCTCGCGCATCCAGTACCACGTTCGCGCCGGCGAACTGACCTTTGTGCTGGAGAAGCTGCGGCACGAGGCATTCGAGGGATCCCTCGACCAGGAGGTGGTCATCGGCTGGGACGCCGCCAACTCGATCGTCGTGCCCGACCGATGAGTGCGGGCGGGCTCCGGATATCGGCCGGCACACGTTCGGCTCTGCCGGTCCTTGCGCTCCTGCTGGTCGGCTTCGCCGTGCCGCTGTTGACCGTCATCGGCTTCTCGCTGATGCCGGCGCGCACCTTCGGCCTCTCGCATCCGCCAACCCTCGAGAACTACATATCGATCTACGAGAGCACGACCTACATTTCGCTGCTGTGGTCCCTCGGGCTGGCGGCACTGACCGTCGTCATCCTCATCCTCATCAGCTACCCGGTCGCCTACGGGCTGGTCCGCGTCTTCGGGCGCTGGTCGACCCTCATCACGCTGCTCTTCGTCATCCCGCTTTTCGTCTCCGAGAACGTCCGGCTGTACGGATGGCTCCTGTTCTTCATCAAGAACGGGGTTCTCCTCGGCACCCTCAAGTCGCTGTTCGGGGTGGAATGGGACAGCATCCTCTTCACTAAGGGTATCGTCCTGTTCGGCATGGTCTATGTTCATATTCCGTACATGCTCTTCCCGCTGACGCTCGGCATCTCGATGGTGCCGGAGGAAACCCGCGAGGCGGCGTTCGATCTCGGCGCGACCCGCTGGCAGGTGTTCCGCGAGGTCGAACTGCCACTGTCGTTGCCGGGACTGATCATCGGCTGCCTGTTGACCTTCGTCCTCGCCGTTGGCGCCATCGCCGAGATCAAAAGTCCTCGGCGGGCAGGTCGTCATTCCGATCGCTCACGATATCGAGATCGCCTTCACCTACGCACAGAACTGGCCGCTCGGGGCAGCGCTCTCGGTGCTGCTGATGCTGATTGTCGGGGTGCTTGTCCTGCTGGCACTGCGCCGGTTCGATCTCGACCGGTTCCTCGGGAGGCGCTGAAGCGATGTCCGGCCGCGCCGTCCGCCTCCGCCACGCGCTGATCGTCGTCTGGACGATCGCGATGATCATCTTCGTCTATCTGCCGAGCGTCAGCATTACCCTCGCGTCGCTGACGTCGAGCCGCTACTTCATCTTTCCGATCACGCGCTGGGGGCTCGACTGGTGGCGCAAGACCCTTGCTTCGCTCGAGATCCACCGCATCCTCGAAACCTCGATCGTGATCGCCGCCGCTGTCACCGTCATCGCCGTCGTGCTCGCCTTCTTCGGCGCGCTCGCCTTTGCCCGCTACGACTGGAAGGGTCGCGCCTGGTACCAGAAGGTGATCCTGCTGCCGATCTTCTTTCCCCAGTCGGTGCTCGGCCTGTCGCTCTTGCTCTGGTTCAACGCGATGGGGCTGCAGCTCTCCTGGCAGACGGCGGTGTTCGCCCATCTGGTGTGGATCGTGCCGGTGGTGACGCTGGTGATCTCGATCCAGGTCTACAGCTTCGACCCGGCGCTGGAGGAAGCTGCCTACGATCTCGGCGCCTCGCGCCTCCAGGTGCTTCGTGAGATCACGATTCCCGTCCTCATGCCGGGCATCTTCTCCGGCGGTCTGTTCGCCTTCCTCCTTTCCTGGGGCAACTTCCCGCTTTCCCTCTTCACCGCCGGTGCAGACACGACCGTGCCGGAATATCTCTATGCGAAGATGGTCGCTGGCTACACGCCGGGCGTGCCGGTGCTCGGCACCATCGCGACGGTCGGGGCGATCGTCGTGCTGCTCGGCGGCTACCTCGTCATGCTGGTGCTGGAACGCCGACGGCAGGCGGGGGAGGAAACCGAAAGAGGGGTAAGACCATGCTCACATCGCTTGACGGCAAGCTCGGTCATCGTCACCGGGGCGAGCAAGGGGATCGGCAAGGGCATCGCACGCGTCTTTGCCCGGCATGGCGCCCGGGTGCTGGTCGTCGCACGTCACCTCGACGCGGCAGAAGCGACCGCCGGCGAGCTCCGCGAGGCGGGTGGCAAGGCCTCGGCATTCGCCGCCGATGTCCGCGATCTCGCGGCGATGGAAGCGGCCGCAGCCGCCGCCGTCGAGCGCCATGGCGGTCTCGACATTCTGTGTGCCAATGCCGGCATTTTTCCGCAGGCGAAGCTCGAGACCATGACACCGGAGGAATGGGACGATGTTCTCGGCACCAACCTCAAGGGCACCTTCATCTCGGTGAAGGCCTGCCTGCCGGCGCTCAAGGAAAGCGATGGCGGCCGCATTGTCCTCACCTCGTCGATCACCGGCCCGGTGACCGGCTATCCCGGCTGGACCCACTACGCCGCCTCGAAAGCCGGCCAGCTGGGTTTTCTCAGGACTGCCTGCATCGAGCTCGCCAAATACGGGATCACCATGAACGCGGTAATGCCCGGCAACATCATCACCGAGGGTCTGGAGAATCTCGGCGAGGACTATCTGAAGACCATGGCCGCCTCGATCCCGCTGAAGCGTCTCGGCAGTGTCGAGGATATCGGCTATGCCGCGCTGTTCTTCGCTTCAAGGGAGGCGGCCTACATCACCGGGCAGACGATCATCGTCGACGGCGGACAGATCTTGCCGGAATCCTTGGAAGCGCTGGAAGCCTGATCAGGCGTCGTAGGCCGCCGCGCGATAGTCGCGTGGCGCCGCGCCGGTCCATCGCCGGAAGGCGCGCGAGAACGCCGACAGCTCGGAATAGCCGAGCAGCATGGCGATTTCGGAAAACGGCAGGTGCGCCTGCCGGGCATAGGACAGGGCGAGCTCGCGCCGTACCTCCTCCACCATCTCCTTGTAGGTCAGCCCGGCGGCGCTCAGGTCCTGGTGGATCACGCTCAGCGGCGCGCGCAGCTCGTCGGCGATCTGCTTCAATGACGGGCACCCCTCCGGCAGCCGCATGCGAACCGCCGTGCGCATGCGGTCGACCAGCAGCTGGTCCGCCCGCGAGGCGCGCGAGCCGAGCTGTTCCAGGCAGGTCTGCATGACGGCGAGCAGCCGGAGATCGCGCGAGGGCATCGGCCTCAGCAGTTCCTCGGGCCGGAAGAGCAGCGCGTTGGTGCGCTGGGAGAAATAGACCGGGGCGCCGAAGGCCACCTCGTGGTCCCTGGCGCAATCCGGCCTCGGGTGCTCGAACTGCACCTCCTCCGGCGACCAGTGCGCCCCGCAGCATTCGCGCAGCACGTTGAGGAACATGCCGAGCGACAGCTCGGCATCCTGCCGCCGCTCGATGATCGACGGCGCGGTGATCTGGTATTCGAGGCGGGCGAGCCCGTCCCCGTCGACCCACAGCCGCATCACCGAGCTTTCCTGGTGATAGGGGAACAGGCCGACCAGGCATTCCAGCGCGGCGCCGAGCGTCGGCGCCGACACCGCCGCGTAGCCCCACATGCCGAGGTCGCGCGGCTGGAACTGATTGCCGAACCATAGGCCGAAATTATCGTTTCCCGTCTGGCGCGCCAATTCCTCGAACAGCCGGCAGAAGGCGCTCAGCTGGAGCTTCAGCGTCGGCGAGCCGGCCATATCGGGCAGGATACGGGCATTGCCGAAAATCCGATCGACGTCGCCCCGGTAGCGCTCGATATAGTTGACGATCCCCGTCGCCGCGGCGGCGAGCACACCTGGGGCGCCGTCGTCGCCGGAGGTCCGCTCCTGGCGCGATGACAGCCAACTGGCCGGGCTTTCCAACATGCTCCAGAGCCTCCCGGGCGGTATCCGTCGACCCCGGGATGCCATGCTCGCACGGCGAACGGCTTGAGATCAAGCAACCCCGTCAAGGCCTTGGCGCTCCTGTCAAGTAACCGAGCAACAGTGTCAAGCCGGCGGCGCGGCCACCGGCCTAGTTTGCCGGCCGGATCATCGCGCGGCCGGGCCGATCTGTGGCCTGAAGGCCGCCGTGAAAGCACGCTTCATGGCGACGGCGATTGACGAGACCGACACCGGGCTGACGCCGCATCAGGCGGCGCAGATGATCGAGAAGGCGCGCTGGGCCGCGGCGTCGTTCGCGACCTATCCGCGTGCCGCTGTCCTCGCCATTGTCGAAGCGATGGCGAAAGCCGGCGCCGCCGAAGCGCGCCGCTATGCCGAGTGGGCGGTGGAGGAAAGCGGCTTCGGCAATCCCGATCACAAGGAGATCAAGAACCGGCTCTGCTCGACCGGTCTCTTCGACCACTACAAGAACGAAAACTTCACCGACGTCCGGGTCGATGCCGAGGCCAAGACCGTCGCCATCCCGAAGCCGGCTGGCGTGATTTTCGCCCTGACCCCGTCGACCAATCCGGTCTGCTCGGTCTTCTACAAGGCGATCATCGCCCTGTTGACCCGCAACGCCGTCGTCATCAGCCCCCACCCGGCGGCCAAGGCCAGCGGCGCCGATGCAGCGCGTCTCCTCGCCCGGGCGGCTGAGCAGTCCGGCGCGCCCGACGGCATCATCCAGGTGATCGCCGACCCGACCATGCCGATCATCACGTCGGTGATGACCTCCGACCGCATCAACCTGATCCTCGCCACCGGCGGCTCGCCGGTTGTGCGCGCCGCCTACAGCTCGGGCAATCCGGCGATCGGCGTCGGCCCCGGCAACAACCCGGCCTATGTCGACGAGTCCGCCGACGTCGCGAAGGCCGCGAGCCTGATCGCCGAGTCGAAAGCCTTCGACAACTCGATCCTGTGCACCAACGAGTCGGCGGTGATTGCCCACGGAGCGATTGCCGCCCGCCTCGCCGAGGACATGCAGCGCCAGGGCTGCCACCTGATTTCCGCCGATGACCGCGACCATCTGGCCGAGCATCTCTTTCCGGGCGGCAAGTTCAACGTCTCGCTGCTCGGCAAGCCCGCCACGGTGATCGCCGAAAGCGCCGGAATCCGGGTGCCGCGCGGCACCCGCGTGCTGCTCGCGCCGCTAGAGCGGATCGGCGACGATTATCCGCTGAGCCGCGAGAAGCTTTGCCCGGTGCTCGGCTTCTACGAAGTGCCGACCCGTGAGGCGGCGCTGTCGGCCTGCCGCGCCATGATCCGCAATCGCGGCGCCGGTCACTCGGCGGCGATCCACGCCGAGGATCCCGCCACCATCCTTCGCTTCGCTGCGGAAATGGACGTGATGCGGGTGGTGATCAATGTCGGCTGCTCGACGGGTGCGGCGGGATTCGACACCTTCCTCGCGCCGACCATGACGGTTGGCACCGGCTTCCACGGCCGATCCTCGATCGGCGAAAACATTGGCCCCGAGCATCTCCTGCAGTGGACGAAGATCGCCTACTCAAACGCCGCCGACGCGCCGTTCGGCGATTTCCACGGGTTGGCCCTGCCGGAGCCCGCCTCCCGGCCGCGCCTGCCAGAGGGCAAGATCGACTATTCGTTCGACTGGGTCGGCGGTCGCCCGTCCCCGCGCGGCAACGCCGCGAGCCCGGACCTCTTCGAGCCGGCGGACGCCGCGGAGTTCCGCGCCGAGATCCGCCAGCTGATCCTCGAAGAGCTGCGCGCCCTTCAGCGCGAGCGGACCTGAGGCCAATTCCATGGCGACCATCCGCTCCTACATCTTCATCGACCAGCTCCAGCCGAAGACCATGTGCTACCTCGGCACCTTCGTCCGCGGCTTCCTGCCGCGCACCAACGTTGCGGCGCTGGTGGTCGAGGTCTCGCCCGGGCTGGAGATCGAAAACATCACCGACATCGCGGTGAAGAACGTCGACGTCAAGCCGGGACTGCTGGTCGTCGAGCGCCAGTACGGCTACCTGGAGGTGCACGCCAATTCCACCGCATCGGTCAAGGCGGCCGGCGAGGCGGTGCTCGACTATCTCGGCGCCAGCGAGGCCGACGCCATGCGGCCCGAAATCCTCGCCTCGCGCATCGTCAAGCGGGTCGACAACTACCACGCCTTTCTCATCAACCGGAACAAGGCCGGTTCGATGATCCTCCCCGGCGAGTCGCTGTTTGTGCTCGAGATGCAGCCGGCCTCCTACGCCATCCTCGCCGCCAATGAGGCGGAGAAGGCGGCCGACATCAAGGTCGTCGACTACCGGATGATGGGCGCCACCGGACGCGTTTATCTGTCCGGCGAGGAAAGCAACATCCGGGCTGCGGCGGCCGCCGCCGAGCACACCCTTCAGGCGAGGCAATAGGCAATGGCGGCAGGCATCGACCGCGAGGAATTGAGGGCTCTGGTGCGCGAGGCCCTGAAAGAGTCGCTCGCCGCGTCGGCGGCAGCCGCAATGCCGGCCGCTGGCGGGCTCGCCGGCGAGCTCCGCGCTGCGCTCGCCCGCGGCCGGCCAGCCCATCTTTCCGTCTCGGTCAGTTCCAGCGCCGACCTCGATCGATTTGCCAAGGCGATTGCCGAAGCCTGCAGCGATGACGCGCTGAAAGCCGCGATCGTGGCCGGCGACGTCCGGTTCGAGCTGGCGCGAACGGCCGTTCCGGCGGCGAAACCGCCGGTTCCGGCGAGGGGCGGCGCTTTCGAAATGTCCTCCGGCGTCCTGAGCGAGGCGAGGATCGTCGAGATTTCGCGGACCCACAAGAAGATCCTGATCGGCAGCGACGTCGTCATGACCCCGCTCGCCCGCGACAAGGCGCGCGAGATGAAGGTCGAACTCGTGAGGCAGAAGCCATGAAGACCGGAATGGTGATCGGCAAGGTCTGGGCGACCAAGCGGCTCGACGAGTTGCCGGGCGGCGCCCTTCTCGAAATCGCTCTCGAGGAGAACGATGGCCTCGGCGAGCATGTCGTCGCCTATGACCCGCTGGGAGCCGGCGACGGCGAGCGCGTCCTCGTCACCCAGGGATCGGTGGCGCGCAGCTGGTTCAAGGACGGAAAGGCCGTGGTCGACGCGCTGGTGATCGGCATCCTCGATGAACCGCGCAAGCCGCCGGCGGCCGCCAGCCGGTCGAGAACGAAATAGAACGTCAGGCAAGGAGAGCAGTCATGTCCAATGCAATCGGCTTTGTTGAAACGAAGGGCTACGTTGCGGCCTTCGCCGCCGCCGACGCCATGGTGAAGGCGGCCAACGTCACCATCATCGGGCGCGAACAGGTCGGTGCCGGCCTCGTCTCGGTTCTGGTGCAGGGCGATGTCGGGGCGGTGAAGGCGGCGACCGAGGCGGGCGCCGAGGCGGCCGGCCATGTCGGCCAGGTGATCTCGGTCCACGTCATTCCGCGGCCCCACGCCGACGTCATCAAGCAGTTCGGCATCGCCAAGTAACGCCCGCCGGCTGCTTCATCCGGCAACGGTGCCGCCCGGCAGGCGGCGCCTGGTCCATGGCCAGCGAGTGACCCGGTGACCGAGCTTCGCGTCTATCTCAAGATCGAGTCGCTGAGGCGGCAGTTCGCCGCCTATATGGGCTCGCCCCGGCGCGGGCGCGGCTACGTCCCGCTGGAGGGCATGCACTCGCTCATCGTCGAGATCGCCCCGGCGCTCGCCATCCACCGGGTTATCGACCTTGCGCTCAAGTCGGTGCCGGAAGCCGAGCCAGGCATGCTCTATGTCGAGCGGCAATACGGCATTCTGGAACTGCATTCCCTCGACATGGCCGAGCTCGACGCGGCGGGAAAGGCGATCCTCGACGGCATCGGCGCCAGCGCTGCCGACCAGCTCCGGCCGCAGGTCCTCTATACCGACATCGTCGAGGCGGTGACCGACCAGCATGCGGTGATCCTCAACCGCAACCGCGAAGCCTCGATGATCCTGCCGGACGAGAGCCTGCTTCTGGTCGAGATGGTGCCGGCGCTGTTCGCCGCGGTCGCCGCCAACGAGGCGGAGCGCGTCGCGCCGGGGCTGACGCTGGTCGATTGCCAGATGATCGGCGCGTCGGGTCGCATCTTTCTCTCGGGAGCGACCGCCGACGCCGAGCGCGCCCGCGACCACATCCTCGCCACCCTCGAAGCGGTCGAGGGGCGGAGCTAAGTAGTTCAGCGGAACCGGGTGAGATACTCCTCGCAGAGCGGCACGGTGGTCTCGGTGTAGGAGACGCCCATCGACTGGGCGAGGTCGGTCTCCGAATGCGACCCGATCCACGCGACCAGCAGCATCCGCCGCAGCATGACGAAGGTGGGGATCTCGGCCTCGTCTTCTGCCGGCAGGTCGAGCACCCGCCGGTAGCCCTCGACCCAGGCGGCCATCAGCTCCGGCACGTGCGGCTCGTGCTCGAAGAAGGAGACGGCGGTCGCTGCATCGTAGAGGTGCCACGAGAAGCCGGAATCGTCGAAGTCGAGCACCTTTACCGCGTCGCCGTCGATCAGGAGGTTGGCGAGCCGCATGTCGCAATGGATGAGGCCGAACCGCTCCGGCGTCTTGCCGAAGCGGTCGAGCCGCCGGCCGATCAGCGCCACCGTCTCGCCGAACAGCGCCTCCTTGTCGGCGTCGAGCCCCATGCCCTCGCGCCACGAGCCCCAATGCGGCGTCGCCCCGAGGCTGGTGTCGAAGTCCCAGGTCAGGCGCTCGAAGTCCGCCGGCCGCGTCCACCCTTCGGAGTGCCGGTGCATGCGCGCCGTCACCTCGCCGAGAATGTGGAACTTGTCGGTGAGGCGGTCCTTCTCCGACGGCTCCTCGCCGCTTTCCCACTCGAAGAGCACGACGTGGCGCGGCTGCGCCATGGCGGGATGGCCGACCGCCTGGATCAGGCTGCCGTCCCCGCCGGCGACCGGCATCGGCGTGATCACCACATTGTCCCGGCGAAGCGCCTGCAGCCAGGCAAGCTCGGAGGCGATGGCGGTCCGCGAGTGGTAGCCCTCGCGATGGACGCGCATCGCCCAGCGCCGGTCGGACGACGCATCGTCGACCCGATAGGTGGCGTTCTCCGACAGGTTGATGAGGGCAGGGGGCGCCGCTGCTTCGATGCCGTAGCGCTCAAGCGCCGCCTGCGCCAGTTCGCCGAGGCAGGTCAGCTGTTGCGCGTGGGGGAGCTCGTCGAAGGCGGCCATCGCGTCGCGTCGTGCTTCTACGCAGCCTCGCGGCGGCCGGCCGCCGGTCGGCCGAGCAGAGCGGCCCGCGCCTGGCCGACCGCCGTATCGAGGCGGTTCAGCACCTCGTCACAGGTCCTCTGGTCGAGCAGCAGCCCCGGCTTGAACTGCAGGGCTCGCGGGTCGAGCGCCGAATAGATCGCCCACACCCCGTTGTTGTAGCAGGTGCGCATGACCTCGACGGCGCCTTGCGGGTGGTCGAACTCGAGGCCGAGAATCAGGCCGCGCTGGCGGATGCCGACGAAGAAGTCCGGGTGATGCGCCTGGATCTCGTTGAGGCCCTGCCGGAGGTAGTGGGCGATGTAGTGGCACTGGGAGCGCGTCTCGGGCCGCGAGACGATCTCCATCACCTTGTAGGCGGCGATGCAGCCGAGCTCGGCGCCGCCGAAGCTCGACATGTGCCCCCAGCCGTCCTCGTTGAGCCACGCGGCCGACCGCTCGTTGGCGACGACAACGGCGATCGGGTAGATGCCGCCGGAGATGCCCTTGCCGGTCACCAGCATGTCGGGCACGACGTCGTAGGTGTCGACGCACCACATCTCGCCGGAGCGCATCAGGCCGGTCTGCACCTCGTCGGCGATGTAAAGCGTGCCGACCTTCTCGCACATCTCCTTGATCGCCTTGAGGTAGCCGGGGATCGGCATCGGGAAGCCGTAGGTCGCCGGGATCGACTCGATGATCACGCAGGCGGCGTCCCCCTTCATGATCTGCGCCTCCATGGCGCCGAGATCGTTGAAGGGGACCTTGGCCACCTCGTCCTCCGTCGCCTCCGACAGGAACAGCTTGGAGAAGCGGTCGTCGCCCACCTTCACCGCGAGGCCGGTGTGGCCGTGATAGCAGCGCTGGAGACAGATGATGCGCCGGCGCTGGGTGGCGTGGCGGGCGCTCTTCAGCGCGATGTCGATCGCTTCGCCGCCGCCCGAGGCGTACATGGAATAGTGCAGTCCCTCCGGCGTGTGCTTCGCCAGCATCTCGGCGAGCTTGGTGCGCATCAGGGCCGGAAAATGGTGGTTGCCGATGTCGAAGTGCTCCATCCCCTCCCGGACTGCGGCGATCACCTCCGGGTTGCGGTGACCGAGGCTGTAGGTGCCGCCATTGAGGTGGAGGTCGATCAGGCGGCGACCGTCCATGTCGTAGAGGTAGTAGGCCTCGCGCCGGTCGATGACGAGGTCGATTCCGACCCGCTGCCATTCCAGCGTCTTGCCGGGGTTCCAGTACTGGATGGTCTTGGCGATGAAGTCGTCCTTGGCCTTGCTCACGACGCCACCTCGCTGACCGCCGGCCGTCGCACGGCCGGCCTTCTTAACCGACCCCGGCAGACTAGGCCGCCCGTCGCCACCCGACTTGACACAAGCGCCGGGGGAATTGACACCTCGTGGAAGGATCGGTGCGCGGGGAAAAGCGAGGCAACACAATGATTCTGGAGGGTAGGACGGCGATCGTTACCGGTGCGGGTTCGGGAATCGGCCGGGCCGGCGCGCTCGCCATGGCGCGGGAGGGGGCGAGGGTGGTTGCCGCCGACCGCGACGCAGCGGCGGGCGAAGCCACCGCGAAGGCGATCACCGATGCCGGCGGCGCGGCGCTTGCGGTCGCGACCGACGTCGGCGACGACGCGGCGCAGGAGCGGCTGGTCGAGGCGGCGCTCGGCGCGTTCGGCCGGATCGACATCCTCCACAGCCATGCCGGCATCCAGGTGGAAGGGGCGCTGGAAGAGGTCGATCCGGACGGCATGGACGCTTCGTGGCGCATCAACGTCCGCGCCCATTTCCGCCTCGCCCGCCTGGTCATGCCGCACATGCGCGCCGAGGGCAAAGGCTCGATCATTATCACCTCGTCCAATTCGGGCTTGTTCTACGACCACGAGATGATCGCCTATGCCACCTCGAAGCATGCGGCGGTGGCGATGGTGAAGCAGATCGCCATCGACTACGGCCAGCACGGGGTGCGCGTGAATGCGCTCTGTCCGGGCTGGGTCGACACGCCGTTCAACGACGCCTTCACCCGCCAGATGGGCGGCCGCGACGCGTTGCTCCGCTACGTGAAGGACAAGATCCCCATGGGCCGTTTCGCCACCGTCGACGAGATCGCCGAGGCGATCCTGTTCCTCGCCTCGGACCGCTCGTCCTTCATGACCGG
This sequence comes from uncultured Alphaproteobacteria bacterium, assembly GCA_963710805.1. Taxonomy (GTDB): domain Bacteria; phylum Pseudomonadota; class Alphaproteobacteria; order Rhizobiales; family Kaistiaceae; genus Bauldia. The sequence continues at coordinate 100,901 of CAVQBS010000060.1, read as the reverse complement.
CCACGCTCTGGTGATCGACGGCGGCGAATGCATCGCGTGAATGCCCGGATGAAGGCGGAGAGCGTGCGGAAATGGGACAGTGAGGTGGTACAGCCGGCTGGGCTCGAACCAGCGACCTACGGATCCACAATCCGCCGCTCTGCCAACTGAGCTACGGCTGCACGCGTGACGGCCGGAACCTAGAAGCAACGGCCGGTCCGTTCAAGTGGCAAAAGGCTCGCCAGGCTCGCCCGTCCCGACCCGCCGTTCACTTGTCGCCGATGGCAAAGGCGTTCCGCAGGTCGCCGAACTGCGTCCGGATTCCCGGCAGCATGTCCAGCCCGAACCGCTTCGAGATGAAGGCGAGGATCGAGGTGGTATCGTAGACCGTGTGGTCGACATAGCCCCTCTTGGCGAAGGGCGACACGATCACCGTCGGCACCCGCGAGCCCGGTCCCCACCGGTCGCCCTTTGGCGGCGGCGCCGGGTCCCAGAACCCGCCGTTCTCGTCGTGGGTGATGATGATCGCCATGTGGTCCCATTGCGGGCTGCGCTGCAGCGTGTTGACGATGGTGCCGACGATCAGGTCGCCGGCGGACATGGTACTTTCGCCGGGGTGCTGGTTGTCGTTGCCGTCGGGCTTGATGAACACCACCGCCGGCAGCGTGCCGGCCGCCGCCGCATCCCAGAATTCGTTCATATCCTTGAGGTGCTGCTTGCGCGCCTCGGTGCCCGGTGCGTAGTTGACGAAATAGTTGTAGGGCTGGTGGTGCGGCTGGAAATTGACCGCACCGCGATTGTCATAGATCGCGCCGCGATAGGCGAGGGCGACGTCCCAACCCTGCGCATACCACGCCCAGTCGATGCCCTTCTCCGACAGCCGGTCGCCGAGCGTCGGCTCGCTCTGCGGCGGCAGCGGGTACTTGGCGGAGTCCGCCAACTGCGGGTCGCCGCCCTCGGCGGGCGGGATGGCGCTCGGCTGGTAGGGGGGCTGCACCGTATTGATCACATAGCCGTCCGGCGTGACGCTGCCGTCCTGCACATATTTCGCCGGCCCGTCGAGCGCCGACTTGGGCGAGTCGGGCGCAAGCTTGAGGGTGCCTTTGTCATTGAGCACAGCCCGCATGCTCTGGGGCGCGTCCTCGAAGCGCGGCGAGCAGGCGCAGGCGAGATAGAAGTGGTTGAAGTTGGAGCCGCCGAAGGCGCCCATGAAGAACTGGTCGGCGAGCGTATAGTCGCGCGCCAGCTGGTAGAGGTGCGTGCCTTCACCGCGATAGGTGCCCATCGTCAGCGAGCCGACATTGGTCCAGGCGACGAACATGTCGTTCCGCCCGCCGTTGATCTGCAACTGATTCTGGTAGAACCGGTGTACCGGGATCGGCGTCAGGATGTCGGCCGGCTTGTCATAGGGCGGCTCGCCGATCAGGAACGGCTGGTTTGGCATCGATTTCGGATAGGCGGGGTTGGGCGTCGGAGGTTCGTACCGGCCTGGGTCGGGCTGGACCTTGTCGGTCAGCCACACCGGCGGCAGGTAGGGCAGGATGGACCCGTCGCGATCCCGCTGTACGACCGTCGATTCCGGCGCATCGCTTACGCCGAGCGCTCCGGGGAAGTCGGGAAGCAGGTTTACCAGGCTCCGGTTCTCGGGATAGACGACGACGATGGTCTCGATCGTCTTGAACCCGTCCGGCAGCGGTCCGTCTTCCGCAACGGCCGATGTCGTCCACACCAATGCGCATGCCAGCCCGGCCACAATCGGTCGCATCCCGCCCTCTCTCCTCCATTGGATCATCTGACCACGATAGGCGAAGCCGGACCGATCGCAAAAACAAACGGCCCGGAACCTTTCGGTCCGGGCCGCCCGTCGGGAAGAAGACGGTCGGGCGGATTACGACGCCCGGAACTCCTTGAAGGTCTTCTCGACATGCGCCGTCACCGGCTTGGTGGTTTCGGCGAAGAGCTTCTGGGTGAGCTCCTGGAAGTCTTTGAACTGCGCCGTCATGGTATCGAACTGCTGGCGGGCGAAGGCGGTCTGCAACTCGATCACCTCGGCGAGCGTCTTCGCGGCGAACATGTCCTTGGCCAGCGCAAACGAGGCGTCGCTATGCGCCTTGGCCGCGTCGATCGCCTTGCCGCCGAAGGTGAAGGCCCCGTCGCGAGCGGTCTCATAGGTATCCTCGACGAGGTCGGTGGTGTCCTCGGCGACGCTCTTCATCTTCGCGTAAGTGTCACGGGCCTGCGAAATGCCCTTCTCGGCGAATTCACGGACAGCATCCGGCATCTCGAAGGAGGGCGTATCAAACTTGAAGGCTTCGAAGGGGTTGTTCAAAGCCGCCATCGCCGCTTCCGGAGCGGCAGATTTGGTGGTCTTGGTCGTCTTGGGGGCGGTGGCCATCGGTAAGCTCCATTGGCTGATTTGTAGGCGCCGCGCATTTGGTCGGCGGCGCCTCGACTGTCTATGAAGTTTATATAGGTCACTCATTTGTGCAATGCAATATCCATTTTGCGTTGCACAATGAAAATTGGGACCGATCAGCCCTTGGTCTTGCCCGCCGCTTCGGCGCCCATGCGGCCCATCATCGAGCCGAGGCTCTTTCCCTGCTCGGCGAAGGTCGCCATCTGCTTGGTGAAGAACTCCTTCTGGAGGGCGGAGATTTCCTCCATCGTGCGGGCCTGCACCAGTCGCTGGGCAAGATCGAAGGAGGCGGAGACGTTCTCTTCGAGGAACGCGAGCGCCTGGCGGTTGACCTCTGCGGTGCCTTGTTGCACCGACTTCGCCGAGCCCTCGGCCTTGGACACCGCTTTTTGCGTCGCCTCGAGGTATTGCTCCAGCGCCTTCTTGGCTTGGCTGACGCTCTTGTCGGCCATGTCCCGCATTTGATCGGGGATATCGAATGGTGTGCGCTGCATAACGGCTCTCTCCCTGCTAGATTTTCCACAGTCACTTAAACATAGGCGCGTCGGCTTCCGACGCCAACCGGCGTGATTAACCAAACATCGAGCGGAAGGGCGCCGGAAGCGCTGTTGGCATGGACCGGCTCGGATACCCACTGTATTAACAGTTGATTAAGCACGAAATCGGTCGGCGCGGCGGGCGACGAGCGACGAGCGAGTGCCGATGAACGGCAAGACGCATGCCTATCTCGATGTTGCTGCCCTGCCGGCGGTTGGCGCGGTGCTGCTCGATCCGCGGCCTGCCTTCGTCTTTCGTGGAGACGGGAGCGGGGTGCTGTGGGCCAATGCTGCCGGTGTCGCCTTCTTCGGTGAGCCGGCGATGGGCGCGCTTCTCGAGCGTCGCTTCTCGCCTTCCAATCCGGTCACGCAGAGCCTCGCCAGGCTGGCGAAGTCACTGCCCGCCGATGATGGGCGACTCGAGATCCTCCGGTTCAATTTCGGCGTGCGGCAGGCGACGTTGCCGTCCCTTTGCCGCCGCCTCGATCTGGGCAGCGGCGCTCGCGGCGTGCTGGCGGTCGGGGCAGGCGACGCATCGCGCGAGTCGCTGTCGACTCGCGCCGAGCGGCTGGCCGACGCCATCGCCGCCGAGGACTGCCTGGTCGCCGTGCTGGACCGTGACAGCAAGGTGCTTGGCGCCTCGGGCGGCTTCGACACGCTGGCGCCGGCATCGGCCGCCATTGATGCGCTCGTCGGCGAGGCCGAAACCGGCCGCCGGCCGGTGGCGCGAGCTTCGCTCGCGGTCGATGGCGTGGTGCGTCCGGCCGGCGTGGCGCGGATCGCCGTCGGCGCGGAGCGGCTGTTCCTTCTGATCGTCGGGCCTGAAGAGGCGCTGCCCGTCCGGGCCGCGGCCGCGTTGCCGGCGGAGCCGGCGACGGCGCCGCCGGTTGCGAGTGAAGAGCCGGCTGCCAGGCAGCCCGAACCCGCCGCCGCGTCGCCCGTTGCCCGGCCGGAACAACCTGAGCCCGAGCCCGCGCGGCCGCACCCAACGGCCACACCATCGCGGCGGCGCTTCCTCTGGCAGACTGACGCCGATCTCATCATCACTTTCCTGTCCGGCATCCTCGCCGAGGAAGTCGGCACGGCGAATACGCCGGCTATCGGCACGGGGTGGCGTGAGTTTGCCGAGCGTCTCGCGCTCGATCCCGATGGGCGTCTTGACGCCGCACTGTCGGCGTTGGCGAGCTTTGCCGACCTCACCGTCTTCTGGCCCGTTGCCGAGTCGCCGGAGCGGGTGGCCGTTGACCTTGCGGCGGTGGCGACCTTCTCGCGTGACGGTGTCTTCGCTGGCTATCGCGGCTTCGGGGCGGTCAGGAGCGACGACCGCCGGCCGGACGAGCGGCCCGTACAGGCCGCCATGACCGGGCCGGAGGCCCCCGTCGAGGCGATCGCTCCCGAGCCGGAGCCGGCAGCGCCGGCGGAAGTCTTCGCCGAGGAGGTCGTGCCGCCACGGGCTGCGGAGATAACGCGCGAGCCGGAGTCGCCGCACCCCACCGAATCGACCTCGGAACCGCAACCGGCGACGACCGAAGAGGCAGAGACCCCTGCCGCTCGGCTGCCTCCGGATCTCGACGACGTGGCGCGGGAGAGCGTCGAGGGTGGAGGCCGCGAGGCGGTCCTGGTCGTAGGTGCCGAACCATCGCCGATCGGGTCCCATGAGTCGTTGCCTTCGTCCAACGTCGTCCATCTTGCCAAGACACCGACGCGAATTCTGCCGAAGCGCCTCTCCGGCACCGAGCAGGACGCCTTCCGCCGCATCGCCGAGGCGCTCGGCGCCCGCGCCCGCTCGCCGGCGGAGGTACGATCGCCCGCGCCCGGCGAGGAGCACACCAAGGAGACCGAGCCCGGTCCGCCGGCCTTCGACACCGCGCTCCTCGACAAGCTTCCGGTCGGCTTTGCCGTCTACCGTGACAACCGCACGCTGTTCGCCAACCGCACGCTCCTCGATCTCCTTGGGTATCGATCTCTCGCCGACTTCATCGCTGCCGGCGGCGCCGAGGCGATCTTCCCCGATCGCGGCGACTGGTCGGCCAGGCCGCTCAGCGGCGGCCGGCTTCATGCCGCCCGGCGCGACGGCACCGACATCGCTGTCGACGCCAAGCTCCACGCCGTCATGTGGGGCGGTACGACGGCGCTGATGCTGTCGCTGGTCGAGACGGCCCGTGAGCCGGCCGTCGCGGAAAAGGAGGAGGAGGCGCTCGCGCGAGCGGCGCCCGCCGACGATCGCATTCGCGAGCTGGAGGCGATCCTCGACACGGCTACCGACGGCGTCGTCGTCATCGACGGCGACGGTCTGGTCGACGGTATGAACCGGGCGGCGGAAGCGCTGTTCGGCGTCGAGGCGAGCGAGGTCAAGGGCGAGCCGTTCACCGAGCTCCTCGCCGAGGAAAGCCGCAGGGCCGCCCTCGACTATCTCGACGGACTCGCCTCCAACGGCGTCGCCAGCGTGCTCAATGACGGGCGCGAGGTGATCGGCAAGGTGCCGCGCGGCGGGCTGATCCCGCTGTTCATGACCATGGGCCGGCTCGCCGACTCCGGCAAGTACTGCGCCGTACTCCGCGACATCACCCACTGGAAGAACGTCGAGGAGGAACTGGTCGCGGCGCGCCGCGCGGCCGAGACCGCCAACGCCCAGAAGTCGGACTTCCTCGCCAAGATCAGCCACGAGATCCGCACGCCGCTCAACGCCATCATCGGCTTCTCGGAGGTGATGATGGCCGAGCGCTTCGGCCCGATCGGCAGCGACCGCTACCGCGAACTATCTCCGCGACATCCACCTGTCCGGCGAGCACCTGATGAGCCTGGTCAACGACCTCCTCGACCTCTCCAAGGTCGAGGCAGGCAAGCTCGACATGAATTTCGAGTCGGTAGCGGTGAACGAGGTCATCCAGGAGTGCGTCGCGCTCATGCAGCCGCAGGCGAACCGTGAGCGGATCATCATCCGCACATCGCTCGCCGCGGGCCTCCCCAATGTCGTCGCTGACCTCCGCTCGCTCCGCCAGATCCTCCTCAACCTTCTCTCCAACGCCATCAAGTTCACCCACGCCGGTGGCCAGGTCATCGTCGCCACCGCTATGGAGCAGGGCGGCGAGGTGGTCGTGCGGATCCGCGACACCGGCATCGGCATGAGCGAGAAGGACATCGAGATCGCCATGAAGCCGTTCCGCCAGGTGGCAACCTCGGGTCGCGTCGGCGAGGGCACGGGTCTCGGCCTGCCGCTCACCAAGGCGCTGGTCGAGGCCAACCGCGCGGCATTCTCCATCGACAGCGTGCCGGACCAGGGCACGCTGGTCCGCATCACGTTTCCCACCACGCGGGTGCTGGCGGGCTAGGGATGCGGGCGCTTTCGCTTCTGATCGCCGCTGTGGTCGTGCTTGCCGTCGCCGGCCCGGCCGCGGCGGAGGAGTGGAAGACCTATGTCAACGAGCGCTTCGGTACTTCCGCCGACGTGCCGGCCGATTGGCAGGCCGGCGAGCCGCCGGCGAACGGCGACGGGCTGAAATTCACCTCGCCGGACGGCACCGCCTCGATTGCCGTCTTCGGCAGCCTCCAGACCTTCGACACCATCGCCGAGGCGATGGCGATTTACGAGATGCCTCAGGACGGCGAGACCATCACCTATCGCCACCGCGACAAACGCGCGCTGGTGGTCTCGGGCACGCGCGACGGCACGATCTTCTACCGCCGCTGGATTCTCTCCTGTGGCGACACGGTATGGAACGGCGTCTCGATCGAATATCCTGCCGCCGACAAGGCCGCTTACGACGCGCTGGTCACCCACGTCGCCCATTCGCTTCGCGTCGGCACCGGCTGGCAGGTCGAGACCTGCGAGAAGTAGCAAGCCCGCTCCCGGCGGCTCAGGCGCGCTGATGGCTCGCTTGCAGCGCCGGCGGTGTCGCCTCGCCATACCGTGCCTTGAGCATTACCCGGCACATTTCGCCGTTCGCCTCGACGCCGCGCCGTGTCATGCGGATGTCTCGGAGAAAACCCGTCAGTCCCGCGGGATTGATCGCCGCGCCCTCCGCGGTGCGGAAGGCGGGATCCTCGGCCCCGTTCGGTCCGCCGAAGGTTCCGCGGAGGTCTAGGTAGCGCTGGATCGCTGCGGCAAGCGGCGCGTCGGTCTTCAATTCGCGTAGCGCGCCGACCGTCAGCGCCAGGATGGCGGCGTCGTCTTCGCCGGCGCGGCGAAGGGCCTCGATCAGCGTCGACATCCGCCCGAGGAACGCCTTGCGGCGAAAGGTCTGGCGCAGCGCCGTGAGATCGCCGCCGGCTTTGGCGCCGAAGGTATCGGCAAAGCCATGCCCCTCGGCGATGCCGGCATTGATCCGCTTCGCCGCGAAGTGGTCGACCAGCCGGATGTCGGCCCGCTCTACCCAGTCGAGGCGGTGAAGCGCCTCGCGCATGTCCTCTGCCATGATCCAGGCGAAGTTCAGCGAGCACCAGGCGGTCGGCAGGCGGAAGGTGACCGCGACGGCCGCACCGTCCACCGTCACCGCGTCGACGAAGCCGAGCGAGACGACTACGACTCGTCCAGCTCCGGGTCGAGCACCGCATCGAGCGCGGCCTGGACCCCGGCGACACGGGGATCGCCGTTTTGATCCGGTCGGTGGGGATCGTGCGCAAAGGCCGCGATCGTTCCCACCGCCTCACCGTCATCCTCCGACTTGGCCGGAGGATTGATCGCCGCTCTCTCGGCGTGGGCGGTGCGCACCGCGTCGGCGGGTCCTCCGGTCAAGCCAAAGGACGATGGTGGAGGAGAAGGCTTGGCCGGTGCGACGGGCGACAAGGAACCGAGCCTCACTCCGCGGCCTGGCTCACCGGTTGCGCCGCGGGCTGGTAGCACTCCTCCGGCACCGGGATGTCGTAAAGCCGCGCCGCATTCAGGCCGAGGATCTTCGCCTTGACGTCGAGGGTGAGCTCCGTCGCCGCCTCCCGGGCCGTCTCCTTGTCGAACTCGAGATTGGCGAAATGCTCGACGATCCATTTCGGGCTGTGGATGGCGTAGTCCGAGCCGAAGATCAGCCGATCGGGGCCGAGGAAGAACAAAAGGTCGGCGAGTAGCGAGGCGAAGTAGCGCGGCCGCGCATGGATGAAGGCGCTCACCACCGACAGCCCGCCATAGACGTTGGGCTCCTGATTGGCGATCCAGCAGAACTCGTCGAGCCGCGGAATGCCGCAGTGGTCGATGACGAACTTGAAATCCGGGAACGCCGTCGCCACGTCGTCGACATCGCGCACGTCGAAGGCATCGATGTTGAGCGGATGGATTGTCGGGCCCTTGTGGATATGGATCATGTCGATGCCGAGCGCGCGGCACTTCTCCATGTAGAAGCCGACCGAGTCGTCCTTCAATGAATAGCCCCGGGAATCGCCCATCCACTCGGCGGTGTAAATCTTGACGCTGCGGAACTTCCACCGCTCGTGGTCGGCTTCCAGCTGCTCGAGGCCGCGTGATCCCTCGCGTGGGTCCATGCGGCCGGCGAGGATGATCTTCTCCGGATAGGCATCCTTGAGTGCCGAGCACTGTTCGGTGGTGTTGAAGCCGTGCACGTAGAATTCATAGAGATAGGTCGGCAGCATGATGGCCATGTCGCAATGGCCGCGCCCGAAGAGGTCGTGCGCCGCGCCCTCGACGCCGTAGTGGAGGAAGCGGTCCCAGTCCCAGCGTTCGCCGGGCGGCGCGAGCCCCGTGTGGGCGGTCCAGAAACTTTCGATGAAGGTCAGGCCGTAGCGGTTGCGCTGGTTCTCCGGCCGGGCATCCCACAGATGGGTGTGTCCGTCGATGACGAAGAGTTTCGTCCCGTCCGGCATCTGATACATGCGGCTCGTCCTCCCGACCCGCGGCTTGTGGCGCCGCCTCGCGGCAAGCAAACCACGAACCGGCCGCCATGCAAAGCGGCGATCCTTCGGAGGGCGAGGAGAAGGCCGCCCCGCGGGGCGGCCTGATCGGAGGTTTTCGCGCCGCCTATCTCGCGAGCCGCAGCTTCTGGATCGAACTGCCGATCTTCTGGAACGTCTCCGTCAGCTGGGCGACGTTGTCGACGTCGTAGAAATTGTCCTTCTCGGAAGCGCAATTCTGGAGCACGTCGCTCGATCCGTACCGCACCTCGACGCGGATCGTGTAGATGACGATACCCTTCTCCTTCATTGCGCTGCAGATCTCGCCGAGCCGCTTGTCCCGCGCCTTGGTCCGCTCCCATTGGCTGGTGTTGTCGGGAGGCACGCCCATGCGGTCCTGCCAGACATAGCCGATGCCGGAATAGTAGGATTCGTCCTTGCTGTTGCCGACCGCGTTCTCGTTGTTGCCGTCGGTCATCAGCACCATGATCTTGGTCCAGTCCGGTGTGCCGTAGGCGACGCCGTCGCCGAATGGCCCTTTATCGGAAAGCAGGTTCCAGCCCCAGCTGGCGCCGATCCCAATGTCGGTATTGCCGTTGGCGATCATGGTGCCGATCGCCGTCTTCACCCTTGCCGAGTTGGAGGTGAGCCTCATCAGCGGTGCGATCTCGCACCCCGAATTGGGCCCGTAGGCGTAGCCAAACGGCTTGGTCGTGCCCGTCCGCGGCGTGCCCTTGTACTTCAGCACGTCACTCTGCAGGAGGCGGAAATCCGGCAGCCCAAGCGCGGCGGTGAGGCCGAGCGTGGTCAGGTTGTCCTTGACTGTCTTCAGCGGCGTGTCGTCGAGATAGCTGTTTACATAATAGTTGTCGGACCGGCTGCCGGGTTCGTCCGGCGCAAAGTAGGGCACGTAGAGGCTGTTCGGGTCGGCAGGAGACGCCGCGGTCTCGGTGGCTTCATACGAGTTGGCCCGGGTCTCCACGCAGCCGCCCCAGGTCGTTCCCACGGCCTTGAAGAGGTCGAGCCGGTTCACTTCCTGGCCGAGGAACTGCGACTTGGCGGAATCCGATTTTCCGTCGGCGTCGAGCCACGCGGCCTTATCGTATTGCGAGCCGACATTGACGGTCTGCGAGAACGGCACCAGGCCGATCTTCAGGTCTTCGGGCTTGGTGGTCGCCGTCACCAGCGAATTGACCAGCGCGTCAGCAGCGTCCTTGAGCTTGGCGATCTTCGTGCCCCGCATCGAGCCGGTATTGTCGAGCACCATGGCAACCTCGACCTTGCCGATCGAGCGGACCGCCTCGGAAGTGATCTTGAGCGGCACCTCGGTGACGCCGAGGATTCTCGCAATCGTCATGTCGACGTCGCCAGAGATGACGGCAACGATCTTGCCGTCGTCGCTCTGGGTGACGGAGTTGAGCGTCCAGTACTGGTCGTATTCGGGGCTGGTGTGTGTCTTGATCCAGGAGTTGACGGTGTCGTATGCGTCCTTGTCTGGCATTGGCGGCATGCTGCCGACGGCAAGCACCCCCGCATCGGCGGCATTGGCGATCTTGCTGCGAATCTCGCTGATCCTGCTGTAATCTACGGCGGCGCCGACCGCGCCGATCACCGGGACCACCGCGAGGGCGAATATGATCGCGACATTGCCGCGCTCTCCACGTGCAAACCGCTCGAATATGGACATCGCCGTCTTGCCTCCGGCCGGCCTTTGCCAGCATGAAAAACTGACGGGGATTTGCGGCCCTCACCAGTTAATGTGGAGTTAAAGAAAAGAAGACAATTATTATTGGCTAAACAATGCATTTAGCCAATGCTCAGACTTTCGTTATATTAAAATACGATCTGTTAAGACTAATCACGCGCCGTTGTGTCTACTCGGCGAGCTCCGGACGATCGCGGAAGTGCTCGAGCGCCTCGGGATTGGCAAGCGCGTCGACGTTCTTCACCGGCCGGTCATGAACGACCTCGCGGACCGCCAGTTCGACGATCTTGCCGGACTTGGTCCGCGGGATGTCGGCGACGGCCACGATCCGCGCCGGGACGTGGCGCGGGCTGGCGCCGGCACGGATGACCGCCTTGATCCGTGCGATGAGGTCCTCGTCGAGGTCGACGCCTTCCTTCAACCTGACGAACAGCACGATCCGCACGTCGCGGTCCCAGTCCTGGCCGACGGCCAGTGCCTCGACGACCTCCGGGATTGTCTCGACCTGCGAATAGATCTCGGCCGTGCCGATTCGCACGCCGCCGGGATTGAGGGTCGCGTCGGAGCGGCCGTGGATGATGATGCCGCCGTGGCGCGTCCATTCTGCGAAGTCGCCGTGGCACCACACGCCCGCAAACCGCTCGAAATAGGCCGCGCGATACTTGGCGCCGTCCGGGTCGTTCCAGAAGGCGATCGGCATCGAGGTGAAGGGCTTCGTGCACACCAGCTCGCCCTTGCCGGCCGCCAGCGGCTTGCTTGACTGGTCGAAGACGTCGACGGCCATGCCGAGCCCGGGACCCTGGATCTCGCCGCGCCACACCGGCTTGGTCGGAATGCCGAGCACGAAGCACGAGACGATGTCGGTCCCGCCGGAGATCGAAGCAAGGTGGATATCGGGCTTGATCGACTGGTAGACGAAGTCGAAGCTTTCCGGGGCCAGCGGCGAGCCGGTCGACATCATCATCCGCACCGTCGACAGGTCGTGGCTGTCGATCGGACGCAGCTCCGATTTCTTCACCGCGTCGATGTACTTCGCCGACGTGCCGAAGACGTTCATGCGCTCGGCCACGGCATAGTCGAACAGCGCCGCCGGCGAGGGGTGGAAGGGCGAGCCGTCATAGAGGAGTAAGGTAGCGCCGGTCGCCAGCCCGGTCACCAGCCAGTTCCACATCATCCAGCCGCAGGTTGTGAAGTAAAAGAGCCGCTCGTCGCGAACCAGACTGCTTTGCAGCTGGTGCTCCTTGAGGTGCTGGAGCAGCGTCCCGCCTGCCGAATGGACGATACACTTGGGTACCCCGGTCGTGCCGGAGGAGAACAGGATGTAGAGCGGCGCTGCGTAGGGAAGGCGGGCATAGGTGACCGGCCCGGCAGCAAAGGCCGCCAGCGCCTCGTCCAGCGTCCGCGCCTTGGGGAGCTCGGCGGCGACCTCGGCCGCCCGGCCGATATAGGGGACGACGATCACCGCCGACAGGGTGGGCAAGCCGGCAACGATTTCCGCAAGCTTCTCCCCGGTCTCGATGGTCTTGCCGGCATAGAAATAGCCGTCGCAGGCGATGAACACCTTCGGTTCGATCTGGCCGAAGCGGTCGAGCGCGCCGCGCGCCCCGAAATCCGGGGAGGCGGACGACCACACCGCGCCGAGCGAGGCGACCGCGAGCGTGGCGGCAATGGTCTCCGGCATGTTCGGCATCAGGGCCGCGACACGATCGCCGGGCCCGACGCCGAAGTCGCGCAGCGCCTGCTGAAGCCGCGACACCTGCGCATTGAGCTCGCGCCACGTCAGCCGGCTGCGCACCCGGTCCTCGCCGCGGAAGACGATTGCATCGTCGTCGTTCTTCCGGCGAAGCAGGTTCTCGGCGAAGTTGAGCCGCGCATCGGGAAAGAATTGCGCGCCGGGCATTTGGTCCGCGTCGACGAGCCGCCGCTCGCCCTTGTCGCCGATGACGCCGCAGAAATCCCACACGAGGTCCCAGAAAGCCGCCGGATCGTCCACCGACCAGGCATGCAGCGAATCGTAGTCGGCGAGCGCGCGACCCGACCGCCTTTCGGCCTCGCGGGCGAAGCGGGTAATCGGCAGGTCCTCGATATTCGAGGGCCGCCAGAGCGGTTGGTCGTCGGTTGCACCCAAGATGCCGGGCTCCTTTGGAAGCAAGCTTGTGGTCGCCTGCCGGCGAATTCAAGATGACCACACGTCGCTGTGGCCAGCAGAGAAACGCCTTGCGGATTCGAGGGTTTCTTCCTATCCGGGGGGCAACGTAGTCAAGAGGTCAGCTGGCGAATGGGCGCAACGAACCCCAAACGCGCGAGACGGATCGCCGTTATCGCTCTGGCCGCGGTCGCGGTGCTGGGCGTGATCGCCGCGGCGGTTCCGCTGGTTCTTTCCACCGATGTCGTCAAGCAGCGCATCGTCGATCAGATCACCTATCTGACCGGGCGGGACTTCACCTTCGAAGGCGATCCGAGCCTCAGCCTTTATCCATACCTCACCGTGCGCCTGCACAATGCCGTCCTCGCCAATGCCGACGGAATGGGCAATAAGCCGTTCATCGAGATGGACACGATGACCGGCAAGCTGGAGATCCTGCCGCTTCTGCTGGGACGGCTGGAATTTGCCCAATTCAAGCTCGTCAACCCGCGAATCAACCTGCGGATCGATGCCGACGGCCATGGCAACTGGATCCTGAACCAGGGCGCGATCGGCAGCCAGGTGTCGAAGGGTGATAAGCAGGGATCCACCAGTGAGATCGCGCCGCCGTCGCCGCTCGCCGACATCAAGCTTGGCCGTTTCGTCATCCGCGACGGCATCGTCAACTACACCGACAACCGCAGCGGCCGGCAGGAGCAGCTCACCGAGGTCAATGTCAGCTTCGACTGGACGAGCACGACGACCGCCGCCGGCGGCACCGGCTCGTTCATCTGGCGCGGCGAGCCGGTCAAGTTCAACGGCGGCATCGATGCGCCACTGGCGCTGCTGGCCGGTGGCAGTTCGCCGCTGCGCTTCGCCTTCACCGCCGCGCCGCTACGCCTCTCCTTCACCGGCACCGCTCTCCAGTTCGCCGGAACTCAACTCGAGGGCGACATCCAGTTGACGACGCCGTCGGTGCGTCGCGTCGTCGAGTGGATGGGGGCGCCCATCGAAACGGGGGCGATGCTCGGCGCTGGCTCGGTCGCCGGCAAGATCAACTGGCTCGGACCGTCCGTGTCGATCTCCGATGCGACGATCGAGCTTGACGGCAACGTCGCGGAGGGCGCCATTTCCGCCACGATCAACGACGGCCTTTCCAGCCTCCAGGGGACGGTCGCTTTCGATTCGCTGGACCTTTCGCCCTACCTCGAGGCGGCCCGTGCCAGCATCGCGGCGTCCGGGCCGTGGACGTCGACGCCGCTCAAATTGCCGCTCGACCAGATCGGCGACGTCGACCTTCGCGTGTCGACCGGCCAGCTGAAGGCGGGCAGCCTGACCATCGGGCGCACCGCCGCGACGGCGATCCTGAAGAAGGGCAGGCTGGTCGTCACCGTTGGCGAGGCGCAGCTTGGCGATGGCACCGCCGAAGCCCGGTTGGTTCTCGATACGGACAGCGGTGCTACGACGGGCTCGACCCAGCTCAAGCTCCACGACGTGGCGCTCTCCAGCGTCCTGGGTGACCTTGCTGGGCTGATTGCGTTTGATGGGACCGCCAACGGCAACATCAACGTGCACGGGCACGGCCGGAACCTGGGGGACTTCATGGGCAACCTTGCCGGCAAGGCCCGCATCACGATCACCGACGGCGCGTTCAAGGGCGTCGATCTCGCGAGTCTCCCGGCAGCGCTTCAGCATCCCGAGGGCTATGCCATTGGCGGCAGCACCGCCTTCACCACTGCCGGCTGCACCCTGGCCTTCGCGGATGGCCTCGTCACCACCGACGATTTTCGCGCCGAGGGGCGCGACTTCACCCTGACCCTGGGCGGCCACGCTGGTCTGCTTCAGCCGTCGATCGCGGCGCGAGGGGTTCTCAGTCTTGGCAACGGAAACGGAGCTTCCCAGGACCTGCCGTTCCTGGTCGACGGCACGTGGACAAACTGGCATCTGTCGCCCGATCTTGGCCCGCCCGTCGAGCGTGTTGCGCCGGGCGAGCCGACGCAGCCGCCGGACCGCCCCCCCAACGGCTAGCGTGATGGCCTGGATGTGCGCCTCGGCAGGAAAGCCGATCTCGGGCCCGGAACATCCACTTCCGGCTAGGTTCGCAACGAACCGATTTCGCTGCGGTTCCGGATTCTGGAGTTCGCCCTCGAACGGCTTGGTGCGCTATCGGCCCGCCGCGTCGGCTTGCCTGACCGAAGCCCAACAAAAGCCCCCATCGCCCTGCAGACAAACGGCGTTGTAGGCGCCCTCTCTGGGCTTGCTGCAGAGAAAGAGAAAACCGGACCATGAAGATTCATTTCAGCGTCGCCTTCGCGCTTGCGGCGACCTTGCTTTTTCCCGCCGCGGCAATCGCCGCCACTGCCCCCACGGCGGTGCGCAATGCCGTGTTGTTCTATGCGATGGATCGCAATGGCGACGGCGCTGTCGACCGATCGGAAGCCGACGCGATGCGCGTCGTGATCTTCGGTGTGCTCGATGCGAATGGCGACGGGCGCGTCACCCAGGAGGAGGCCGGCGCCGTGCTCCTGCCGCCCAAGGCGGACGACAATGAAAAGAAGGCACAAAAAGCAGCCAAGAAACGTCAGGAGCTTTTGGTGAAACTCGACCTCGCCAAACCGGAAGGGGTGCCGCAGGACGAATTCGTTGATCGCGACGCGGCGATCTTCGTCAAGGCCGACAAGAACAAGGATGGCAAGGTGGACCGCACCGAGTTCGCGATCCTTCTCGGCGCCTTCGGCGACCTCCTGCCATAGCCGGCGCGGTCGCCCTGATCACGCGTCGCGGGCTGCCAGCCGCTCGGCGCGCTGGCGGCTGGCTTCGCGACGCTTGGTGATCAGCGAAGCGGACAGCACGCCGACGGCGACGATACCGATCATGATCGTGCTGACCGCATTGATCTCCGGGGTCACGCCCAGTCGTACCTGGCTGTAGATCTTCATCGGCAGTGTCGTGGCGCCGGGCCCGGTGGTGAAGCTGGCGATCACCAGGTCGTCGAGCGACAGGGTGAAGGCGAGCATCCAGCCGGCGACCACCGCCGGGGCGATCAGCGGCAAGGTAACCACGAAGAAGGTCTTGACCGGGGGGCAACCGAGGTCGAGCGCGGCCTCCTCGAGGCTCCGGTCAAAGGTCACCAGGCGCGACTGGACAACGACCGCGACGAAGCACAGCGAGAAGGTGATGTGGGCGAGCACGATCGTCCAGAAGCCGCGGGTGAAGTCGACGGCGACGAACAGAAGCAGTAGCGACAGGCCGATGATCACGTCGGGCATCACCAGCGGCGCGTAGATCATGCCCGAGAAGAGCGTCCGGCCGTAGAAGCGGCCGAAGCGGACGAGCGTGATCGCGGCGAGTGTCCCGAGGACCGTCGCCGCACTCGCCGAAAGGAACGCCACCCGCAGTGTCACCCAGGCGGCATCGAGCAGTGCCTGGTTGTGCAGCAGCGCGCCGTACCATTTCGTGGAGAAGCCCGCCCATACCGTCACCAGGCGCGACTCGTTGAAGGAGTAGATGACGAGGAGGAGGATGGGCAGGTAAAGGAACGCCAGCCCGAGCGCCACCGAAACGCCGTTGAACCAAGAGAACCGGCGGCTCATGTCGCCGCTCTCCTTGACGGCGGGCCGACGGGCGGCATCACCCTGCTCATACCGCCATGCCCCTTTCGCTGCGCGCGGCCCGGTTCTGGAAGATGACGATCGGCACCACCAGGATGAGGAGGAGGATCACCGCCACCGCTGAGGCGAGTGGCCAGTCGCGGTTCTTGAAGAACTCGGTCCACAGTGTCTTGCCGATCATCAGCGTGTCCGAGCCGCCGAGCAGGTCCGGGATGACGAATTCGCCGGTCACCGGGATGAACACCAGGAAGCACCCGGCAATGACGCCCGGCAGGGACAGCGGAAAGGTAATCCGCCAGAAGGCGCTGACCGGCCGGCAGCCGAGGTCGGCGGCGGCTTCGAGCAGCGTCGGGTCGAGGCGCTCCAGCGCCGCATAGAGCGGCAGCACCATGAACGGCAGGTAGGAATAGACGATGCCGATATAGACGGCCCAGTTGGTGTTGAGGATCGTGAGCGGCTCGTGGATGACGCCGACCCACAGCAGGAACTGGTTGAGCAGGCCTTCCTTCTTGAGGATGCCGATCCACGCATAGACGCGGATCAGGAACGACGTCCAGAACGGCAGGATGACCAGCATCAGCAGCGTCGGCTGCCAGGCCTTCGACGCCCGCGCCATGCCGTAGGCGATGGGATAGCCGACGAGCAGCACCAGCCCTGTCGACACCACCGCGATCACCAGGCTCGACAGATAGGCGCGGGCGTAGAGCGCGTCTTCGGTGAGCCACACATAGTTGTCGAGCGTGAACTGTCTGAAGGCGTCGATCAAACCGGCGATGCCGTGGGAAAGATCGATCACCGGCGTATAGGGCGGCTGGGCGACCGCCGTCACCGAGAATGAAATCTTGATGACGATCAGGAAGGGGACGAGAAACAGGAGCGCCAGCCACACATAGGGAACCGCAACCACCAGCCATCGCGCCCGGCTCTGCTTGCCGGCGGAGGCGGGCAGCGCCGCAGGCGTTTCGCCGTCCCGGGCTGCGTCAGCGACGGCCATGGGCCAGTCCTTCCCGGCACGATCGCCTTGCCGCAACCGCTCTGGCGAGACGCTTCGATCGGGGCGCAGGTGCCGCCATGATCGCTACTGCGTCAGCATGACGCCCGCGTCGCGGGACCAGGTGAGCCACACCTTGTCCTCCCAGGTGATCGGCCGCTCGACCAGGCGCGTGCGGTTGGTGACGGTCGACCGGACGGTGACACCGCTCGGCAGACGCACGTGGTAGATCGACACGTCGCCGAGATAGCCGATGTCCCACACCTCGCCCGGCGGTGCAATTGGTCGACTGATCCGCCGGCGGATCGAGCTGAGATTGCGACCTTCTCGGGACGGATCGCGAGCCAGGCGGTTGCGCCGGGACTGGCCCTCGACCGTCTGATCGATCTCGATGTGCCTCGCCGGTTTCCGCGCAGTCGAGTTTCACCACGCCGTTGGCATTGCCGGTGATCCGCCCCTCCAGCAGGTTGATGTCGCCGATGAAGTCGGCGACATAGCGCGAATTGGGCTGCTCGTAGACCTCGGCCGGCGTCGCCACCTGCATGATGCGGCCCTGGTCCATCACCGCGATGCGGTCAGCCACCGTCATCGCCTCCTCCTGGTCATGGGTGACGATCAGGAAGGTGAGGCCGAGCGTCTGCTGGATGTCGATGAGCTCGAACTGGGTCTCCTCGCGCAGCTTCTTGTCGAGCGCCGCCGAGCGGCTCGTCGAGCAGCAGCACCTTCGGCTTCTTGGCGAGCGAGCGGGCGAGCGCCACCCGCTGCCGCTGGCCGCCGGAGAGCTGATGGGGCTTGCGCTTGGCGAACGGCTTCAGCTTGACCAGCTTCAGCATCTCCTCGACGCGGGCGTCGATCTCGCCCTTTGGCATGCGGTCCTGCTTGAGCCCGAAGGCGATGTTGGCCTCCACCGTCATGTGCGGAAACAGCGCGTAGGACTGGAACATCATGTTGGTCGGCCGCCGGTAGGGCGGCACCCCGGCAAGGCTCTGCCCGTCGAGCAGGACTTCGCCCGCGCTCGGCTCCTCGAAGCCGGCAACCATGCGCATGAGCGTCGTCTTGCCGCAGCCGGACGGGCCGAGCAGGGCGAAGAACTCCCGCTCGTAGATGGTCAGCGACAGGTCGTCGACGGCGACGAAATCGCCGAACCGCTTGGTGACCGATGCGGAACTCGATGAAAGGCTTGGCCGCCGGGATCGTTCCATGGCGCAAACGCTCCGGCGAACCGGCCCGAGCGCATGCGCATCCATCCGCCGGCTATCCGCCGACACGGAGGCCCGGCCGGCCGGGCCCGCCGGTCTCGACCGCTTACTCACCGGCCTTGAGGCTCGTCCACATGCGGGTCAGCACCCGCTGGGACCGGGGGTCGTAGGTCGTGCTGGTGAACAGCCGCTCCAGCGTCTCCTTGTCCGGGTAGATGGCCGGATCGCTGATCACGTCCTCGTTGAGGATCGGCTGCGAGTCGTTGTTGCCGTTGGCGTAGTAGACATAGTTCGATTGCGCGCGGCGATGACTTCGGGCCGCATGCATGAAGTTGATGAACGCATGCGCCGTCCTCGGGATGCGGCGCGTCCTCGGGGATGGCGAAGCTGTCGAACCACATCTGCGCGCCCTCCTTGGGGATCGAAGTAGTCGATGTTGACGCCGTTGTCGGCCTCGGCGGCGCGGTCACGCGCCTGCAGCACGTCGCCCGAATAGCCGACCGCCAGGCAGATGTCGCCGTTGGCGAGCGCGTTGATGTATTCGGAGGAGTGGAACTTCTGGATGTAGGGCCGGACGCCCTTGAGGACGTCGCCGGCCGCCTGGATGTCGGCCGTCTTCTTGGAGTTCGGGTTCATGCCGAGATAGTCGAGCGCTGCCGGCACCATGTCCTCTGGCGCGTCGAGCACATGGATGCCGCAGTCGGCAAGCTTGGCGGCGACGTCCGGGCTTCGAAGCAGCAGGTCCCATGTCTTGAGGTCGAAATCGTCGCCAAGCCGCTCCTTGACCTTGTCGACGTTGTATGCCGATGCCGGTCGTGCCCCACATGTAGTTGACGGCATACTGGTTGCCCGGATCGTAGTCCTCGAGCCGCTTGGCGATCAGCGGCCAGACATGGACGAGGTTCGGCAGCTTCGACTTGTCGAGCTTCTGCAGCGTCCCGGCCTTGATCTGCCGCGCCATGTTGGAGTCGCTCGGGACGACGATGTCGTAGCCGGAACCGCCGGCCAGCAGCTTGGTCTCGACGATATCGTTGTTGTCGTAGACGTCGTAGACGACCTTGATGCCGGTTTCCTTGGTGAAGTCGGTGAGGACGTCCGGGTCGATATAGTCCGACCAGTTGTAGACGTTGACGACCTTGTCCTCGGCCGCCGCGCCGGTGACCAGCGCCGCCACGACCGCGGCGGCGAGGGGAAAAACGCTGAGTTTCGGACGCATGATGGACTCCCTGCTCTTCGGTAGAGCCTTATTGGTTTGCTTCACGTTAGATTTAAACTTCATCGGTCACAACCATTGAGATTCCGCACGATTCTGCGGGTCTGAGTTGCCCGCAGCCGAAAAACCGAGCAAGATCGACTCGTATTTTTGCTGCCGACAAGCTTCCGACAATATGCACAATCCGGACCGTCGACCGGAACAGACGCCGACCGATGATCAGGTGATTCGTGGCTCGCAAGAAACGCACTGACAAACCCGCCGAACCGACACGGGGTGTGGCTTCGCTCGACGAGGCCCGCGACTGGCTCGCCGAACGGCGCATCGAGGATATCGAATGCGTCGTGCCCGACCAGGCCGGCGTCGCTCGCGGCAAGATGATGCCGGTGCAGAAGTTCCTCGCCGGGCCGGTGATGGCGATGCCCGGCTCGATCTTCACCCAGACCATCGCCGGCGACTGGCCGCCCGACGACGAGATGTTCGAGAACGACCGCGCCGACCATGACGTCCTGCTCGAGCCGGATTTCTCAGCACGCTCGCTGTGGTGCCTTGGGAGGAAGACCCGACCGCGCAGCTGATCCACGACGCCTACCACGCCGACGGCCGCCCGGTTGAGATCGCGCCGCGCCAGGTGCTGCGCCGCGTCATCCAGCTCTACGAGAAGCGCGGCTGGCGGCCGGTGGTCGCGCCGGAGATCGAGTTCTATCTGGTCAAGCCCAACAAGGACCCTGACTATCCGCTAGAGCCGCCGATCGGCCGCTCGGGACGGCCGGAAATCGGCCCGCCAGTCCTATTCGATCGCCGCGGTCAACGAGTTCGACGACCTGTTCGACGACATCTACGATTTCTCCGAGCAGCAGGAACCTGAGATCGACACGCTGATCCACGAGGAAGGCGCTGCCCAGATGGAGATCAATCTCCGCCACGGCGACCCGCTGATGCTTGCCGACCAGGTGTTCCTGTTCAAGCGGACGATCCGCGAGGCGGCGCTCCGCCACGACATGTACGCCACCTTCATGGCCAAGCCGATGGCGCAGGAGCCCGGCTCCGCCATGCACATCCACCAGTCGATCATCGACATCGAAGACCGGCAGCGAACATCTTCTCCGACGAGGATGGCGAGCCGACGCCGGAGTTCTTCTCCTTCATCGGCGGCTCGCAGAAATACCTGCCGGCGGTCACCTGCATCCTCGCGCCTTATGTCAATTCCTACCGCCGGCTGACCGCGTTCGGGCTCGGCGCCGGTCAACACCATGTGGGGCTACGACAACCGCACCGTCGGCCTGCGCGTGCCGAACGCGACGCCCGAGGCGCGGCGGGTCGAGAACCGCATACCGTCCTCCGACGCCAATCCGTATCTCGCCATCGCCGCCTCGCTCGCCTGCGGCTATCTCGGCATGATCGAGGGCTGACGGCCTGCTCGGAGCCGGTCACCGGCGGCGCCAACCTCGAAGAGATCGATCTGCCGCGCGGGCTGCTTGAGGCGGTGGCCCTGTTCGAGGATTGCGAGGAACTGGTCGACATTTTCGGCAAAGCGTTCGTTGCCACCTACCGGGCGATCAAGCAGGCGGAGTTCGAGACATTCATGCAGGTGATCAGCCCGTGGGAGCGGGAATACCTGCTGCTCAACGTGTGACCCGCCTTTACGCGCTGGAGGTCCGTCACCGGGAGACGACTGTGATGACGAAGAAGATCGACGTTGCGGCCGCGCCAGCGGTCGCCGGCACCCTCTATCCGCCGCCCTATGACGAGCCGTGCCGGAAGCGGCACCGGTTGAAGCTCGGCGATGCCGCCGGGCTGACCCAGTTCGGCGTCAACCTCTGCCGGCTGCCGCCCGGCGCCTGGTCGAGCCAGCGCCACTGGCACACCCACGAGGACGAGTTCATCTATGTGCTGGAAGGCGAGGTGACGCTCGTCACCGACGATGGCGAGGAGGTGCTTCGGCCCGGCGACTGCTGCCGGCTTCAAGGCCGGCGATCCCGACGGCCATTGCTTCCAGAACCGCTCCGACCGCGATGTCGTCCTGCTCGAGGTCGGGACCCGGGTCAACGAGGGCTACGCCCACTATCCCGACATCGACTTGATGGTGGTCGTCGGCCAAGCCGGTTACGCCCACACCGACGGCACGCCTTATCGAACAGCAGACGCGGAAGGCCTGAGTGGCCTGCCGCGGCGTCCGCGACTGATATGCGGCGGGCCCACGCCCCTTCGCTCTACGCCGCCTCGGCCGACCACGCGCCCGCCTATGCGAGCCTGACCGGCGCAACGACAGCCGACGTCGCCATCATCGGCGCCGGCTACACCGGTCTGTCGGCGGCGCTCCACCTCGCCGAAGCGGGACGTGACGTCGTCCTGGTCGAGGCGAACAGCGTCGGGTGGGGCGCGTCCGGCCGCAATGGCGGCCAGCTTCACTCCGGTCAGCGCCGCGATCAGGACTGGCTGGAGGCGAAGCTCGGCCGTGATGAGGCGCGCCGCTTCTGGCGGCTCGGCGAGGAAGCGAAGACGCTCACGCTCGGCCTGATCGCACGCCACCGGATCGATTGCGACTGGCGCCTCGGGTTGATCGAAGTGGTCCACAAGCCACGGCTGGTGGCCGACGAAAAGACTTACGTCGCCAAGCTGCAGGACGACTACGGCTATCAGGCGGTGGAGTGGATCGATCGCGAGGCGCTGTCGGCGCGGATCGGCACCGACCGCTACTACGGCGGCCGCGTCGATCACGGTGCCGGTCATCTCGATCCGCTGAAGTTCGCACGAGGACTGGCACGCGCCGCCGCCGGAGCGGGTGCGCGCATCTTCGAGGGCACCCGCGCGACCGCGCTGACCAAGGGGCGCGGCTGGACCCTCGCCACGGAAAAAGGGAGCGTCGCGGCGGGCGCCGTGATCCTTGCCGGCAATGGCTATCTCGACGGCATCGACGCCGAGACCGAGGCCCACGTCATGCCGATCGACAATTACATCCTCGCCACCGTGCCGATCGGCGCCGGACAGCCCGGCGGCCTGATCCCTGGCGGCGAGGCGGTCTCCGACACCCGCTTCGTCGTCTACTACTTCCGCCCCTCGGCGGACGGCCGGCTCATCTTCGGCGGCGGCGAGAGCTATGCGCGCCGCGAGCGGACCGACGCCGCGGCCTTCGTCACCCGGCATCTCCTCAACATCTATCCGCAGCTGAAAGGCACCCGCGTCGACTATGCCTGGGGCGGACGGCTGGCGATCACCATGCGACGCCTGCCCTATGTCCGCGAGGTGCAGCCGAGGGTGTACGCCGCGGCCGGCTATTCCGGACAGGGGGTATCGCTCGCCCCTTTCGCAGGCAGGATCATTGCCGACGCCATTTGCGGCGATCCTTCGCGTCTGACCGCGTTCGCGGGCGTGAAAATCCCACCGTTTCCCGGCGGCAAACTCCTCCGCTATCCCGCCTTGGTCGCAGGCATGAGCTGGTACGCACTGAGAGACCGGCTTTAGACTTCGTTGACCGGTAGCGGCAAAAAACCGCGATATTTCAATAGATTGGTGCCTCCAGCTCTTACGATTCTGCATGTTCGATAAAATTTTAGTCATTCGATTGACTTATTATTTCAGTCGTGTGACTAAGAAACGAAAGGCAGGAGAACACCGATGGCAGAGACGGTGGAAAACGGATCGGGCGGGGATGACCACAAGGCCGCGGGCGAGATGCAACTCGCCGAAACCGAGGTGGAAGCCGGCGGCTCGCGTCCCTACCGGCGTGCCCGGCGCGATCGCGGTGCCGAGACGCGGGCGCGGCTGATCGAGGCGGCGCTCGACGTCTTCGGGCGCCACGGGTTCGAGGGGGCGACGACCCGCCAGATCGCCAAGGAAGCCGACGCCAATCTCGCCGCCATCGTCTACCACTTCGGCAGCAAGGAAGCGCTGCACCTCGCCGTCGCCAAATACATCGTCGAACGGATCGGGGGGTTGGTCGGGCCGGCGATGGCTACGGCGCAGGCGCCGGAAGCCTCCGCGACGCCGGTAGCGGCGCGCGCCACCCTGCTTCGTCTCATCGGCACCGTTATCGACGTTCTTCTCGGCACCGCGGAGGCGGAGCGCTGGGCCCGCTTCATCGTGCGAGAGCAGATGCAGCCGACCGCCGCCTTCGACACGATCTACGGCTTCATGGGCGGCGCCCACGGCCTCGCCTCGCGGCTGGTCGCCACCATCCTCGGTCGCGACGAGGACGACGAGGAGGTCAGGCTTCGCACCTTCACGATGATCGGACAGGTGCTGGTGTTCCGCGTCGCCCAGGCGCTGGTGCTTCGGCGCATGGGCTGGCAGGCGATCGGCGAGACCGAGCGGGCCGCGATCAAGCGCGTCATCATCGAGAACATCGAAGCGATCCTGCGGGCCGACGTCTCATGAGACGGAGGCTGGTGATCGTCGTTATCGTCCTTGCTGTCGCTGCGGCAGGCGGCGGTTGGTGGTGGTTCCATCGGCAGCAGGCCACCGGCGGCCCGCTCGTGCTTTACGGCAATGTCGATCAGCGGGAAGTCGACCTCGCCTTCAACGACAGCGGCCGCATTGCCGATGTTCTGGTCGAGGAAGGCGATCGCGTCACCAAGGGCGAAACGGTGGCGCGGCTCGACACCAGCCGCCTTACGCCGCAGGTCGCCCAGGCCGAGGCGCAGGTCGCCGCCCAGAAAGCCGTGGTGGAAAAGCTGCAAAACGGCAGCCGACCGGAGGAGATCGCCCAAGCGCGCGCCAATGTCGAGGTCGCCGCGGCCCAGGCGGAGGATGCCCGGCTCATCTACCAGCGCCTCACCACCTTGTCGCAGACCGCCGGCGGGCGCTCCTCGGTGACACAGGCCCAGCTCGACGCGGCGAAGGCGACGACCGACGCCGCCAAGGCCCGGCAGGATGCCGCCCAGCAGGCCCTCGACCTCGCCATCGCTGGCCCCCGGTCGGAGGACATCGCCCAGGCCGAAGCGCAGCTCAACGCCAGCGAAGCGCAGCTCGACCTGCTCAGGCAACAGCTGAAGGATGCCGACCTCGTTGCCCCCATCGCCGGCATCGTCCGTTCGCGCCTCATGGAGCCCGGCGAGATCGCCACGCCGCAGCGGCCGGTCTTCTCGATCGCCATCGTCGAGCCCAAATGGGTGCGCGCCTACGTCGAGGAGCCCGACCTCGCCTGGATCAAGCCGGGCATGGCCGCTACCGTCACGGTCGACGGCCTGACCGGAACGAAGTTCGACGGCCAGGTCGGCTTCATTTCGCCCGTTGCCGAATTCACGCCGCAGTCGATCCAGACGGCGGAGCTGCGCACCAGCCTGGTCTACGAGGTGCGCATCATCGTCAACGATCCCGCAGGACGTGCTTCGCCTCGGCATGCCGGCCACCGTCGAGATCGCGACCCCGGCATCGGCGGCCGCGGGGTGACGGCGATGGACGCTTCGCCGGCATCGCGGGCCTGCCATCGTCGGCCGCGACATCCGCAAGGAGTTCAAGCGGGAGACCGGCGAGATCGTCACCGCGCTCGACGACATCGCGCTCGACGTCAGGCACGGCACGCTGACCGCGCTGGTCGGGCCCGACGGCGCGGGCAAGACGACGCTCATCCGCCTCGTCGCCGGCCTGCTCACCGCCGACGGCGGCGACGCTCGACGTGCTCGGCATCGACGTCGCCCGCGCAGCCCCAGGCCGTCCAGGACCGGATCGGCTACATGCCGCAGAAGTTCGGCCTCTACGAGGACCTGAGCGTCCAGGAGAACCTCGACCTCTACGCCGACCTGCACGGCGTCACCGCAGCCCAGCGGCGCGAGCGTTATCCGCGCCTCATGGAGATGACCGCCCTCGGGCCCTTCACGCAGGCGGCTCGCCGGCCGGCTCTCGGGCGGCATGAAGCAGAAGCTCGGCCTCGCCTGCACGCTGGTGCGCGCGCCCGACCTGCTGCTCCTCGACGAGCCGACCGTCGGCGTCGATCCGCTGTCGCGGCGGGAGCTGTGGGAGATCGTCCTGCACCTCGTGCGACGAGCAGGCCCTGAGCGTGCTGCGTCAGCACCTCCTACCTCGACGAGGCCGAGCGCTGCGACCACGCGGTCGTGCTGCACGAAGGCAAGGTGCTGGCGCGAGGGCCCGCCGGCCGACGTGACGGCGATGGCGGCGCGGCCGCACCTTCGTCGCCGCGCCGCCGGCGGGTCAGCCGGCACGCGCGCCTTCAGGCCCGCCTGCTCGACGATCCGGGCGTCGTCGACGCGGTGCCGCAGGCGGGCCAGGTGCGGTTCGTGTGCGCGACGGCGCCGACCGCCGGACGCGACGGCCGGCGACGCGCTCGCGGGCGTCGCGCCGGGCCGCGGTCAAGCCGCGCTTCGAGGACGGCTTCATGATCCTCCTCCGGCAGGCGACCGAGCACGAGGCGACGGCGCCGACATCGCCGCTCGCACCGCGCCGGCCCGGAAGGCGACGGCGGCGAGGTGGCCGTCGAGGTGCGCGATCTGGTGCGCAGCTTCGGCGCCTTCACCGCCGTCGACCACGTGAGCTTCGAGGTCCGGCGCGGCGAGGTCTTCGGCCTGCTCGGGCCGAACGGCGCCGGCAAGACCACCACCTTCCGCATGCTGTGCGGGCTGCTGCCGGCGACCAGCGGCACGCTGCGCGTCGCCGGCGCCGACCTGCGCACGCGCGCGGGCCTCGGCCCGGCAGCGGATCGGCTACGTGGCGCAGAAGTTCTCGCTCTACGGGCAGCTGTCGCGTGCGCGAGAACCTCGACTTCTTCGCCAGCGCCTACGGCCTGCGCGGCGCAGCGCGAAGCCGAGCGCATCGACTGGGCGCTGGAGCAGTTCGAGCTGGCGCCGCTCGCGCGCTTGCCGAGCGGCCAGCTTGCCCGGCGGCTACAAGCAGCGGCTGGCGATGGCGGCCGCGCTGCTGCACGAGCCGGACATCCTGTTCCTCGACGAGCCGACCAGCGGCGCCGATCCGCTCGCGCGCCGCGAGTTCTGGCGGCGGATCACGGCGCTCGCCGAGCAGGGCGTCACGGTGATCGTCACCACCCACTTCATGGAGGAGGCCGAGTACTGCGACCGCATCGTCATCCTCGACGCGGGCGAGCTGCTGGCCGAGGGCACGCCGGCCGAGATCCGCGCCGCGCGGGCGCGGCGACGGGCCGCGAGCCGACCATGGAGGACGCCTTCATCGCCATCGTCGAGGAGGCCCGCCGCAACGCGGCCGAGGGCGACGGGCGGCAGCGCGGCGTGAGCCGGCCGCCGCCGGCGCCGGACAGCCGCCGAGCGCGCAAGCTCCGGCGCATCGCGGCGCTGGTGCGAAGGAGAGCCAGTCAGGTCCTCCGCGACCCGAGCAGCATCGCCATCGGCATCGTCATGCCGGTGATGCTGATCCTGCTGTTCGGCTACGGCCTGTCGCTGGACGTGAAGAACGTGCCGGTGGCCGTCGTGCTGGAAGACGCCTCGCCGGACGCGTGCGACGCTCGCCGCCGGCTTCGAGTCGTCGCCGTACTTCGACGCCGCGGTCGTGACCTCCATGCCGGACGCCGAGGCAGCTCATGCAGGCGGGGAAGGTCGACGGCATCATCCGCATCCCGCCCGACTTCGTCGCGTCGGCTCGCGCGGGGCAACGCCGAGGTGCAGATTCTCGTGCAACGGCACGGACGCCAACACCGGCGCGCATCGTCGAGGGCTACGCGCAGGGGGCCATCGGCCAGTGGACGGCGCAGCGCGCGGCCGAGGGCACGCCGTGCCGGTCGCGGCCCGGTCGTCGTGCAGAGCCGCCTCTGGTTCAACGAGGCCAACGACAGCCACTACTTTCTCGTGCCCGGCCTCATCGTGCTGGTCATGACGCTGATCGGCGCCTTCCTCACGGCGCTGGTGATGGCGCGCGAATGGGAGCGCGGCACGCTCGAGGCGCTGTTCGTCACGCCCGGTGCGCGCCGACGAGATCCTGCTCGGCAAGATCGATCCCCTACTTCGTGCTGGGCCTGATCGGCCTGGCGCTGTGCGTCGCTCGGCGGCGCGTTCCTGTTCCACGTGCCGCTGCGCGGCTCGCTCCTGGTCCTGGTCGGCGTCTCGATGCTCTATCTGCTGGTCGCGCTCGGCATCGGGCTCGTCGGTCTCGTCGGCGACCAAGAGCCAGTTCGTCGCCAGCCAGATCGCGCTGCTCGTCGACCTTCCTGCCGGCGATGATGCTCTCGGGCTTCCTCTTCGACCTGCGCAGCATGCCGGCGGCGGTGCGGCTCGTCACCTACGTGCTGCCGGCGCGCTACTACGTGGCGCTGCTGCAGACGCTGTTCCTCGCCGGCGACATCTGGAGCGTCATCCTGCCGAACGCCGCCGTGCTGGCGGTGATGGCGTCGTGCTGATGGCGCTGGCGCGCGGCGACGACGCGCAAAAAGCTGGCGTGAGGCCGCCGATGCGCGACGCCGCTGCTCCGCATCCTGCGCGCTGATCGCGCAAGGAGCTGCTGGCCATGCTCAAGGACCCGCGCAGCCGGGTCAGCCTGTTCGCTGCCGCCCGATCCTCCAGTGCGCTGCTGTTCGGCTACGCGGCGACGCTACGATCTGAACCACGTGCCCTACGCCGTGCTCGACCAGGACCGCAGCGCCGCGTCGCACGCGCTGCTCGCCGGCCTCGACGGCTCGGGCGTGTTCGAGCGCGTCGCCAACCTCGACCGCGCCGCGGACATCGAAGCGCTTCATCGACGACCGGCGCGCGCTGCTCGTCGTCCAGATCGGCCAGGATTTCGCAGCGCCACCTCGCGGCCGGCGAGCCGGCCGACGTCCAGGTGATCGCCGACGGCCGCAACTCCAACACCGCCGGCACGGCGCTCGGCTACGTCAACGCATCGTCGAGCAGTTCAACGCCGATGGCGGCAGAGCCACGGCTCGGCCGGGCCGCCGGTGCAGCGTGACCATGCGCGCCTGGTACAACCCCAATCTCGAGACGCGCTGGAACATGATCCCCGCCCTGATCGGCACGCTCACGATGCTGCAGACGCTGCTCCTGACCGCCATGTCGGTGGCGCGCGAGCGCGAGGAAGGCACCTTCGATCAGCTGCTGGTTACGCCGTTCCGGCCGTCGGAGATCATGATCGGCAAGGCCCTGCCGTCGATGCTGGTCGGCATCGATCCAGGCGACGCTCGATCCTGCTGGTCGCGCAGCTCTGGTTCCGCATCCCGTTCGCGGGCTCCTTCCTGACGCTCTACGCCGGGCTCTTGCCTGTTCCTGCTGGCGGCGGTCGGCATCGGCCTGCTGGTCTCGTCGCTGCGTCGGCGACCATGCAGCAGGCGATGCTGTTCTCCTTCGTGCTGCTGATGCCGTTCATCCTGCTGTCGGGCCTCGCCACGCCGATCGGCAACATGCCGGTGGTCCTCCAGTACCTCACCTTCATCAATCCGCTGCGCTACGCGATCGACATCGCCGCCGCGTCTATCTGGAAGGCGCCGGGCTTCGGTGCAGCTCTTGCCCGACCTCTGGCCGCTGGCCGTGATCGGCGCCGTCGACGCTGCCGATGGCGGCCTGGATGTTCCGCAACCGGTTGACATGAGCCGCGCCAAAACAAAAGAGCCCGGCCGAAAAGGCCGGGCTCTCGCGTGTTTTCGTGTCGGGACGGCTGCGAGCCTAGCCCTTCGGCTCCGTTGGCGGCACCAGCGTCACATAGGGCGTCTTCGGCTCCTGGTCCGGCGGCACAAAGTCGGGGACCGGATCGCCGGGATCGCCGAGGGACTTGATGTACATGTAGAGGGAGCGGATGTCCGTCTCCTTTATTTCATGGACATTGTACCAGGGCATCGGCGGACGGGTTTTCAGCGACTTGGCGAATTTGACGAACTCGTCCTCGGTCTTGTCCTTCACCACCAGCCGGAGGTTGGCAGCATAGGTCGTGCCCCATGGGCCGCGCCAGCCGATGGGAATTCCCTTCAGGGCTTTGGCCGGATCGATCTTGCCCTCGGCTTCATTGTAACCGGCTGTGTGGCAATCATGGCAACCGCCGATGATCGAGACGCGCTCGCCGCGCTTCACCGAAGCGTCCGCCGCCTGCGCCGACAGCGGAGCAGCAGCCAAACTGAGCCCCACGAAAATACCAAGCCAACGCATAGTGGATTGTTCTCCTTGTCCCGGAAACGCCGAATGGCGCTTCGACGCGGCGGAGAATATCACTCCGTGGGTTTCTTGCATCCACATCTATGCGTGAATTGCTGACCGCGTCGCATCGGGCGGTGGCCCGGAGGTCAGGCCGAGCTTTTCGCGGCGGATCCAGCGCACGGTGAGAGGCGTCGCGACGGCGCCGAGACCGACCGCCAGCCCGATCCAGATGCCGGAGCCTGCAAGCCTGGTCTCGAGGCCGAGCAGCACCGCGAGCGTCAGCCCGACACCCCAGTAGCCGATGCCGGCATAGATCATCGGCACCCGCGTATCGCCGAGCCCACGCAGCATCCCCGAGGCGGTGGCCTGGCCTGCGTCGAAGAACTGAAAGAGTCCCGCATAGACCAGGAAGCTGACGGCGAGGCCGATGACCGCCTGATTGGCGGGATCGCCGAGGTCGAGGAAGATGCCGACCAGCGGCCGGCCGGCGAACAGCATGATGGCCGCCGTGCCACAGGCGAAGGTCATCGCCATGGCGAAGGCGGTCCAGCCGGCGCGGGCCATTCCCGTACGGTCCCCGCGGCCGAAGGCACGGCCGACCCGCACCGTTGCGGCCATGCCGAGCCCGAGCGGGACCATGAAGGAGAGGGACGGGATCTGGATGGCGATGGCATGGGCGGCGAGCGCGTCAGACCCGACCAGCCCCATCAGGAAGGCCGAAGCGTTGAAGACCGTCACCTCGAAGGCGAGCGTGAAGGCGATCGGCAGGCCAAGCCGCCACAGGTCGCGATACCGCGCCCAGTCGGGTCGCCACAGCCGGCCGAACAGGAAGTAGCGCCGGAAGCGCCTGTCGACGGAGATGATGACGGCAAGGCCGGCGAACATGAAGATGTTGGAGAGCGTCGTGCCGATCCCGGCCCCGACCAGACCGAGGGCCGGGAAGCCGAGCGCTCCGAACATTAAGGTGTAGACCAGGGCTGCATTGACGATCACCGCAAGGCCGCCCACCCACATCGCGGCGCGCGGACGCTCCAGCGCCGAGACGAAGTTGCGGAGCACGACGTAGAACAGGAATGGCAAAATGCCCCACTGCAGGGTGTGCAGGTAGCGCGCGGCTTCATGGGCGAGCGCCGGCTCTTGCCCCATGGCGAGGAGGATTCCCTCGCCGTGCCAGAGCACGATCCACACCGGCACGGAAATGGACACCGCCACCCACAGGCCTTGGCGGACGCTGCGGCGCACGTCTCTCACCGAATGGCGACGGCGGCCGAGCTCGATTGCGATCAGCGGCGAAGTCGCCGTGACCAGCCCGATGGCAAAGATCAGGAAGGCGAAGTTGAGGTTGGTGGCGAGCGCGCCGGCAGCCAGCGCTCCGGGCCCGAGCCAGCCCATCATGATCACGTCGGTGAAGCCGAGCGCCATCTGGGCGACGTTGGTCAGCACCAGTGGCCAGGCGAGCGACAAGGTGGCGCGGGCTTCCGTAGCCCACGTCCCGCGCGCGGCCGGCAATGTCCTGGCGATGTCGATCATGGCGGGCTTGTAGTCCGCCCGGCGCGGGGGCGCTACTGTGCCGCGGCAGGCTGGCAGGGATGGACGGCCCATGTGGCTTCGCCAACACAAGGGCAAGCCGGCCTGGCTCTCACGATGACTTCGGCAGCCTGACGGCCGACCACGGTCACCCGGTATTGGTGATCAGGTGATCCCGGATTTCGACGAACGCGTTGTGGACGGCGACGATAGTGGTCCGCGCGAAGAGGCCCGCTTTGACATAGGGATCGCCGGCGACATAGGCCTCGGCGGCCGCCCGGTCGGGTGCGTCGAGGATGAGCAGCGTGCCGTTCATCGTCTCGCCGTCATCCTCGGTGAGCGGCACCCCGATGACCTTCCGCGCCGGCAGGTCTTCGCGGTCGCCATAGGCGCGATGGTCCGGACGGTTCTTCATGCGGGTTTCGAGCATCCCCGGCTTGTCCATTGCAATCACAGCAAAAAACATGGCGTCCCCTTCAACAATCACCGTTCGCGGCAAGTCAGCGACGGCCCGCCGAAGCGGCTCCAGCGTGCTTCGCTGTCGCGCGGCAACACCAGGCGCGCCGGCCCGGCGCTGTACCGGGCGTTATTGCGGGTCGGGTCCCAGCGGAGAACGAGGGGTGGCGCCCCCGCCTCGGTCAGAACGGCGGTCTGTTGCGCGCCGTTGAAGGTCACCGTGATCGCTTCGCCGTTGTCGCAGAAGAAGCGTGCGACGATCCCCGGTCCAACGGCGGGCGGTCCGGGTTCGGCCACGACCGGCGGCGCGACTGCGGCCTGCGAGCAGGCGGCCAGCAGCTGGCGCGTCGGACCGGCGCTCCCGGCGAGCGAGATCGTCGACCGCCAGGTGGGGGCGACGGCGACGCCGAGCGTCGTCTCGCGAATCATTGCCGACCACAGGGGATCGGCAGCGGGGATCTGGACCTCCGGCAGTGACGCGCCCACGATCTGGTCCATCGGCGAGCCGATGCCGGGATAGGTGCGGGCGAACGAGCCGGCCGAGAAGGTGATCGGCAGGGCGCTCCCCGGCACCACGCCGGGGACGCTCGAATCAAGCACCGTCACGGTCATTTTGCCCGACCCGCGCACGCAGCTTGCGGAGAAGTTTGACGCGTCGGTCTCCGGGACGCCGTGCACCAGCGTCGCGGTGTTGCCGGCGCTGGAGAACATCCACACCATCTCGGGGTTCGGAGCGACCGGCGGCTGGAAGACAGGCGGCTGCACGGGCGGCGCTGGCGTTTCAGTTGCTGGCGGCGGTGTCGGCAGCTCGGCGGTCGGCGGTTGCGGCGCGCCGCCCGCGCCGGCGGCGATCACCACCGTCCAGTTGTTGAGGCAGATGTTCGCCTTGCGCGTGATCTCGCGCCCGTCCGAGAGCGTCAGTCCGACGGTCCGGTCGCATACGATGCCCTGATCGGTGCCGGCGAGCTCGAACGTGACTGCATCGCCCTCGCGCCCGGTGATCGCGACCGGTTTGCCGTCGAGCGTCACGGCGATGATGGTGGCCGACGGGTCGTCGGTTGACAGCGTCACGGTCTGCGCAAAGGTGCTCTCGGCGGACGGGACCGCCGGGATCGCCTCGCCACCGGCCGATGGCGCGGGAGCAGGAGGGGGACCGGCATTGCCGCCGGCGGCGGCCGCCGCCTTGACGTTGACCGTCACGGTCCAGTTCAGCGCGCACATGTCCGCCAGCTGCTCGACGTGCTCGCCGGTCGAGGTGACGAATTCGATCTTGTTGGCGCAGCCGACCGGCGTGCTCGGACTGTCGATGCGGAAGAGGGTCGTGCCATCGCCGTGGCCGACCACCGCCAGCTGTTCGCCGTTGCGGAATGCCTGGTCGATGGTGATGCCTGGCACGCTCGACTTCGCCGTGAAGATCCTTGCGTCGGCCAGCGCCGTCGATTGCGTTCCGGCGAGCGCCAGCGTAGCGGCGATTGCGAGCAGACTTAGGCGGCGATACCCCATCATGTAATCCCGTCCGTTGATCGTAGGCGGCAGCACGCTGGCAAGCCAAGGCGGCAGCTCTGTGGCGGTTTTCGCGATGGCATCTGAACCTAACCTGAACGGGCCGGCCAACTGTGGCCGGCGAGCACGCTTTTCGAGCCGAAGTAGCGGAAGAACAGCCCCAGGAACGGCTGGGCGAACATCAGCCGCATGGTCAGCCGCCGCACCCATTGGCTTGAGCTTGCCGACGGCACGAAGCTTTTCGAGAACCGCGCCGCCGAGCGCTGCTTGGCCTCGACCGCCGGCTTGAGCAGCCGCTCATAGGCGTCGAAGGCAGCGATATGGTCCGACGGATTGCGGGCGAGCTCGTTGGCGACGACATAGGCGCCGGCCATCGCCATGTGCGAGCCCTGGCCGGCAAGCAGCGTCAGGCAGCCGCAGGCGTCGCCGATCAGCGCCACCCGACCCTTGCTCCACCGCGGCATGACGATCTGGGTGACGCGAATCGAAATAGACCGCCTCGCCGGCGGCCACGTCGCCCAGCACTTGCTCGGCGATCCAGCCGCTGCCGGCGAATGTCTTCTTGAGGAGCGGCAGCCGCTCGGCGTGCGGCACATGGCCGACATCGGCGTGGCGGAAGGTGTAGGTGGCGTCCATCCGGTTGCCGCCGAGCGGGTAGAAGCCGCAGACGCGGTCGGTGGTCTCGTGCAGCTTCAGCGCCCGTCCGATGCCGTAGTCCTTGTCCGGAAAGTGGAAGGCGGCGATGTAGAAGCCGAGAAACTTGGCGAACTGCGCTTCCGGTCCGAACGCCAGCTCTCGCACCCGCGAATGGAAGCCGTCGGCGCCGAACACCAGCCCATAGCGGTCAGTCGTCCCGTCGCTGAGCGTCGCCGCCACCGCGTCATTCTCTTCGTCGCCGATCGCCTCGACCGTTGTGCCGAAGCGGATGGCGAGCCCCTCCGCGACGGCGCGGTCGTGGAGGATGCGCTCAAGGTCGGAACGCCGCAGATAGACGTATTTGTCTTTGAGCGCCTTGCGGATCCGCGCGATGTCGACGCTGAGCCATGCCGCGCCGCTGCCGTCGACATATTCCATGAAATCGATCGGGTAGTGGATGGCGCGCAGTTCGTCGACGAGGTCGAGACGCTCCGCCACGTCCCAGCCGGTGCCGAAGAAATCCATCATGTAGCCTTCGGCGCGCATCGCCGCCTCGCGCTCGACGATCACCGGCTCGAAGCCGTAGCGCTTGAGGCAGATGCCGAGCGTCAGGCCGGCGATGCCGGCCCCGCTGACCAGGACCCTCCGGTTGCCGGATGCCATGCTCAGGCGTGGATGTTGAAGGCGTTTTCGGGCTGGCCCGGGACGTCGACGGCGACGGCGAAGAGGCTGCCGGCGTGGCGCGGCTCGGCGCCATTGCCGCCGGCGGCCGTGGTGATGTAGAGCGTCTTGAGGTCCGGGCCGCCGAAGGTGCAGGTGGTGACGTTGCCGACCGGCATCTCGAGAATACGGTCGACTTCGCCCTCCGGGCTGATGCGGACCACGCAGCCGCCGCCATAGCGCGCGTTCCACAGATACCCGGCGCTGTCGATCGCTGAGCCGTCCGGCGACCCGCGGTCGAAGCCGGCGAAGAAGGGACGCTCGTTGGCGATGGTGCCGGAAGCCGCGTCGTAGTCGTAGATGAAGATCGTATTGAGCAGCGTGTCGGCGAAATAGAACCGCGTCCCGTCGGGGCTCCAGCAGAACGTGTTGCTGATGCCGATGCCGGTCTTCTCGACGCTGACCGTTCCCGCGCCGGTGATCCTGAACAGCCGCCCGGCTGCCCTGTCGTCGATCGGGCGGTCCTCGCCCTTGTCGCCGACATTGTTCTGCATCGAGCCGACCCAGAAATTGCCCGCCGGGTCGGGGCGGCCGTCGTTCAGCCGGGCCTTTGGCCAGTTGTCCTCCGGATGGGCGAAGTCGGCGCGAGCATCGTTGGCCGGCTGCCACAGGATCAGCCGGCCGCCGATCGCCACCAGCAGCGTGTCGGCCCGGTCGGTGAGCGCCAGCGCCACCGGCGGTTGTTCGAAAAACCAGGTCCGCGTCGTCTTGCCTGCCGGCTCGAAGCGGTGGATAAGACAGCGATTGATGTCGACCCAATAGATCGCCTGCTCGCCCGCATGCCAGACGGCGCCTTCCCCCGTCCAGTCCCCTGTCGGCACCACACATTTCACCGCTGTCATCGCCACCCGCCTCCTGGTCCTTGATTTTTCGCCGCCCGGCCCTGCCAAAATGCTGCAGGGCAGTGTAGACCGCAATCGCCGAAACCGGGAAGCCGCGAGGGAGCAGTCTCGACCATGACGAGCCGTATCATTGCCGTGAAGCCTTTTGACCTGATTGTGTTCGGGGGCGCCGGCGATCTCGCTTATCGCAAGTTGCTGCCGGCTTTGTATCAGCGCCACCGAGACGGCCAGATTCCGCCGACCGGCCGGATTATCGGCGTCTCGCGCCGCCCGATGAGCGACGACGAATACAGGGCAGCGACCCGCGAGGCGCTCGAGCACCATGTGCCGTCCGACGAACGGGAGGGGACGGCGGTCGACACATTTCTGCGGCGCCTTCATTTCATCTCGGTCGACGCCAGGGGCGATGCCGGTTGGAAGGAGCTGGAAGCGGCGCTGGAGGAGGGCAAGGACCGCATCCGCGCCTTCTATCTGGCTGTGGCGCCGGAGCTGTTCGGCACCATCTGCGAGCGGCTCGGCAAGGAAGGTCTGGTGACGCCCGAGGCGCGGGTGATTATCGAGAAGCCGATCGGTCGCGACCTTGCCTCGGCCTGCGCCGTCAACGATGCGGTCGGGGCGGTGTTCGACGAGCGGCAGATCTACCGGATCGACCACTATCTCGGAAAGGAGACGGTGCAGAACCTGATGGCGCTCCGCTTCGGCAACGCGCTGTTCGAGCCCTTGTGGAGCAACGCCGCCATCGACCACGTTCAGATCCTCGTTGCCGAGACCCTCGGCGTCGAGGGCCGCGGCGACTACTACGATACCGCCGGCGCGCTCCGCGACATGGTGCAGAACCACATCCTCCAGCTCCTTTGCCTCGTCGCCATGGAGCCGCCCGGTCACATGGACGCCGACTCGGTCCGCGACGAGAAGCTCAAGGTGCTGCGCAGCCTGGTGCCGGTCACCGAATCCAACTTTGGGTCGCTCACCGTCCGCGGTCAGTACCGGGCGGGTGTCGGGCCCGACGGCTCGGTACCGGGTTACGCCAGCGAGGTCGAAAATCCCGACACCCGAACGGAGACCTTTGCCGCCATCAAGGCCGAGATCGCCAACTGGCGCTGGGCCGGCGTGCCCTTTTACCTGCGCACCGGCAAGCGGCTGTCGTCGCGGGTGTCGGAGATCGTCGTCGCGTTCCGTTCGATCCCCCACTCGATTTTCGATGCCGAGGCCGGCGCGCTCGAGCCGAACAAGCTGGTGATCCGCCTGCAGCCGGACGAGGGGGTCAAGCTGTGGCTGATGATCAAGGATCCGGGCCCCGGCGGCATGCGCCTCCGCTACGTGCCCCTCGACATGAGCTTCGCCCAGGCGTTCAAGGTGAGGAGCCCCGATGCCTACGAGCGGCTGATCCTCGACGTCATCCGCGGCAACCAGACTCTGTTCATGCGCCGCGACGAGGTCGAGGCGGCGTGGCGGTGGATCGATCCCATCGCCGACGCTTGGGAGGAGGCGAACGAGCCGCCGAGGGGCTATACGGCCGGCACCTGGGGCCCGTCCGCCTCGGTCGCCCTCATCGAGCGCGACGGGCGGACATGGCAGGACGAGGCGGAGTGATCAGCGCCTGGGCAGGAAACGACGGATTATCACCGGAACGGCGAAACCGATTGCCAGTGAGACGAGGGCAAGGGCGGCGAGGACCGCCGCCACGTTGGCCCGATCATCGGCGCTTGCGTAGGTGCCGAGGCCGAAGAAGGCGATGCCGATTGCGGCGATGATCAGGGCGAGAGCCAGAATCCGGGACACCGTCGGCACGCCGAGCGCCAGGAAGCGGATCAGACGTTTGACGCCACTTTCCGGCTTTGCTGCCAAGTCTCGCTCCGCGCGCTGATCGATGCGGCTGCCGCCGCTGACAAGAATTGGATTTTAGGCCGGCTGGCCAGGATGTGGAGAGACTTGCCGGCTTCTTCGGCATCCACTGAGGTCAATTTCGGCATGCTCCCGGCTGGAGATCGACGGGCCGGGGAATATGTTACAGCCCGAACGGCAACCATTGCGGTCGCATCAGGAGAATCGTGCCATGACCCTCGACGCTCGCATCGGCGAAGTCACGGAACGCATCCGCAAGCGGAGCGAGTCCGGCCGTACCCAGTATCTGGACCGGATCGCCGCCGCGGCCGAGCGCAAGCCGGCCCGCACACGATTGTCCTGCTCCAATCTGGCCCACGGCTTCGCCGCCTGCGGCCATGCCGACAAGACGGCGCTCCGCGGCGACTCCGCGCCGAATATCGGCATCATCACCGCCTACAACGACATGCTCTCGGCCCATCAGCCCTACGGGCGCTTTCCCGACCTGATCAAGGAGGCGGCGCGCGAGGCCGGCGGCGTCGCCGAGGTTGCCGGCGGCGTCCCGGCGATGTGCGACGGCGTCACCCAGGGGCAGGGCGGCATGGAGCTGTCGCTCTTCTCGCGCGACACGATCGCCATGGCGGCCGCGATCGGCCTCTCGCACGACATGTTCGACGCCGCGGTCTATCTCGGCATCTGCGACAAGATCGTTCCGGGCCTGCTGATCGCGGCGCTCACCTTCGGCCACCTGCCGGCGGTCTTCATCCCGGCCGGGCCGATGCCGTCGGGCCTGCCCAATCCCGCCCGCTCCAAGGCAAGGCAGCTCTACGCCGAGCGCAAGATCAGCTGGGACGAGCTTCTCGACGTCGAGGCGAAGGCCTACCACGCGCCCGGCACCTGCACCTTCTACGGCACTGCCAACTCCAATCAGATGCTGATGGAGATCATGGGCCTCCACATCCCCGGCGCCACCTTCGTCAACCCCGACACCCCGCTCCGCGACGCGCTCACCCGCGCGGCGACGGCGCGCGCCCTGGCGATCACCGGCCAGGGCAACGAGTACACCCCGGTCGGCGCCGTCTTCGACGAGCGGGCGATCGTCAACGGCGTCGTCGGACTCCACGCCACCGGCGGCTCGACCAATCACACCCTCCATCTCGTCGCCGCCGCCAAGGCGGCCGGCATCCGTCTCACCTGGGACGATTTCGCCGACCTGTCGGAGATCGTACCGCTACTGGCCCGCGTCTATCCGAACGGCAGCTCCGACGTGAACGACTTCCACAAGGCTGGCGGCATGCAGTTTCTCATGCGTGAGCTGCTCGGCGCCGGGCTGCTGCACGACGACGTGCGTACAGTCTGGGGCAACGGGCTCGGCGGCTATCTCCAGACGCCGGCGCTCGACGACGACAGCGCCGTGGTCTGGGCCGACGGGCGGTCGACCAGCGGCGACGAGACGATCCTGAGGCCGGTTTCCGAGCCGTTCTCGCCGGAGGGGGGCCTGCGCCTTCTCGACGGTAATCTCGGCCGGGCGGTGATCAAGGTGTCGGCGGTAAACCCGGAGCATCGGGTAGTCGAGGCGCCGGCCCTGATCTTCCATTCACAGGAGGAGTTGAGCGAGGCCTTCCGCGCCGGACAGCTCGAGCGCGACTTCGTCGCCGTCATCCGCTTCCAGGGGCCGAAGGCGAACGGCATGCCGGAATTGCACAAGCTGACGCCGACGCTGGGCGTCCTCCAGGACCGCGGCTACAAGGTGGCGCTCTTGACCGATGGGCGCATGTCCGGCGCGAGCGGCAAGGTGCCGGCCGCCATCCATGTGACGCCGGAGGCCGCCGACGGCGGCCATATCGCCAGGCTCCGTGACGGCGACATCATCCGCATCGATCCGCCGCGCGGCCGGCTCAACATTCTCGCCGACGCCGAGGAGTTCAATCAGCGCGAGGCGGCGACCGCCGACCTCGGCGCCAACGAGTTCGGCCTTGGGCGCGAGCTGTTCCGCATGTTCCGCGCCAACGCCCAGCCGGCCGAGCTGGGGGCGGGGGTGCTTTGAGGACAGTGGTGGCCGTTTCTGTGGTATAGGGCGGGCATGGATCGCACCAGCCCCTTTTCCTGGGTTTTAATGCCCACCAGCGTGGAAATGTTGTCGAGGGTATCCTCCAATTGGAAGTCCACGGATTCCATGTCCATTTTGCCGGCTTCGATCTTTGAAAAATCCAGAATGTCGTTGATGATACCTAAAAGGGATTTGGCGGAAATATCTACTTTTTTCAGGTAGTCGTATTGCTTGGCGGTAAGATCGGTTTTCAGGGCCAGATGCGCCATCCCGATGATGGCATTCATGGGAGTGCGGATTTCATGGCTCATATTCGCCAGAAAATCACTTTTGGCCCGGGTGGCTTCCTCGGCCAGTTCCCTTGCGCGATTGACTTCCGCCTCGGCCTTCAGGCGCTCCTGGATTTCCGCGGCCATCCGGGTGTTGGTCTGCTGGAGGTCTGCCGTCCGCAGGGCAACCTTTTCTTCCAATTCAGCCGTGTGGCGACGGATATCCGCCAGCATGGTGCAAAACGCACCTGCCAGCACCCCCAGTTCGTCGGTTCTTTCCAAAAGATCGCTGGATTCCAGCGACGTGTCCTTCCCTTTCTCCCCGGCGGTGATGTCTTTGATGATGGCCGTGAGCCTCGCCAGCGGTGCGGTTAACCTATTAGAGAACACCACCGCCCCTAAAATCCCGACTGCCAGGATGAACAGGCCGATAAGCAGAGAATTCATGACCAGCACCCGCACCGGCTGCTGAAAGTCCCGGCGGGATGCCACTCCGATCAGGAGGATCGGAAAGCCCGGCAGGGTGGTGCTTTTGAGCTGAATCATCCCCTGGGCCTCCGGGATGTCCCGGGGCCTGTTCCACGCTGCGGCCTCGGTGAAGAATTCGCGCTCGACATCGGTCCGGGCGGTGGTATCCGGCAGCACCATCCGGTCATCGGGCAGAAGCCCTGCAAAAGTCAGAAACCCCTTGTGGCCGATGGCCAAATCGATGAAAAGCGCCTTGTTTACCTGTGCCAGGTCCAGGAAAAGGGCGATGAACCTGCCCGGCTCGGGCTTGCCTTCGTCTGAAAACGGGCGGCTGAGCACCAGCACCCACCTGTCCTGGTCCGGATGAAGCCGGCCCAGGTTCATCAGAAACGGCCGTCCCTTGAACAATTGGGTCCAAAACACCTCCCCCTGCCCGGATTGCCGGGAAGGACGGCGCGCGGGGGAAGGCGTGATCGTAGAGCACGGTGTCATGATCCACCAGAAGAATGTCGGCGATCCAGGGCGCCTTGTCGCAGGCCCGGCTGAGGTAGCCTTCCAGTCCCGAACGTGACAGGACGGCCAG
The DNA here is from genome assembly GCA_963710805.1 of uncultured Alphaproteobacteria bacterium. Lineage (GTDB taxonomy): Bacteria > Pseudomonadota > Alphaproteobacteria > Rhizobiales > Kaistiaceae > Bauldia. The sequence goes on along the minus strand of CAVQBS010000060.1, from coordinate 60,367 downwards.
TGCCGGGCTCTTGAAAAACACCTTGACAAACGGCTGGCTCTCCCACACCTCCAGGTTCAGGGACTGCCATTTCAGAAAGTTCAGAAAAAGATCGCTCCCCTGCCTGATCTGTTGCGATAATGCGTTTTCCAGGGTCGCGTGCAGAACTCTGGAAGCATTCATCGCGATGACACCGGTCAAGATCGCGGTGACCATTAGAATCAATCCGGCGCTCAGCAGGACCAATCGGGTTCTGATGGATCGCATAAGGGGTTATTCCTGTAAAATACCGGTGATGAACACGTTGAATTCGCTCAAAGGGATGCCGACCTTCTCTTGCCAGATTTCGTCGAACCGGGACCCCACGACGGCCTGAGAATCAAAGAAACGGCGAACAGCCTCCTGCAGGTCCTTGTCTTTTTTACGAAAGGCCCAGCCGACTTCGGTGGTGTCGCCGATGGGAAACGCCACCACCACATTCTTCACCTTGTTGCGGGTCCAATTCAGGGCGCCGTCGGCGCCGATAATCGTGAAATCCGCGGATTTGGCATCCACCGCCCGCATGCTTTCGTCGGTGGTCATAAACCGGATCTGAATGGGGTTGGATGCCAGCGGTCCGGCATTCTGCGCCTCCAGCCAAGAATTATAGCTGGTCCCCTTTTGAATGGCGGCGTTTTTGCCGGCCAGGTCGGCAACACTTTTATAGGCGGGCTGGTTATCCTTGTTGACAACCACCACCATGCGCGTACGGAACAGGATGACAAAGTCCAGTTTTTTCAAGCGCCAGTCGTTTTTGACCAGGTCGTTGGGGTAGCAGTCGCAATCACCCGATTCCATCAGGGCCGGTGTGTAGGCCGCCTCCTTGTCCGTTACGCCCTTGTCGTTTTGGAACTGTTGGTCCCAGCTGTCCAGCCGCTTCACCCTGGGAGAAACCCCCAGGTGTTCGGCAAAGGCCAACGCCATGGCGGTGTAAAGCTCATAGCTTGATCCGGCCACGCATATTCTCAGTTCATTGGTCTTGCCGGATTTCCTCCAACGACCGCGGCCATGCCTGGCCGGGTGCGAAAAGCCCGATGAAAAGCAGCCCTAAACAAATGAATTGTGTCATCCGGCATCCCGTGTGCCGGAGCCTGGTGTCGATCATGTCGCCTCCTTTTTTTGTGTCAAAAACATCACTTTAAGCCCCAAAAAAGGTGTCATAGAGAGTCTCTATGGATTCGTTTTGATGAAGACGCATTTAAGCCTCTGGATTTATTGAATACTCCTAAACTTAACTTAAATCAACGCAAGATAAATGCAAAGCAAACATTCAAGCGATTAGGTCAGTCGGACGTAGTCAAGGTTTTGCGACTGGCTGAGATCTTGAGATTTTTGGAAGGTTTTACAGAATTAATAGCATCTATATTTTCCGGATTCATTTTGGCGCAAGCAACTTGTTTTCTTGCAAATTATTTACCACAGCCTTAATCACATCATTGATGATTTGATCTTTTGAGTCTTTGCTCCATGTTTCCGATTGCCCGGACCAAATGAGTTTTTCCGTTTTTACATCGTATAAATTCGTTTCCAATCGGACAGCCGTACCTGTGCTTGAATAACCCGGATCACTGTATCGGCTGTGATAAAATCCGTAAAAACCTCGATATGCGGAACCGCTGCGTGTGAAGACATCTTTTTCTTCTTTGCCGATCAAGTGCGTGATGATCACAGCGTCATTTTTATATTGATTGACCGCATTTAATATCGTCTCTTTTTTTAGTTCTAAATCTGCAGGCATGGGTATCGCCTCTTCGCTTGAGATAGCGTCAACTCCTGTTGATTTAAGCTGCGCAACGAACTTTTTCTCAAAAAGCCTGCGATTATGTTCATTACCTGTTATTGCGATTACAAGAATATTGGAAACGGGCTTGCCCTTATAGGCATCGTCAACCGGCTTTTGTGTGAGTTCGGTCCCGGTGCAAGAGATAGTCAGAAAAGCAAAAAAAAACAGATAGCCAAACCATCTAACAGAATTTTCTTTCATCAAATTCCTCCTATGCATAAAAGCGTCCAATTGCTGATTGTTCCTGACATGGCGCGCAATTAAAAATACCAATTTAACGGAAAATTTCGGAGACAGGCAGGTGAAATAATACGAAGTTTATATCGCTAACGAAGTGCGGACTGGGGCCACACCAAATTTAATGCCCCCAATTTGAAGGGGGATTTACCCCATAGTTGCATAAATAACATGGCAAAGGCTAACTAATGGTTTGTAATTATAGCCAATATTATTGTGAAAGTACTAATTTAAGCATATCCCACTGGTGAATTCAAAGGATGGGATCGATTTTGCCATGTTTTTCACCCTGAAAACAACGCGGAAAGCCGGAGAACTTCAGATCCTGCGTTGTCAAAGGATTGCGGTAGAGAACTACAGCTTCACCCTTGACGCCTTGACTCTGAAGCCCTCCGGCTTTTGCAAGCTTGGGATTTACTCAAGCTTAATTTTCGATTAAAAATTTTCGTTGTACCAGGTACACTTTACGCACCATCGTGTATTCAAAGGGAGAGCCGGTCATGAAATAGCGGAACGATTCTTTGTGCCGTTTGTCGATCGCGTAAAGACCCGAGAGGCTGTATTTCAGGATGTCCTCATCGGTGTCGTCCATGTCCAGTTGGTTGATGAGTTGCGTCCAGCATAACGGTGTAAACAACTGTGTCCACCACCAGGCCGCTGGTGTCCCGCACGTCGGACGGCCCCAATATGGGCAGCACCAGATAGGGACCGGGGCCTAAACCGTAAAACCCCAGTGTCTGGCCGAAATCCTCGTTCTCACGCTTGATTCCTTCAACATCGGTGGCCACGTCGATGAGCCCCCCGATACCGACGGTCGTGTTGATCAAAATCCGGCCGACAGGTGTTGTAGACTTTAAGGACCTTGAACTGCAGAAGCGAGTTCGTCAGGTTGCTGATCTCCCAGAGGTTATTGAAAAAATTGCTGACCCCGGTCTGCGCGAATTTCGGCAGGATGAATTCATATGCCCTCACGACCGGCAGAAAGACGTATTCGTCGAAGACGGCGTTGAAGATGTAAATCCGGCGGTTCATCGGCTCCCAGGGGTCGTAGGCGTAGAATGCCTGCTGTTTTTCGGGTACTTCGTTTTCCGGGACGGTGATCTTGGCGGGTATGATGGGTTCCTTTTGCACGGGCGCAGTTGCGCAGCCGGCCATAAAGACCAGAAAAATGAGCAGCGTCAGGTTGATTGCGCGCTTCATAGATATTATCCTTTCAATTCTTGAAGAAATTGAGCATATACGCGACATTTTCCGTGTAACTCATGTTGCCGCAGTGACCGCCGTACGGGTAAATCTTCGCGCGGGAACCGAAGACGTCTTTCAAGAAGGCCAGGTCCTCAGACGTCAGGATCAGGTCGTCTTGATTGTCCATCAGGCCGATCTTGGGACTGTTCCGCAGGTAGGTTTCGATGAAGTGCAAGCTGTCGATATCGATCGCCCTCTCCTGGGAAAGTTCCGGGTGCTTGGCTTTATAATAGGGAAAGAGAAGGTCGTCGAAATAGTCGACGAAAGTGGTTGTGCTGGTGGCCCTGAAGTATTCGTAAAGTGAATCCGCACTTCCCAGCACGAGGTTTTTGGGGACGATCAGGCCGGCGTTGGTCATCACATCGGAGGTGAAAATCATGTTGTCGGATGAGATCCGGAACGCGAAGCCGATCATGGTGGCCAGATTTTCCCGCTTGGGAGATTGGGTCTTGAAGTTGGTCTTGTAAACATCGTAAAGCCAGTCGTGGCTGAGGTCGATGTAACCCATCTCTTTGTAGAACTCGCCGAACCGGCCGAGAACGCGGTTGAGCCAATCGTTGAAATCTTTCAGACCGCCGGGCAGCGCGGCCAGCAGCATTTGGTCCAGAATTTTGGCCGAGCTGTAAAGGCTCACCGCCGGGTTGATCATCAGGACTTTTTTGAAATTGAAAACGCGCTTTTGTTCGTCCAGGTAGGATACGAATGCCGCTTCGGAAGCCCCCAGACTGTAGCCGGTCAGGTAAAAATCCGAAACCTTGATCCGGTCCTTGACCTGCTGCCAGGCCATGGTCATCACCCGGTACAAATCGACCGCGTCCGCGATGATGTTGCCGGGCAAACTCGTCGCGGAGGCGGTGGTGATAAAGTTCATGGAGGTAGGCGAGGAGAGGCAAATCACGTGGAATCCGGCCTGATAGAAGATCTTTTGAAAAAAGATCATGCTTGGAGGAGTAAAAACTGCTGCCGGTTCCGGCAATCACGAAAATCAGCGGTGCTTCGCCCTTCTGGTAGGTCAGCGAATACCGAAACTCCCTTTGATACCAGAAGACACTGGGGACGACGCGTTCGGGAAACACCTTGAAGCTCAGCATCTTATAGTCGATTTTTTCCGGCAGCTTCGGCTGGAACTCCGACGGAGTGCCGATAACCGTCGCCAGGTAGGGATCCTTCAACGGGTAGTCGTAGGCATCAGCCTGGCTCCAGGCACCCCCCATTAGAAAGATAAAGAACACAAGCCATGAAAATCGTTTCACGGGGCCTCCTTCCATATTTTAATATTTGTATTCCGGTTCCTGCCGCTTTGCGATCGGCAGTGACTCTTGGTAAATATATTCATTTTTACGGCCACTGCCGTAGTCGGCGCCTTATACTATCAAACCGGTCGGAATTCAACAATTTTTGACAGCCTATCCCATTTTTTCCCTGTTTGCCAATGGTTTGGGTCGCAACGCATAGACCCCTTCACCAGACGTATTTCCCCACGACGGCCTTGACTTTCGCCGGCAGACCGAGCTTGAAAGGCTTTACAACTTCCTCGCTTACCGCAATATCCGCTTCGAGTTGCTCTCGCAGTTGCCTCATAAAAGGAGCTGTGGAAACCCCGTGAACGAACAGGGTAATCTCTTTGCTGGTGAGCATGCTGCGCGGCGTGAGGTTGGCCGACCCGATGGCAACGATCCGGCCGTCTGTCATAATCACCTTGGCGTGGGACATATGCGGATAGAGGAGAACCTTCGGAACCTTGCCCGATTCCGAGTCCAGCAGCCGGTTAATCGTTGCCATGTTGGCATAGAGGTGGGTGTCGGGGACTTTCGGCAATATAATTTCCACCCGGACGCCTCTGGCAGCAGCCTTCTTGACTGCTTCTATAACCTTGTCATCGGAGAAATACGCATGCTCTATGACAACACTCTCGGTGGCATTTTCTATGATCTCTATGGTTGCAGTGCGAATCTCTGTTTCCATGCTGTTGTTGACTGTCAGCACCAATGGAGAAGAGAACGGCCATGGAAAATTTTTCAAAACCTTATTTGTGAAGGCCTCCGTCCATACTTTGCCTCGCAGCAAGACCATGTAGTCGTGCCACTGCAGGTGATATTCATCGGCAATGTTCATCCCGCCGAAAATCACGCTGCGCGCATCAAATATGTAGAACTTACTGTGATCCGTGTCTGCGAATAGATCTGTATCCACCTGGATATTTTTATAGCCCTTCAAACCCGCCTTGGTGAATACCGGGCTCGGTTTACCCTTAATCATATCACCGAGTTCGAAAAATGTTCCCAGCATATCTTTGCTGACGGTAACTCGAACACCGCGGTCGGCAGCGGCCTTGAGCTTCGCTACCACTTCCTGCCCGGTACTGTCATCCTTCCAAATGTAAGTCTGGATGTAAATGGATGATTCAGCAGAATCGATCGCTGCCAAGATCTCGTTGAAAGCCTCCTTGCCGTCTACCAGGAGTTCCAACTCGCTCAAATCCTGTGCTGGATTTGCGAAGAATTCCGGCGACAATACGGTCGCCGGTTCCGGGCCCAGCCCCATTGGGTTGAAGACGAAAAAAAACAGGACGACCATCAGCACAAGGGCCGGGATACCCGAAAAATAGAAAATTTTTTTAGGTGCCGTCATGGGTAAGTCTCTTTTCCATCGCACTCTCCGTTGTGCTCCGTCTCCAACTTATCCGAACTGCTTAAAAGCGATAGATGAGAACCATCCCGCCGATAAACTGGTTGGCGTCGCCTTCATCGTCCACCACCGGGCTGTCCGCCGCATCCCCCAGCAGCCGTTTATAAGCCACCGCACCCAGGATGCTCCAATGCTCCCACGGGCTGTAGGTAACCGGCAGGGAAATCCCCACATCCTTGATGCCCGCATCGGCGTCATAAGGTCTTCAGTCCGCTTTTATTGGCGTTGCTTTGATTGATCCCGAAATACGCATCCATGTAATCCTCGCTGGCCCAGGTCGTAAAAGCGTTGATCGACGTACTCCACTCATTGTTGATCTGTATATGATAGCCCCCTCTGAGCCTTACAATCGCCCCGTCGTTGCCGTCGGCAATATCCTGCATGGCTTCCAGGCTGAGGCTGAATTGATCAAACCGGACGCCGAAAAAGCCGCCGGCCATCAGAGAGGCGTCGACCGTGTCCAGCTTGTCCACTTTATTGTTGTCGACATCGTCTCTTTTTTGGATATATTGCACCATAGGTCCACCCATCCAGGTGCGGTCGGGAATAAGATCGGCGCGCGCCAGATTGGCAATCCACTGAATGGACATGTCATTGCTGAATCGGACCGACACAAAGGGTATCGGAACGGCCTTATAGTCCGATGATCCTTCGTAATCCGGGGCGATCCCCGGCCCCAGACCGACAGACACCGCCGTCTGGCCCGCGGCATGAGCTTCAGCCGGGTTTTCCACCTCCAGATCGAGTTGCTGGGCCCACGCCTGGCCGGATAAAGCAGGGGCTGCCGCCAAAATGACGCTGAAAATAATAGCCATTAAAAAATGCCTTTTCATCAAGTTCTCCTTTCTGTTTTGACTCCTTGATAGTTAAGTAAATTTAAAATCCAGTTAGCTGATTTTATCGCGTTATTAGCGGATGATATGTCCGAAATTTTGCACCTCGATAAAAATTCACCGCAATCGCTTTCTATATTTGGCTTGTGCACGGTCATAGTCCTCCTGTCTCGGCAGTCCCTCGCGGATTTTACGCGAAAATTGCGGATCGTCGCCGATAGCCCGGGCTTTGGGGTTGATGTAGCTCTCTTTCCGCAGCTCCTCGAAGGGGATGCGCGTATCGAGTGATCCGTTTTCGTACGCATATTGCGGGGCGTAGCCGGAGAACAGCACCTTCCAGTTGTAGCGAGCCTTACCGCCATAGGCGCGGCTGAGCCGAACCACGTCCGTGGTGCAGTTCGTGGTGAGCGTATTGTACCATTCGGGATTTTCCTTCAGGGAGTTGATCTGACGGACATACTCCATGAAGAACTTACGAGAGTTCTCCGGCGTCATGTGGCCCCGGTAGAGGTAGACGTCCTCCGGCGGGTTGCGGTAATCCGTGCGCAACCGGATAAGATCGCGTTCATCAGCGACGACATAGGTAAGCTCATACTGTTTAAAGAAACCTTTGAGGGTCGAGTACCCCTCGCCTTTTTCCTTGCGTGTCTCTATGGAAAAGGCCACGAAATCTTTTCCCTCGAACCCGAAACTGACCATGATGTGGGCGATCGCATCCCCCGTCCAGTAGACCGCAATCAGATCAACCGAGTCCAGCCGGTTGAGGTCGAAGGTCTTGTCGTAGTAGCGCACGTCGAAGTCCGTCTCGGTCCGGTAGTTCAGGTTGCGGATGTTGTGGATCGTGACCTGCTCGCCCTTAACCGTGGCGTAGGGCAGAACGGCCACGTCCGGCTGCCAGGCGCGGTCGTTCGAAGCCGGGATGCTCAACCACCAGGCCACGATGCCGGCAAAGACCACGAGAAACCCGGCCAGGGTCCGCAGCCGCCCGGGAAGAAAGACGAACGCCAGCAGGGTCGCCAGCACAAACAGGCCGGCCAGGCCGGCACGCACATAGCCCCCCGCAAGGTTCGAATACCAGATCGCCAAGGCCCCCCAGGCTGTCATGAGGATGACGGCTGCGGCGCAAATGAATACCCCGGCGTACTTAAAAACTCTCACCATGTTTGCCTCCTCAGTTCTTGAGATTCTCAACGAGGATCCGGCGCACCTCCTCGATGGCCAACGGCGATTCCTGCGCGGAGTGGCCGGAGTGGACGACGAGCTCGGAGGCCACACCGTCGATGTGGGCGCTGTTGTAAGGCACCACGCCGTCATCCCACTCTTCCTTCGGGTCTTCGGGGTTAGCCACGGCAATGATGGAGTGGGCGATGACGCCCGGCGCAATCGGGATCGACGAAAAGGTTTTGACGAATGGGCTGTCGGGGCCCATGTTGTCGGTGCTGCGCGGGATTTCAGTCCCCATCGCACGTGCCGTGAGGGCCTCGGGGCTCCTTTGGAAAACCTCCTGGAGCGGGCTTAAAAGCGTGCCGGGCAGCGAAATCAGACGTCTCAGCAGATCGCTGATATAACCCCCGGTAAAGTGACTGCCTCGGTGGGGCGTCGAGATGAAGACGACCCGGTGGACAAAAGGCAGGGGTTTGTAGAAGAAGCTGCGCCGGAGCAGTTCGCGCGTAGCGGGCGAGACGTTGAGCTGATCGATGGGAACGTTGAAAACGCTATCCCAGAAACGATTGCCGCTGTCGATGGCGGTCAGCTTTGTGAGCAGCCCGCCCTGGCTGTGGCCGATGACCACCATCTTCCGCAGGGCGCTGTCCGTGCCCGCGGGGTCGAGTTGCTGAACCACGTTGCGCAGGCCTTGGGTGAAGAGCCCGCCGGAGTAAAGGATCGGGTTGCCGGTGTTGTAGGTGAACAGCCAGACCTGGTAACGGTTCCACAGTTCCCGGTCGTTGAGGATTTCGTTGAGCATTTGCGCCCAGCGCGCCGGGCTGGAAGCCGTTCCGTGAACGAGCACCAGCGGGATCCGGCCGGGACGGTAAGGCGCCATGAGAAACACGTTGTCCTTGAAACGGGCGGTGTCCTTAAAAATCTTGAAGTCCCCCGAGAAAAGCCCCTTGAGCTCCAGTGTGTAGGCCTGCGACCCCTCCAGCGTGTCGGCGAGGGCGGCCGTCAGCGCGTACTCCAGCGGCACGGCGCGGTTGCCGACGGTGACGAAGGTGTCTTCCTGAGTGGTGTAGAGGGTCAGCCGTCCTTCCATCCGGCCGGTCCGGATGCCCTCCTCAACATTTTCCAGGCGCAGGAAAGCGGTGGCCGCCACTCGCAGCGTCGGTGGGACCATGGCAAATTCCCGCTCCTCCGCCCCCGGCCGTTGTTTCAGGGAGGCAGCCAGAGCCGCCCCGATCCCCGGCCAGCGGTAGGTGTTCCGCAGGCCGCGCACCTCGAGCTCCGCTGTGTCTACAAAATTCACCATTTGAAACGGGCCGTAGCGAAACTCAGCCGGATCGATGTGGACGGAAAGCTCCCCGAAGGGAAGCCTGTAGACCCCTTCCGCTAAAATTACATGTCGTTTCTCCGGTATGAGCACCTGCCTGTTTTCCGGCTCGGCGAAGCCTCCGGTGAGGCCCCGGTTGTAAAGATCGACGGCGGTTCGAAAACGAGGGTCAAACGGATCCGGGGATGCGCCGGAACCCTGCGGGAACAAAAATGCATACGCATACACCGCGGCGGCGAGGAAGTAGGACCGGTCGCCGCTTTGGGTCGCATGCAGGAAGGAAAGCTCCGCCAGGGCAAAGAGCCGGTCGGCCTCGCGGGCGGTGGGGAGTGCCTTGTGCAGAGCAGCGATCACCTCGGCCGGTTCGCTCTGGAACTGGTTCTCCAGGCCGGCCCTATTGAGGATCTGCAGCGTCGGGCCGCTCAGTTTGGCGTCCGATAAAACGTTTTCGGTCAGCCGGCGGTTGGCCTCCTCTGAATGGAGCGGGCGCACGCCCACCGGCGTGGCGCATCCCTGAAGCAGGAGGACGGCCGATAGAAAGAAAACCCAACTCACACGCCGTAAAAGCTTCATAACTTCACCTTTCAAATTCACGGAAATGAAAAACCCTTCCCCTTGCCCCGGCCGATTGCTCACTTCAAAAAAGCTGATGGCATGGATCGAAATCCACCGTCCCCTCACTCAATATCCCGGTGGCCGGTTACTGACGATGTAAACGACGGTATCGCCCTCGTAGCCGCGGTTGTACCAGGTGGTGCCGCACTGGTAGTAAGTGGCACCGTTGACGACCACCGCCGTGCCGGCACAGGGAAGTGCCGTTACGGTCGTTACCGTCGTTTGTGAAGATGCCGCGACCGCACCGGCGGTCACGCCCACAGCGGCCCCAACGACAAACGCCGCGGCGACATCATCGTTGTGATAGCGGTGATCCCAGTCGTCATCGAACTCATCCTCGGCAAAGTCCTGCCGGTCTTCCCGGTTTTTATCCTGCTGTTCCTGTCGGTCTTCCTGTTTCTGGTTCTGGTGCTCTTGCCAGTCCTCGCGGGACTCGTCGCGAGAGGCATCCCGGTTTTCTTGCTGTTGGCCGGCGGTTTCCTGGCGCTGCCCCTGCCGTTGGGCGCCGGTTTCCCGCGTTGACCGTTGGGCCGTTCCCGCCTGGCGAGTCGATGGCCGCACCGGCTGCTGTGACGCGGAGCGGGAGGAGAAGTTGCCGCCACTGGCGGCGCTGCTGCGCGAGAAACCGCCTCCTCCGCTACGCCCCCCGCCGCCACCTTTACGGGCATCGGCCATGCCGGCAAGGATCGTCACAAGCAGGAACATGGCTCCGATAAAAAGTGCGGACGCTTGAAACTTAAGAGTCATTGTGTATCTCCTTTCTGCATAGGTAGGGAACCCTTCTGATGCGCGGGGGCAAGGAATGGAATCTGCTCCGCGTCCGCCGGCGGGATGAAGGTGAAACTGTCGGCGGAAATTTTGGGCGATAGGTCCCAATCGGACAAATCGGCACGGAACTGGGGCTGCCCCGGCACATTCTTGTAAGTGAGAATGACCCTGCGCGGCAGCGGCTGCTCGCCCCGTGCAATCCATAATTGTAAATCGACATCCGTGGAACGCGCGGCAAGGTGGTCGGTGGGGACGTCAAAGAGGTAATTTTCTTCCACGTAACTGATCGATGTGATCCGCGTCTCCATATCCTTCGGGAAGCCGGTGAGGAACATCCGTGCCAGAGGCAGGGTCAGCTGCAGATCCCTGACCGCGTAAACTATTGCGTCATCCACCGTGCCGATTTTTTCCACGCGGGCGTAGATGTTATCGTCGGCCTTAAAGACGGTGAGAGCCTTGCCGTCGAACAAGACCAGTCCTCGGTTGCCGTCGCTGCGTTCGACATCGACGCGCAACCGGTCCGGTCGTTGGAGCCGGATCCGGCGTTTCTCGCCAAACTCAATCCGCTGACCGTCTGACTGGATCGCATCGTAGCCGCTGCGGATGGTCAGGCTGAAAGCCGGCGCTTGGGCGAGGAAATCGGCCATTTTTAAAAGGATCGCCCTGGCTTCCGGATTTTGTTCCGCAGAGGCTGCCGGCGGCGTCTCATCGGCAGCCGGCCCCGGGACGGTGCCGAGTACCAAAACAACGGCCAGCGCCGCAAATGCGGTCCACAGGGGTCGAATCAAACCGCGCCGTGCATTTTTTTTCATTTTTGTCCTCCTTCAGTCGTTTTTGCCGATATGGTTGCCCGATCAACCACCTCGTGTGCGGGCACCACGTTCGCCGCGGTATCGGTGGACCAACTGCCACCGAAGTAAGCCCGAATTGATTTGATTTTCTGCGTCACGCCAATTGTCTGAAATCACATCAAATCCGGTGAAATGTAGTTGCAGCCCCGCAGCACGCCGCGAATGGCCGGAATCAAATCGATGACCGCTTGCGGCTTCAAAACGTAGCCTTCAACGCCGGCTGCCATCACATCGTCCAGCACTGATTTTTCCTCATGGGCGCTCAGGATAATCACCTTTATGTCGGGAAAATTTTTCTTGAGCATCCAGGCAATGTTTGTTCCCGTTGCGGTGGGCAGCGAAAGGTCCGCCACCACGACATCGGGGTTGTGATATGCCAAAGCATGGTTGAGTGAAATCTCGTCGGTTACCATCAGAACCGTCTCGACCTCATCTTCAAGCAGACGACGAATCCCGGCCAGCATATTGGAATGTGTATCGGCCAGAACGATGCGCCCCTGTCGCATGGTTATTTCCTTCCGGGTGTTTCCTGGATAAGGGTTTGCAAGCACTTTTTAAAAAACTTCGCTCCGCAACCGGCCTCCGGCCCGCAGATTAGCGCCTGCGCCCCGGAGGGAATGATGGAACAATAAAATGTGGCAATAATGGGTTCCGGAATTCAGCGAAATCCCAATCGACGGCGCCGTCCGAATCGCGCACCTTGATCTTTTAGCGTTAGATAGCCGAATGCGGGCAATCAGACAACTCGGAATATTACTGGATTTAGGGACAAAATTTACGGGTTGTTGCCTAGTAATTTTACCTAGAATTGATACGGAGATAATGCCGTGTCGCACGGCGTTATTTGCTCATAAAGCAAACCGTGCTCACGGATGAAATTAAAAGGCTTGGATCGCATCGGAGGGCTGGATGTGAGCGTAACCCTCATCCCGCAAGCCTGTCCGCAAGACACGCAGCGAACATCAGAACTGCCAACTGCCGTAAAGACCCAGGATAATTGCCCCCGTGTCCTCATACGAGCCCTCAACGTCGCCGCGACCGCCGAGCGCAACGGGCCGACTGCTCTGCTTGTCGACGTCGAGCGTCCCGCCATACAGATACTCGGCCGAAACGCCCCAGTGGAAGCGCGCGCTTACCTGGTGCCGGGCGCCGACGCCGAAACGCCAGGCCGAGTTTACCGGCAGCATCGGCGAGACGTCCGAGTTGTCCTGGAACGCCGAGTCGTAGGCGATGCCGAAGTTTAGCAGCCAGGGGTCGTTTATCCGGTACTGCGCGCCCAGGGCGGCATGCCAGGTGTCGTCGAAATCCAGATCTTTGCTGGTGCTGGTGGGATTGCCGGTGTCGTCGATGCCGAGCTCCACCTGGCCGAACTCCGACCAATCCTGCCAGCCCACGCTGCCGAGCAGCGCCCATTGAGGCGTCAGCTGATGGAAAATGCTTGCCATCACCTGCTGCGGAACCGTGATTCCGACCTCGATACTCGAATTCAGCAACCCGCGGCTGTTCAGCAGTGCGCTGAGTCCCGGCGCCAGATTCGAGAAATCCGCGTCCGCCTCGAAGTCGAGATCGACCTGCGAGTTCCAGGTCAACCCGAAGCGGGTGTCGGCGCTGAATTCATAGAGCAGACCGAGATTGACCCCCCAGCCCCAGTCACTGTCGTCGAGTTTGAGCTGGCCGTCCCCGTAGGCGGGATTCGTGTTGTTGATCGCCACCTTCGTCTCGTAGGTGCCGTACATGGCATTTAAACTCGCCCCCAGCGACAGCTTGTCGGTGACCTTGTAGGCGACCGAGGGCAGCAGCGAATATCCGAGCAGCGACGCCTCCTTGACATAATAGCGTCCGACCCAGTCGTCGTCATAATCCACGGCGGCGCCGAAGTTGCCGGTGAGCGCAAATCCAAGACTGAATCGGGGCGATAGGCGGTAGCTGATGAAAGTGCCGCCGCCGGGAATCCATCCGTCCGACCCGATTGCACGGCCGCCATCCTCGTCGCCGAGCTGGGGCGAGGTCCCCGAGCCGCTCGAGAATTCATTGTTGCCCCAGAGCGCCTGTCCCGCCGCAAGGACCTGCGTGCCATCCAGCCTGGTCATGCCGGCGGGGTTGGTGAACACCGTCGCGGCATCCTGGGCACGGGCGTTGTAGCCCGCCGAAGCAAGGCCGACGTCGGCGGTGCCGACCTCATAAAGGAAAAGCCCCCCGGCCATGGACGAAACGGGGCTGAAGACAGCCGACACTAGCAGGGCAACGATCAAGGTAAGTTTGAAACCGCTAATTGATCCTCGCTGAGTAAACATATTATCTCCTCCCAATTTATTCTATCAGCCGTAATAATTATGGTATCGAACCGATTTCGGGGTAAAGATTTTTTCCGCCTGCGGCAAGCGAGATGCCCTCCGGCCGAAGGTCTTTCTATCCAGACAACCCTGTAAATCCTGCCTGCCATGTGAAATCTTTTTTGCACTTATTTCTCTGGGGTCTAATATTTTTATACAATTAGAATCCATGCCTAAGATTTTACAATTGGTTAAGCGAGCCCCCCGCCCCCGTGCCGCAAGTGCGTCGATTCTCGGCCCAGGGACGGTTTCCGGCAGCCGCCCTGCGTTATTGCTTCATGCCGTGGGCCTGGTCCAGGAACAGTTTGATTCGCTCTGCCCAGAACTTGAAGGCGTCTTCGGCGGACCCCCACTTGCTGAACCGTTCCGTGAATCCCGCGCTCTTATCGTCCTGAGCCACGGCGATCACATCGTTGGTCATGGAGTCGAGGACCATCACCTCGGCGCTGGTCGCGCCCGAACCGGTCCAGGAGCCCGCGGCGCCTTTTTTTATGAGGCTGATGCCCAACCCGATGGGGACCACCGAGGTAACGGCGCTCAAGACCGGCCGGCTCTGTTTAAGATCTGTAATCGCGAAACGCAGCCGCAAAACGTCGGGACCCGGCTCCGCCACTATCGGGTAGGAATCTTTCAGGACGTCGACAATCTGCTTGTCGCAGGCATCTGCCAGCTCCTTCATGTCATTGGCATCGATGCCCTTGTTTTCCGAATCGTCGGCAAAATAAAAGATGACGCTGTCCAGCATAATCTTGTTGTATTGGCCGAAATCAACCCCCGGTTTCAACCAGCGCATCTTGGCCCCGCCTTCCGGTCCGGGCTGCAGATCTTTATAATAGCCGTCCAGGAAGCCTTCTGTTTGCGCGGCTGCTTCGGTTTTTTTCGCTTGAGTGCCCGTCGATGCGCACGAGATCACGAAGCTCGCCAGCGCAATTCCCATTACCACTGCCATAATGTTTCTTACTGATATTTTCATAAGTATCTCCTTTCCTCTGTTGATTTTTTTCGTCAAAAATGAAGGTTATTTCACCGTGTAGCCCTTGCCTTCCAGGCACGCGCCGAAAGCGCGGTTGTATGTGTTCCGCGCTTCGTCATAAGTCGCCTGCTGCTGTTGGGATGCCTGTTGCTGCTGTTGCGCCCCCTGCCTTCTCTGCTGGCGCGTTTTCATTCCACCAACCATGATGCCACCTGCAGCACCTGCAGCCGCTCCTTTGCCTGCGTCATCATTTGCGATTTCGCCCACCACGGCACCCACTGCCGCGCCCCTCGCCGCTCCCTTGATTCTCTCGCCTTGAGGACCCTGGCTCTGTGCAGGGGCTGCCTGAGCCGGCGGCTGAGATTGCATGGGATCGAAACCCGTCTGCTGTTTCGCCCATCCGTAGCACTCGAACTTGTCTTTTTCCATCTGCTCTTGGGTCTGCCCTTTGGCGGGAAACACAATCAATTCCTGTGCCAAGGCGAAACCCACCCAAAAGGCCCAGACCAACATGATCACAGAAATGAACACCCCTTTTCTCATTGCAAACCTCCTTTTCTTTCAGGCCAATTGGCCGCTTTGAGTCCTTAAATGGTGGATCCGGTTCAGAGAACAGGACCCTCCTATCAGTCGCATCATGCAAAACAGCCTGTCCCGGCCGCTGTCGAAATCGTACACCTTCGCTACCGTGATGTGCTTCGCCATAAACTACAGACGAGACACGCTGCGATACATCCGATCTCCCATCATGTTTCAGAAAACTGGATGACGACTTTGATGTCCTCTGACCGCCGCTCCAGGGCCTGCGCGAAATCCTCAGGACGTTCGCGCCGCGTAATCAGGCGCGCCAGCCAGTCGCGGTCCGCGCGCGCCAGGGCTTCGCCGGCCTTGTACCAGTGCCGCTTGTTGGCGTTGACGCTGCCGAACACAACGTTGTTTTTCAGCACCGCCGAAGACGCCAAGTCCGCCGTGGCGATCTTGGGCAGCGCGCCGCCATGCCCGACGCCCGTGAGGCACACGACGCCGCTCGCCCCGATGACGGCGATCGACTCGGCGATGACCTGCCCGACACCGGTGCACTCCATGACGACGTCCGGCTCGAACCCTATGTCTGCGACGCTGCAGGAGTGGTAGGTCGCGCCCAGAGCGCGCACAAGTTCGGGCTTGGGCCCGGTTTCCGTTCGCGCCAGAACGTGAACCTCCAACCCGAGCTGCTTTCCGAGCAGGGCACCCAGCAGACCAATCGGCCCCGCACCCGTCACGAGCACGGTTTTCGGCTCCCAAAAGGCACGCCGGCCCACCGCAAGGATATGTTCCCATGCCTTGGCGACCACCGTCGTGGGCTCCAGCAGCACGCCGAGAATCCCCAAAGCAGGATCGACCTTGATCGCGTATTCGGGCTCGATCCGCCAGCGCTCGGACATAAACCCGTCGATCTGCTTGATGCCGCGCTCGGTGTATTGGCCGTTGCGGCACATGTCCCACTCGCCCACGGCGCAGTTGGGGCAGGGAACCGGGTCCGGCCGGCGAACGATGCCCACCACCAGGTCACCCTTCTTCAAACCGCCGGCCGGCCCCGGATCGAGCACGCGCCCAAGGGATTCATGACCCAGCACGAGGCGCGTCTTGCCCGGAGGGGCCCAGCCGTACTTGCCCTCCGTAATCTCCACGTCGGTCCCGCAAACACCGACGGCAATGGCTTCCACCAGGACCGAGCCCTCACGCACGTCTGGTTCCGGAATATCTTCGAACCGGGCTGTCCCGGGCTTTTTGGGTTCTACCGTAATCGCTTTCATGGTGTAATCTCCTTTTTAGGTGCTCATCTATTCCTTCCCTGGTTGAGGCGTCGTGCCCACCGATTCTCCTTTGCTCTGCTCGAGCATCTTTCAGGCGCACCGAAAGATGCAAACAAATGCGCAATACGCGCGACGGCCCCGGACCATCCCGTCTGGTGGCTCGCACCGACCCCCGCGCCGGTGTCCCCGTGGAAGTACTCATAGAATAAGGGGTAATCCCTCCAATGGGGATCTTCCTGGAATTTTCGTGTGGTCCCGTGCACGGGCCGTTTCCCTTGCTCATCCTTCAGGAAGATCTTGGACAGGCGGCGCCCGATCTCATCGGCCACTTCGTAGAGGTTCATCTGCTTCCCGGACCCCGTCGGGCATTCGATGGTGAAAGAATTTCCGTAATACAGGTAGTACTGAAGCAGCGCGCGGAGAATCAGCATGTTGACCGGCATCCAGATCGGACCGCGCCAGTTCGAATTGCCGCCGAACATGCCGCTGTCCCCCTCCCCCGGGACATACGACACCCGATACTCCTGATCGCCGACCCGAAAGGTATAGGGGTGATCCTGGTGAATGCGGGAGAGGGCTCGAATTCCGAAGGGGCTCAGGAATTCCTTCTCATCGAGCATGATCTTCAGCACCCGGCGGAGATTGGCTTCATTCAAAATCGATCCCAGGAGTCGCCCCTGATAGCCCGGGCTTCAGCGGGTCATGAATGAAAGCCATCAGTTCCGGGCGCGCCTTGAGATACTCGCGCACGGTCTGGCCGACCTCGGGGTATTTCTCTGATATCTTCCCTTCGAAAATGGTCACCGCACAAAAGGGCAGCAGCCCGACCATCGAGCGGACCTTCAGACGTTCGGCCCGCCCGTCCGGCAAGCGCAGCACATCGTAAAAGAAGCCGTCCTGCTCATCCCACATGCCGAATTCCTCGCCCGGCCGAATCATCCCCGAAGCGATCATGAGAAAGTGTTCGACGAATTTCATCGTCAGAGGGATATAGGCCGGATTGGCCATCGCCAGCTCTGCACCGATCTCGACCATGTTCTGGCAGAAGAGGGCCATCCAGGCGGTGCCGTCGGCCTGCTCCAGATGTCCGCCGGTCGGCAACGGCGCAGACCGGTCGAAGACCCCGATATTGTCCAGCCCCAGGAATCCCCCTTCGAACGCATTGTTTCCGGAACGATCTTTGCGGTTCACCCACCAGCTGAAGTTAAACAGCAGCTTGTGGAAACAACGCTCGAGCCAGGCGAGATCTCCCTGCCCACGATGCGCTTTCTCCGTCAAGTAGGTGTAGATCGTTGACCAGGCATGGACCGGGGGATTCACGTCTCCGAAGTTCCACTCGTAGGCGGGGATCTGACCGCTGGGGTGAAGGTAACGGGACCTTAGAAAGAGTTCCAACTGTTCTTTGCCGAAGTCCTCATCGACCAGCGTCAGGGCCGTGACATGGAAGGCCAGATCCCAGGCGGCGTACCAGGGATATTCCCATTTGTCCGGCATCGAGATCACGTCCGCGTTGACCATGTGTCCCCAGCGATCGTTGCGGATGGAACGCTGATTCGCTTTGTACGGCTGAATGCCGTGCTGTTTGAGCCATTTGCCGACGTCATAGAAAAAGAACTGCTTGGACCAGAGCATCCCGGCCAGAGCCTGCCGCATGACCCGGCCTCGTCGGGGTTAAACGAGGCAGGAATGACGGTCGCATAGAACTCGTCGGCTTCCTGGAGCCGGGTCTTTATGATCTCATTAAAACCTTTGCCGAATGGATCGGCTTTCAATCCGCCCTTGCCCCCCTTTGAATCAAGTCCGCCCAACCCCTTTTTTCAAAGGGGGGCGAGGGGGGATTTTTAGACATCAGTCTGATCGCTGAGTCGCAGGCGAATCGTGCGGGATTCTCCGGCCCCCAGCGTGAGCGGGTAATGGGCCGAAACTTTTGTCCCCTGCTTCTCGGGATTGACCGCGTCTTTTTTACCGTGAACGATAAAGTTGCCGATGCCGTCTTTCACGTAAGGGGAAGGATTGGGCGTGCCGAACAGCCGCTGCGTATTGGTTTCATTCTCCGTGAAGAGAAGCGCCGACGCGCCTTCCGCGTAAAAGAAGCGCTCACCGAGATCCCGATGCGAGAGCGCGACGATCCCGCCGGTTTCATCCTGAGCCAGCTGACGCAGGGTGGGGCGCGCGACCTCCTCCCCCCACGACCAGTCATTGCGAAACCAGAGGGTGGGCAGAAGCTGGAGCGTCGCCGCTTCCGGGCCGCGGTTGTGAACGGTGATCTGAATGAGCATATCCTCGGGTGACGCTTTGGCGTATTCCACGAAGACATCAAAATAGCGGTCCTGGTCGAACACGCCCGTGTCGAGCAGCTCATATTCCGGTTTGCCCCGGCCGCGGTCACGGTTCGTCGCGACCAGATCGTCATACGGGTAGGCCGCCTGAGGGTATTTGTAGAGATACTTCATGTACGAGTGGGTCGGCGTCGAATCGAGATAGAAATAGTATTCCTTCACGTCCTCGCCGTGGTTCCCCTCGCTGTTGCTCAGCCCGAACAGACGTTCTTTCAGAATCGGATCTTTTCCGTTCCACAGCGCCAGCGCAAAGCAGAGACTCTGACGGTCATCGGAAATACCGGCGAGGCCGTCTTCGCCCCAGCGGTAGGCCCGCGAACGGGCCTGGTCATGGGTGAAGTAATTCCAGGCGTCTCCGCTTTCGCTGTAGTCCTCGCGCACGGTCCCCCATTGACGTTCGCTCAGGTAAGGTCCCCACTTCTTCCAGGGAGCTTTTTTCGTTCGGGCTTCTTCAAGCCGGAATTGTTCGGCATTCATCGATCGTTCTCCTTTGATGGCCCCTTATAAATTCCAATGCTCCAAATATCAATGACCGAAACCTAAACCGAAAGTGATGCAACTAAAACCACTGAATTCCAGTCGGAACCTATCTCAGGGGATTATTATAGAAAGTACAATCATTGCTATCAACACACCAAGTCTCACATTCACGGAGAGCATTTGTTTTGAATTTTAAGCATTGGGATTTTGATATTATTTGAGATTTGGGATTTAGATATTGGGATTTTGGACCATCATCCTCCTTTTATTGAGGGTATTATAAATTGTCAAAATCAATCACAGAACTTTCGAGACAACGCAATAGGCTTTCTGTCAGTTCTGCCCTTCCTCGATCCAGTGCACCATCAGATTGTAACCTACTGAAAGAACGATGGCCCCGGTGAACAGCCCGATCAAGCCGGAGAAGATAAATCCCCCGATGGCGCCGAGGAAGATGACCAGCATTGGCACGGTGGAACGTTTTCCCATCAGCAGCGGTTTCAGTACATTGTCGGAGAGGCCGATGGCCAGCAGCGCGATCGTCCACAGGATAGCCGTCAGCAGCTCATTTACCGAGAAAAGGTAAATGATGACGGGCAAGATCACAATGATCGAAGGCAATTGAAGAATGGCAAAAACCAGCACGGCAAAGGCCCAAAGTCCTGGAAAAGGTACATTCGCCAACACGAACACCGTGCCGGCTGTCAAGAAACTGAAAGAATGCAACCCCCAGGATGCCTTTGGCGACATTCCTGATAGTTACCCCGGTGACAGGGAGCATCTCATCGCTGCGTTCTCCGGCCAGGCGATGGATCAGTTTGCGCACAAAAGCAGCCGAAGCATCGGCTTTGACAAGGAATACGCCGGCGATGATCACCGAGACGAAAAACATGACAAGGCCCCTGCCGAAACCGCCCAGCGGCCCGATAATTGTCATGCCCAGTTTCGACAGGGGTTCCCTGTAGGTCGTGACAGCCGATTCGATGCTCCGGGAGGCCAGCAACCATATTTCCGAAACAGGTTTCCCGATCAGGGGCCATCCCGCCACAGACGGGTCGGGGGGAGGGATCACAAGGGTCTGGTCCCTGAACTGGGTGGCCAGGCTTTGGATCCCTTCAACCAGCGATTTGACAAGCAAGGCGGTCGGCAGCAGGAGGATGACAAGCATCAGCAGGGTCACCATGACCGCTGCCAGCATATTCCGGTTCCCCAACCAGCGTTTTACCATCGCAAAGAAGGGGTGCAGGGCGACGGCAATGATGGCACCCCAGATCACGGGCTCGATGAAGGGCAGGATGATCCCGATGCACCAGGCAATGAGCAGAAACAGCACAACGATCCTGAGGATGGTGTCGATTAAAGGAAATTTAACGGTTTGGTTCATACGCTTACCTCTCTCACTCCGCTGGAGTTTCCGGCGTCGCTTGCCCCGTCTCCCGGCGAAATGCCGCGATCGCATGGCGGTTGGTCGGGTACAGCCGGTTTTCCCCAATCAATTCCAATAGATGATAATGCGCTAAGCAAAGCAGCGGTCGGCTGATTGGCGCGGCTTACGGCAACGGTCACGCCGCGGTTGGCCAGCCACGTCAGAACCTGATGCAGTGATTTCCTCACCGGTGGTGTCGATATCAACCATCGCTTCCGCATCCAGCACAAACCATTTGACGGGTGTGACGGCTTGCGTGACCAGTTTTTCCACCTCTTCCTCAAAAAAAGTGGCGTTGGCGAAATAGAGTGGTGCGCCGAAGCGATAAATGATTATCCCGGAAGTATCCGGGGCATGGTCTGTTTCCTCAGGCACAAAATGACTGCCGTCCGGTGCTTCCTGTAACACCCAGGTGCCGGGCCGGGACGCCCGCCGGAGCAAATCGATCGTGGCCAGCAGAAAGGCAATGATGACCGCCCGCAATGGCCCAAACACCAGGACACTGAGCAGGCAGACAGCAGCAATCCAGAACTCGGACCGGCGCATCTGCCACAATTCCCGAAGCTCCTCGACTTCAATCAGATTCAACACGGCACTGGCGACAACCCCGGCCAATGCCGCCGTGGGCAGGTACGCCAGCTGCCTCTGTAAAGAAAACCATGACCAGCGCGACCGTCACTGCCGCCACCAGACTGGAGAGTTGCGTGCGGGACCCGGCGGCGTCCATGGCCGCGGTGCGCGAGGCGCTGGGGCCCGAGACCAACGAACCGGTGAACCCGCTGGCGACACTGGCCATGCCGTAGGCAAACAACACCTGGTTGCCATCCGCCTTGGTGTTGTGCTTGCGGCTGCAGCTGCGGACCAGCAGCAATGCCTCGCACAGGGTGATGCCGACCACCGCCATGGCACCGGGCAGCAGGCGCAAATAGTCGGATAGCGGCACGTTGGGCAGCGTCAGGGATGGCAGTCCCGACGGCATTGCCCCCAACACGCTTAACCCCTTTTTGATCCAGGCCGAACACGGCTACGATGACCGTCATCAGGATCAGTGCGATCAACGCCGCCGGTGCTTTGGGTGCGTATCCTTTCATTAAACGCACGATAACAAAAGCGCCCAGCCCGATCGCGACTGAGTAAAGATTCGCATGCGGTATGGACTCAAACAGGGCGATGAGTTCCACAAAATAACCCGTGGTGTCGACGGAAGTGGCCATCGCACCATGGAGTTGTTGGGCGATCGCCGCCAATCCCGATCCGTCTATTAAATGAGAAGCCCCAAGGATCCTTCTGACCTGGTTGGTCAGCACCTCGATCCCCAGACCGGTGATAAAGCCGGCCAACACGGCCCGGGACAGAAAATTGGCGAGAAAGGCCAGCCGAAAAAGCCAGAACACAAAAAACAGCAGGCCGCACATCAGAGCCAGGGCCAGGGCATATTGCACCCGCAGCGGGTCTCCTATCGGAGCAAAGCCGATCAGCACCGCTCCCAGGATCGCGGCAATGGGGGCATCCGGGCTTCCCACGACATGGCGCGAGCTGGTGAAGAGGGCAAATATCGCAAGGGGAATGATGCCCGCATAGAGGCCAAACACAGGAGGCAACCCGGCCACCTGCGCATATCCGATATTGAGGGGGATGATCAACGCCGCCAGGGTAATGCCGGCTGAGATCTCGCTGGGAAAATTTGCCCAGGTGATTCCTCGCAAACCTGAAAACATCGTGGGCCATTGAAACTTATGTGACTGCACTCATGCATGTAATCCTCTTTTTGTTTGTTGGTTATCCCACTTTCAAGCGAGACTCGCCGCCGTGGACGAACCTGTAACTCGCTGGAACTGGGTCCATGGGCTCTCAGCGCCACGTCACGTTGGCGGGTTTTCTCACAGGAATTCTGAGGTATTTTTCAGTCGGATATCCGATCACGAACGTTCCATATACAATACATCCTTCCGGTATCCCAAGGGTCTTCAATCAGGGGTGGGTAAGATTGACTGGCTGTGTTGATGCTGCCGGTAAAAGTGGTCCCCAGACCGAGTGTGGTCGCCGCAAGTTGAATTTGGTGAATGGCAATCATGGCAGCCGGAGGCGCCGTCCGCTCATCTTTCGGGGCATAGGCCATAATAATGCAAGGAGCCCCCCTGGAAATACGATCTTTACCAGCCTCCCACGGTTCGACAAACAGTTCCAGTTTGGCTTCCTGGTAGAGTGCAGTGTTTTTCTCCTTAACGGCTTTCATCCAGTCGATTGTCATCCCGGCTATGCGATGAACCTCAGCAGGATCGTTGATCACGAGCCAGCGTATCACCTGACGGTTCGCTCCGTTTGGCGCCCAACGGGCAATATCCAACAGCTGCAGGATCTTTTCTTTTTCTATGGGTTTATTGATATAGCCGCGAATTGAACGCCGCGATGTCAGGTACTGCCTGACCCGATCCCATTTGGGGATAAGATGAATATCGATCGGCTGGCAGTCCTCAGGCCCCATCGAGCGCTGATGCATCGCCTCGGTCGGACAGATGGCCACGCAATGGCCACAGTCTATGCAAAGGTCCCACCCGTTTTCGATGGGAACGGGGAATTCCTTTTTAACAATCAGGCCACCCGGGCATGCCCGGATGCAACTGCCGCAGCCAATACATAGACTCTCATCAACCTTGATGATCGTGTCTAATTTGTAGGACGAGTCCATTTTTTGCCTCCGCTCAGTGATCTAAAAAGAGAAGCAAACGGCAAACCCTTGACGTTTGGCGCCCCTGCTCATCTTGACTTCCGTTATTACGTATTTACCGAGACCGGATTGTGCTGCCCGGCACCCAACTACCCGAGCCGCGTTCCTTCCACCTCGAGCCCGCCTCCTTGAGGAAGTTTGCTCCAACTCCTTCTCTGCCATTCCTCCTTGAGCACTTCCGTCGCCGCCTTCTCCAAAAATTCCGGCGCCGCCCACTTGTTCACATCAAAGTCGTTCTTGATGTAGCCGTGGCTCAACATGAAATCCTTGCCGATCTTAATGCATTCCAGGTTCTGCGCGCTCAGGCTCGGCACAATATCCACGTGCTTGATGCCTTCGTATGTATCAGCAGGATCCAGGTAATAAGTCTGCCTGTTGAGGATGTACGCTGCAGCGCGCTTGTGCTCGTTGGCCCAGCGCCCAACCTTGATCATGGCCTTCATGTAGGCGATGACCAGTTCCGGGTGTTCCTTAGCCATTACCTCAGTGCAGGTGATGACGGCGGGGGTATTGTTAACCTGCAAGGTCCAGTCCGGGTAGCGGGAGAGATCCTCAATCATCTTGATCTTACCTGTCGCCTCTTGCAAGTGTTGGAATTGTTGGCTCATAGGTGAAGATGGCATCGACCTTGCCTTCCAATAGCGCGGTCTCCATTGGACGAAACGCCAGGTCGTGTTTGTGGTCACGGCGCATCCATAACTCAGACGGATTGTTCATGGTCACTTGCAGCATCTCGGGTTTGTCGTACCAGTCATCCGCGTAGGGGAACTCCACGATCTCGATATCGTCCATGGTCATGTCGTTCAGCATCAGCATAGTCTCAATGCCCGTGTGCTCCTGGATGCGCCACCAGTCGTTCTTGATGGTGTTCAGGCTTTTCGATAGGCCGATCTTCTTGCCTTTCAGATCCTTCATACGGAAGATCTGATCGCGGGAGCGCACTGCCATGCAGCCGCCTTCGTAGATATTCGTCGCACCCAGCAACACAGTTCGGCGAATGTCGGCGTGGACGTGGATCGGGGGATACAGTCCGCCGAAACGGATGAGGTTGTCGAGATTATGGATGTAATGCGGGTACCAGTTGTTCTCGGGGGCGCTGCGGAAGTAGGCGTACTCGACGCCGATCTTCTTGAATTCCTCACGGCACCAGCCTAATTCCTGGTCAACGTTGTTCGCGGACACCATGGGGCAGTTGGTGAACCACACTTCCTTCCAGTTCAATGGTACAGTGGTTGACACTCTTTCTGTAGGCATAACTTGCTCCTTTTTTTGATTTTCCTATTTTGAGATGACTTTGGGAAAGCAAGCGGTCAACCAACCGCTTGCTTTCTAAGCCATGGCTCTTTCCTTACTAACTTTCGCCAAACTCCCATCAGACTACCCGAGCCGGGTGCCTTCCACCTCGAGCCCGCCTCCTTGTAGGCAGCTTGCTCCAGCTCCTTCTCTCCCATTCCTCCTTGAGAACTTCCGTCGCCGCCTTCTCCAGGAACTCCGGCGCTGCCCACTCGTCCACATCGAAGTCGTTCTTGATGTAGCCGTGGCTGAACATGAAATCCTTGCCGATCTTGACGCATTCCAGGTTCTGCGCGCTCAGGCTCGGCACCATGTCGACGTGCTTGATGCCCTCGTAGGTGTGCTCGGCATCCAGGTAGAACGTCTGTCGGTTGAGGATTACCGCCGCGGCGTGCTTGTGCTCGTTGGCCCAGCGTCCGACCTTGATCATGGCCTTCATGTAGGCGATGACCAGCTCGGGGTGCTCCTTGGCCATCACGTCTGTACAGGTGATGACGGCGGGGGTGTTGGCCACCTGAATCGTCCAGTCCGGGTAGCTTGGACAGGTCGAAGATGGACTTGATTTCGCCCGTGGCCTCCGAGAGCTGTCCCAGTTGTCCCATCTGGTTGTAGATGGCATCGACGGTGCCCGCGAGCAGTGCCTTCTCCAATGGTCGGAAGGCATAATCGTGTTTGTGGTCACGGCGCACCCACAGTTCCGAGGGGTTGTTCATCGGCGGGGTCAGCATCTCGGGCTTGTCATACCAGTCGTCGGGATAGGGGAACTCGACGAGCTCGATATCATCCATGGTCATGTCGTTCAGCATCAGGATATTTTCGATGCCCATGTGTTCCTGGATGCGCCACCAGTCGTTCTTGATGGTGTTCAGGCTCTTAGTGATGCCGATCTTCTTGCCCTTCAGATCTGTCACCCGGAAGATCTTGTCGCGGGCGCGCACCTGCATTACCCCGCCCTCGTAGACCCACGTCGCCCCCAGCAGCACGGTGCGGCGGAGGTCGGCGTGAACTTGGATAGGCGGGTAGAGGCCGCCGAAGCGGATCAGGTTGTCGAGGTTGTGGATGTAGTGCGGATACCAGTTGTTCTCGGGGGCGTGGCGGAAGTAGGCGTACTCGACGCCGATCTTCTTGAACTCTTCACGGCACCACCCCAGTTCCTGGTCAACATTGTTGGCGGATACCATCGGGCAGTTGGTAAACCACACCTCTTTCCAGTTCAATGGCACTGTGGTAGAAACTCTTTTTGTAGGCATGGCTTGCTCCTTCCTTAAAATATCTGGTTTTGAGGTTTTTGAGAGATCCCCCGGAGAACAGGCTGTCGGGTCTCCGCTTTTTTTGTAGTGTTAGCCATAATTATGTTCCTCCTATTATTTGTATGCTCAGAACCGAACCGACCATGACGGCGGTTTCTTACTGCCAATATTTTTCAACGTGAATCTGTCCCGGTTCGTTCTTCTTGTCCTCTTTAAATCCATCTTGCTGCAGTACCGCGATCATGGATTCACTCATATGCGGGCTGCCGCACATGAAAACGTGCGTATTTTCCGGCACTGGACGGAAACCCCATGCCTTCTCGATGATCCCGCTCTTCCATACGTCCTGGACATGACCTGTGGCACCTTTCCAGGGAACAGGCTCTTCATTCGGTCGGCTGACAACCGGCAGGTAGGTTAAGTTGGTGCGAAGGTTCTCCATGGCCATCAGGATGGACCGGTAACCCAGGTCCCACGAATGTCGCACGCCATGGATGAGTGCGACCCGCCGCCGGGGCGGGAACTTCAGGTGAGTGCTCAGCATGCTCACGAACGGCCCGAGGCCGGAACCGGTGGTGATCAGGACCAGGTTGGCGCCCTTGGGCACTTTCGAATCGTCGTAGGTAAACCTGCCGGCCGCCTTTTGCGAAAGCCAGATACGGTCGCCGATCTTCAGGTTGAACAGGCGGGGCGTAAGGGCGCCGCCCGGCACCAGAGCCACATAGAATTCAAAAAATTCGCGGTTCAGTGGGGACGAGGCCATGCCGTAAGCGCGCTTGATCAGCTTGTGCGGGTCGGCGGGGGGAATTTCGGGCTCGGCAAGGGCGCAGCGGGACGCCGAACCGAATAAGCCCAGGACAGCAAACTGGCCGGGTACATAGTCAGGCAATTGCCAACCATCCGGTGCAACCTGCAGGATCATTAACCAGGGCGAAATCTCGTTGCGCAGGGTGACCACCGCGTTCAGTGTTTGTTCGGCCATATTATTTTCCCTCCTCTTGATTTCGGATTGCGGATTTTCGATCTCGGATTGTTTTTTCGGGCTGTTTTACCTGATGCAGTGAAAATTTCAGTCAATTCATCAGCTTCCTTAACCATGTCATTCAGTTCTTTTTTTTTAAGCAGATTGGCTTCTACTTTCAGTTCTTCCTTTGTCATTTTCATTTATTTTTCAATCCGCAATCAAACATCCGCAATCCGCAATCTAAGGCTTCTGCGCAGCCAGGTACTCCAGGCGCTGCGCTTCCCACTCCTGCATACTGGAAGGAACATGGAACCACTCCGCGGCAGATACCGGCACCAGCTCGATTGCGTCAACCGGGCAGCCGGTCACGCACACGGCGCAGCCGATGCACTTGTCCCGGTTCACCACTGATTTGCCGGGCCGCATTTCCGGCAATACTCCGCACGGGCAGGCCAACGGCATGCGCTTCGGACCCTCGGAAATAGCCTCCACCGGGCACCGCTCAATGCAGGCGCCGCATGCGGTGCATGTCTCGGCATCGACGGCGGCCCGGTAGTTCGATTTCTGCAGCCCTTCCGTTGACCAGTCCAGGCCGGCCAGTTTCGGGCCGTGCAAAATCCCACAGCAGCAGGCGCAACAGTTGCACGTGCCCATGAACTGGGGCGCCTCCGCAAACATCGTAAATCCATAGAAGGCGCTGTGAACGTGCCCCAGCTTTTCAAGCTTGTCGAAAAGCTTCATGGCCTCCTGGCGGTCGAGTACAGTCTCGCCCAGCGGGGTCTGGGGCGGAAGCCCCACGAAACCGCAGCGCTTCATGGGCAGTTTGCAGCCATAGTCGCCCAGGATTTCCCGCTCCCGCTTGCACACGCAAGGGAGGACGAGAAAGCGCTCGTGCCTCGCAAAATGGGCGTCGATGTCGAGATGGGGCTCGCGCGCGATCCACTCGGGTTTGAGCGCGCCCCGGTGCGGGACCACACCGAGCAAGCCCGGCCGCGGTGCGAAGACGCGCTCGCCCCCGCCTTCGATGATGAACTGCTCGAAGAGTTCGGCAAACTCCTTGTCCAGGCGGCGCATGCCGGCCTCGTACCAGCCGACCATGAACGGACGCAGCCGGTATTTCTTCTCGCCTTTCATTTCCTCTTTCAGAACGCCGCCCCCCGCCGTGGACCCGGGGTACGAGACCAGGCCCAGCGGAATCAGCCTCTCGAGCAGCGGGGTAACTTCGGCCACGTCGCGGCCCACCCTTTTCGCAATTTCCGCCGCGGTTTCGGGATGGCGCGTCAGTTGGCCGGCCAGGGCGGCCTCTTCCGGCGTGAAGGCCTTCTTCATCAGTTTGATCTCCACCCCTGAGGCTGTTCTAGCGAAGCCATGCGGAAGCGCTTCCAACGCGTTCGCCAGCCGTTCGTAAATATCTGCCGATTGATCAGGATTGCTCATTGTTCATCTCCATTATAAAAAATTTATGTTTATTTCGCATTTCGGATTTTGGATTTCGGTTCTTAATTTGAGTTCTGCTTTTGTCATGTTGATTCACCTTGATTTCGGCTTTCGGATTGTTTTATTCCGCAATTCAAAATCCGAAATCGCAAATCCGAAATCCGCAATTTCTTTTTACTTTTCCGTATCTTTAGTACCGGTCCGTCCGAAAGCTTCGTCGATGATGGCCTGAAACCGCTGAACCAGTTCATCCGAAGGTGATTTAAAATCCGAAAGTTCATACACCTCGCCCAGAAGATCGTATTTTCCCAGGCCAAAGCGGTGATAGGGCAGAAGCTCATAATCGATCACATTCTTATGCGGGCGAATGAACGCCAGCACCGCGCGGATGTGCTCCTCATCGGCATTCACACCCGGGATCAGCGGGGTGCGGGCAATGAACTCCGTATTCGGGAACGTCTCATAGGCTTTCTTGAAGTTCTCCTTGATCCGCTTGTTTTCCACACCGGTCCACTTTTTATGCCGTTCCGGTATGGTGAGCTTGTGGTCGTGCAGCATCATATCGACGTGGGGCAGCACCTTTTCGATATTTGCCCATGGGACATTGCAGGCTGTTTCGATGGCCGTGTTAAATCCACGAGCATGCGCTTCCTTCAGCAAAGCGGCGGCGAAGTCGGGTTGCAGCATAAGCTCTCCGCCGCTGATCGTCATGCCGCCGCCGGTATTGCGATAAAAGGAGCTGTCCTTCTCCACCTCGTCAAGCACTTCGTTCACCGTCATGCGTTTACCGAACATTTCAAGCGCCCCGGTCGGGCACAGCGAAGCGTGTGTCTCGTCGCAGTCCGCGGCCAGATGCCAGTTGACTTTTACATGCGCATCGTCGCCTTCCAGAAAATAGAAGGCCCCCTCCGGGAATGGCGGCTTCAGACACAAGGCGCAGTTCCTGCCGGTGCACTTTTTGGGGTTATAGGCAATTTCAGGCTTCGGGTGGATGCTTTCGGGGTTGGAGCACCACTTACAGCGAAGCGAACAGCCCTTCAGGAAAACGTTTGTGCGGATGCCCGGACCGTCGTGGCTGCAGTATCGCTGAATATTCAGGACGATTCCGGAAAGTTCGGATAGGTTGTTTCTTTGATTCTTCGTCATGCGGCCTCCTTATCGTCCGAAATAAATGCCCAGCGATTCCGCGATCTTCAGGAATTCACTCTCCGCAGGGACTGTTCTGACTTTGTTGATGGCTTCCGCCAACGGGATAAACTTGATGTCCGGGGGCACGAAAGAAACCATCACGCCGTTTTTCCCGGCCTTAATTGCCTGCACCGCTCCTGCGCCGTAAGCCAGCCCCAGCTGACGGTCGACGGCAGTGGGAACCCCGCCCCGGGTCCATGGGCCCAGGACAAGGGGATAGGTTTCTTCGGCAATCAGAAGTTGGAGCCCGGTCGCCACGGTTTCGGCTGCGCGACCCGACCGCTGAATCACGTGTTCACTGCTGTCATCGCCGGCTGCCAGCGGCGACAAGGATGCCTTGAGTGAGGACGGCTTTTTATGTTCCTGTTTATTGTCGACTAATTTTACCCCTTCAGAAACCACCACCAAGCCGTAAGGCCTTCTGGGCGATATCTTTTCCTTCAACCTCGCGGCGACCGCACCGAGGTCGCAGGGAATCTCCGGGATCAGCACCGCATCGGCACACACGGCAATGCCGGCCTGCAGCGCCAGCCACCCGGCCTGCTGTCCCAGGACCTCCACCACGGCGATCTTGCGGGCGGACTGGGCGCCCTGGCGGGCCTTTTCCAGCATTTCGATGGTGAAACTAAGCGCGGTGTTAAACCCGAAGGAGACCGATGTCGAAGCGATGTCATTCTCGATGGAGCGGGGAATGCACACGGTATAAAGCCCTTTGCGATGGAGCTTGTAGAGAATACTCAGCCCCTGGCCGCCGACGACTGAAATCAAGGCATCGATCGTTTCGTCCTGAAACGTTCTCACCAGATCATCGGACAGGTCCAATTCCTCCACCATTTCGTCTTCGTTTACCTTGCGAACATGAAACGGATCGATCCGGGCCGCTTGCCCCAGGAGACCCGCGCCGGCCGGATCCAGGTTATCAATCAAATGGGGGTCCAGGGTTACCAGCCCGCCGTCCGGGGAGTGATCCCGGGCAAGCAATCCTTTAAACCCATCCCGGATGCCCACAACCTCCCATCCCAGCCTGTTGGCTGCCAGGGCCGCACCCATGACCACGGCATTCAACCCCGGAACGTACCCGGCCCCCACATTGATGCCGATCCGTCGCTGGAAGCTTCCATGACCTATATTTTTAACCATGATGTATCTCCTTTGTTGGTTATGCTTGTTTCTGTCGTCATAGCGGGGCATCCTGCCGAGCTATGCGTTCACCCGTAAACTTCCGGTACGGCGCGACGGACCGCCATGCCGTACCGGTCCCGTTGAATGTCACTAACAGCGCTGCAGGGTCCGTTCGATCACCTCGTTCTGCACCCCAACATGAAGCTGGGTGAAAAAGGCGCTGAACCCGGCCACCCGGACCACGAGGTCGCGGTATTTTTCCGGGTGCTTCTGTGCATCTCGCAGCAGCTCAGTATCCAGCACGTTGAACTGGATGTGATAGCCGTTATTGTTGAATAAGGTTCTGATCAGATTCAGCATACTGTCCCGGCCTTTGCGCGTTTTCAATTGATCCGGAGGGAGTTTCAGATTCATGTGCGTTGCGCACCACTTGACAGCATCATTAGCCTTGGTTGCAGACATCACCAGCGCGGTAGCTCCATTTACATCGGTTCCGGGCATGGCTGACAAACTTCCATCGGTGAGCGCCACTCCGGCTTTCTTGCCGGTGGGCAATGCGCCGGTCACCATGCCCATCAGGTTGTGGATACTCTTGGTGTACTGGTCCAGCGATACCTTCATGTCCTTGCTGATGTATTTCCCGCCTCCATCCACGTTGTTAAAAGCCGCTAAAATACTGTCATTCACCCTGCGAACCATGAAGTCCACTTCATCGATATCGTTGCCGTATTTGGGCGCCTCCTCGTAGCACATCTTACGGACCTTTTCGTATTCCCCTTCAAAATTAGCCGCCAGTGCTTTTTTGAGTTCAGCCATGGTCAGCTTCTTCTTGTCAAAGACCAGGTCCTTTATGGCCATCAGCCCGTTGGCCGCATCCACGCCACCGACGGAGATCTGGGCGACCGTGTAGTAGTTGGCCCCGCCGTTCCAGGTCTCGGTGCCGGTTTCAATGCATCCTTTGGTCAGGATGGAGCGCCAGGTGACCGGGAGGAACTCCGCATTCAGCATGCTCGCAATCCAGGCCCCCCGGCGGAGGACGTCCTCATAGAATTGAAGCTGCTTCTCGAAAGCCGCGTATAGTTCCTCGAAAGTCCTTGAAGGTCTCCGGATCTCCGGTCTTGGGACCCGACCTGCTTCTGGGTCCGGGGATCGAAGCCGTTGTTCAGGGTCAGCTCGAGCACCTTTCCGAGGTTGGGCTGTCCCTTCCACCGGGTGACCGGTCTCGTAGGGGATATAGCTTCCCACGCAAGCCCCGACACAGGTGCGCCTGGCTTTCCCCAGCGGGAGATCGCCATTCCTTGTCGGTGTGGCCCCAGAGATACAGGGCCCGCTTGATCATCACCTCGGCGTTGACGAACTGGGGCATGCCGACACCGGTACCGATGACATCGAGGACTTTTTCGAGGAACTTGCCCGGCGTGTACGGGGTGAGCGCACAAGACAACGGCGGCTGGGGGTAAGACAGGTAGGTACATGCATCGAGGATCACGTAGTCCATCTCCGCAGTGGCATCTTCTCCATCCTCGGTATAGCCCGCAAGGGTAATACTCTGTCCCAGGTCGGCGGAGTTCGATATGGCGACCTTCTGGCCATAGTAATAGTTGATCTCATTGAGCCTGACAATGAGATTCTTGAACATAAAGACGGCGTCTTCATAATCAATCAGCCCGGCCGCCTTATCGGCCTGATAGTAGGGCTCCAGGTTCTGGCCCAGGTAGGCCTCGGAGTAACCGCAGCCGACCTGTTCGAGTTCTGCCGCCAGGTGACAGAAGAAGTGGCACTGCATGGCTTCCCGCAGGTTGCGCGCCGGATGCTCGGGAACCCATTCGCAGGTCTCGGCAATGGCAATCAGCTCCGCTTTGCGGGTCTCGTCCTTTTCTTTTGCAGCCATTTCGCGAGCCAGCTCGGCATAACGATGAGCCAAGCGGATAACCGCCCGCATCACGATGAGACTGGCCTGATAAAAGTAGAGTTTGGCTGTGTTCTCCAGTCGCATTTCGAGGGACATCTTCCGTTCTTCCACCTCCTTGATCATGCTGGCGAGGCCCTGCCGGTAAACCCTCGGATAGTCCAGGTTTCCGCCGCCGCCCGGCCAGTCTGAAAACTCAACGATGAGGCCGGCGTCA
Source organism: uncultured Alphaproteobacteria bacterium (assembly GCA_963710805.1). Taxonomy (GTDB): domain Bacteria; phylum Pseudomonadota; class Alphaproteobacteria; order Rhizobiales; family Kaistiaceae; genus Bauldia. The sequence continues at coordinate 27,386 of CAVQBS010000060.1, read as the reverse complement.
TAGCAGGCCGCGGATCAAAACCATACCGCTTCTCGAATATCTTCAGCGTCCGGGGTCTTCAGCGAACGCTTGTCCCAGTAATTGAGCGCCCATTCGTTTGCCTTACGGTCTTCCGGCGTCTTCGACTTCTCAACGGTATTCTCTTCCTTCATCCAATCCACGTTCCATTCCGGATAGGTATAAATCGCCGTTGACGCTGCCCGCCATGCTGCCCACGAAGAGGTTGTCATCGATGTACAGCTTCTTTTTCTCCAGCAGCGCCGCCAGAAACTTGGCCCGTCGGAGGATCTGCTGTCGCCGGGCGTCGCCTCGTACACTTCCGCCATGATCCTGACCCGCTCGAAATCGATCTCCTGAGGCGTGGTCCGCTGCTGTTCTTTCAGACGGTCAATCCCGTCCTTATCGACTTTTACGCGGCCTGTGGAACTCTTCTCTGCATTCCTTTGTCTTTTCCATTTTTGTTCTCCTCTCGTCTATTTTTAATTTAAAAAAGCTCGTCTATATTTTGTTGCTCATTACCAGACCGGCGATGAGGACAGTTTCTTGAAAGTCAGATCCGGCCGCCTGGATAACGTCATTTCTCGCATGCCACCCTGATGTGGGACTATTTTTCATCCCTTACCCGATTCCTCGATGCGCAGGTCGGCTCTTCTCCGGAAAAAGAGGGCCTGTATTTTGTCCTGTCCCAACACCCGCCCCAACTCCTTGACGCCGAAAAATGGGAAAAAAGCAACAAAAACGACAAGACTATTGGCGAGCAATTCATGGGGCCCTTTCCCCAGGAACTCAGCGAAACCTCCCATGAGCCCCGTCCCCTGCCAAAGCCCCTTTATCAAATGCTCGCAGACGGAAAAGACAGCGACAAACAGGGTGAAGACGACCGTCTTGTAAAGGGTGGGATAAATCAAGGGCTTGTTTTCAAGGCCACGACCGAGGTGGAATACGGCTCCGATCATGATGACTTTTGCAAGAATCAGCGCTTCGATCACAGCCACCCAGTAATTCGTGTAGGTGATATCATGGGCAGCCAGAATGAATCTTCGATACTGCGTAAAAGCGGCGAACACGAGGGTGAGATAAACGACATTGATCCAGTACTCGACCAGCTCGTGGAAGATTTTATTCTTCCAATTCCCTTTTTTCTTATCAGGGCTGTTCATAATCTATGGCCTTCCCGAAAGACCAGGATGACATCCATGGTTCACCTTCTTTAAGTTACTTGAGATTCCAATATTCTTATAAGTGTCCGAATTTGTTGAACCGCCGATCCCCCCCTTTGGTAAAGGGGGACAGGGGGGATTTTTCTGTAATCTGTTGAAATCCCCCTCAATCCCCCTTTAGGAAAGGGGAACTTGAAGGCAATGATCTCTGAGAACTTTTGATTGTCGAGCTAAGTCAACCGGTATTACTTTTAAAGCTGTCCGCAATGAGAGCCTTCAATATTTCAATTCACCCAGAGAGTGCATCGCGCGCGACAGCATGCCGCCGGAGATATTTCGGGCTTTGAACCCGTTCTGCACAAGGATGCGCGTCGCATAGTAGGCGCGCTGGGCCGAACGGCAAATGACGTGAATCTCGCGGTCGCGGGGGAGCTCGCCCAGGCGTGTGCGGAGCTGACCGAGCGGGATGTTGACCGCGCCCGGACACGTTCTCCACGACCAGTTCCACCGGCTCGCGCACGTCGAGGAGGAAGGCCCCGTCCAGGGAATTCCAGTGACTGAGCGGCATGTCGCCCCGCAGGACATTGGCGGCCACCATCCCGGCGAAGTTGACCGGATCCTTCGCGCTGCCGAACTGGGGCGCGTAGCAAAGCTCGGCTTCTTCGAGGTCGTAGATCGTCGCGCCCATCTGGATGGCCACGGCCAGGGCGCTGATGCGCTTGTCCACCGCCGGACCGTCCTCGCCGAGCGCCTGCGCCCCGAGAGACGTCCGTCGGATTTGCGGAAAATGAACTTCAACCCGAGCATCTTGGCGCCCGGGTAGTACCCGGCGTGCGAATTCGGGAAGAGGTAGATCTTCTCGTAGTCCTTGTCGCCAAGCTTCTTGAGCGTTTTCTCGCTGACGCCGGTCCAGGCGGCGGCGCCGCCGAACAGTCCGATGATCGAGGTGCCCTGGGTGCCGCGGTAACGGGAATCGCGCCCGGCGATCACATCGGCTGCGATCCGGCCCTGGCGGTTCGCCGGCCCGGCCAGCGCAATCAGGCTCCACTGGCCGGTCCCGAAGTCCTTGACCTCGACGGCATCGCCGACGGCGAAGATGTCCGGGTCGCTCGTGCGCATGTGCTCGTCCACGCGAATGCCGCCGCGTTCGCCGATCGCGAGCCCGGCCGATTTGGCCAGCGTCGTGTCCGGGCGCACGCCGATCGCGAGGATCACGATGTCCGCCGGATAGCGCCTTGCCGGAGCTTGTCCGGACCTCGAGGGCGCCGCTTTCCAGCCGTTCGAATCCGGCCACGCCGTCGTTGAGCACAAGCTTGACGCCATGCCGTTTCATATGTCCCTCGACGAGGCCCGCGATCTCCGGGTCGAGCGGGCCTAACAGCTGATCCGGCTTCTGGATGAGGGTCACGTCGAACCCGAGATGGACCAGGTTTTCCGCCATCTCGAGACCGATGAATCCGCCGCCCACCACCACCGCATGCCTTACCGGCTTCACCATCTGGATTCCCGAGTACTTGTACATCCCCGCCAGAAACGTCGTGCCGCCCTCGACCCACTCGCGGATCGTCCGCGCGTCCGGCACGGTCCGCACATGGAAGATCCCCGGCAGATCGATTCCGGGCAGGGGCGGATGGACCGAAGGCGCCCCGGGCGACAGCACGAGCTTGTCGTAGGACTCGGTCGTGACCTCGCCGGTCGTGACATTGCGCAGGTCCACGGTTTTGTTTTTCGGCGAGATGGCGATCGCCTCGCAGTTCGTCCGCACGTCGATCGCGAAGTGCTCCCGGAACATCTGTTCCGCTCGCCACCAGAAGACTCGACTCTTTTTCAATCACGCCCCCGACATGGTAGGGCAGCCCGCAGTTCGCATACGAGACATACGGCCCGCGTTCCACCATGAGGATTTCCGCTTTTTCATCCAACCGGCGCAGGCGCGCCGCACACGATGCGCCGCCGGCCACTCCGCCAACGATGATGACTTTCATGGTTTAGCCTCCAGTAATTTGATCGTTTGTGTTTATTTGTTTATATAAATATCTGCAGTATATTCATCTCGTTTGGCTTCTTGCCTTTTCTATCGTCTCAATTCCCGTCGAGCTTGTGATGCTGTGGAACTTGATCTCCGGAAATTCAAGGGCCAGCTCGAGGACCAAGAGCAGGTTGCGGTATTCTTCTGAGCGTAGATGGTGTCCCAGGACCTCCTGGTCCCGCCACATTTCCTCGATCGTGATGACGTTCTCTTCTTCCAGATCTCCGTATATGCTGGAACTGAGGCATCCAGGCTGGACCCGGCTCTGCTCAGCAATCGATCTGAGGATTTTCAATGCCTCCCCGCGCTTTTGGTGAGGCAGCAGCATCCTGATTGTCGCGAGCACCATGGCTTGATCTCCCTTCGCTTTCCGATGCAAGGCTTGGGTGTCAATTATTTGAGGATACAGGTCTCTCTTCCCGGGATGAAATGCGGTCCGATTCTTGGTCCTTACAATGTGAAATACTCAGCGAAATACGTGCCAGATGGTGTAGGCCGTGGTATCCTGTGGGTAAGATATTGAAATTAAATGGTTTTATTTAATTGGAGGGGATACGTGCAGAACCGGAAGTATCTCATGATCTGTCTTTATGACGACAAAGTGTCTTTATTTCGTCATTTTAAAGATGCTCGGTTAATGCCCAATTTCTTCATTTTCGAATACAACGTCGTCCTCTTTAGGCCAAGGGCTTCGGCGGCGCCGCCCTTTCCGGCAACACGCCAGCCCGTTCTCTCCAGCACGCTCATAATGTGCCTGCGCTCCACGTCATCCAGGCGAGAAGCAGGCTGGGTTTCGACAGATGCGAGCCCGCGCATGCTAACGACCAGAGATTTGTCGCTGTTCAGGATCATGGCATGTTCGATGACATTCCTCAGTTCTCTGACGTTGCCGGGCCAAGGATAGGATTGCAGTGCTTCCATGGTCCTTCTCGGAATGCTTTCGATCTCTTTCCCCATTCGTCTTTTGAAATTCCTTGACAAAGGCCCATACCATGAGAGGAATATCTTCTGCCCTTTCACGGAGGGGCGGGATCAAAATGGGAAAGACATTCAGCCGGTAATATAGGTCTTTGCGGAATTTGCCTTCCTTGACATCCTGGGTCAGGTCCCGGTTGGTAGCTGCGATGATGCGCACGTTCACCTGCAGCGGCCTGGTGGAGCCCAAGCGCTCGAACCGGCCTTGTTCCAGCACCCGCAACAGCTTGGACTGCACCTCATGGGGGAGTTCGCCAATCTCGTCGAGAAAAAGCGTGGACCCATCGGCCAGCTCGAACCTGCCGACCATTCTGGTCAAGGCCCCCGTGTAAGCCCCCCTTTCCCGCCCGAAGAGTTCGCTCTCAATCAGCGCAGGCGGCAGGGAGGCACAGTTGACCGTCACCAGGGCCCGGCCTTTTCGGGAACTCATGCCGTGGATCGCCCGGGCCACCAGCTCCTTTCCCGTGCCGGTTTCACCTAAAATGAGGACCGTGGAGTCTGTTTGAGCGACCTGCTCCGCCTGGGTCAGGACCTTCTTCATTGCAACGCTTTGCCCCACGATGTCCGTGTGCTCGAACAGGAGTCTGATCTCCTCCTGCAGATAAACGTTCTCCATCTTCAGTCGGAGTTGGAGGTCTTGAATCTCCAGATAGTTTTTCTGGAGCTGTCGTTGCATCTGCGCTCGCTCCAGGGCGTTGGTGAAGATCTCCCCCAGCAAGCGCAGCCGAGGCAAGAGTTCCTCCAGCCAGACCCGCTCACTTTTTACTGAATCGATGTGAATAAAATGGATAATGGACTCGCCGATCAGGATGGGGATGTTCACGTAGGATCGAATACCCATTTCGATGCATGTTTGCTTGTCTACGTTCGCCTCGGCCGGCAGATCATCAAGCCTCGAAATAGACATCACTTCGTGCTTTTCTACCAGTCTTTCGTACGCCCACGGGAAAATGGATTGGGGCATTTCGACCCCTTCGGGAACGGGCGGAACATCATCCGAGGTGGCAATGTGGGTGATCTGCCATGAGGTCTTACCCGGCAATAACCGAAGCAACGCGCAGCGGTCGACCTGGAAGAATTCGAGAATCCGTCTTCAGTCCGTCCTCAATCTCGGCGTCCACCCGATCAGAAGGCATGTTCACGAACCTGGCGGAGAGACCCGACAGCAAGTGCTCAAATCGCAGGAGCTCTTCCAGCGCCTGCTCCGCCCGCCTGCGGGCAAGCGCATTTGCAAATATTTGCGCCACCAGTTTAAACTGCTGCACAAGCGTTTCGGGCCATTCTCTCTCCTCCCGCATGACAGCAAAGGTCAACAGGCCAAATACCCCCTTTCTTCCTACCGATAACGGAGCGACCACGACGGACCTGGTGCCGTAGAGGCCAAAAGTCTCCCGGTCGCGGGCGGCTTCCGCCGGCAGGTCGGTCATTTTCGAAATCGTGATCGTTTCCCCGCCCAGGACCTTCTGCAGCGCCCAGGGAAAGAATTCCCTTAAACTCATGCGCTCAGGAGCTATCCTAGTGCCCGCAGGCTGATAAGTATGCGTCAGCAGCAGCGTCCCGGGATCTCCTTCTCGGGACCTGGAAAAGTGAGGAGCGATCAAGGTCGAGGAACTCGCAGACGCGGCGCTGGGCGGCTTCGATTTCGCTGTCGATCCGGTCGGCCGGGAGATTGATGAAAAATGTCGAAATTTCCGCCAGCAGCCTCTCGAATCGCAGCCGCCGGTCCAGTTCCGCATCAGGTTTGATTTCTAAGGGGGCCATATGGTCTTCTCACATCTGTGGGACGAAGAAAAACCGCTTCTTGTCAGGCTCTTACTAAGGGAGCCATAAATAAACTCAGCGCGGCAAAGCCGCAACCAAATAGGCATTTAATCCACAGATTTCGCAGATTACACAGATTCTTTAAATAATTAATAATAACAATTCTAAATCTATCGGCTTCCATGATTTGCCTAGTAAAAATTAAAGAATTTACATGTTAGTAGTATAGTGGGCTATCGTTAAAAAAATCACCGCCGAGTTCGCCGAGAACGCAGCGAAAAGGCTTATCTTTACTCGCACCTTTGCGGATTTCTTTTCAGCGCCCGCATCACTTCGGCAAGAAACTATACCACAGTGAGCACAGCATTTCCAACCGAATTTAACTGACGTCAGCCTGATAAACCGGGCCAAGCGGTCGGTCGACAATCCCTTTCGCATGCGCCAAAGACGGCGGCGGGTTTCCAGATGAGTTTATAATAAACCGTCGTCTTTGAAAGCATTTGACAATAACTGGAATTAACTATAAGCTTTCAATTTAATAGAAAGCATCCGTGGTTCTATTTTTCCGCGCATCGGTGAAAGGGCGCGTAATATGTTTGATACAAGGGAAGATTTACTAAGCCAAATCCGCTTGGGCGAGGATGCCCGTCTGGAACTAAAGGCCGTGAAGTTCCGTGGAAAGCGAGTCTCAGGTCCGCATCCCGACAGTCTTGCGGACGAGATTGCCGCGTTCGCAAATAGCTCCGGTGGCGTAATTGTTCTCGGCATCGATGAAGGGATAAAAAAACCTCATGGGATGAGTGTTGAGGAATTAACTGTATTGGAGCATTGGCTTACGGGCGTTTGCAATGACCGAATCAAACCGCCGCCGTTGTGCCGGATTGAAAAATGGGAGCTGCCTGACGCAACGGATATTCCCGCGCCTGTATTGAAAGTGGATATTCCGCGAAGCTTGTATGTGCACGAAAGTCCGAACGGACATTTTTATCGAATCGGCAGTAGTAAGCGCAAAATGTCCACGGATTATATAATTCGGTTGGGTCAGCAGCGCAGCCAAACGCGAATGATCCGTTTTGATGAGCAACCGGTGGTGCCAGCCCCCATGGATGCGCTTGATTCTTCCCTTTGCGATCGGTTTCGCACACCTCGCACTCGGGATGAAGGTGTGAATTTTCTCGAAAAGCTCGGACTTGCCTCCAGAGACGCTGAAGGAGTTTTTCATCCTTCCGTGACCGGTATCCTGGTAGCGTGCCGTGAACCGCGTGATTGGATGGCCAATGCGTTCATACAGGCAGTTGCTTATCGAGGAACATCGACTGCCGACAATGGCAGCGGGATGCCCTACCAACTGGATGCCCGTGATATTTCCGGACCTCTGGACGAACAGGTGCGCGAAGCATGCCGTTTTGTGGCAAGAAACATGAAAGTAGCCGGCATAAAGGACTTGGGCCGCAGGGATATTCCTCAATACGACCTGACGGCGGTTTTCGAAGCATTGGTCAATGCCGTGGCTCATCGGGATTATTCAATTTATGGCTCGAAGGTAAGACTCAAAATGTTTGCGGACCGTCTGGAAATCTACTCTCCGGGAACCATCCCTAATACCATGACCGTCGAAAGCCTCATTTATCGCCAGGCAGCCCGCAACGAAACCCTGACCAGCCTGCTGGCCAAATGCCCTGTTCCTGCCGGCATCGAGTGGGTCAACACCGACCGGCGCACGCTGATGGACAAACGCGGCGAAGGGGTTCGAATCATCATGGAGAAAAGCGAACGTCTCTCCGGTAAATCACCGATATATAAACTTATCGATGATGCCGAACTTTTATTGACGATTTTCTCTGCAAGCCGGGAAATTCAGCTAGACGGATTGCTTTAATAACTTTTTCATCTTCGGTTTTAAATGTGTTTGTGACACCTTTAATTTCTCAGTTTCACAATATTTCATTACTTTCCCATCACTTAATCTTCGTCGGCCCAGGTCGTATAGGCGTTGATCGACGCACTTTACTCCTTGTTGATCGGGATATGATAGCCCCCTCTGACCGAGCGGGATGTTGACCGCGCCCGACACGTCTTCCAAGGCCAGTTCCACCGGCTCGCGCACGTCGAGGAGGAATGCACCGTCAAGGGAATTCCAGTGACAGAGCGGCATGTCGCCCCGCAGGACATTTGCGGCTACCATTCCGGCGAAGTTGACCGGATCCTTCGCGCTGCCGAACTCCTGCAATCAGGGGGGTCACGTACGTTCGTCCTTTTATTGCTTCATGAATCGCTGTGATCAATTCGGATGGGGCCGAGTGCTTCAGGACGAAACCCGAAGCGCCGGCCTCGAAGGCATTCGCGGCATAGGTGGCGTCCGGGTGCATGGTTAAAAACACAATTTTAATATTTTTATCGGTTTTTTTTATCCGGCGGGCCGCTTCAATGCCGTTGAGCCGGGGCATCGAGATATCCGCCACAATCACATCCGGATGGAGTGCGGCAGCTTGATCCACGAGGGCTCGCCCATCCCCTACGCTTCCGACAACCTCAAACTCACCTGCCAGAAGGCTCTTCAATCCCTCGAGCACGACTTGATGATCATCCGCCAATAGAACACGCGGTTTTTTCATTTGCTCTCTCCATCGGCTTAGCCTGACATAAGAATATTATGGACATGCAAGATCTGTCGAATTCGTATTTGATTTCGAAACGAAAACGAACCTTCACCTTGCGCCGGATGCCTTGCGCCGAACGCCATTTACAAATTGACCAAGGCATGGTGATCGGCAAGGACATCTTATATGTCATTAATTATGGCCTTCTCTGTAAAGGCGCCCTAAGGGTGATCACGGTTCCTTTTCCCGGCTGGGATTTAATGGAAAATTCCCCATGGATAAGCCTTGCCCGTTCGCGCATACTCGAGAACCCCAGACCTGGGTTTTCCTTTACTTCCGCCCAGTCGAATCCAATGCCGTCATCCTGAACAGACAACAAGACGTCATGACCAATGCCCTGTAAAGAAACAGAGATGTGCTGCGCACAGGCATGCTTGGAAATGTTCCTCAGCGCCTCCTGGATAATCCGGTACAAGGAGAGGGAAATATCCTTCGGGATGACCCTTGGAATATTCTCATGGTTGAAAACGACTTCAATCCCTTCCCGCTTCGAAAAGCCGGCGCATTCCGATTCCACTGCCTTGATTAATCCCAGATCGTCCAGGATGGATGGGTGAAGTTGGCGCGCGAGGCTGTGGACGTCTTGAGAAATTCTAATAATACCGTTTTTCATCTCGCCAAGCGCTTCCCGAACAGGGGGCGGTGGATCCAGCAACTGCAGCTCGAGTCGTCCGACGTCGATCGCAACCACCGCCAGACGCTGCACCAAATCATCATGGAGCTCCCGCGCCAGGCGGCTGCGCTCCTCCTCCTGAGCGTAAATCAGTCTGCCCGCAAGCCCTCGGAGATCACTTTCATTCTGTCTCAGCTTCCGTTCGCTCTCACGCAAGGACCGTTCCGCCTGCCTGCGGGCAAGCGCATTGGCAAATATCTGCGCCACCAGTTTAAACTGCTGCACGACTGTTTGCGGCCACTCTCTTTCTTCCCGCAGGACCGCAAAGGTCAACAGGCCAAATACTTGCCCCTTCTTCCTACCGCTAACGGAACGACCACGACGGACCTGGTGCCCTAGAGGCCAAAAGTCTCCCGGTCGCGGGCGGCTTCCGCCGGAAGGTCGGTCATTTTCGAAATCGTGATCGTTTCCCCGCCCAGGACCTTCTGCAGCGCCCAGGGAAAGAATTCCCTTAAACTCATGCGCTCAGGAGGTATCCGAGCTTCCCGCAGGCTGATAAGTATGTGTCAGCAGCAGCGTCCCGGGATCTCCTTCCGGGACCTGAAAAAGTGAGGAGCGATCAAGATCGAGGAACTCGCAGACGCGGCGCTGGGCGGCTTCGATTTCGCTGTCGATCCGGTCGGCAGGGAGATTGATAAAGAATGTCGAAATTTCGGCCAGCAGCCTCTCGAATCGCAGCTGCTTGTCGAATTCTGCATGTGGTTTGATTTCTAAGGGAGCCATATGGTCCTTCCATATCTGTGAGACGAAGAAAAAGGGCGGCCTGTCGGCTTCCGCTTTTGGGTGCAGCCGCAAGGGCATATTGCACCCTGCACAAACACCACTCCGGCACACAGCCACGATTCTCGGCACCAGCGGCACTTCAGTAAGAATTAATACCACAGCGCACACAGCGGGTTCAACCCAATTCAACCATTTAGGTCAATAAACCGGGCCGAGTGGCCGGACAACAGCCCCTTTTGTAATCCCAAAGGTTTCCCGGCAACTAAGCTGCACTGGTGATGTCTGTATTGACCTAAATTTGAAATACCGGTTGATTCCCTCTGCTGATTCATGTATTCAAATTTGTATAACCAACTGTTCTGCAGGCACATGAAATGATCGACAACTGCGGGGTGGCTCTTTTTCGTTAACCGCCTTGAACGAGAAAATGCACCCAACAGAAGCGACGCCAAGGCCCCGAAAGGAGGAACAGCTAGGCGGAGGTTTGAAAATGGCCGCTTTTCCTTGAATCGGATCCGAGATGGGAGGTAATCAGCATGCCTGCCCGGGAAAAAGAGCCCAAAATGAAAGCGGAAGATAAGAAGAAAAAGAATAAGGCCCTTGCCGTGCCAAAAGACACCGGTGATTTCTATATTGTGGGTATGGGTGCCTCCGCAGGCGGACTGGAAGCCTTCGAAAGATTTTTCCAGAATATGCCCAATGATTCCGGCATGGGATTTATCCTGGTGCCTCATCTGGACCCCACGCATGTGAGTCTGATGCCCGAACTGGTGCAAAAAAGCACAAAAATGAATGTCTCCCAGGTAAAAGACGGAGACAAAGTCCAGCCGAATGCCGTATACATCGTTCCTCCCAACTATGACCTTGCCATTCTGAACGGGATATTGCAGCTTTTCCCTCCCCTTAAGACTCGCCGGTCCCAGGATGCCCATTGATTTCTTTTTCCGGTCTCTGGCGGAGGATCAGGGTGAGAAGGCCATCTGCATTATTCTGTCCGGCATGGGGACGGACGGCACCCTCGGACTCAGGTCCGTCAAAGGGGAACTGGGGATGGCCATGGTGCAGGCGCCGGATTCCGCCAAATACGACAGTATGCCGAGAAGCGCCATTGAAACCGATCTGGTGGATTACATCCTGCCCCCTGAAAAGATGCCCGCCCAATTGATCGCATATGCAAAACACGCCACCCGGAATGTCGACCCAAAACTCATAAGCGCGGAAGGAGAAGTTCCGGACGCGATGCAAAAGATCTTTATCCTGCTCAGAACCCATACGGGACATGACTTTTCATCTTACAAAAAAAACACCATCTACCGCCGCATTGAACGGCGGATGCAGGTTCACCAGATAGACAAAATAACGACCTACGTCCGTTTGCTCCAGGAAAACAAGGTTGAGGTTGAGGCCCTTTTCAAGGACCTTTTGATCGGGGTCACCAACTTTTTCAGAGACCCCGAGGCCTTCAAGGCCCTTGAGGAAAATGCATTGCCCCGGCTTCTTAAAGATAAATCCGATGATTACACGATCCGGGCGTGGGTCCCCGGATGCTCCAGCGGCGAAGAGGCTTATTCCATAGCGATTCTGCTGCGGGAGTGCACGGAAAAGCTCAAACGACATGTGGGGATCCAGATTTTCGCTACGGATATTGACAAGCGCACCATTGATACGGCCCGGGCCGGCGCATACCCCGCAAGTATTTCAGCCGATGTGAGCCCGAACCGTCTAAAACGGTTTTTTATGCCGGAAGACAATATGTACCGCATCAAAAAAGACATCAGGGAGATGCTGGTTTTTGCGCCTCAGGACATTATTAAAGACCCGCCCTTCACCAAGCTCGATCTGATCTGCTGCCGGAATTTGCTGATTTACTTTGACGCTGAACTTCAGAAAAAACTCCTGCCCCTCTTTCACTACAGCCTGAAACCGGAAGGAATTCTTTTCCTTGGCACCTCCGAAACCATCGGCGGGTTCACGGATCTCTTCACCGCGATTGACAAAAAATGGAAGATATTCCGGCGCAAAGGATCCGGCCCTTCAGCCCGGGCGGCGTTCGCATTTTCGGATACACCGCCGCTGGAAAGAGTTTACGAGGCGGAGCCAGGGAAGCCCAAAGAGATCGATGTGGCGCAACTGGCTGAAAAAAGTCTGGCGGAACACTATGCACCTCCCAGTGTGATTATAGACGAAAAGGGCGAGATCCTGTACTTCCACGGTCGAACCGGCAAGTACCTCGAACCCGCCCCGGGGGAGGCAAGATTGAGCATTTATCGAATGGCCAGAGAAGAGCTGAAACTTGAGCTGCCGTCTGCAATTCATAAAGCGGCCACTCAGAAAAAAGAAGTTATTTATAAGCGAATAGCGGTTAGAGGCAACGGCAGCACCCGGATGATCGATTTAATCGTAAGGCCGCTGTCGGATGCCAAGGCCCCATCAGGGTTGATGATGGTTGTATTCGAGGATGTTACACCTGTCGCAAAGGAAAAACCTGTCGAGAAGAAACGGATTCAAACGATAAAGGGAGACGAGCGGACCAAAACTTTGGAGAGGGAATTACAATATACCAAAGAAAATCTTCAAACAACGATTGAGGAATTGGAAACCTCCAACGAAGAGCTCAAATCGACCAATGAGGAGCTGCAGTCCACCAATGAGGAACTTCAAAGCACCAACGAGGAATTAGAGACATCCAAAGAGGAACAGCAATCCATGAATGAGGAATTGACTACGGTAAATTCCGAACTGCAGGGCAAAATTGAGGGACTGAGCGAGGCCAACAATGACTTGAAGAACCTGATCGACGCCATCGAAGTTCCCACGATCTTTTTGAACAATGACCTGGGCATCAAACGCTTCACCTCCCATGCGACCCGGGTTATCAACCTTATCCAGGTGGATATCGGCCGGCCCATCGGTGATATTGCAACCAAATTGGAGGATGCAGATATTTCTGAAGTTGCGGGGGCGGTATTAAAGGACCTTGTATTCAGGGAAAGGGAAGTGCACACCGGCGACGGCTCCTATTTTAGAATGCGAGTTGCCCCCTACAGAACAATTGAAAATGTGATTGACGGTGTTGTCATCACATTTACAGATTTCACAAAAGAAAAAGAACTGGAGGAACGCGAGCATCGATTGGCAGCTGAGCTTCGGTTGGCAGCCGTGATTAAGGATTCAAATGACGCCGTGACGCTCCAGGACCTTGACGGCAACATCCTTGATTGGAACAAGGGGGCGGAAAGGATGTACGGTTACAGCCGGGCGGAAGCCTTGAAAATGAATATCCGTGATATCATCCCGCAGGAAAAACAGAAACAGAACCTGGAGCTGATGAAGAAGATAAGCGCGGGAAAAGAGATCAAGTCCTTCAAGACCCGGCGCAAAACAAAGGACGGCCGAGTGTTGGACATATGGCTCACAGTGACAAAGATAGCCGATGCCGCAGGCAAACCCATTCAAATTGCAACAACTGAGCGGGACCTGGCATGGTTATCGAAGCAGTAATTTAAAATTAGATCTCACTCCGCCGGACCCAACATTCCATTATTCCATCATTCCAATTGGGAGCGCAGCGAACCAACTTAAAGGTCATGTTTTCCATCGCAACATACGGCCATCACGTCCGGCGGATATGCGAGATACATATTCTTTAATTTTTTTCGATTTAACCGGGGCTGAAAGAAATGAAATGGAAAAAAAGTAATCGCAAACCACCAATTCTGAAAATTGCGAAGGATGGCGGAAAAAAGGTTGCTCGAAAGAAATTCCGATCTATCGGATATGCCCTTAGAGGATATCAATGCGCTGATCCACGAGCTGAGGGTGCATCAGATTGAATTGGAGATGCAAAACGAGGAGCTGCGGCAAGTACCCAGCTGGACCTGCAGGCAGCACTGGATAAGGTTACGGATTTATATGATTTTGCGCCCATCGGCTATTTTAGCATAAGTGCGATAAGGGGTTGATTTTAGATGCGAATCTTATGGGTGCCGCCATGCTGGGGATGGAACGGGGAAAACTGGCGGGAAGACGCTTCTCTCAGTTTATTACCAGAGATGATCAGGATGTTTTTTACCTGCACAGACAAAAACTTTTTGAAACGAAAATGAAGCAAGTTTGTGAACTGAGAATGACAAAAAATGATGGGACTGAATTTTATGCCCAGCTCGAGAGCAGCCCTGTTGTGGAGGAAGCCGGAAACTGCATGTGTGATACGATCTGCTTTAAGCGATATCACCGAGCGCAAACAAATAGAGCTGGCATTCGCTGCAAGCAAGCTGGAGTTAGATTCCATAATCAAAACCGTGCCGGACATCATCTATCGATTAGACCCATCTGGCCGCATAACTTTTGTGAGTGATTCCGTAAAACGATATGGCTACCAGCCGGAAGAGCTATTAGGCACCAACGTCATGAAGATCGTTTATCCCGAGGACAGGTCCAAGACAATTCACAGAATCAAGGAGAGACGCACAGGAGATAGGAGCACAAAATCATTTGAGACAAGACTGATAACCAAGAATCAAAGTCCGGTTTCTTTGGAGGTTTTCATAATCTCGGCGGAAGGACTGTATTCACCCGCAGAGTTCGGGCTGGGTGCCTTTCTGGGAACCCAGGGCATCGCCAGAGATATAAGCGAGCGTAAAAAGGCAGAAGAAGAACGCGAAAAACTGATCTCCCAATTGCAGGCGGCGCTTGACAATATCAAAACGCTGAAAGGCTTGCTGCCCATCTGCGCCAATTGCAAGAAAATTCGGGATGATAAAGGATATTGGAATCAAATCGAGGCCTACGTCAGGGACCACTCCGATGCTGAATTCAGTCACAGCATTTGCCCGGATTGCGCTGAAATCCTGTATCCGGGGATATTCTCAAAGACTGATTGAAATGCCGGAAGCCTGTTTAGAAGTTTGAAATTGGAATGAGGATTTACGGTTTGCGGATATTGAGTTTGCGCATGCGGGCGCGCAACGTGCTGCGGTCGAGGCCCAGGATTTCAGCCGCACTGTTTTTGCCGCTTACTTTCCAGCCGGACTGTTCAAGCACGCGCTTGATATAGTCTCGTTCGACATTTTCCAGGGTTTGTTCAGCTTTTGCGAGATCCTTGTGCGGCTTTTTCAGTTCATCCACCAACCGCAGCTTGGGCCCCGAGGAGTTGATCACCGCCCGTTCGAGGACATTTTCCAGTTCGCGAACATTGCCGGGCCAATGGTATTGTCGCAGTGCGTCCATCACGCCCGCCGGGACCATCTTGATGACTTTGCCCAGTCTTCTTGAAATCCGGTCAATATAAAAATTGACCAGCAGCGGGATGTCTTCCAACCGATCGCGCAGGGGCGGCATGGTGATCGGAAAAATATTCAGCCGGTACCACAGATCCTCCCGGAAAGCGCCCTTTTGGACTTCCGCTTGCAGATCGCGATTGGTGGCGGCAATGATGCGGACATCCACTTTGGTTGTTTCCGAGCTGCCCAGGCGTTCGAACTCCCCGTCTTCGATCACCCGGAGCAGCTTGGGCTGCAGTTCCAGCGGCAGTTCGCCGATCTCATCCAAAAACAGGGTGGCGCCGTCGGCAACTTCAAAGCGCCCCAACCGTCTGGATTGCGCACCGGTGAAGGCGCCTTTTTCATGGCCGAAGAGTTCGCTTTCGATCAGATTCGAAGGCAGGGCGGCGCAATTCATTTTGACCAGGGCGCGATTCTTGCGCAGGCTTGTGCCGTGAATGGCGCGCGCCACCAATTCCTTGCCGGTTCCGGTTTCTCCGAGAATCAGCACGTTTGTATCGGTGCCGGCGATTTGTTGCACCTTGAAAAACACGTAATTGATGGCATCGCTCTTTCCGACGATGTCCTCATGGTTGTAGACCAGTTTGATTTCTTCCTGGAGATAGGCTCTTTCGGCTTCGAGCTGCTCCTTGAGCTTGCTTATTTCGGCCGTTCGTTCTTCAACCAACTCCTCGAGGTGCTTTTTGTAATATTCACGTTCGGTCACATCCTCGATGGCCAATAGAATCAACTGGGTCTGGTTGCCTTGGTCGTAGATCCGCCGGGCATTCAGACGCATGATCTTGCGTCCGATGGTTTCAAAGTCATGCGCCACCTCAAAATCATGAAAACTCGGTATTTTGAGGAAGGATATCTTCCAGCAATTTCCTTAAGTCGGGGATGTCCCATTGCCGGTTGCCCAGATCGTATATCAGCACCCCCTCGGTCTTGTCGGGCTTGACATTAAATGTCCGGTAAAAAGAGGGATTGGCCGTTACGACTTTCAGACCCGGATCTAACAGGATCAAGGGTTCGCGAATCGACCCCAGGATGCTGTTGTGAATTTCCAGAAAACTTTTTTCCATTTGTGATTCCATGTTTATCGGCACAAGTATAAAAGCGTTGAAATGATAACAGAAAATCCGAATGGCATCAATAGCTTTCAGGTCAGGCGGGTGCTGCAACCCGCGCCGACCGGCTTGTTCCGGCGATGGGCGCTTTGGACGATATCGCCCACGCCATGGACGACGGCGGGATGAAGATTCCCGAGCCCGGCATTGGCACGCAACACCGCCGGCAGCCGGGTCAAAAAAATTTCGGTGTGGTCAAGGGTGAAGCGGATCCCCCGCCGGCCGGAAACGGGTTGGTTTCAGTGGTGGTGAAAAAAGGCAGGTTCTTATCGCCACCGGTGTCCAGGGTCCGGATCGTCACCGGTTTTGGCGCGAAGGGTTCCAGCAGATCGGGATAAAGCCGATGCTGTTCATCCTCCGTGGGAAGCGTGTCGCGCGCGATTAAAAAAACTCCGTACGGTGCAGGCCCACGCCTCCATATTCTTTGGCGCGCATCGGCAAATCATCTGATAAGGCGCCTATGCCTATCCGGCGGAGATATATTTGATTTTTTATTATTTCTGACCGTGTGAATGGCATCCATACCCTCTGACTGAGATACCGTGAAAATCTGAGTTTGCAACGGTTTGCATAAAAGCGCTTGGGTTCCCAACAAAACGCTGAACTGAGGAGACGCTATATGATGATCCAGATTTTCACGGGTTTTCCACTCACCAAGCAGGCTGAAACGGTTTTTGTCTTCGATATCGCAATAAACACCGAAACTTAAGCAACCCGCCGTCTTTGCCGTCGGTTCGATCATGGCCAGAAGGGTTTGCATTATTTCCAGATGCTTTTCCGGGAGTACGTTCATGGTGACTTTAAAGACAATCATTACGGTAACCTCTCTAAAAAACCGGCAGGTTCCATTAACCCACGATTTCGAGCAAGATTCGTTTCTTTGCCTTATGAATCTCCTTTGCCATGTAGTGCGCGTCATAAGCCGACGCATACTGCCGGCTTGCTTCTGTAGATAATTTGTTGTCTCTCATGTCTGATTCTCCTATTTCACTGCGAACGAGCGGTCGCATCGCTTGGGTGAAAGCCCCCCCAAAAAAAGAAAATTGGGATTTTATCCGCCATTATTAACCGCAACCTTCATGCCAAATCTTAACTGCAGGATTTTTATATCGCATCGTGCTGATTTATATAGAAAAAAGGCTATAAAATACTCAACGGGCGGCTATCATTATTCGTGGATATCGGGGTCACATTTAACCATTGGTCATATGCAACCATAATTTAATGTTCGTTCTTTCTCCATCGGCAGTCACTTACGAAATAAATTTTATATTAAAAATCAAAATGTTGGGATCAATATAATTTAACTTTTCCAATCTGGCATGGAGTTTGATTATATAATTGGGGAAAAAGAATTTTTTAAGAAGAAAGGAAAATAATATTGAACAGGAGGAATACCATGAAATCAAGCACAAAAGACAACGCAGAAGGCAAGATGCACCAATTGAAAGGTAAGCGCAAGCAGATCCTTGGGAAAATAGTCGAGAACCGCAAATTGGAAGCCGAAGGCAAAGCCGAAAACTTAGACGGGAACGTCCAAGAAAAGATCGGGAAGCTCAAGAAGGAGAATTGAACCATGGAGACAAAAGAAGCTTTCCCCGGACCTGCTCCATAAGATGGATGCCTACTGGCGCGCCGCCAACTATTTGTCGGTCGGCCAGATTTATCTTTACGACAATCCGCTGCTGAAGCGCCCGCTGACGCTCGCGGACGTGAAACACATGCTGCTGGGACACTGGGGCACGACCCCCGGGCAGAACTTTATTTACGTGCACCTGAACCGGGTCATCAAAAAATACGACCTGAACATGATTTACGTCTCAGGCCCCGGGCACGGCGGCCCGGCCGTCGTGGGCAACACGTATCTCGAGGGCACTTACAGTGAGATCTATCCGGACATCAGCCGGGACGAGGCCGGGCTGCGCAAGCTCTTTATTC
Organism: uncultured Alphaproteobacteria bacterium; assembly: GCA_963710805.1. Lineage (GTDB taxonomy): Bacteria > Pseudomonadota > Alphaproteobacteria > Rhizobiales > Kaistiaceae > Bauldia. The sequence continues at coordinate 9,076 of CAVQBS010000060.1, read as the reverse complement.
AGTTTTCGTTTCCCGGCGGAATTCCCAGCCACGCCTCGCCGGAGACTCCCGGCTCGATCCACGAGGGCGGCGAGCTGGGCTATTCGCTCAGCCATTCGTTCGGGGCGGTGTTCGACAATCCCGATCTGATCGTCGCCTGCGTCGTCGGCGACGGCGAGGCGGAAACCGGACCGCTGGCCACCGCCTGGCATTCCAACAAGTTTCTCAATCCGGAAACCGACGGCGCGGTGCTGCCGATCCTGCATCTGAACGGCTACAAGATTGCCAACCCGACCGTCCTGGCCCGCATCGAGCACGAGGAATTGGAACAGTTGCTGCGCGGCTATGGGTGGACACCTTACTTTGTAGAGGGTCACGAGCCCGGACTGATGCATGAGGCCATGGCCGCCACGCTCGACACAGCGGTGGAGCAGATCCAAAAAATCCAGCACGACGCCCGCGTCCACGGCAACCTCACGCGTCCGCGCTGGCCGATGATCGTCCTGAATTCACCCAAGGGCTGGACGGGGCCGAAAGTCGTCGATGGCCGGCCGGTCGAAGGCACCTTCCGGGCGCACCAGGTGCCGCTCTCCGACCCGGCCACCCATCCCGAACATCTCAAGCTGCTGGAAGACTGGCTGAAAAGCTACCGGCCCGAGGAGCTCTTCGATGCCCAGGGCCGCCTGAAACCGGAACTGGCCGAACTGGCGCCCAAGGGCGAACGACGCATGGGCGCGAATCCCCATGCCAACGGCGGCATGCTGCTGCGCGACCTGCGGATGCCGGATTTTCGCGACTACGCCGAAGCCGTGCCCGCGCCGGGGGTGCTCGGCATCGGCGACACGCATGTGCTCGGGCCTTTCCTGCGCGATGTGGCCAAGCTGAACAGCGAGCAGCGCAATTTCCGGGTCTTTGGCCCGGACGAGACGCTCTCCAACGGCCTGGAGGCCCTCTTTGAAGTGACCCAGCGCCAATGGGACGCCGCGACCGTGCCGAACGACGAATTTCTGGCACCCGCCGGGCGCGTGATGGAAATGCTCAGCGAGCACCAATGCGAGGGCTGGCTCGAGGGCTACCTGCTCACCGGGCGGCACGGGCTTTTCAACTGCTACGAGGCGTTCATCCACATCGTCGATTCGATGTTCAACCAGCACGCCAAGTGGCTGAAGGTCACAGCGCACCTGCCGTGGCGGCGCAAGATCGCCTCGCTGAACTACCTGCTGGCCTCGCATGTCTGGCGCCAGGATCACAACGGCTTCACCCACCAGGATCCCGGTTTCATCGACCACGTCGTGAACAAGAAGGCCGAGGTCGTGCGGGTTTACCTTCCGCCGGATGCCAACTGCCTGCTGTCGGTGATGGACCACTGCCTGCGCAGCCGCCATTACGTCAATGTCGTGGTCGCGGGCAAACACCCGGCGCCGCAGTGGCTGTCGATGGACGCCGCCGTCAAGCACTGCGCCGAGGGCATCGGCATCTGGCAGTGGGCCGGCAACGACCAAAGCGTTGCGCCCGACGTGGTCATGGCCTGCTGTGGGGATGTGCCCACGCTGGAGACGCTCGCCGCCGTCTCCATCATGCGCGAGCATCTGCCCGAGCTGAAAATCCGGGTGGTCAACGTCGTCGACCTCATGAAACTGCAGCCGCAAACCGAGCATCCGCACGGGTTGAGCGACATGGATTTCGACGAGCTCTTCACCAAGGACAAGCCGGTCATCTTCGCCTTTCATGCCTACCCGTGGCTGATCCACCGGCTGACCTACCGCCGCACCAACCACGACAACATCCACGTCCGCGGCTACAAGGAAGAGGGCACCATCACCACGCCCTTCGACATGACGGTGCTCAACGATCTGGACCGCTTCCATCTCGTGATGGACGCCATCGACCGCCTGCCGCAGACCGGCGACAAGGGCATCTACCTGAAGCAGCAGCTCAAGGACAAGCTGATCGAGCACAAGCAGTACATCGATAAAAACGGCCAGGACATGCCGGAGATCCGGAATTGGAAGTGGGAACTGACCCATGAATAAACTCAAGCAAATCTGGGGCAATCTGCGGTCGAGTCTGTGGTTTCTGCCTTCGCTGATTGTCGCTGATCAGCATTGCCTCTGCGGTGGTTTTGATCGAAGCGGACTCCACCGGGAGCGACCAATGGCTGGCCCGGTGGCCGCGCCTGTTTGGGGCCGGGGCGGAAGGCGCGCGCGGGATGATGTCCACGATTGCCGGTTCGATGATGTCCGTGGTGGGCGTCACGTTCTCCATGACCGTGGTGGCGCTGGCGCTGGCTTCGAGCCAATACACCTCGCGCATCCTGCGGAACTTCATGCGCAGCCGCGTCACGCAGGTCGTGCTCGGGATCTTCGCCGGCATTTTCACTTATTGCCTGATCGTGTTGCGCACCATTCGCGGCGGCGACGAAGGCGCATTTGTTCCGAGCCTGGCGGTGTTCTTCGGCTTCGTGCTGGCGCTCGGAGGTGTTGGCATCCTCATTTTCTTCATTCATCACATCGCCTCTTCGATCCAGGCTTCCAGCATCATCGCCTCGGCCGCCGAGGAAACTATCGCGACCATTGACCGGCTTTTTCCGGAAAAACTTGGACAAGGGCCGGGTGAAAACGATGAGGACCAGACGCTCCGTTCGCCGGCAGAGCGTAACTGGCGCGCCATTCCGGCCAAAGAGAGCGGCTACATTCAAAGCGTGGATAACGCTGCGCTCCTGCGCGTGGCACGGGACAGGAAAACCATCGTGCGGATGGAGCGCGGCATCGGTGAGTTCGTTGTCCAGAACACCGCGCTGGTCTCACTCGCTCTGGAAGACCCGCCGGATCAAGAGACGATTTCCGCCCTGCAGGCGACTTTAAGCATCAGCCGCCACCGCACGGTGGAACAGGACGCGGCCTTTGGTATCAGGCAGATCGTGGATGTGGCCTTGAAAGCACTCTCCCCCGGCATCAACGACACAACGACGGCCGTGACCTGCGTGGATTATCTGACGGCGATTCTGGCACGGCTTGCGCCTCGGCCCATCCCCTCATCGCACCGCTATGAGGAAGGGGAACTGCGGGTGATCGCCAAGGGACCGAGCTTTGAAAGCTTGCTGGGCGAATCGTTCGACCAAATTCGAAGCAACGCCGAAGGCAATGTCGCCATCATGTCGCGCATGCTCGACGCCTTTCAAACCCTTGCCGGCTTGACGGCCGGCCCTCACCGCCGCCGGGCGCTCCGCGAACAGGTGCAATGGATCGCCGAATTGGCCGAACGCACCGTGGAGTCCGCCCATGACCGTGCGAAGATCGATGCGCGGCTGGCGTGCGTGCGCGAAACGCTCGAAACCGAGCCTGCACTGTGCCAGGGGGCGGAGAAGGACTATTCATGTCAAATCGAGAACAGGCAGTAAATCGAAAAATACAGCCGGAACATGCCGGAAATCGGCAACTGAAAATGCCGCAGCCCCACATGGCTGCGCAAACGCTGATAGACACCGCAAGGACACTGGTCGCCGGCGACAAGGGCTTGCCGACGATGGATGAAAGTAATCCAACCAGCAGCAAACGATTTGCCGGGTTGGGGATTCCCCAGACCGAGGAGGCTCGGCGCTCCCACCGGGAGCTGATTATGAAAACGCCCGGTCTCGGTGAGTGCATCAGTGGCGCGATCCTTTACGACGAGACGATCCGCCAGCAGAAGCAAGACGGCACTGCCTTGGTTAAAGTCATCACCGATACGGGAATTATTCCCGGCATCAAAGTTGATTTTGGTGCAAAGGACATGGCCGGTCATCCCGGAGAGAAAATAACCGAAGGCCTGGACGGATTGCGCTAGCGCCCGGTCCGATAGAAATGATTAAACTTTGGAGGGAAAAATGACAGAAAAAGCTCGCACAATGGCAAAACATTCGGGCATGGGGGCCATTCCCCATGCAAAGGGTGTGACCTTTCGGGTATGGGCACCCCATGCCGAAAAAGTTTACCTGATTGGAACCTTCAATGGCTGGAGTGAAACCTCAATACCTCTCTTCAATGAGAAAAACGGATACTGGTCTGCTGATGTGTCAGAGGCAAAAGTGGGAGATGAGTACCGATATTTGATTCACGGCCCTGAGAGTTCCTTCTCTCGCATCGACCCTTATGCCAGAAAAGTGACGAACGCAGCGGGCAACGGAATAATCTATGATCTTGATGCATTCGATTGGGGTGATGTTGCCTTTAATATTGCCTCGTGGAATGAGCTTGTCATTTACGAGATGCACATCGGTACCTTTCACGTCAAAGAAGAGGGGCATCCGGGCACGCTGGATAGTGCCATTGAAAAATTTCCTTACCTTAAAGAACTGGGTATCAATGCCATTGAAGTGATGCCGATCATGGAGTTTCCAGGCGACTTTTCGTGGGGCTACAATCCGTCTCATCCCTTTGCCGTTGCAAGCATTTATGGTGGGCCGGATGCCTTCAAGCGATTTGTTAAAGCGGCCCACGAACATGGTATCGCTATCATCGTAGATGTCGTTTATAACCACTTTGGCCCCTCTGATCTTGATTTGTGGCAGTTTGACGGCTGGAGCGAAAATGAGAAAGGGGGAATTTACTTTTACGATGATCGCCGCTCGAATACACCCTGGGGGGAGACGCGCCCCGATTATGGCCGGGGTGAAGTGCGCCAATATCTATGCGATAACGCGCTGATGTGGTTCGAGGAGTACCACGCCGACGGCTTACGTTGGGACGCCATAAGCTATATTCGGAATATTGAGGGTAGGGACGAGAATCCGCCTGAGGACATCCCCGAAGGCTGGAGCTTGATGCAGTGGATCAATGGAGAAATCCAACAACGGTTCCCCGGTAAAATCAGCATCGCCGAAGGTATGCATGATAACGCCTGGGTCACCAAAGATGCGGGGGCGGGTGGCGCCGGCTTCAATGCGCAATGGGATAGCGAATTTGTGAACTCCGTTCGCCAGGCCGTTATTGCTCATGATGATGCATCCCGCGATCTGGGGGCAGTCAGTAAAGCTATTGAGTATCGCTACGATTTAGATGCCTTTCGGCGGGTCATTTTTACCGAGTCGCACGACGAGGTCGCTAATGGCCGGGAACGCGTGCCGGAGGAGATCTGGCCGGGAAACGTGGACAGCTGGTTTTCCAAGAAACGCTCCACGTTGGGCGGTGCTATTGTTCTTACTTCGCCCGGTATCCCGATGATTTTTCAAGGGCAGGAGTTACTGGAAGATCGGTGGTTCCAGGATAAGGTCCCGATCGACTGGTCCCGGGCTGAGGACGAAAACGGTATTCTCGGAATGTACCGGGATCTGATCGCCCTGCGGCGCAATCTGTCGGGTGTGACGCGCGGGTTATGCGGTCAAAACATCCATATCTATCATTTTAACAATGAGGCCAAACTCATCGCCTTCCATCGCTGGGACAAACAAGGCCCGAAAGATAGCGTCGTTGTGGTGGTGAATATGACGAATCAAAATCGCGATGGTTATGTCATCGGTTTTCCACGGGCCGGATTGTGGAAAACGCGCTTTAATAGTGACTCCTACAACTACGGCCCAAATTTTGCCGAATCACCCCACCCCTGACGTCGAAACCCGTGCGGAAAAAACCGATGGGCTGCCCTGCTCCGGTGAAATCGGCATTGGGCCGTACACGGTGGTAATTTTTTCACAGGATGAATAGGAGAGCGTATGATTTCAATAAATTTTTGTTCCGACAGACGGGGCATGATGAGAAGAAGAAGGGAGGAAGCTGAGATGAACAAGACCAACGGCGGCACGGCACGGTCCGACGCGCTGGTGCTGTTCGGCGTCACGGGCGATCTCGCGCACAAGAAGATCTTTCCGGCGCTATATGCGATGGCGAAGCAGGGCGTCCTCAACGTTCCAGTGGTCGGCGTCGCTTTTTCGAAGTGGAGTCTGGCGCAATTGCGCCAGCGCGCCGAGGACGGCATAAAAAAATCAGGAAGGATCGATGACCACGGCCCTGCGCCATCTGCTCTCCCTGCTCCGCTATGTCGACGGCGACTACAAGGACCCGGGTACCTTCAAAGCGCTGAAGAAGGCGCTGGGCGATGCCCGGCGCCCGGCGCATTACCTCGCCATCCCACCCGCATTGTTCGCGACGGTTATCAAAGGGCTCGGTGCTGCGGGCCTGGCTGATCAGGCGCGCGTGATCGTCGAAAAACCGTTCGGACGCGACCTGGCCTCCGCGCGGGAGCTCAACCGTATCGCGCAGTCGGTGTTTGCCGAAGATTCGATCTTCCGCATCGACCATTACCTCGGGAAGGAGGCGATCATGAATATCCTCTATTTCCGCTTCGCCAATTCGTTCCTCGAGCCGATCTGGAACCGCAACTGCGTGGCCAGCGTGCAGATCACGCTGTGCGAGGATTTCGGCGTGAAGGGTCGCGGCGCATTTTACGAAAGTGCCGGCTGTCTGCGCGACGTCATCCAGAACCACATGTTCCAGATCGTCGCGCTGCTTGCCATGGAGCCTCCGGCCTATCAGGGCTTTGGCGCCGTCCACAGCGAGAAAGCCAAGGTGTTCCAGGCCATGCGCCCCCTGCAGCCGGACGACGTGGTGCGCGGCCAGTACGCCGGCTACCGGAAAGAGCCGGGCGTGGCGAAGGACTCAGACGTCGAGACGTTCTGCGCCCTGCGGCTGTTCATCGACTCGTGGCGCTGGGAGGGGGTGCCGTGGTACCTGCGTTCCGGCAAATGTCTGGCGGCAACAGCGGCCGAGGTCCTGGTGGAGTTAAAGCCGCCACCGCAAAGGCTGTTCGACGATTCAGCGCCGGTGGCCGGTCGGGCCAATTATCTGCGCTTCCGGCTCTCCCCCAACTCTGCCGTCGCCCTCGCCGCGCGCGTCAAGCGCGCAGGCAAGGAGTTTGTCGGCGACCAGCGCGAGCTCTACCTGCTGGATGAACAGCCGGGAGAGGAAACACCCTACGAGCGGCTCCTGGGAGATGCCATGGCCGGCGACGGGGCGCTCTTCACCCGTGAGGACGCGGTTGAGGCCGCCTGGGCGGTGGTCGATCCGGTTCTGAATACCCACCACCGTGCTCGCCCCTACAAGCCCGGCAGCTGGGGGCCGAAACAAGCAGACGCGCTCATTGCGGCAGACGGAAGCTGGCACAACCCAATACTGGTGAAGGCGGCAAAATGACGGCGGCTTCAAAGCCGGCGACGCGCAATAGGAGGAACCATGAAAGCGACACAACGACTGCATGATCTTGGTCAGAGCCTTTGGCTCGACAACATCACCCGTGGTCTCCTGACAAAGGGGACTCTCCGCCATTATATCAGCGAACTTTTTCATCAAGATTCCGGGCACCCGCGAAGGGCTTCCAGCGGTCGAGGAGGCGATCTTCAAGGGCGTGCCGGCGAATGTCACGCTCCTGTTCTCCCGGGAGCATTACATCGCAGCGGCCGACGCGTACATGCGGGGGATCGAAAGGAGGATCACCGCTGGCCTTGATCCGAAAGTCGGCTGCGTGGCATCGGTTTTCATCAGCCGCTGGGACAAAGCGGTCATGGGAAAAGTTCCGGACGAGCTTCGAAACCGTCTTGGAATCGCCGTCGCCAAGCGCACATACAAACCCTACCGCGATCTGCTTGCCTCGCCCGGCTGGCAAAAACTTGCCGGCGCCGGCGCTCGGGCACAACGCCTGCTCTGGGCCAGCACCGGCACGAAAGATCCCGAAGTCTCAGACACGCTTTACATCGAAGCGCTCGCGGCTCCGGACACCATCAACACGATAGCTTATGCTACTGCCGGGCCTGTAACCGATGGGGGGAGCTGCGGGCAACCCGAGAAACTGCTCCTATTCAGGCGCCTAAATCATGGAGGTAATCGAAATGAGAAAAAGCAGCTCTTTTGCAACATTGATCTTCATCGTCATTCTTGGCATCGGCGCAGGATTAGCATTTGCGATTTATAGAGCCACGGCTAACATGGAAAGCGCATGGATTGGAGCCATTGCCTTTGTGATCGCCTTCGTTGTTTCTCTCGCAATCAAGGTTGCGGATCAGTGGGAAAAGGTAGTGATATTGCGGTTAGGCAACTTCCGCTCCCTTAAAGGACCGGGACTGTTTTTCATTATCCCGGTCATCGACGTGATACCCTACTGGATTGACACCCGTGTGATCACGGCTTCTTTCAAGGCAGAAAAGACCCTTACCAAAGATACGGTGCCGGTGGATGTAGAGGCAGTGCTGTTCTGGAAAGTCCTGGACCCCAAGAAGGCCGCCCTGGATGTAGCCGACTATATAGGCGCAATAAGTTGGGCCTCCCAAACGGCTCTGCGGGATATCATTGGCAAGACCATGCTTGCGGACATGCTGGAAGGCAGGGAAAAGATTAGCAGCGAGCTGCAGAAGATCATTGATGTGCGCACCGAGCCATGGGGCATTAATGTGATTTCGGTGGAGATCAAAGATGTACTGATTCCCTCGGCCCTGGAGGATGCGATGTCGATGCAAGCCCAGGCGGAAAGAGAACGTCAGGCTCGGGTGATTCTGGGAGATTCGGAGCGACAGGTGGCGGAGAAGTTTGGGGAAGCGGCCAAGACCTATACCAACAATCCTATCGCTCTTCATTTGAGGGCTATGAACATGCTTTATGAGGGTTTGAAGGAGAACGCCACGATCGTCATTGTACCCAGCACGGTCGTGGAAACCATGCAACTTGGCAGCATTGCCGGGGTGACAGCCTTGACCATGGGATTGGGCCAGGAGCGCGCAAACAAAGAGAAGCAAAGCGAGCTCAAAAAACAAGAAGAATCCAATGAATAAAAAAGACTCAATGCAAAAGGCAACAAAACCGAAAAGAATGCGACGCCCAAAAGGTCCGATGTCGTCCGTATCAGTTCAGGACGCACAAAAGGCGGACGCGGCCACAGATCTGACTGCGTCCGAACGCCCGCTGCATGAGTATGCGTCAGAGGTATCGGAGCGGACTGATGTTCGAATTGGTGTGCCATTGCCTCTGGGAACCTATGCACGTACCGGGGCCTGATGCAAAAGATCTCCTATTTCAAACGAATCCTGACGATCAACGGCGGCTCGTCGAGCATCAAGTTCGCGCTGTACCAGGTC
>CAVQBS010000059.1:0-13408 GCA_963710805.1 uncultured Alphaproteobacteria bacterium | reverse complement strand
CCTGCCGGACGCCGGAGACTTTGTGGGCGGGAAGATTGTCCATGATGACGATGTCACCGGGGGCGAGTTCTGGCACCAGTACCTGTTCGACGTAAGCGAGGAAGGCGGGTCCGTTCATGGCGCCGTCGAGCAGCATCGGCGCCGCCAGGCCGTCGAGCCGCAGCCCGGCGGTGAAGGTGGTGGTCTTCCAATGGCCGTGTGGGACGGCGGCGCGGCAGCGCTCTCCCTTCTTCGCCCGGCCGCAGAGCCTCGCCATCTTGGTCGAGGCGGAGGTCTCGTCGATGAAGACCAGCTTGGCGGGGTCGAGGTCGGGCTGGCCGTCGAACCAGGCGCGCCGGCGAGCCTTCACATCCGGCCGTTGCTGCTCGCTGGCATGCGCCGTCTTTTTTTGTACGTGATGCCGCGCTTGGCGAGGAACATCCACACCGTCGAAGGCACCACCCGCACGCCGCACTCTCCCGCCAGCCGTTCAGCGATCTCGGCCAGCGTGATGTCCGGCGTCGTCGCGATGAGGTCGAGGATGAACTTCGCGTGCAGGTCGAGCTTCGAACGCGACGGCTGACCTTGCTTGCGAGCGACCGTCTCGCCGGTCTCTCGATAGCGCCGGTACCAGCTTCCTGCCGTCGAGCTTCCGATCTTGAACCGCCGTGCCGCCTCCCGCGTCGAAACCCCTTCCGAGATCGCCCCGATCACCCGGCCGCGAAGGTCCTCACTCAAGCTGCGCGTCATCATCCTCTCCCCGCAAATCACCTGCGGACAGTGAATTAGACAACGCACCAACCGGAATCCCATCCCGACTCTACGTTCAACGAAAATGCTCTAGGTCATCATAAACCGCAATGCGGGATCAATGACGTAAAGACGAGATGGGGACGCGTGTTGAGCTTCACAATGCCGCTGGCTTACCCTTGGTGGGAATAGCGCAGATGTGGGCTCCCGAGCGACCGATAACCCCCTTGTGGCGACTTTCGACCGGGCAGAGACCTTGTCATACACCTGTCACACTGCCCTACCGTTCCGTTGCCGTGTGAGCAGTGCCTGACACCGCGATCCGAGCGTGAGAGGATTGCAGTGCGGCGGCGGCGCCGGAATGGTTTTCATGCTGGCTGCCCGAGATAGTTCCGGAGGCAGATCCCCTGGCGCCGCAAGGGGGATGGCCTACGACGAGGGCGGCACGGGCCCCAAGTCACCCGACTCTGGATAACATCACGGCCAAACCGCGAGTTTGAGGAAGTTCGAGCAAATGATCAACGCCACCGCGGTAATCGGGACCGCAAGGAACATGCCGACAATGCCCCAGATTGCGCCCCAGACGAACAACGCGAGAATGACGACGAACTGGCTCAGGTTCAGGCTCTTCGCCGTCATGCGCGGCACGACGATGTTACCGACGACAAACTGGATCAGCCCGAGTGCCACCGCCAGAACCAGAAAAGGCGAAAACTCGCCAAACTGGAGGAGCGCGTAGAGGGACGGGATCGCGGTCCCGAGGATCGATCCCACGGTCGGAATGTAATTCAGCACGAAGATGAGGAACGCCCAGAAGGGCGCGCTGTCGACGCCGACCAGAACCATGACGACGTAGCTCAGGGCAGCCGTCAGCAGGCTGGCGATGGACATGGTCCAGAGATAGCTCTGAACGTCGTGTCCGATGCGGGCAAGTAGCTGTCTTGTTTGGTCGCGACGGCCCTGGTCGGCTACGAGCGCGTTGAGTTTCACGTCAAAGAACTGTTGCTCGATCAGCAAGAAGATCACGTAGACAAAGACGACGCCAACGTAACTGGCAATGCCCGCCACGCCGACCACGATGGCCCCGAAGAGTCGCTCGACGCTGAGGTGAACTCACGACGGCGTTGATGATTTTCTCGCTGGACAGCCCGGTCAGATCCGCCACCTTGCCCACGAGGATGTCGATACTGCGCTCAAAGTCCGCGGCCCGTGCGCTGATTTCGCTGACGTTGACGACGATGACCTGGGCCAGGATCAAGCTCGCGGCCAGCAGCGTCAGGAAGGCGAGAGCCAGCGAAAGTAAACGCAGCGGCCCGAACCACGCCGACCACAGGCGCTGAAACATGTGGGCGAGCGCATTGATGAACATCCAGAGCAGCACGGCGACGGCAAGCGGGATCAAGATGCCCGCGCCATAGACGAGCACAATCCCGCCGATCAGAGCCAGAATTGCAATCAGAACGGATTTGACGAGAAGGCTGATCGTCATGAATATCTGCCCTCGGACAATTTGTCGCCGCCGCGGCTTAGAACCGCAATCGTCAGCGATTTCAACCGCGTGGGGCAGCCACTGTAGCTTACTTCAGGGTTTGTTGTGCTTCATCAATGACGCCCGGCTCGCGTTGCCGTTTCCCTCGTTGATCGGGTCTGGTTGCGTGTCGAGTTCTTTGGACGCGTGGCGGCGGCGGACGCGTGAACAAGTCTGTTCCCTGGCGCGTCCAATTCCGCGGAACGTTTGGCTGAGTTAGGTTTCGGGCGGCCTCCTTCTCGACTGGATGCGGTCCGAGGCCTTTCGCACAGTAATGAGACTCCGAGCGGAATGACTTGATGGCGGTTTTGAAGTTCGTGCTCACAGTGGTGGTCTGTGGCGCCACCCTTCCCGGAAATCAGATATCAACCCGCGCGATGAAGTCGGTGGCGAAGGAGGCGATGCGGCCGGCGAGCGCATCCTTGACCTTCCCGAACACGTTCTCGTCGACGCTGATCTTGGTCTCGAAATGGCTGAGGGTCGCTTCAGAGGTTCCGAACTTGAAGAACAGCACCTGGGTCACCGAGTGTTGCGCGTCGAGCTCAAACCCGATCAGGGTTATCCGCGGCGCTCCGCCTTCCATCGTCGCGTAGCTGACCTGAAACTGGTTCGCCGAAGCCCTCTGGCTCTCGCGACTGAACAATGTGATCCACGGGGCGTCCGCGTTCATGGCTGCGAGTCCGTTGAGAACGGCGACCACCGTCGAAGCAACCGCAGCTGCCGGCCCAAGAGCTGCCGTGATGATCGGGATGATTTCCTTGTGGACGTGCAGAGTTGAGCCCTTCAACTCTCGTTTCGTGGTTGCGTCGCCTTCAATCGTCCAGCCAATGTTTGACAGCACATTGATGTAGCTGTCGTACCATTCCTTCGATTTTCCGCGGTGATCGGCCAGCTGTTTGTTCGCGGCGAGTTGAGCGAGCAGAAATGCGTTCGCAATATGAGGGCGGATGTCCGCCGCCACACTTGCCGAAAAACCGGCAAGCTGAGATCCGACGGTGATCGTCTGGTCGGTGGCAGCCTTGAACTCAGGCGGCTCGATGGCCAGCGGCTCCTCCCCCAGGGCGCTTGCGATCTCGAGTTCATTCGGCAACGCCAGGGCCTCGACGAACGAGATCGCGCCATCCGCTGTCCTTGTCGAGCTGTCCGCCATGAGCCTTTCTCCTCTTCAAATCCACAAAGTCTCGCACACGCGGTGCAAAATCCGCCCCAAGGTTCATAAGCCAAGTCGTGACGCTGCCACATCAGGTCTGGGGAGCCACGACGTGACCATTGCCGCGGTCGGACGGCATGACGTCCGTAGTGAAACAATCGGTCCTGGCCGTGCCGATCAGACTACCCCGGACGCTGTTCCCGGATGCGTTCCCCGTCGCTGTCAGCCTTTCCCAGTGGAGCGCGGCCACCCCGGCAACATGCGGGCAGGCCATGCTCGTACCACTCAACGGCTTAAGTCCGCCTCCGAGGGCTGCGGACACGATCCCAACTCCCGGAGCGCAGACCGTCGGGTTGATGTTGGAAAAGGATGCGATTCCCAGCGACTCGCCCACCGCGCGCGTCGCACCGACCGAGATCAGGTCGCGGGACGCTGCAGCGGGCATGCTGACATCGATGACATAGTCGGGATCCTTGTCGCGATCGCTTTCATTTCCGGAGGCGGCGACAAGAACCATGCCGGGACGGTCCTGCGTCTCCTGGAGAAGAAACGCGATGAGGGTCTCGAAGGCGCGAAGGTTCTCCCGATAGGCCTTGAGGGCGAGGGACGTCGCCAGCCTCGGCGGCCGGCTGGCCATGAGCCGATCCTGCATCTTCGGGAAATCGAAACCGAGCGACATCGATACGACGTTGGCGCCATTCGAATGCACCCACTTCAGCCCTTCCAGGACGGCATCGGTTGTTCCCTGCCCCTTGTCATCGAGGACCTTGCCGATAAGGACTTCGGTGACCCCGCGCGCAATCCCGATCCGCATTCCGTCGATGTCCCGACCGAAGATGGTGCCGGCGCAGTGGGTCCCATGACCGTGCCGGTCGTCATCGTCGGATGCGGTGAAGTTCTTGCGGTTGCGCTCGTCGATCAATCCTTCGAAGGCCGGATGTGACGGGTCGATGCCGCTGTCCAGGAGAGCGACCTTGACTTCCTTGCCTGTCAGGCTCGACGTATCCGCGCCGATGCGACGAACGCCCCACGAGACCTCGGCCTCGCCGTTTCCCGTTGACTGCCCAACCTGGGGACTTTCGTCCCTGGTGGCGACCGGCTCCACCAGGACGATTGGCATTTTCGGCGCGACAAGGTTCTTCGGGTTGCGTTTGGCTTCCACGACCTCGTGCTCATTCAAAGTTGCCGTTTCGATCGACATGTCGTCGATCCGCGCGACGGGGCGCTCTTCGCTTTCGAGGGCCCCGCCGAGGAGGTCGTCTGGTCCGAGGCCACGCGTTCCTCGTCCGCCCATTCCAAAGCGCGAGGTGCCCGAGTCCGGTGTGAAGAGAACTTCACCCGGAAAGTCGCCTTCCAGCTTCAAGATGACGTAATCAAGGCCGCTCATCGTGGTCTCCCGATTGTCGCCTCACCGTTGCTTCAGGATCGCCTCTCGTTGTTCCTCGGTGAGCTTCTGCGGCACGACCTGATCGGCGCGATCGAGCAGCGCCTGACTGAACGGCGGATGGACCTTCCATGTCACCTTGCCGGCTGCATCGACAGACGCCAGCCGTGGAGACACGTTCCAGATACGGACCGTTGAGTTGAGCGACGCTGTGAGGATTCGCGAGCCATCCGCCGAGAACGCGGCGCTATTGACCGGGCCGGTATGCCCTGCCAGGACGCTGAGACTGCCTCCAGTCGCGGTATCCCACAGCCGTGCGGTATTGTCGGAAGAGACCGTGACGATGCGGCTCCCGTCCGGCGAAAACACGGCGTTGGTCACTGTGTCTTGATGCCCCTTCAGCACATGAAGACTGGCGCCCGTCTCGACGTCCCACACCGCCGCGGTCTTGTCTGAAGAGGCCGTAACGATGCGGCTCCCGTCCGGTGAGAACGCAGCGCTCCAGACAGTACCGTTGTGTTTCAGCACATGCAGACTGACGCCGGTCGTTGCATCCCACACCCGCGCCGTGCCATCGGGAGACGCCGTAACGACCAGCTTGCCATCTGGCGAGAATGCAGCGCTGTAGACGGGACCGTCATGGCCTTCCAACACGTGCAGCATTGCCCCTGTCGTGGCGTTCCAGATCCGGGCGGTAGCGTCGGAAGATGCCGTAGCGATGGTGCTTCCGTCGGGTGAGAACGCGATGCTGTTCACGGGGGCCGTGTGCCCCTCGAGCACACGCAGACTGCTGCCGGTCCTGACATCCCAGACCCGCGCGGTGTTGTCGCGCGACGCCGTGACGATCAGCCTGCCATCCTGCGAGAACGCGGCGCCGTTAACCGACTCAGTGTGTCCTGCCAGCACATGCAAGCGGGTGCCAGTCGTGGCATCCCAAACCGCTGCGGTCTTGTCGAGCGACGTCGTGACGATGCGGCTTCCGTCCGGCGAGAACGCGGCGCTCCAGATGACATCCTGGTGCTCCAGTGTGTGCAGGCCGGCGCCGGTCGCTGCGTCCCAGATACGCGCGACCTTGTCGAGCGACGCCGTGACGATCAGGCTGCCATCCGGAGAGAACGCGGCATTGTTGACCGGGCCCTTGCCCTGCTCCAGCCTGTGCAAAACGCCGCCGGTCGCGACATCCCAGATGCGTGCGGTCTCGTCCTGCGACGCGGTGACGACGCGACCGCCGTCCGGCGAGAACGCCGCCCCAGCGACGGGACCCTTGTGCCCCTCCAGCACGTGCAGGCTGGCGCCGGTCGCGGCATCCCACACCCGCGCAGTATTGTCGGACGACGCCGTGACGATGCGGCTGCCGTCCGGGGAGAACGCGGCGCTGGTTACGGCGCGCGTATGCCCATCGAGGGTGCGCAACAAGGCGCCGGTCGTGGCGTCCCACACCCGCGCGGTGTTGTCGAGCGACGCGGTAACGATCAGCCGGCCATCCGGGGAGAACGCAGCGCCGGTTACGGCGTCCGTGTGCCCCTCCAGCGTAAGCAACAGGGCACCCGTGGCGGCGCTCCATACCCGTGCAGTTTTGTCGAGCGATGCGCTGACGATGCGGCGGCCATCCGCGGAGAATTCGGCGCTGGTAAGAGGACCCTCATGTCCTTCAAGCACCTGCAGGCTGGCGCCGGTTGCAGCGTTCCATAGCCGCACAGTATCATCAGAAGACGCCGTGACGATCAGGGTGCCGTCCAGGGAGAACACAGCGCCGGCAATCGCGGCGGTGTGCCCCTCGAGCACGTGCAGGACGCCTCCGTCCGCAGCATCCCAAACCCGCGCGGTGCCGTCGTCAGATGCCGTGACGATGCGGCTCCCGTCCGGCGAGAACACGGCAGTATTGACCACCTCGGTGTGGCCCTCCAGTACATGCAACTCGGCTCCGGTTTTGGCGTCCCAGAGGCGGGAAGTCTTGTCGCGCGACGCCGTGACGATGCGCGCCCCATCCGGTGAAAAAAGCGCACTGACAACCGGACCCTCGTGCCCCTCCAGCACGTACAGCACGCCGCCTGCCGCAGCGTCCCAAACCCGCGCGGTGCCGTCCATGGAGGCTGTCACGGTGCGGTACCCGTCCGGAGAGAAGGCGGCGAACGTGACGGGGCCCAGGTGACCGCGAAGGATTCCGGAGTTCCTGCTCGAGCCTTCGCAGGACGACACCCAGTTCCGCATAGGCCGTCTTCTTTTTGGCCAGCGACTTCGGGCTGAACTTGCCCGAGAGTGATGCACGGACGACCTGCAGCGCTTCGACCGGATCGTCATTTGCCAGCAGCTGACCACCAATGGCAGCCGCATAGCGCGAGGCGTCGATCTCAGCCTGGTCTCGCGCGGAGACCGCCTGATTCCTTGCGTTGGTCGCATCTTGATAGAGATAGCCGATCACACCGGCAGCCACGGCCATGACCAGCAGGGCGATGAAGGCCATTCGCTGGGTGCGCAGGCTCCGGAGTTGTTTTTCTTCGGCCGCCTTTTCCCTCCGCCTCTGCTCCTCGTCGGCGGCTCTGGACGCTTCGATGAAGCTTCGTTCCGCTCGATGGAGATCATCCGGCCGGGTCGTGAGCCAGGACATGGCTTCGGTAAGCAGCGAGCCGGCAAGAAGCGTTTCCGGCGCGTCGTCGTGTTGCCGGGCGACCTTCATCTGGGTCTCAAGCTGCTGGCGCCACAGAAGGAAGCGGAGATCGTCCCGGATCCAGTTCTCCAGCCGCTTCCAATTGCGGATCAGCGCCTCGTGCGCGACCTCGACCGTGTCCGCCTGGTCCTCGCCACCCCGGATCACCACAAGCCGATTGTCCTCCTCCGCCAGCCGCCGCGCGACCCGCCACACCTCCTCGCCGACATCCGTTCGGCTGGCAATCCGCCGCGTCGGCTCGCCGCTCTCG
This sequence comes from uncultured Alphaproteobacteria bacterium, assembly GCA_963710805.1. Taxonomy (GTDB): domain Bacteria; phylum Pseudomonadota; class Alphaproteobacteria; order Rhizobiales; family Kaistiaceae; genus Bauldia. Next base: position 5,699 of record CAVQBS010000059.1, on the reverse strand, counting down.
CCGACCGCCACCAGCCGGTAGAACAACTTCTGCGCAAGCCGCTGCTCCTCGGCCGTGAGGCGCGCATAGACCTCGTCGGCATGCTGGTTGAGTGCCCCCGCCAGGCGCCCCATTCCGTCATAGGCGGCGTGGGTCAGCCGACGCTCCTGCATCCGCTCCCACAGCCGCGCCAGGACATGCTGCATCAGTGGCAGCGAACCCGTCGCCGCGCCGGCATCCATCGCAATGCGTTCGGCGAGGCCCGGTTCAGCCCCGGTTCCGGCCTCAAAGCCGACATCAAGCGTCTCGGCCGGTTTACGGATCGCCTCCCGCACCTCATTGGCCGTCATGTCGGCGAGCTTGACGTCGCCGCCGCCAAGCCGGTCGACAAAGGCCCGGTGGCGGAACGCCCGGTCGGCGAAGTCGCCGCGCAGGGCGTAGATCCACTGAATGCGCGGCTCCGTCTCGATCCCCGCCGTCGCCACCATTAGATCGCGGAAGTCGTGCTGCCGCCGCGGCGCTGGCTGACCCACGCCAGCCTCGTGCCCGGCCAGCGTGAACAGCTCCTCGAATTGGTCGACCAGGATGATCAGCCGGTCGAACCCGGGGCGGCTCGCCAGCAGTTGCGCGCCATACTCCTTCAGACGCTCGGGCTTCTCGACCAGCTTGTCGCGAAGCTCTTCCGCCTTGTCGACAAGCGTGCCGGGATCGGCCCCCGGATGAAGCATCGGCACAAGCTGTCGCGCGAGGTCCCTCCACGGATCGTCCTGGGGACGCATCTTGACGATCAGACCGGTCTGCTCGCGCCGCAGGCGCGGGATCAGGCCCGCCTTGATCACCGACGACTTGCCGGCTCCCGACGCCGCTGTCACACCGACGATCGGATGATCCTTCAGCTTGTCGACGAGCTGTTCGACAAAAGTATCGCGGCCATAGAAGTATGGCGCGTCGTCCTCCTCGAAGTCCCGCAGACCCGGATAGGGGCGGGCAAGCTGCGGACACCCCTTCCACAGGTTGATCGTCGACTGGGCAAACGCCATCCGCTGCCCGTCCCGCGTATCGACCGCAACCACCATGCCGAGGATCGTCTGCAACGTCTCGTCGAACAGCGGCGCGCCACTGAACCCCGGCGCCACGAACGACTGCAGCTCGCTCTCGCCCGAAAAGTCGAGCCAGCCGGCGGCATCGCCACCGGCGCTCATCAGCGAGCCATTGGCAAACGTGCCGGTGTCCTTCGAGAAGCCGAAGCTCCTCACCTTCATCCGATCCAGGTCCGCTACCCTGAACTGCTCGGGCCGGAACGGCCGCAGGTCTCCCGGCAACTCGGAGACAACCTTCAGCAGTGCAATGTCGGAGATCGGGTGGTCGATGCGCTCCTCTGTCCGACGCGGCGGAAACCACTCGAGGATGCGAGCCTCATACGTCCGGGTCTGCGACTTGACCGGCAAGTCGAAGGTGATGACCGTCCCCGCATCTGGTCGGGGCGCGGCATAGAGTTCATCGCGTCGCAGAATAGCGTTGACGACATGGGCACAGGTCAGAACGCAGCAGCCATCCTGCACGGTCCGAACGAGCGCGCCGGTCCCTGTAACCCGATCATCTCGGCGAAGCCGGACGATTGCCTCCTGCCAAACCCCCGCCATATCATCTCATGGTCCAGCAGCGAATAATCAGTATATGCTCAACCCATTCCGGGACCAACGTCAAGTTAAAGGGCTCGCTATTGAAATAATATTCTGTGACGGCATCGCACTCGTCCGGCGACGCAGCTGCGATGCCGGCTAAACGACCAGCCTATGCCGAAATACGGAGAGATCGTCGTCCGGCAAGCCGTCGTCTTCTCGGATGTGGCGCCAAAAAGACAATTTACGTCAGTAGCCAGAGTCAATTTAAATTGATGTAGATCGGTGTTCTTAACCGATTGCTGCGTCGCACTACCGCCGTTGATTCGGCGTTAAACACCCCTACTCTGGTTCGCGTCGGGAAATAAACAACGGAGCAGTCAATCTTACTAAACGTCCAATCGACTCGTCGGCATAGGTATAGTACCATTACTCATGCGGTGATGATCGACGTGGAGGGAGGCGCGAAGATGCGATTGGCGTCAGGAGTAGTGGTCTTTCTGGCCATGTTCCAACCGGCCCAAACTCTTGCCGAGGACGGGTGTCTCGTTGCCGGTTCGGCCTATTCGAGCGGTTCCTCCTACTGCCAGCCCGCAATTCGCGACGGACAGATCAAGCAAGTCCTTTTCACTTGCGACAACGGGGCATGGACCAACACGAACGTCGTCTGTCCCGACAAATTCGCCTATTTCTGCCAAGTCGGCGCGTACTCCGTTGCCGTTGGACAGCGGCTCCTGTTGGGGGCGGGGCCGGCTTTCCTCGAATGCAAATTTCCGGGGATACTCAGTCTCAATCAGGAAACTGCCACGCCAACCATTGCCGGGACACCGAGTGTTCTGGTTCGCAGGGTACAGCTCTTTCTGAGCGATGAGGGCGGAGGGCTCGACTGCGCGGTCGACAAGTGCGACGGCCAGGCAGATCAAAAGACCTTGTCAGCCATCGCTGCCTTTCTCCGCCAGAACTTCACCAACCTGTCAGCCGAAGAAAAGGCCGCCTTTGGCCTGGCAAACGAGTCAGAAGTCGAACAGAAAGTGCTCGCTCAAAGCCCAATCGACATCATTCCGCTCTTTGCCAACACATTCGATGTTCCGTAACCCGATAGTGGGGCAAGCTCATGAGGATTTCAGCCAACCGCGAGGAGAAGTACCCGCTGCTCGGCGCCATCCTCGAATCCATTGCCGCGGACATCGAGGCGAACCCGGAATTCAAACGCGCCCTCTTCGAGTCATGCGGGGACAAGACCGATGAGCTGGCAAAGGCGCTGACTCTCAATTCCAATCCCTGGGTTACCGTCTCCGCGATAACCGGAGGTGACAAGCGCGGCGCCTATTCGACGGAGCGGCGGAACACGATCGTCGTGGGTGAGGAGCTTGCCGACAGGCTCGCTGTCGGTGGCGACGAAGCCGCGTATGGACAGGCGGTCGTCGTGCTCAGTCGCGGGCTGATCCATTGGCTCGCCAAAAAGGACTGGCGTACAGCTGTGAGCGCGCCCGGTGCCGCGTTCGAACGACTGCTGGCGGACCGGCAGGTCAGCCTGACGCGCACCGAAGCGCATGAACCTGTCCCTCCACCAACGCCGGGACCGGCATCCACGACGTCTCCGGAGCCTCCTCCATCGACGATAGCCAATCAGCTCGGATCGACGATCCTTGACATCGCTAAGCGCCACCTCGGGCAGCAGTACAGATTCACACCAACCCCGGACTACAACGATCCCAATTGGAAGGGCCCGTTCGACTGCGCGGAATATGTGTCTTATTGCACGTTCCGGGCCTATGGAATCCCCTATGGGGTCGTACCCGATCCGGCGAAACGGTTTAATTCCTATTCCGGCTATTGGCAAAGAGACGCGGAAAAGAACGGCATAAAGATCAGCTGGCGTGACGCCGTCCACATCCCTGGCGCAATCCTTGTTCGCTATCCACCGGCCCAGCAGCCGCCGCCCTATGGTCACGTGGCGATCTCGCTTGGCAACGGGGGCGATACCTACGAGGCGCGGGGCAAGCAGTTCGGTGTCGTCAAGTACACTGCGACGGGGCGCAGCTGGAACACCGGCGTCCTGATCCCTGGTGTCCTCTATGACACGCCCGATGCGCCCGGCAGTGACCTTTTGCTGTTCAAGGTTCTGGACCCGCTGGCCGGGTACAGCCCGATCGTCGAAGAGATCCAGAAGCGGCTCGTGGCGCATGGTCTGTTGGCCGAGGCTCAGGTGAACGGCATCTACGATGTGACGACCGCCCAGGCGGTCAGCAGGTTTCAGGACCAACAGGGCGTTGTATCGGACGGGGAAGTGGGACCGGAGACCGGCGGCCTGCTTGGCCTTGGAGACATCTGGAAGAAGGCGCCGGTTCCTGACAAACCGGGCCTCGCAGCCACGCCCGCCGACGCCGATTCAAGTGTTGGCGCTGAGATCCTCACCCTTGCGCGGACCCTCTACGGTGAAGCTCGCGGCGAGTCGACCAAGGGGATCGAAGCTGTTGCCGACGTCGTACTGAACCGGGTCAGATCGAAACGCTACCCGAACACCGTCGCCAAGGTCTGCCTGCAGCGGCTGCAGTTCTCATGCTGGAACGACAACGATCCGAACCGCAAGATCATCGAAAAGCTGAAGCCTGGCGACAATCCTGTCTTTGACGCGATCTTCCAGATCGCCACGCGGGCGCTGCTCGGGGGATTGCCCAGCCTTGTCGTCGGTGCGCTCCATTACCACGCCAAGGGAATCAGGCCGAGCTGGGTCAAGAATTCTCCCGGCGCGACTTTGGTTGCCACGATCGGATCCCACCTCTTCTGGAGCGGGATCCGGTAACCCGGCGGCGCTCAGTCACTCACCAGCGATGCGCCAGCGGATATGGCCAAGAACATCATCATCTGCTGCGACGGAACCGGCAACGAGATCGACGCCAACCTCTCGAACGTCCTCAAGCTCTACCGCCTTGTTCGCAAGAATCGGCACCAGGTCGTCTTCTACGATCCGGGAGTCGGAACGATCAGCAGCAGCGACCCCTGGTCGCGACTGAAAAGCAATGCCCTCGGCGTGTGGGGCCTGATGACCGGCTACGGCCTGGACGAAAATGTCCTCGATGCCTACCGGTTTCTTGTCGAGAGCTACAAGGAGAACGATCGGGTATACCTGTTCGGCTTCAGCCGCGGTGCCTACACCGTCCGGATGCTTGCGGGTTTCCTGCGGCTTGTCGGGTTGCTGGACCGTACCCAGTCGAATCTCTGCGACTATGCGCTGACTGCCTACAAGCGAGCTGCCGAGAACGACGACTTCCAGATCGCCTGGCGGTTCGAACGCATTGCAGCAACCCGTCGGGTGCCGATCCGGTTCATGGGCGTGTGGGATACGGTGAGCTCAATGATCGTGCCGCGGCCGGACCGGCTCTATCTGCCCAGCCTGCAGGAACTGCCCTACACGAAGACCAATTCATACGTGGAGGTCTTTCGGCAGGCGATCGCCATCGACGAGAGACGCCGGATGTTTCGCATCAATCGCTGGACAGAGCCGCAAGACTACAAGCCCAACCCTTTCGATCCGGCGCCAGCGGTTCCTCAGAACATCAAGCAGGTGTGGTTCTCCGGCGTGCACTCCGACATTGGCGGCGGCTATCCCGAGACGGAGAGCGGGCCAGCGAAATATCCCTTGCAGTGGATCATCGATGAAGCGGTCGCCAACGGCCTCCTCGTCAACACCGCAATGTACAATCACCTCGTTCTGGGGAAGCCAAGGAAGGGCGGAAGTCGCACCTATGTCGCGCCCGATGCCGGCGCTCCTCTTCACAATTCCATGAATTTGGCCTGGCGGCTGCTGGAGTGGTTTCCGAAGCGGACGAAACGCCGTGACTGGCCGCAGCGCCGCTCGCTGCTCGGCTGGTATTTGCCGCTCTGCGAGCCGCGTCGCATCGACGGCGGCGCGCTCGTGCACCATTCGGTTTTCGACCGGCAAGCAGAGGACAACTCCTACCGTCCGGTGAACTTGCCGCCGAAAGAAAAAGTGACGATCGAGGGCCAATAGCGCTTTGGAACAACGATCGCGGGCTCCTCGAGGCCCTCTCTTCGCAGGTTGTTCGGCGCCCTCGGCGACGATGTGCCGGGAGT
>CAVQBS010000058.1:0-47446 GCA_963710805.1 uncultured Alphaproteobacteria bacterium | reverse complement strand
TCGCTTGCCGCCTTCTCCGGCCCGGGAGCCGGCGAACCCGGTGCCGCCATGTCTGCCGGCTTCGAGGTCGGTGGCTCGGCAACGGCAACCGCCTTCTCCTCGGGTTGTGTGGCCGGCTGCGGTGCCGGCGTCGCCGCCTCCTCGGGAGCGGGGGCCGGCGCGGCCGCTGGTGGCGCGGGCTCCTTCACCTCGGGTGCTGCCGCGGCCATTTCCGGTTCCTTCGGCGTCTCGGTCGGCGCAGGAGCCGCGGCTTCTTCGGGAGCCGCAGCTTTCTCCTCAGGCGCCGGCGTGGCGGCCGGGGCCGAGGCAACCACGGTCTCTTCCGGCTGCGATGCCGGCTTTGCGGGCTCCGCCGGCGGTTCGGGGAGCTGGACGATGGTGCTCGGCGCGTCCGGCGTGTTGAGAACGACCAGCGGCGCCTCGGTCGGCTTTTCCGGCACCATCACCACAACGCGCTGGTCGGAGAGAGCGACCGTCTTCTTGTCGGGCGAGGTGGTGCGGATGGCCAGGTCGTGCGATCCCGGCGGCAGCGGTTCGAGCAGCGCCATCGCCCACTCGCCCAACTCGTTCGCCTCGGCCGTGGCGACGGGCTTGCCGTCGCTCATCAGCTCGACCGTGGAGCCCGGCTCGGCCTGGCCGGCGACGACCGCGTCGCCGGTCGGCTCGACGCGCACGATGTCGAAGCTCGGCGCCGGCCCCACTCCCACATCGGCCGCGGCCGGCGATCCCTTTTCGGCCGGCTGTTCGGCGGCGGGCGGAACGGTCTCGCCAGGCGCCGGGGCCGGTGGCGCAACTTCTTCTTCCGGGGTGAGCATAGTGGTCTTCGTCTCGCCCTCGCCCGCCTTCCCGGCGACCGGAGGCGGCGGCTCGGTCGGCGTCACCTCGGCCATGCCCTGCCCGGCCTTCTCGACAACCGGCGGCGCAGCTGGCTCCGCCGGTGCAGCGGCCGCCATGTCCTCGCCAGGTTTCTTGGCGGAAGGCGGCGCAGCCGGTTCGACGGGAGCCGCCGCGGCCATGTCCTGCCCCGCCTTCTCGGGAGCGACGGGAGAGGGCGGCTCGGTCGGCGTCACCTCGGCCGTGCCCTGCCCGGCCTTCTCGGCAACCGGCGGCGCAGCTGGCTCGGCCGGAGCAGCCGCCATGCCCTCGCCGGGTTTCTTCGCAGTAGGCGGTGCAGCTGGCTCGACGGGAGCCGCCGCGGCCATGTCCTCGCCAGGTTTCTCGGCAGGAGGCGGTGCGGTCGGCTCGACGGGAGCCGCCGCGGCCATGTCCTCGCCAGGTTTCTCGGCAGGAGGCGGTGCGGTCGGCTCGACGGGAACCGCCGCGGCCATGTCCTCGCCAGGTTTCTCGGCAGGAGGCGGTGCGGTCGGCTCGACGGGAGCCGCCGCGGCCATGTCCTCGCCAGGTTTCTCGGCAGGAGGCGGTGCGGTCGGCTCGACGGGAGCCGCCGCAGCCATGTCCTCGCCAGGTTTCTTGGCAGGAGGCGGTGCGGTCGGCTCGACGGGAGCCGCCGCGGCCATGTCCTCGCCGGGTTTCTCGGCAGCCGGAGGCACCGGCTCGGTGGGCGCAACTTCGGCCATGTCCTGAGCAGGCTTCTCTGCCATGGTGGGAGCCGGCTCAGTCGGCGTGACTTCAGCCATGCCCTCACTTGCCTTCTCGGCAGCCGCACGCGCCGGCTCGGTCGACGGGGCGGACGCGACGGCGTCCGGCGCCGCGGCGGCGGGTGGCAGCTCGGCCGGCGCGGCCGCCTCGGCGGGCTTGTTCTCGACGGCGGCGACGGCGGGTTGCTCAGGCTCGGCAGGCGCCGCCGCGCCAGCGCCCTCCCCGGCAGCCGGTTCGGCCGGCGGCGGTGCCTTTGCGACGGTCTCGGCGGCCGGCGCAGCTGCTCCGCCGTCCGGCGCGGGTTTCGCCGTGCCGGCCGCCTCGGTCGCGGCCGCAGGCTCTCCGGCCTCGGCAGGCTTGGCGGCCTCGTCCGTTCCCGCCGGCATCTCGGTCGCCACGGTGGTCGGGGCCGGCACGTCATGGGGCCGGAAGTCGAAATAGACGAGGACGGCGAGTCCGAGGAACACTACGATCACGCCGATCCAGACGGTCATCCGCCGCGCTTCCATGATTTCCTCCAAGCTTCAGCCGGTCCCGGCATTTAATCCCGGTTCCAGGGACGCCACAAGGCACGGCGCTTGACGCCCGGCCGGCGCCGATGCCACATCAGCCGCATGGCAGAACTACGAAGCGTTTGTGTCTATTGCGGGTCGAACAACGGTGCGGCGCCAGCCTATGCGGCGGCGGCGGAGACGCTCGGCCGGAATATGGCGGAGGCAGGCACCCGCCTCGTCTATGGCGGCGGCTCGGTCGGCCTGATGGGAATTGTCGCCCGCACAGTGCTCGCCAATGGCGGCAAGGTCACCGGCATCATTCCGCAGTTTCTCAAGGATCGCGAGGTGATGCTCGGTGAGGTGAGCGAGCTGATCGTCACCGCCGACATGCATGAGCGCAAGCGAATCATGTTCGAGCACGCGGACGCTTTCGTGGCGCTTCCCGGCGGCATCGGCACCCTGGAAGAGGTGGTCGAGATGATGACCTGGGCGCAGCTCGACCAGCACGAGAAGCCGATCCTCATTGTCAACGTCAACGGGTTCTGGGACCCGCTGGTCGGCCAGTTCCAGCGGATGGCCGGCGAAGGGTTTCTCCACAAGGATTTTCTCGGTGAGCACGAGGACCTGCCTGTGCGCTTCTGCAGCCACGTGGCCGATGTGATTCCGACGCTGAAGGACGCGGTCGCCCGCCTGCCGCAGCCGGCGCTCGAAGAGCGCGCCCGGCTGATGTAGGTGGCCACTATGCGGCTGCCGCGATTCCCGACCGCATCAGCTTGTAGACGATCGAGTCGTTGAGCGCCTCGAAGGAGGCGTCGACGATGTTCTCCGACACCCCGACGGTGAACCACGAATCGCCGGAATTGTCGGCGCTTTCGATCAGGACGCGGGTCACCGCGCCGGTGCCGCCGTTGAGGATCCGCACCTTGTAGTCGATCAGCTCGAGGTCGGCGATGGCGTCGCGATAAACGCCGAGGTCCTTGCGAAGCGCCCGGTCGAGGGCGTTGACCGGACCGTTGCCCTCGGCGACGGTCAGCAGTCGCTCGCCCCCGACCATCAGCTTGACCACCGCTTCGGACACCGTCACCAGCTGGCCGAGCGCGTTGTGCCGCCGCTCGACCGTGACATGGAAGCTCTCGACGTCGAAATAGTCCGGCACGGTGCCAAGCATCCGCCGCGCCAGCAGCTCGAACGAGGCGCCGGCCGCCTCATAGGCATAGCCTACCGACTCGCGATGCTTGACCTCGCGCAGCAGTCCCTCCAGCCGGCTGTCCGCCTTGTCGACCGCCAACCCCATGCGCTCCAGTTCGGCGATGAGGTTGGCCTTGCCGGCCTGGTCGGAAACGAGGACATGCCGCCGGTTGCCCACGCTCTCCGGCTCGACATGCTCGTAGGTCTTCGGGTCCTTGGCGATCGCCGAGGCGTGGATGCCGGCCTTGGTGGTGAAGGCGCTCGCCCCGACATAGGGCGCCTGGCGGTTCGGCGCCCGGTTGACCAGCTCGTCGAAGCGGTGGGCGAGCTTGGAGAGCCCGGCGAGGCCCTCGGCGCTGACACCAATCTCGAACGTCTCCGCATAGGCGGGCTTCAGCATCAGGGTCGGGATCAGCGATGTCAGGTTGGCGTTGCCGCAGCGCTCGCCGATGCCGTTCAGCGTGCCCTGGATCTGGCGGGCGCCGGCCCGCACGGCGGCCAGTGAATTGGCCACCGCCTGCTCGGTGTCGTTGTGGGCATGGATGGCGAGATGGTCGCCGGGAACGGCCTCGGCGACCTCGCCGACGATCCTCTCGACCTCCTCGGGCAGCGTGCCACCGTTGGTATCGCAGAGCACCACCCAGCGGGCGCCGGCATCGTACGCCGCCTTGGCGCAGGCGAGCGCATAGCCGGGATTCGCCTTGTAACCGTCGAAGAAGTGCTCGCAGTCGAGGAGCACCTCCCTGCCCGCCTCGCGGGCGGCGCGCACCGACTGGCTGATCGACTTCGAGGTTCTCCTCCTCGGTCGTGCCGAGCGCCACCTTGACGTGGTAATCCCAGGTCTTGGCGACGAAGCAGATGGCATCGGCCTTGGCGTCGAGCAGCGCTCTGAGGCCCGGATCGTTGGAGAGGCTGACGCCGGCCCGCTTGGTCATGCCGAAGGCAGTGAAGGCCGCGTCCTTGGTGCGCTTCTCCCCGAAGAAGGCGTCGTCGGTCGGGTTGGCGCCGGGATAGCCGCCCTCGACATAGTCGATGCCGAGGTCGTCGAGCAGGCGCGCCACCAGCACCTTGTCCTCGAGCGAAAAGTCGACGCCGTTGGTCTGCGCGCCGTCGCGCAGCGTCGTGTCGAACAGGTAGAGGCGTTCCTTACTCATACGCTTTGTCCGGTTGTCGGCGCCTTTCTTGTCAATGACTTGGCGCCGATGGTTCATGATCCGATTCAGGCCGGCGGCCAGACCGCCGTGTCGTGATCGGGATGCTGATGGTTGGTGGCGGCGATCTCGGTGAGAACGGCCTCGTAGCCCTTGAAGGCATCGTCGGTCGACACCGCGGTGAGGCCGGAGAGATCGATTGTCCAGGCGAGCCGCGCTTCGGTGCCGCTTTGATACTCCGGGACGACCGCCGACGGATCATCCAGCGTTGCAATGGCGGGATGGATGACGTCGTTCGGCACCCAGTTGTTGAAGAGCGGCGTGCCGCAGTCGCGGCAGAAGCCGCGCTCCATGTTAACCGAGCTCTTGAAGACAGCGGGTGCGCCACGGGTCCATTCGAGACTGGCATTCTTGACGGTGAAGGTCGCGAAATAGGGCGCCCCGACCGCTTTCTGGCACATGCGGCAGTGGCAGATGCCCACCTGATGCGGGGTCTCGTGAACCGCATAGCGGACGGCGCCGCACTGGCAGCCGCCGGTGATCCGGATATCAGCCATCGATCGAACTCCCTTGGCCTCGGGATCGGGAACGGGCCGGAGGCCAGACGGCCGTGTCGTGGTCGGGATGCTGGTGGTTCGTGCTGCTGATCCGGTGACGCATCTCGGGATCGTCGGCATAGGTCGGACGGTCGCCGGGAACCTGCATCAGCCCGGAATACCAGGAGACGCGACTCTCGTTTCCGTACTGGTTCTCCGGCGCTACCTGGTTGGGATCGTCGAGGGTGCCAACGAGGACACCGACGTCGTCACCATCGGGATAGTCGAAGGTCAACGGAGTACCGCACGCGCTGCAGAACCCGCGGCGGCCCACGTCGGAACTCCGGAAGTAGCTGATCGTGCCGCGGGTGACCCTGAACGCCGGCTTCAGAACCGGGCAGATGACCGCGAACGGGCCGCCGACGGCCTTCTGGCACATTCGGCAGTGGCAGACATGGACATTCTGCGGCCGCTGGTCGAGGGCGTAGCGCACCGCGCCGCACTGGCAGCCGCCGGTGAGGCGATCCTCAGCCATGGCCCGCCTCCCCACGCAATGGCCAGGCATCCGTGTCGTGGTCGGGGTGCTGGTAGTTGATCAAGCCCCGCTTGAATGCTGCGGCGGCCGGCTCCTGGTCGTCATCGCGCCAGGGAAGCTTGGGCAAATCGTCGACGAATGGCAGCTTGTCGGCGGGATTGACCTGGATCGCCGGCGCGGCGCGCGCCGGGTCGTCGAAGGCGCCGATGGCGAGCTCGGTGCCGCCTTCGTGTTCGTAAGTGAGCGGCGTGCCGCAATCGGCGCAGAAGCCGCGCCTCACCTTGTTGGAGCTCTGGAAGTGCTTCGGCGCGCCGCGTGTCCACGCGACGTCGAAGCCGGTGATCAGCGGACCATAGAAGGCGCCGAATGCCTTCTGGCACATGCGGCAATGGCAGATCGAGCCACGCCCGAGGCGGCCGACGCGGAAACGCACCGCACCGCACTGGCAGCCGCCGGTCAGTCCTGTCTCGGTCTCGGTCATGGCTCCCTCCTGCCGCAGCCCTATTCGGGGGCGTGACAGACGGCCTCGATGTTGTGGCCTTCGGGATCGAGGACGAAGGCGCCGTAATAGTTCGGGTGGTAGTGGGCGCGGATGCCGGGTGGGCCGTTGTCCGTCCCGCCAGCCGCCATCGCCGCCTGATAGAAGGCGTCGACCTCCGCCCGGGTATTGGCACCGAAAGCGATATGGGTGTGCGTCTGCTTGCCTCCGGCGGCGAGCCAGAAGAACGGCTTGCCCTCGGCGCCGAAGCCGGCAGCGTCGATGCTACCGGTGACGCTGGCCGGCACTTCCATCATCAGCGTCATGCCGAGCGGCGCCAACGCGGCGGTATAGAACGCCTTGGCGCGGGCAAAGTCCTCGACGCTGATGCCGGTATGATCGATGAACTGGCGGGTCATGGGGTCCTCTTCTGTCTGATGTGGCTTCGTTTCGACGACGCCATGGCCGAGCGGGTATGACCACCGGCCCCTCATCCGAACCCGCGCTCCGCGCGGGGCCACCCTCTCCCACCAGGGGAGAGGGATTGGCGCCCTGCCCTTCCGGAAGACGCTCTCCCTGACGTCGGAGTTCACCATCGGGGAAGGGCTCGAAACCCTCTCCCCTTGTGGGAGAGGGTGGTGAGGCTGCAGGCCGAACCGGGCGAGGGGGCGCCTCCGCAAGCGCACGCAGGATTGTTTCGCTCATCCCCTGCGAGTTCTGAAGAATGCCGCGGTTCGCAAACCGCAGCACGCGCCAGCCCTGCTTAGTGAACCAGGCGTCTCGCACCCGGTCGTGTGCGCTGCCACCATGCTGACTGCCGTCGGCTTCGATCACGAGTCTGGCGGAGAAGGAGAGGAAGTCGGCAAAGTAAGCTCCAATCGGCACCTGTCTTCGGAACTTCGCAGCATTGAACGGCGGCCGGCGCAAGAGGCGCCAGAGTTCCTTCTCCGCTGGCGTGGCCTGTTTTCTCAGGTTCCTTGCAAACGCAACCGGCTCTCCCACTTGCCGCGTCGTCTTCCTTTTTCGAATGATCTTGGCCCCCTCACCCGACCCCGCGCTCCGCGCGGGGTCACCCTCTCCCACAAGGGGAGAGGGGTTGGCGCCCTGCCCCACAGTCGCGCCATCGGGATTCCGGTGATGCGTGGCCGAAGAGGAGTGACGAGCGGTGTGCACTCCTTGCTTCGCACCAGCGCCGGGGAAGGGCTCGAAACCCTCTCCCCTTGTGGGAGAGGGTGGTGAGGCCGGCGGCCGAGCCGGGTGAGGGGTCGACACGGTCACCGCTTCACCTCCCAGGTCGTCACCAGTTCGCCGGTCTCGGGGTCCTTCGAATCGTTGAGCTGGATGCCCATCGCGTCGAGCTGGTCGCGGATGCGGTCGGCCGCGGCGTAGTCCTTCGCCTTGCGGGCGGCCGCGCGGGCGTCGATAAGTTGGACAACTTCGCTTGCGACGCCGTGGTTGGCGTGATTCACATTTTGCAACTCGATCTCGCCGTGACTTTTGCGCGAGATCTCGAGCCCGAGTTTCGACAGCTGTGATCGTAGCGAGGCTTTCGCTCCCGGGACACCGTTTAACGCTTCAACACGAAAGCGTTGGTAGGGACCAAATGCCTCCACCGCCTGCTCTGGCGTGACATCGGGGCCGCCAAACTCCCCCGTGAGCAGACCCACGCATCTCCGTCTCATTAGACCCAGAAACTCACAGTCAAAGAGCAGCTGAGCAGCCCCCCGAGGCTCTTGTTTTCCCTTCTCGAAACTTGCGCGAAAATGAGACAACAGGTCTGGTGAATTGAGATCATTCGAGAGCGTACGGATCATTTCATGCGAAGGACCGGGATCAGCTTTCATTTCGCCGAGCCCGTCCCCAAAGGTGTCCACCAGCAGAGTCGCCCATTGGCGCAGTTCGCTCTCCGCCTCGGCTACCCGGCCGAATGAGAAGTCGATCGGATCGCGATAGTGCGTCATCAGCATCGCCAGCCGGAGCACCTCGCCGGGCCAAGGCCGGCCGTCGAACGCGTCGGTGTGCAGAAGGTCGTGGATCGTCACGAAATTCCCGGCCGACTTCGCCATCTTCTCCCCCTCCACCTGGAGGAAGCCGTTGTGCATCCAAACGTTGGCCATCACCGGCGTGCCGTGTGCGCAGCGCGACTGGGCGATCTCGTTCTCGTGGTGGGGGAAGACCAGGTCGATGCCGCCGCCGTGGATGTCGAAGGTGTCGCCAAGTAGTGCGCCGGCCATCGCCGAGCATTCCAGATGCCAGCCCGGTCGGCCCTTGCCCCACGGCGAATCCCACGCCGGCTCGCCGGGCTTCGACGGCTTCCACAGGACGAAGTCCATCGGGTCCTTCTTGTACGGCGCCACCTCGACCCGCGCCCCGGCGATCATGTCGTCGAGCGAGCGGTTCGAGAGCTTGCCGTATTCGAGCGACCCGTCGGCCGACCGCCACGACTTCACGTCGAAGAGCACGTGCCCCTCGGCCGGGTAGGCGTGCCTCTTCTCGATCAGCTTCCCGATGAGGCGGATCATGTCCTCCGGCTGGTCCGGGCGGCTGATGAACTCAGTCGCCCGCGGCTCGACGGTCGGCCTGAGACAGCCGAGCGCGTCGACGTCCGCGTGGAACTGCGCTTCGGTCCGCGTCGTCAGCTTGCGGATCGCCTCGTTCAGCGGCAGGTCGGGAAATTCCTCGCCGGCACGCGCGTTGATCTTGTCATCGACGTCGGTGATGTTGCGGACATAGGTGACTTGGTCCGGCCCGTAGAGATGCCGGAGCAACCGGTAAAGCACATCGAAGACGATCAGCGGCCGGGCGTTGCCGATATGGGCGAAGTCGTAGACCGTCGGCCCGCAGACATACATGCGCACATTCTGCGGGTCGATCGGGACGAAGTCTTCCTTCCGCCGCGTCAGCGTGTTGTAAAGGCGCAGGCCCATGCCGAACGTATCCCTTGCCCGCCGGCCGGGGGATCGTCTCGTCTCAGGAAGTCAAAGGACAGGACGGCTCCAGCCAGCGATCGTCGCTAGCTAATAATAATCCCGCACATGCAAATCGCGCGCGAACGCGTTACAGCCGTCATGCGCGCTGAGATGGCGTATTTCGGCCGAAACGTCAAGCGCGACGCGGGCGCCGATCCGTCCCCTGCCGAAACCTCCTGACATTCTCCGGCTCCGGGCGCCCCGGTCGTCCGGCCATAATGCCGCCCTCCGGATCGTCTCTGGTTGGATCGCCCGGGCGCGGGCTGCTACCATTTTCGCCTGACCTGACGGCGGGAGATTCGAAGCTGGCGATCGGTGTGCATTCTTCGAGGGCTGTTCGCCACTCGCTTCGGATTGTCGTCATGCTGGTCGCCGCTCTCGCGCTGTCGGCAACGGCCGCGTCGGCGAGGACCATCCGCATCGTCGCCTTCGGCGACAGCAACACCTACGGCTACCGCGTTCCCCGCAGCGGGACCTGGCCGGCCCAGCTTCAGGACCTGCTTCGCGCCCGCGGCTACGACGTGGCGATGACCAATGCCGGCGTCAGCGGCGACACCACGATCGATGCGCTGAGACGGTTCGACAAGGCGCTTCCCGCCGGCACGGACGCGGCCATCGTCTTCCTCGGACGGAACGACTGGCGCAAGGGCACGCCGGCACACGCCATCGCCCATAACCTTGGGATCATTGTGGGGCGCCTCCGCCAACGCGGCGTTCAGGTGCTGCTGGTCGGCTTCAAGCCCAATGATTTCTCGGCTGTCGCCAAGGAATACGGAGCCCTCTACTACCCCGACTTCTTCGACGGCGTAACGTTTCTCAACCTCAAGCGTCGCCGGTACACGCTCAGGCGCGACATCGACGGCCACCTCAATGCGGACGGCTACGCGGTGGTGGCGAAGCACCTTCTGCCGAGCACCGAGGCGCTGATCGCCCGCGTCGGCAAGTAGCCGACTACGCCGCCCGCGGCCGGACCTCCGCGGCGATGCGTGCTGTTCACCCCTTGGCAAGATCTCTGAACGCCCGGCAACCGGGAGTTCAGGCCGGGTTCCGCATGGCCGGACGACAATCCGCCCACCTCAACGGCGGATCAGCCCCATGGCCAACACCTTCTTCGCCTTCGCCACGCTCGCCCTGCTCGCCTGGATCATGGCCGGCATGCTCTTCGGCTATCAGATCGCCTCGTTCTTCTGAAACAACCGCTGGGCGACCAGCCCTGTTCGATCCTGATTCCTGGTCTGCTATCTTCGCCGGATGCTCAGTTCGTCACTGCAGACCCGCGCCACGGTGTCCCCCGCCCAACACCTGTGCTTCTGGCTGACTGTCTTTTGCGTCGCGGCTCTGCCGCTGGCCGCCCCTGCCCTCGCCGTCGACCGCGCCGCGACCGAGCGCGCCTTTCGCCAATGGCTTGTCACCGACATCTGGCCCGACGCGCAGGCGGCGGGCGTATCGCGCAAGACCTTCGACGCCGCGCTCGGCGGCATCACCCTCGACTGGGACCTCCCCGAGCTTGTGCCGCCCGGCACCTCGGCGCCGCACACGGTCGAGGCCCAGGCCGAGTTCCGCAGTCCCGGCGCCTATTTCAACCAGGCCAATCTCAACGCGCAGGCCGCCATCGGCCGCCAGCAGCTCGCCAAATGGTCGAAGACCGTTGCGGCGATCGAGCAGCGGTTCGGCGTGCCGGGCGAAATCCTCGTCGCCATCTGGGCGCGGGAGTTCCGGCTTCGGCCGTGCTGCCATCCCTTATTCGGCGCTCCGCACGCTGGCGACGCGCGCCTTCATGGGGCGCCGCAAGGAGACCTTCCGGCCCGAACTCGTCGCCGCGCTTGAGATCGTCGCGGCAGGCGACATCAGCGCGGGGCGCATGAAGAGCTCGTGGGCCGGGGCGCTCGGCCAGCCGCAGCTCCTGCCCACCCACTATCTCGCCTATGCCTTCGATTTCGACGGCGACGGGCATCGCGACATCTGGAATTCGGTGCCCGACACGCTTGCCTCGATCGCCAACTACCTCCTCCACAAGGGCTGGGATTTTGAGCGCGGCTGGGGCGTCGAGGTCACCGTGCCGGCGTCGGTGCCCTGCACTCTCGAAGGACCGGAACAGGGCCGCGGCATGGCGGAGTGGGCCAAGCTCGGCATCCGCCAGGTGGATGGCAGTCCCCTCCCCCGCGTCGAGCAAAACCGCGAAGCGTTCCTGCTGATGCCGGCCGGCCGGCTCGGTCCGGCCTTCGTCGTCAGCGGCAACTTCTACGTTCTCAAGGAGTACAACTACTCCGACCTCTACGCGCTCTATGTCGGCCATCTTGCCGACCGCTTCCACGACAACCGGCCTTTCAAGGCGGCATGGGGCAAGGTCGGCAACTTCACCCGGGCCGATGTGGCCCGCATGCAGCGCCGGTTCGAGGCGAAAGGTGTCGACGTCGGCGGCGCCGACGGGCTGATCGGCTTCAAGACGCGGATCGCGGTCGGCGCGTGGCAGGCGCAGAACGGCAAAGCCGTGACCTGCCTCCCCGACGCCGCGACGGTCAGGCGCATTGACTGACGACTGACGGCTTGCGCCGGCCCCGTTCCGTCAATCGACCACCACATTCCCCAACTACGCTCGAAAGAGTATGAAATTCCCGTGCTACTGCGTTGAGCCGGCAAGAGGGGGAGTATGGACATCATGTGGACAGCGCGCATCAGCCTGGCGTTCGCCATCCTCGCAGCGAGCGTCTCCGCGTCCTTCGCCTTCGAGATATCGAGCTCTTCGGTTTCCGACGGGCACTGGGACAAGAAGTATATTGCCGACAAGATCGTCGGGTGCGACGGCGGCAACGTCTTGCCGGCGCTTTCCTGGAAGGATCCGCCGGCCGGCACCAAGAGCTTCGGCCTCACACTCTACGATCCGGACGCGCCGACCGGCAGCGGCTGGTGGCATTGGCAGGTGTGGAACATCCCGGCCAGCGTCATCGGCTTCGAGGAAGGCAAAGTCCCGGCCGGCGCCGTTCAGGGCAAAGGCGACGTCGGCCGCATCGGCTACCTCGGACCGTGCCCGCCACCGGGGTCGGGCGTCCACCACTATACCTTCACGATCTATGCGCTGAAGGTGGACAAGCTCGACATCGACCCGAACACGGCGTCCGGCGCATTCGTCGGCTACAATCTCAACGGCAACGCCATCGCCAAGGCGAAAGTGGTTTACGGCTATCAGCAGTAAGCCGCTCGGGGCGTGTCCGGAAGGCGCCTCGCTTTGGGGGCGCCGTCGCCGGGGAACCGCCGCGTTGGGTCTGGGTTGGGTCTGGGTTCTACCGATGGACGGCGCATGGCCAAACGTGCGAAAATCCGGCCGTGCATTGCCCATCACACCACCATCGGGAGTGTCAGGTCCGATGAGTGAAACCAACACTCGGCCGCGCACCAAGGTCCGCGTCAAGACCGAGCGGCCGCGCCTTCACAAGGTCATTCTGGTCAATGACGACTATACGCCGCGCGAGTTCGTCGTCACCGTGCTGAAGGCCGTGTTCGGCATGAGCGAGGACCAGGCATCGCGGGTGATGATCACCGCGCATATGCGCGGGGTCTGCGTGGTCGCCGTCTATGCCCGCGATATCGCCGAGACGAAGGCGACCGAGGCAACCGACGCCGGCCGCAGCGCCGGCTTTCCGCTGCTTTTCACCACCGAGCCGGAAGAATAGCGGAAGGGGCTGACCGCGGTTCCGGAAACTCAGACAATAGCCAACACGCCTACGCGGACGAGACGGCGACGCCGGATTTTCGCGTAGACTGCTGCGCTGTCTTTTCACCAAGGGAGAGAATCAGTGACTGATCTGAGTTCGTTCGAGGGAAAATACGCCGTGGTAACCGGCGGCACCCAGGGGCTGGGGGAAACGACGGCCCGGCTCTTCGCCCGGCGCGGCGCGGCGGGCATCCTCCTCGTCGGGCGGAATGCCGAGCGGGGCAAGGCGGTTGCCGAGGACATTGCCTCGCCAAGCTGCCGAGTGGTGTTCGAGTCGGCCGACCTCGAGAAAGTCGATGATTGCTTCCGCGTCATCGAGGCCGCCGACAAGGCGTTCGGGACGCTCCATGTGCTGGTCAACGTGGCTGCGCTCACCGAGCGCGGCTCGGTGTGGGATACCACGCCGGAGCTGTTCGACCGGATGATGGCGACCAATGTGCGGGCGCCGTTCTTCCTGATCCAGGGAGCGGTCAAGCTGATGGAGCGCGAGAAAGTGGCCGGTTCGATCGTCAGCGTCTCGAGCGTCTCTTCCTATGGCGGCGTGCCGATGCTGACCGCCTACGCGGCCTCCAAGGGCGCGCTCAACATCCTCACCAAGAACATCGCCTATTCGGTCATGCGACACCGCATCCGCGTCAACGTGCTCAGCCCCGGCTGGATGGACACGCCGGGCGAGGATATGATCCAGCGGCGCTATCACGGCGGCGACGACAATTGGCTGGAGGGGGCGGAGGCCAAACAGCCATTCGGGCGCCTGCTGAAGCCGGAAGAGGTCGCCCGCGCCATCGCGTTCCTGGCATCCGACGAGTCTGGCATGATGACCGGCGCGATCGTCGACTTCGATCAGTCGGTGGCCGGTGCCGGTCAGCAGCCCGTGCCGCCGCCGATCGAGGAATGGGACAAGGTGGCCGGCGTCTCTTACGGCTGACCGGAGCGGCGCGTCCTGCGCCGGCCTCCTCGCATACCGGATATGGCATCGACGTGAGGCCTGGCCCTACAAGAGCCCGGTCCCCGCCCGGTTCGGCGGGGCGGAACGAGAGCATGCATGGACAGGACTCACAGAGACCGAAAGCGGATCGTCGTCACCGGGGGTGCCGGATTTCTCGGCTCACACCTTGTCGATCGGCTCGTCGAAGCCGGTCACGACGTCGTCTGCGTCGACAACCTCCATACCGGCAGCCTCGACAACATCGCGCACCTCCGCGACCATCCGGGGTTCGAGTTCCTCGAGCACGACATCACGTTCCCGCTCGATATCGAGGTCGACGAGATCTACAACCTCGCCTGCCCGGCCTCGCCGATCCACTACCAGCTCGATCCGGTCCGCACGACCAAGACCTCGGTCCAGGGCGCGATCAACATGCTGGCGCTCGCGCAAGCGACTGCAGCGCCACGATCCTCCAGGCGTCGACGAGCGAGGTCTATGGCGATCCCGATGTGCATCCCGCAGCCCGAGACCTACTGGGGCCACGTCAATCCGATCGGCCCGCGTTCCTGCTACGACGAGGGCAAGCGCTGCGCCGAGACGCTGTTCTTCGACTACCGCCGCCAGCATGGCCTGACCGATCAAGGTGGCGCGGATCTTCAACACCTACGGGCCGCGCATGCATCCCGATGACGGCCGCGTCGTGTCGAACTTCGTCGTCCAGGCGCTGACCGGCGAGCCGATCACGGTCTATCGGCGACGGCACGCCAGACCCGCTCGTTCTGCTATGTCGACGATCTGGTCGACGGGCTGATCCGGCTGATGGAGTCCGCCCGCACGATGTTACCGGACCGGTCAACCTCGGCAATCCGGTCGAGTTCTACGATCGGCGAACTGGCGGCGAAGGTCATCGAAAGGACGGGGAGCCGCCAGGGTGTCCGTTTCGAACCGCTGCCCGCCGACGACCCGCGCCGACGCCGCCCCGACATCGCCCTTGCCGAGGCGCGGCTCGGTTGGGGTCCCGTGGTCCAGCTCGACAATGGCCTCGATTCGACGATCGCCTATTTCCGGGACGTGCTCGTCGCCTGAGCAGCGCCGCGGCTGCGAACCGTCTCGGGCGAACACATTGATTTCGATCAAGGGCCACGCGGCCGCTGGCGCTATGTAACCGGTGCGAACTCCGTCTTCATTCGGGCGGGAATTCGCGACGCCGGGCGGCATCTGCGAAAGGCAGCGATGCCATGCAACCGATCCAGATCCTCTCCGCGACCACCGTGCTTTTGACCGCCACCCCTGCCCTTGCGCAACCGCGAGGCGATGGCGAGTGGATGTGGCATTCCGGCTGGGGCGGGGGCGGCATGATCTTCGGCGGCGGGCTGCTGATGGCAGCGTTCTGGGTCGTCGTCATCGTGCTGATCGTGCTGCTGGTCCGCCGTTTGGGCGGCGCCGCGCCGCCGCATCATCCGGAGCAGGCGCGCCCGACGGCGCTGGACATTTTGCGGGAGCGGTACGCCCGCGGCGAGATCGACAAGGAGGAGTACGAGGAACGCCGCAAAACGCTGAGCGATTGACCGCGCTTGATCATCGAATGTCGCGTATTGCCTCCGCAGTGGCGGTGGGGCGGTTGGGCTTGCCCTTGAAAATCAAAATGTAATGTTATAACGTTTCGCTTTCTTTATTGGAGCGCACCCATGAAATCCGTCCTTGCCGCTACGGCGCTGCTGTTCGCCGTGGTTCCCGGCAGGGCTGCCGACCTGCCCATTCCGGTCGTTGCCGCCGAGAGCGTCTATGGCGACGTCGCCGCCGCGATCGGCGGCGAGCGGGTCGCGGTCCGGAGCGTCATCGTCAGCGCGAAGACCGACCCTCATGACTTCGAGCCGCCGCCGTCGGTCGCCGAGGACGTGGCCGGCGCGCGCGTCGTCATCCTCAATGGCGCAGGCTATGATCACTGGATGGAGCGTCTGGTCCAGGCATCCGACAATCCCGACCGGGCGGTCATCGACGTCGCGACGCTGGTCGGTGCCGTCGAGGGCGACAATCCGCACCTGTGGTACGATCCCCGCGCCATCCCCGCCGTTGCCGCCGCGCTGGCTCGCTCCCTGGCCGCCGTCGACCCCGAGGGCGCCGCCGGATATCAGAGTTGCGGCAAGGACTTCGCCGCCTCGCTTCAGACGCTGAATCAAAAGATCGGCGAGATCCGCGACCGCTTTGCCGGGACGCCGGTCACCGCGACCGAGCCGGTCTTCGGGCCGATGGCGGCGGCCCTCGGGCTGGACATGCGGAACGAGGACTTCCAGCGCGCCGTGATGAACGAGACGGAGCCGTCGGCGCGCGAGATCGCCGCCTTGGAGGACGATCTCAAGAAGCACAAGGTCAAGGTGCTGTTCTACAACAACCAGGTCGTCGACCCGCTGACCGAACAGGCGCTGGCGGCCGCCAGAAGCGCCGGCGTAGCGGTGGTCGGCGTCACCGAGGCGCTGCCGCCGGGCAAGACCTATCTCGACTGGATGCTCGGCGAGCTCGACGCCACCGCCCGGGCGTTGGCGGCACCCTCGATCTTGAGCGCCGTCTCGTTCGACCACGTGACGCTGGCGGTCGGCGGGGCGACGATCCTCGACGACATCAGCCTGACGATCGACGAGGGCGAATTCATCGGCCTGCTTGGGCCGAACGGCTCCGGCAAGACGACGCTGATCCGCGCCATTCTGGGCCTCCGGCGGGCGGCCGGCGGGCGGATCGCCGTCTTCGACCGGCCGGTCCGGCAGGGCAATCCTGCAATCGGCTACCTCCCCCAGACCCACACCGCGCCACCCGATGTCGGTCTGTCGGGGCGCGACATCCTGGCAAGCTCGGTGAACGGCCATCGTTTCGGCGTCCCGCACCTTTCTGCGCACGGCCGTCGCGACATCGCCTGGGCGCTGGAAGCCGTCGGCGGCGAGTTGCTGGCGGCGCGACCGTTCTCGGCCATGTCGGGCGGTCAGCGTCAACGCCTGCTGATCGCCGAGGCGTTGATCGGCCGGCCCCGCCTCCTCCTTCTCGACGAGCCTTTGATCAGCCTCGACCAGCATCAGCAGCACGTGATCGTCGACCTTGTCCGCCGGCTGTCGAAGCAGTTCGGCCTCACTGTCCTGTTTTGCGCCCATGAGCTGAACCAGCTCCTCGGCGCCATCGACCGCGTCCTTTACCTCGGCGGCGGCCACGCCGCCCTCGGCACCGTCGACGAGGTCGTGACGCCGGCGACCCTGTCCGCGTTGTACGGGACCCGGATCGAGATCATCCGGGCGGGTGGTCGGATCTTCGTCATGTCCGGCGGCGAGCACGTCGAACGCGAGCATCATCACGACCATGCTCGCCTATGACTTCATGCTTCGCGCCTTTGCCGCGAGCGGCATCGTCGCCGTCGTCGCCGGCTGCGTCGGCTATTTCCTCGTGCTGCGCGGCCAGACCTTCGCCGGCCACGCCCTCTCCCATGTCGGCTTTGCCGGCGCGACCGGTTCGGTGCTCGTCGGCGTTGCCCCGCTATGGGGGATGCTCGCCTTCACGCTCACCGCCGGCACGGTGATGGGCCTCCTCGGCGAACGGCTCAGCGGCCGCGACGTCGCGGTCGGCATCGTGCTGGCGACGGCGCTCGGTTTCGGCCTCCTCTTCCTCAGCCTCAATACCGGCACCACCCTGCAGGCGACGACGATCCTGTTCGGCAATGTTCTGGCGGTCACCGGCCCGATGCTGGTGTCGCTGGCCGTGCTCGGCGTCGCGACCTTGGCCGGGCTCGCCATCATCAGCCGGCCGGTGCTGTTCGCCAGCCTCCAGCCGGAACTCGCCGAAGCACGCGGCGTCTCGCTCCGGCTGATCGCCACCTTGTTCATGGTGGTCGCGGCGGTCGCGGTTGCCCAGTCCGTGCAGATCGTTGGTGTGCTCCTGGTCTTCACCCTGATGGTCGGCCCGCCGGCCGCCGCCCAGCGCCTCACCCGACGGCTTCCAACCGGCATTGCGCTGTCGGCCCTCCTGGCCCTTGCCATCGCATGGCTCGGCATCGTCGTCGCCTATTACACCGACTGGCCCGTCAGCTTCTGCATCACCGGCCTCAGCGCCCTCACTTATGCGGGGGCCGTCGTCAGCGGGCGCCGCACCTGACCTGCCGCGCGGGAGCGTGTGACGCCGTTCATAGGCGCGTGCACACTCAAATGCTCGATACCCGCACCCGAACATGCCGGCCTCCGGTCGGCATCAGCGAGGATGCGACGCATGGCGAGAAACTACCGCATACCGCCCGGCCGGCGACGGTCGCTGGTCGAAATTGCCGCATCTGCTTGCGTTGGACGGCGGCTCGTTGCCACATGGTTGAGTTGAGAGGCAATTGCGTCCGGGACCCCGGCTGGTGTTCGCGGATATGACATGTGGGCAAGAAGACTGGGGGGCAGCTCAAGCGACAGGAGCTGACCCATGGCGAGAACTTGGGACATCCAGCACGGCCGACCGGATTTTGACTTCCTCGCAACGATGGAGGGGGCTCTTGACGGCGGCGAAGTCCTCAACGGGGATGACCCGGCAAAGGTGGTGGTCGGCCAAGACGGCCTGAAGGTCGTCTTCTACGGCAGCTTCACCTACACCGACGGCGACCCCGGGCCGGAATCCGGCGAGGTCAACGGCCTCAAGGTTGTCGACCACGGAACCCGCGTTGCGGACGCCAGCGGTTACCACCTCACTGTCAGCGAGGTCGGCGATGCGTTCGAGGCCGACGACTTCTCGGCTCTGGTGGATCTTTTCTTCGACTCCGATGTTCCTTCCGGCTCGGTCCGCATCACCATGAACGGCTCGGAGGATCGCGACGTCTTCAAGGCGCCCGGCGACGTCCCGTACGATTTCTACGGCAATGGCGGCGGTGACAAATTTCGCGGCAGCGCTAGCAACGACAGGATCTTCGGCGGCACCGGGAACGACAGGCTCTTCGGGCGCGGCGACGACGACCTGATCAAGGGCAACAAGGGCCACGACAAGATCTTCGGCGGCAGCGGCGACGACCATCTGTTCGGCGGCAAGGGCGACGACCAGTTCATCTTCGATACGCCCCTCGGCAACGGCCCCCTACAGGCCGGCGTTGACACCATCGACGACTTCAAGCCCGGCCAGGACATCATCAAGCTCGACAAGGCCGTGTTCTCGAGCATCGGCGGCTCTCTCAGCAACAGTGAGTTCCATATCGGTGGCAACGCCGCCGACGGAAATGACTACATTCTCTACAAGGCACTCACTGGCGCCCTGTTCTACGATCCCGACGGCAGCGGTCCGATGCCCAGGATCAAGTTCGCCGTGCTCCACCACGCGCCGGACCTGTCCGCGGATGACTTCCTGATGGTCTGACGGGGCCGCGACGGCGCCGTGTCAGGTGCCCCACCTTGCTGCTTCGCGGCTCGCATCCGCGAAGCAGCCCTTGGAAATGTCTCCTGTCCCCCGAATGGCCCGCCCTGAACCGGTCATGAACGGTGGGTGTGAACCGGCTAACTGCGCGACCGCGCCGGCTCCGCCATAAGGCACGCATCGAACAGCGACGCGAAGATGCCAGGAGACGAAAATGGCCGTAGAATGGAACGCCTATCAGGGCGGCGACGCCAACTACCTCAGCATCCTCTACGACGTTCTCAAGTTCGGCACCGTCACTGACGCGACGACCGACGCGGTCACCGTCGAATACAACGGCCAGTCCGTCGTCTTCGAGGGTGACATCATCCTCAACGGCGGCGAAGTCCAGGCCGGCATGATCCATAACCTTTCCGTTTTTGACGGCGAGGACCTCGTGGCGGAGGCGAGCGGCTACTGGCTCGATATCGGCGTCATCGGCAACGTCGCCGACGAGATCCAGGCTCAGGTCGGCGTGTCCTACGCGCCCCTCTACGACATGCTGAACATGCAACCCGTCACCTTCAACGGCTCGCCGGACGCCGACACTTTCATCGGCGGTGATTTCGACGACACTTTCCACGGCAAGGCAGGTAATGATTGGTTCTTCGGCGGCGGCGGCGATGACCTCATTTTCGGCGGCGGCGGTGCTGACATGCTGCAGGGCAGTCGCGGCGACGACGAGCTGCGAGGCGGCTCCGGCGACGACGAGCTACGTGGTGCGGCAGGCAACGATCTGATGAAGGGCGGCAAGGGTGCCGACACGTTCCTGTTTCTGTTCAACCCGCTCGGCGCGGTCGCGGGCGTCGACCACATCGCCGATTTCAAACCCGACAAGGACATAATCGGGCTTGACACGGATGTCTTCACCGCGATCGGCAACCATCTCAACTCCGGCGAGTTCCATATCGGCGGCAACGCTGCCGACGGCAATGACTACATTCTCTACAACCCCAACAACGGCAAGCTGTTCTATGATGCCGACGGCGACGGCGCCGGCGCCAAGGTCAAGTTCGCCGTCCTCGACAACGTGCCAGACCTGTCGCACGACGACTTCATGATGATGTGAACGTCCGGCCGGCCTTTTCCCCGCTGTCTGTCCGGGGCTGGTCCCCGCCCGCCCGCTCCTCTACACCTCGGCCACGATGCAGTGGTCGGGCGAACAGGACAAGGCGCTCACGGCGGTGGCCGACTGGTTGAAGGCGGGAGACCGGCCCGTCTTCCGCCTCTTCGGCTATGCCGGCACCGGCAAGACGACGCTCGCCCGCCACCTGGCTGACAGCGTTTCCGGCGGCACTCTGTTCGCCGCCTATACCGGCAAGGCCGCCCACGTCATGCGCGGCAAGGGGTGCAAGGGCGCCGGCACCATCCACAGCCTGATCTACCGCATGCGCGGCGAGGACGAATCCGGACCGACCTTCGTCCTCAACGACGATAGCGCCGCCGGCAAGGCGTCGCTGATCGTCATCGACGAATGCTCGATGGTCGACGAGGAGATCGGCCGCGACCTTCTCTCCTTCGGCACGCCGGTGCTCGTCCTCGGCGATCCGGCGCAGCTGCCGCCGGTCGCTGGCGGCGGCTACTTCACCGAGGCCGAGCCCGACGTCATGCTCACCGAGGTCCACCGCCAGGCGGCTGACGACCCGATCGTGCGGCTGTCGATGATCGTCCGGGAAGGCGGCCGGCTGAAGCACGGCGTCTACGGCGAGAGCGCGGTCATCTCCCGTGACGAGATCGAGCCGGAAGCGGTCACCTCCGCCGACCAGGTGCTGGTCGGCCGCAACAACACCCGGCGGAACTACAACCTCCGCATCCGCCAGCTCCTCGATCGCGACGGGCCGGCGCCGGTCGCCGGTGACGTGCTGGTGTGCCTCAGGAACGACCGCAAGCGCGGGCTCCTCAACGGCAGCCTGTGGCGGGTGGAGCGGGTGCGCGTGCCGCGCAAGGGCCTGCTCCGCTACGCCCTTGCCTCCGAGGACGGCATCCCCGGCCGCAAGGAGACCGTGGTGTCGATCAACCCGGCCTTCTTCGACGGCACGGCGGACGCGCTGCCGGTTGCCGCGCGGCGCCGATCCGACGCCTTCGACTTCGGCTATGTGCTCACCGTCCACAAGGCGCAGGGCTCGCAGTGGGACGATGTCATCCTCTTCGACGAGAGTTTCGCCTTTCGCGAGAACGCCGCGCGGTGGCTCTATACCGGCATCACCCGTGCCGCCAAGCGCATCCGCATCGTCCGCTAGCGCCCGCGAATGCGACCGGCATTGGCCGGCAGGGTCATGCTACAAGGCTGGACAAACCGCCCGTCGGCCCCGGGAAACACGCCGGCATTGGACTGAAACGGAGAGAGAGCCAAGGTCCCATGACGCCACTTGCACGCGGGATCGCCCTGGCGGTCCTGGTCGCCTGCGCTTCGGGCCTGGAGGTTCGGCCGGGCCAAGGCCAGGCGACGAGCCAGCCTCAACCCGCATGCGCCGAGGTGAACAGCACCTCCGTCGCGCCGATGGGGATGGCTTCCACCGCCGAGGGCCTGCTCCTGATCGTCGACCGCGGCCTGCAAGCCGTCCTCAGCGTCGATCCGGCCACCGGAGACTGCCGGCTGATCTCATCGGACCGGCGCGGCGCGGGAAATCCCTTTAATGCCCCGGTCGGCGTCGTTGCCGACCAGAAGTCCTACTACGTCATCGATCCTGGCGAAGGTGCCGTGGTCCGCATCGAGCCGCGGACCGGCAACCGCAGCGAGCTCTCGGGAAAGCAGAACGGCGCCGGCCCGCAGTTCTCGACCGCCCGCACCATCGCGCGCCTCGGCGACAATGCCCTTGCGGTCTTCGACATCGGGCTGAACGCGGTCCTCCGGGTCGACATGGAGACGGGCGACCGCTCGATCATCTCGTCCCCGACGGTGGGCAGTGGGCCCGACTTCGTCGATCCGTTCGGCATGGTCGCCGCCTCTGGCGGCCGGCTCTTTGTCGCCGACCGCGGATTGCAGGCGATCCTGTCAATCGACCTCAAGACGGGCGACAGCATGGCTGTTTCCGGACCTGGGCGGGGCAAGGGGCCCGCTTTCCAAAGCCCCACCCGGCTCCTGCCAGCAACGGGCGGCCGCCTGCTCGTCGTCGATGCCGCCGTCGGGTCCATCATGTCCGTCGATCCTGCCAGCGGCGACCGCACGGCCGTCTCGGGCGAGATGACCGGAGCCGGCGCGGCATTCGTGATGCCCGTCGACCTGGCGCGGGTCGCGGAGAAGCTGTTTGTCCTCGATCTCGGCCAACGCGCCGTGATGACGATCGATCCGGCGACCGGCGACCGGTCCGTCGCCTATGAAGCCGAGCCTCCCGCGGCCGGGGCCCTCCTCTACCCCATGGGCATCGCGGTTACCGGCAGCGGAGAGATCGTCGTGGTCGACCCGCGACGCGACGCGGTGATCGCCGTTCAGCCGCAATCCGGTACATCGCGGATTGTCTCCGATGCGGGGCGCGGCAGCGGCGTCTTCTTCATCACGCCGGAGTTGGTGGCCGTCACCGAGACCGGCGACCTGATCGTCGGGGACGCGACCAACATCGCCATGATCCGGGTCGACCCGCGGACGGGGAACCGCACGATCATATCGGGCCCCACCCGGGGCAGCGGTCTGGAAATTCAGGATCCGATCGCCTTGACGCTGATGGGCGACTCGGCGGCGACGACCGATCCTGATCTACGCGCCGTGATCACAGTCGACACGATTACCGGTCGCCGGGCGATCGTCTCCGGACCCGACCTCGGCAGCGGCCCGAAATTCGGCGTGCCCCTTGGCATCAAAGCGTTCAAGGGCAGCTACTATGTGAGCGACCCCGTCAGCTCCGCCGTCTTCGAAGTCGACCCCGGCAATGGCAGGCGCACCGCGCTGAAGCCCGCCGGGCCGGACGACGTTGCGCTGCAGGCGCCCGTCGGCATCGGCGAGGACGGAAAAGGGAGCCTCGTCGTCACCGATCTCAAGGCGGGCGCCGTCTACGCCTTCGATCCCGGGATCGGGCAGATGCGCGTCCTCTCCGGCCCGGAAAAGGGCAGCGGCCCAGCGTTCAAGCGGCCGTGGGGCATCGCCGCCGGCCTCGATGGCGCGCTGTTTGTCAGCGACTCGGCCCTTGCCGCGATCATTCGTATCGATCCCACCAGCGGCGACCGGGCCGCGGTCCTGCCCCGCTGAGGAAGCCTTGCGAGAGAGATCGACGTTTCACCCTCCCGCTCGCAACGGGCGTGCCGCCCTCCGCGCCTCGGGCATGAACCTGTCCAGATCGTCCCACATGTCGATGATCGCTCCACTGATCGGCCGCGACCCGGCATGCGCCGCGCCCATCTCCACGACCCGCCCCAGCAGCCCGGCATCGACGATCCCGAACCGACGGGCCATGTGGCCGGTCGCATGGGCGCATTCGGCGAGCAGGTATTCGCTCTCCACCGTCACCGGCTCTTTGGCCGCCTGATCCATCGCCGCGACGATTGCCGTTTGGACCTCGGCGGGATCGTCGGCATGGAGTGCGATCCCGGCCAGCTCCGCGGCAGTCATCGGTGAGGTCTCGCAGAGTCAACCATCAGGTGCCGGGCCGCCGGAGCAAGGTTCCGATCAGGTGGATGCATGCTCTAAAGCTTCGCCAAGCCCGGCTTGCCCCCCTTCAGTCGCGCCCGCCTGAATATCGTCGGATAGGATGCGATGAGGCCTTCCAAGAAGGCTTTGTCGTATGTCTCGTCCACACGCTCCTTTAGCCTATCGAAACTCGCCATTTGATACCCCCGCCGATTGAGGTAGTTGAGGATCAACTCCACGGCCTTTTCTTGCTTCGCTTGGGATTCTTCTGTCGCGGGATCAGTGGGGGAAGCCGGCTCGCTTTCGCCCTCTGATGCAGGCTGCTCGGCATCGGCCTGTATCTCCGTGATCCGGTCGATCAACTGTTGCCAAGGCTGGTAGGCCGCGTTGGAAAAGTCGACATACTGAATTGGCTCCAGGCGCGGATGCCGCTCGCAGTCATTGAGGATGACAGGAACAATCGGCTTGTCCTTGCCGATTGCCGATGCCCACTCGTAGGTCACAAAGGGCGAGTTCACGGAATCGGCGCTAAGCGCCACCACGACGACAAAGCTGTCGGAGATGCCCCTGTCGATCTCCTTTCGCCAATCGTCGCCGGCGCGAAGATTCGTCTTGTCGACCCAGACCGGGATCTTCGCTTCGGCGAGCTTAAGGCGAGCCAGCTCGGCAAAGAAGTGATCGCGCCTGCAATAGCTGATGAAGACGGTCGACATGGGAGTTCACTCCCGGTTCACAGGCGTCTGCCACGGTTGCCAGCGCCGACTTTATACTCTCCGCCGCCATACTCTGACCCGACTCCACGCAAAACCAACCATTTTCTGGTGCCGCTGGCCACCGGGCATAAAACAATTCTTATCCCCGTCTCGCCACCCACCCCTCATACTGCTCGGCATCCTCGCTCACTGAGGGGCGCATTCTAGAGGCGTCTTCGATGCGGAGCGGGGAGCGGCGCCCGCGGCGTGTCCCGCAAGGGACAGCGGGCAAGGGGCAACCCTTGTCCGGAGAGGACGACGGTCCGAACGTCCCGGGAGGCCTCCGCAAGCCCGCCCGCCGGCGCTACGACCGGCTGTCACAAGGCTGACCGTAAGCCGGGCAGGCCCATCTGGAACGGGAGGCGGCGCAAGCCGCCGGCCAATCCGGATGCGAGTTCGTCGTCGGGTGTCCCGGCGATTGCCCGCCCGGTGGAGCGCGGGAGCGGAGTGCCGAAAATCGCCGTGGCGGGCGCTGGTGAGGCGCCCCATGAGACTAAACTCGGACTGGCGTGCTCATCAGCGCCCGCCACCCCTCGTCTCCAGCCAAGAGGCGAGGAGGACCGAAGGTCCGACCGGGACGAAAGAGAATCCCGGCGAGGAGTGATTCGTAGGATGGGCAAAGCGGCGAAGCCGCATGCCCACGTGGGAGGACGCATCGCAAACCCCGGCTCGCTCGCGAGCGCGGCAACGATGGAGTATGTCTTGATGCAGATCGATGCCCCATCCTCCACTGTCGTCCTCCTCCCTCAACTTCGATCAGGGGATCGACCGGAGGACGACCTGGTGGATAGCGTCGGTGCAAAACGAAACGCGCCGTTGTTCGCAGAGACTGCCCCCGACCGTGGTCCGGGGGGATGACGCGCTAGATGGCGCCGGTCTTGGTGTTCGGCAGCACAACCGCAACCGGCTTGCCGTCGGGGGTGAGCGTGCCGCCGGCCGCGGGTTTGCCGCCGGATGCCGGCGCCGCAGCGATGGCCGGCGCCATCGCATCGAGCGGAGCCGTTTCCGGCCCGCTCAGCACCACCACCTTGGTTCCGATCGGCACGCGATTGTAGAGGTCGATGGCGTCCTGGTTCCACATGCGGATGCAGCCGCTGGATACCGCCTTGCCGATCGACAGCGGCTCGCTGGTGCCATGGATGCGGTAGAGCGTGTCCCGGCAATTTGCCGTGCGTATGTTTTCTTGGTTGCACTTGCCTTCGTAGAGATACAAGGCGCGCGAGCCCAGCGGATTTCGCGGACCGCCATCCATGCCGTCGCCATATTTGGCGGCATAGCGGTCACGCGCCTGCATCTCTTGGGGCGGGAACCATTTCGGCCACTGCTGCTTGTCCTGGATCTCGGCCTTGCCGGACCACGCAAAGCCCTGCTTGCCGACCCCGATGCCGTAGCGGATCGACTCGCCGTTGTCCTGCACCAGGTAGAGGAACTTGTCGTAAGGATCGACGACGATGGTCCCCGGGTCATTGGGGATGTTCGACGGCGTCGCCACGGTCTGCCGGAAATACTTCGGGTCCACCCGATTCACCGGCACCGCCGGCACGCGGAACGGCTCGCCAGCCACCGGGGCGTACATGGAAATGTACTTCGGATCGATCGGCTTCCCGTCATTGCTGACGTTGGCGGTCGTGCAGCCGGCCAGGGCCAGCATGAGGCCGAGAGCCGCCAACGCCATATGGACACGACCTGTCGGCCGGTAGCTCGATTCCACGGTCACGTCTGTCGCCTGCTCCCCTCGCCGCGCAGCGGCGCGCCCCCGGTTTCTACCATAGTTCGCGCTGGCCGGTTGAATCGCGAAGCGCGCATAGAAGCTAACAAAGATGGCAAAGGTCGGGCCTTAACGAAAGCGCTAAATGCGGGCAATGGTTTCACATTCGCTTTAAGCCCGCCTACGTCCCGAAATGGAACAAAGGGTCCGCTATTCCGTCACATAGAAGTCGTCGGGACCGACGACGCGGACACGCTTGCCGTTCGGCCCCGTGGCCAGCACCACGTCGGGCTTGGCCTCCGGCGCCGCCTCTCCCGGCACGAAACCGCCCCGGCGGTTGGCGGCGGTCTCGGGGTCAGTGGTCTGGTCGGGGCGGAGCCGCGGCAGGGGCGCCGCGATTGCGGGCAACACCGGCGGCACTGGCGTGGCGATGGTCAGGACGCCGCCGGGACCCGCGGAGGCCAGCGGCCCGCCGGGGGCGCCGATGATGCCGGCCGGGCTCGACGCATAGGTGGAGATAGGCGGGCAGGTGCAGGCCTTGTCGTATTCCTTGCGGTAGCGGAAGGCATTCGGCAGCGTCGTGTAGGGCTCGCCGGCGAGCGATACCATCTGGGCCGGGTTGCCGCCCGGATTGCGGTAGACATAGAGCGAAACGTCGCTTCCCGGGCACATCGAGCGGCAGGTATTCTCGTCGCGCGCGAACGCGTCCGGCGTGGTGGCGAAGCTGATCGGGAAATAGTAGCCGTCACACGAGCGCACGCAGAGCGTCCGGTAGGTGCCGCCGCCGAAGCCCTGATCGAAGGGAGACCGTCCGCTGAAAAAGGGACGACTGCCGAACAGAGAGGCGAACAGGCCGGTGCGGCGCCGCGTGCCGCGGTCATTGGCGGCATAGGTGCCGTCGCAGCCGTTCGCCGCGAGCTGACGCACGACGTCCGATCGCACGCGGTCGGCGGCATAGGGATCGCCGGCGAACTGCCGTCGCTGGGACTCCAGCCGGTTGAGGCCGGCGCGGACCCGGTCGACCTTGGCTGTCAGCGCCCGGCAGTTGCCGGCCGGGTTCAGCGCCTTGAAGAAGAGCCCGCCATAGCAGCCGGCCCGGCGCGCCGCCGTCATCGCTTGGTCGAGCTCGTCCCGTTTACGGCTGATCGCCGTCTCGGTATCGCGAAGATCGTTGTTCCAGTAGTCGTTCGATCCTTGATCGAGCGTGTTGAGCTGCGCCCTCAGCGCGGAGCAGAGGTCGGCTTGAGCCTCGGCTTCGGCCGAAAACGCTACGAGGCTCACCGCCACAAGCAGGATCTTGAGGTGTCGTCTCACTCGCAGGCCCTCGCTCCGGCCGCGCACGGCCGGTCGGTGATTCGGACCCCTCCCCGGCTTGTTGCGACGCTCAGGAACGCCGACGCCGGCTCATTTTGCGAACAAGTTGGCCGGAAGTATGAATCCGCCGACTCGCGGGGTCAACGGGCTTCTGCCTTCGCCCTATATTCCTTCCTGCATGGCCATTGCCTGCAAAACTGGTGTAGTCTTGCGCTTGCATCGTCAGACGGCACCCATCGAGCATGTCGTCCCGTGGCCACGGGCCGACCGATAGCACGCGAGGGAAACGATGAAGACCGACAAGGAAAAAGCCAAGGAGATCCTCCGCAAGCGCAAGCTTGCTGCGCAAGGCCTCGAGGAGAAGCCCGAGGGCGAGAATGCGCTCGAGGATCCCGAAGAGAAGGAAGAGGAAATCGGCGACGCGGCGATCTCGACAGAGTTCGGCCTGCACCGCTAGACGAGCGCAGCTTCGGTGGCAACGTCGATGCTCGCGGGGTGGGCTCGGCGGTTCTCATCCATCGGGATCAGGGTCCGGCGGAGGATCGCGGTCACCTGCGGTCGCTTGTCCGCCGGGAAAGGGAACAGGCGTCAGCTGCGGTCGCGGAACTTGTTGACGATCGGGTAGCGCCGGTCGCGGCCGAAATTCTTGCGAGTGATTTTGACGCCAGGCGCCGCCTGCCGGCGTTTGTATTCGGCGATGTAGAGCAGCCGCTCGACCCGCCGGACGGTCTCGAGGTCGTGCCCCCGCGCGACGATCTCGGAAATCCGCATCTCGTCCTCGACGAGGCATTCGAGGATCTCGTCAAGGACATCGTAGGGCGGCAGCGAATCCTGGTCGGTCTGGTCGGGCCTCAGCTCCGCCGACGGGGCGCGGGTGATGATGTTTTCCGGGATCACCGCGTCACCCGGTCCGAGCGCATTCGCAGGACGGTTGGCGTTCCGCCAGCGGGCGAGCTTGTAGACCTCGGTCTTGTAAAGGTCCTTGATCGGGTTGAAGCCGCCGTTCATGTCGCCGTAGAGCGTCGCGTAGCCGACCGAGTTCTCCGACTTGTTGCCGGTAGTCAGCACCATCGAGCCGAACTTGTTGGAGACCGCCATCAGGATGGTGCCGCGGGCGCGCGACTGGAGGTTCTCCTCGGTGGTGTCGGGCGGACTGTCGCCGAACAGCGGCTTCAGCGCTGCATCGAAGCCCTCCACCGGATCGGCGATGGGCACGATGTCGTAGCGGACGCCCAGTCTCTCGGCGAGCGCCGCAGCGTCGTTGAGGCTCTCGTTCGAGGTGTAGCGGTAAGGCAGCATGACGCAGTGAACGCGGTCCGCCCCCAGCGCGTCGACCGCCATCGTCGCGCAGACCGCCGAGTTGATGCCGCCGGACAAGCCCGAGGACGACGCCGGGGAAACCGGTCTTGTCGACATAGTCGCGCAAGCCCAGGACACAGGCCTGCCAGTTGGCATCCTCGAGAGCGGGCAAACTGGCGAAACGTCCGTCGGCGCAACGCCAGCCGAGCTCGCCGTCCCGCTTCCAGGTGACGGTCTCGATGGCTTCGGCGAACTGCGGCAACTGGAACGCCAGCGTCCGGTCGCCATGAAGGCCGAAGGAGCCCCCGTCGAAGACCAGTTCGTCCTGGCCGCCGCACTGGTTGACGTAGACCATGCGGCAGGCCGGTCTCGACCACCCGGGCGATGCGCCACCTGCTGGCGGACGTCGGCCTTGCCCTGCCAATAGGGCGAGCCGTTCGGCACGATCAGCATCTCCGCACCGGTCTCGAGCAGGCACTCGCACACCTGCTCGAACCAGATGTCCTCGCAGATCGGCAGGCCAAGCCTCAATCCGCGGAACCCGACCGGGCCGGGCAGCGGGCCCACCTCGAAGACGCGGAACTCGTCGAAGACGCCGTAGTTAGGGAGTTCCACCTTGTAGCGCAGCGCCTGCACCGCACCGCCGTCGAGGAGGGCGACGGCGTTGTAGACCTTGCCGCCCTCCGGCCACGGCGTGCCGATGACGATCCCCGGCCCGCCGTCGGCGGTATCGGCGGCGAGCGCCTCGACCGCCGCGCGGCAGGCGTCGGGGAAGGCCGGCTTGAGCACCAGGTCCTCCGGCGGATAGCCGGCGATGAATAGTTCGGAAAGCACGAGCAGGTCGGCCCCGGCGGCCGCGGCTTTCGCGCGCGCCTCGCGCGCCTTCTTGAGATTGCCGTCGATGTCGCCCACGACCGAATTGAGCTGGGCGACGGTGATCCGGATGGTATCGGTCAGGTTTGCTGCCATATCGCCGGTTTAGCCCGGCGATCGAAGCGGAGCAATGCGGGACTGCCGCTATCCCACATGCTCGCGCAGAAACGCCAGCGTCCGCTCGCGGGCAAGTTTCGCGGATGGTTCGTGCCAGGCGGCGCTAACGTCGCGGTTGAAGGCGTGGCCGGCGCCCGAATAGGAGAACACCTGCACGGTGCCGGGGTCGACGGAGGCGCGGATCTTCTCGACGTCGGCCATCGGGATGCTGCCGTCCTCCTCGCCGAAATGGAGCATGACCGGACAGCGCGGCATCTCGTCGAGGTTGGCGGCGATCATCCCGCCATAGTAACCAACCGCGGCGGCAAGACCGGACAGCCGCGTCGCGGCCAGCCAGGCGAGCGAGCCGCCGAGACAGTATCCGACGATGCCGATCCGGCCCGACCTGTCGAGGACTGCAATCGTGGCGGCAATATCGAGAAGCATGTCGTCGATCTCGATCTGGTTCCGCAGCGCAATGGCGCGATCGCGGTCGGCACCTTCATAGCCAAGCTCGACACCCGGCTCGGCGCGGTCGAAGATCCCCGGCGCGATCACCCGATAGCCGTCCGCCGCGTAGCCGTCGGCGACGTTGCGGATGTGGGCGTTGACGCCGAAGATCTCCTGGATCAGCACAAGGCCGCCGCGAACGGAGCCGGCCGGCGCCGTCTCATAGGCGGAGAATGTATGCCCGTCGCTGGCCGTCAGGCTGATCGTGTCGCCCATTGAAGTCCCCTCCCTGCATTGCCAATGGTCGACAATACATCAGCGCGACCGAAAGGCAGCCCCTTGCGACGGAATGCGGCCGCCAGAGGCGGCCGCACCCCGCGCTTCGCCATCGTCAAGCGCGAATCTCCTGCCGCTGGAACGCGACATAGGCGATGGTGAAGACCAGGATCATCGCCGCCAGCAGACCGGCGAGCTGCGGCCAGATGAGAAGGGCACTTTGCGAGAAGGGCAAGGGCGCGCCCATGATAGCGCCCTGCAACTGGCCCATGAAGATGAGGCCGAGCGCCCGGGTGGCGGGATTGAGCAGCCCCAACGTCATCTCGCCGAACAACGTGTAGGGCGAAATCCGCGATATCCCCTGCTGGAGCTCGGCGTTGGACACCACCGACATCGGATCGAGCGGATCGATGGGAGCCATCGCGCCGGCAATCAACGGGGCGAGCATCGACCAGAAGATGGTGAAGAGCAGCCACAGGGTCAGTGCTGCCAGCGCCGACGTCGCCGGCGACCGGAACAGGGTGGAGAACAGGAGCGCAACCGCCAGCCAGACGCCGGCATAGGCCAGCGAGCAGATCAGGAAGGTGACGCCGCGCAACACCTCCTCCCCGCTCGGCGGCAGGCCAAGCAGCAGGATGCCGAGACCGGTCATCAAGAGCCACAAGGTGACGAGGCAGATGGCCAGCACGATCAGCCCACCGAGGAATTTGCCGGCGAGCAGCGCGTCGCGATAGATCGGCTGGGCCAGAATCCGGCTCATGGTCCGCCGGCTGTATTCGCCGTTGATGGCATCGAAGGCGAGCGCGATCGACACCAGCGGCAGGAGAAAGCCGAGAAACGACACGAAGGACGGCAACGGCGCCCGCGATGTCGTGAACAGGCGCAGGAAGAGGAAGGGATCCTGGCCGACGGTCTGCTTGATCTCGCCGATCGCGCCGTAGATCGCACCGATCGCCGTCAGGATCACGAGAAGCATCACCAGATGGATACGGGCGCTGGTCAGATGGTCCGCCGCCTCCTTCAGGGCGACGGTCGACAGCCCGGTGAAAGGCGAACCTTCACGCCGCATCGCGCACCTCCTCGGCTTGCTCGAAGTAGCGGACATAGACCTCGTCGAGGCTGGTCCGGCTGATGGTCATGTTGCGGAGCAGTCCGCCGGCCTCGACCACCCGCCTGGCGATCTCGGGCCGCACGTCGCGATTGGCGTCGACGCGGGTGGTGGCTTCGGTCATCCGGGTCACCGCGCCGATGCCGTCGATCCCGGCGAGCGCTTCCGCCAGGTCGACGCCTTCGGCCTCGACCTCGATCACGAAGGCCCCGCCGAGCACCTCGCGGGCGAGGTCGGGCACCTTGCCGATCAGGCCGATATGTCCCTTGCGGAACAGGGCCACACGGTCGCAGATCGACTGGACGAGGCCGAGAAGGTGTGACGACAGCACGATGGTCATGCCGTCGGCGCGCAGTTCGCCGATCAGCCCGAGCAACTCCTGGGTCGCCTGCGGATCGAGGCCGTTGGTCGGCTCGTCGAGGATGGCGATGCGGGCTTCCTTGACCAGAAGCTCCGCGAGGCCAAGCCGCTGTCGCATGCCGTGGGAGAAGGTCGAGACGCGCTGGCGGGCAACGTCACCCAACCCGACCCGATCGAGCGCCTTGTTGATCCGGCTGGCGCTCTCGGTCGAGTCGAGGCCGATCAGGCGGGCCGAATAGGCCAGGTTCTCATAGGCCGACAGGTGGTCGTAGAAGCCGACCAGGTCCGGCAGATAGCCGACGCGACGCTTCACCTGGAGGGGGCGGCGCAACGGATCGAAGCCGAGCACCGACACCGTCCCACCGGTCGGCTCGGTCAGACCGAGCAGCATGAGAATCGTGGTGGTCTTGCCCGACCCGTTCGGTCCGAGCAGGCCGAAGACCTCACCCGCCTCGATCTTCAGGTCGATGCCGTCGACCGCGACGGTATGCCCGTAGCGCTTGGTCAGTCCGTGAACCTCGATGACTGTATCGCTCATCGCCGGCCGTACCTCGTCACCGCAACCGCCAGGACCACGACCGCGGCGCCGATAACACCGAGGCCCGCGATGCCCCACATCGTCGAGGTCAGCACCGTCACCCGGAAGTTGGCGGTGTCCGAGGCGCCGTCACCCGTGGCCCGCACCGAGACGACATAGTCGCCGGCAATCGCCTTGTCGGACGGCGTCATGCTGACGGCAACCTGCGTCTTCTGGTCGGGGCCGAGAGCATCGATGGTCTTCGGATCGAAAGCGATCTTCCACCCGGACGGTGCGTTCGCATTCAGCTTGACGTTCTGAACCGGGGCGGTGCCGCTGTTGGCGAGCGTGAAGTCGAAAGTGCGCTCCTTGCCGGCCGTGGCGTCGCCGGACAATCGTCCCTCGGGACCGGACAGCGCCAATGTCGGCTGGCCGGTCACGTCGAGGATGAGCTTGGTGGCGGCCTGCAACGTCGGGCTGGCGACATGGACGATCACGGGGTACTGGCCGGCGGCAGCGTTATGGGCCGGCGTCACGCTGACCTTCAGATCCTTGGATTCATTCGCCTTGATCGGGATACTGGTGAGCTCCTGGGTGCCGTATTGCTCCTTAAACACGGCTTGGAAGCCCGGAGGGGCTTCGGCCACCAGATTGAAGACCTGGTCGGTGGCTCCATCGTTCTTGATGGTCACCTGGTAGTCGAACGTCGATTTCGGCGTTCCGCGCAGCGCCGGCAGCTTCGGCTCGATGGTGACACTGGCCGGCTGGGCGGCGGCCAGCGTGAGGGTCATGGGCAGTTCCAGGGTCTGGTCGGTCGATTTGCCGACAATCCGGAAATCGTAGCTCTTCGCCTCGGCCTTGGCCGGCGGCTTGAGATCAAGGGTCAGCCTCACGCTGTCGTTGTCGCCGACGATCGCAGCGCCGATCGGCTGGCCGCCGCCCTTGATTTGCCAGTCCCAACCGTCGGGCAGGTTCTCGACCGAAAGGGCGACCCGCTCGGGCGGCAGGTTCTTGTTGACCAGGGAGAGCTGGATATTGACGTCCTTGCCGATCGGCTCGGTGATGGATGGATAGTTGGTGGTGAGCCACAGTCCGGTCAGCGGCGGCGCCTCCGTCGTCGCCGTCATGTCCTGGGCGCCAGCGGTCGTCGCTACCGCAAGGGCGCCGACAAACACACAGGACGCAAGAAAACCGCACGCGGAACGCATCATCTACCTCCTCCATCAGGCATAAATCAGGGGTTACCGGCGCGAGACAGCACCGGAGGCGGGGTCAGGTCCGAACGTTCGATTGGCGCGAAAGTTTGGGCCGGAATTTGTCAGAAATCTGGCACCGCAAGCGGCCTCAGATTAAACCTTGGTAAGGTTTCGCCAGACGCAAGTCGTTGAAAGGCAAAGCGTCCGGCGACGATCCGACGCACCCCCGGCCGCGCTCGGCCAGGGCGGCCAATTGTGGCAATTGCCGGAGGGGTCAGGCGATGACGAGAGCCGGCCGCTGGGCTGCCCGCT
The DNA here is from genome assembly GCA_963710805.1 of uncultured Alphaproteobacteria bacterium. Classification (GTDB taxonomy): domain Bacteria; phylum Pseudomonadota; class Alphaproteobacteria; order Rhizobiales; family Kaistiaceae; genus Bauldia. The sequence continues at coordinate 13,640 of CAVQBS010000058.1, read as the reverse complement.
CGCGGCGATCCCGCTTGAGCAATTCGGCGACAAGGAAGGCAAGCTCGAGGGCCTGGTCGGCGTTGAGCCGCGGATCGCAATGGGTGTGGTAGCGGTCCTTGAGGTCGGCGTCGGAGATCGCCCGCGCTCCTCCGGTGCATTCGGTAACGTTCTTGCCGGTCATCTCGACATGGATGCCGCCGGGATGCGTGCCCTCGGCGCGATGAACGGCGAAGAAGTTCTCCACCTCGCGCAGAATGAGCTCGAACGGCCTGGTCTTGTAGCCGCTGCCCGACTTGATCGTGTTGCCGTGCATCGGATCGCACGACCACACGACCGCGCGCCCCTCGCGCTCGACGGCGCGCACCAGCGGCGGCAGCTTGTCGAACACGTTGTCGGCGCCGAACCGGCAGATCAGCGTCAACCGGCCCGGTTCGTTCTCCGGGTTGAGGATATCGATCAGCTCGATCAGTCCGTCCGGCGGAAGCGACGGGCCGCATTTCAGTCCGATCGGGTTCTTGATGCCCCGGCAATACTCGATGTGGGCATGATCGGCCTGCCGCGTGCGGTCGCCGATCCACACCAGATGGCCGGACGTCGCGTACCAGTTGCCGCTCGTCGAATCGACGCGTGTCATCGCCTGCTCGTAGCCAAGCAGGAGGGCCTCGTGGCTGGTGAAGAAATCGGTGGAGCGGAGCTGCGGGACGGTGTCGGAGTCGACGCCACAGGCGCGCATGAAGGCCATCGCCTCGGTGATCCGGTCGGCGATCTCCTGGTAACGGTGGCCCTGCGGGCTTTCGCCGACGAAGCCGAGCATCCACTGGTGGACGTGATCGAGGTTGGCGTAGCCCCCTTGCGCGAAGGCGCGCAGGAGATTGAGCGTCGCCGCCGACTGGCGGTAGGCCATCTCGATGCGGTTCGGGTCGGGGGCGCGCGACACGGGGTCGAAGTCGATGCCGTTGATGATGTCGCCGCGGTAGCTCGGCAGTTCGACGTCGCCGCTCTTTTCGGTCGGCGCCGAGCGCGGCTTGGCGAACTGGCCGGCGATACGCCCTAGCTTGATCACCGGCATGCCGCCGGCGAAGGTCAGCACGACCGCCATCTGCAGGAAGACGCGGAAGAAATCGCGGATGTTGTCGGCGCGGTGCTCGGCAAAGCTCTCGGCGCAGTCGCCCCCTTGCAGAAGGAACGCGTCGCCGGCAGCGACGCTTGCCAGACCCTGCTTCAGCTTGCGCGCCTCGCCGGCGAAGACGAGCGGCGGATAGGTCGCGATCCGCTCCTCGACCGCCGTCAGCGCCGCCGGGTCGTCGTAGACCGGCACCTGGGCGATCGGCTTCGCCCGCCAGCCGTCAGGGGTCCACGCCTTCTTCATCACTCCTGCTCCCGATCCGCGGCGCACGGTCATCATAACCGCGCGGGACCGGCCCCGGGCCGGTCACGACGGCGTCGCGGCGCGGGTTATACACGCGGGGGCCGGGGTTTGCCACCGATTAGGGGCCTCCCTCCGGAAGCGGGAATCACTTGGCAGGCGCGGGCTCGGGAAGCGGCATCGGGGCGCGATGGCGCTCGACCGGGGAGCGCATGGTGACGATCTCCTCGCTCTGGGTCGGGTGGAGGGCGACGGTGGCGTCGAAGTCCGCCTTGGTCGCGCCCGCCTTGAGTGCCACAGCCACGAGCTGGGCCATCTCGGCCGCGCCCTCGCCGACCGCGTGGAACCCCAGCACAATGTCGGTCCGGGCGTCGACGACGAGCTTGAGCAACATCCGCTCGTCACGATGGGCGACGCGGTGGTGGAGCGGCTTGAAGTTCGTTCGGTAGATGTCGACGGCGTCATGGGCGGCCCTGGCCGCCTCCTCCGTCAGGCCGACGGTGCCGACCTCCGGCTGGGTGAACACGGCGGTGGGCACCGCCGTATGGTCGACCCTCGTCGGCCGCCCGCCGTAAAGCGTGTCGGCGACCGCCTCGCCCTCGCGAATGGCGATCGGGGTCAGCTGGAAACGGTTGGTGACGTCGCCGACGGCGTAGATGTTCTCGACGCTGGTCCGGCAATACGCGTCCACCGCGATCCGCCCGTCACCGCCCAGAGCAACGCCGACCTCTTCGAGGCCGATCCCCTCCGTATTCGGGAGGCGGCCGATGGCCAGCAGCACCTCGCCGGCCTCGAGCCGCCGGCCGCCACGGGTGGTTGCGACAAGCCCCTGGCCGCTCTCCTCGATGCCGGCGATGGTGTCGCCGCAGATCACGTCGACGCCGCGATGCTGGAGGGCGGCGTGGACCGACTTGCGGATGTCGGCGTCGAAGCCGCGCAGAAGGTTGGCGCCGCGGTGGACGATGGTGGTCTCGACCCCGAAGGCGTTGAACACGCCGGCGAATTCGAGCGCGACGTAGCCGCCGCCGACGATAACCATGCCCCGCGGTAGCTGCCCGAGGTTGAACACGTCGTCGGACACGATCGCACGTTCGACGCCGGCAATGGTGCGGTCCACATCGGGTCGGCCGCCGGTGGCGATGAGGATGTGGCGGGCGGTGACCGAGCGGCCCTCACCCACGAGGCGGATGCGGTGGGCGTCCTCGATCACCGCGCGGGAGCGGATCAGCTCGGCGCCGGCCTTCTGCAGATTGCGGATGTAGACCCCGCTCAGCCAATCGGTATCGGCGGCCACATTGTCCCTGAGCGTTGGCCAATCGAAGCTGACGCCCTTGGTCGTCCAGCCGAAGCCCACCGAATCCTCGAGATCGTCAGCGAAATGGGCGGCGTGGACAAACAGCTTCTTCGGCACGCAGCCGCGCAGCACGCAGGTGCCACCGACCTTGTCGTCTTCGGCGATGGCAACGCGCGCCCCGTGCCGCGCAGCGATGCGCGCGGCGCGGACGCCACCCGACCCAGCGCCGATCACGAACAGATCGAAGTCGTAGGCATCCATCGCCGCCCCCGAGTCCTGCAGGCAGCCCGCGGCTAGAAAGTCCCGCCGGTTTCCTTGTTCAGCTCGTCGCGGGATTTCTGGAGGAGTTCCTCCCGCACGCGCGTCGCCCAGTTCTGCGCGACCTTGTAGGCATCGGAGATGACCTGGGGACCGATCTCGTTGAACTTCTTGCCGGCCGGGCTGTTGTAGAACGTAGCGATAGTGACCAGCTCGTCCTCGGTGAAGCCCTTCGCCCACACGCGGGCGAGGTCGTTGTCGAGATCGGCTCGACGCGGAACCAGTGTCAGCACGACCTTGTCGACCGTGTCGCTGATCTGGGTGTGAAGGTCGGGCCTGATGTTGATGAGCTGGCTCTTGACGGCCTCGGCAACGGCGGGAAGCAGGTCATCATAGCTGCGCGCGGCGGGCGATGCTTTCAACGCATCGAGAGCAGCGTCGAGATGGCTCTGGGTGATCTCCTGTGCCCCTGCGGGCGCCGCTACGGCGATGACGACGCAGAGGGCGCAGGCACGCGTGACACGTCTGATGAAGGACATTTTGCAGGGCTCCTGTTCTCTCCAAAAAGCGCTCACCTGGACAATCTCTCGACACCCTTATCCAGGCCGATGATGGCGGCGGAGGCAAGGCCCAGGAAAAGACCGTGCTCCACCACTCCCGGAATGGCGGCGAGTGCTGCGGCGAGCGCTTCCGGATCGGGAATACGGCCGAAGGATGCGTCGAGAATATGATGGCCGCCATCGGTGACGAATGGCGTATCGGCGCCACCGCGGAGGGCGAGGTTCCCGCCAAGGCCAAGACGGCCTGTCGCCGCTTCGATCGCCCGCCGCGTGGCCGCCAGACCGAACGTCACGACCTCGATCGGCAGCGGAAAGGCGCCGAGGGTCTCGACGCGCTTTCCCGCGTCGACGATGACCACCATCCGCGCCGACGCGGTTGCGACGATCTTCTCCCGCAGCAGCGCCCCGCCGCCGCCCTTGATCAGGCGCAGTTGAGGGTCGATCTCGTCGGCGCCGTCGACGGTGAGGTCGAGGGCCGGCTCGGCGTCGAGCGTGGTGAGCGGGATGCCCTCCGAATGGGCCAATTGCCCGGCCTTCTCGGAGGTCGGGACGCCGACGATCGATAGGCCGGCCCGCACCTTCTTCCCAAGCGCGGTGACAAAATGAGCGGCGGTGCGGCCGCTGCCAATACCCAGCTTCATCCCGGCGCGTACCTCGTCGACAGCAGCTTCCGCCGCCCGACGGCGCTCGTCGTCGTTGCCTTCGATCTTGTCCGCCATCACTCCCGTCCAGCTTGACCCGGGCCAGACCACCCGGCAATCCTTGCGCCCGCTTTCCCGTCGGAAGACATCGCGGTCTCCTCCTCGCCGCCTGATCTTCCCGTGCGGCGAGGCTTGTTAGCACTTACCGCTTGCCTTCGCCATGGCAGCGGAGCGACGGCGCGAGATGTGCGATGATGCAGGCAAACGCGCCTTGCCGAGCCTGCCCCAACCCCGCCGGCAGCGAACCAAGCCACGCACCGATAGACGCACGACCCGATGAACACACCTCCCCTCCTCGTCCTTGATCTCGACGGCACGCTCGTCGACACCGCCGACGACCTGATCGCCACGCTCAACGCCGTGCTTGCCGCCGAGGGGCTGCCGCCGGTCGACACGGTACAGGCCGCGAACATGATCGGATACGGCGCCCGCGCCATGCTGGCGACGGCGCTCCGCTCGTATGGCAGCGAGCCCGAGGAGGGCCGCCTCGACGCGCTCACCGCGCGGTTCATCGATCACTACGAAGACCACCTTGCCAACTCCAGCCGCCCGTTTCCCGGCGCTGTCGAAACCCTCGACCAATTCCGCGACGCCGGCTGGCGGCTCGCCGTCTGCACCAACAAGTTCGAGCGCCTGTCGCGGTCGCTCCTGGAACAACTGGCGCTTGCCGATCGCTTCGCGGTGATCGCCGGCCAGGACACGTTCGCCCACCGCAAACCCGATCCGCGACATCTCAGCGAGACGATCGCCGCGGCCGGCGGCGACCTGCGGTCGTCGGTGATGGTAGGCGATTCCGACGTGGATGTGCGCACGGCGCGGGCCGCCGATGTGCCGATCGTCGCGGTCGGCTTCGGCTACAGCCCCCTCCCCGTCCGCGAGCTCGGGGCGGACATCGTCATCGACCGGTTCGACGACCTGTTCGACGCGGCGGTCGGCCTGCTGGAAGGGCGGGAAGACCGCAAACCGACTTCATCTTGACACCGGGAGGCGGCGCTCGTCATAAACGCGCGGATCCGGGCGGTTAGCTCAGCGGGAGAGCACTCCCTTCACACGGGAGGGGTCACTGGTTCAATCCCAGTACCGCCCACCATTTTTTTCAAACACTTAGGAGGTGACGTTAGTCGGCCCGTTGTTTGCAGCAATCATATAGCAATCGATAGGCTTGGTTTTGACCGCGTTTGCGGCGGCGGCTTCGGGACCTTGCGTGGATCCCGCGTGTAGCAATAGTGTAGCGCGCCCGGTACCCCGGCGTCACCCGGGCAGAAAAGAGTACTCAGATCTTTCGGAATTTCGGGTTTGTGCCGCTGTCTCTTAATCAGCGGGTCCACGGTTCGAGTCCGTGTACACCCACCACCTAACTGGATGATTTGATTTACTTAAATCTATCGGGAGCCTCGCGACCTTCACCCGCAATCTGACTTCAGGTTCCACTAAGGTTCCAACGAGGAGCGCTTGCGGTGTCTGGTGACAGCCGCGGTGCACCCAAAACTAGCTAGGCGTGCCTCGTGTATAGATTCGGAGTGTAGGTTGTCAGCGCCTTAGGGCGCGTTCGGCGGGCGGACGGTCCGTTCCGGGCTGATTGCCGAGATCACATAGACGATCGGATCGTTGAAATGAATGTCTTTCAGCGAGTCCGGTGGTGTCGGAATTGGCGGCCCCTCAAGAATGATCGGAGTGATCTCCGGCCTTTCATCCGCGGATCGACTCCGACAGGTCAGTGCGTACACGGTTTCCTGCGTCACCCACTCCGATCGCGCCGCGCTGGTCGACCAAAAAAGCAGGAACAGGTCGCAGTTCTCGATCTCGCGGTATAGACGGCGCGCCCATCGCTCGCCCGGTTCGAGGCTGAGCAAGTCCTGGAAGAATTCGATTCCCGCCGCTTTCAACGCCTGCGCGCGCTTGAGAACCTCTGTCCGATCCTGGCTCGAATAGGAGAGGAAAGCCTTTCGATATCGCCGTGCTGTCTCGCCGTGCAGCTCCGCCAATCCCCGCCTTTCGTTGCCGGCGGTGACACGCAACAGGAAGCGGATCGAACCCACCGGGATGGTGTCGACCGTCACGATTGCCCTGACCGGGTAGAGCCCGATCTCCGCTTGGGCCGGCACCGTTACGAAGAACTGACAGGCGGAAGGCGTTCGCCGCCAGACCAGGTGCTGGACCGGTTCGTCTACCGGCAGCGATCCGGCATCGAGCACGATGGCGATCCGCTGGCCCCGCCGGATTTCAGCCGCCAGCGTTGCCCGTCCGGTGCGGCGGGCGGTGGGATCGCTTTCGCCAGCAAGGGCTTTGGCAATTTCGGCCTGATCCGCCGCGTGAAGGAAAACCTGCACCAGCGATTGGCTGCCGGCCGGTGTTTCTGACGGAGCGAACGCACTGACATCGACGATATCCGGCTGATCGTTCTCATGGATCGATCGTTGCGGAGGGGGCACGGCGGATGAGCGGACCAGCTCGAAGAGCGGGGCCGCCCCGCCTGCGAGTTCCTTCCGAAGGAACCACGCTGCAAGCGCACCGCCGAGTGCAATCAACCCCAACGTCCACCAGATCCACGCAGCCCTACCGGGCTGTAGGCGCTTCCGGATCGGGCGAGGGGAACGCGGAGTGGACAGGCCCACCGCCTGCGCTAGGGAGCGACCACGAAGGCTTCCGAGCGTCGCCATCGACATCGCGGCAGGCGGCCCCTCAAACAAGCCTGGTGTTGGACTGTTCTGCGGCCGAGAGGCGTGCCTTCCTGCTCCTACGCCCGGTGGAGCCTTCGGCGCGACGCGGCGGTAAGCTACTTCGGCCGCCTCACTGGAATCATCTTCGAATTCCTCCAACGACGAAGTCACCCTCGGCGGTTTCACCGTCCTCGGACACCCCGTGCAAATCGCCATCGCCGCTCTGAATGGGCCTGCGCGGAGCTTCGATCCTGAGCGATGCTCTCATGTCATAGGACCGTCCGGCCCCGGTGATGATGCCGGCTGCCGGGTGCGCCAGGATCGCTTCCAGCGTTCGCGCCACGACTATCCGCAAGACGATGCTGTTGGTGACGGCTTGTAGCGGTTGCACGCCATTGCTTCGCCTGTCGGCTGGGCCCTCGGCGAAGTCGGCGGGATGTTGCGAACGGGCACCCGCCACAACAGCCTTGGCGATGCGCCAAGGGTCGGCAAGGCTCTCTGCCAGAAGCCGGGGGTCCGGATCAAGCGCCGAGAGAACGCGCGCCAAGGTCGCGAAGGCAGCCTTCACCGCCGCGATGGGCAGCCTTTCATCGGTGACGGTCCACACATAGCCTTCTCTCACCACCGTTCCGGCAACGTCCGAAAGGAGCTGGAAGCGAGCGCTGCCCCGTTCGGCGGTTGCGAGCGACTCCGCAAAATGGCGCACCGACATCGGTTCGGTGGAGGCACTGACAGGCGACTTCGGGTATTGCTCGGCTACGGCGAGCAGGGCTCCCGCAAAGCCCGAGAGTCTTGCTGCGGTTTCGAGGTCCAGCGTTTGAATGGGATTTCCCCCCACTCCAGCCTGCGCATTGTCCGCTACTCGGTCTCCCGATTCAATCCTGATGGGGTAAAGAGGGGTATGCGCTGCCCTCGCGTGATCGCCTCCAAAAAAAGCTACGTCTAGGGTGCCGCTTCGACCTCGGCTCGGTCCGACCTTTCGCAAGAGAAAATTGCCCCTTTCGGCAATTCCGATCGCGGTCAGTGCCCCCGCGCTTTGCCCGCAAATCCCCGAGAAACTCAGACCCTGGCGCGACGCCGCTTGCCATTAGCCGGTCGCGCGCTCGCGTGCAGGCGACGTAGAAGAGCTGCCGCTCCGTCTCGTAGACGGTGTCGAGTTCGACCTCGTCGGCGACCGTCTCGATGCGCGCCGCGAGCGGCAGGAGATCGTCGTCGCAGGCCATCACCACCACAGCCCTGAACTCGAGCCCCTTGGCGAGATGCATGGTGCCGACCGAGACCCTATCACCGGCCGCATCGTGCCCCTCCGACAATTCGAAGGATGTCTGGCCAGCCCTGTCGACGGCTGCTCTCGCGCGGGCGAGCTGTTCCCGCGTGCGCACGAAGACGCCGATCTCGGACGGAAGCATGCCATCCGCGATTGCCTTCGCGATGAAGCCGCCGACAGCATCCGCCTCCGCGGCTTCATCGGGAAGACCGCGATCTCCGGCATCGGACCGTTGAAGACAGACACCGTGGCGCTCCGGTCCTCCTCGATGCCGTCGACATCGCGGACCGACTTCGGCAGCAGCCGGTCGGCGGCTTCGCGGATCTGGTGGACGTCCGGTAGTTGACCTTGAGCACCTGCGAGCGCCCCCGGATGTCGACGCCGAGCGCCAGCCACGAAAACGGCTGCTGGAAGATGCGTTGGCCGAGATCGCCGGCGAAGAACAGCGCGTCGTCGCCGCTTGCCGCGATGCCGGACAGGAAGCGCAGCTCGGGAACGCCGAGGTCCTGCGCCTCGTCCACAACGATATGGGTGAACGGCTTGTCCGGTCTCGCCGCATAGTGGCGCGTCACCTCCGCGAAGACCTGCGGCCAGGTTTTCAGGCGGCGTTGGTCGAGAAGCGCACGTGCCGTCGCGAAAATCGGCCAAAGGCGTTCGCGCTGCTTGGCGCCCAGCCGGTTCTTGCGGCCCATGCGGGGCACGCCGCCGTAGCCATCGAGGGAGTCGATCTGCCAGGCGTCGACGACATTCGTCCATTCGGACACCAGAAAGCGCGGGCTGAACGTCCCGGCTGCTTCCTTTTCCGCCGCCTCGGCAATCGCCCTGCGGATCTGCTCGTCGCTGGCGAACTGCGGCCGTCGGCCGAAGGCGAGCTGATACAGTTCCTCGGCGATGCCACGAAACGGCGCGACCGTGATGCGCGGAATCACCGACGACTGTTCGCCGACCAGTATCCGAAGCTTCCGGTCCAGCGCATTGGCGAGTGGGCGCGAAAAGGTGGTGAGCAGGACACGCGCATCCGGGTGCTTCTCGGCGAGACGCGCGCCACGATGAAGCGCAACCACGGTCTTGCCGGTGCCGGCCGAGCCGGCAACCCGCGCCGGCCCGGAGAACGACCGCTCGACCACCTGCCGCTGCGAGGGGTGCAGAAAGACCGTCCACCGCTCCCACGGCCACGCCAGCGCCGCCTCCAGTTCTTCGACGTTCTCGACCACGCGGAAGCGCCGCTCGGTGTCCGGGCTGGCGGTGAAATCGAGGTGGCGCACCGGCTGAGGTTCACGCGCGAGCGACACCACCAGCTCCTCCTGGGTGGGAGGCGACGCAGCCTTCTCTGGCACGACGGGAAGCAAGCCGGTTGCCGCATATTCGAGAAGCGTCTCTGACGCCTCCGGCGGCAGGTGGTCGGCGATGTCGAGGAAGTCGTCCTCGGTTGCGGAGCGGACAGTTTCGATCCAGTCGGTCGGTACGCCGAGATCGAGCAGTGCGTCCGGAGTCAAGCCAGCGAATAGCGGCTGCCGCACGGCAACCTGGTCGATCTCGGGCGTCGTCAACGGCGGAGCCGGTTCGATCTCCTCGACCTCTTCGCGGGTCTCGACAATTTGGATGGTGCCCGTTCTCGGATGCGCCTCAATCCGCCGCCGCTCCGCCCAGGCATACGCCTTGTCGTGGTGGTCGACATAACAAAGGAGCAGGCTGCCGGCGGTCCGGTGGACGACGATCCGAAGGTCGCGGTTGACGCGAAGCGACCAGAAGTTCGGGTCCCTCGACTGGTCGATGCGGTGGAAGCTCAGGCCCGGCGACGACGGGTCGGATTGCAGATCGAATGCCGTGATCTTCGCCGCCTTCTGCTCCTGCCCGTTCAGCCGGGCAAGCGAAGAGGTGAAGGTGTCGGCGATGCGGAAATCCATTTCAATCGTCGACTGATCGAACGAAATCTATGTGATCGATCTCAAGCGGGCTGATCGCTAGGTTGATCGCTGTTCTAAACGCAGTGAAGGCGTGTCTTCGTTCGTCGGGAGCAAGAGCCGTCCAACTGCCCCAAGGGGGCGCCCGCTCTGACCTGACGGCGACAAGTAGTCGACGGCCTTTCGCGCCAGTCAGGCGTACCGGGGATGTGATGGCGCCCAAATCATCGCCGACCACGTTGATCCAGTTCGACCGCAAGGCTTCAATCGCCTCGGCTCTGACGGCGGCATCAATCCGGGGCTTTGCCTCATAACTCCAGTCGAGGTACATCGGTCCGCCGAGCGGTCCGATCTGGTACCCAGACAGCTCGCCAACAACCACGTACATGGATTGGTGCGGTAGGTCGCCTAGCAGCGCGCCAAACCCATGCCTATTTGCCCACGCCACGGTCTCTTGCCATCGATCTCGCTTCTGGATGTCATCCGTGTAGGCCCAGCCGGCCAGAATCAGCGGCATCGGCGGCGGCGGTATGTTCGGGTTGTCGGCCGCCGCTTGTTTGAGGCGCCGATGAACTTCAGCCCACCTTTGTGGCATCGGACATACGATGGTTTCGCCCGGATACGGTATCACCGCCTACACCCCGAACACCTTCATCACCTCGTCGCCGAAGTGGTTGATCACCTTCACCGCGATGCGGCCGGTCGCCGGGCGCGGGAACGGGCGCGAGGTGTCGCGGTAGAGCGTCGCCCAGGCGTCCTCGTCGATCTCGGCCTTCAGCGCCGTCTTCAGGCTCTTGTAGGGGTCGTTGGCGCCGAGGAAATAGGCGTGGCGGACGAAGAAGCTCTCCTCGTTGTAGTCGGTGTCGATGAACCAGGCGGCGATGCCGTCGGTGTCGTCGGAGCGGATTTCGCCGGTGTTGGGATCGAACACGTCGATGCCCTTCACCTCGCACCGCGGATCTGCCGTCGCCGACATGTCGTCGATGTCGATGTCCGGCTCGCCGAAGACGACGAACAGATTGCCCTTGCCGGTGTTCTTCAGCTCGTCGGCCATGTGCAGGTCGGGGTTCATCTTGCGCCTTCAGGATCGGCAGCGGGCCGAGCCGGTCAGCTCGCGAGGCATGGGCGTCGAAGTTGAAGGCGCAGGCGATCAGCACGTCGAAGCGCGCATCGGTCGCCTCGCGCGCGGCGGCGACGAGATCGGCTGCGCGACGACGGTGCCGAATTCCGGGCCGATGAAGATGGCGGCGCGGCGCTCGCGGTCGTCTGCCCTCCATGAAGGGCCCTCGGCGCCGATGTATTCGCCCGGGCCAGGGCTGCAGCGCGGTGAAGCGTGATGCGCGTCGGCCTTGTCGCTCTGCTGCACGCCGGCGGTCGCGCAGGTTCTCCAGCACCATCTCGCGCGAAATCGGTCGGCGGCGTGCTCAGCTTCGAGCCGGGCGGCGCTTGCCTTCGGCGGCCTCGAGCGTCGTCGAGCAGTTCGTCCTCGTCGGCGGGCACGACGCGATGCGGCGACAGGCTCTCGACCGTGAACGGCCCGGCGACGCGGACGCGGGATTTGTCGTCATAGGGCCGGTCGTAGAGCAATTCGACATCGGCGGCCTTGGCGATGCGAGTCGTCGATCTCCTTCTGGCGGGCGATGCGCGCTTCCCACCACGCCGCGTGCAGCGCCTTCGCCGCTGTCGCGGCCAGTCGGCGTCGGCCTCGCGCGGGATTTCCCATTCCTCCCAGTTCTTGCCGAGCGCCGCGTTCAGCTCGGCGCGCAGCGGCTCGAGCGTCGCCTGCGCACTTCTCCCAGATCACGTCGATCTCGGCATTGTTGGCGATGGATTTCAGCGTGATGTGCGGCGCGCGCTCGTAGACGAAGCCCTGGCGGATGTCGCCGTGCGTCGGCGCGTCGGACGGCGGCCTGCCGGTCACCTCCGCTTCCTTCGCGCGGCCCTCGCGGCTGTCGGCGAGGAGTAATAGGGATAGCGCGCGCGCCATGATGCCGCGCGCGGGCCAGCGCCAGCGCGACGCGGATGGTATCGATGGTGATCCAGCGCCGGCCCCATTGCTCGGCGACATAGGCGGTGGTGCCGGAGCCGCAGGTCGGGTCGAGCACGAGGTCGCCGGGATCGGTGGTCATGAGGATGCAGCGCTCGAACGACCTTCGGCGATTGTCTGGACGACATAGACTTGTCGGCTCGCGTCAAACCGCCATGCTGACATCGGTCCAGTACATTGTTGAAGCGGCATGACAGGAAAATCGTCGAGTAGCGCCGATAGTACGAATCGATGTCTTGCCGACTGGAGATCAGCCGGCTCGCCTTAGCCAGTCGCGCCATGCCCGACTGAGTTGGTCTTCCAGTGCGCCCGTTGCTGGGCGAATACGTCTTGCCCTCGAAATCGAACAGGCGAAGTACTGCCTGGCGGCTTCGACGAGTTGGCATGCTGTCAGTCGATAGACGCAGCGCTGCCATCGGGCAATGGTCGCTGCAACTCGTCGGCGTCGCGTCGTGTCGACCATCTGTCAGCATCGACGCGATACCGTTGTACTGCTGCGCCGACGCTTCCGATGGTCTTTATCTAGATACGAGTTGGCGATATTTCAGCGTCGGTCTTGCTCTTGGCATACCAAAGAATGTAATCCGCGACGTCGGCAGAATGTTCGACAGTCTGACCGGCTAGTCTTTCTGAAACGAATCTGAGCGACGAAATTCTCCTCCCCAAACACCTCGTCCATCACCGCCCGCACGCGGTGCACGTTCTCGTCGCCGATCTGCACGAAGATCGAGCCGCTCTCGGTCAGCAGTTCGCGCGCCACCGTCAGCCGGTCGCGGAGATAGGTGAGATAGGAGTGGATGCCGTCCTTCCAGGTGTCGCGGAACGCCTTCACCTGCTCCGGCTCGCGGGTGATGTCCTCGCGCTTGCCGTCCTTCACGTCGCGGACTGGCGGTCGAGACCTGCCAGTTGGAATTGAACTTGATGCCGTAGGGCGGGTCGATGTAGATGCACTGCACCTTGCCCGCAGCCCCTCGCGCTCGGCGAGGCTCGCCATCACCTGCAAGCTAGTCGCCGAGGATCATGCGGTTCGACCAGTGCTGGTCGTGCTGGTAGAACTCGGTCGCGCGCCTCCGGGTCGAGCCCGTTGAAATCGGCGAACAGGTCCGGCGCGTCGCGTCTCCGCCTCGCGCCTTCGCCGTCCGAGCGGCGCTTCGAGATCGTCGATGATCGCCTTGGGGTGGATCTTCTCCTGGATGTAGAGCGGCGGCGCCTGGACCACGAGGTCCGACCAGTCCTGCCGGTCCTTGCCGCGCCAGACGAGCTGCGCGTCGCCGATCTCGACCTCGCCGGTCTCCTGCAGCTGCGCGCACCTGCTCCGGCGTCAGGCGGATCTTCACGCCGTTCCAGACGATCTGCGGATCGAGGTCCTCATCGCGCGTCGCGCGTCTCGCCCTTCGGCAGCGGCCGCGCGCGCGGGTAGTGCACCGGCGGACCGGCTCCGACCTCCTCCATCTGCTCGGCGAAGGACTGCAGCTCGGCGGTCGGGATGTTCCGCCGCTCGCCTCCTCGTGCGTCAGCGCCTCGACCTGCTTGGCGCCTTTGGTTTGGAGCGGCGGGCCATCAGGTTCGCTCTCGATCCGAGGGATTCTGACGCGGCGCTA
>CAVQBS010000057.1:0-88636 GCA_963710805.1 uncultured Alphaproteobacteria bacterium | reverse complement strand
TCTTCAACTACCTGCGACGCCATCCGGACACTGCCGCGGCCACCAGCGTCTGCGACGTCATCGACGGCTTCCTGTCCGCCAAGGCCGACAGCGGCCGCGCGGCGCGCGCGACCGCGACCCTCGGCCCACCACATTATCGTCGCCCAGTCGCTCCCGCCATCCGTGACGGGTCGGCAGGCTTCACCATCGACCAGCAGCCTTCTGGCGCGGCTACATGCCGGTCCTGCTCCTGACCCACAACATCAAGTACGGCCTTATTGAGGCGAACTACTTCCTCACTGGTTGCACCATTGTTCAGGCAAGTCCAAACGTCGGAGAAGGTTGTCTCTTTGGTCGAGGCAGTGGCCACAAGGGGGCCACCACACGGCCAACACGGGAGTTTTGCATTTCAAGTTTGTAAAAAGGAAATTCAGAATGGCGCACGGTCTCGAAGACAACGCTCCCCGCCGCCCGGCCTTCGCGCGGCGTCGTTCTCGGCGAGGCCGGTGCGACGGTTGATGCTCCGTCCCGGTCAGCGCCCTCGCTCGCCGTGGTCATCCTCTTCATCGTCTTCACCATCCTGTCAGCCCGACCTGTTCCCGACCAGCTCACCTACATCAGCATCATGTCGGTAGCCGCCGAGCTCGGCATCGTGAGCATCGGCGTGACGCTCCTGATGATCGGCGGCCATTTCGACCTGTCGGTCGGCGCGGTTCTCGGCCGCACCTCCTACGTCGCCGTCATCCTGATGCGCGACTTCGGCCTGCCGCCGCTGGTCGCGACGCCGGCCGTTCTCGCGGTCGGCGCCGACCTTGGCGCAATCAACGGCTTTATCGTCGTCCGGTTCAACATCCACTCCCTCGTCGTGACGCTCGGCACCATGCTCATCGGCGCGGCATGCTCATCGCGCTGACCGGCGGCTTCCCGATGACGGTGACGATCCCGCCCGCTTTCAAGGGCGTCATGGCCGCCCCGCTGATCTTCGGCTTCCGGATGTCGATGCTCTGGTTCTTCGTCATCGGCCTCATCGGCACCTTCCTGCTGCCCCGCACGAAGTTCGGCAACTGGGTGCAGGCCCGTGGCCAGAACCCGCAGGCTGCCGCAACCTGGCGTCCCGGCCACCGCGTCACTATTTATTCATGATCGCCTCCTCGCTCGCCGCCGTCTCCGGCATCATCCAGGTCGCCCGCTTTGCTCGGCGGACGCTCGGCGAAAGCATGGAGCTTCAGGCGGTCGCCGTCACCGTGGATCGGCGGCACGCTGCTTTCCGGCGGCTATGGGAGCGTCATCGGCACCATCCTCGGCGCCATCACGTTTGGTATGATCCAGGTGGGGCTGGTCCTTGCCGGCGCTCCCGGGTTACCCTGACCGGGCTGATCGTCGCGCCGGCGGCGCTCGCCGGTTACCGACGTCGCGCGGCGGCTTGCCAGATCACGCCCGCTGGCGGGCTACCGACGCAGCCCCGCGGCGGCCGACGCCGCCATACTTGGCGGAACGACCGGAGGTGAGGAAGACCCGCCGTCCCGCCTACGGCGTCGCCCGCTCGGAAGACTTTGGGAGGGCCCCGGCCATGAGCAACTGTTCCGGCGGCCGACGGGAAGGGCCGGCTGCCCGTCGGCAGCGGCGTCAGCGAGTCCGATTCGCCGATCGGCAAATCGCTGCCACATCCCGCCTGACGCCGTGCCCGTCATGGAAGCGGTGAACGTATCGAAGAGCTTCGGAGCGACCACGGCGCTCGTCGATGTTGCTCAAGGCTTATGAAGGGCGCATCCTCGCGCTGCTCGGGGACAATGGAGCGGGCAAGTCCACGCTGATCAAGATCCTGTCGGGGGTGTTCCCGCCAGACCGTGGCGAGCTTTGCTTCAGTGGCGAGCCGGTGCGGTTCGCCACCCGGGCGAGGCGCGTCAGCGCGGCATTGCCACCGTGTTTCAGGACCTCGCGGTCTGTGAACTGCTTTCGGTGACGCGCAACTGGTGCTCGGCCGCGAGCCGCAGAAGGGAGTCGGACCGCTGAGTGGCTCGACCTCAGCGCGCCGACGACATGGCCCGCGCGGCGCTCCACCGTCTGGCGTTCGCTGGGAGCGCGGTCTCGACGAGCGCGGCGTAACATCTCCGGCGGCGAGCGCCAGTCGCTGGCGATCGCCCGCGCCATGTTCTCGGCTCGTCGCTGCCATCCTCGACGAGCCGACCTCGGCGCTTGCCGTCGACAGGCGGGACGCGTGCTGGACCACATCGCCCGCGCCCGCGACGAGGGTCAGGCGGTGATCCTGATTACCCACAATTTCCGCCACGCCCTGTCGGTTGCCGATGACCTGACGATCCTCGCCCAAGGCCGGGTCTCGTGGGCAATTTCCGCCGGGATGAGACCGACCTGGAAGCTCTGCACTAGCTGGTCGCGAGCGTGGCCTGACCGGCGCGCTCCGCCAAAACGAGGCGCGCCCGATGCTCTGCAGTCAAGTCCCGCTCCTCGCACCGCTCAAGGTCCTGGGAAGGCCAGCCGCAGCCGTTCGACGCCGGCGCGGGCCTGTTCATGGTCGACGCCGGCATAGCCGAGAAACATCCCGTGTTCCGGCCTGGCGTAACGATAGTGCGTCGACATGCGCGAGAAATCGACGCCACGCTTCAGGGGCGGCGGCGAGCACGTCGCCGTCGTCCATCGGCTCGCTCGCAAAAACGGCCGATCACCTGCATGCCGGTGTCGATCTCGTTGACGTCGAGCCAAGCGCACACAGGCGCGCCCGGCACATGGCCGACGAACTCTCGCAGACGGCGCGCATAGAGCGGCGCATGCGCCGAGACGGTGGCGAAGAAGCCCTGCGCGATGAAGTTGTCGGCTAGCGCGGCCTGCAGCAAGAGCGCACGGGTACTGTCCGCTGATGCTCACCGCGGTCTTGAAGCCCTCGACCAGCGACGAAGGCACCACGATGTAGGCGATCCGGATCGAGGGGAACATCGTCTCTTACAGGGGTGCAGACGTAGATGACGCGACCGCTATCGTCCAGGCCCTGCATGGCAGATGGGATGACCGCGGAAGCGATACTCGCTGTCGTAGTCGTCCTCGATGATCCAGGCGTTGTGGCTCTCGGCGATCTGCAGGAGCTTGAGGTGGACTTCCACTTCGGCATCACCAGCCCCAGCGGCCACTGGCAGGACGGGGTGACGAAGATCAGGCGCGGCGGCGGGTTGGCCGTGTGTCGATGTCCCATCCGCCTGGGACGCACCGGAAGCGGCGCCGCCTTGCCGCCAGCACTGAGAAAGGCGTTGTAGGCGCCGCCATAGCCGCCATTTTTCTTCGATCGAGAAACTGATCGCCGGGTTCCATGAAGGTGCGGCCGATCAGGTCGAGGCCGCCTGGGCGCCGGTCACCACGATCGCCCGCTCTCTGAATTCGCACCGCACGCCGCGCGACACGCCGAGATATTCGGCCAGCGCCGCGCGCAGTCTCGGGTGGCCGGCGACGAGGTGATAGCCGAACAGATCCTCGCGGGGGTTGCGCATGTTGGCGGCGACGAGCTTCGCCCAGACCGCGAAGGGGAAACTCTGGATCTCGGGATATCCCGGATGAAAGGCGATCTGGTCGGGGATGGTCCGATCCCTCGGCAGCGTTGCCGCAGCATCCGACCCGCACAAAGTCGAGCCGCCGGGCGTCGCGGCTGCCAAGCCTGTCGCGGCGGGGCGAAATGATGACCACGCTGCCGAGGGATCGGACCATCCCCGACCAGATCGCCTTTCATCCGGGATATCCCGATATCCCGAGCTTCCCCTTCTGGTCTGGGCGAAGCTCGTCGCCGCCAACATGCGCAACCCCCGCGAGGATTTGTTCGCGCTGATCACCTGTCGCCGGCCACCCGAGACTGCGCGCGGCGCTGGCCGAATATCTCGGCGTGTTGCGCGGCGTGCGGTGCGACCCGGAGCAGGTCATCGTGGTGACCGGCGCCCAGGCCGCCCTCGACCTGATCGGCCGCACCTTCATGGTATCCCGCGATATTTCTGGATCGAATATCCCGGCTATGGCGGCGCCTACAACGCCTTTCTCAGTGCTGGCGGCAAGGCGGCGCCGCTTCCGGTCGGTCCCGGCGGATGGGACATCGACACGGCCAACCCGCCGCCGCGCCTGATCTTCGTCACCCCGTCCTGCCAGTGGCCGCTGGGGCTGGTGATGCCGATGGAAGTCCGCCTCAGCTCTGCAGATCGCCGAGAGCCACAACGCCTGGATCATCGAGGACGACTACGACAGCGAGTATCGCTTCCGCGGTCATCCCATACCCGCCATGCAGGGCCTGGACGATAGCGGTCGCGTCATCTACGTCGGCACCCTGTCCAAGACGATGTTCCCCTCGATCCGGATCGCCTACATCGTGGTGCCTTCGTCGCTGGTCGAGGGCTTCAAGACCGCGGTGAGCATCAGCGGACAGTACCCGTCGCTGCTTCTGCAGGCCGCGCTGGCCGACTTCATCGCACAGGGCTTCTTCGCCACCCATCTCAGGCGCATGCGCCGGCTCTATGCGCGCCGTCAGCGAGAGTTCGTCGCCATGTGCCGGGCGCGCCTGGATCGCTGGCTCGACGTCAACGAGATCGACACCGGCATGCAGGTGATCGGCCGTTTCAAGCAGCCGATGGACGACGGCGACGTGCTCGCCGCCGCCCTGAAGCGTGGCGTCGATTTCTCGCGCATGTCGACGCACTATCGTTACGCCAGGCCGGAACACGGGATGTTTCTCGGCTATGCCGGCGTCGACCATGAACAGGCCCGCGCCGGCGTCGAACGGCTGCGGCTGGCCTTCCAGGACCTTGAGCGGTCGAGGAGCGGGAACTGACTGCAGAGCATCGGGCGCGCCTCGTTTTGGCGGAGCGCGCCGGTCAGGCCACGCTCGCGACCAGCTCCGTCAGCGCTTCCAGGTCGGTCTCATCCCGGCGGAAATTGCCCACGACCCGGCCTTGGGCGAGGATCGTCAGGTCATCGGCAACCGACAGCGCATGCCGGAAATTATGGGTGATCAGGATGACCGCCTGTCCCTCGTCGCGGGCGCGGGCGATATGCTCCAGAACGCGTCCCGCCTGGCGCACGGCAAGCGCCGAGGTCGGCTCGTCGAGGATCAGCAGCGACGAGCCGAAGAACATGGCGCGGGCGATCGCCAGCGACTGGCGCTCGCCGCCGGAGATGTTGACGCCGCGCTCGTCGAGACCGCGCTCCCAGCGAACGCCCAGCCGGTGGAGCGCCGAGCGGGCCATGTCATCGGCGCGCTTGAGGTCGAACCACTTCAGCGGTCCGACGCCCTTCTGCGGCTCGCGGCCGAGCACCACGTTTCGTGTCACCGACAGCAGCTCGCAGACCGCAAGGTCCTGAAACACGGTGGCGATTCCGCGCTGGCGCGCCTCGCCTGGGCTGGCGAACCGCACCGGCTCGCCACGGAAGCGCAGTTCGCCGCGGTCGGGCGGGAAGACCCCCGACAGGATCTTGATCAGCGTGGATTTGCCGGCGCCGTTGTCGCCGAGCAGCGCGAGAATGCGCCCCTCATAGGCCTTGAGCGAGACATCGACGAGCGCCGTGGTCGCTCCGAAGCCCTTCGATACGTTCACCGCTTCCATGACGGGCACGGCGTCAGGCGGTATCGGCTCGATCTGCCGATCGGCGATATCGAACTCGCTGACGCCGCTGCCGACGGGCAGCCGGCCCTTCCCGTCGGCCGCCGGAACGTTGCTCATGGCCGGGGCCCTCCCAAGTTTCCGAGCGGGCGACACCGTCGCGGAGCGGCGGGTCTCCCTCACCTCCGGTCGTTCCGCCAAGTATGGCGGCGTCGGCCGCCGCGCTGCTGCGTCGGTAGCCCGCCAGCGGGCGTGATTTGGCAAGCCGCCGCGCGACGTCGGTATTGAGGATCACCGCCAGCACGACGATCAGCCCGGTCAGGGTCCGGAAGAAATGGCCGGGAGCGCCGGCAAGGACCAGCCCCACCTGGATCATACCGAACGTGATGGCGCCGAGGATGGTGCCGATGACGCTGCCATAGCCGCCGGAAAGCAGCGTGCCGCCGATCACGGTGACGGCGACCGCCTGAAGCTCCATGCCTTCGCCGCGCAAGGCGTCCACCGAGGCAAAGCGGGCGACCTGGATGATGCCGGAGACGGCGGCGAGCGAGGAGGCGATCATGAATAGAATGATCGTGACGCGGTCGACCGGGACGCCGAGGTTGCGGGCGGCCTGCGGGTTCTGGCCGCAGGCCTGCACCCAGTTGCCGAACTTCGTTCGGGTCAGCAGGAATGTTGCGATGAGGCCGATGACGATGAACCAGACCATCGACATCCGGAAACCGAAGATCAGCGGGGCGGCCATGACGTCCTTGAACAACGGGGGGATCTTCACCGTCATCGGGAAGCCGCCGGTCAGCGCGATGACGATGCCGCGCCAGATGAGCATGGTTCCCAGCGTCACCACGAAGGAGTGGATGCGGAAGCGCACGACGATGATGCCGTTCAGTGCGCCAAGAATGGCGCCGACCGCGACAGCGGCCGGTGTCGCGACAATCGGCGACAGGCCGAAATCGCGCATCAGCACCACGGCGACGTAGGAGGTAAGGCCGAGAACGGCGCCGACCGACAGGTCGAAATGGCCGCCGATCATCAGGAGCGTGACGCCGATGCTCATGATGCCGAGCTCGGCGGCTACCGCCATGATGCTGATGTAGGTGAGCTTGGCCGGGAAAAGGTCGGGCGACAGAATTGTGAAGACGATGAAAAGGATGACGACGGCGGCGAGGGCCGTTGACTCGGGGCGGAGCATGAACCGTCGACCGGCTTCGCCGATAACGACGCCGCGCGAAGGCCGGGCGGCGGGAGCGTTGTCTTCGAGACCGTGCGCCATTCAGATTCCTTCAGACTTCAATGCGCGCCGGAAGGCCAGCGGGGAAAGCTCCCCGCTGGCCGTGTCCAGTCTACTAGCGGTAGCCTTCCTCAACCAGAGCCGCGACCTTCTCGACGTTGGACTTGTCGACGATGGTCGGACCGGTGAGGAAGTAGTTCGCCTCGATCAGGCCGTACTTGATGTTGTGGGTCAGGAGCAGGACCGGCATGTAGCCACGCCAGAACTGCTGCTGGTCGATGGTGAAGGCCTGCCGACCGTCACGGATGGCCTCGAGCGACTGGGCGACGATGTCATAGCCGGTAAGGATCAGGTCGTCGCGGCCGCTGTCGGCCTTGGCGGACAGGAAGCCGTCGATGACGTCGCAGACGCTGGTGGCCGCGGCAGTGTCCGGATGGCGTCGCAGGTAGTTGAAGATGGCTTCCGACTGCTGACCGGGATCCATCGTCAGCTCGAGGAATTCGGCCTCGATGCCGTTTGCCTTGAGTTCCTCGATCTCGGCGTCGGCGCGATCCCGGCAGGTGGCGTCGCCCGGCTGCTGGTCGCCGACGACGACGCGGCCTTTGACGCCCATCGAAATCAGTCGCTGCGCGGTCAGCTTGCCCGCGGCGCGTTCATCCGATCCAGTGCGGAACAGGAACATGTCGTCGGGATCGCGGACCTGCTTTCCCGACGGCGGCGCCGCGGCGCTGCCGATCGCAATGCCCGCTTCCTTTGCGCGGGCCACCACTTCGGCATAAGCGTCGTCCTTGGTGAAGACGCAGATCGCGATGCCGTCGGCTTGCGCGGCAATTGCTTCCTCGATCTTCTGGACCTGGTTGGGGATGGTGAGCTTGTCCGGGTAGATATAGGTCACCTTGACGCCGAGATTCTTGCCGGCTTCCGCGGCGCCGCGCGCCAGATAGCCGTGGAAGCCGGTCGGTGCGGCACAGCCGACAAAGTAGATGGAAATCTCCTTGTCCTGCGCGAATGCGGTCCCGCCGAAGGCGGACATCGCAAGCATGGCCGCGCCGGCAATGCCTGCAGCCTGAAGAAATGTGGGTAAATTCCGTTTCATGGTCATGGCACTCCTCCTGTTGAGGGCAAGCAAGTCACGCAGAACGAGGCAACCCCCTAGCCCTTCGATCGGGCGCTGCAGCGTCATCCACCGCGCGTTGGGACAGGCGTGGACTGTCAGGGACGGCTGGGCGGCCACCTGATGCCGTGAGGCTGTTTTCACGAGTGCGCGGCGACGATGTCGATCCGTCGGCCAATCGGCTGCGATGCGGCGCCAAAATACGAATGCCGCCGGCTTGCCCCGATTTGCTCCGGTCCATGATCGACCCCCATCAAGCCCAGCAGGGAAAAACTAGGCAGGTGTGTGGTTCGGCGAAAAGGGCCAGTCACCCGAAATCAAAGGGGTCCACTTGTCATTGGCTGGCGCTTCTGCGGCCGCGCGCGTTCAGGAAAAGGGCGTAAAAGGATCGGGATCGGATTTATCCGGGTCGCCGTCCGTGAAGGGTGACGCCCGGATTTATTTGCTGGATGGAGGATAAAGATGACGAGCGAGTCCGAAGACCACTTGTTTGACGAGGTGCGCTGGGAGCGGATGTTTCCCGATCAGCTCGAACGGCGTTTCGCCCGGTGGCCGGTGCTCTACCAGACCTACGGGCTCTGCGAGCCGCACGGGCCGCAAAACGCGCTCGGGCTCGACGCGATCAAGGCCCACGCCATCGCCTGCCTGACGGCCCGCCGCCACGGCGGGATCGTAGCGCCGCCGGACTACGGTCACATCCATGAGATCGGCGACTACGCCATCTGGGCATTGGACACGATCGGTGAAGTGGAGCGCGACTGGATGACGGCGGTGCCACCGTGGCATCACTTCAGGACGGTCTGCTGGCACCTGCGCATCGCCGACCGCCTCGGCTTCAAGGCGTTGATCCTTCTGACCGGCCACTACGGGGTCAACTACCTCGACCTCAAGACGCTGGTCGATCTCGTCCAGCCGTCGATCGGCGCGAGGCTCTTTGCTCTCGCCGACTTCGAGGCGGACACCAGCGGTTTCGACGGCGGCGGCAGGCCGGTCGGCGATCACGCGGGCCGGATCGAAACGTCGCAGTTGTGGGCGTTGGAGCCCACGGCGGTCGATGTTTCGCGTTTTCCGCCGAATGACCGGAACGGGCCCTTCTTCGCGATGGGTCCCGATGCGCGCGAAGCAAGCCGGACCGCCGGGCAGCAAATGGTCGAGCGCCAGGTCTCCTGGCTCGGACGGAAGGCGGAGGAACTCGTCGCGGCGTTCGACGAAGCCCGGCCAGCCGTTCGCCTCCGCTCGTTCGCTGACGTCGAGCGTCTGTGGCAGGACGTGGTCGAGCCGGCGCTGCCCGACTTCCTGTCGATGCAGCCCGATCCGCACGAAACCGGCCGCACCGTTCCGGCGGACAGTCGCTGGGCGGTGAACTGGAAGCCGGCGCTATCAGGCTCCGGCGGCCTCCGATAGCGCGCCCCGCATGCGGTGCGGCAGCGTCCGGTCGCGCATTGGGCCGCTCACCGCTATGCTTGACCGCCCATTCAACGCTGATCCTGACACGACTGAACGGATCATCCTATGCCGGCCTCACCGGGCTTCGCCTTCGCCACCATCGGGGTCAACCACGGCCACATCTACGACCAGACCCGCGTCATGCAGGGCGCCGGCTGCTGGCTGAAATCGTTCTATGCCCCGGAGGACGACCTCGCCGCCGCCTATGCGAAGGCGTTTCCCGATGCGCGCCGTGTCGCCGACGAGCGGGCGATCCTCGAGGACACGGAGGTGAAGCTCGTCCTCGGCGCCGGCATCCTTGCCGAGCGGGCGCCGATGGCGGTCCGCGCCATGCGCCACGGCAAGGACGTGATGCTCGACAAGCCGGGCGCGACTACCGTCGACCAATTGGCCGAGCTGAGGGGCGTGCAGGCGGCGACCGGCCGTATCCTGTCGATCCTCTATTCCGAGCACTACACCCAACGGGCGACCATCGCAGCGGGCGATCTTGTGAGGGCCGGCGCCGTCGGCCGGGTGATCCAGACCGTCGGCCTCGGTCCCCACCGGGTCGGCAACTACCCCCGCCCCGACTGGTTCTACAGCCGCGAACGCACTGGCGGCATCCTCTGCGACATCGGCTCCCATCAGGTGGAGCAGTTCCTGTTCTTCGCCGGGGCGGACGCCGCGGAGGTGGCAACTAGCCACATCGCCAATTTCGACCATCCCGAAACGCCTGAGTTCGAGGATTTCGGCCAGATGCTCATTGTTTCCGATGGCGCCACCGGCTTCATTCGCGTCGACTGGTTCACCCAGAAGGGATTGCCGGTGTGGGGCGACGGCCGCCTGTTCATCCTCGGCACCGAGGGGACGATCGAGCTTCGCAAGTACATCGACGTCGCCGGACGGCCGGGCGGCGATCACCTGTTCCTGGTCGACAGGTCCGGCGTCCGCCACGTCGACTGCTCGCAGACGGAGATCGCTTACGGCCGCCAGCTCCGCGACGACGTGCTCAATCGGACCGAGACCGCGATGTCGCAGGCGCACTGCTTCCTCGCCACCGAGCTCGCCTTGACTGCCGAGGCGCGGGCAATCCGCATCGGCGGGTCGCGGCCGGAAAGACGAGCGCCGTGAGCCACCGCCTGAAGGTCGGCGTCGTCGGCGCCGGGATCGGCGGCCACCATATTGCGGCGTTTCGGCACCTCCCCGACCTCTATGCTGTCGAAGCCGTCTGCGACGTCGACGTCGAGCGCGCCCGCGTGCTCGCCGGGGAAAACGGGATCGCCAGGACGGTAGCGGCCTACGACGACCTGCTCGCCCTCGATCTCGACATCGTCGACATCTGCACGCCGTCCAATTTGCACTTCGCGCAGGCCAGGCGCGCGCTTGAGGCAGGGCGCCATGCCATCGTCGAGAAGCCGCTTGCCGGCTCGCTGGCCGATGTGGACGCGCTGCACGAGGCGGAAGCCGCGAGCGGCAGGCGGCTGGCGCCGATCTTCCAGTACCGCTACGGCAACGGCTTCCGCCGCCTCATGCATCTCAAGGCGAAGGGCGTCGTCGGCAAGCCCTATGTCGCGACGGTCGATACCCACTGGCGCCGCACCGCCGCCTATTACGACAACCCGTGGCGGGGCCGCTTTGCGTCGGAGCTCGGTGGCGCGCTGATCACCCATGCCATCCACGCCCACGACATGATGGGCGAGGTGATGGGGCCGATCCGCAGCCTCTTCGCCCGGACCGCCACCCGCGTGAACCGGATCGAGACCGAGGACTGCGCGGCGCTTGCGCTCGAAATGGAAAGCGGGGCGCTGGTCACCCTCTCGGTGACGCTCGGCAGCGAACGGGAGATCTCCGCGCCTGCGCTTCTGCTTCGACGGACTGACGGTCGAGAGCGGCAGCGACCCGCCCTATGAGCCGGGCGCCGAGCCCTGGCAATTCATCACCACCGATCAGGTCCTGATGCGTCGGATCGGCGACGCGCTGGCCGACTTCATTCCCGTCCCCGAACGATGGACGGGTCAGTTCCTGGCGCTGCATGGCGCGCTCGCCGGGGGCGCGGCGATGCCGGTCACGATCGACGACGCGCGGCGGTCGATCGAGCTGGTGACCGCCGCCTACGCCTCCAGCCACTCAGGCATGCCGGTGGAACTCCCGATCGGGCGCGACCATCCCTTCTACGACGGCTGGCGGCCAGGCATGGGCGAGGCCTGAGGGCTCTCTCGCCTGCCCCGAAAGGGAGGATCGGCCGTCTACGTGCCCCCGTCCGGGGCCGGGCTCTTGGTAAGCCAGATCAGCGAGCCAACGATCGACAGCACGATCACCGGCCCGAACATGATGGCGAGAAACTGCAGCAAGATCATTCGGGTTGGAACTCCGCAAAGGGTTCGCGATTTGACTGATGCGGTCTGGTCGCTTCCATTTTGACCGAACGCCCGTCCGGGGTAAATGCCGGATCGCGCGAACCATCCCCTGGGGCACCGGTGACATAAGGCCCCGCCTTTGACCGGAGCCCGATCCACCGCCTTATAATCATGATCGGAAGAAGTCCCGGGGGCGTGCTGGTGGCAACATCGAAGAAGGCGAAGTCGGCCAAACAGGTCGAGGTCCGGCTCAGCCGCGATCTGGGGCTCTTCTCGGTCACCATGATGGGCGTCGGCGGCATGATCGGCGCCGGCATCTTCGCGCTCTCAGGCATCGCGGCCGGCGCCGCCGGTCCGGCGGTCGTCCTGGTCTTCATCCTCAACGGCATCGTCACCTTCCTCACCGCGCTCGCCTATGCCGAGCTCGGCGCCGCCTTTCCGCGCGCCGGCGGCGGCTATGTGTGGGTGAAGGAAGGGCTCGGTGGCGGCAACGGCTTCCTCGCCGGCTGGATGAGCTGGTTCGGCTATGTGGTGGCCGGCGCCCTCTATGCCATCGCGTTCGGCGGCTTCGCCCTCGACAGCTGGCTCGGCGCCGGCCTGCCGACGGGCGGCCTGTCCGAGGGCGTGCTCAAGACGGTGTTCATCGTCGCGGTCGTCGTCGTCTTCACCGGCCTCAATTTCCTCGGGTCGGAAGAGACCGGGGCGATGGGCGCGGTCATCACCGTCGTCAAGATCGCCATCCTCGCGCTGTTCGTCCTGTTCGGCGCCGCCGCCATGTTCGCCACCAGCGAATGGGAGCCCCGCTTCTTCGATCATTTCGCCCCGAACGGCGTCGCCGGCATCCTGGTCGGCATGGGGCTCACCTTCATCGCCTTCGAAGGCTACGAGATCATCGCCCAGTCGGGGGAGGAGATCATCAAGCCGGCACGCAACGTGCCGCGCGGGATCTTCCTGTCCGTTGCCATCGCGGTGGCCATCTACGTCGCGGTCGGCATCGTCGCCATCGGCGCCACGACGCCGCCGCCGGGCATGGCCGCCTACCAGTATCTCGGCGCCCGACAGGAGCTGGCGATCGTCAGCGTCGCCCGCCAGATCTTTCCCTGGGGCAGCGGCGGCGCACTGATGCTGATCAGTGGTCTGGCGGCAACGATCTCGGCGTTGAACGTCACCATCTTCTCGGCCGCGCGGGTCTCCTTCGCCATGGGCCGCGAGCACAACCTGCCGCCGGTCTTCGCGCGCATTCACCCGAAGCGGCAGACGCCGTTCGTTGCGGTGCTGGCCACTGGCGCACTGATGCTGATCGCGGCCCTCACTCTGCCGATCCAGACGGCGGCGACGGCCGGCGGCGTGATGTTCCTGCTCATGTTCATCCAGGTGAACATGGCGGTGATCGTGCTCCGCCGCACCCGGCCCGAGGTGGGGCGCGCCTTTCGTGTCCCCTTCTTCCCCGTCCCGGCGCTGATCGCCGTCGCCGCCAATGCGGCGCTCGTCCTCTACACCATCTCGTTCAACCCCACCGCCGTGTGGACGGCCTTCATCTGGATCGTCGCCGGCCTCCTCGCCTATTTCATCTATTTCGAGCACCGCGAGGAGCTGGAAGCGCCGCGGGAAATCGTCCACGAGGAAGCCTTCGGCGAGCAGGACTACACCATCGTCATCGCCGTGCGCGACGAGCGCGAGGCGACGACGCTCGGATGGTTCGGCGCGGTGCTTGCCAAGGCGCGCGACGGCGGGCTGCTCGCCACCCACATCCACGAGGTCCCCCGTCCCCTCAGTCTCGACGAGGGGCGGGCGTTGATCGAATCCGGGCGCGGCTATTTCGACAAGATCAAGCGCGCCGCCTCAGCGCGAAAGATCGCGACGCATACACTCATCATGATCGCTCGCCGGGCCGCCCATGCGCTGGAGGGGATTTGCACGGAGCGCGCCGCGAATTTCATCCTGCTCTTCTGGAGCGGCGAATCGAAGCGTGGCCGCCGGTTCGGCCGGACCATCGACCCGCTGCTCCTCTATCCGCCCGCCGACCTCGCCGTCGTTCGCCCGCCCGCTCGCATGAAGCGGACCATCAAGACCATCCTGGTGCCGGTGGACGGCAGCGCCAACAGCCGGCTCGCCGTCGAGCTCGCAGCCGATCTCGGTCGGGTGATCGCCGGACGTGCCCACGCCGCGATCACGCTGTTGCACGTCACGGAAACGAAGGCGGCGGCCGAAGAAGGGGCCGAGGCCCTGTTCAAGCCGCTTCTGGAGGACATTGACTATGGCAAGCTCGAAACCAGGGTGGAAGCGGGAACGAGCAAGGCGAGCACGATCGTCGCGGCGGCGGAAAAATTCGACCTGGTCATCATCGGCGAGAGCGAGGTCTCCCCTTTGCGCCGGCTCCTTCCCCGCCCGGCCCAGGATCGGTTTTCCACCCGGACGACAAAGCGCGTGCTGCGCGAGGCGAAGCCGATGACGGTGCTGGTCAGGCGCCGCCTGCCGGTCCTGCGCTCTTTCCTGCAGCGCTCGCTGTTTCCGCAGGGGTGAGTTAGGCGGCGGCCGCGCGCCTGCGTCCGAAACACTGCCTGTCGTGCCC
This sequence comes from uncultured Alphaproteobacteria bacterium, assembly GCA_963710805.1. GTDB lineage: Bacteria > Pseudomonadota > Alphaproteobacteria > Rhizobiales > Kaistiaceae > Bauldia. The sequence goes on along the minus strand of CAVQBS010000057.1, from coordinate 74,373 downwards.
GAAGAAGCGCGAAGAAGCGGGCATCCAGCGAACACCGCCGGGTCGCCTCCGGGAAGCTGGAATCACATCCGAGCGGTGGCACTCAAGATCAGATCGGCACTTCCGGAGTTGGCGCAACTGCAGACATGACGCTCGCCCGGATGGACGGGGATTTTTGACCCATTCCGAACCTTGTCGGGCCGGGTTTCATCATGAGTTTGCGGATATCCAGAGATGGTTGGTCGTCATGTAGAAGATCGCTGTCGCCGCAGCCGTACCAGCAACGGAACTTGCCTGCCAGCGGGCGTAGCGGATTAAGCTCGTCAGTTTCGGCGCACACAGCTCTGCAGGGGCACCACGGCAGACAGCTCTCATTTCGAAGATTTTCGTCAACGGATAGGCATACTGGTACGCTGGCCCTCGGCGCCAGGCCCTGCCGGCAGAACCGAAGACGTTGCGCCGGCAGCCTCGGCTCTTCTGATGCCCTCAAGTTTCAGTGGCGGGGGCGCAACACCGGCAAGGGCGGCGACGGGTTGAGCGGTCCGCTGTCGGCAGCAAGAATGTCGGAGCATGCCGCCGGCAGGTCGGACATCGTGATTTCCTTCGGAGGCGTCGCCGGCTCGGGCGGTGGTTTCCACGGCGCCGGACCCAGCCAGTAGGCAAGGCCGAGGCCGCAGCCGTCGCCGGCGGGCGGCGGTTTCTGGGCACGGCAGCCGCTGACCCCGGGCGGACAGCGCAGACGGACATGAAAATGATCGTCATGCTGATACCAGGGCCGAATCTTGCTGAGCCAGGAGCGGTCGTTGCCGGCGCCGGCGCACAACAGCTTCTTGATGCCCGGGTTGACCAGGATCCGCTGCACTTCCGGGTAGCTGGCGGCGCGCTTGAGAAGCCGGTCGAGCCCTTCGGGCACCTTTCTCGTGTCGACCTCGTAGTGGGACCCCGGCACCAGCACCGAGCCCATCGCCATGGTCTCTCGCTCGTCGGCGCTCAGGCGCCGATCGGGCATCGGGGCGAACCAGATATCGACGTCGAGGCCGTTCTGATGGCTGACATGGTCGCTCGGCATCGGGCCGCCGCGCGGCTGGCCCAAATCGCCGACGAGCAGCCCGGGCCAGCCATCTTGCGCCTTCGCGTCATGGGCGAGTTTCTTGACGAAGGCGACAAGGTCCGGCGTACCCCAGTTGCGGTGGCGGGACAAACGCATGACCTGCCATTCGGGGCCGTCGGTCGGCAGCGCCACGGCGCCGGCGAGGCAACCGCGGGAATAGGAGCCCACCGGCCGGGGGTCGGACGGTGCCGGAGTTGCGACCCTTGAGAAAAGCTGCTTGGCCGGAACGTCATTGGCGCTCGCCGCGCTAGCCGCCACCAACACGCCGGCAGGCAGGATGACCGCCAGCAGCGTCGCGAACCTCATCGCATTCCTTTCGGCTCTGTCGGCTCGCCCCGAGGCCCCTCGGGGCGACGACCTGATGACGATGCCCGCAATAGTCGATTTTGGACTGCCTCGTCGGAAATGGGAAGACCACCCCTCGGCCTCAACCGAGCAAACGAAGGCGATCACGCGGCTGAAAACGCGGGATGGGTCCGCGCCGCGATCACGCTGTTGCACGTGACGGAGACGAAGGCGGCGGAAGAAGCGGAGGAAAGCCTGTTCAAGCGGCTTCTCGAGGACAACGACTACGGCAAGCTCGAAACCAGGGTGGAAGCAGGAACGGGCAAGGCGGGCACGATCCGTCCGAAACACTGCCTGTCGTGCCCGCAGAAGCGGGCATCCAGCGAACACCGCCGGGTCGTCTCCGGGGAGCTGGAATCACATCCTTGCGGTGGTACTCAAGTGTAGATCGGCACGTCCGGATTTGGCGCAACTGCGGACATGACGCCGAGCCGGCTCGACGGGGATTCTTGACCCCTAGCCGACCTTTGGCAAGAGATGATTGGGTGGGCCGTGACTGAAGGCGGAAAACTCCTCACACGCTGCCTGTTGCAAGCCAGCGAGCACAGTCCGGTCCTAATTCGGCGAGCGCGCGACCTTCGTATTCCGCAATTTCCTGGGTGTTTAGTACGTCGCGCCAGCGCCCGTTGCTGCCCTCGTTGACGAAAGTGCGCCCCCCTTCAACGAGTGGCATGCCGGGAAACATCTCGTCCGCATTCGCCTTCATATATTTGAAGTGGCTGTGTTTGACGACGCTTGCCATCTTGCCTTGCGGGATTTCTATTTCGAGGAAACACGCAATGCGCGCAATCTGTCCCTCCAGATCGTCTTTCAGGTTTTGGAAATGCAGAAGATAGACGTTCGGCAATTCTCGAACGGCCCACCAACTGCGAATATGTGCCCAGAAATCCAACTGGCTTTCGCGGCCGGAAAACCAGTCGCGATAATAAAGATGTACATCAGCCGAAGGACGACGAATTTCTGGTGTTCCGGCGGGACGTTGGGCGTTCACTGCCGCATAGAAGGCGTCGGTCGAGTTGTAGTGGTGGTTATGCTTGCTCCATACCACGTCACGACCGTCCCGAGCGACATAGATGTATTTTGCGCGGCGCGAGATCGCGAGCGCATCGGCGGGCAGGTGAGACTTCAGCACCCGGCGATGTGTCTGCGCCTCGACTGCGGCCATACGCTCTTCCTTGTCCCAAGTGCAGTCGATCCAGCGGCAAAGCTGCCCAATTCGTGCCACTTCCGGCGCGTCGTGGATCAGTTGCACCAGGATTGCTTGCGTCCAGGTCGTACCAGCCTTGCCAACGCTTGCCACGACGATGTCGTCGTCCCGGTACCGAAAATCGTTCCACATTCTGGAATTGACGATCGGATTTATCACTTCGCGGGTTTTCACAGGCCATTCGACGGTCCCAAGACTTCTCCACGCTATCTTCCTTTGCCCGCATTATGACCTCCGACCGCCGCTTGTCCGCCGATCCGAAAGTACATCCATCATGGCTCCCAGCCCATGGACTTGGAAACCGCCGACAGGCCAGAAGTTGCAGGATTGCGCGAACGCATAGAAAATCCGTTCTTCGCGTGTCCGCCGAACGTCGGGGTCGAAACGGTCATCACGTGCGTCGGTCCTAGTCGGGACCACGGGGTGGTCGACCTCAATGCTGTAAGCCATTTTGACCTCGATCGTGTTGGGTTGATGCCCAACGTATCGAGTTTCATCGTAGCGACGTATGAGCCGCGTTGAGAAATGGTTGTGCAAAAATGAGCAAGGGGTCGACCGGAAACTGGAGCGACCTGCGGATTTTTCTCGGTGTCGGTCGTTCCGGCTCGACGCTGGGCGCCGCCAAGGCGCTGGGTCGGAACCACACGACCGTCGCACGACGTATCGAGGTGCTCGAGCATGACTTGGGGCTGACACTGTTTGAGCGCGATACCCGCGGCTTTCGCCTCACCGAGGATGGTCTCGCCCTCATGCGCGCAGCGGAAGCCGTCGAAGCAGCGGTCGGAGAGCTCGACGACGAAGCTGCGCGCCTCCGGCGAACGGAGCGGGGCGTCATCCGGATCACCGCACCCGGTCCGATCCTCGACTTGATAATGGTCCCGGTGATTGCCGCGTTCAGCGCCGAGCACCCGCAGGTCCGCTTTGAATATCTCGCATCGCTCACAAACGCCGACATGCAGGCCGGGGAGGCCGATGTCGCCCTGCGCTTCGGCGAAACCGTCGAGGGCGACGATGTCGTATGCCGGCGTCTGCCCAACTTTCCGTGGTCCGTCTATTGCAGCAAGCAGTACGCGAAAGAACACAGCGTGCCGTCGTCGATGGGCGAGGTTCCAGATCACCCGGTCGTCGGATTCATGCCTCCGGTCGCAACGAACCGGGCCTATCGCTGGTTCGCGAAACAGATACCAGACGAATGCATTGTCGCCCGCTGCGACAATCACCCAAATATGCGCGCCATTTTGGCCAGCGGTGCTGGGGTTGGACCGCTAAGCTGCGGTCTCGCGGCCGAATGGACGGAACTCATGCCGTGCTTTGAACCGCCGAAAGAAATGTACAGCCGTTCTGGCTGCTTGCCTCGCCGACGGCCTACAAGCGGACGGCTGTCCGCCAGTTCATCGACTTCGCCATTCCCCGGCTTTCAGCCTCGATCAGGAAGTACAACGTATGGAACGGCAAAGGACGTTCATAACGCGTCGGTGCACAGAATTTGCTGTACCGAAGGCCGGGATAGGCGCTCATCCGTCATGCGAAAGCTGGCCGGCGACGTCGGCGCAGACGCCGACATCGGACTTGCCTTGCGCTCAGCCTGACGGGGATTTTGACCCGGAAGAGACTCTCGACGTAACGAAAACGGCGGCCCCGAAAGGCCGCCACGTCGTGCCGTTGGGTGAATACTTCATCTACCTGGCTCGCGACGGCCGGGAACGCCAGGAGTGCCGCGCAGCCCCCCTGCGGCTTTCGGTGAGCCCCCATTCTTGCTATCGTCTACACGCCATCGAAGAGCGCATATGGGGAATGTCGGTTCCTGGGAAGGGAACCCGTTCGGCGCGATCCCCTCGACATCAGGGATTCCCGGTCAGTTGCCCGGAAGCGTTGCACCACGCGGCGATGGAGGCACATTAGTCGATGTCCGTTTAGGGAGTGGTTTTCATCAGTCTGCCAGCACCTCAGACTGTTACGGAATGTTCGCAAACGGCCATGTGCTGGCCGGTGTCCGCATCCGTAGTGCCTCGCTCAGAGATGCGCTTAACTTCAAGACCCTTAGGGAGGAAACCAATGGCACTCAAAACGATGACTCGGGCCGCACTGTTCGGCACCTGCGCTCTGGCCGCGCTGAGCTCGGCCGCGGGCGCACAATCTATCACCAAGGTCGAGTGGATTGGCTCGGAGCCGTCGACCACCGCCGGGCAGCTTTCGGATATGTGGACCAACGCTAAGGTCAAGGTGACCTACGCCGACGGTTCGACCGAGACCCGGCCGCTCGGCTACAAGATGCTGATGAGCACCGAGACCAAGGTCGGTAACAACGCCAGCGCTGCGGGCGTGATCTACGACACGAACATGACGCCGATCCCGGATCCGACGGGCAATGGCAAGCCGGTGACCTTGGAGACGCCGGATGGCACGATGCTGGCCAACATCGCAGGCAAAATCTATCACCTGTCGAACTACGAATACAGCTGGATGCTGGCCGACGGCAGCGATTCCAGCGAGGTCATGGGCCCTATCCTGCCCTCGTCGGTGACGCTGACCGAACTCAGCCAGAACGAATATGGCGCCCTGACCCCGGTGGCCCAGTACCCCGTCGACTTCTCGAGCGTCGGCGGCGTCGCGGTCACCTGCAACGCCACCGTCACCCCTTGGGGCACCTTCCTGACCTCGGAAGAGAACTACGACGCCGATGCGCGCGCCATCGAGGCCGACCGCATCAATGACCCGACCGGCATGACCGACGTGCTGCGCGGCATGACCAAGTACTACAGCCACGGCGTGCCGTCGAACCCCTACTACCGGGGGGTCCTGCCCGAGGTCAAGGTGGCCGCCGACGGCTCGACCAGCGTCGTCAAGCACTACGCGATCGGCCGCGGCAGCTACGAGATGGCGCAGATCATGCCCGACCAGCGCACCGTGCTGGGCAGCCACGACGGCACCAACCAGCCGCTGACGCTGTTCATCGCGGACAATGCGGGCGATCTTTCCGCCGGCACGCTCTATGCCGCGAAGTTCGACCAGAAGAGCGCCGACAACGGCGGTGAGTTCGCGCTGACCTGGATCAAGCTTGGCCATGCGACAGATGACGAGCTCAAGGCGATGGTCGAGGGTGGCATTAAGTTCTCGGACATCTTCGAAGCTTCGGATGAAGCCAAGGACGGCTTCACCGAGATCACGACCGGCAGCGACAAGTCGTCGGAGTTCCTTAAGGTCAAGAACCCGACGGCCGCGGCCTTCCTCGAAATGAAGCGCTACGCCGGCATGGTCGGCGCCGCGACCGAGCTAAGGAAGTCCGAGGGCATGGCCTTCGATCCGGCGACCGCCACCATCTACGTCGCGATCTCGGAAATCGGCAAGGGCATGGAAGAGGGCAAGGGCTCGGGCGTCGGCGGCGACCAGATCCGCGTCTCAGGCGTGAACGCCGGTGCGGTCTACGCGCTCGCGACCGCGGGCGACCAGAAGGACAGCGAGGGCAATGCCATCGACAGCGGCTTCGTGCCCGTCTCGATGAGCGTCCCCGCCGGCCTGATGGGCAACGATCTGGCGGACGCCGATGAGCTGGGCAACAAGGCGCACCCGGATGCGGTCGCCAACCCGGACAACCTCTACTGGTCGGCGGCCTATCAGACCCTGTTCGTGGGCGAGGACTCAGGGATGCACACCTCCAACGTGCTCTGGGCTTGGCAGCCAGGCATGTCGGCGCCCGTGCGCCTTCTGAACGCTCCGGCGGGCGCCGAGCTGACCGGTCTGCGCGTGATCGAGAACCTGGGCGGTTTCGCCTATGCCACGACCAACGCCCAGCACGTCGGCGACTTCAAGCCGGGCGACAACACGCTCTTGCAGGGGGCGGCCGCGATGATCGAGGCCAAGTGGGACGGCGGTCACAAGGCGCCCCTGGGGTACGTGACCGGGCTGCCGGCCGCGACCATGCCGGCGAACCCGACCAACTGATCTAGTCGGTAATTGCGACAAGCAGGCCGGGCCTCATCCCCGGCCTGTTTCGTTTTACACCTACGAAAAAGGTTCGATCGACGTCATTTTTCGTCCGTCTACCGCTTTATGCGGCCAAGAGGCGGATGCCTGGTGCCTCGGGCTCGGGGCAGGATTTGAACTCGCGGCCGCAAGGTCATTAGCCCAACGATCCATGTCGGTTGTTGGCGCCTCCACGACATGGACTGCGATGAGCCGCGCGTCCGAGGAGGCGCCGGAAGCGGACTCCCCGCCGGTCACCGGACCACCGATTTGTGAGTTCAGAGCCTCAGCACCAAATCCTTCCAAGGCGAGGCGGACCTCACGCCGCCGTCGCCACGCTCCCGTCGTCGACAAACTGCCGGATCTCGTCCTCGCTGAAACCGAACTCGGCGAGAATCTCGTGCGTGTGCTCGCCGACCATCGGCGCCGGCCGCTCGACGGCCGACGGCGTCTCGCTCATCTTCACCGCCGGCGCCACCACCTTCACATGGCCGGCGGTCGGGTGCTCGTAGGAGGAGATGGCGTTCATGTGCACGACCTGCGGGTCGTCGGCGGCCTCCAGATGCGTCTTGACCTCGCCGCACCAGATGTCGACGGCGAGCATCGCCTCCATCAGCTCCGCCGTCGTCCATTTCTTGGTCAGCGCCGCGATCTTTCCCATATTTCGTCGCGCTTCTCGAACAGAGTCTTCGGGTCGTTGTAGGCGAGCAGGCTGTCGTCGCCGAGCACGCCGACCAGCCTGGTGTAAGGGCTCATGGCGATCGTCACCCAGCCGTCGGAGGTCGGATAGACGCCGAAAGGCGCCTCCATGCCGGGATGGCCGATGCCGGAATTCGGGCGCTTTGGAAGTCCATGCCGAAGTTCATCGCCATCAGCATCTCCTGACCCTGATGGGCGAGCATGCCGGTGAGGAGATCGACCTTGATCTCCTGGCCCTTGCCGGAGCGCTCACGCCAGTAGAGCGCGGACAGGATGCCGTAGACCATGTTCATCGCGCCGACCTGGTCGGAGAAGCCGGAGCCGACCGGCACCGGCGGCCCGTCGCCGCGGCCGGTCGAGGCGGCGATCCCCGTCAGCCCCTGGATCAGCATGTCCTGGCCCGGACGCGACAGATAGGGGCCGCTCTCGCCGTAGCCGGAGCCCGAGCAGTAGATGATGCGCGGGTTGATCCTTGCGGAAGTCCTCGTAGCCGTAGCCGAGCTTGGCCAGCACGCCGGGGCGGAAGTTCTGGACGACGACGTCGGCCTTCTCGCCGATCCGGTAGAGGACTGTCTTGGCCTCCGGCCCTTTGAGGTCGACGGCGATCGACCGCTTGTTGCGGTTCCAGGCCAGAAAGTTCGGGCTTTCGCTTGCCGCCGACCCAGCGGTTGTTGAAGGTCATGGTGCGGAAGAGGTCGCCTTGTCCCGGCCGCTCCACCTTGATGACATTCGCCCCCATGTCGGCGAGAAGCTGGGTGCAGAACGGCCCTTGTAGGAGATGGCTGAAGTCGAGGATCGGTGACGTCCGCGAGAGCTTTCTCGGTCATGCTTTTTGTCTCCGGCGTTCGTCGGCAGGCTTCGCCGCCAGCGCTCACGGAGCCGCGCGATCGTCGATGCCGGTCGCGGCCGTCGATCAGCGTCTCGCGGAGGATGGCGGAGCCTTCGGTCTGGAAGGCGATGTATCCGGCGTGGCGCGGGCGCACCCAGGCGTCTTCGACGGTGGCAACGTTGCCTTGTAGAAATCGCCCGCCGCCGCGTTGACTTTGGCCGAGCGCCAGGCGGAGCGCGCCGACGGCTGGCCCTCATGCTCGGGGATAAAGGTCGACTGGGTGTCCGGCGCCATCAGCCAGCGCAAATGATCAAGCAGCGGCGTGTCAGGTGTCGCCCGTCGCGTGATCGCGATGCCGGTGCCGCCGAGCACGCTGCCCTGCCGTCCGCCGGGTCGGGCGACCGGCGCGTCGGCGAAGCGGACGGCCTTTCGCCCCTCGGCCGGGCGGGCGTAGTTGACGTAGCCGTAGACGTGGGGGACCAGCGCGATGGCGTCGCTGGTCGCCATGGTCTCGAGCAGGCCGATCGGATTCATCGTCGCGGTCCCGCGGGAGCCTTCGCGGCGAGCCGGGTCAGCAGGGCGAGCGCTTCGCCGGCGATCGCGTCGCTCGACCAGGTCTTCGCCGCCCGGCTCCTCGCCGAGGGCGACAGAGATCGAGAAGAAGCTGCAGACCGCATGGGGGCCGGAGATCGACACGGCCACCGGGACGGTCTCCGCCAGCCGCACCGCCGCGTCGAAGGTCTGCGGCGGCGCATCCACCATATCAGCGCGATAGGCCATCACCTGGGTCGCCACATCGAGCGGCAGTGCGTAGTGCCTGTCTTCCCATTCGTAGCTCGCCATCGCCGGACCGACCGTCCCGGCCTCCCACGCCCCGATCTCCTCCTTGGAGAACAGGTCCTCGAGCGGCCGCAGGCAGTCCGCCGCGACCGCCTCGCCGATATGCGGGTGGTCGAGGACGAGGAGGTCGAAGCGCGCGGCAAGGTCGGCGATCGGATGCGATTCGAAGCCTTCCAGCGGCTGTTTCGACCACGCCATTACCGGCCGCGCCGTCCGCCGCCGCCTTTTCCGCTGCCGCGGCGAGCGCCACAGTGCCGCGCGGATGGTCCCAGGTGAGGCCCGGTGGATCATCCCGCCATCGCCGCGGCGACCTGCTGCCAGAGCGGCGTGCCGCTGGTGTCCGTGTCGATCCGGGTGATGTGCCAGCGGCCGAGATTGGCCGTGTAGAGCACCGGCCCGTCGAAGGCGACGTTGGTCGGATGGGCGAAGAGATGCGCCGTCGGACTCCTCGATATAGACCTCGGTGGTGCTCGCCGTCCGGCGTGATGCGCAACATCCGCGACGGCTCGTAGCAGCCGACGAACAGGTATCCGTGATCGTCGAAGGCGATGCCGTCCGGCAGGCCGGGCAGGTCGGTGGCGAAGGGCGTCGCCTCGCCGGCGCTGCCGTCTGGGCCGAATCGCGATGCGGGTGATCCGCCGCGCGAACGTCTCGCAGACCAACAGCGCGTCGCCGGCCGGCGCCAGCGCCATGCCGTTGGCGAACACCAACGGTCGGTCGTACCACAGTTCCCCCTGACCGCTCGCCAGGTCGTAGGCCCACACCCCCGGCCCCGGTTCGGTGAAGTGGTGGCTGTCGGAGACCAGCAGCCGGTTGCGGGCGGCATCGACCACCGGATAGTTGGGGATCCTGATCCCCGGCCCGGTGAAGCGCTCCACCCAGCGCGACTTCATGTCGAGCCGGTAGACCGCCGCCTCCTTCAGGTCGCAGAAGAACAGCGCCTGGTCGCCGAGAAAGGCGAGGCCGAGGGTGAAGCCGCCGCTCGTCCCCATCACCTCCGCCCGCGAGCCGTCCGGGGCGATGCGCAACACCTCGCCGTTTTCGCTGCCGCACCAGACATAGCCGTCCGGCCCGATCGCCACGCATTCGGCATGCTGGAGCCGCGGCGTCGAGAAGATGCCGTCGAAGTGAACCCGCGCCCGTTCCGTCGGCATCACGGTGTGTTCGGCGGTGGCAAAGCGATGTCTCATGATCCCCTCCCGTGCTGCCGTTATTCGCCCCGCACGATCAGCCCGCCGTCGACCCGCACGATATCGCCGGTGATGAACGACGAGCGGTCCGAGGCGAGGAAGGCGACCAGCTCGGCCACCTCCTCCGGCTCGCCGAAGCGGCCGATCGGATGCGCCCGGTTCCAGGTGGCGATCAGCTCGTCGGGATTCGGATGCTCGCGAAACACCTTCTCGTTGAGCGGCGTCATGATGGTGCCCGGCGCCACGGCGTTCACCCGGATGCCGTGCGGCGCGAGCTCCACCGCCGCCTGCTGGGTGAGCGCGTTGATGCCGCCCTTGGCCGCCGCATAGGCCGCCCAGCCCTTGAAGCCGGCGAGCGCCTGCACCGACGACATATTGATCGACCCAGCCCTTCTTCTTCTTGCGCATCTCGGGCACGCACACCCGCATCCCCCGCCAGACGCTGGTGAGGTTGGTGGTCATCACCCGGTTCCACGATCGCCTCGTCGATCTCGTCGACCACGCCGCCGATCGCCTTGGCGGCGTTGTTGACGAGAATGTCGATCGCCGCCGAAGCGTTCCACCGCGGCCGCCGCCATCGCCTCCATGTCGGCCATCGAGGTGACGTCGGTGAGCACGAACACCGCCGTATGGCCCGCGTCGACGATCTCGGCACGCTCGCTCGCCGGCGTCCGCATCGAAATCGGCGATCATCACCCGCGCGCCCTCCTCGGCCATCCGCCGGGCGCAGGCCCTGCCGATGCCTCATCGCCGCCCCGGTGATGATCGCCACCCGTCCGTCAAGATCGCCTGCACTCATGTTCATTCGCCTTTGAATTCGGGATCGCGCTTGTCCAGGAAGGCGTTGATGCCTTCCTGGCCGTCATTGCTTCCATAGAGCCGGAGGAGCACTTCCTGCTCGAGGCTCTGCGCCACCGGCAGCGGCGCTGTCGAGGCCCTGGCGGATCAGCCGCTTCATTTCCGCCTGGGAGAGCGGCGCTACCTTCAGCATCGCGCGGGCCCGCTCGATCGCGTCCGGCATCAGCTCCTCGTCGGCGACGACCGCCGCCGCGAGGCCGAGCTGGAAGGCCCGCTCGCCGGTGATCCGCCGCGCCGCGAGCATGATGTCGGAGGCGGCATGCTTGCCGACGGCGCGGGTCAGCCGCTGGGTGCCGCCGCCGCCGGGACAGAGGCCGAGCAGCCCCTCGGGCAGGCCGAAGCGGGCGCTTTCGGCGCAGATGATCACGTCGCAGCAAAGCGCCAGCTCGAACCCGCCGCCGAGCGCATAGCCGCGGATCGCCGCGATGGTCGGCTTGGGCAGCGCCTCGAGCTTGTCGAAGATGCGCCGGCTTCGAACTGATAGTCGACGAACGCCTTTGGTCCGGCTGCCGCGATATTCGGCGATATCGGCGCCGGCGACGAAGGCACGGTCGCCCGCGCCGGAGACAATGACGACGCGGACTTCTGGGTCGCCGGCGATGGCGTCCAGCTCGCTTTCCAGCGCCCCATCAGCGGCGTCGACAGGGCGTTGAGCTTGGCCGGCCGGTTGAAGACCAGGCTGACGATGCCCGGCTCGATCTTTTCGCGGAGGAGCACCTCGTCTTCCATCGCACCACACCCTTCCTTGACAACGCCTCTCTCTTCTCGGTCACCCCGGCGGAAGCCGGGATCCGTCGCGAACCTTTCAGCGCACACGTCCGGCCGATCAGACCGCTCCGGCAGGGGTGGCGTCCAATTCCCGGAATGACGGAGCTTGTGAAGTGCACCGCTGCCTGCATATCGATCATCTTTACCCCTTCACCGCGCCGGCGGTCAGGCCGGCGACGAACTGCCGTTGCAGGAGAAAGAAGACGCGACGACCGGCACGGAGATCAGCACCGAGCTCGCCATCAGCTCGCCATAGCGGATGCCGTATTGGCCGATGAAGTCGTTCATGCCGACCGGCAGGGTGCGCATCGACCTTGGTCGAGGTGAAGGACAGGGCGAAAAGGAATTCCTGCCACGTGACGATGAGCATGAAGACGGCGGTCGCAATGATGCCCGGCCTGCATAGCGGCAGGATGACCGAGAAGAAGGTGCGAAACGGGCCGGCGCCATCGACCGCCGCCGCCTCGTCCAGCTCTATCGGAATGCGCGCCATGAATGCGCGCAGCATCCAGATTGCCACCGGCAGCGTCATCGTGATGTAGGCGAGGATGAGCGAGGCATAGGTGTTGAGGAGGTTGGCCGCCTTCATCATCTTGTAGATCGGGATGATGATGGCGCTCGCCGGAAACATCTGCGCCGCGACCACCAGACCATGCAGATCAGGATCAGCCGTGTCTGGCGCGGGTGAAGGTATAGGCGGCAAGCAGGCCAGCGTCACGGTGATCACCACCGTCGACAGCGACACGATGATCGAGTTGATGAAATAGATGCGGAACTCCGGCCGGAAGGCGGTGATGTAGTTGTCGAGCGTCGGATGCTCCGGCCACAGCCGCGCCGGAATGGCGAACGGCTCGTTCCGCGGCTTCAGCGACACCGACACCATCCAGAAGAACGGCAGCAGGATGATCACCGCCAGCACGACCTGAGCCAGATGAGCAGCCGAGCGCGTGAGACGTCGATCGTCCTCATGTGCGCATCGCGCCTTCCGGCTCGCCGGAGCCCTGGACGAAGAAATAGGCGGTGATCAGGATCGACAGCACGATGATCGAAAAGACGCCATAGGTCGGCCGCCTCGCCGAAGCGGAACTGGCCGAAGCCGAGCTCGTAGATCTTGGTCGGGAAGATTTGCGTGGCGTTCTGCGGGCCGCCGCGGGTCAGCACCCAGATCATGTCGAAATAGTTGAAAGTGAGGATCGTGGTGATCACCAAGTTGATGACGATCGACCTCCTTCATGGCAGGAATGACCACGTGGATCAGCCGGCGCACCGCCCCGGCGCCGTCGATGTAGGCGGCCTCGATCTGCTCATTGTCGACGTTCTGCAGAGCGGCGAGATAGACGACGGTGGAGAAAGGGAAGCCCTTCCAGATCTGCCGCGGCGATCGCCGCCGCCATAGCGGTCGACGAATTAGCCAGCCAAGCAAACCCTGATCGGCAAGGCCGAGGCGTATAAGGAACGAATTGATGAAGCCGAGCTGCGGGTCGTACATGAAGCGCCACAGGATGGCGGCGACCACCCCGGCAGGATCCAGGGCAACAGCACCAGCGAGCGCATCAGTCCGCTGGTCGGCAGCCGCTGGTTAAGGAGCAGCGCCATGGCGAAACCGAACACGTTTTGGAAGAAGACGACGAACACCGTCCAGACGCACGAATTCCAGATGATCGTCGCCGAACTCGCCGCTGGAGAATATGCGCTCGTAGAGCGCAAGCCCGACGAACTTCGGCTTGCGGATTGATGAACGAGGTCGAGTACAGGCTCTCGATGGCCGTCCCGATCATCGGATAGTACATCAGCATGCCGACGAGGATCATGGCGGGGGCGAGAAACACCCATGCAAGCCACCGGGTGCGGTTCTGCATCGTCAGGCGGTCCGATCGCGGCTTCACCTCCCCCCTTGCGGGGGAGGTCGGATTTCCCCGATTTGCTCTTCGCAAATCGGACTTGGAAATCCGGGAGAGGGGCGCCCGGCCGGGCGACAATGCAGGTCGTCAGGGAAGCCGGCGGTGCCCGCGACTCCACGACCTGGCGCGCTCGCGGGCGCGGCCCACGTCGCCGCCGAAACGCTGAGACCCCGTTCGGGATACCCCTCACCCCGTTTCGCTAGGCTCGCTTGTCCCTCGCCAAGCGAAACGGCCCTCTCCCGCAAGGGGAGAGGGCTTGCCGCTGGTGCCGACGGCAGGCGGTGCCGAATTGCTTCCATCCAGGCTCGGACCTGCCCTACTTCAGCGCGTCGATGGCGGCGCAGGCCTTCGTGGCGGCTTCCTTCGGATCCATGCCGGCGAAGACGTCCTGGGCGAGCGTCACCTCGATGTCGGAGACCTCGAGATAGCGCGGCGACAGCGGACGCGGCGCCGCGTTGTTAAGCTGCTTGAGGATCCGGTCCGGTCCCTTGCGGTTCGCTTTGAGGAAGGCATCGGCGGCCTTGACGTTGGCCGGGATCAGGTCGACGACCTTGCCATTGACGTCCTCGCTGGGTGAGGAACTGGATGAACTTCCAGGCGGCTTCCTTGTTCGGCGAGCTCTTGTACATGACGAGGTTCCATCCGCCGTAGGTGCCGATCGGCGTCTTGCCCTTGGGCGCTGTGCCGTCGACGAAGTCCCAGTTGATTTTCGACTTTTGCAGTGTCGGCTGCTCGAGTGCCGGCCAGAACTCGATGGCCAGCGAGCCGTTGAGGAAGAGCTCGCGCATGTCGCCCGACGAGGCATTGGCGATGCCCTTCGGAGCATAAGGCACGAGCGAGGCAAGATAGGCAAGCGCCCCGACCGATGCGTCGCTGGTCAGCCCGCAGGAGCCGTCGTCATTGAGCACCTTGCCGCCGTTGGAGAAGATGAAGCTGAATCCATGACGACGACGGTGTCCTCGCCCTTGTGGGCAAAGAGACCGATCCCGTACTTGCCGTTGCCGGTGAGCTTCTTGCCTGCCGCCTTCAGGCCCTCGAAGGTGGCGATGCTCGCCGGGTCGACGCCGGCGGCCTTCAGCAGGTCTTCGTTGTAGAAGCTGAACTGCCAGACATCGACGTTGAACGGAATGCCCCAGAGCTTGCCGTCATAGTTGGCCGAGGCCCAGGCGCCCGGGAAGAAGGTGTCGGCGGTGACGCCGGCCTTCTTTGCCAGGTCGTCGAGCGGCTCGATCGCCCCGGCTTGGGCGAAGGCGGCGACCCAGATCTGGTCGACGGTCGACACGTCCGGTGCGTTTCCACTCTGCACAGCGGTAAGCAGGCGCTGCTGATATTCCGGATAGGGGATCGTGGTGACCTCGACCTTGATGCCGGGGTTGGCGGCTTCGAAGCTCTTCACAGCTTCCTGCTGATACTGGCTGAGGCCGGATTCGGTCTGCTGGTTGTCCCAGAATTTGAGGACGACGTCGTCGGCGTGCGCCGACATCGGCAGGGCGAGGCCGAGGGCGGTCGCCAGAAGTGCTGTCTTTCTCATTCATTCCTCCCGTGCTTGCTCAGATGGTTGGTGTCGGCCCGATGGATTGGTGAAGCGGACCATCCGGCCGGAAGCTGGGCCGCTCCTCTTTGACAGTAGTCTCCTCGTCGGCGAGGGTAATCCCTGTTCCGGCCGACGCGAAGGCGAGGCGGTCCGCGGGCAGCGAACCGGAATCGGTGATCAGTTCGTCCACGCGGTCGAGCGTGACGATGCGGTGGTTGGCGTCCTGCCCGACCAGCGAATGGTCGGCGAGGATCGTCACATGGCGCGAGGCGTGGGCGAAGCGGCGGGCGGCGAGCGCCATGCGTTCGTCGATCGCCGAGGGGCCGAACCGCGCCGAGATGCCGTCGACGGCAAGGAACGCTTTGTCGACACGCAACGTCTCGAACAGCGCCCCGAGACTCGGCCCCACCAGGCAGCGCGCCTTGGCGTGCATTTCGCCGCTGGTGAGGATGACCTTCAGGTTGCTCCGTCCGGCCAGTCGCTCCATCACGTCGAGCGAGTTGGTGACGACGGTGACGTCGTTTGCGGCCTTGAGCTCCTCGGCGAGGAAGAGCGACACCTCGCCGTGGTTGACGAGGATGGTATCTCCCGGCGCCACGCGCGCTGCGGCAGCGCGCGCGATGACCCGCCGGAGCGCGCGGATTTCCCGGGCGATCCCGGTCTGGGGCGCCGCGACCACCAGCTCCATGCCGAGTTCCGCGGCCCGGTGCTGCATCGACCGTTGCATGTTCCGGTACCAGTCGTGCGCGGGGTAGTGCGGGATGAAGCCGATCCGCCGAGGACGGTGGTCCTGGTGAGCCCGCCTTTCTCCCGCCTGGGCGGCGGCGAGCTCCGGGCGCGATGCCGTCGGCGCAAACGTCCAGCCATTGCTGCCGCGCTGATAGAATTCGTGCAGGTTGTCGCGGGTGACCAGCGCGTGCGGCGTCCTGATTTCGGTCGGCACCGGTTCGCCGCGAAAAGCGCGATCGAGTACGTCGACCGCTCGTGATCCGACCAGTTCGGGAAACAGCGCACAGCAGGCCCTGAGTTTGCCGCCGGCAAGCAGCGAATTGAACACTGCTCCGCCCTCGCCGCCGACGGAAAACCCGGTCACATCGTTGAGGCCGAGGCGGTCGGACGCCTCGATCGCCGCGAGGATCGAATGGTCGTTGACGCCGAACAGCACGTTGATGTCGGGATGCGCCTGGAGGGCGTCGAGGCTGGCGCGGAGCGCCGATTTGAACAGACCGCGGCCGTTGACCCGCCAGTGGCGGACCTTGCCGTCGAAGGCCGCGGTGAATCCTTCGAGGAACCCGTCGCAGCGCGCCCGCGTGTTGGGTAAGGATTCCAGCGAGACGATCAGGATGCGGGCCTCGTCGATCAGACCTGTCAGCTCACGTGCGGCCGCCTCGCCGAGGTCGCGGCCGGCGGCGACATTGTCCGCCCCGAGATAGCTCCCGCCGACCTGCGGCGCCGATTCGGCGAGGAACGGGATTCCGCGCCGCCGCGCCATCAGCCTCAGCGTCTCGGCGCCGCGATCCTCGAGCGGCGGCAGGACGATGGCGTCGGTGTCCTCGATCGGCAGCCCAAGTTCCTCGACCGGGTCGGCGGCCGGACCGGACCCGTTCGCGCCATCGACCCGGGAGACGCCGCCGTGGCTGCGGCGGACCATGCCGCGCTCCGACAGACGCGCTACGTCGCGGCGGACCGTCACCTCGGAGACCCCGCCGAGCTTCGCCGAGAGATCGCGGATCGACGCCACGCCCACGTCGTTGAGGATGGCAAGAATGCGGGCTTCGCGTTCGGCTTTGATCATTCTTGATCAAATTGGATCATGTTTCACGCAGCCATCCTATCGTCCGGGCGCCGTTCGGGCAACCGGGCCAGCATATTTTCGATCAATTGATCATGTCGATCGGATCAAGATGGCTTGGCTCCGATTACTCGCTCCCACCCGGATACCCATCGCGCGGCGATTTGACAGCACCCCGGCGATCTGGCTAACTGAACAAGTGAATAACTGACTTGTCCACTTCTTCGAGGTGCCCGCGTGAAGGAAACCGGCGTCGGCCGGGTGCAGGCTCCCGCTTCGCTGGCGACCCGCCTCACGGAGCGGGTGCTGGCGCTGATACAGGACGAATTGCTGCCGTCCGGAGCCCGTCTGCCGAGCGTCCGCGAGCTGTCCGAGCGCTTCCAGGTGGCGACTCCGACCATGCGGGAGGCGCTTCGTCTGCTGGAAATGGCGGGAAACCTCGACATTCGCCATGGCTCCGGCATTTACGTCCGCCATCCCGAGCCGCGGCTCATGCTCACCAATCCTTATGCCGGGACGCTGAGCACCGAGACCATCATGAACCTCTTGCAGGCGCGGCTGTTGATCGAGCCGCCGGTCGCCGAGCTTGCCGCGCTGAACGCGAGCGACCGGCACCTCGCCGAGCTTGGTGATCTGCTCAACGACGCCGAGCGCCACCTCTCGGGCCAGGACGCCGACGACGCGGTGCTCGGCGTCGCCAATATGCGGTTCCACCGGGGGATCGCCGACGGCGCCGGCAACAACATCCTTGCGGACGTGGTGTTCACGCTGACCGAGGTTCACATCAAGGAGCAGATGGCGGTCCTCGATCTCTACAACAACCGCCGCCGCGACCATGAGCAGCACAAGCTGATCTTCGACGCGCTCGCCGGCCGCGACGCCGCAGGGGCGCGGCGCCTGATGGGCGAGCACATCGCCGACGTCATATCGGTCATCCGGGCGAAGCTCGAGGGAGGAGACGGCGCCGACGCCTGAACCGGAAGTCTGGAGTTACCGCCGTCACAACGCGATCGACGGCGTCAGAAAAGGCCGCCAAGGCCAATGTGAAGGGGAGGAGTGCAAGCTGTGGGGACGATCAAGACGGTTCTCGTGTGCAATCACACGCACACCGATATCGGCTTCACGGATTATCAGGACGTCTGCTTTCGTCAGCACGCCGGGTTCATCGACCGGGCGCTCGACCTGATCGAGACAACCGACGGCTACCCGGAGGAGGCCCGTTACAGATGGACCTGCGAAACCACCGGGCCCTTATTGCGGTACCTCCGTCAGGCGAGCCCGTCACAGATTGATCGCTTCCGCCACTGGCACGAACGCGGACGCATCGACGTGGCGGGGATGCAGTACAACCTGACGCCGCTCCTCAACATCGAGCAGATGCATCGCAGCCTCTACCCGCTGCGGGCGCTCCGCGGCGAATTCGGGCTGACCGTCGTGTCCGCCATGCAGGACGACGTGAACGGCGTCTCCTGGCTGTTCGCCGATCTCCTCGCCGACCTCGGGATCAGCTTCTACACCGCCGCCATCAATCCGATCCGAGGCGCCCGGCCGCGGCCTTTTCCCGGCGCCTTCTGGTGGGAGGGGCCGAGCGGCAAGCGCGTCTTAGCCTGGAATGGCTATCATTATCTGTTCGGCCGCAGCCAGGCTGGCCTCGGCAACTTCGATCTGGTGGATCGCCTGCTGCCCCGCTGGGTCGATCAGCTCGAGGGCGCAGACGACTACCCCTACGACTTCCTCTACTGCGAATCGACCCATCCGGTGCGCGTCGACAACGGCCCGCCCGATCCGCGGATGCCGGAATTCGTCAAGCGCTGGAACGAGGAGGATCGCCCGTTCACGATGGCTTTCGTCACGGTGAGCGAGTTCGGCCGGATGCTGCGCGAACAGCACGGCAATGCCATCGGAACGCAGCGCGGCGACTGGACAGATCATTGGACCGACGGGCCGGGTTCCAGCGCCTTCGAGACCGGCGTCAACCGGGCAACCCACGAGATCATGGCCGCCGGCGAGGCGATCGAGGCTTGGCTCAGAAGCCGCGGCGCCTCGCGCTGGGATGCCGCCCGCATGGCCAAGACCTACGAAGATGCGACGCTCTATGACGAGCATACCTGGGGCGCCTATTCGTCGATCGAGGCCCCCGATTCGCTCTTCACCCGCGCGCAATGGAACCGCAAGGCGGGATTCGCCTACAGCGCCGCGATGGAAGCCCACGACCAGCTTGCCAGAGCCGCGTACTCGCGCTGGCCGAGCCGCTTGGCACCAAGGGGCCGGAAGGCATCTTCAATCTCGGCGACCTCGAGCCGGCGGAGGCGTTCAAGCCGCTCCGGCATCGAGGACGTGCTGGTCATCAACACGCTCCCCTGGGAGCGCGAGGTGCTCGTCGAGGAGCCGGAGCCGCGCGGCGGCGCCGCGCCGGTCGGCATGCTCGACTGCTTCTTCAACCGCGGCAGCGGCTGGGGCGGCGCACGCCCGATACCTCCTGTCCGGCGGCTCGCCGGAACGTTCCCGTCGATGGGTTATGCATTCCTTCCCATCAGCCGGCCCGACTCCGCCGACCTGCTCACCGGTTTCGCCCGGCCTGATCGAGAACCGCCACTACCGGGTCGTAGTCGACCCGGAGACCGGCGGACTTGTCGAGTTCTTCGACAAGGATCTCGGTCACGATTTTGCCGGCCGGTATCAGGGCTGGCGGCCGGGCCAGTACATCTATGAGGAGGTCGACTTCGCCGGAGGGTCGTCTGGCGATCAACAACTACGACTTCTCCCATCCCGACTTCTTCATCGGCAACCGCAACACGCCGTGGGTTCGCCGGAGCGCCAGCAAGGTGGAGATCGGCGCGCCGGTGATCAATGAGGGTCGGGCGTCGATCACGGTGTGGATCGAGGCGCCGGGCGTGAACGGGGCGACCGTCACCTACGCACTCGACGCGGCATCGAAGTCGCTGTTCGTCGACTGGACGCTCGACAAGACGCACAACACCGATCCGGAAGCCGTCTTCGTCGCCTTCCCGTTCAATCTCGACAAGGCGGATTTCACCATCGACCTCAACGGCATCCCGTCGGTACCCAACCGCGATCAGCTCGATGGCGCCGCCAAGGACTGGTACCCGCTTGCAGCGCTGGGTCGATGTCAGCGACGACGACCGCGGGCGTGACGCTGGTGCCGCTCGATGCGCCGCTCGTCCATCTCGGCGGCATCACCACCGGCAAGTGGTCACGCAGCCTCGAGCCCGAAGGCCCGACGATCATGTCGTGGGCGATCAACAATCACTGGATGGTGAACTTCAAGGCGAGCCAGGACGGGCGCATCCCGCTTCGCTACCGCCTCATCACCCACGCCGGCCCCGTCGATCCGGCCGCAGCGGCGCGCTATGCGGCCGAGGCGGCGGTGCCGCCAATCGTTCTCCGCGACATCGCCCCGACCGGCGCTCGCGAGGACAGCTTCTTCAGACTGGACCCGGACGCGCCGATCCTCGTCACCGCCAAGCCGGCCGAGGAGGAGGGTTGGATCGCTCTCCGGCTGCAAAACCTGTCGCGCCGGCCGGTCGAGGGGGTGATCTCGTTCATGCAGTCGCCCCGCGTGGCCAGACACAGCGATCCCATCGAGCACGCCGATGGGCAACTGGCACTCGATGACGGAAGCCTCGCGGTGAACCTCGAGCCGTTGGCGATTTCGACGGTTCTGGTGAGTTTCGCAGACTGAATCGGTTCATTGAAGCCCGCATCGGACCGATGCGGAAAACGCAACAAAGAAGGCCCTGAAAGCACAAACGGACAAACGCGGAGGAAAGGAACGCTTTCATGCATATGATCAAGAAACTTGGCCTCACGGCCGCCATCCTGACCGGGCTCGCGGCCCCAACGCTGGCCGCCGACGTCGACTTCTATCACGACAAGGCGAACTGGCAGGACGCCTATCAAAAGGTGCTGGGCATGGCACAGGACGCGGTCGGCGTGTCCGTCGAGCCGGTGCCCTATGCCGACACCAGCACCTATCAGGCAGCGGTCCGAGCATCGCTGCGCACGCCGTCGGCACCGGGCATCTTCACCTGGTGGTCGGGCTATCGGATGAAGGATCTGGTGGACGCCGGACTCGTCGCCGACGTCAGCGACATCTGGAAGAAGTACACTGACGCGGGTCTCTACAGCCCGTCGCTGGCATCGGCCTACACCTTCAAAGACAAGATCTACGGCATCCCCAATCTCGTCGCCTATTGGGCGGTCTTCTACAACAAGAAGGTCTTCGACGAGAACGGCATCACCCCGCCGAAGACGTGGGACGAGCTCACCGCCGCCGCCGCGAAGCTGAAGGCGGCGGGCATCACGCCGTTCGGCGCCACGGTCGACGGCCGCTGGCCGGCGTTCATCTGGTTCCAGGAGTTCCTCGTTCGCCAGAATCCCGATCTCTACAACCGGCTGATGAACGGTGAGGCGAAATACACTGATCCGGAGGTCGAGCAGGTCTTCAAGACGTGGAAGGACTGGATCGACAAGGGTTGGTTCACCGACCCGTCGATCAGCTTCGGCACGGCGGGCACCAACGCCATGGCAAGCGAGTTCGCCCAAGGCAAGCTCGCGATGATCCTTGTCGGCACGTGGTACGCCGCGACGCTTCAGGAGGCGGGCATGAAGCCCGACGACATCGGCATCTTCATCATGCCCAACGAGAAGCCGGACATGGCCCCGGCGGTGATCTTCGAGACCGGGCCACTGCTTCTCGCTGCGAAGTCGTCGCAAGCTGAGAAGGCGATGAAGGTCGCCGATTTCTGGATGTCCGCACCCGCCCAGCAAGCGTGGGTCGACGAGCAGGACTTCCCGCCGATCAACAAGGACGTCAAAGCCAAGTCGGCGCTCATCGCCGACCTCGTCAAGGAGATCAACGACGGCAACTACACCCAGATCAACCGCTTCTGGGAAGCAACCCCGACGCCGATTGCCGAAGGCGCGGTCGACGAGCTCGGCGCCTTCATGCTTCACCCGGATACCTACCCGAAGGTGATGCAGAACCTGCAGGCCCTGGCCGACAAGACCTGGGCGGCGCAGAAGTAGGCAGGGATTTTCGGAGAAGACGGTCCCGGCGGGCGGACATGCAGGCATCGACATCCGTCGACATGGCGGGGAGCATGGCGGCATCGCCGCCGTCTTCCCGCAGCCTGGGCCAGCGCGTGCAGCCTTATCTGTACGTTCTGCCCGCCGCGGCCTTTGTCGTGTTCTTTCTGCTCTATCCGATGG
Organism: uncultured Alphaproteobacteria bacterium; assembly: GCA_963710805.1. Classification (GTDB taxonomy): domain Bacteria; phylum Pseudomonadota; class Alphaproteobacteria; order Rhizobiales; family Kaistiaceae; genus Bauldia. The sequence goes on along the minus strand of CAVQBS010000057.1, from coordinate 52,125 downwards.
TGGTGACGCTCTGGCAGAGCTTCACCCGCTACGACGGCATCACCGACCCGATCTTCATCGGCCTCGAAAATTTCCGTGAGCTGTTCGGCGATCCCAACTTTCTCCTGTCGCTGCGGAATACGCTGATCTGGACGGTGGCGTCGGTCCTCTTCCCGGTGACTCTCGGCCTGGTCTTCGCCCTGACGATCAACGGGCTTCGCGGCTCGGGCTTCTTCAAGATCAGCGTCTATCTGCCGGCAACGATCTCGGCGGCGGCAGTGGGCATTCTTCTTCACCTTCGTCTTCGACCCGGGCAACGGCGTCATCAACGCGCTGCTCGAAGCGATCGGGCTCGGGGCGCTGAAGCAGCGATGGCTGTTCGAAGCCCCGCTCAACACCTTCTCGATGATCGGCGCCTACACCTGGCAGGCGACGGGCCTCAACATGATGCTGTTCCTCGTCGGGCTGCAAGGGCTGCCCCACGAGCCGATCGAGGCGGCGAAGCTCGACGGCTGCGGCACCTGGCGGCTGACCACCCAGATCGTCCTGCCCATGCTGATGCCCTACATCGTCATCGCGACGCTGTTGGCGGTGGTCAACGGCTTCAAGGTTTTCGATCTGATCTGGGTGATGACGCAGGGCGGACCCGGCCGAACCTCCGAGACGCTGGCCGTCACCATGTATCGCGAAGGCTTCATCCTGTTCAGGCTGGGCTACAGCGCGGCGATAGCGGTGATCATTTCGATCGCGGCCATGGTGTTTTCGTATTTCTACATGCGCTCCGTGATTAATCAGGAGACGCACCTATGACGGTGGTGACAGCAGGCTCAGCCGGGGCGGTCAAACGCGAGTTGGCGTTCATTGCCGGCATCGCCCTGACGGTCTTCTGGCTGCTGCCGCTCGTCATCCTTGCGATGAACGCGTTAAGTCGCCGCAGGAATTCCTGCTGACCACGGGCCTGACGCCGCCGACGACGTTCGCCTTCTTCGGCAACGTTGCCCGGGCGTGGGCCAAGGGCCTGTCGTCGGGCTTCGTCAACAGCCTGATCTACGGGATCGTCGGCTCGGTCTGCGCGGTGATCATGCCGGCGCTCGCCGCCTACGGCATCGTCCGCCTCAGGATCCCGCGCGGCCTGTTCTGGTTCCTGCTCATCTACAGCGGAACCGTCTTTCCCTTCCAGATGTACCTGATCCCGCTGTTCAACCTCTATCTCGACACCGGGCATGTACGACACGCGGTTCGGCATGATCGCGTTCTACATCGCGATCTGCATCCCGTTCTGCACCTTCGTCATGCGCGGTTTCTTCCTGACCGTCCCCTGGCAGATCCAGGAGGCGGCGGCCCTCGACGGCGCCTCCTCGTGGCGAACCTTCTGGTCGATCATGTTTCCGCTTGCCCGGGCGCCACTCATTCTGCTTGTGCTCATCCAGTTCACCTGGATCTGGAACGATCTGCTCTTCGGTCTGGTGCTGTCGAAGTCGAGCGACGTCCGGCCGATCATGGTCGCCCTGGTTGGCATGATGGGGGTCTACGGCGCGGCGGACGGTCCGTCGGTGATCGCTGCGACGCTGATCGGCAGCGCGCCGACCCTGATCCTGTTTCTTGCCTTGCAACGATATTTCATCCGCGGCCTGACGTTGGGCCTCGGCCGGTAGAGAGAATGGCGATGGCAAAGAATGATGGCGAGTTCTCGGGTAAGGTGGCGATTGTCACCGGCGGCGCGATGGGGATCGGAGCGGCGGTGGCGGACATCCTCGCCGAGCGTGGGGCGAAGGTTGCTGTCGTCGACCGGGATAGCAAGGCTGCGAAGGATGTCGCCGACCGCCTTGTCGCGCGGGGTTGCGAGGCGCGCGCCATCCCGACCGACGTCTCAATCGGATCCGAGGTCGAAGCTGCCGTGGCCGAAGTGGTCGGGGCGTTCGGCGGCATCGACATTGTCTCCAACAATGCCGGCATCCAGCGCTACGGCACGGTCGAGACGACGACCGAGGCCGAGTGGGACGAGGTGATCAACGTCAACCTGAAGAGCGTCTATCTCGTCTGCCATCACGCCATCCCTCATCTGAAGAAGTCACGCGGCGCGATCGTCAACATGGCGTCGGTGCAGTCCTTCGCCACCCAACGCGGCGTCGCCGCCTACACCACCGGCAAGCACGGGCTGATCGGCCTCACCCGCTCGCATGGCGCTCGATTTCGCCGGGTACGGGGTCCGGGTCAATGCCGTGGCGCCGGGCAGCGTCGATACCCCGATGCTGCGCTGGGCGGTGTCGCTCGACGACGATCCGGAGGCGCTGATGCGCGTGGTCCACAAGATGCACCCGCTAGGCCGCATCGCCGAGCCGAGGGAGATAGCCGAGGCTGTCGCCTTCCTGGCCTCGCCGAGGGCCTCCTTCGTTACCGGGTCGACGCTGGTCGTCGACGGCGGCCTGTTGCTGCCGCTCGCCGGCTCGCCGGCGGAAGACTAGGAGCACATGCGATGAAGATTACCGACCTGCGTGCCACCACGGTCACGATGCCGCTCGAAGCGCCGCTTCGCCACTCCAACGGCGCCCATTGGGGGCGCTTCGTCCGCACGATCGTGGAGATCGACACCGACGAAGGGCTCACTGGCGTCGGCGAGATGGGCGGTGGCGGTCAGTCGGCCGAGCGACGATCGCCGGGCTGAAGCCCTATCTGGTCGGCCACGATCCGCTGCAGCTTGAGCAGCTCCGCTGGAAGATCATGAATCCGGTCGCCTCGCTCTACAACAACCGGATGCAGCTCCATGCGGCGATCGAGTTCGCTTGCATGGATGTCGCCGGCAAGTATCTCGGCATCCGCGCCTGCGATCTGCTTGGCGGCGCGGTGCGCGAGGAGGTGCCCTTTGCCAGCTACCTCTTCTACCGCTACTGCAATCCGGATACCGGTCTCGGCGGTGAAACGACGCCCGATGAGATCGTCGCGCACACCCGCGACCTCGTACGAGCGCTACGGGTTCAAGTCGCACAAGCTGAAGGGCGGCGTCTTCCCGCCCGACCACGACATCGCAGTTATGCGGGCGCTGGGCGAGGCCTTTCCCGGGAGACGGGCTCCGCCTCGACCCCAACAGCGTGTGGGGTGTCGAGGAAAGCATCCGCGTTGCGAAGGCCATCGGCGATCTCAACAACGACTATTTCGAGGATCCCGACCTGGGGGCTCGAGGGCATGCGCCGGGTGCGAAAGGCGATCGACATGCCGACTGCCACCAACACCGTCGTCGTCAATTTCGAGCAGCTCGCCGCCTGCGTCCGCCTCGAGGCGGTCGACGTGATCCTCCTCGACACCACATTCTGGGGCGGCCTCCGCCAGGCCTACAAGGCTGGCCAGGTGCTGGAGACATTCCAGCTCGGCGCCGCCGTGCACTCCTCCGGCGAGCTCGGCGTCCAGCTCGCCACCATGCTCCATCTCGGCGCCGCACTCCCTAATCTCAGCTTCGCCGCCGACGCCCACTACCACCATCTCGCCGACGACATCATCAAGGGCGGCAAGCTGCAGTACCGGGACGGCAAGATCGCCGTGCCGAAAGGTCCGGGCCTTGGCGTCGAGCTCGACCGCGACAAGGTCGCACACTATGCCGAGCTCTATCGCGAGCTCGGCAGCTATCCCTATGACCGCGATCCCGGCCGGCCGGACTGGTACACGGTCATGCCGGAGCGAAACTATGCCGACCCCGCGGCCGGTGCCGACATGCCGGCCGCTCTGCGCGCTGCCGCGCAGCAGGGGCCGGCCTAGGGGCGCCGGCGTCGGACCTTGGCCATGAGGACATTCGCACTTCAGTCCGACCGCGTATCGCTCGGGGTCACCGAGACCGGTGGTCATCTCTCCGACGTGGCGTTCGTCGTTGCCGACGGACGCCGGATCGCGCCGATGCATACGGCGCCTTGGTCGGACGAGCCGCTGCCGCCGGACATTCCGCCGATCCTGCGCATCCTCCGCGGCGATTTCTTCTGCGCCCCCTTTGGCGCCAGCGACGTCATTCCGGGCGACAACCCGACGCACGGCGCGTCCGCGAACGGAGTCTGGCGCCTCAAGCAGTCCGCCGAGTCGTCGCTCAATGCGGTGCTCGACGGCGAGATCATGGGCGCGACGTTGACGAAGCACGTCGAGCTTCGACCGGGCCAAGCGGCCGTCTATCAGCGCCACACATTCGCGGGCGGGGACGGGCGCCTGCCAGTCGGCCATCACGCCATGTTGCGCGCCGAAAAGACCCTTCGTCTCGGCTTCGGACCGTGGACCTGGGCAGGGACGCCGCCGGACGTTGTCGAGCCGCCACCGGCCGGCCGCTCGATCCTCGCCTATCCCCAGGAAGTCGACGATCCCGCCCGAGCGGCGCTCGCGAATGGAGGGACCATCGACCTCACCACCTATCCGGTCGCCGACGGTCACGAGGATATCTGGATGCTGGTCTCCGACACCACGCGCGCCTTCTCGTGGACGGCTGCGACCTGCGCCGAGGCGGGCTGGGTGTGGTTTGCGCTCAAGGACCCCCGCGTCCTGCCCGAGACGACGCTGTGGCTGAGCAATGGCGGCCGCAGCTATCCGCCGTTCTCCGGCCGCCACCGGCGCGTGATCGGACTCGAGGAGGTGTGCGGCTACTTCCACCTCGGTCACGCCGCCTCGATCGGCGACAACCCGCTCGCCGCGCGCGGCATCAAGACGGCGCTCACGCTGAGGCCCGGAGGGTCGGTCGATATCCCCTATGTGTTCGGCCTTGCGGCAGTCGAAGCGGAGTTCGGGCCTGTCGCCGCGATCCGCGAGGCTGACGGCGGCATCGTGCTTGGCGACGCGCAAGGCCACGAGATCTTCGCGCCCTGCGACGTCTCGTTCGTGACCGCCCGATCCTGATTTCCATTCGATCCGCGGCCAGGAAGGCTTCGATGATCAACGAGATCCTGTTCGTCCATCACACCCACACCGACATTGGCTACACGCATCCGCAGCCGGTGGTGTTCGAACTGCACAGGCGCTTCATCGATGAGGCGCTCGATCTTGCCGAGGAGTCGGCTGACTGGCCAGACGACTGTCGGTTTCGCTGGACCTGCGAGGTGACCGGCACCACCGTCGACTGGTGGCAGACCGCTCCGGACCGTGACCGCGAGCGGTTTCTCGCAGCGGTCGGGCGCGGCCAGTTCGAGGTCGCCGGCATGGCCTGGCACATGACTCCGCTGATGGATCACGCCATGGTCCTCGACGTGCTGAGGCCCGTCCGCTTCTTCCGCGACCTCGGCATCCCGGTCCGCTCGGCGATGAACACCGATGTCAACGGCCTGCCCTGGGGTGTGGTCGATGCGCTGCTCGACCACGGCATCACCGGCCTCAGCATGGCGATCAACGAGCACTTCGGTCATGCGCTCCGGCCGTGGCCGCGCGCCTTCCGCTGGCAGTCGCCCGGCGGGCGGACGCTGCTCGCCTACAACGGCTTCATCTACGGCGTCACTTCCGACCGCGACCTCCGCATCCCGATCGACATGGACGAGGCGCGGAGGCGCGTCCCGCAATGGACGAAGCTCTGGGAGGAGCGCGGCTATCCGCATCCTTTCCTGATGCAGCAGATCACCAACATCCGCTACCACGACAACGGGTCACCGCAGCCGGCACTGCCCGAATTCATCCGACGCTGGAATGAAAGTGGCCCGGAGGTCCGGCTCAGGCTGCATCACCATCTCGGACTTCTTCGACCGCCTGCGCGAAGAGCCGGAGGATCGACTGCCGCTCATGCGCGGCGACTGGACCGACTGGTGGAATTTCGGCGCCGGCAGCACGGCCCACGAGACCGAGCCAACTCCTCGAAGGCCAGCGGCATCTCGACGACGCGCTCGGGTCTCGATGCATGGGGCGGCGCGGAAGAGCCGCGCCGAGAGCGCAATCTCTCCGCCGCGCGAAGGGCCCTTGCGCTCTATGCCGAGCACACCTGGGGCGCCGACCGCTCGGTCAGTCGGCCGCAATCGCCGGAGACCCGCTTACAGCAACTGCTCAAGCTGGCGCTCGCACCGGAAGGCGCGAGCCTTGCCCGCATGCTCCGCCGCGACGGGCTCGAGCGCCTTGCCGCGGCAGCGGGCGGCGAGGAGCCGCGCCTGCTCGTCTACAATCCCCATCCCTTTCCCGTGCGACAGTCGTTGCGGCTGCCCTATTTGCCGCCGCTCACCGGTGCACCAGAACCGCCCGCCGGCATGGGGATCGAGACGTTCGTCCCGACCGGGCCAGAGGCGCATCGCATCCAGCGCCAGGATGTCGTGTTCTCCGACCTTCCCGACGAGCACGCCTTCTGGAGCGCGCCGATCGACGTTCCCGCCCTTTCCTACCGGACGATACCGGCTGCGGACATACGGGTCGCCGACGGAGCGCTGATGGCCGACACCGAAAGGCTGTCAAACGGACGCCTGACGGTCGAATTCGATGCGAAGGCCGGGGGAGTCACCTCGCTGCAGCTCGACGGCGTCGAGTATGCGGGGACCGGCCCCGACCACCTCAGGATGGGGGTGCCCGTCATCGAGAGGCCGGACCCGCCGACCCGCGACGCCATCTTCCGGCCCATCGATCTGGAGTCGCCGGACTGGCACGAGTCATGGGACACCGATTGGACCGCCGTTCGTCATACGCCGAAGGGTGTGGAGGAAACCAAGGCGGTCGTCGAACACGGCCGCGCCGAGGTCCGCCAGACATTCGTCCTTCACGGCGGCGACAAGGTCACGGTGATCTACCGGCTGGTCCCGGACGACCCGGCCCTCGAACTGATGGCGCTGGTGGACAAGGCTCCCGTTGCCGCGCCGCATGCCATCTATCTGCCGATGCCGACTGCGCTTGGCGACCCGTGGCGGTGCGACTTCGAGACCGGCGGCGCCGTCGTCCGCCTCGACGACGAGCAGCTTCCCTATGCCAGCCGCCACTACATCACCACGCAGCGCTGGATCCGCATCGCCGACGAAGCGCACGAGGTAATCGTCGCCTGCCGGGATGCGCCACTCTGGCAGGTCGGGGGCTTCACCTTCGGTCGCCATCAGGACCCTGATGGGCGGGTCAGTCGCGACCATCCCATGCTGCTTGCCTGGCTCACCAACAACTACTGGATGACGAACTTCCAGGCCGATCAGGGCGGCCTCCTGCGCTTCCGCTTCTCGATCATGCCGGGAGCGGCGTGCGCCCTCGGTGCGTCGATCCGCGAGGCGCTCGCCCGGGCACGGCCGCCGGCGGCCCATGTCTACGCCGGGCACGGCCCGGTGCGGGCGGAGACGGGCGCGCTGATCGACGTCGACCTCGGGCCACTCACGCTGACGACAATGGAGCCGGCCGACGGCGGCCTGGCGCTGACGCTGCTCAATCCGGAGGGCGAGGACTACGAAGCAATTCTCCGCGCAGCCTTGTTTCGGCCGGCCCGCGCCCGGCGGACCAGTCTCGCCGGCGAGGCGATCGAAGACGTCTCCTGCGAGGACGGCACGGTGCGGGTCACGATTGGCCCGCGCGCCTGGATCCGGTTGCATCTCGAAGGGAACTACGGATCGGCGTGATAGGCGCCGTGCCTTTCGCTGGTCGGCACGGTCATCCGCGCCGGCGTCACCTTGGAACGCGCAACGCCGACCAAGGTCGTCGGGCGTCATGTTTCATCTCCGATCGATGATGCTATGAACCACCGATGACGACGGATCATCTGTTCGATCTCGACGGCAAGATCGCAATGGTGACAGGAGCCCGGCGCGGGCTCGGTCGTTTGATCGCCGTGACGCTGGCCGAGGCTGGCGCCGATATCGTTGGTGTCGGACCGAACGCGATGCCGGAGACCGAGGCCGCGGTGGCAGCGACCGGCCGGACCTTCACCGAAATCCGGGCCGACCTGGCACAGCCGAACGATTTCGACGCCCTTGTCGAGGAGGCCGTTGCATCGCGGGGGCGCATCGACATTCTTTTCAACAACGCCGGCATTATCCGGCGTGCCGCGCTCTTCGACTTCACCGAAGCCGACTGGGACGCCGTCATCCAGGTCAATCTGAAGAGCGTGTTCTTCCTTTCCCGCGCCGTCGCCCGCCAGATGGTCGACAACGGGATCGCCGGGCGGATCGTCAATATTGCGTCGATCCTTTCCTTTCAGGGCGGCATCCGGATTCCGTCCTACACGGCCAGCAAGCACGGCATTGTCGGTCTGACCAAGCTCCTGGGGAACGAACTCGCGCCGCACGGGATCACCGTCAACGCTATCGCGCCGGGCTATATGGAAACCGACAACACGGAAGCGCTCCGCAACGATCCGGAGCGTGCACGGCAGCTCGTCGACCGTATCCCTCTCGGGCGTTTCGGACGCCCGGAGGAACTGTCCACTGCCGTCCTGTTTCTGGCTGCGCCCGCGAGCAGCTACATCACCGGGTCGGTGGTCACCGTCGATGGCGGCTGGATGGCGCGTTAGGCGCCCCTGTCCGCTATGCGAACTTTTTGACGCCGATATTCGACAACAAACGACAAATCTGGAATGCTTCCTCAAGTGACCTACGCATCGGCGGGTCGCTTTTGGGGAGGAAATGCCAATCAGAAGACTTACCCGTCGCGAAAACCGATCCGCCTGCGTCCGGTACGTCCGGTAGGGCGCATGGGTTTCGCAGGCGGGTCTACCATCTTCTGAAAAGTTTGACGTCAAACCAGAAGACCGCTTTCTTCTGTCAGGGAGGACACCATGAAAGGACGTACGCGACTGTTGATACTCGGCGCAGCGCTGGCGGCGATGACCGCCCCGGCTGCCGCTGAGACCGTCACCTTCGGCGCGTCATTGCCGCTCACCGGCGGTTTCGCCATCAACGGCGAGAAGCACAAGGAAGGCTACGAGCTCTGCATCGACCTTCTGAATGCCTCCGGCGGCCTCCTCGGCGAGCCGGCCAAGCTGATCATGAGCGACAACCAGTCGTCCAACGAGACGGCCCAGGCGCAGTTCGAGCGGCTGATCAACGAGGACAAGGTGAGCGCCCTGCTCGGCACCTTCTCGAGCCGCATCACCTTTCCGACCACCTCGATCGCCGAGCAGAACCACATGGTCTATCCGGTGCCGTCCGGCGTGGCGCTGCAGATCTACGAGCGCGGCTATAAGTACATTTTCAACTTCCAGCCGAACGCCGCCGAGTACCTCGGCAAGTCGTATGACGGGCTGATGAAGGATCTGGTCAAGCCCGACCAGATGCCGAAGAAGGCCGCCGTCGTTTATGCCGACGACTTCTACGCCAATGCCGCCGTCGCCGGTCTGATCGGCCAGAAGCGGACGATCGCCGGCACCGACAAGGAGATCGATCTGTCGCCCGGGGCGCTGGCCGACGCCGGCATCGAAGTCGTGCTCAATCAGCAATGGCCGGAGGAGGGCTTCTCCGACTGGATCGGCCTCGCCAACACGGTCAAGAACAGCGGCGCCGACATGGTCATCGGCTTCACCGCGTCACCCGACGAGGCGATCCAGCTGACCCGCGCCTTCCAGACCGTCGACTACCAGCCGAAGGTCGTCATCATGGGGCAGGGCACCCAGGCTGAATATGCCGAGCAACTCGGCGATGGCGCCGAAGGCGTCCTGATCCACTCGGCCTGGCATCCGGCGGTCCAATGGGTCGGTACGCTGAACGGCAAGGATTTCTCGAATCAGGACTTCATCGCCGCCTTCAAGAAGAAGTACGGCAAGGATCCTGACGAGGACAACGCCATCCCCTTCGCCACCTGCCAGGGCATGGCCCAAGCGATCGCCGCGACCAAGTCGACCGACAACACCGTGCTGCGTGACTGGCTCGCCGCCCGCACCGCCGACGATCCGGTGAGGACCATTCTCGGCGACTTCCACTGGGACGACAAAGGCCTGCCGGTCGACAAGCCGTTCCTGATCACCCAGTGGCAAGGCGGCGACCTCAAATTCGTCTATCCGATAGGCCAGTTCCCCGGCACCTCGCCGCTCGAATGGCCGAAGCCGAACTGGTAGGCGACGGATAGAACGCCAACCGCGGAGTCCGGCGGGTGCGCCGGACCCCGTTCGCGCCGAAGCAAAGACCGACCCGGCGACCATCGTGTCCCTGCTCGAAGTCCACGATGTGAAGAAATCCTTCGGCGGCATCACCGCCGTCGACGGGTGTTCGTTCAAGGTCGAGGAAGGCACGATCACCGCACTGATCGGTCCGAACGGCGCCGGCAAGACCACCATGTTCAACATGATCAACGGTCTGCACCGGCCGGAGCGCGGCACCATCGCCTTCGAGGGACGCAACATCGAGCGCCTCCAGCCCCACCAGATCACGCGTCGGGGTATCAGCCGTACCTTCCAGATCAGCCGCCAGCTGAGCGATCTGACGGTGCTGGAAAACCTCGTCGTCCAGTCGCCGGCGACAGGGTTGGCCGGCCTGTTCAAGCAGGGCATCCTCGACCACGAGCGCGAGCACGGCATGGAGCTCCTCGAGTTCGTCGGCATCGCCGATCTCGCCAACGAGCCAGCCGCCAAGCTCTCCTACGGCCAGAAGAAGCTGATGGACCTCGCCGCCGGGCTGATGGCCGATCCGCGGCTGTTCCTCCTCGACGAGCCGGCGGGCGGCATCAACCCGGCGCTGCTCGAGATGATCATCGACCGCGTGCGAGAAGCTCGCAGGCGCAGGGCATCACCTTCCTCATCGTCGAGCACAACATGGACCTGGTCATGACGGTCTGCGACCCGGTGGTGGTCATGGCCTACGGCCAGGTGCTCGCCGAAGGCCCGCCGGATCGCGATCCAGACCAACGATGCCGTGCTCGAAGCCTATCTCGGGGGGCTAGCCGATGCCGCTCCTTGAGATCGACGACGTCGTCGCCGGCTACGGCATCGGCCCGGATATCCTCACCGGCCTGTCGCTCGCCGTCGAGCCCGACCGCAGCTACTGCATCATCGGCCCGAACGGCGCCGGCAAGTCGACGCTGCTGAAGGCGATCTGCGGCCTGGTGCCAGGCGCGGCGCGGCAGCGTCGTCTTCGACGGCAAGCCGCTCGACGGGCTCCGCACCGACCAGATCCTCCGGCGCGGCATCTGCTTCGTGCCGCAGGACCGCAGCCTGTTCCCCGACATGACGGTGCGCGAGAACCTGCGGATGGGCGGCTACATCCTGCGCGATCGGCACGCGGTCGAGCGGCGCATCGACGAGGTGATGGAGATGTTCCCGATCCTCAGGGAGCGCCGCGCGCAGCTCGCCAAGACCATGTCGGGCGGCCAGCAGCAGATGCTGCTCCTCGGCCGCGCGCTGGTGCTGAAGCCGCGGATCATCATGCTCGATGAGCCCTCGCTCGGCCTGGCGCCGATGGTCTCCCACCAGATCTTCGAATTCGATGAACGCGCTGAAGAAGGCCGGCATCACCATCATCGTCGTCGAGCAGAACGCCCGCATCGGGCTCGAATTTCGCCGACTGGGGCTGCGTCCTCGATCTCGGCAAGATGCGTGTTCGAGGGTCCGTCGCAGACCGTGCTCGACGATCCGCGCATCGAGGAGCTCTATCTCGGACGGCGGCGCCGGCGGACGGGGACCGGCGGATGACCCACAACATCCAGATCCTCGATCCTCGGGCTGACGCCTCGGCGGCGTCTACGCGCTGATGGCGTCGGGCCTGACGCTGATCTTCGGCGTCATGGGCATCGTCAACCTGGCCCACGCGGCGTTCATGATGATCGCCGCCTTCATCGCCTATTTCACCTTCCAGCTCTTCGACCTCGATCCGATCCTGTCGATCGTCATCACCATGCCGGTGATGTTCGTCGTCGGCATCGTCGTCTACCGGCTGTTGTTCGCTCCTCCGTTGCCGACGCGCACAAGCGTGGCGTGCTCGTGCTCCTCACCTTTGCCCTGGCACTGACGGTGGAGGGAACGCTCGGCTTCCTGTTCTCCAACATCTATCGCTCAACCAATCCCAGCTACGCCTCCAAGGCCATTCTCTTCGGACCGTACTATCTGCCGGAGGGGCAGTTCTACGCGACGCTGATGAGCATCGCGCTGCTTGTAGGCCTGTGGGCGTTTCCTCCAGTACACCCGCACGGGCTATGCCATCCGCGCCACCATGCACAACCGCACGGCGGCCGAGGTGGTCGGCGTCAATGTCGACCGTATTTCGATGTTCGTCTTCGGCATCGGCATGGCGCTCGCCGGCGCCTCCGGCTCGATGCTGACCTTCCTGTTCTCCTTCTACCCGAGCAAGCACTGGGAATTCGTCGCGATCCTTTTGTCACTGGTGGTGCTCGGCGGCATGGGCAGCCTGCTCGGCGCGCTGATCGGGGCGCTCCTCCTGTCGGTGATCGCCGCCTTCGTCAGCGCCGAATTCGGGCCGACCTGGTCGCCGGTCACCTTCTATCTGGCGCTGTTCGTGATCCTGCTGGTCAGGCCGCAGGGCCTGCTCGGCAAGCGACCGGAGCTTTAGGCATGGCAACCTCGGACACGACGATTCGGGCGCCAACCCCGTCTACGACAGGCAAGCGAACGCTGATGACGGTGCTCGTCGTCGCGGCTCTGGCCTTTCCACTGCTTCAGCTCGCCTTCGGTGGCCTGAACTACTGGCTGCACATGCTCCTGTTCGTCTTCATGAACATCGCCATCGCCTCGAGCTGGAACATCATCGGCGGCTACGCTGGCTACATCTCGCTCGGCCACAACGTCTTCTTCGCGATCGGCGGCTACGCCGGAGCCATCCTCTTCGCCTATTTCGGCGTCTCGCCATTCATCGCCTTTCCGCTCTGCGGCCTGATCGCCATGGCGTTCGGATTCCTCATCGGGCTGATTACCCTCCGCGCCCGCGGACCGACCTTCATTATCTCGACGATCGCGCTGGTGCTGCTCACCAAGATCCTGCTCGACAACTGGGACTATGTCGGCGGCACCAACGGTATCAGCCTGCCGCTCCTCGAACTGCCGGTCGATCTGGTCAAGCTGCCGTTCTACTATTTGATGCTGCTGCTCGCGGTCGGCGCCATCTACCTCTCTTTCCGCATCCGCCGCTCAAAGTTCGGGCTGGGGCTCCGCGCCATCTCGCAGGACGAGACCAAGGCCGAGGTGGCAGGCGTGCCGACCCGCCTCTACAAGACGCTCGCCTTCGCGCTCTCGGGCCTGTTCATCGGCATGGCCGGCGCGCTGTGGGGCTACTACCTTACCTATCTCAGCCCCGCCATCTTCCTCACCATCCTGGTCGGCGCCAAATTCGTGCTGATGACCATCCTCGGTGGCCGCGGGACGGTTTCGGGACCGGTGATCGGCGCGACGATCTTCATCGTTGCCAACGAATTCTTCGTCACGCAGTTTGGCGCCACGGCGCTCAATATCGTCGCGACTGGCCTCCTGCTCGTCCTTGTGCTGGTGTTCTTCCCCGAAGGCATCATCGGCACGCTCAAGAAGAGCGGCCGTTTACCGAAGATGCTGGATTGGGACTAGAGGCCTCTCAATCCCAGAAACGGTCCAATCGCCTTTGTCAGCACGTCGGGAGCCTGCATGTGCGGCGCGTGGCCGGCGCCGGCGAGCTCGATCACCTGGCCTTTCGGCAGCCGCGCTGCGAGATCGTGGCCGAGCGAGGAAACGGTGGCGCTGTCGTGCTCACCAACGACGACCAGCACCGGGTTGCGGATGCGGTCGAGATCGGGCGCGAGGTCGAGCGTGGCAAGCGCCCGGCAGGCTGCGGCGAACACATCCGGGTCGATTGCCGTGAACACAGCCTTGCGGTCGGCGATCACCGCCGGATTGGCGTCGATATAGTCCTGCGGGAACATTCGTAACATCGCCGCGTCGGCAAGCGGCGCCATGCCGACGTCCTCGGCCTTGTCCGCCATCGCCCGAAACGTCGCGCGACCCTGCTCCGGAAAGGCGATCGCGCTGCCGATCAGCACCAGCCGGTTGAAGCTCCCTTCATGCCGGACCGCCATGGTCAGCCCGACGAAGCCGCCGAGCCCGTTGCCGAGGATGTCGGTTTCGACCGGCAGGTCGAGGTCGGCGAAGAGGCCGGTGATCGCGTCCGCATAGCCGGCGAGCGGCTCGGCCGGCGGCGAGGTTCCGAAGCCCGGCATATTGACCAGGATCAGCCGGCGTTCGCTGGCGAGCCTGTCGACCAGTGCCCTGTAGGAGGTGCGATCGGTCAGGAGGGAATGGAGAAGAACGAGATCCGGCCCGCTTCCGATGATTTCGATGTCCAGGCGTGGCGCAGCCATGTCCATTCCCCCGTTTGATCAAGAGCGCTGGCGCTCGACGGCGTTGTGGCAGTGACGTTACACTCTGCCGACCATGGCTCAACGCATTCTCTACAATGCGCCGCAATCAACGTGCAGCCAGCGCGTGCGTTTCGTGCTGAACGCGAAAGGCCTGCCGTTCGAGGAGGTGAAGCTTGACCTGTTCTCCGGCGATCAGCTCAAGCCGGATTACCTGAAGCTCAATCCCAACGGCGTCGTCCCGACTCTGGTCGACGACGGGGCGGCGATCATCGATTCCGCGGTGATCATGGAGTATCTGGACGAGCGGCATCCGGAGCCCGCGCCCTTGCGCCCGGAAGGCCTTGTCGAGCTCGCACACCTCCGCTCATTGCTGCGCTACATCGACGAGGTGCCAACGCCAGCGGTGCGCATTCCCTCCTACAATGTCGCCTTCCTCCCGCATTTTCAGGCGATGAGCGAGGAGGCGTTCCGGGCGCTTGCCGAATCCAAGCCGCTCCGCAAGGAGTTCCTCCTGAAGATGGGTCGGACCGGCTTCAGCCGGGAAGAAATGGATGCCGCCCTCGACCGGTTGCGCCGGGCGATCGGCCGGATGCACGACGCCATTGTCGCCGGTGGCGGGTCCTTCATGATGGGCGGGAACCTGACCCTCGCCGATATCGCCATCATGCCGGTAATTGTCCGCCTCGACGATATCGGCCTTTCCCATATGTGGGACGACAAGTCGACCGTCGCCCCCTGGCTGGAGCGCATGCGGGACCATCCGGCGTTCGCGCCGACCTACTATTTCGGCTCCTTGCTCACCGAGAAGTATCCGCACCTGCGGGAGAGGTTCGGCAAGGCGCGGGAAAGGGCCTAGGCCTCCGTTTCCAGTCCCGAGGCCACCTTGCGGTTCTCGCTCTCCAGCCTGATCCCGGCGCCGAGCGCCACGGTCTCGATCAGCGCGGCGAAGTCGGCGGCGCGGTAGGCGGCCGGATCCGGCTTCAGCTCCGCCGTGCCGAAGTGCGCCTGCAGCGCCTCGCGGGTCGCGGCGGTCACCGGCATCGGCACCTCGAAGGCGCGTGCCCGCCGCCGAGCCCGAGGTCGAGGTCCTTGCGCAGCAGCGCCGGCGTGAAGGTCGTGGTCCAGTCGAGATTGACCAGCGCCGGCGACTTGTAGCGGGTGAAGATCGAGCCCATCACGCTGTTGTTGATGAACTCGAGAAAGGCGTGGCGCGGCACGCCGGCCTTCTCGGCCAGCACGGTGATCTCGGCGAGGTTCTGGATCACCACGCCGAGGAAGACGTTGTGGGCGATCTTGCAGAAGCGCGCGAGTTCGCCCTCGCCGACATAGGAGACGCCGCGCACGGCAAAGGTCTCGATCAGCGGTTTGACCTCGCGCGAAGGCGGCCTCCGGGCCGGAGGCGACGGCGCTGAGCTTGCCGGCCTTGCACGCACTTGGCGTTGCCCGAGACCGGCGCGGCAATCATCGCGCCGCCGAGCGACATGACCTTCGCCCGGATCTCCTCGCTCTCCGCGACTGCCGATCGACGAGCAATCGACCAGCGATCTTCGGAAAGGCGCCCCGTCCGTGGGGCGCGACGCCGTTCGTCGCCGAACAGCACCTCGTTCAGGTCGGCTGCCGGTGCTGACCATGGCGAAGAGCACGTCGACCGATGGCGAGGTCGGACGGCCTGTCGACGATGGTTGCGCCGAGTGCGGCCAGCGGCTCCGCCTTGGCCCGCGTCCGGTTCCAGACCTTGATCGCGCGGCCGGCCTTCAGCAGCCGCTCGGCCATGGCGGAGCCCATGCGTCCGATCCCGATCCAGCCGATGGTGGGGGTGTCTTGAGGCATCGATCATGTCCTTGGGGAAACGAGGGGCGGGAAGTGCCGGAATGTAGCTGGACGCCCGCCGCACGTCACCCCACTGCCCGGGGCACAGGCCGGCAGCAAGACTCTGATGCTGCGGCTTGCAAAGGCTGACGAGAGATTCGGCGCGCCGTGGACGAACTCGCCGCCAGTCTCCGCTTGTCGTGACCGAGCGGGACAAGAAGCGCCGGCTACTGGATCACCATGCCGCCGTCGATCATGATGCAGTTGGCCGGTCATGTAGTCCGATTCCGGGCTCGCCAGGAAGCTGGCGGTGCCGACCACGTCCTCCGGATAGGAGTAGCGCTTCATGAGGATCATGTTCTGGGCAAGCGTGTCCATGGACTCGCCTTCCTTTTCGAACTTGCCGATCGCGACGAGGTCCTTGTCGAGCTGCTCCCACAGCTCGGTGCGCACGACGCCGGGCCCGTAGCCGTTGACCGTGATGTTGTGCTCGATCAGCGCCTTGGCGCCGCCCTTGATCATCGCCAGCACGGCGTGCTTCGAGCAGGAGTAGGGCACGACGTCGTCGAAGGCCTGGCGCGAAAGGATCGAGCCGACGTTGATGATCTTGTAGGGATAGTCCTGCTTGCCCTGCTTGATCATCTGCTTGGCGGCTTCCTGCATGCCGATCAGGACGCCCAGGGCGTTGACGTCCATGATGCGGTGCCAGTTCTCCTCGGTCACGTCGAGGAACATCATCGGCTTGTTGATGCCGGCATTGTTGAGCATCACGTTGATCGACGCCGAAGGCGTCCACCGCTGCTTTGACGGCGGCGGCGACGTCCGGCCGCTTGGTGACGTCGACCCGGGCGGCGATGGCCTCGCCGCCCTTGTCGCGGATGCGGTCGGCGACGGCGTTGCAGCCGTCGATGTTGACATCCGTCGACGCAGACCCGCGCGCCCTGGGCCGCATAGTGCTCGGCGATCGCGGCGCCCATGCCCTGCGCCCCGCCGGTGATGACGACGTTCTTGCCCTTCAGGCGTTCGGTGTCCATTTCGGCCCTCCCTTCGTATTCCTGCCCGCCGCCGACTTGCTTGAGCCGTCTTCCGCGACCGCGCCGGGCCCAGCTTCGCCCACGTTACCGGCCCGGCTCGACAGGAGAACCCGAGAGAAGTCGAAGTTGGACGAAAAATATCCAGTTTCGACAGAATGACGCTTTCGAAACGGGCCTCGGTAGCCAAACTATCCTCGGCGGCGTCCGGTTTGACCAAATCGAACGTCACTGAGGAAGCGAACTGGCTCCTAGGGAGGAACAATCATGGGGATTTTCGCACGCGTTGCCGCGGCTGCGGTGGCGTCCGCGTTTGCAACAGGTCTGATGCTGGCCAACGCGGCCGCGCAGGACAAACCGCTCATCATTTCATTCAACGGCCCTGCCGGTGAGGCGTATATCGGCAAGTTCATCAAGGGCCTGAAGGCGACGGCCGAGCAGAACGGCTACGACATCGAGGTGTATGAAAACCAGTTCAACCAGGCGGAGCAGGACCAGCAGGTCCAGCAGGTTCTGGCGGCTGGCAAGAAGCCGGATGTCTTCATCTGGTGGCCGTCCGACGCCGTGGCTGGGCTCGGATCGCTGCGTGCCCTGCACAAGACCGGCATCCCGGTTCTGAAGATCAACCAGCTCCCTAACGATCAGGACAAGCAGTACATCTTCGGCTACGCGGGGCCGGATGACCGGCTGCGCGCGCGGAACGCCGGCTACATGCTGCGGGAGGCGGCCGCAAAGAAGAAGGCGGCCGGCGGCGACAGCTTCAATGTCATCGTCCTCTCCTACCCGCACTCCTATGGCGGCTACGGCCTGTCGATCAACGCGTTCAAGGACGCGATCAAGGGATCTGACCTGAAGATCATCGGTGACGTCGACGAAGGCTTCGGTCAGTCGAACGGCTACAAGGGCGCCGCCAAGCTGATCGCCAAGGTCAAGGACCAAGGCATCGATTTCGTCTACGGTATGGACGACGCGATCCTCACCGGCGGTATCAAGGCTCTTGAAGAGGCCGGCTACAAGATGGGTGAGGACGTGATCGCCGTCGGCACGGTGTGCAATGGCGATAAGCAGCTCATCGAAGAGGGCAAGGAGTACGGCACGACGCTTCAATCGCCGCTCCACGAAGGCCAGCTCGCCATCAAGCTGGTGACCGAATACCTCAAGACCGGCAAGCTGGAGCACTTCATCAACTTCACCCCGAACCCGATGGTCACGCTGGACAACCTGGAGACGGTTGCCATGCGCGGATACGACGGCAAGCTCTACGGCATCGACGAGCTGTGCTCGGGGGCCTGGGGAGACTGAGCTCCAAGCGATAAGGTACTCCGCGGCGGTCCCCAGCTTGGGCCCGCCGCGGCCGTCGTTGGAAACTCCTTGCCGACATCCGGGCATAGGCTGAGGAGGACCTCTTCTCACCAATGCCAACGGCCGCTCTTCATCGGTTGCCATGGACACCATTCTGAAACTGACCGGCATTTCGCGATCCTTCGGCGCCATCGCCGCCCTGGACGGAGTCGACTTCGAGATCGGCCGCGGTGAGGTGATGGGACTGGTCGGCGAGAACGGCGCCGGCAAATCGACGTTGGTCAAGATCATCAGCGGGTTCGACGACGGCTATAGCGGCAGCTACGAATTCGAAGGCCAACCGATCCGTTTCCATAGCCCCGGCGTGGCGGAGCAGGCTGGCATTGCCATCGCCCAGCAGGAACTCAGTCTGATTCCGGCGATGTCGGTGGCCGAGAACGTATTTCTCGCCGGTCACAACGTCCACGCTTTTGCGACCAAGCGGCAGCTGGCGGCGCGAGCGCATCGTTTTCTTGACGAGGTCGGGTTGACTGACATCGATCCGACCGTCCGGGTCGACCGCTTGTCGATCGGCGAGCAACATCTCGTCGAAGTCGCCCGCCTCATCGCCCACGACCCGAAAGTCCTCATTCTGGACGAGCCAACTGCCGCGCTCGGCGAGTCCGACTCGATCCGTATTCTCAACATGGTCAAGAAGCTCGCGGCCGCCGGCAAATCGATCATCTATGTCAGCCACCGCCTCGACGAGATTTTCAAGATCACTGACCGCATCACGGTCCTGCGGGATGGGGAGAGCCAGAGGCCGCGCAAGGCGGCCGAATTGAACGTGAACTCACTGGTCGAGCTGATGCTCGGCCGCAAGCTTGAGAACATGTTCCCCGAGCGTGCGGCACCGCAGAAGCGCGAGCTTCTCCTGTCCGTCCGCGATTTGTGGCCGGATGGCATGCTCGAGCCGGTGAGCTTCGACGTCTACGCCGGAGAGATCCTCGGCCTTGCCGGCCAGCTCGGCAGTGGCACCGGCGAAATTCTCGCCGCGATGGCCGGCTCGCATAAGACGCGGTCAGGCTTGATCGACTTCGGCGGCGAAACCTTCCTGCCACGCAATCCTGCCGCTGCGATCCACCGCAAACTCGGCTACTGCTCCGACGACCGCAAATATGACGGCCTGTTCCTTGGCCGGCCGATTCGCGAGAACCTCACCTCGCCGGCCCTCGAAACCATCTCCCGCTTCGGATGGAATTTCGGAGCCAAGGAGCTGCGGATGGCTTACGACCTCGCCGAGAAGTTCACGGTCGATGTGGCCCGGCTGAACGCCGAGGCCGGAGTGCTGTCGGGCGGCAACCAGCAGAAGGTCGCGCTCGGCAAGTGGCTGGCGATCACGCCCCGGGTGATCCTGGTCAACGAGCCGACGCGCGGCGTCGATGTCGGCGCCAAGGCCGAGATCTACCAGAAAATGCGCGATCTGGCCGACGAGGGAGCGGCGATCGTGTTCGCGTCAACCGACATGCAGGAGATCACCTACCTGCCGGACCGCGTCATCACCTTCTATCGCGGCATGCCTATTGGCGGCTTCGCCCTCGCCGACATCACTACAGCCGGGATTCTGAAGGAAATCACTGACCCGTTTAACGAGACCAATCTCTAGGACGTTGATCATGGAGATGCTCGCACAATTCGGTCGCTCTCTCGTTCCTCCGAAGGTCGCTGCCTGGGTAGACCGGCAGGCGTCTCCCCTCGTCTATGGATTGGTGACCCTGTTCGTCATCGTCTTCCTGTACGGGGCGCTGACCACCGACAACTTCCTCACAATCTTCAACCTGAAGACGATCATTCGCGATGCCGCGCTGGTCGGCATCATGGGGATCGGGCTCACCTTTGTGACCCTGTCCGGCAACTTCTTCCTGCTTTCGATGAAGGAAACAGCCGCGCTTTGCATCATCGCCTTCGCCATGGGCATGGCCAACGGCTACGGATTTGAACTGTCTCTGCTCGCAACGATGGTCGTCGCCATTGTCGCCGGCGCGATCCAGGGCCTGTTCATCGGACTTGGCGGCAACCCGATCGTCGTCACGCTGGGAGCGGGCGGCATCTTCTACGGCATCGCGTCGTGGTGGAGTGACAACCTCGTCGTCTCGTTCCGTCGGCCGAACGACGCCGAATGGCTCGGCACCGGCTCTTTCCTCGGCCTGCCGAACATCACGATCGCCTTCATCCTGATCGCTATCGTCGCCGAGATCGTGCTCCGCTATACGAACTTCGGCCGCAAGGTCTACCTCATCGGCGCCAACCGTGCGGCTGCCCGCGCGACCGGCCATGAGAACCTGCCGATGGCGATTATGGTGTGCACGATCGCCTCCGTTTGCGCGGGTTTCGTTGCAGCGGCCTTCGCCGCGCAGATGTCGAGCGCCCAGGCCAACTACTTCTCGTCCGAATTCGGTTCCAGCGGCGACATGACAATCCTCGTCATCGCCACCGTCATGGTCGGTGGCAACTCGATCATGGGTGGCTACGGCTCGACGCTCCGCACCAGCCTCGGGGCGATATTCATTTCGGTCATCGACAACATGATGGTGCTGCGCGGTTTCAACAGCGGTCCGCGGGTGCTCGCCGTCGGCCTGATGATCGTCTTCTCGATTGTCGTCTTCTCTCTCGCCCGCAGGGGCTCGAGGGCGCAGGAGTAGGAGAATGAACGGGAACCTCTCGCTGGCCGATCGGCTCAGGAACCGGATCGTCGACAATCCGGATCTCGCCTTTGCCATCCTTCTCGCGGTCCTGGTCTACGGATACTTCGCGGCCACCAACGACCTGTTCATGACCAACGACACGACATTCGCCATCATGGAGCGGTTCGCCGTGCTCGGCCTCGTCGCTCTGGCGCTGACGCTATGCATCATCGCCGGCGAGATCGATCTCTCCATCGGCTCGAACGCGGCGCTGACCGCGGTGATCGTTGTCCGCTTCAACGACCAGCTCGGCACCTTCACGGCGCTGGCGATCGGGCTGGTGATCTCCACGACCATCGGCGTCATCCAGGGATATTTCGTCGCCTATCTGCGCGTCCGGGCGATCGTCCTCACCGTCGGCACGCTGATGCTGCTGCGCGGCGTCGCCCTTTTCGCGGCGCAGGAAAAGACGGTAATGCTGACCGAGTTCGCCGTCCCCGATTTCATCCAGACCAAGATGCTGGAGTATTTCTCTCCGGCCAGCCTGCTCGTCATCGCCGTGTTCATCGTCTTTGGGATCTTCATGGCCTACACGAAATACGGGCGGGAAATCTACGCGGTCGGCGGCGCCCGCAAGGAGGCGCTGGCGGCCGGGGTCAACCTCAAACGGCCGATGATCATCGTCTTTTCCATTTCCGGATTCTGTGCCGGCCTGGGGGGCGCCATCATCGGATTGCGGTCGGGAACCGCGCAGGCGCTCGGACTGCAGTACCTGCTGCTTGCCGGCACCGTCGCTGCCTTCATCGGCGGTGTGAGCATTCTCGGCGGCAAAGGCGGCGTGGTCGGCGCGGCGATCGGCACCCTCACCGTGAACTTCCTCAACACCGGGCTGGTCTTCAATGTCACGCCGGCCTACCAGGTCCAGCTTTATCTCGGCATCCTCCTGATCATCGTCATCATGTTCCAGACGGGCTCGCGGATCTTCGATGCCCGGCAACGGCGAAAGGCGGTGCTGGCCGCGGTAGACGAGCGCAAGGTCGCGTTGCTCACCAAAAAGCAACAGGCATTGGCCACGTAGCGGTACGTTCGAAACTGTCCGGATTGGACATTCTCGCTCATCCGGCCGAACATCGCCGCTCAGATGTGCGGAGGTCGAACCCGCATGAACGCGAAGCGGCAATTGATCAGTGCCACACGATCCTGACGGAACGACCGGGGCGCGCGCCACCATGCGGCCCAGGCGCGGGCCGGGCAGCCGGACGCCGGAGGGACCTTATGAGACCAGGCACCTCCCCTCGGGAATTGGCATTTCAAGTCCGCAGATGGTCCAGTTTCTTGATTTCATCGAGCAGCTTGAGGATGAGACGGAAGCAGCCCTCGACATCCGGACCGGCAACCGCGAGGTGCGCCTGCTTGCTTGTCTTGTGCGCAATCACCTCAATGGCAGGATGACGACCAGCTCGTCGCTCGCGGCGGCGTCGGGCATGTCCTATGGCACCGCGCTCCGCGCCATCGCCGATTGCCAGGCGCGCGACCTCATCGTCAAGCGGCCGCGGACGCCGACCGGCAAGTCATTTTCGCTCCATCCGTCGCCGATGCTGCTCAACCGGTGGCAGGAGTTCGCCCGGCGCACACGATCGCTTTTCGCCGCCAATTTCGATGCCGGAAATTCCTCGCTGACGGCGTCCGGCTATTTCTTCGGCGCCTCCTACAGCGAGCGCAGTGTGCTGCCGCTGCAGGCGGCTCTGGACAACAAGCTGTACCTCTCCGGCGACCTTCGCGTTCTGGTGCACGCCGATCCGACCTTCATGGCGATGCATGCGCTCAAGAAGCATTTCCAGAATATCTTCGGCACGGGAATCCAGAACCGCGCACTTTCCATCGATCGGCTGCGGCAGGAGATCCTCGAGAACGGCCGGCTCAAGGTGTCCCGCTACGACGTCGTCGCTTGCGACCTCCCGTGGTTCGGCGAACTGGCTTCCACCGGCGCGCTGCAGCCGCTCGACGCCCTGATGAACGAGACGGGCTTCGACCGCTCCGACTTCCATCCGGCCGCCGTTGCCAGCACGCGCCATCGCGGCGTGCACTACGGGGTGCCTGTCCAGACGACCCCCGAGCTTCTTGTCTATCGAACCGACCTGTTCTCGGAAGCCGGGATCGCCGAACCGGCCACCACCGAAGCGGTGCTCGGCGCGGCGCGGCGGCTGCACGCGCCGATCAACGGTCGCTACGGGATTGCCTGGAACGCCGCGCGCGGAACGCCGCTCGGCCACTCGTTCCTGATGATCATGGGATCGTCCTTCGGCCAGCCGGTCATCAATCTGCGGCGCGCTGCCGACGGCTTCGACACCGAGAACCCCCACGGCGAAGACATGCGGCCGATGTTTCTGTCCGATGCGGCACGGCAGACCGCCGAATATGTGATGGAGCTGCTCGACTATTCGCCGCCGTCGATTCTCAGCATGTCGTGGTACGAGCGGGCCGTCGCCTATGCCGGCGGCGCCGTGGCGATGGCCTATTGCTACACGCTTCTTGCGCCGCTTTTCGAATTGGACCACTCGTCGTCGGCGCACGGCAATACCGGCTACCTGCCGCATCCCGTCGGCCCGAAGGCGCAACCGATCGCCCCTGTCGGCGGCTATGCTCTGGGCATGCCGTCCAATCTCTCGCCCGATCGGGTCGCCGCCGCCTGGATGGCGATCCGCGCGCTCACCTCGCCGGGCGCAGCCAAGCTCTACATTGCCAACGGCAGCGTCGTGAGTCCGCGGTTCAGCGTCAGCAGCGACCCGGAAGTGCGGGCGGTGTCACCCATCATTCCGGCAGTCGATGCGATGGCACGCAGAGGCTGCCTCCAGATATGGCCGAGGCCCCCGGTACCCGAGATTTCAGAGATCATCGCGATTGTCGGCGAAGAGATGCACGACATGCTCCGGCGGCGCAAATCCATCGACGATGCGCTGGCCGGAGCGCAAAACCGGACCGATCGCCTGATGCGCGACCACGGCCACTACTAGCGAATCCGGGCACCAATCGACGTCATCGTCTAGTCTGTCGGCGGGCGTGCCGGTCGGGTACTGATAGATCTTCGACGAACGGTCGGCCAGCAGATGCGAGGGAGGCCCAATGACAGACAACGTCGTCGCGGTTTTGGGAACGCTGGATTCCAAGGGTGAGGAGTTCGCGTTTCTCAAGAAGCAGATCGAGGCAGAGGGCGTTTCGACCCTGGTGATTGATGCCGGGGTCCTCGGCCCGCCGCACTTCGCGCCGGACATTTCGGCGGCGGAGGTAGCCGCGGCGGCCGGCGTCGATCTCGCCAGGCTCGTCGCGGAGAAGGATCGCGGTCGCGCGGTCGCCGCGATGAGCAAGGGTGCGGCGGCGGTGGTCAAGCGGCTCTACGACGAGGGGCGGATTCACGGCGTGGTCTCGATGGGCGGCGGTGGCGGAACGTCGATCGGCACGGCGGCGATGCAAATTCTGCCCGTCGGCGTCCCCAAGCTGATGATCTCGACGCTCGCTTCCGGCGATATCAGCGCCTATGTCGGCGTTAAGGACATCACCATGATGCCGTCGATCGTCGACATCGCAGGCATCAACCGGTTGTCATCGCGGATCCTCACCAATGCGGCCGGTGCGATTGCCGGGATGGTGAAAGCCCGGCCGCCCGCCGGGCTCGAAGACCGGCCGCTGATCGCCGCCACCATGTTCGGCGTGACCACGCCCTGCATCACCATGGCTCGCGAGGTGCTCGAGGCGGCCGGCTACGAGGTGCTGGTCTTCCATGCCGTCGGTGTTGGCGGCCGCAGCATGGAGGAGCTCATCCGCGGCGGCTTCATTGCCGGCGTCCTCGACTTGACGACCACCGAGCTCGCCGATGAACTCGCTGGCGGCGTCTTGAGCGCCGGGGCACACCGGCTTGAGGCTGCCGGCGCAGTCGGGCTCCCGCAGGTTGTGTCGGTCGGCGCGCTCGACATGATCAATTTCGGCGCCCCGGACACCGTGCCGCCGAAATACGAAGGCCGGACGTTCTATCAGCACAACCCGCTGGTGACGCTGATGCGCACGACGTTGGAGGAGAGTGCCGAGCTCGGTCGAATTCTCGCCCGGAAGCTCAGCGCCGCCATCGGGCCAACGGTGTTGATGATCCCGAAAAAAGGCGTGTCGCTGATCGACACGGAGGGCCAGCCGTTCCACGATCCGGAGGCGGATGCTGCGCTTTTCAGTGCCCTTGAGGCCGGCCTCGGCCCCAACGTCGAAGTCGTCGAGCTGGATACCGATATCAACGACAAGACCTTCGCCGTAAAGGCTGCCGAGCTTCTCCTCGAGAAGCTGAAGGCCGGCAAGGAGTCGCCCGGCCGTCACGCCTGAGTTGGCGGCTCGCAGCCTTTCAAGGCGATTTTCTTTGCCGGGCCTCGGATGCACGCGATCGGAGCCCGGCTTGTTGGAGGACTGAGTGTCAAAGCCCCATTCCGACCCGATCATCGATGCCCATCATCACCTCTGGGATCTCGCCCTTGATCGTCACCCCTGGCTGGCGCCGGCGGCTGACAACCATGGCGGCCTGGGCGATCTCGATCCGCTCCGGCGCAACTACCTGCCGGCGGACTACCGGCGCGATGCCGCATCCCAAAACATCGTCGCGACGGTGCACGTCGAGGCGAACTGGGCTCCGGACGATTGCGTCGGGGAGACGCGGTGGCTCGAAACCCTCGACAAGGCGGGCGGGGTGGCGGCCCGCTACGTCGCGCATGTGCCGCTCGCTTCGGCGGACGCGGCATCGCTGCTTGAGACGCAGGCGTCGTTTCCGCGCGTGGTCGGCATCCGCGATATCCTGAGCTGGACACCCGATCCGGCCAGACGCTTCGCTGCACGCGGCGACCTGATGGACGATCCTGCCTGGCGCGCCGGCCTCGCCCGCCTGCGGCAACACGATCTTTCCTTTGACCTGATGATCTTCCCCAATCAGCTCGGAGATGCGGCGCGGCTTGCTGACGCCTTTGCCGAGCAGCCTTTCATCCTCAATCACTGCGGCAGTCCGATCGAGCGCGACGCTGAAGGCATGGCGCGGTGGCGCCGGGGACTGGCAGAGCTTGGCAAGCGTCCGAACGTCGCGATCAAGATCTCCGATCTTGTCGCCTACGACAACGACTGGACGCTCGACAGCCTCCGCCCCGTCGTTCTTCACTGCATCGAATGCTTCGGCACCGAACGCGCGATGTTCGCCAGCGACTTCCCCGTCGCCGGTCTGCATGCATCGTTCGACGAGGTGTTCGATTCCTTCAAGACGATCACCGCCGGCCTGTCGGCGGACGAGCAAGCGGCGCTCTTCTACGGCAACGCCCGGCGCATCTACCGGCTGGAGGATGCCGTTCCGCCGATATGAGCGCGGACGCGATCCAACTGGGCTCTCGTCGGGGACGTTTACGGCGGCGACACGATACGAACGCACATTGGCGTGCCGATCCGGATGGCTTTGCCGGTGTCCTTCAAGCGTCCAGTGGCGGCGTCGCGCGCGAAGATGGTGATGACGTCGCCATTCTGGTTGGCGGAGAGCAAATGGGCTCCCGACGGGGTAAGGGCGAGGTTGCGGGGGGTCGGTCCGCCACAGGGAGCGTAGTCGACGAACGACAGCGATCCGCTGTCCTGATCGACCGCGAAGATGGGAATGCTGTCATGCCCGCGGTTCGAACCGTAGAGGAAACGGCCGTCGGGCGAGATCTGGATGTCGGCGCAGTGGTTATGGTCGCGTGCTTCGGCCGGCACTGCCGGCAGCGTGTCGATGAGAGCGAGTTCGCCTGACGCGGGATCGAGCGACAGCGAAGCGACGGTCGAAATCCAGCTCGTTCATCACGAACAGGAAGCGGCCGCCCGGATGGAGCGCCACATGACGCGGACCGGCGCCCGGCGGCATCGCGAACTCCGAAAGCGGCTCGAGTTCGCCAGCTTCGGAGAGGCGATAGGTCACCAGGCGATCGATACCGAGGTCGGCGACAATGACGATGCCGCCATCGACCGTCTCGTTGACGCTGTGGGCATGGCTGCGTTCCTGTCGCTCGGCGTTCGGGCCAGCGCCGCTGTGGGCGATGGTCGAGAGCGGCGGGGTCAGCCCCCCATCATCGCGAATACCGTAGACAACGACGGATTGGTCCGGCCCGCCCTCCCCCATCCCGTAGTTCACCAGCAGCAATTTTCGCCCATCCCGGGAAATGAAGTTGTGCGCGGCGATGCTGCCGAGCGTCGGCTGCTTGTTGATGTAGTCGAGCGTGTTGGTTTTGCGGTCGAAGCGGAAGGCGCTGACCACCCCCTCGTGCCAACCGAAAACCTCGGAGTTGGCGTAGACGCGGCTTCCGTCGTCACTGACCGACAGGAACGTCGGATTGTCGATCGTCCCCGTCTCGGCCAGTTCCTTCGTTTCGAGTGTCCCCTCGTCGAGCGAGTAGACCGAGAGTCCGACGCCGCGCGCCCCCTGGAAGTAGGGCGCCTCACGATTGAGGCTTCCCACGAAGACGAGACAATTGGCGGCCATGACTTCCCCCCTCGACCGAGCAGCGGCATATCTAAATGCAGTTTTCATTAGTAAGAGTGGCCGCCGACTGATTGTCAATCAAGCGTGGCAGAGTGCGCGTTCCGTGCCCGCGGAGCCGCTCGCGAGGCATCCATAATCTCCTGGTAGCCGCCGCGTCCGGAGGCAGCCCTGGCTGTCCTTGCCGGCACGGGTGATCGGCAGGCATTCGGGGTCGGCGGCCTCTTGCCAGTCAAACCCATATATGAAAGCATCATTCACAAGAAAAAGTGGAGGAGAGCCGCGCCATGCCGAACCGTGGCCAGCATTGCCGGGGGGCTGTCGGGTGACTGCGTTCGCGCCGACGGTTGGGGTTTCGTCGACGCATCCGAAGGACATGCCGCCGAGCATGCGGCGCTGCCGGTATGGAATGCCGAGAACTGGTTCTATGAAGACTGGCCCGTCGGCCAGAAGATCCGCTCGCTCCGTCGCACGATGGCCGAGGGCGACAGCCATCTGTTCAACACGCTCGTCCTCGACATCCACCCCTATGTGCAGGACCAGATGTTCGCCGAGCGCGAGGGCATGTTCGGCAAGCGGCTGGTCGCCGGCGCGTTCGTCTTTTCCGCCGGCCTCGGCCTTGTCGCCACCAACTGCGTCAACGCCTTCTCCTACGGCTACGACAAGCTGCGCTTCATCAAGCCGGTTTTCATCGGCGACACGATCTACACGATCCGCACCAACCTGGATAAGCGCCCGAACTACAAGGAACTGGGCCTCATCCGCGCCAGCTACGAGGTCTTCAAGGGCGAGGGCGAGCTGGTCCTCTACTGCGAGCATCTGCAGACGGTCAAATACAGAAACCCGGCCGATTTCGTCGGCAAGACCGAGAAGCAGGATGGTGGCCATGGCTGACGAACCGCTCCTTTCCGGGCTCGTCGTCGTCGACATGAGCCAGTTCCTGTCGGGGCCCTACTGCTCGCTCCGGCTCTCCGATCTCGGCGCCCGGGTCATCAAGATCGAGCGGCCCGACGGCGGCGACCTGTCGCGGCGACTCTATCTCACCGACACCGAGATCGGCGGCGACTCGACCCTCTTCCACGCGATCAACCGCGGCAAGGAGAGCCTGGCCATCGACCTCAAGAATGAGGCCGACCTGGCGGCGCTCCACAAGCTGATCGCCAAGGCCGACGTGCTCATCCAGAACTTCCGGCCGGGCGTGACGAAGCGGCTCGGCCTCGACTACGAGGCGGCGAGTGCGATCAATCCGCGCCTCGTCTACGCATCGATCACCGGCTACGGCGACGAGGGGCCATGGGTGAAGCGCCCGGGTCAGGACCTGTTGGCCCAGGCGCGTTCGGGCGTCATGTGGCTGAATGGCGACGAGGGCCAGGGGCCGGTGCCCTTCGGCCTCGCCATCGGCGACATGTTTGCCGGCGCCGCGCCGCTGCAGGGCATCCTCGCCGCACTCGTCCGCCGCGGCATCACCGGCAAGGGCGGCCACATCGAGACGAGCCTTCTGGAAGCGCTGGTCGACTTCCAGTTCGAGGTGCTCACGACGTTCCTCAACGACGGCCGGCGGCTGCCGACCCGCTCGAACTTCAGGAGCGCCCACGCCTACCTCTCCGCGCCCTACGGCGTCTATCACGCTAAGGACGGTTTCATCGCCATCGCCATGACGCCGATCCCTAAGCTTGCCGGCCTGCTCGGCCTCGAGGCGGAGCTCGCCCCTTACGCCGACGAACCAAAGAGCTGGTTCACCGCCCGCGACGACATCAAGGCAATCGTCGCCGAGAAGATCGCGACCGGACCGTCGACGAGTGGCTGGCCATCCTCGAGCCGGCTGACATCTGGTGTGCCAAGGTGCTCAACTGGCACGAGCTCTCGGAGAGCGAAGGCTTTCGGGCCCTCGACATGCTGCAGACCGTCGAGCGCGAGGACGACGTCTCGATCCTCACCACCCGGTCGCCGATCCGCATCGATGGTGTCCGCCACAGGGCCGCGCGCGCCGCGCCGCGCAGTCGGCGAGCACAGCGCCGCAGATCCGTGCAGAGTTCGGGTTGTGAGCGGCATCGACGCCTCAAGGGCATGACCTGGAGCCACCCGCGTGGCTACGATCCGATGGTCGCCTGTTCGGCGCTGTGGAAGGAGAAGACTGGCACCGAGATCGCGTGGGACAAGCGGTCGCTCCAGGATTTCGAGTCCTTTCCGGTGAAGCATCTGGCGCAGGCCTTCGACCTGATCGTCATCGATCATCCCGCATGTCGGCCAGATCGTTGCCGAGCACTGCCTGGCCCCGCTCGATGTTGCAGGGAGGGAAGCGGAGCGCGCCGCGCTCTCCGCCGGAAGCGTCGGCCCGTCCTATCCGAGCTATGACTGGGAGGGTCGGCAATGGGCGTTTCCGATCGATGCCGCCGCCCAGGTTCAGGCGTGGCGGCCGGATCTGATCGCCGCACCATTGACGACATGGGACGAGGTGTTGGCGCTGGCCGCCCAGGGACTGGTGCTCTGCCCGTTGCGGCCGCCGCATTCCCTGATGGTCTTCTTCACCCTGGCCGCCAATCTCGGCACGCCGTGCGCTTTCTCCGGGCCCGGCGACCTCATCGATCCTGCCGCGGGCCGTCGCGTTTTCGAGCTGATGCGCGGCCTGTTCGGCGCCCTCGAACCGGCCTGCCTTCGCATGGATCCGATCGCGGTGTACGAGCGCATGGCGTCGGCCGACTCAGGTATCGCCTGCGCTCCCTTGATCTATGGCTATGTCAGCTACGCCGCAGAGGGATTTCGCGACAAGCGGCTGGCCTTTGCCGATTTCCCTGCAGCCGGTAAGAACGGGCCCGTGGGCTCGGCGCTCGGTGGCACCGGCATCGCCGTCTCGGCTTTCTGCGACGAGAAGCAAGCGGCGCTCGACTTCGCCTACTGGATTGCCAGCGGTGAGGTGCAGCGCGGCCCCTATGCTGCAGCGGGCGGCCAGCCCGGCCACGCGGCCGCCTGGGAGGATGACGCGGTCAACCGGGCGAGCGGCGCGTTCTACCGGGACACCCGCGCCACGCTGGAGGGGGGCTGGGTTCGCCCGCGCCACGATGGCTACATTGCATTCCAGGAGGAGGCATCGCAGAGAATCAATCGGTCTCTGCGAGACGGCGACGCCGACGACTGTCTGATCGCCGATCTCAATCAAGCGTTCCGCGGGAGCTTTCGGTGAGCCTCGCCGAAGCATCGCAAAAAGGAGGAAAATGAAATGTCACACATGAAAGTGCCGATCGCCGCCGCGGTCGCGGTTGCATTCGTTGCGGCCGCGCCGGCCATGGCGGCCAACGAGGACCTGACCGGGTCTCTGCCGGACCAGCTCAAGGAGCTCTACGTCAACGCCGCGCAAGGTTTGATGCCGTCCGCCTATGACGACTTCAAGATGCCCGCCAAGCCGTGGAAATGGTGCCACTCCGAATCGTACCAAGGCAATCCCTGGCGCGTGTCGGTCACCAACGAGCTGCACCGACTGGTCGACGGCCTGATCGAGAAAGGCGACGTCACCTCGTTCGAAATCTCCGATTCCAACGGCGACGTCAGCCAGCAGATCAACCAGATCCGCGCCTTCATCGAGTCGGGCTGCTCGATCATCACCGCCATCCCGGGCTCGTCGACCGGCGTCAATGACGCCATCAAGGCGGCCTATGACGCGGGCATTCCGTTCATCACCGCATCCGCCTACGTCACCAGCCCCTATGCCATCAATGTCGATTCCAACTTCTGGCGTTGGGGCAACGACATGATGAGCTATATCGCCGAGGGTCTCGACGGCAAGGGCAGCATCCTGATGGTCGAAGGCATTGCCGGCGCACCGATCGTCCCGATGGAACGCGCAGGCGCCGATGCCATCCTCGCCGAGAACCCGGGCCTCAAGGTCTCCCGGTCGGTGAACGGCAACTGGACCGCCAACGTCACCAAGACGGTCGTTCTCCAGACGCTCGCCACCAACCCGGCGCCCATCGATGCGGTGTGGACCACCGGCAGCGAGTCGCGCGTCGTCGCCGAGGCGTTCGCCGAGGCCGGCCGGCCCGCTCCGCTCATCACCGGCTCGATCACCGGTGATGCCCTCGGCTACTGGAAGGAGAACCCGGACAAGTACCGGTTCGAAGGCAATGCGGTGCTGCCCGGCTGGACGGCCCAGACCCTGTTCCGCGTCGGTCTGCGCATGCTCGAAGGCCAGAAGCCGAAGCTAAACGTGCTGCTCATCCCGATCCCGCGCGTTGACGGCAAGGACCTCGAGGCCTGGTACGAGCCCTGCATGAAGCCCGATTCGGTTTCGGTCTTCCCGGTGCCGCCGACCGATCCGATGCCGGTGGAGATGATGAACGCCTACTTCAAGAACCCGGCGTCCATTGGCTTCGACTACGCGTCGGTTCCCGGCGCCTGCGACGCGCAGTAACCTCCCAGGCTGCGACCAAGGCCCGTCCGGGTTCGCCCGGACGGGCCGCTTTTTGGTTCCGTGGACGCGATGCTCGAGATTGCCAATCTCTCCAAACACTACGGCGAGACCATCGCGCTCGACGATGCGTCGATCGCGTTTTCGGCGGGTACCGTCCATACGATCATGGGCGAGAACGGCTCGGGCAAGAGCACACTGGTCAAGCTCCTGTCCGGCGTCGTCGCGCCGGACCGGGGCCGGATCCTCGATTGACGGGGCGCCGTTTGTAGGCCGCAATCCGGCTGCTTTCCAGGCCCGCGGCTTTGCAACGGTCTATCAGGAGGTCCTGATCGCACCGGACCGCAGCGTCACCGACAACATCCTGCTCGGCTACGACGGCCCCTTCCGCCGCAACCTGCCGCGCGGTGCTCGGCGCCAGACCGCGGCCGACACGCTGTCGCGCTACGCGCGCACCGCGGTCGACCTCGATATCGACGCCGGCGCGCTACCGCTTGCCACCCAGCAGCTCGTGGTCCTCGCCCGTGCGCTTGTCCGCAAGCCGCGCATCCTCATCCTCGACGAGGCGACGGCGGCGCTCGACTTCAACGACCGCGAGACGGTCTTCGCCCTGATCGAGGCCTTGGCGCGCGAGGGCTGCCTGGTGCTCTTCATCTCCCACCGCATGGACGAGGTCTTGCGGCTGTCCGACCGGATCACGGTCCTCCGCAGCGGCAAGGTCGTCGAGACCGTCGACCGCGCCGACGCCACACCGGAACTGCTTCTCGCCAGGATGGCGCCCGAAATCGTCGAGGAACGTCAGCATCATGGCTGAGGCCCGTTCCGCGCTTCGCGCTTCGGAAGTCTCGCTCGGTCCGGGCAAGGCGACATTCAGTGAGACGGTCAAGGCCGGCGAAATCGTCGGGCTCTCCGGTCTCGACGGCCATGGCCAGGAGCGTTTCCTCGAGACCCTTGCCGGCCTCGTGCCACCCGGCTCCGGCGAGGTCGTTGTCGGCGGCGATGGCTCCGGCACCCGCGTCGACGGCTTCCGCCAGGCCGTGCGACACGGGATCGCCTATCTGCCGCGCGACCGTCGCGCCACGGGCATCTTCCCGACTCTGTCGATCCTCGACAACTTCTCCATCGCCACCATCGGCCGGGATGTGCGCGGCGGCCTGATCAGCAACCGCCGCCGGATGGCGCGCTACCGCAAGTTCCACAAGCAGCTTTCGATCGTCGCGCCCAACGCCGGCGCGCCGATCACTTCGCTCTCCGGCGGCAACCAGCAGAAGGTGCTGCTTGCCCGCTGGCTGGCGCACGATCCGCACTTCCTCCTCCTCAACGATCCGACCCGTGGCGTCGACATTGCGACGCGCCACACGCTCTACGGTGTGTTCCACGGCCTGGCGCGGGAGGGTGTGGCTCTGGTGGTGCTGTCGTCGGAGATCGAGGAGATCGTCGCACTCTGCAACCGGGTGCTGGTCTTCCGCGAGGACGAGCTGTTCGCCACTCTTTCCGGCGAGGCGCTCACCAGCGAACGGGTGATCGCCGCCATGTTCGGCAGGAGCCAATGACCGCCGCCACCGACACCGCGCCGGCCCCGCGTCCGGGTTTGGTCCGCGTTATCTGGCGCCGGACAGGCTTTGCGCCGGCGCTCTTGATCGTGCTTCTGATTGTCAACATCTGGCTGAACCCGGTGCGCTTCGCGCCGGGCAACTGGGGCATCCTGATCGGCCTCGCGGCGCCACTGATCGGCGCGGCGCTCGCTTCGACGCCCGCCATCCTCGGCGGGCGCGGCGGCATCGATGTCTCGGTTGGCCCGACCATGGGCTTCGTCAACGCCATCCTGGTCAAAGTCCTGATCACCGACCTGGGGCTTTCCTCGCCGTTTGTGATTATTGCCGCGGCGCTGTTGATCGGCATCGTGGTCGGCGCGGTCAACGGCTTCCTCGCCGCGTATGTCCGCATCCAGCCGATCGTTGCGACGCTCGGCACGTATCTGATCCTGATCGGAGTAACGCTCACCATCCTGCCGTCGCCGATGGGGACCGTGCCGGACTGGCTAAAGACCCTGAACGGCCCGCTCTCCGTCGTTCCGATCGCCGCGATCTTCCTGATCTGGTGGGGCATCCGGCGGTTCCCCGACTATGACCAGCTGATGGCGACCGGCTCCGACGATCGCGCCGCTTTCACGGCCGGCGTGCCGGTACCCTTCGTCCGTTTCCTGTCCTACGTGATCACCGGCCTCTTCGCCGGTATCGCCGGCGCTGATGCTGACGGCCCTGATCGGGTCCGCCGACGCCAATATCGCGCCTTCCTACACCCTGATCGCGATCTCCGCCGTGGCCCTCGGCGGGGTCAGCCTTGCCGGCGGGCGCGGCGGGCTGATCGGCGCTGCCATCGGCGCCATTGACATCTTCCTCATCCAGAGCGCGCTGACGCTCTTCAACGTCTCGACCTTCGTTCTGCAAATCGCCTACGGGACGACCCTGGTCATCGCCATCTCGCTCACCGCGATCCAGGACCGCATCGAGGCGCGGGCGAGACTGCGATGAAGCTTTCGTTCAACACGACCGGCGCCCGTGTCGCCGGCGCCATCGCCATTGCACTCCTCCTGCATCTCGCCGGTACGCTGCTGATCGACGGCTACTCGTCGCCCTTCTCGATCCGGGCGATGCTGGTGCTCGCTTGCCTGCTGGCGGTCGCCTGCGTCGGCCAGACGCTCACCATCATCATTGGCGGCATCGATCTCTCGATCCCCTTCGTTATCGGCTTTGCCAACGTCGTCGCCGCCCAGCTCTACGGCGACGGCATGAACTTCGTCATTGTCTGCGCGATCGTCGCCGTGCTGGCGCTCGGCATCGGCGCCATCAATGGGGCGATCTCTGCCGGACTTGGCATCCATCCGCTGATCGTCACGCTCGGCATCGGCACGATCATCCAGGGCGCCGTCCTTGTCTGGACCAAGGGCTTCCCGTCGGGCTCGGCGCCGGCCGCAGTGACCAAGTTCGTCTCGATCGGCGGCTCGGTCGGGCCGATCCCGGTGCCCTGGCTCATCCCGTGCTTCATCGTACTGTCGGCGTTGATCATTCTGGTGCTCAACCGGACACCCTACGGCCGTCGTCTGTTCGCGCTGGGCAGCAACCCGCGCGCCGCTGCGCTGGCTCTTATCGACCCGCTGCGCATGTGGATGGTCACCTTTGCACTCAGCGCCTTCTTTGCCGCGGTGGCCGGCGTCCTCCTCCTCGGCTTCACCGGCTCGGCCTACGGCGACGTCGGCCAGCCTTACCTCTTCCAGACGATCGCGGCCGTCGTCATCGGCGGCACGGCGCTGGTCGGCGGGCGGGGCTCGTTCCTTGGCACGGTAGCCGGGGCGGTCGTCCTCACCGAGATCAACACACTTCTCATCGGTCTCGGCCTTCAGCCGTCGCTCGTGCAGGCGGCGCTCGGCCTCGTCATCATCCTTCTGGTGTCGCTCTACGGCCGCGAGCGGCATGTGAGGGAGACGATCTGAGTTGCGGGCGCGCGCCGGTGCCGACGGTCGGAGAACTCAGCCTTCGCCGGGCTGACCTTGCG
The DNA here is from genome assembly GCA_963710805.1 of uncultured Alphaproteobacteria bacterium. Classification (GTDB taxonomy): domain Bacteria; phylum Pseudomonadota; class Alphaproteobacteria; order Rhizobiales; family Kaistiaceae; genus Bauldia. Next base: position 16,698 of record CAVQBS010000057.1, on the reverse strand, counting down.
GCGAGCCACTGCGGACGTCGGAGCCGGCGAGTTGGGAAAGCCTGTTGGCGGTCGCCTGGATGAGCTTCACGGTTCTTGAGATATCCGGCGCGGTGGGATCGTTGACGAGATGGATGTACGGCACGGTAAGCGCGGCAATGGCGTTGCCGTCCGGGCCGAGCACCGGCGCCGACAGGTTGAAGACGCCGGCGGTCTGGGCGCTCGGCATCATCTCGTAGCCGCGATCCCGAATCGTATCGAGCTGCGCCAGGAACTCCGGTGAGATTTCCGGCTTCTCGGTGCTCTTCGCATGCTCGGCGATCATCCTCATCCGCTCCTCGCGGGGGCGAAAGGCGAGAAGCACGTGGCCGGACCCGGTGTCGAAAAGGCTGACATGCGACCCGACCCGGATCGAGATGCCCCAGTAGCTCGGCGCCTCCTGTTGGGCGATCACCACCAGCGAACCCCGGTCGAACACCACCAGCTGGTTTGCCTGGTGTGACATCTCGGCAAGCTCGCGCATGAGCGGCGTCGCATAGGAGACAAGGCGGCGAACCGGTACATGCAGTTGCGCCAGGCCGAAGAGCTTGAGGGTCAGCGAAAAACGATCGCCATCGATGCGGGCCACGTAGCCGCGGCGCACCAGCGTGTCGAGCATTCGGTAGAGTTCGTTGTGGCTGCGACCGAGGCGTTTCGCAATCTCGGCCTGTGTCAGCCCGCCGTCGACTCCGGCGAGCAGCTCCAGCATGTCGAGCCCTTTATCCAGCGCCGGCGCGCGATAGCGCTCTTTCTGGATTGTCTCCACGCGCCACTCCTCTCTGGTGAAAATTCATTCTCAAATACGCATATATTCGCGCCGTCGGAAAGCGATTTTGGCTTGAGGATGCGGCGAGGCGATTTCCTGTATATGAATGAACTGCTCACCAGCGATCACGGTGAGCGGGTCGACATCGATGCGTGCGACCGCCGGTACGCAATCTGTGAGGGGGATGGGGAGTGCAACAGGGCGTCTATTTCGAGGACTACGAACCCGGTGACGTGCGGGTGACGAGCGGCCGAACGATCACCGAAACGGATTTTGTCATTCACGCCGGGCATACGGGGGACTTCTTTCCCCATCACATGGACGTGGAGTTCGCCCGCACGACGGCCTTCGGTCAGCGCGTCGCCCACGGCACCATGGTCTTCGCCATCGGCGTCGGCCTCACCGCGACGCTTATCAACCCGGTCGCCTTCTCCTACGGCTACGACAGGCTTCGCTTCATCCGTCCGGTCTTTATCGGCGATACGATCCGCACCCGGGTGACGATCGCGGCAAAGGACGATGATCCTAAGCGACCCGGTTCGGGCCGTGTGATCGAGCGGTGCGAGGTGCTCAATCAGCGTGACGAGGTCGTCCTGGCCGCCGACCATATCCTGCTCGTCGAACGGCGTACCAAACCTGTCTGAAAGCCATTTACGCCGTCCAGCGCCGATCATTTGCCCTTCCGTTGAACTTATGATCTTTATGGAAAAATGCGCGAGGTCGAGTTGGTGATCTTCGATTGCGACGGGGTGCTGGTCGACAGCGAGGTGCTGAGCTGCCAGTGTCTGGTCGACATCTTTCGCCGGCACGGCCTTGATATCGAATTGAGCGAAGTCTTCGACCGCTTCCTCGGCCGCAGCGCCGCGGTGCACGAAGCCTACTTCGTCGAAGCGTCGGGAAAGCCGCTGCCGCCCGGCTTCCGTGCCGAGTATCGTGCGGATGTCATGGAAGCATTCAGGACCAAACTTGGACCCATGCCGCACGTCGAAGAGGTTCTCGACCGGCTCGACCGACCCTACTGCCTCGCCTCGTCGAGCGGCATGGAGCGGATCGCCCTGACCCTGTCGGTGACCGGGCTCGCTCCCTATTTCGATGGCCGCATGTTCGACGGCACGATGGTAAGGCGGGGCAAGCCGGCGCCCGACCTTTTTCTCCTCGCCGCCGACCGGATGTCGGCCGACCCGGAGCGAACGCTGGTCATCGAGGACACCGTCGCCGGCGTCGAAGCCGGCAAGGCTGCCGGCATGACGGTTTGGGGCTTCACCGGCGGCAGCCACCACAGCGGGGAAGAGTCCGGCCGGCGGCTGACGGAAGCCGGGGCCGACCGGGTGCTCGCCTCGATGGCGGAGTTTCCACTGCGATGAAGAAGGCGCGGGCGGCAGATCCGCAGCGGCTTGCCAAGTCGCGACTCGACGATGCAGCGCGCGCCGGCTGGCTCTACTACATCGCCGGCAACACCCAGGATCAGATCGCCCAGAAGCTGAACATCTCCCGGCCGACGGCGCAGCGCCTCGTCTCGCTGGCGCTCTCCGAGCGGCTGATCACCTTCCGCCTCGATCACCCGGTCGCAGCTTGCATGGAACTGGCCGCCAAGCTTACGGAACGATACCGTTTGCACTATTGCGACGTGGTTCCCGCTGACGAATCATCAGACAGCGAGGTCCTCGGAATTGCCGAGGCGGCGGCCGCGTTTCTCGAGCAGAAGCTCGCCTCGCCGGAGCCGGTGGTGATCGCCGTCGGTACGGGGCGCACGCTGCGGGCGGCGGTGGAACAGGTGCAGCGCATGACCTGCCAGCAGCACAAGCTGGTCTCGCTGGTCGGGCACATCTCGATGGAAGGCGCCGGCAGCTTCTACGATGTGCTCGCCCGCCTGTCCGACCTGACGCTCGCCCCGCATTTTCCGATGCCGCTGCCGGTCGTCGTGCCGTCCAGCGAGGAGCGCGACCAGCTCACGCGGCTCGCGCCGGTGCAGCGTCTGCGCGATCTTGCCGGCGCTGCCGACGTGACGCTGGTCGGCGTCGGCCGCATGGACGACAACGCCCAGCTTCGCATGGACGGCTTCATCTCCGCCGCCGAGCTCGACGAGATGCACCGGCTCGGCGCCGTCGGCGAGATCGTCGGCTGGAGCTTCGATGCCGCCGGCCGGATCATCGCCGGCGGCATCAACGAGCGGCTGACCAGCGTGCCGCTCGACGTCCCCGCCGAACGGCTGGCGGTCGCCGCGGCGCAAGGCACCGGCAAGGTCCTGCCGCTTCGCGCCGCGCTGACCGGACGGCTGGTCAACGGCCTGATCACCAACGAGACCACCGCGCGCTCGTTGCTCGACCTCGGCTGAGTCGTCTCCTGCACGCCGCCGGCTCGCGGACGCCTATCGGACGCATGCCGGACGCCGGTGGACGGCGATTCGAAACATCATCGGACGCCGTTCAGGACGGGTCGAGACGCACCGTCTCGCTGTTTTGTCTCTTGACATGCCTGGGCGATGGTGTGAGCATATGTTCTCTGTCCGAGTAAATGCTCGCAGATCGGGAGGAAATCTTATGACCAGACTGACCGTCGCCCTTCTGGGCGCTGCTTCGCTGCTGGCCGCCGCTCCGGCGCTGGCACAAACTCAGCTCACCATCGCCACCGTGAACAACGGCGACATGATCCGGATGCAGAAGCTGACGGACGATTTCGCCAAGATGAACCCGGACATCACGCTCAACTGGGTGACGCTCGAGGAGAACGTGCTCCGCCAGCAGGTGACGACCGACATCGCCACCAAGGGCGGCCAGTTCGACATCCTGACCATCGGCACCTACGAAGTGCCGATCTGGGCCAAGCAGGGCTGGCTCGTGCCGCTCGACAACCTTGGTCGCCGACTACGACGTCAACGATCTGCTGCCGCCGATCCGCGCCGGTCTGAGCTTCGACGGCAAGCTCTATGCCGCTGCCGTTCTACGGCGAGAGCTCGTTCACGATGTACCGCAAGGACCTGTTCGAGAAGGCCGGGCTGACCATGCCCGACAAGCCGACCTGGGACCAGATCAAGGAAGCGGCCGACAAGATGAACGACCGCGCCAACGGCATCTACGGCATCTGCCTGCGCGGCAAGGCCGGCTGGGGCGAGAACATGGCCTTCCTGACGACGCTGGCCAACTCCTTCGGCGCGCGCTGGTTCGACGAGAAGTGGCAGCCGCAGTTCGACAGCCCCGAGTGGAATGACGCCATCCAGTTCTATGTCGACCTGATGAAGGCCGACGGGCCGGCGGGCGCCTCGTCGAACGGTTTCAACGAGAACCTGACCCTGTTCCAGCAGGGCAAGTGCGGCATGTGGATCGACGCCACGGTCGCCGGCTCGTTCGTCACCAATCCGCAGGACTCGACGGTTGCCGACAAGGTCGGCTTCGCCCTGGCTCCGGACAAGGGTCTCGGCAAGCGCGCCAACTGGCTGTGGGCGTGGTCGCTCGCCGTTCCCGCCGGCTCGAAGAAGGTCGATGCCGCCGAGAAGTTCATCGCCTGGGCGACCAGCAAGCACTATGTGGAGCTCGTGGCGAGCAAGGAAGGCTGGGCGAACGTGCCTCCGGGTACCCGCACCTCCCTCTACAACAACCCGGATTACACGAGCGCCGCGCCGTTCGCCGCGATGACGCTGCAGTCGATCGAGGCTGCCGACCCGCAGCATCCGACGGTCAAGCCCGTGCCCTATACCGGCGTGCAGTTCGTCGCCATCCCCGAGTTCCAGGGTCTCGGCGACACGGTCGGCCAGATCTTCTCGGCGGCGCTCGCCGGGCAGACCAGCGTCGACGACGCGCTTGAAGCAGGCCCAGGACGTTGCGACCCGCACCATGACCAAGGCCGGCTACATCAAGTAGGCCCCTCCCGAGACTGAAAGGCTGCCCGGGAATCGTTCATCCCGGGCAGCCTTCGGGATCGCCGCGAGAACTCAGCGAACTGAACACGCCATCCGCCGCGTAACCGGGAATACCCGGAGCGGCGACCGGTCATCATAAAGGCCGCCTGAAAGAGCGCCGCAAAAGGGGAGGGGGAAACATGGCGACCGCCAATACGCGCAGCCTGTCGCGCGCAATGCTGACGCCGTCGGTGATCATCCTCTTCATCTGGATGGCCGTGCCGCTGGGCCTCACCATCTGGTACTCTTTCCAGACCTACAACCTGCTCAATCCACTCAACAGCGGCTTCGCCGGCTGGTCGAACTACTACTATTTTCTCACCGACCCATCGTTCTTCGAGGCCTTCGGCAATACCCTCATACTCGTCGTCTCGGTGCTGGCGATCACCGTGGTCGGAGGAATTCTCCTTGGGCTCCTGCTCGATCTGCCGATCTTCGGCAGGGGGATCGTCCGTATCCTGGTGATTTCGCCGTTCTTCGTCATGCCGACGGTTGCCGCGCTGGTGTGGAAGAACATGATGCTGGACCCGAACTACGGGATCTTCGCCTGGATCACGACGCGCTTCGGCATCGCTCCGATCCCTTGGCTCCAGGATTACCCGCTGTTCTCGATCATCATCATCGTGTCGTGGGAGTGGCTGCCCTTTGCGACGCTGATCCTGTTGACGGCGCTGCAGTCGCTGGACGAGGAGCAGAAGGAAGCGGCCGGGATGGACGGCGCCAACTCCATCAATCTCTTCTTCTACATCGTGCTGCCGCACCTGGCGCGCGCCATCACCGTAGTGATCCTCATCGAGACGATCTTCCTGCTCGCGGTGTTCGCCGAGATCCTGGTCACCACCAGCGGCGGTCCGGGCTACGCCTCCACCAACATCACCTATCTCGTCTACCACCAGGCGCTGCTCGACTACGACGTGGGCGGGGCGTCGGCGGGCGGCGTGATAGCGGTGATCCTCGCCAACATCGTCGCCATATTCCTGGTCCGCATCGTCGGCAAGAACCTCGAGGCCTGAGGGGGAAAGACAATGGCCCGCGCTGTCACGGCACGAAAGAGATGGACGTACACGGTCCTCGTCTGGATCGTGGCGCTGATCATCTTCTTCCCGATCCTGTGGACGGTCCTCACCTCGTTCAAGACCGAGGGCGATGCCATCCTCTTTCCGCCGGCCTTCTTGCCGCCGCACTGGACGCTGGAGAACTTCGCCGAGGTCCAGTCGCGCTCCGACTACTTCAAGCACTTCTTCAACTCGGTGGTCATCGCCGGCGGTTCCACTCTCCTGGCGTTGATCATCGCCGTGCCGGCCGCCTGGTCGATGGCGTTCTCGCCGACCCGACGCACCAAGGACATCCTGATGTGGATGCTCTCCACCAAGATGATGCCGGCAGTCGGCGTGCTGGTGCCGATCTACCTGATCTTCAAGAATCTGTACCTGCTCGACACCCTCGGCGGCCTCACCATCATCCTGACGCTGATCGACCTGCCGATCGTCGTGTGGATGCTCTACACCTACTTCAAGGAGATCCCGGTCGACATCCTCGAAGCGTCCCGCATGGACGGCGCCGTCCTGTGGAAGGAGATTGTCTATGTGCTCCTGCCGATGGCCGTTCCGGGCATTGCCTCGACGATGCTCCTCAACATCATCCTCGCCTGGAACGAAGCGTTCTGGACGCTGAACCTGACCGCCGCCGGTGCAGCGCCGCTCACCGCCTTCATCGCGTCCTATTCAAGCCCGGAAGGGCTGTTCTGGGCGAAACTCTCGGCTGCCTCGACGATGGCGATCGCACCGATCCTGCTGCTCGGCTGGTTCTCGCAGCGTCAGCTCGTGCGCGGCCTCACCTTCGGCGCCGTGAAATGATCGCTGCATCCGACACGGGAGTCTCATGATGGGCCGTATCGTCCTGCGCAATGTCCGTAAGTTGTTTGGCGAGGTCGAAGTCATTCCCCACGTCGATCTCGAGATCGAGGATGGCGAATTCGTCGTCTTCGTCGGTCCGTCCGGCTGCGGCAAGTCCACCCTTTTGCGACTCATCGCCGGGCTGGAGGACGTCAGCGGCGGCGCCATCGAAATCGACGGCGTCGACGTGGCCAAGGATCCGCCGGCCAAACGCGGCCTGTCCATGGTGTTCCAGTCCTACGCGCTTTATCCGCATATGAGCGTGCGCAACAACATCGCCTTCCCGCTCAAGATGGCGGGCGAGCCGAAGGAAGCAATCAAGAGCAAGGTGCAGAAGGCGGCGGCGACTCTGAACCTGACCGGCTACCTCGACCGTCGGCCGGGCCAGCTCTCCGGCGGCCAGCGCCAGCGGGTCGCCATCGGCCGCGCGATCGTGCGCGAGCCGAAGGCATTCCTGTTCGACGAGCCGCTGTCGAACCTGGATGCGGCGCTGCGCGGCCAGATGCGGATCGAGATCACGCAACTCCATCAGACGCTGAAGACGACGATGGTCTACGTCACCCACGACCAGGTCGAAGCGATGACCATGGCCGACAAGATCGTGGTCCTCAACGCGGGAAACATCGAGCAGGTCGGCTCGCCGCTGGACCTTTACAACCATCCGGCCAATCTGTTCGTCGCCGGTTTCATCGGCTCACCGCGCATGAACCTGATCAGTCCGCCGCCGAAGGGGCATGATGGCGCGAAGACAATCGGCGTCCGCCCGGAGGACATCGAACTCGCGCGCGACCAAGGCGACTGGTCAGGAACGGTCCGCATCGCCGAGCATCTCGGTTCCGACACCTTGTTCCATATCGATGCCGAGGGTATCGGGGCCATCACGGCGCGGGCGACAGGCGAGTATCCGCTTTCGGCCGGCGATAGCGTGTGGATGACGCCCAACCCGGATCGCATCCATCGTTTTGACGACAACGGCGAGGCCATCGCGCAATGAGACTCGACAGCAAGGTCGCCGTCGTCACCGGCGGCGCGCGCGGCATCGGCGCTGCCATTGGCGGGCGCTTCGCCGCCGAGGGGGCGACGGTGGTGGTCGCCGACCTGGACGAGCCCGGGGCGCGGGCGACCGCAGGTGAGATCGGCAAGGGCGCCTACCCGGTCGCGCTCAACGTCTCGTCGCAGGAATCCATCGATGCCATGGTCGCGACCGTGGTGGACAGGAGCGGCGGCATCGACATCCTCGTCAACAACGCCGCCATCTTCGACATGGCGCCTGTGCTGGAAGTGACGCGGGCGAGCTTCGACCGGGTGTTCGACATCAACGTCAAGGGCCTGTTCTTCACCCTGCAGACGGTGGCGCGGACGATGGTCGAACGCGGCAAGGGCGGCAAGATCATCAACATGGCTTCGCAGGCCGGCCGCCGCGGCGAGGCACTGGTGTCGGTCTACTGCGCCTCGAAGGCGGCGGTGATCAGCCTTACCCAGTCGGCCGGGCTCGACCTGATCAGGCACCGGATCAACGTCAACGGTATCGCCCCCGGCGTCGTCGACACCCCGATGTGGGAGGAAGTCGACGCGCTGTTCGCCCGCTACGAGAACCGGCCGATCGGCGAGAAGAAGCGGCTGGTCGGCGAGGCGGTGCCCTACGGGCGGATGGGGCTGCCGGAGGACCATGTCGGCGCGGCGGTGTTCCTCGCCTCCGACGATGCCGACTACGTCGTCGCCCAGACCCTCAATGTCGACGGCGGCAACTGGATGAGCTGACCGGGCGCGACGAACAACGGGAGTGTGAAGAATGTATCTGGAGATGTTCCGCCTCGACGGGCAGGTCGCGCTGGTCACCGGCGGCGGTCAGGCGATCGGGCTTGCCTGCGTCGAGGCGCTGTCGGAAGCGGGCGCCAAGGTCGTCATCGCCGACGTCAACCCGGAGATCGCCGAGACCGGCCGCGACCAGATGCGGGCGAAGGGCTACGACCCGGAGATCGCCATCATGGACGTCACCAATTCGGCCCGCGTCAACGAAGTGGCCGACGATGTGGCCGCCCGCCACGGCAAGATCGACATCCTGGTCAACAATGCCGGCATCGCGAGAAGCGAGACGCCGGCCGAGACGGTGACCGACGAGCACTGGCTGAACGTCATCGACGTCAACCTCAACGGCACCTTCTGGTGCTGCCGTGCCTTCGGCAACCACATGCTGAAGGCGAAGTCCGGCGCGATCGTCAATGTCGGCTCGATGTCCGGCTTCATCGTCAACAAGCCGCAGGAGCAGGCCTTCTACAACGCCTCCAAGGCGGCGGTGCACCACCTCACCAAGTCGCTGGCCGCCGAATGGGGCGCGCGCGGCGTGCGGGTGAATGCGGTGGCGCCGACCTACATCAACACCCCCCTCAACGCCTTCGTGAAGGACAATCCCGAGATGTACACCCACTGGATCGGCGGCACGCCGATGGGCCGCATGGGCGAGGTCGAGGAGATCGCCTCTGTTGTCTTGTTCCTTGCCGGCAATGCTGCCAGTCTGATGACCGGCAGCGTCGTCGTCGTCGATGGTGGTTACACCTGCTGGTGAGCGGCGCGACTGGCATGCGGCAGGGAGCGTATGGGGAGGGCTTTCGTCGGCATTGATGTCGGCACGGGCAGTGCGCGTGCCGGCCTGTTCGAGGCGGATGGCAGGCTGCTCGGCACGGCCAGGCACCCGATCGAGATGTGGCGGGAGGCCGGCGACGTCGTCGAGCAGTCCTCCGACGACATCTGGGCTGCCTGCGCCGCCGCGCTCCGCGCCGCCATGGTCGAGGCCGGGGTCGCGGCCGCAGACGTCGCCGGCATCGGCTTCGACGCCACCTGCTCGCTGGTGGCCCTCGACGCATCCGCCAGGCCGATCACCGTCAGCCCCTCCGGCGAAGCGCATCGCAACGTCATCGTGTGGATGGACCACCGGGCGCTCGGCGAGACCCGCGCCATCAACGACACCGGCCACGACGTTTTGCGCTATGTCGGCGGCGGCGTGTCGCCGGAAATGGAGATGCCGAAGCTTCTGTGGCTGAAGCGGTACCTGCCGGAAACCTTTGCCGGCGCCGGCCATTTCCTCGACCTTGTCGATTTCCTCACCTTTCGCGCCACCGGCAGCCTTGCCCGGTCGCTGTGCACGGTGACCTGCAAGTGGAACTACCTCGCTCACGACAAGGGCTGGAGCGACGACTTCCTGGCGAGCGTCGGCATGCCGGAACTGGCGGAAGGCGATCACGGGCGGATCGGCAACGAAATGCTCCTGCCCGGCGCGCCGGTCGGTGCCGGCCTCAGCGGCGAGGCAGCAGCCGATCTCGGGCTCCTGCCCGGCACGCCGGTCGCCTCCGGCCTGATCGACGCCCATGCGGGCGGTCTCGGCACGCTCGGCGGCGCCACGCTCGACGGGTCGCGCGCCGACCCGCTGAGCCGCCTCGGCTACATCATGGGGACGTCGGCCTGCATCATGGCGACCACCGCCGACCCGCGCTTCGTCCCCGGCGTCTGGGGCCCGTACTGGTCGGCGATGCTGCCCGAGCAGTGGCTGATCGAGGGCGGCCAGTCGACGGCGGGCGCCGCAATCGACCACCTGATCCGCTCCCACGCCGCCTATCCGGAGGCTGCGGCTGAGGCCGAGCGGGACGGCGTCGGCATCCATGACTGGCTGGAGACCCGGATCGCCGGCCAGGTGGCGAGCCTGTCGGCGGCGGCGCTCATCGCCCGCGACCTCCATGTGCTGCCCGACTTTCTCGGCAACCGCTCGCCCTATGCCAACCCGCATGTGCGGGCGGTGATCGCCGGGCTGTCGCTCGACGAGACGGTCGCCGACCTCGAGCGCCAGTATGTCGCCGGGCTCTGCGGCGTCTCCTGCGGCTTCGGCGAGGTGATCGATTCGCTGAGGAGTGAGGGCATCCCCTGCGAGACGATCGTGGTGTCGGGCGGCGCCGGCCGCAGCGCGCTGGTGCGGCAGCTCCTGGCCGATGCCACCGGCGTCAGCGTCGTCCTGCCGGAGACGGAGGAGCCGGTGCTTCTCGGCTCGGCGATGCTCGCCGCCGTGGCGGCCGGCGCCTTCCCGACGCTCGCCGACGCCATGCAGGCGATGTCGCGCGACGCCGCGGCGACGGCGCCGACGCCGCCGGACATCGCCCGCTTCCACGCCGCCAAGCGAGACGTCCACGCCCTGCTCCGCCGCCTCGACGCCGACGCCCGGGCGCGGATGGCGGCGGTGGGGTGAGGCTATGTCGACACGGTCTTCTCCTCGAGCCACCAGTCGATTCGCGGCCGGCATAAATCCTTCATTTCAGAGGACGTTCTATTGACGCCGCGGGACCGGCTCGCTGGACATCACCCGGGCGTTCGCCGAGTATCGGGCATGCGTCAGAAGACGTCCCGATGGCTCTTTCTTGTTGTGGCGACGCTTCTCGCGGGTTGCGCCTCGGTTGCCAACCAGCCGATCAACCAGTTCATCCAGGTTCCGCACGAGGGTCTTTCCGCGCTCCCCGACGAGGGAAATAACGAGACGACCATCGTCGGCCTCGGATTCTCCGGCGGCGGGGCCCGGTCGGCGGCGTTCTCCTATGGAGTGCTTCGACAGCTCGAGCGAACGCCCGTCCCGGGTGAGCCGGGGCGCTCGATGCTTGATCTCGTCCGGTTCATCTCCGGCGTTTCCGGCGGCGCCATCACAGCGGCCTATGTCGGCATCAGGGGCCGGCACAACTACCACGACTTTCGGGAGAAATACCTGCTCCGCGACCCGGAGGAAGCGATGCGCACCCGTCCCGGGCCGGTCAGTATCGTCAGGGCGCTGCGAGGCGGGGTGAACAACCGGGAGACCTTCGACGCCTGGCTCGATCGCAACCTCTTCGATGGCGCCAAATTCGCTGACATGTGGGAGCCCGGCCGGCCGATCGTCTGGATCACCGCGTCGGATCTCTACAATCGCGTCCCCTTCGTCTTCAACAAACATACCCTTGCCGCGCTGTGTACCGATCTCGGCAAATTGCCGGTGGCCGAGGCGGTCGCCGCATCGGCGGCGGCTCCGGTCGTGTTTTCGCCGATTGTCATCCAATCCTATACCGGCTGCGACTACACCGAGCCTTCCTGGGTGACGGACAGCCGGAACGATCCTCAGGCATCCGTCGCGCTGAGGGACCACATCGCCGCCCTCGATTCCTATCGCGACCCCGAAAGGGTGAAATACGTCAAGCTCGTCGACGGGGGAATGACCGACGACTTCGGCGTGTCCGGCCTTACCATCGCCCGCGCAGCGGCGAAGACTCCATACGCGCCGCTCACCCCGGAGACCGCCGTGCGGCTCGAGCGGGTCATCTACCTGGTCGCCGACGCCGGCTTGCGCCCGGCAGGGGACTGGGCGAAGACGGTCGAGGGACCGACTCTGGTGCCACTGATGATTGCCACGTCAAGCCTCGCACTGGAGACATCGGTTCGCGAAGGTTACAATTCCTTCCGCGCTGTCATGAAGGATTGGGAGGAAGAGCTGATCGCCTACCGCTGCGGCCTCAGCGCCAGCGAGGTGCTGAAGCTGCGCGGCTCCCTGGACCGGTGGGACTGCCACAATCTCAAATTCTACATCACCGAAGTGAGCCCCTACAGCCTCGACCCCGAGACCCACGCGAAATTCAACGACACCAAGACCCGGCTGTCGATCCCGACCGAGCAGGTCGACGCGGCGATCGCGGCCGGCAGTGAGGCCTTGCGCGTCAACAGCACCTGGAACGAAGCGCTCGACAGCATGAAGGCCCGGATCGGGATGTTCGCGGCCAACTGATACGCCGCCGGGACCGCCTTCCGGGGACGGTGAACGGCTTCGCTTCTTCAAGAGGTGCTCGAGCAGAAGCACTAGCACCGCGTGCTTGAACACCGGGCCGGGGAATGCGTGGCGACGATCTCCATCGTCCTGCCCGAGCACAAGGTGGTCGAAAGCCGCGACCGTTATGCTGAAGCCGTGCGCGGCGCGTCGGAAAGGATCGAGCAGGCTCTCGGCTCGCGCGATCCGTCAGGCGCACGAGGGGCCGTGTTTGATCCCTTGTTCGCATCCGGCTATATGCGGGCCGGGATCTGAAGGGACTTCCGCAGATGGATGACATGAAGCTCGTCGTGGTCGGCGCGGCCGGACGCATGGGGCGGACGCTGATCCGCGTCGTCACCGAGACGCCGGGCGCCGTGGTGACCGGCGCCATCGAGCGGGAAGGCGCACCCGAGATCGGCCGCGACTCGGGCGAACTAGCCGGTGTCGAGCCGAACGGGATTGCGATCACCAACGATCCGCTGCCGGTCTTCGCCAAGGCCGACGGCGTTCTCGATTTCACGGTACCGGCTGCGACGGTCGCCTTCTCCGAGCTTGCCGCCCAGGCCCGCATCGTCCACGTCGTCGGCACCACCGGCCTCGCGCCCGACGACGACGCGAAGATCGCTGCGGCAGCCCGTCATGCGCCGGTGATCAAGTCCGGCAACATGAGCCTCGGGGTCAACCTGCTTGCTGTCCTGGTCCGCGAGGCGGCGAAGGCGCTCGACGCCGATTTCGACATCGAGATCCTCGAGATGCATCACCGCCACAAGGTTGACGCGCCGTCGGGGACGGCGCTCCTCCTCGGTCGGGCGGCGGCCGAGGGCCGCGGCATCGACCTCGCCGAGCACTGGGTCAAGGTGCGCGACGGCCACACCGGCGAAAGACGGCGCGGCGACATCGGCTTCGCGACGCTCCGCGGCGGCTCGGTGGTCGGCGAGCACAGCGTCCTGCTTGCCGGCGAGGGCGAGGTGATCGAACTGACCCACAAGGCGGCCGACCGGGCGATCTTTGCGCGCGGCGCGGTCAAGGCAGCGCTGTGGGGCCGCGAGAAGAAGCCCGGCCTCTATTCGATGGCCGACGTTCTGGGGCTCAAGAAGGAATAGGACCGGCGCATGGACCGCATGATGGTGCTCGTCCGCCACGGACAGAGCGAATGGAACTTGAAGAACCTGTTCACCGGCTGGCGCGACATCGACCTTTCGGAGCAGGGTGTTGCCGAGGCCCACGCCGCCGGAAAGCGGCTGAAGGCTGAGGGCCTGAAGTTCGGTGTCTGCTTCACCTCGGCGCTGATCCGCGCCCAGCGCACCCTCGACCTGATGCTCGACGAGCTCGGCCAGACGGACCTGCCGATCAGCCGCGACCAGGCGCTGAACGAACGCGACTACGGAGATCTTTCCGGCCTCAACAAGGACGACGCCCGCGCCAAGTGGGGCGAGGAGCAGGTCCACATCTGGCGGCGCTCATACGCGACGGCACCCCCCGGCGGCGAGTCGCTCCGCGACACCGGCGCCCGCGTCTGGCCCTACTATCTCCACACCATCCAGCCGCACGTCATGCGCGGCGAGGGTGTGCTGATCTCGGCCCACGGCAATTCGCTCCGGGCGCTGATCATGGCGCTCGACGGGCTGACGCCGGACGAGGTGGTGAAGCTGGAGCTGCCGACCGGCCTGCCGGTCCTCTACCGGCTCAACGCCGACACGTCGGTCGCGGAGAAGCGGGAGCTGGGGGAGTAGCTGCCGTCGTCGTGAGGCTGGCTCCCGGCTCCCTCGGGGTCACTTGTTGCCTCGGCCAAGCCCCCTCTCCGTCACCCCCGGCGAACGCCGGGGTCCACCGCAGACCGCGCCAGCAGCGCGGCGTTTGGGTGGATTCTTCCGACAGTGATGGATTCCGGCTGGAGTTTGCCCCCGACCTCGATCGGGGGCCAGAATGACGGGGAAAGCGTGGTTTTCCCCAGGCCGCCAACGCGCGAAGACTTCGAGGTCAGCCGGCGCCGTTGCGGGCGCCCTCCTCGCCCATAACCCCCGCCTCCCAGCCGAGGATGGCGCGCTTGCGGGTGAGCCCCCAGTGATAGCCGCAGAAATCGCCGCCCTTGCCGAGCACGCGGTGGCACGGCACCACGAAGGAGATCGGGTTCTTGCCGATCGCGGCACCCACCGCCCGCGCCGCCTTCGGCTTGCCGAGATGGGCGGCGATGTCGGAATAGGTGGTCGCCTTGCCGAGCGGCAGCTTGAGGAGGGTTTCCCATACCCGGAGCTCGAAATCCGAGCCGATCATGACGATCCGTAGCGGCCGGTCCGGGCGCCAGGTCTCAGTATCGAAGATGCGCCGCACATAGGGCGCCGTCGCCACTGCGTCCTCGACGTAGTTCGCCTGCGGCCAGCGCGCCTGCATGTCGGCGAGCGCCGCCTTCTCCTGGCCGGGATCGGCGAAGGCCAGCCCGGCTAACCCGCGGTCGGTGATCATGATCAGCGACTGGCCGAAGGGCGAGGGGTGGAACGCCCAGCGGATGAGGATGCCGGCGCCGCGCGCCTTGTAGTCGCCGGGCGTCATCGCCTCGTGGGTGACGAAGAGATCGTGCAGGCGGCCGGGGCCGGACAGCCCGACCTCGTAGGTGGCGTCGAGCACCGAGGCCGAATCGGCGAGCAGCGACCGCGCGTGATCGAGGGTCAGCGCCTGGACGAAGGCCTTCGGCGACAGACCGGCCCAGCGGGTGAAGAGGCGTTGCAGCGACAGTGGCCGCATGCCGACCACCTCGGCGATCCGCTCCAGGGACGGCTGGTCGCGCCAGTGCTCCGAGATGTACTCGACGGCGCGGCGCACGATGTCGTAGTCGCTCCGGGGCTGCAGGCGGGAAACGGGGGTCGGCGGGACGTCGGCGAGCACTGTGGAAACCATGGAAAGAGACATATCGACCTCGGCGTGAAGCTCTCGTCCTGCCACACCTAGGCCCCCACAACCGGGGCCGCCACCCGATTCTTGCAGGCCCGAGCCCTCTTACGGCGCCGGTGCCGACCGGGCCTCGGCAAGGGCGGCCGAAAACGCATGGGCAAACGATTCGCGCTCATGCGGCCCGAGGAACCCGGCGATGGTGAACCGCTTGCCGTGCGAGGCGAGGCGCACGCGGGTGACGCCGATTTCCGGGTGGCGCTCGACCTCGAGGCGGGCCCAGTAGGGATTGAGGCTGAACTCGGACGACCGGCCGTTGGGGGCGGTTCGGCGCACCGTCAGCTTGTCGCGGTAGAGCTCGACCTCCTCGGTGGCGCGGGCAGCCCGGTAGTTGAGGCGGAAGGCGAGCTGGACCAGGAAGATATCGAGGCCGAAGAAGCCGACGATCGGCCACGCGCCCATCATCCAGAAGGCAAGCCCGGCGGTGAACGAGCACGAAACCAGCGCCAGCATCACCAGCATGAAGCCGGTCGGACTGAGCGAGCGGTGCGGCGTCAGCAGCGCCGAAAAGATGGGCTGGTCTTCGGTCATGGCGGTGGCGTTGCCGGCGGTCATCGGGTCTGAGTATAGATCAGCCTCGACCGATTCATAGCGGCGCATGGCGTCGCGGACTTCGGCCGGCGGACGCGGGGGGAGCGGGACGGCGAGATGAGCAAGGCACCAGCAGCGCCGACGACGCGGGGACGCAATCGCGCCGCCGTCCGCCCGAAAGCCGCCCGGTCGTCGCGAAAAATGCCCAAGGCCGATATCGAGGCGATGTTCGCCCGCTTCGCAAAGACTCTGCCCGAGCCGAAGGGCGAGCTCCACTACACCAGCCCGTTCACGCTGCTGGTCGCCGTGGTCCTGTCGGCGCAGGCGACGGACGCCGGGGTGAACAAGGCGACGCCGGCGCTCTTCAAGGCGGCCGACACGCCGGAGAAGATGGCGAGGCTCGGCGAGGAGCGGGTGACCGAGCTGATCCGCACCATCGGCCTCTATCGCACCAAGGCGCGGAATGTGATTGCCCTGTCGAAACAACTGGTTGCGAAGTACGACGGCAAGGTGCCGCACTCCCGCGAGGCCCTGCAGAGCCTCCCCGGGGTGGGGCGGAAAACCGCCAATGTCGTCCTCAACATCGCCTTCGGCGAGCCGACCATCGCCGTCGATACGCACATTTTTCGCGTGTCGAACCGGACCGGACTGGCCCCCGGACGGACGCCGGAAGAGGTCGAGACGGCGCTCGGACGCGTCGTCCCCGAGCGGTACAGGCTCCATGCCCACCACTGGCTGATCCTGCACGGGCGTTACGTGTGCAAGGCGCGGAAGCCCGACTGCCCCGATTGCCTGATCCGCGACCTCTGCCGCTATCCGGACAAGACGGTCTAACAGC
>CAVQBS010000056.1:0-54617 GCA_963710805.1 uncultured Alphaproteobacteria bacterium | reverse complement strand
GTCTGCGTCTCGTCGGCGCCCTCGGTGATGAAAGCGGTGTTGCCCTTGTTCCAGAAGACGAAGCTCTCATCCGCGTTGGCGTAGCGGGCGCCCGAACCTGACATGACCTGCGGCAGGATCATCGTCCGGCCGTCGCTCAGCGTCAGGTGAACCTCGCTGCCGGAAAACACCGCCTCGATGGTCTTGCCGAGGTTGCACTGGAACTTGGCGGTGATCGTCAGGTCGGCGGCGAAGGCGCCGGTCGAGACGCCAAGGGTCAGGAGGAACGCGATCGGGCGGAGCAACGGCAGCACGGCAACTCTCCTCGCTTCAGGCGTTTCTTTCGTGGCCCGACTATACCACTGGCGTCGGCCTTACGCTCCGCCGATCGGGGGTATCGCCGCCCGTGCTTTCCACATGCTTATTGCCGAAGGGAAAAATCGACTTTGGATCAACACGAAGGGCACGGCTTCGTGATCCGCGCCTCCTCATCGCGTGATCCGATCTGCCCTAGATGGGACCTGGCAGAAGGGAGGGTCCCGAATGGCAACCAAACGGTTCGACGTGGTGATCATCGGCGGTGGCAACACCGGAATGGCAGCGACGGAACCGATACGCAAGGCGGGCCTGTCTGTGGCCTTGCTCGAGCCGTCGCTCCTTGGCGGCACGTGCTCGAACCGCGGCTGCACGCCGAAGAAGGTTCTGGTGGCGGCGGCTCATGCCCTTGACGAAATCGAGAAGGCCGGCGTCCACAGGATCAAGGTGGGCAGGCCGAAGCTCGACTGGGCGGCGCTGATCGAGCGCAAGAAGGATCTGATCAAGGACCTGCCGGCGCGGTTCGAAAAGTCGCTTGCCGATCGCGGCGTCACCCTGATCAGGGGCTACGGCCGATTCGTTGGACCGAGGGCGCTCGCAGTAGATGACGACATTCTCGAGGCAGGCAACATCGTCGTCGCGACCGGGTCCCGGCCGCGTGACCTTCCGCTTCCCGGCGCCGACCTGATGGCGACGTCTGACAATGTGCTGTCGAACCGCAGGCAGCCGCGCGACGTCATCTTCGTCGGCGGTGGCGTCATCGCCTTCGAGTTCGCGCATGTCTATGGGCGCGCCGGCACCAAGATGACGATCTTGGAGGTTGCCCCGCGCTTCCTTGCCGATTTCGACGACGATGCCGTCGAACGAGTGCTCGCCGAAAGTCGGCGCGTCGGCATCGACACCCGCGCCTCGATCAGCATCGAGCGGATCGAGAAGACCGGCCGGCGTCGACGGGTCGTGTTCAAGTCGGGTGGAGAGGAGCAGGCCGTGGAGGCCGACCTCGTCGTCAACGGAGCCGGCCGCATCGCCGATCTCGATCGGCTCGACCTCGAAGCAGGGGAGGTCGATGTCGAAGACGGACGCATCGTTGCCGACAATCATCTGCGATCGAAGTCCAATCCCGCGGTCTGGGCCGGCGGCGACGCGCTGGCCGGCAAGCAGCAGCTTTCGCCACTGGCAACCTACGAGGGCCGCGTCATCGGCACCAACATCTCCGGCGGTTCGCGGCTGAAGCCCGACTACGCGATGGTCCCGTCCTGCGTCTACACCGTGCCGACACTCGCAACCGTCGGACTGACCGAAGCGGCGGCTCACGAGGCGGGGCTGCAGGTCCGCATCGAGGTCAACGATATGCGCGACTGGCTGTCGGGCAGGACGTACGCCGAGTCAGCCGCCTGGGCGAAAGTGCTGATCGATCGGCAGACCGATCTGGTACGCGGAGCGCACATCGTCGGTCACGGCAGCGAGGAACTCATCCACCTCTTTGCGTTTGCCATGCGCCATGCCGTTACCGCCTCCGAGATGAAGGCGGCGATCTACGCCTTTCCGACCTTCACCGCCGACGTGAGGTCGATGCTCTAGGCGCGCTGCGGGCATGACGACGCCAACGCTCTGAACGCCGGCGCGAGATGTCTGCGGATTTTTCTGAGGAGAGCCGCTCGGGAACTGCGCCGTGTCATAGGGCGAGCGGGGATCAGGTAGCGGGCCTTCCGGATGAATGGGGCATCGTCGACTGATGCCCCCTCCACGGCAAGCTCCGTCCGCCGTGCGACCGCCCGCATGGGAGCAGGTCGCAACGACGAGCGGAAGCGGATCGTGTCCGCTTCACTTCTTCTTCGCGGCAGTCTTTCTGACCGGGACCTTCCTGGCCGGCGCCTTGCGGGCGGTGGTCGTCTTGCGCGCCGTCGAAGTCTTGGTCTTCGCCGCGACTTTCTTCGCAGCCGGCTTCTTGGCGGCGGTGGTCTTGCGAGCCGCCGGCTTCTTCACAGCGGTCTTGCGAGCCGTGGCCGTCCGCGCTGTCGTGGTCTTGCGAGCCGCCGGCTTTTTCGCCGCAGTAGTCTTGCGGGCCGCCGGCTTCTTCGCAGCGGTGGTCTTCCTCGCGGCAGGCTTCTTGGCCGGAGCCTTCTTCGCTGCCGGTTTGCGTGTGGCTGTCTTCGCCAAGGTCATTCTCCTCTTAGTGCCGGATCGCGAAATCGACCCGCGCCAAACATTGTAATTCAGATTGCCGGTTAATTTCGCACTAATTCCAAACATACCGGACGTAGACGCATTACGATCAACGTCCGGAAATTTGCGGGCGACGTTCACCGTCGGTAACAACGATCGTTCGACCGTTCTCGTTCCAAGCAAACGGTCATCAATCCAGTCATCACTGTAGAGTCCGCCTGTCTAGTCGACGGCCGCCATACCTTCAGTTCGTGCCCGACCCTGCATACGCGAGCGTCGCCAAACAAGTGGGCGAAAAGGACGGCGTATTGCTTGCGGCCGTTAAGCGGCTGGCGGGGTTGGTGCTTTTCGCGAGGAGCCTTGGCGCCGTTTGAATGCCTCAGGTAACATGTTAAATCGCCATCGTTTTCGACGATTGGCGACATGACGTATCGGGCAGCCAAACCAACGTACATCTCCGCACGGCGGAAAATAGAAAGGCGCGGTCGGCGGCGACGATCGACAGTCCATTACTTCCACGCCGAAGTGGATTCCCTTGTCACGAATGGGAGCCCCGTCGCATCGTCTCGGGCGAGAAAGCCTCGCATGCTGAACGGCTCACCCAACCCGTCAGGTGTTGCCGATGCGAAGCAACCCCGCGCGAGGTCGCTTCGCAATTCGACACGCACTTCCGGTCAGTGACCGAAGCCGAAATAAAAACCGAAATTGCTGCGCGGCCAGTACGGACCCGGATACCGATACCGGTATGGATACGGATACCGATACCGGTATGGATACGGATACGGATAGCGCCGCGCATAGTACGGCGGGTAGTAGATTGGCGGCGGAGGTGGCGGCGGACGGTAGTACGGCGGGGGCGGACGGTAGGCCGGCGCGCCACCCGCGATATAGGCCGCCGACATCCAGCCGTTGATGCCGCGGAAGTTCACCTTGCACCAGCGCGGAACGCATTTGCGCACGCTCACCCAGGCGCCGGGCGGGGCTGTGGTGACGATGCGATATCTGGTGCTGGGGCCGCTGCGTACGTTGACCCACCCCTTCGTATAAGCGGCATGCGCTATGGTCGGGACCGCGAGGCCTGCAACAAGGGCCGCCGCAATCGCAAGAGATCGACGCGACATCCAATTCTTCCTCTCGTCCTTCCGGCGCGGAACGCTTGCGTTGCCGTCGCCGGTCCGCCGCACGGGGTGCTGGCGGAATGAGTCCCCCTTGACGGACAAGGAGTGACCACAGCGCGGCCAAAATATGGCTGCGCCGCGTCGGCGCAGCCATCTGTTTCACAAGGAGCAGGGCTCCCCGTCAGGCAAGCGCCTCGCGGAGAAAAGCGACCGTGCGCGACCACGCCAGTGTCGCCGCTTCCTTGTCGTAGCGGGCCTCGGAGGTATCGTTGTTGAAGGCATGGTTGACGCCGTCATAGACGAACATCTGGTAGTCCACGCCGTTTGCCTTCAGCGCTTCTTCAAAGGCGGGGATGCCGGCATTGATGCGCTCATCGAGCCCCGCATAGTGAAGGAGAAGGCGAGCCTTGATCGACGCCACCTGATCGGCGGTCGGCTGTGCGCCGTAGTAGGCAACGGCCGCCTTCAGCTCCGGGCTTGCCACCGCAAGCCGGTTGACCAGGCCGCCGCCCCAGCAGAAGCCGACGGCACCGACATTGCCGTTCGACAGGTCGTTCCCGCCGAGCCAGTCCACCGCCGCCACAGCGTTGGCGACCGTCTTTGCCTGGTCGAGCGCGCGGATCATGTCCCGCGCCTTGTCCTCGTCGGCGGGTGTCCCGCCCGCCGGCGCCAGGAAGTCCGGCGCCAGCGTGAGGAACCCCTCCAGCGCGATGCGCCGTGCCACATCCTCGATGTGCGGATTCAGTCCGCGATTTTCGTGGATGACCACAACGGCCGGGAGTTTGCCGGTGGCGTCGGTCGGCCGCGCGAGATAGCCGGACATCTGCTCGCCGTTGCCACCTTCGAAGGCGACCGTCTCGGTCGACAGGCGCTTGTCGTCCGGCTCGACCATTGCGGCACGCGCCTGATTGGCGGCGAGCATCGGCGTGATCGCCGCCGCCGCTGCACTTCCGCCGGCAAGCTTCGTCAGCTTCGCAATGAAGCCACGGCGATCGAGCGTCAGATGTGTGTACTCGTCATAGAGCGCGATCATCTCCTGGGTGATTTTCGGCTTGGTCACGGTCTCTCCTCGCTTCTCGTGAATAGGATCGGGACTCGCGCAAAGAGAATGCTTGGCACGGCGATGTCATCGGCCGTTCACGCAATCGTGTTCGGGGCGCCTGGGCGGAATGACCCGCGACATCGGAGACAGAAACGGTTGCGCGAATACCTGCGATTTACAGAATTCCATCGCCATCCGTCGTTTCACATCGTCGCACTCAACCGTTGCGTTCTGGCCATATCTGTCTCATAAATCCAAAAGCGGGCATTCGTTCGGACCCGACGGAGACTGGAGAAGGCGCAACAGGCGCAGACAGAGCCTGGCAGCGGGCGGGAAATCCGGAATGACGGTGGCCAGACCACTGACAACAGACGCACACTTCTTTCGCCGACATCTGAAAAGGCCTGCGAACCCCTGCGGTCGAGGAAGCTGCGGGACGTAAGACACGAACTGGAAAAGGTTATCTGATGCGTCAGAACGGCACCGTGAAATTCTTCAACGCCTCGAAGGGTTACGGCTTCATAACCCCTGACGATGGCGGCAACGATGTGTTCGTCCACGTGACGGCGGTCGAGCGATCAGGCATTCCTGCGCTGACCGACGGCATGCGGATTTCGTTCGAGACAGAGCCGGACAAACGCGGCAAAGGCCCCAAGGCGGTCGATCTGCAGGTGGCCACCTAGCGGTCGACATGATCGCCGGTCGTCACCGGCGCGTCTTTCTGAGCCGCCGGCCCTCCGGCGGCTTTTGTTTTCTCGCGCACCTCAGTTCAACGTCAGGATCGAGGCGTTGAGCAAAGTCGCAAAGCAGACCCACAGAAAGTAAGGCGCCATCAGCCACGCCGCCGGACGGCTCGTGCGCCAGAAAGCGATGATCGTCCAGGCGATCGCCGCGAGCAGCGGGACAATCACGATCAGCCCGCCGAGCGGGCTATGGCCTCCGAAAAACGCCCAGGACCACGCAACGTTCAGAGCGAGCTGCGCCGCGAAGAGTGAAAGCCCGATCGTCCGCATCCTGGATGGCGGCGTCCGCCATACCAGCCACGCCGCGACGGCCATGACCGTGTAGAGGATGCCCCATGCCACCGGGAACACGGCGTTCGGCGGATTGAAGGCGGGTTTCGCGAGGCCCGCATACCAGGTCGGTATGTTGGGCGTCGTCGCGAGCTGTCCGAGGAAGGCCGCCCCGTAGCAGGCGGCCAGCAACAGGGCGAGTGCGAAGATCTGGATCGGCATTCCCCGGTCGGAATGATCCCGGCGGGCACTTGTCGACGTCAGTGAGGTCAAGGTCGGCTCCTTTGCTGCAGCGACGGAGATAGGTCGCCGTTCCTCCGAGCAAACCCCGGACGGACGGGATTGTTTTCCGCCCCGCGATTTGACCGCCGAGGCGGCCCCGCTATGTTCGCGGGCGCCGAAGTCTCATCCTCAGAAAGCCGATCATGCCCGAGATCACCAAGGATCAAGTCCTCGAACGCCTTCGTGCCGTCGCCGGACCGGATGGCACAGGCGACATCGTTTCGCTCGGCCTCGTCTCCGACATTTTCATATCCGGCGGCAAGGTGATGTTTTCGATCACCGTGCCGGCGGAGCGCGCGGAGTCGCTGGAGCCGCTTCGCGCTGCCGCCGAGAACGCGGTGCGTGGGGTGCCCGGCGTCGAGGGGGCGATGGTGGTGCTGACGGCGGAGAAGAAGGGCGGGGGACCACCGCCGAGAAGCCCCGCGAGCGCCAGGCAAAGGCCTGGCCCGCGACCACCGGGACGGCCCTCCGCGCCTCAAACGCCTCCAGGCAGGCCCGGCGGCCAGCAGCCGGGGAGGGCGGGAATCCCGGGCGTCGACGCCATCATCGCCGTCGCCAGCGGCAAGGGCGGGGTCGGCAAGTCGACGACCGCGGTCAATCTGGCGCTGGCCTTGAAGGCCAACGGCCTCGTGGTCGGCATCCTCGACGCCGACATCTACGGGCCCTCCTTGCCCCGCCTTTTCAACCTCCGGGACAAGAAGCCTGAAATCATCCGGGGACGGACGCTGCGCCCGGTCGATGCCTACGGCGTCAAGGCGATGTCGATCGGCTTCCTCGTCGAGGAGGAAACGCCGATGATCTGGCGTGGGCCGATGGTCGTCTCGGCGCTGAACCAGATGATGCGCGAGGTCGAGTGGGGAAACCTCGACGTCATGGTCGTCGACATGCCGCCGGGCACCGGCGACGCCCAGCTCACCATGGCGCAGCAGGTGCCGCTCGCCGGCGCCGTCATCGTCTCCACGCCGCAGGACCTCGCGCTGATCGACGCCCGCAAGGGCCTCGCCATGTTCCAGCGCGTCGACGTGCCGGTGCTCGGCATCGTCGAGAACATGAGCTATTTCCTCTGCCCCCATTGCGGCGGCCGCACCGACATCTTCGCCCACGGCGGCGCCCGCCATGAAGCGGAGCGCCTCGGCGTTCCCTTCCTCGGCGAGGTGCCGCTCGATCTTCAGATCAGGCTCACTTCGGATTCCGGCGAGCCGATCGTCGTCGCCGACCCGCAAGGCGAGCACGCCGCGATCTACCGCGACATCGCCGCGCGGGTGTGGGAGGGCGTCCAGCGCGAACGCGCCGAGGGCGGCCGTCCGCCGCCGAGGATTGTGGTGGAGTAGCGGCGGTTCGGGTTTTTTAGGCCGTCGCGGCGATTACGTGCGCCCGGAATCTTTCCCGCGACTGGGCCGCTTCCGTGCCGCTCGGCAATGAGGTGGGTCGCCCTGTCGGTCGCCATACCCAGTCGGCTTGTGTCGCGCGCCTCGATCTCGTTCCGCAAGGGGGTGCCGTGGCAATAGGCGGTCGCCGCATGCCTCGGCGAGGGCGCCCGACTGACGTCGTCGATCGTGACGATATCGATCTCCGCAAAGCCGGCGGCGGCCAATTCCTCGCGGATCAGCGCAACATCGAAGTAGCCGTGAGGCGTCCGGGCGAGGAAACGTGGCGGGTCGTCGGGAAAGACGAGCGCCACGGCTTCGGTCACGTGACTGGCAAACTCATTCTCCTCAATCCGGTCCCAAACGTTGAAGAGAAAGCGCCCGCCCGGTTTGAGGACGCGCCGCGCCTCGAGATAGCCGGCGGTCCGGTCCGGAAAGAACATGACCCCGAACTGGCAACAGACCGCATCGAATGCGTCGTCGTCGAACGGCAGGGCCAACGCATCAGCCTGTTTCCAGGTGACTCGCGCGTCGGTGCCGTATTTGCTGGCGGCGTAGTCCAACATCGGCTGGTTGAGGTCGGTGACGACGTAGCGCGCGGTCTCGCCAAGGAGCGGCCCCAGGGCTCGGGTCACGGCGCCGCTGCCCGCGGCGGTTTCGAGTACGGTCAAAGGCGAATGGACGGCGATGCGCCGGGCGAGATCCGCCGCATAGCCAGAGAAAATCAGCGGCACCATCAGGGTGTCGTAGAATTCGGGGATCGATCCCGCGAAGACCTTGTCGCTCGCAGACATGTGGGCCTCCTCCGCGACGGCGGTCAGTCGTACGCCCGGCGGATGGGGAACGCCAGCAACTGCGGGCAGCGGCGCGCCCCGGCCCGCACAATCAGCCGGCGAAGGGCGTCTCCGGTATTCCCGTCACGCCCGGCTCGCAGGAAAGCAGGCTGCCCGCCAGCGGCTCCTCCGCTATTTGCGCCTCGGTCAGCGTTTCGGTCGCGGTGGTAATGTACAGCGTCCGGTAATCGGGGCCGCCGAAGATGCAGCTTGTGCCGCGCGACACCGGCAGTGCGATGATCCGCTCCATCTTGCCGGCCGGATCGTAGCGGACGATGCGGCCATAGACCGGCTGGGCGCTCCACACGAACCCTTCAGAGTCCACCGTCAACCCGTCGGGAAAGCCGTTGGCGGTCGGGTCGAGCATGATGAACGGACGCCGGTTTTCGATCGCGCCGGTCGCCGGGTCGAAATCGTAGGCGAAGATGCCGTAGCGGAAGCTCTCCGTATAGTACATCGTCCGGCTGTCCGGGCTCCACCCGGTGCCGTTCGAGCACTTCACCTGATCCTGCATCCGCGTGATGCGCTGGTCGGGATCGAAGCGGTAAAGCGCGCCGGTCGCCGCCAGCCAGTCCTTGGCACCCATGGTGCCGGCCCACAGGCGCCCCTGGCGGTCGCATTTCCCGTCGTTGAAGCGATTGCCCGGCCGCTCCGGCTCAGGATCGGCGAGGATTTCCAGCTTTCCGGTGTCGGGGTCGTAGAAGGCGAAGGTCTTGCGCATGGTCAGCACCAGCCCGCCCTTCGCCCGCGTCGACAGCGACGTCACCCAGTCCGGCAGGTCGAACGTGCGGTAGCCGCCGTCCGCCGGGTGAAGGATGTGGATCTTCTGGCCGCTGATGTCGACCAGGTAGAGCTGCTCGGTCGTCGGGCACCAGATCGGCGACTCGCCGACGACGTTGCGGGAATGGACG
The DNA here is from genome assembly GCA_963710805.1 of uncultured Alphaproteobacteria bacterium. Classification (GTDB taxonomy): domain Bacteria; phylum Pseudomonadota; class Alphaproteobacteria; order Rhizobiales; family Kaistiaceae; genus Bauldia. The sequence continues at coordinate 45,591 of CAVQBS010000056.1, read as the reverse complement.
ACGACCGAAATATCGATCGGCGTCGGCTCCATCTCGTAGGGCTTGCCGGTGCGGTTCATGCCGGTTGTCTCTCCCCGAAGGTGTTCCAGTGGCCGTGGCCGATCGGATGCCCCTTGGCGGACGGTCCGCCGAAGACGATCGAGATGATGCCGCCCGCGATGACGAGCAGGATACCGATCAGGGCGGGGAGGTCGGGAACGTTGCCCCAGACAAGCCATCCGATCAGCCCCGAGAAGACCACGACCGAATAATTGAAGGGCGCCAGCCGCTCGGCGGTCGCGCGCTGGTAGGCAAGGATGATCAGAAGCTGGGCAGCGGCCATGAAGATGCCGATGCCGGCGAGGTAGCCAAATTGAATGCCGGCTGGCGTTGTCCAGGTGTAAGCGGCGAATGGCGCCGAGGCGATAGTCGAGATGAGGAAATAGTAGAAGAGGATGGCGTCCGGCTTGTCGGTCGATGACAGCCGGTTGACCGACACGAGCGCAATGGCGGAGCAAAGTGCGGCGGCGACCGCCAGCAGCGCCGCCGGATTGGCTAGCAGGGCGGCGCTCGGCTTGAGGATGAGAAGCACCCCGATGAAGCCGATCACAAGTCCCGCGGCGACGATCAGCGTGATCCGCGTCCGCATCCAGACGAGCGCCACGAACGGGATGAACAGCGGCGCGGCGTTGACGAGCAGCACCGCATCGACGAGAGCCATGTCCTTCACCGCGAAAAAGAACAGCGCCTGCGACAGCAGCCCCGAGATCGCGCGGACCGCATGCAGCGGCAGCCGCGTGGTCCGCAACTCGCCGATCCCTTGGCGGAGCGCCCACGGGAGCAGGAGGAGCAGGCTGATCCCGCTCTGGAACAGCACGACGACCGCCGTTGGCACGCCGGCCGCTTCCTTGCCGAACGCGCTCATGATGGCCACGCAGAGAAAGCCAAGGACGATCAGCAGGCTTCCGACAACGGCGTTGCCGGGCGCGCCGGCTGCCGCTGTCTCCGTCAAGCCGCAGCTCCGAGGTGATCGCCGAGCCTGAGGCCCCAGGCGTAGATCGTCAGCGACGGGTTGACCCGGCTCGAGCGGGGCAGAACGCTGCCGTCACCGACATCGAGCCCCTCCATGCGGTGCACCTTGCCGTTCGGATCAACGACGGTGTTCGCGGGATCGGTGCCGGTGATCATGCTCCCCATGGCATGGGCGGTGCCCGCCATCCCCATGTAGCGGCTGACGCCGGCGACCTCCGCCGCAAGCAGCGAACGCTCGAAGGCATGGATGCAGGCCTTGTGCTCGTCGAGCAATTCCTGGATGCGGTCGAGCCGGTAATCCATCACCGGAAGGCTCGTCCGGCCGCCGGAATAGATGCAGTTTTCCGGGCTCGACCCGTCCTCCGTCGTCGCCCAGAAGCCGACCGCCCGTGCCCCGAGCGCGGCGTCGACGAAAGTGGGAACCGCCGCTGGCAGCTGGGCGCCGAGCATCTCGCCATCCATCCAGCCGAGGCACTGCACCGTGCTGTGCGGGAAGGCATCGTTGAAGAAGACCGCAGTCTTGCGCAGCACGTCCTCGTCCTTGAACGGCGCGATGCCGATGATGGCGCTGTTGATGTGGAAGCGGAAATTGGCGCCGACCACGGCGGCGCAGGAAAGCCTCAGGCCGGCTTCCCGCATATAATCCTGGAGGATGCGCGGGGAGGTCATCGCCCCGGCCGACAGCACGACGACCGGGGCGATGTGGCGCGACCCGTCGGCGAGCTTCACGCCGACGATCCGTTCGCTATGGCCGTCGGCGCCGACCAGCCCGGTGACCGCCCGGCCGGTCATCAGAGTGAAGCCGGGATCGTCCTTGATCAGGTCGATGATGTCGACCTGGGCGTCGGACTTGTAGCCGCCGGGTGAAGCGAAACCGTCGAAGTGCTTGGCCTCGTTCGGATGCTTGAGGATCTCCCGTTTCAGGCCGAGCGGTATGGAGTCCGGCTTCCAGCGCGGATCGTGGGCGGTGATCCGTTCGATCAGCGCCTGCAACTCCGGCTCGTTGTCGAAGTGATTGACCGACAGCAGCGCCTCCGCTTCCTCGTAATAGGGAGCGAGCGTGTCGAGGCCGAACGGCCAGCCGAGGCAGTTGAATTCGGCGTCCGGCTCGAACTCGTGCGCTGAGAAACGGAACAGGGCCGCCCCGTACCACTTCGTCTTTCCGCCGACATCGTGGAACTCGTCCGGCACGAATTTCTGGTTGACGCCGTCGACCCAGACGTCCTTGTTGTTGAACACGCCGTCGACGAACACCTTCTTGACGTCCAGCGTCGAGCCGTCGCGCGGCACGAAACCGCCGCGCTCGATGACCAGGACCTTCTTTCCGGCTTTGACCAGCTTGTAGGCGGTGGAGGCGCCGCCCGCCCCCGACCCGATGATGATGGCGTCGTAGTTGTCGGCCAACCTTGCCTCCTCGTTGCCGCGGACGAGAGGCGACCACGATAGCGAAGCAGGACCGGTACGCAACCGCGGGGCGGCGTCAGAGGTAATTTTGTTAGCTGATCAGCCGGAGGTGGTTATCCCAGGCGATGTCGGGGTCTTCGCTGATCAGGTTTCGGCCTTGCCACAGGCGGCCGTGGCCGTCGGAGATGAAGAAGTCCGGGCCGTCGGGGGCGATGCCGCACACGTCGCCGATGGCGCGATTGTCGACAAGGTTCCGCGACTTCGCATCGAACACCAGGACCTGCCCGCCGACCGGGCTGGTCGCGGCCACCACGCTACCGTCGCAATTCGTGGCAACCGCCCCGACATACTGGTGCATGCCGGCATAGGCTTCGGCTAGCGCGCCGACGAGGCGCGCATCCCCACCCGGCCGATGCGTGCCGACCAGATCGACCGTGTCGGTTTCCGGCTCCTTCGTACTGCCCGCCGAACCAGATGGTCCCGTCGGCGCTTTCCGCCATGTGGCGAATTGAGAGCTGGTGGAGGGAGGCCGGAAGGGTGACCTTCTCGATCAGGTCGCCGGTCGCCGCGTCGAGATAGACCAGCGACGGCTCCATGGTGGCGAGGTTGAGCTTGATCCGGTCGAAGTCCGGATGGGTCGCCACGCCGCCATTGCCGACGGCGATGGTGCGGCCGTCGCGCATCAGCAGCGCCTCGTGCGGCCCGATGCCCTGCGTGTCGAGCTCGCCGACTCGTCGGTAGCCGCCAGCGACATCGTAGACACCGAGGACGCCACGCTCGGCCTCATAGTCGTTCTCGGTCGCGTAGAGCAGGCGGCCGTCGGCGGAGAAGAAGCCGTGGCCGTAGAAGTGCCGGCCATCGGACGGGGCAAAGGTCGTCACCTTGCGGCGTCCACGGAGATCGAGGACGAGGGCGAAAAAGCCAGGCCGTCGGGCGAACACCACGGCCGTTGTCCGGTCGGGGGACACCGCGATGTCGTGTCCACGCGCGTCAAGCCCCTCCGTCCACAGGATCGTGCCGGCGTGGTCGAGCACCGCCACCGAGAAGGACGAGGGTCCGTCGACCTTGGCGGCCACGAAGGCTGGACCGCCGTCTGCCCGTGCCAGCGTCGCGATCGGCATCACCCCGAGCGCGGTTACCGCCTTGAGGAATTCCCGTCGGTCAATCGCCATCGAGCGAATTGATCCCGATGACGAGTCCGAACCCATCCATGTATTCGTGCTCGAGCAACTCGCCGGCAGCGCCGAGCGGGGTGAGGGCCGCGGTGAGGTCCGCATGGCTTGCCGGTTCGGTCGCCAGCGTCTCCCACGGCGTGCCGGTATTCTCGAGCTTGCCGAGGATGTCGTCGGCCTGCTTGAGGTTGTCGGCCAGCGCCTTGGCCGCCCCGGCCGCCCCGGCCGCATCGGCGGGCAGGATCGCCCCCACGCCGTTTGGCCCGCACAGCTCCAACACCGCGGCGAGATTTGCCTTGATCGACGGGATGGTCAGGTTGGAGCGCCAGAAGGGCGCCATCTTGGGGTTCGCCTTGGCTGGCGTTTCGCCGATGGTGAAGGCGAGCTTGAGCTGCTGGTCAAGCTGGACCTGCTCGCGGCACGACTTGAGCAGATCCTGCATGGCCTCGCCGGCGGAGCGGTAGACCGCGTTGTCGGGCCCGGGCTCGCGCATCAGGAAGGCGTAGCCGTTCTGTCCTGTCCAGCCATCCCGGATCGCGTCGGCCGTCGCGGCGATCGCGGCTGCGATCGCGTCGCCGTAGCGGCACCGGAAGGAGCCGGCGGGACCGTCCTTTTCGGCAAGCGCCTCGCTGCCGGCACCGAACAGGATGTATTCGAGGGCCGACAGCCCCTGCACCGCCACGCTTTTCTGGCGCAGCGTGTCGACGCTGGCGGCGGTCGCATCCTCTGCGGCAAGCAGCGCCTGAACCTGCTGCAGCCCGCGCCCGCGTGGATCCGGCCAGAAGAACAGGCGCTCATAGTTGTTGTCGTCGCGCGCCGGACCGAAGCGGTACATCTCGACCCCTGACCAGGCGAGCACCAGTGTGGCGAAGCCGTCGCGCGCCGCCTTCAGGCGTTGGGTGTCCGCCTGCCAGCAGAGGTCGCTCACCCGTTCCGCTTCGTCCGAAGCTGCAACGGTGAGTGCCGCGTAGCCAGGGAGGATGACCTGATTGACGGCATTCACCACGGCCGTGTCGAACACGGCGGTTGGGATATCTGCTGGTTTCGCGGCGTCATTCTGGGCGGCAACCGGCGAAGCGGCCGCCGCTGCAAGAAAATCACGGTGTAAAGAGCGTGCCTCACGGTCAGAGCGACTCCAGGAAACGGATGAGCGCCTTGCGCTCGTCAGGGGTTGCGGCGACGACCTTGTCCTTGGCGGCTTCCGCCTCGCCACCATGCCACAGAATTGCCTCGAGCAGGTTCCGCGCCCGTCCGTCATGCAGGAAGAAGGTGTGCCCGCTTACCGTCTCAGTCAATCCGATCCCCCACAGTGGCGCCGTCCGCCATTCGCTTCCCGATGCATCGCCCACCGGCCGCCCGTCCGCAAGTCCCTCGCCCATGTCGTGGAGCAGGAGGTCGGTGTAGGGCCAGATCAGCTGGAAGCGGTGTTCGGGCTCAGCCGCGTCGCGCCGGGTGACGTATTTCGGCGTGTGACAGGAGGCGCAGCCGAAGTCGTAGAACAGCGCCTTGCCCCGCAGGACCTGCGGGTCGTTCACGGCGCGGCGCGGCGGGACGCCGACATTGCGGCTGTAGAAGGTGACGAGGTCGAGTACCGGGTCGGGCGCCTCGACCGGTCCGAGCCGCTCCTGGACGCCGTTCGGCGCTTCGCGGCAGAGCGCCTCCTTGGCCGTGCATTCGCCATAGCCTGCGGGCACCGGCATGGTCGAGATGCCGATGTCGCCCGAAAAAGCTTCGGCAGCCTGTTGCCTGACCGTCGGAACCGATGCCTTCCAGCCGAAGCGCCCGAGCGTCAGGTCTCCGCTCGCCGTATCGCGCACCATGCTTGGCCTGCCCGAGATGCCGTCGCCATCGGCATCGTCCGGATCGGCCCGCGCAAGGATGTCGCCGGGATGGATGTCCTCGAGCAGTCCGACCCCGATCATCGGCGGCGCCACCCGCGGCGAGATCATCACGTCGGGCGCCATCGGGCCGTAGCCGAGATCGTCGATCTCGTAGTGCGGCTTCCTGAGCGAGGCCATCTCGCCGCCGTTCAGCGCAACCGGGATCTCTGAGTAGGTGACATGCATCTCGCCCTCAGCCGGCATGCCCTGGATGGCGAAGTTCTGGAGCTGTCCGCCATAGGTCGGCTCCGGCATGCGCAAGAGCGCCTTGCTGGCCAGCGCCGCGCGCTCGGCGTCGGTGCGCGGCGGCACGGAGAGGCGGAGGAACATCGACACGGCCTTCTCGCCGGGCTCCGGCGGATGGCCGCGGCCGTCCTTCAGGTGGCAGCGCTGGCAGGCGCGGGCGTTGAACAGCGGCCCGAGCCCGTCGGACGCCTGGGTCGAGGAGGGCGCCGACACCCATTCCTTCTTGAAGATGCCGTCGCCGAGCTTGAAGTCACGCTCACCTTCGAAGCCGAGATTACCGGCAGGAGACGAGAAGGCGTCGTTGTTCGGCCGCGACTTCGCCGTGGCGGCGCCCGCCGACATCGCCTCGAATTTCTCGGCTGCGGTGAAGTCGGTGGCCGGTGCGATGACCGCAGCGACGCGCGCGCGATCCGTTTCGGTGAGATCACCCCGGTAGCCGAGCAGCGCCGCGGCGAAAACCGTACCGCCCGCCGTCAGCAGGCAGAGACAGGCAAGACCAAGGAACTCGATGAGCGGCGGCTTCAGTACGGGCATGGGAGCTGCACTTGCACGTTTCCGGGGCAACGGTTCCGCCGCTTCGATTGTCGCTGCGGCGCTTACTGGAACACAGCGTTCGGATCGTCGAGGCTGTCGGAGCCTTCGAGCGCCGCGCTGCCGAGGCCGAGGGCCGCGATGCCGCGTTCGATCGACCGGGTCTGGTCGATGAGGCCGTCGATCGCCGCTTGCACCACCGCGTTGCCTTCCTCGTTGCCCGCGCCGATCATCTGGTCGTAGGCCTCGATGCTCTCGCCGCGGGCGCGCATCGCTGCCATCGCCGCCACCGTCGCATTGAGCTTGCTGGCGATCTCCTTCGCGACCGCCGGGTCGGCCGCCGCAATCAGGTCGGCGACGGACGGGCCGTCGACGATCATGCCGTCGATCCGCCGATGGTGGCCGGTGTAGACGTTGCGGATGCCGATCTGGTCGAAATACAGGGAATTGAAGGTGTTGTCAGAAAAGCAGTCGTGCTCTTCTTCCGGGTCGTGGAGCAGAAGGCCGAGCTTCATTCGCTGGCCGGCGAGTTCGCCGTAGGAAAGCGATCCCATGGCGGTGAGGATGGCGGTGATCCCGGCCTGCGGGTCCTTGAGCAGCACCTGCCGCGCAGCCCCGTCGGCCGTCCAGTTGCCGACCATCTCCTCGAGGTCCGACACCAAAAGGTCGGTGGCGGCCTTGAGGTAGGCGGCCCGGCGGTCGCAATGTCCGCTCGTGCAGTTGGCCGTGTCGTAGTCGGTCGCCGGGCGCTTGCCCATGCCCGGCCCGGTACCGTTCAGATCCTGACCCCACAGCAGGAACTCGATGGCGTGGTAGCCGGTCGCTACATTGGCTTCCACGTCGCCGGCTTCCTGCAGCATGCCGCTCAGGAGTTCCGGCGTGATGATGCTCGCATCGACAGTCTCGCCGTCAATGGTCAGCGTCGGGTTGGCGATGACGTTGACGGTATAGAGCGGATTGGCGTCGGATTCGGTCCCGTAGGAGGGGTCGACATAGTCGATAAGGCCTTCGTCAAGCGGCCAGGCGTTCACCCGGCCTTCCCAGTCGTCGACGATCGGGTTGCCGAAGCGGAACGCTTCCGTCTGCTGATAGGGCGGCCGCGCCACCAGCCAGGCAGCGCGGGCCGCGTTGAGCGTTGCTTCCGACGGATGCGCGATCAGGGCGTCGACGGCGACGTCGAGGGCCTGGGCGGTGGTCAGCGCGTCCTCATAGCCAGCGCGCGCAATGTCGGCGTAGGTATTGAGGACGTCGACCCGCTCGACGGCGCTGGCGTGTCCGATCCACAGGCTCGTGATGAGCAAGGCGGAAGACGCGCGCGTCACGGCGATCATCGGGATGGGCATCAACAGTCTCCTTCGGCGGTGTTCGTGTCGAGGGTGGCTGGGAATCGCGGTCGGGTTCCGCTGGCAATATTGAATGGTCATAAAGTACATTAAGGCATTTATAACTTCGTCAAACTCGTTTTTGATTGGTTCTAAACTGTGGGAGGCTCATGGAGAATGTATTATCGAGAAACGAGCCCGTCAACAAAAGTATTCTTGAATAGTTCCAGCTAAAAAGTGGCGCGGACGACCAGGGCTTAGAGTTTGAACTCGAAACGATGCGATTGATTTCAAGCTCTTGCGAGCTTGCGGGTGAGGGTTCGAATGTGAGCGACAAGCATCCAGGCGAGGGCGCTCGGGATTGTCGCTTCGAAGTCCTTGGCAAGTCTGCGGCATCGGCCGAGCCAGGCGAAGGTCCGTTCAACCACCCATCTGCGGGGAAGCACGACGAAGCCGGCGGCGGGATCGGAGCGCTTGATGATCTCGATGGTCCATCGCCCGAATGCGGTCAGCGCATCGCGGAGTTTGTCGCCGGCGTAGCCACCATCGGCGAAGAGGTGACGCAGCCAGGGATAAAGCGAACGGATCGAGGCGAGAACGCTGACGGCGCCATCGCGATCCTGGATGTCGGCAGCATGGACCTGCAAGCCGACGAGATGACCCTCGGTGTCGGTGACGATGTGGCGCTTGCGTCCCTTGATCTTCTTGCCCGCATCATAGCCGCGCGGACCGCCGCTTTCCGTGGTTTTCACCGACTGGCTGTCGATCACGCCGGCCGACGGGCTGGCTTCGCGTCCCGCCTTCTCACGGGCGGTCATGACCAAGGCGTGGTTGATCGTGAAGAACCGACCACCGCGCGACCATTCATAGAAATAGCCCTGCACGGTCGAATAGGGCGGGAAGTCCTTCGGCAACTGCCGCCACTGACAGCCGGTCGAGGCGATGTAGAGGATCGCATTCATGACCGAGCGAAGATCCGTCGTGCGTGGACGCCCGATTGACGACGGCGCTGGCATGAATGGCTCGATCAATGTCCATTCCGCATCGGTCAGGTCACTTGCGTAGCGCAGGCCTTCGCGCCGATACTGCGGTCGAGTGATTTCAGTCCAAGGCATCGTGATCTCCATCGAATCTTCGCAAATCCGACGGAATCATAACCAACTGGAATCACTCAACTCTTTTTCAGTCAGGCTCTTAGGCTCTCGCCCGTTTCGTCCAGACCGCCGCTGCGACACCGGCGGCGGCGAGCAACGCCATGCAGATCGTCAGCGGCAGGACCGAGTGCGCGGCCGCGAGCAGCGCGCCAATCACGACGGTAGCGATGGCACCGAAGCCGATCTGCATGCTTCCAGCGAGACCCGACGCCGCGCCGGCAATTTCCGGGCGCACCGAAACCGCGCCGGCAAGGGCATTGGCAAGCGTCAGCCCGTTGGCGAAGCCGATCGCGTACATCGGCACGAACAGCGCCAGCGGATGGTACCAGCCGGCGGCAAAGACCGCCGCCATAGCGAGGACGGCGACCAGCGCGACGAGGCTGCCGGTAACGACCATGAAATAGATGCCGAGGCGCTGCGAATACCGCGCCGTCAGGAAGTTGCCGATGAGGAAACCACCCGGCACCAGCACGAAATAGAGGCCGTATTCGGTGCCGGTCATGCCGAGCATGTCGGTGGCGACGAACGGCGTTCCGCCAAGGAAGGAGAAGAACACCGAAGTCCCGAACGCGCAGGTGAGGGCATAGGCCCAGAAAGCGGGTATCCGCATCAGCGTCGTGAAGCTGTGCCGCAGGGTCGGACGATCGTCGGCAGTCTTCGCCGGGTCGTGGGTCTCGGGCAGGAACAGGTAGGAGGTGACGACAAGGACGACGCCGAGAGCGATCTGCAGCGCGAAGATCGACCGCCAGCCGACAGCGTCGTTGAGCACACCACCAATCACCGGACCGACCATCGGCGCCATGGCGAAGCCCATCGTCACGTAGCCGAGCATGCTCGCTGCCCGGTCCCCCTCATAGCGGTCACGAATCACCGCGCGGCCGAGCACTATGCCGACGCATCCGCCGCCGCCTTGGAGGATGCGTGCCGCAATCAGCATCTCGATCAATTCGGCGACCGTGCAGATCGCGCTCGCGACAATGAACAAGAGGAGCCCGCCGATGAGGACCGGGCGGCGGCCCAGGCGGTCCGAAAGCGTGCCGAGCGTCAGTTGCGCAATCGCGGTCGAGAAGAGGTAGGCCGAGAGAACGAGCTGGACCATGGCATGGTCCGTCGCGAGCCCGCGCATGATGCCCGGCATCGCAGGCACGAACATGTTGACGGCGATGGGATTGAGACCCGAGACGGCGACGAGGATCGCCATCAGGGCGAACGGCGATATCGACCGGCGAGGGACGCTCACAGGTCCACGTCGCTCTCCGCGACGATGCGCGCCAGACGTCGCTCGCGGTGGAATGTGTAGATGCCGGTCGCGATGATGATCGCAGTGCCGAGTATCATCAAGAAATCCGGGACTTCACCCCACACGATGAAGCCGACGATGATCGCCCACACGACCGCCGAATAGCGGAACGGTGCGATGACCGCGATGTCGCCGTGGCGCATGAAATCGACGGCCGTGATGTAGGCGCCGATCAGAAACGCCGTCGCGCCGGCCATGAGCGCAAAACCGCGCCCGCTTGGCACGATCCATTCCTCGGCGAAGGCGATGCCGAGCACCGGACCGGTCAGGCACACCGAAACCGCGGTGGCAAGAGCGACGACCAGCGCTGACAGCTGGCGCGGCATCATGCGCGTCGTCATGTCGCGAAACGTGAGGGATGCCGCGGCGGCAAATGCCACCAGGCTGAAGGCATTAAAGCCCTCGAACCCGGGACGGATGATGACGAGCACGCCGGCGAAGCCGATGCCGATCGCCAACCAGCGTTTCCATCCGACCTCGTCCCGGAGGAAGATCGCCGCGCTCGCCGTCACCATCAGCGGTACCACCTGCAGGATGGTGGTCGCATTGGCGATAGGGATGTGGAACAGCGCCGTCAGGAAAAGCGCGGCGGAGAAGATCTCCGCCAGCATCCGCCAGCCGACCCACGGGTGCCACAGCAGGTGAACTTGCCGCGACGCTCCGCTCAGCACGACGATTGGCACCAGCAGCAGCCCGGCGAAGATGCCACGGATTAACAGGATCTCGCCCAGCGGCAGTTCGCTGTTGGCCAGCTTGATCATCATGTCGTTGATCAGGAACAGCAGATTGCACGCAGAGATCGCGACGATACCGCGCAGATTCTCGCGGAAAGGGGTCATGCCGCCTCGATCTTTTCGAAGGACGGCGGTAGCGCGGACGCCCTACCGCGTGCGGAACTCGACAGAGTGCCGGGAGGGCGCTCTCGGCGCAATCAGGTTTTTCCGTGCTCTGTTCTGCCGGCCGCTCCGGCATAGGTATCGTTTGGCGGTGCCGGACGGACCGTCAGCGGTCAGGCACGGAAGAGATTGGCAAAGGGAGGCTCGGCTGCCTCGTCCTCCGGCAGAGCGAGGAAGAACTCGGCGTGGTACCAGCCTTCGAGCTCCCGCCCGGTCGGATCGATACCGAGCGAGGCCAGGCGGGCCAGCACCTCCGTCCGTTCGTCGGCACCAGCAAACCGCCTTTGCCGGAACGTCTGGCCGCGCAAATGGAAGAGCGCATAGCCGCGTCCTTTCAGGACCCCGGCGATATCGGCAATCGGAAACATGCGAAGCGCAAACAATCCTATCCACGGCGGCCGCTGCACGCTGTCGAGGATATGCTGGAACGTCGGCGCGCCGACATAACCGATGGCGCCGGTCGAAATGACTAGTTCCGTGGCCGCCAGCCGCGAGGCTTCGCGATCGCTCGGCGGCCGCGATTCGAGGTCGGCGACAATGCCGAAGTCGAGAATGTTCGCGGCGCAGGCATAGTCGATGGCCGCCTTGGCTGTGTCGAGGCCAATCATTTCGAGATCGGCGTCATCGTCGCCTTGAAAAAGCGAACGGTCGCGTTCGATCAGCTTTTCCCGTGTCACTCCGGCGGTCGCCGCGAGGCTGTAGAGATTGAACAGTTCGGAGAGGCCGTAGCCGTGCTTGAGGATCGCGGCGTTGACGCCGTACGAGGAGCCGACGTCGAGGACGGTCATGATCTCCTGCCCGCGGACGCCCCGCATGGCGCGGATCAGCCGGCTGAAGATCGACCGGGCGGCTTCGGGAATGCGGTAGTCGAGCCGGATGAGGGTCTGGTAATAGCTCCTCGGATCGGGCCGGTCGTAAATTGCGCTGAGATCGATCTTTCCGTCGTCGTCGAGATCGAAAGTCTTCAAAACCGTCACTGTGCCGATCCTCCTGAACAAAATCATTCCACGCGGCTGGCGGGCCACCGTCGAATCTCCGAACGATTGATGATGCGGGGTATTATAAGCGGATCGTCGCCGATGCCAAACCGGCCGGGGAATCAGCCGCCGGTCATGCTCATATGGCGGGAAACGGCGGGCCTTTGGCCGCGCCGGTCGATGACGAAATCATGCCCTTTCGGCTTGCGGGCGATGGCGCCTTCGATAGCGGCGTGGAGAAGCGTGTCGCCCTCCGAGGCGCGCAGCGGCGCCCTGAGGTCGGCCGCGTCCTCCTGGCCGAGGCACATATAGAGGGTTCCGGTACAGGTGACGCGCACCCGATTGCACCCTTCGCAGAAGTTGTGGGTGAGCGGCGTGATGAAGCCGAGCCGGCCGCCGGTCTCGGCGATCTCGACGTAACGGGCCGGGCCGCCCGTCTTGTAAGGGATGTCGACCAGCGTCCAGTGGTCCGCGAGCCGCCGGCGGACGTCGGCCAGCGACAGGTACTGGTCGGTCCGGTCGGCGTCGATCTCGCCGAGCGGCATGGTCTCGATCAGGGTCAAATCCATGTCGCCGCCGTGCGCCCAGCGGATCATGTCGTCGATTTCGTGCTCGTTGACGTCCCTGAGCGCCACCGCGTTGACCTTGACCTTCAGGCCCGCGTCCTGCGCCGTCCGGATGCCGTCCATCACCTTGTCCAGGTCGCCCCAGCGGGTGATCGTCCTGAATTTCTGCGGGTCCAGCGTGTCGACCGACACATTGACGCGTTTGACGCCATAGCCGGCCAATTCCTTGGCATATCTGGCTAGTTGCGACCCGTTTGTGGTCAGCGTCAGCTCGTCCAGCCGCCCGCTATCGAGGTGCCGCGACAGCGAACGGATCAGGCTCATGATGTTCTTGCGGACCAGCGGCTCGCCACCGGTCAGGCGAAGCTTGCGGACGCCGCGGTCGACGAAAGCGGAACACAGCCGGTCGAGCTCCTCGAGCGACAGCACGTCCTTTTTGGGCAGGAACGTCATGTCCTCCGCCATGCAATAGACACAGCGGAAATCGCAGCGGTCGGTGACCGACACCCGCAAATAGGTGATCGCCCGGCCGAACGGGTCGACCAAGGGGGCGGATTGGGTCAAAGCGGCTGCGGGCACGATTCCTCCATCGATCGGTTCTGCCGACCATATCGATCCTATTTAGCGGACAACCGGCCCAATTTCAAAGGCGGCGTGACTTGCCCTCCGTCGACGCCGGTCCTAAGCAGGGACCCATGAGCGAAAAGCAGCCGTGGCCCGTCGAGATCCGTTTGCGCAAGGATCGCCGGTCGATCCTCGTCCGTTTCGATGACGACACCGAGTTCGACCTCACTGCCGAATACCTGCGGGTGCTCAGCCCGTCGGCGGAGGTCCAGGGGCACAGCCCGGAGCAGAGGCAGACCGTGGCCGGCAAACGGGATGTCACGATCGCTGCGATCGATCCGATCGGCAACTATGCGGCCCGCCTGACCTTTTCGGACGGGCACAACACGGGGCTCTATTCGTGGAGCTATCTGCACAACCTCGGCGAGGACCGGAACCGCCTTTGGGCCGACTATCTCGCGGAGCTCAAGAAGAAGGGCCTCACCCGCTAGCGTCGACGGCCGGTTTGAACCGGCCGCCAGTCCTTCGCCGAAACGGCATCTTCGTCAGTTTGCCACAACCGCCGACTTGTCGTCGACGATAACGGTGACGTCGTCGGCTTTGGCGGGTGGCGCGACGACATTGTCATCCTTCACCCGCGCCGCAGCCGGATCCGGCTGCTCGGCAACCGGCTCCGCCGGGGGAGCCGTGACCACGACGTCGTCATCCTTGACCCGCACGCCGCCGACCACCGAACCGGTCGTTTCCACCGCGCCTTGGGCACCGTCGGTTGGAGCAAGCACGACGACCTGATCGTCTTTGGTCATCGGCGCCTCGTTTTCGGCGACGGCCGGTGGCGGCTCCTCCTTCGGCGGCGGAGGCGGCGGATTCGCCAGCGCGTAGAGCTGTGCTTTGGATTCCTTGCCGGTCAGCACCACCACCCGGGTTCCGACCTTGACCTTGTTATAAAGGTCGATGACGTCGTCGTTGGTGAGCCGGATGCAGCCGGACGAAACAGCGTGACCGATCGTCCAGGGCTCGTTCGAGCCGTGGATTCGATACATGGTGCCGCCGATGTAGAGCGCCCGTGCGCCGAGCGGATTCTTCGGGCCGCCCGCCATGTGGTCGGGGAGGATTCGTCCCCTGGCCTTTTCACGCTTGACCATCTCCGGGGGAGGGGTCCAGTCCGGCCACTCGGCCTTCCGCGAGATCCGGTCGGCGCCCGACCACTGGAAGCCCTCGCGACCGACGCCCACGCCGTATTTCAGCGCCTTGTCGCCTCCGAGAACATAGTAGAGCCGGCGCTCGGCAGTATTGATGATGATCGTGTTGGCGTGGAACGGCCCTCGGTAGTCGATCGTCTGACGCCTGATCGGCGAATAGTTCTTGGGAAGTAGGCGCCGCGCGCTGGTATCGTATTTGAGCCATTTCCCGGACGCCTGATCCCAGTAGGAGCGCACCTCAGCGCTCGCGGGCGCGCCCGCAAGCACCGCGACAGCGAGTCCGGTGGCAAGAAGGATGGTCTTCCGCATCTAGGTCTGCCCCTAAATCATACCGCACGCGCAATATCGCACGATGTCACCCGTGTTTGCCGAATTTGTCGGCAATCAGCAAGTGGCTGACGACAAAGCGCATTGATAAACGGCCGATTTTCGGCCGGGTGTTGTCGCCGTGCAACGACGCCTGATTCGCGTTAATCGAGCCTTACCCCGCCATGACTGCGGTCGCCGGCCTCGAGGCAAAGGTCCAGGATGCGTTGGATCTTCATGGCCCGGCGGAAGGCCGGATCGGCGTTGACCCCGGTCTGAACCGCATTGACGAATCGCCGGTAGACCGAGGGGACGGGCGCACATTGCACTTCGCGCCAGGTCTGGGTGTCGATGTCGGTGCCGGTGCATTTGCCCAGCCAGGACTTGCGGCCGTCGGAGGTCATCTGCAGCGCACCATGGCTGCCGAAAAGATCGAGCCGCAAAGTATTGGCGTAGCCCGTCGCCCACCGGGAGGCATGGAGCACGCCCAGCGCACCGTTCGTCAGTTCGACGCTCATGGCGAACGAGTCGTTGGCGTCGAGGACGTAGCCGTTGACCGCGTCGCCCTCCGCCTTGTGGAAGGTCTTGGCGCGGCTTTCCATCCAGACGATGTCGTTGGCGGCCGCATAGGTGGCGAAGTCGATGATATGAATCCCGAGGTCGCCGACCACCCCGTGGCTCCCGTGGCCGGTGGATAGTCGCCAGAGCCAGCGATCCTCGCTCCGCCAGTCGCCCCAGTAGTGGGAAACCAGCCAGCTCTGCAGGTAGGACGCCTCGAAATGGCGGATTTCCCCGATCTCGCCGCTGAGCACGATCTGTCGCGCCTTGTCGAGCGCAGGGGAGGCGCGGTAGGTGAGGTTGACCATGTTGATGACGCCGCGCCGCTCGGCCGCCTCGGTCATCTCGAGCGCGAGCGGGTAGGTGGTCGCCAGCGGCTTTTCGCAAAGGACGTGCTTGCCCGCCTCGATCAGCTTCATGGTGAGCGGGTGATGGAAGACGTCGGGGGTGACATTGGTGGCCGCGTCGAAGCCGTTCCACCGGATCGCATCATCAAGATCGGTGAACTTGTGCGGGATGCCGTGCTCTTCGCAGAACCCGTTGAGGCGGTCCTCATGGGGCTCCACCGCCGCCACGATTTCAACGCCCTCAAGCACACCGAAGGCGAGGGCGTGCTGCCGGGCCATGCTGCCCGTGCCGACGATGAGAAGCCGGATCATGGCGCCTCCTAGCGGAAGCCGATTTCGCCCGGTTCGTGGAGAGTGGGGCCGCGCTCGACGATGGGCTCCAGTGCTTCTTTGACCGGACGGTTCGGCGCATTGATGATGCCAGTCAGCGCCGGGGCGGGGTTGGCGGCCCATTTGACGGCGTTGCGCAGCACTGTCTTGACGTTCTCGTCGTGGTAGATCGGATAGACCTCGTGACCGGGCGAGAAGTAGAAGATGCGTCCGGCACCGCGCTGGAAGGTCAGCCCCGAGCGAAACACCTCGCCGCCGTCGTACCAGCTGATGAAGACGGTCTCCATCGGCTCCGGCACGGCGAAGGGTTCGCCGTACATCTCCGTCTGGGGAACGACGAAATAGGGGTCAAGCCCCTGGGCGATCGGGTGGCCCCGGTTGATCACCCAGATACGTTCCTTTTCGCCCGCCTCGCGCCAGGTCAGCGAGCAAGGCGTTCCCATCAGCTTCTTGAAGATCTTGGAAAAATGCCCCGAATGCAGGACGAGCAGGCCCATGCCCTGCCACACGCGTTCGGCAACCCGCTCGACGATCTCGTCCGAAACGCCGCCATGGTTCCTGTGGCCCCACCAGGTGAGGACGTCGGTCTCGGCCAGCCGGTCCGCCGGCAGACCGTGCTCGGGCTGTTCCATTGTGGCGGTCGTCGCCTCGATCGCGGTATCGGCGTTCAGCGCCTCGGCGATCGTGCCGTGCATACCGTTTGGATAGATCCCGCGGACCACTTCGTTCTCGCGGTCATGAATATTCTCGCCCCAGACCACCACGCGGACAGCCATGCGTTCCTCTCCCTGGAGTTCCCGCCTCAGTCGGCTTCCCTTCGCAAATGCTCGGCCTAATAGCCAGCCGGTTTTTTCGGCAGCGAAGCTTCCCGGCGGGCGCAAATTATCGCAGGCTGGCCCGGTCTCACCCAGTCAGGCAGGGCCAGTGAATGGGATATCGAGCCGGTTTGTCGCTCTTGTTCGGTGCGTTGCTGCTCACCGCTGGCATCGCCCCGGCGTTTGCCGGGATGGTCTATTCCACCGAATATCGCGAGCATCGCGTGCACGGGACGACACCGCGGGCCATCTGGCAGTACATGAACGCGCATCCGATCATCGATCCGGACGACGGCCCCGCCTACGCCAATCTGACCCACGATCACGATCTGACGGTGAAGGTTGCAACGCAGGGCGGCACCTGCCGCGTCACCGATCTGACCTTTCGCTGGCATTTCGTCCTGACCATGCCCAAAGCTGCCGACTACCGCGCCATGAGCGCCGCGACCAGATCGATGTGGAACGCCTTTGTCGCCGGCCTGAAGCGGCACGAGGAGACCCACCGCTCGATCTTCGTCGGGTGCGGCAAGGCGTTCGTCCCGGCCGCAGCCCAGCTGACGGGCCCGGCCGGCTGCTTCGGCATGCAGCGCAAGGTTCGCCGGTTCATCGACCAGCGGTATGAAGCATGCATGGCAGAGCAGAAGGCCTTCGAGAGACGGGACCGGTCGCGCATTCTTGGTTTGGCCTTCATACGCGCGGCCACAGGCAAGTGATGCGTGGGACGTGATGCGCGAGATTCTGGACTATTGCGACGATATCCCGATCGAACGGTTCGAGGCCGGCGATGTTCTCCTCGAGGAGGGAAAGTGGTCGGGCCGTCTGTTCATCCTCGAGACCGGCGAGATCGAGGTCAGGCGTGGTGACACGCAGGTCGCTGTCGTCGACGACCCCGGGGCCATGTTTGGCGAAATGTCGGTGCTGCTCGATCTGCCGCATACCGCGACGGTCCGCGCCCTCTCGCAGGTGGCTGTCCGGGCGCCCGAAGATGCCGCGGCCTTCATGAAGCGCCATCCCGAGATCGCGTTCTTCCTGGCCCGGCTCCTCGCCCAGCGCCTCAACGCGGCGACCACCTATCTCGTCGACCTGAAGCGCCAGTTCGAAGGGCATGGCGACCATCTCGGCATGGTCGGCGAAGTGCTCGATGCCCTCATCAATCAGCCGGGCGGGGATTTCACGCCGGGGTCGGACCGGGAGCCCGATTCCCGGATTTGAGCCATTCGGGCAGCGCCCGCAGCGGCTCGATCGGTCGCGCCAACGGCTGATCGAGGCGCACCGCCTGACTGCCGACGGCGGAGAACCACGCGGCCGTCCGGTGCTCCGTGTCGAGGATGATATAGGCCGGCGGCGCGCCAAACTGATGACCGGCATTGAAGACCCAGGTGTCGCCGATGCGGTCCGCCCATGAGCCCTCCTTGATGAAGGGCGACTGATGGACGTGGCCGGACAGCACGATATTCGGCTGGAACTCGGCGATCCATTTCTCCAGTGCCGCGTCGCCGAAAGAGCGGCCGCCGCCCCAACTCGTCGGGCTCTTCTCCGGCGGGGCGTGGTAGACCCAGATCCACCGTTCGCCGCGGCGTGCCGCGTCGGCCTTGAGTTGCTCGCCGATCGCGGCCTGCTCCGCCGGGCCGTCCCACCAGGCGCAGATGGTGAACAGGGTGTCGTCGAGCGTGAAGGACTGGCCGTCGGAGGGGACGCCGATCCCGCCGAGATCGCGCATCCATTTCGCCACCTTCTCGCCCGCCTGGTTGCGCGAATCGAGATCGTGGTTGCCTGAGCAGGTGAGGATCGGCACCCGCTCCTTGAGGCGGTCGAGATACTTGCGGACAACGACCACCTGCGCCCGGAAGTCGACCATCGAGGAGAGGTCGAGATGGTCTCCGGCGATGACGACCAGGTCGAATTCTTCGGCGACGGTGGTCAGCCAGTCATATTGCGGCAGGGAGTAGTGCAGGTCGGCGATGGCAAGCAGCCGCATGACGGGCCTCCGGCGATTGCAGGCGGTCGAGACTATGCGGTTGCGCGGCACATGTCAGCCCGAACCATGCAGCTCCACCATCGACGCGAGAAGCATGCGCCGCCGCCGCGGACGGTCCGGGTGCAGACCCATCCGGGCCTACCTGTGCTTGATGAAGCTTCCGTCGCGCAGCTCGCGCACCGCCTGCTGCAGCTCGGCCTGCGTGTTCATCACGATCGGCCCGTACCAGGCGACCGGCTCCGCGATCGGCTTACCGGAGATGAGGAGGAAGCGGATGCCTTCGTCGCCCGCCTGTACGGTCACCTCGTCGCCGGAGTCGAAGAGCACCAGCGACCGGTTGCCGACCGTCTCGCGCACCAGCACTTCGTCGCCATTGGCGTCGCTCTTCTCGGTCAGCACGCCGAACGGCTTGGAGGCATCGCGGAAGATGCCCGAGCCTTCGAACACATAGGCGAAGGCGTGACGGGTGGTTTCCACCGGCAGGATCTTTTTCTTCCCCGGCGGCACGAAGATGTCGAGATAGCGCGGATCGGCCGCCACCCCCTCGACCGGGCCGGTCTTGCCCCAGAAGTCGCCGCACATGACACGCACGCGGGTGCCGTCGTCATCGACGATCTCGGGGATCTCGACCGACGGGATGTCCTGATAGCGCGGATCGGTCATCTTGTGGGAGGAAGGAAGGTTGGCCCAGAGCTGGAAGCCGTGCATGCGGCCGGCGAATATCGCCCTGTGGCATTTCCTGATGCATGATGCCGCTTCCGGCCGTCATCCACTGCATGTCTCCGGCGCCGAGCTTGCCCGTGTTGCCGAGGCTGTCGCCGTGCTCGACGGTGCCCGAAAGCACATAGGTGATCGTCTCGATTCCGCGGTGGGGATGCCAGGGGAAGCCCGCCAGATAATCCTCGCGGCGATCGTTGCGGAAATCGTCGAAGAGCAGGAATGGATCGATTTCGGTGGTATTGCCGAAGCCGAAGGCACGATGGAGCTTGACGCCGGCGCCCTCGATGTGGGGCTCGGCCTGACTGATGCTGCGGACGGGGCGGAGGGACATGATCGGCGCTCCTGGGATCGTCTTTCGGGCTTATTAGTTCGAGAGGCGTGCGCGAAATTCAAGGCATGCATGGCTGTGTCGCGCTCTATGCGTGACGGATCAATGCCGGAAAGCGCTCGTAGCCATTCGCGGCCGCTCGACGAGGGAGACATCCGACCCGACATCCGATAGGGGATGCCGCCATGACAGTCGGAAGCCAAGACTTGGATGGTGCCGGCCAATGACATCGCTCCTTGCCCGGTTGGGTGAACGACGCGTTCGCATACTGTTCAGGTGGAGCCTCTGGCTGAAGGCCTTGCTCAGCTTGATGGAGATCCTCGGCGGGCTGGCTCTCGAATTTGTCAGCAACGCGACGATCGTCGGGCTCGCCCGAGCCTTGACGAGAAACGAACTGCTCGAAGATCCCAACGACTGGATCGCCAATTTCCTGCTCAACCAGGCCCACCGTTTTTCCATCGGCCAGCAATCCTTCGCTGCGTTCTTCCTGCTGAGCCATGGCGCCGTGAAGCTTGTCCTCGTGGCCGGCGTGCTGGCGGGAATTGGCTGGGCCTACCCCGCCTTCATGATCGCCCTGGTGCTGCTGATCGGCTACCAGGGCTATCGGCTCATCTTTCTTGGCTTCTCGCTGTGGCTGTCCTGGCTGACGATCCTCGACATCGTCATCCTCATTCTCACCTGGCACGAATACCGCCTGCACCGGGCGGCGGAGGCCGCCTCGTCCGAACGGTGAATTCGCGGCAGATCCGTCACGTCGCGGCGCGGATCGGGTGAGGGCGGGGAGCCTCGTTCTCAGACCTCGTAGAGCGTGGGAAAGTCCGCACCAGCCCCTTGCACCTCGGGAGCCGGCGTCAGGCTGCCATGCCGCGACCACGGCGCGGCCAGCTCGTCGGTCAGGGCATTGATCCGTTCGAGGTTGCGGGTGGACTCGTCCGAAAGCATGCGGCCGATGGCATCGAAGTCGGGGAATTTGTCGAACGCCTGCTGCCAGATGGCGCGGCCGCACAGATAGCCGCTCGCTCCGGCGCGGTACGAATAGACGAGGGACCGGAGGAAGTCGTCCGTGCCCGCCCCGGCGCTGAGAAGCACCCACGGCGCGGTCACCTGTTTGGCCAGCGCATCGAACACCGCCTGGGTTTCCGCCGCCTGCGGCCCGTCCGGGTTCGGCACGTCATGCAGCGGCCCGGCCGGCTCGAGCTTGAAGATGTCGACGTGGTATTCCGGCCGGCAGAAGTCGACCACGGATTCGTGCACCAGCCGCGTCCGGTTCGCAGTGACATAGTCGGGGCTTTCGCCGGGGAGTGGATAGACCAGCACCTCCAGCACATGGGCGACATCCGCGGCCTGGCACGCTTCCCCGCAGGCCCGCACGAACGCCTGCTGGTGCTCCCTGATCGCCGCGTCGGCATCGGCGCGGTACCACACCAGGATCTTGACCGCATCGGCGCCGGCACGCTTCGCCTTGTCGACGCTCCAGCCCGGGATGTTCAGCGATTTCCGGCCGAGCGGCGTCTCCTCCACTGCAGAGTGCTCGAGCGTCAGGATCAAGCCGGGCTCGCGACCGATCAGGGGAAGGGTGGCCGGGAATGCATAGATCGGATCGACGAGCACGGCGGAGGCCAACGGCGACAGGTGCTCAGCAAGGAGCTGCTTGAACCGCGCGACGTCGTCGTATGGCGCCAACGCGGTGCCCCGTATCCTGGCGATCGGACCGAGGATCGGGGTCCGCTGGTCCATCGCCACCATCTTGAAGGTGCCGTCGCCGTCGGCGAGTCTCTGCATGCCCCTGTACTTACCGGGGGACAGTTCCATCCTCGGCCTCCTTCATGAGTGCAAGCGTCTCGTCCATGGCCGGCATCGCATCCCAGCTGCCGCGTTTGGTGCACCTCAGCGCAGCGGCCGCGTTGGCGAAACGCGCGGCGGATCGCGCGTCGCTGCCGCGGGCAATGGCCAGGGCATAGGCGCCGTGAAAGGTATCCCCTGCGCCGTTCGTATCGGCGACCTCGACCGGAAATCCGGGCTCGAGCAGGCAATCCTTGCCTTCGATCCACATGAAGCCCTTGGCCCCGAGGGTGACGCCAACGACGCCGCCGGCAAGCGCTTGGACGCGGCGCAGCGCCTCACCGGGACTCGCATGGCCGACGAGACTGGAGAGCGCGTCCATGGAGAAGAGGGCGTGATCGCAAAGAGCGACCAGCGCCCGCAAGTCGTCGACCGGCGCCACGTCCGCGTCGAGAACGCTGGCAACGCCCCGGGTGCGTGCCTCGTTCAGCACCCGCGTGGCTCCGGCAGGCCATCGCACGTCACACAGAACGGCACTGGCTTTCTGCAGGCGATCGAGGGGGAGCCAGTCGCTGTCGTCGTCCAAACCTTCTCCGGGGAAGAAGGCGAGGAGGCGCTCGCCGCGCGGATCGGCGATGACGCCCGAGATCGGCGTTCTGCTATTCGGCTGCCGGTCGATCCAGGGGTCGACGCCTTTCCGGCGCAGGAGATCGATCAGGCGGTCGCCTTGTGTGTCGGTGCCGACCCGCCCCCAGAACTCCACCGGGGCGCCGAGCGCGGCGACGGCGACCGCAGCCGTGGCGGCGAGGCCGCCGCCCATCTCGCGAAAGGCGCCGGCAGGGACCTTCACCGGTCTCGGCGGGATCGCCTCCACCTCAAAGACGAGATCGAGCACGACGGAACCGCAGCAGATGATCTCCGGCGGACGATCCAATGACGAACCCTGCCTTCACGCGGCGCGCGGGTGTTGGCAGCCTCAGATCAGGGCGAGCAGCCTGACCGGCGACCCGGTGGCGCCCTTCACCTTGAGCGGCGCGGCGATGATGAGGAACTCGTAGACCTTGTCGTCGACGAGCTCGTCCATCTTGACGTTTTCCATCAGGCGGATGCCGGCCTTGGTCAGCATGGCGATGTGCATCGGCAGCGCCTCGCCGGGGAACTCGAAGGGGATCGGATCGGTGCCGAACTGGTCCAGGCCCCAGCAGACGATGTTGTGGTCGATCGCCCACTGGGCGCACGCCTTGCCGATGCCGGGCTCGCCCGATAGCGCCTTCGCCGGATCGGTCCAGTTCTTTCCCCAGCCGGTATGGACAAGGACGACGTCGCCTTCCTCGACCTTGGTGCCCTGCTTGGCCAGCGCGGCGTCGAGCTCGTCAGGCTGGACGGCGTAGCCGGCCGGAAACATGTCGACGCCCTTGTAGCCGGCCACGTCGATCAGCACACCGCGGGCGATCATCGGCGGCATGCTCTCGGCGCCGAGTTTCCTGGTGCCGAAGGTGTCGATGATGTCGCGGTTCTTGATGCCGTTGTAGACGAGGAACTCGCCGTTCTCCTGCATCTCGCCGACATGGTTGAGCTGGTCGATATGGGTGCCGGAGTGGTCGCTGATCGCCAGCCGCATGTTCTGGGCCGAATAGCCGTTCGACATCTTGCCGATCATCCGGTCATGCCACTCGACGCCGTTCTCCAGCGTGTACTGGGTGTTGGCGAAGAAGCCGCCGTGAAACCCCGGGATCGGCATGTCCTGATCGAGGACTTGGGAGAGGTCGTAGACCTTTCCCTGCTTGACCAGGCTCAGCGCCTTGAGGATCGAATCCGGGGTGATCAGGTTGAAGGCGCCGATCAGGTCATCCTTGCCGAACCGTGACGGGTGCCAGTTTTCCAAACTCCACTTGCTCATTTCAGTCTCCTCCGCAGATCGCTTTGCGTCTTTTCGCCTCCGTCGGGGCGGAGCGCGGTTCTCGTGCGCCGGTCCGCATCAGGCCGGAAGAAATCACTTGACTGTCAGCCCTGCGGTCTATTCTTCTATACATCTAGACCGGACGCAAGAACCGGATTGCGATTGTGGTTGGAACGCCCGCCTACCGACGCATCTACGAGGATCTCGCGGCTCGGATTCGCTCCGGGGAGCTCGCTCCGGAATCACAGCTGCTCGGCGAGGCGATCCTGGCGGAACAATACGGCGTGGCGCGCATGACGGTCCGCCAGGCGATCGGCCAACTGGCGGATGACGCGCTGGTGATCCGGCGGCAGGGTGTCGGGACCTTCGTGGCGAGGGACGCAGGCAGCCGCCGTTCGCTGAACCGGCTGACCAGCTTCACCGAGGACATGGCGGGCACGTCCCGCAAGGTCGAGACCACCGTGATTGCCCGCGAGGTGATCGATCCGCCGGAGGACATCGCCGACGAACTGGGCCTTGCCGAAGGGGCCCGCGTCGTCCGCGTCAAGCGGCTGCGTCGGGTCAACGGCGTCCCGGCGCTCCTCAACAATTCCTATCTCCCCTACGGCCTGTTTCCCTCACTGGACCACGAGGAGCTCGTCGGCGGCTCCCTCTATCGGACGCTCGAAGAGCGATACGACGTGCGCCTGCGACGCGCCGATCAGCGGATCCGGGCTGTAGCCGCTCCAAAGGATGTGGCCCGCCTGCTCGAGGTACCGACCAGATCGTCTCTGCTCAGAAGTGAAAGGATCACGATGGACGACCGGAACGTACGCGTCGAGTTTGCCCGCAGCTGGGCGCGACCGGATTTCGAGCTTTCGGTGCACCTCCAGCGATGACTGCCGCGGCAAGCAAGGACCAGGCGAGAGCCTCGGCGTCAATCACCGGCGGCGATGTCGTCGTCGCCTGCCTGTCGGCGCTGGGGGTTCGCTTCGTATTCGGCGTTCCGGGAGGCCAGACGCTCGCCATCACCGACGGCATCCTGCGCACGAAGGGCATGCGCTTCGTCACGGCCCGCCACGAGGGCGCGGCCGCCTGCATGGCCGATGCCATCGGCCGCATGACCAGGCAGCCCGGCGTTTGCCTGGCGACGACCGGTCCCGGCGCTACCAACATGATCACCGGCATCGGCGGCGCGTTCCGGGACTCGAGCCCGGTGATCGCCATCACCTGCAACAACCGGCTGCCCGATCTTGACCGCGACGATGCCCAGGCGGCGGACCACGTCGCGCTGTTCCGGCCGCTGGTGAAGTGGGCGAAGCTGGTCGTCGATGGCCGGACGATCCCGCAGGTCATGGAAGAGGCCTATCTGCAGGCGACCAGTGGCTGTCCCGGCCCGGTGCTTGTCGATTTTGCGCGTGACGTCGTTGAATCCCCGCTAGATGCTTCCGTCGGGGAAAAGGCTCGCCGGACCGGGCAACTGGTCTCGGTACCGGCGAGCCGACCATCTGCCGATCCAACCCGCCTCGCCGAGGCCACCACCGTGCTCCGTCAGGCGCGGCGTCCGTGCCTTTGGCTCGGCAACGGCGTCAAGCTCGCCGATGCCGGCGAGGAGGCGCTGAAGCTCGCAGAGCTCCTCGACGCGCCGGTCATCACCACCTTCAACGGGATCGGCGCGGTGCCGACCACCCATCCGCTGGTCTACGGACCGCTGAGCCGCATGGGCACCGAGCTCTCCTCGCAAGTCCTGGCCGACACCGATGTGGTCGTCGCGGTCGGCAATAGCTTCAACGCCATTTCAACCTCCCGGTGGTCGCTGAAGCTGCCCGAGCGAATCGTTCAGATCGACGTCGATCCGACGACGCTCGGGCGTTATTACGCCGGGCGGACGCTGGGCGTCCTTGGCGACGCCCGCAAGGTCATGTCAAGCCTCGCTGAGGCGATCGGCGCGGAGCCGACTGAAAACGAGCTTGCCGTCGAGCGGCGCGAGCGGCTCGACCGCCTGTCGGCCGCGCGCGAGCGCTGGTGGCAGCAGGGCGCCAAGGCCGGCGCTACCCGCCCCAACCTCATTGCGCCGGACGTCGCGGTGCGCAGCGTGCGCGAGGTCGTCCCCGACGAGGCGATGGCGATCTTCGATGCCGGAAACCCTGGCGTGTGGTCCTACCTTTGGGAGATCCGCAAGGCCGGCACCTACATGAAGCCGGTCGGTTACGGCAACATGGGTTTCGCAGTGCCGGCCGCGATCGCCGCCAAGGTGCAGAACCCCGACATACCGGTCGTTGCCTTCGTCGGGGACGGCTCGCTTGGCATGACGCTGGGCGAACTGGAGACGGTGGCGCGTGAGAAGCTGCCGATGTGCATCGTGGTGATGAACGACTGCGGCTACGGCAACATCCGTCAGGAGCAGATCGTCCACTTCGAGGGCCGCACCATCGGCGTCGACCTCACCGATGTCGACTACGCCGCGGTGGCGCGGGCCTCTGGCATGCAGGGCGTGCGGGTGAAGACCGCCGAAGATCTGGCGCGGGCGGTCAAGGACGCACTTGCCGCGAACCAGCCGTGGCTGGTCGATGTGGCGATCGATCCCAACGTCAATGCTTGGACCTTCCCGGCGTTCAGGCGCTACGAGGTCGAGGACTAGCGCCATGCGGGACAAGCTCGTCACCTTGTCGGAAGCAGCGGCGATGATCCCGTCGGGCGTCACGCTCGGCCTCGGCGGCCTCATGCTGCGTCGTCATCCGATGGCGCTCATCCGCGAAATTATCCGCCAGGGCGTTCGCGACCTCACGCTGCAGACCTGGGTCGGCGGCATCGACGTCGATCTTCTCGTCGGCGCTGGATGCGCGCGTCGGGTGGAGGCAGCCTACGAGGGCCTTGGGCCGCTCGGGACCGCGCCGAACGTCCGCCGTGCTGCCCAGAGTGGCGAGCTCGAGATCGAGGATTTCTCCGAGACCACGATGATCTCGCGGTTCCGCGCCGCGGCCATGGGCATTCCCTTCATCCCGACCCGCGTCTTGAAGGGAACGAGCATGGCCGGGCAGGAGCATGTCCGTTCGATCGAGGATCCCTTCTCGGGCGAGAAGCTGCACGCCGTTGCGGCCGCGAAGCCGGATGTTGCGGTCTTCCATGGCTACTGGGCGGACCGCTGCGGCAACATCCAGGCGCCGGCCGGTCGCAATTCGGACGATGTCGACACCACCATCGCCAAGGCGACCGACAAGGTCATCGTCACGGTCGAGAAGATTGTTCGGCATGAGGATGTGATCCGCCGACCGACGCTCACCTACATCCCGCACCATTGGGTAGACGCGGTCGTCGAGGTTCCGACCGGCGCCCATCCCGGCAATTGCGACACCCTCTACGAGCCCGATTTCGATGCGCTCGACGCCTATCTCGAGGCGGCCCGCGATCCGGAGCGGTTTCGGACCTGGCTCGACCGCCATGTACACGAGCCGGCCGACCACGAGGCGTATCTCGCGCGCGCCACCACGCCGGGCAAGCTTGCCGAGCTCAGAATGTGGAGCATGGCATGAGCGCTGCGTACACGGTCAACGAGCTGATGGTCGCGGAGGTCTGCCGTCATCTCCGCGACGACGAGATCGGTTTCGTCGGCGTCGGCACCAGCGGCCGCGCCTTTAGCCTGGTCGTCGGCATCCCTCTTGCCGCCGGCCGGCTGGCGCAGTTGACGACCGCGCCGCGCTTCGACCTGCAGATCGGCCCGATCATCGGTCCCGAGATGCAGGAGCTGCCGGAGCGCTGGAACGACTCGACCGTCTATTCCTGGGCGGCGTCCGGCCTGATCGACGGCGCCGACAATCTCGACGTTTTCGCCAGGGGCGGCGTCGATGTCGGCTTCGTCTCCGGTGCCCAGATCGATCAGTACGGCAATCTCAACGTCACCTGGATCAACCGGCCCGATGGCCGGCGCATCCGACTGATCGGCTGCCTCGCCGTGCCCGAGCACCAGGCCTGCGCCAAACGGTCGGTCATCCTCGCCGATCTCGACCCGCAGGTCTTCGTGCCCAGGGTCGACTACATCAGCGGCGTCGGCTGGCTCGATGGCGGGAAGTCGCGCGAGGAGGCCGGCATCACGATCGGCGGCGGCCCGCAGCTTGTCGTTACCGATCGCGCCATCTTCGACTTCGCGCCCGACAGCCGCCGCTTGCGGATCAGGTCGCTGCATCCCGGCGTCACGGTCGACGATGTGCTGTCACGGATGGGCTTCACGCCGGAAGTGCCCGGCGACATCCCGGTCACCGAGGCGCCGGGCGACGAGCAGCTAAGGCTGATCCGCGAGGTAATCGACCCGCGGCGGCTGCTGATCGGCCACGAACCGGCGTCGGCCGCGGGAGACTCGTGATGCCGGGACCTCTCGACGGAATCCGCGTGCTTGACCTGTCGCGCTTCATCGCCGGGCCGTTCTGCGCGCAGATGCTCGGCGACATGGGCGCGGACGTGATCAAGGTCGAGCGCCCCGGCGGCGAGGACGCGCGCCACCACTCGCCCTTCTACGAAGGGGCGAGCATCTACACCATGGTCTTCAACCGCAACAAACGTGCGGTCACCCTCAACACCCGTCATCCGGAAGCCAGGGCAATCCTGGAAAAGCTGATCCGCGCTTCCGACGTGCTGGTCGAAAACTACCGCCCCGGAACGCTCGCCGAGATGGGCTTCGGCTACGACCGGCTGCGCGAATTGAATCCGCGGCTGGTGGTCACCTCGATCTCCGGTTTCGGCCAGACCGGGCCGCTCGCCAAGCGGGCGCTCTTCGACGCCATCGCCCAGGCGATGTCCGGCCTGATGAGCCTGACCGGCAAGGACGAGCCGACGCTGACGGGCACCTTCATCGCCGACTATGTCGCCGGGCTCCACGGCGTCATCGGCACGGTTCTCGCCCTCCATCATCGCGCGCAGAGCGGGGAGGGGCAGGTGGTCGATGTGGCCTCGCTCGACGCCATGTTCTCCTGCCTGTCGACCTACCCCTCGGCGGCGGCGATGCTCGGCGAGGTTCCCGAGCGCCACGGCTCCCGCGATCCGTTGACCGGCCCGGCCAACGTGTTCAAGGCGACGGACGGCTACATCTATCTTCATGCCGGAACCAATCCGCTATTTCCGCGCTTGTGCAAGGCGATGGGCCGCGAGGATCTCGCCGCCGACCAGCGCTTCGCCAACGTTCCCGGCCGCATGGCCAACATTGAGGAGCTCGAGCGAGCGGTCCAGGCCTGGGTCGGTGGCCGCACGATCGATGGCATCGGCGAGGCGCTGACGAGCGCCGGTATCCCCTGGGGCCCCGTCAGCACGATCGAGGATGTGATCGCTTCCCCGCAGATCGCGGCGCGAGAGATGATGGTGGAGGTGAACCATCCGACGCTCGGCGCCCTGAAGCTCCCGGGCATACCGGTGAAGCTCGGCACAACGCCGGGAAGCGTCCGCAAGGCGCCGCCGCTGGTTGGTGAAGATACCGACGCCGTCTATCGCGAGGTGCTCGACTTCGACGACGGCACGATCGCCCGCCTGCGCGCCGACGGGGCGATCTGATGTCGGGCGAGTCGGACGCGGCAAAGAGGCATGAATGGCGGCAGTCGGGGCACGCAATGCCGCGACGTCGTCGTCCTGGTACCACCGCACCTGTCGCAGACAGGCTCCGGAGGGTCGGCACCTGCCGGCCCGCGGCCGCGGGGTGGATGGCTGCTCCGGCAGTCTCGCGGTCGGTCGATCAATGAACTGAGTTCGTCGGAAGAAACAAAAAGTGGAGGACAATACCATGTCGAAGAGATTGATACTGGGCCTGGCAATGGGCCTTGCCCTGGTAACCGGGCCGGCGCTCGCCGATCAGTTTCCGAAGGAATATGCCGGGCCGACCGAGCCCGCCAAGGCACCCGATCATCTGAAGGTCACGGCGATCACCTGCCTGTCGATCCTGCACGGATGCGTCTCGCCGACCGTCGGTCTTCAGCATGCCGGAGAAGCGCTCGGCTGGGACGTGACGGTGACGGACGGCGGCGGCAATCCGCGCCAGCAGAACAGCGCGATCCTCGACGCCGTTTCGGCCGGCTCCGACGTCATCGTTCTGGTCGCCGTCGATCCCGCCGCGGTTCAGCTCGGCCTCAAGGCGGCCAAGGAAGCCGGCGTGCTGGTGGTTTCCGGGTCAAACGGCATCGACTCCCCCAATCCCGTCGTGAAGCCGGGCGCCAATCAGAACTGGGTCGCCTTCGACGTCGGCCCCGACTATGCGGCGCTCGGCCGGTCTGCGGCCGAATGGATCATCAAGGATTCGGAAGGCAAGGGAAACATCGCCGTCTTCTCCGACAAGGAGTTCCCCTCGGTGCTCGCCTTCGAGGCGGGGCTGCTCGACGGGCTCGGCAAGTGCCCGGACTGTGTCGTGTCTCCGCAGCAATACTTCACCGGCAACCAGGTAGGCCAGGCGCTCAACCAGCAGACCGTCGGCTATCTGCGGGCCAATCCGGACGTCAACTACCTGTTCTCGCCGTTTGATCCGGCCGCCGCATCGCAGGTGCCGGCGATCTCCCAGGCCGGCTTCGGCGACAGGGTCAAGCTGATCAGCGTTCTTGGCGATCAGCAGAACCTGGACTTCATCCGCAAGGGCCAGGTCCAGGTGGCCGACGCAGCCTATGACAACGAGTACATGGGCTGGGCCATGGCCGATCAGATCATCCGAACCCTCAACAAGCAGCCGCTCGCCGAACCGCACGGCGAAAATCTGCCGTTCACCGTGCTCGACAAGAACAATCTGCCGCCCGAGGGGTCCGATTGGGTCGCCGACTTCGACTACAAGTCGAAGTTCCTCGAGCTGTGGAAGGGCTGACGACCGACGGTCCTCGCGCGCCCGGAGGAGTAACGTCTTGACCATTGCCGGCGAAAAGCTGACGAAATCCTTCGCCGGTGTCCGGGTGTTGGACAATGTGGATCTCACCGTCGACCGCGGTGAGATCCACGCGCTTCTCGGCGCGAACGGCAGCGGCAAGTCGACCCTGGTCAAGATCCTGACCGGGGTCTATCAACCCGAGGCCGGGACGATCCGGGTCGGTGATCGCGCGCTTCCCGCCATCGCTTCGCCGCACGAGGCGAATGCCCTCGGCATCGCCGTCGTCCATCAGGAGGCGCCGGTCATCGACACCATGACGGTGGCCGAGTGCATCGCGCTGTTCCGCGGCTATCCGACCTCTGGCGCCGGCCGCATCCGGTGGCGCAGGCTCTACGACGAGTCGGCCCGGCTGCTCGAGCGCTTCGGCATCGCGGTCTCCCCGCGTCAGCTCGCCGGCGAGCTCAATCCCGCCCAGCGGGCGCTGGTGGCGTTGGTCATCGCCCTCGACCGGGTGACGTCCGGGCTCGAGCTTCTGATCCTCGACGAGGTGACGGCTTCGCTGCCCGAAGACGAGGCAAGTGTGTATCTGGAGCGGGTGGCGGCCATCGCCAAGCAAGGCACCGGCATCCTGATGGTCACCCACCGCCTGGCCGAGCTCAACGGTCTCGCCAGCACGGTCACCGTTTTGCGTGACGGCAGAAGGGTCTATCACGCGCCGGCCGGCGAAACCGACGAGGAAGGCCTGGTCGGCTATATGGTCGGCGAGGAGGAAGAGAACGAGCTGCTGCACAAGACGCCCGCGGTGGTCGCCCATGGCGCGGTGCAGCGGCTCTGGGCCGCCGGGCTCGGCAAGACGGGCAGGCAACTCGGCGCTACCGACGCCGTGAGCGTCGAGCATCTGGTCGGAAGGACCATCCACGACATTTCGTTCCGGGTCGGTTGCGGCGAAATCGTTGGCGTGGCCGGCCTTGCCGACAGCGGTGTCACAGAGCTGCCGGAGGTTCTTGCGGGAGTCGCGCGTAGGACGAGCGGCGAGATCCGTCTGGGCGACACGCCGCTGCCGCTCGCGGTCGGCCCCCGCCAGGCGATCGAGGCGGGGCTCGCTTTGCTCCCCGCCGACCGGCTGCGCAACGGTGGAATCGCCAGTCTTTCGGTTGCCGACAACGTCATCCTTCCCGACGTCGACCGCTACTGGCACCGCAGGAAGGACGAGCAGGACCTGCTGCAGACGACCATCGCCGAGCTCGATGTCCGGCCTCCGAACCAGCGGGCGGTCTTCGGCCAGCTGAGCGGCGGCAACCAGCAAAAGGCGCTGCTCGGCAAGTGGCTCCTGACCCGGCCGACCCTCCTTGTCCTCGACGACCCGACGTCGGGCGTCGATCCTGGTGCTCGCGAGAAGATCTTCGAGATCCTGCGCGATGCCGCAGGCGAGGGGGTCGGCATCCTGTTCTTTTCGACCGAACCCGAACAGCTTGCCGCCATGTGCTCGCGTGTCCTTGTGCTGAAGAGCGGCAGGATCGCGGCGGAGCTCACCGGCCAAGAGTTGACCCGGGAAATGATCAGCCAATGGTGTTACGCATGAACGAGACCGGGCGGACCGGCAGCAGTGCCCGCATCGAGGCCGGCGGCGAGAAGGTGCCTGAGCCTCAACGTACGCGATCCTTCGCCACGATCGTGCTGGAGCGCTACGCCACGCTGTTCCTGCTCGTAGTCCTACTCATCGGCTTTTCGCTGGCGACGGATCGTTTCTTCACCACCCAGAACCTGACCAATCTCCTTGTCGTCCAGGCAGTGATCAGCTGCGTCACCTTCGCGGCCATCGTGCCGCTGATCGTCGGTGAGTTCGATCTGTCGCTCGGCAACATGATCGGTTTCCTCGCCATGCTCGGCGCCATCCTCGGTCAGGCCGGATACGGTGCCGAAGTGGTCATCCCCGCCATGATCGTCGCCGGCGTGATTGCAGGCATCGTCAACGGCATCCTGACGGTCAGGTTCCAGATCAGCTCGTTCATCGCCACCCTCGGCACCGGCATCCTCCTGAGCGGCTTCACCTTCGCGCTCAGCAACGGGCAGGTGATCTTCTCCGGCGTCCCCGACCTCATCCTGGCGATCGGTCAGAACACCTTTCTCGGCCTCGGCATCACCGTCTGGCTGACGATCATTCTCGCTCTGATCCTGCTCTATCTCACCGAGCACACGCCGCTTGGCCGGAAGCTCTACGCGACCGGCGGATCGGAGCGAGTGGCCTTTCTGGCTGGCGTCAGGACCGGCGGGCTGAAGATCCTCGCTTTCGCGATGGCTGGCCTCTTCGTCTCGTTCGGCGCGATCTTCGACCTCGGCCAGAGCGGCGCGGCCAATCCGGGCTTCGGGCCCGACCTGTTGCTGCCGGCCTACGCGGCGGCCTTCCTCGGCGTCACCGCCTACCGGCCGGGCTACTACAACATACCCGGGGCGATCATCGCGATCCTGCTGCTCGCCGTCGGCTTCAACGGGCTCAACCTGCTCGGCGCGCCGTTCTGGGTCCAGCCGATCTTCAACGGCGCGGTGCTCATCGTCGCCGTCATCATCGCGCGGGCCGAGGCGCGGCACATCAAAAAGAGCTGACGGCCATGAGGTGGAGCGGACGTCGATGGGCGGACGAGACGACCAGTCGCCACTAGGCGCCGCAGGACGACGGTGACCAGGGGCCAGACGCTTCTCGCGCTCGACATCGGCACCTCACGCTGCCGGGCCACCGTTTTCTCGGCCGACGGCACGGTCGTCGCCGATGCCTCTCGACCGATGATCGTTGAAACGCCGGCTCCGGGCGAAGTCGTCCTCGATCCCGAGGGCCTGTGGAGCGATATCGGCGCCATCATCCGTGATCTCGGGCCCGCGGCCGCCGGCGTTGGCGGCGTCGGCATTACCGCCATGCTCGGCATGCTGCCGATCGATCGCGATCGCCGGCCGCTCGGACCGGTACTCCTGTGGAGCGATCGCCGGGCCGAGGTGGAAGCGGCCGGACTCGCCGCCACCGGCGGTCGGGAGAGCCTCGCCATCGCGGCGCGTCGTCTCATGGCCGAGCTGACCGGCCCGCGTCTCAAATGGCTGGCCCGGCACCAGCCTGATCTCTTTCGCCGCATCGATCGCGTCGTCTCCCTCAAGGATTTCGTCCTGATGCGGATGACCGGAGCTCTCGTCACCGACGAGACCCACGCGTCCTATTCGGGCCTGTTCGATGTCGACAGCCGGGCCTGGTCGGCCGTGCTTTGTCGCCTGCAGGAGGTTGAGCCGGAGCGGCTACCCCCGGTACACGCCGCCACCGACGTGGCCGGCACGGTGACGGAGATGGCGGCGGACGCCACCGGTCTGAGAGCCGGCATCCCGGTCGCCGTTGGGTCGTCGGACGGGACGGTCGGCGCGATCGGCGCGGGCGCCGTGCGGGCCGGCGTCACGATCGACGTGGCGGGAACGACGGACGTCATTCTCCACGTTGCCGCCGCGCCGGTCCGCGATCCGGACGGTGCGGCGATCGTCAACGCCCATGCGGCCCCCGGCCTGTGGACGGTCGGCGGACCCACCGGCCTGACCGGTGGCGCCGTCGACTGGATGGCGCGAATTCTCGGCTATGCCTCGGTGGGGGAGGCGGCCGCCGCCCTCCGCGACGAACTGGCCGCGTTTCCGCCCGGCGACGGCCCGGTCTTTCAGCCGGCGCTCACAGGCAGCCGCTTTCCGGACTGGAACGCGGCGGAGCAGGGGATGTTGCTCGGGCTTTCGCATGAGCACGGGTCGGCTGCTCTCTTGCGGGCGGCCCGGGAAGGCGCCGCGTTTACCGTGCGGGCCGCGCTCTCGGTCGTGCAGCGCTGCGGTATGGGCATCGACGCGATAATCGTCGTCGGCGGCCTTGCCCGTGATGCGGATGCGCTGCAGCAGCGCGCCGACATCCTCGATCTGCCACTTCGCACCCTGGCGAATCGCGAAGCCTCGGCCGTCGGCGCCGCGATGCTGGCCGGCGTCGCCGTAGGGATGTTTGCGGATCTCGGCGAAGCCGCGGCAGCCATGGTGCGCTACGACAGGACGTTCGTGCCCGACGCCGGGCGGGCCGCCGCTTACGAGGGGCCGTATCAGGCCTGGTGCCGTGCCTTCGGGCCCGGGCGATGGCTGCGTCGCAAGCCGGAGGCGCGGTGATCGGACCACAACTCCCTGCCTAAATCGGCAATGCTGCCGTCAGCGCGAGTGCCGTTGCCGAAACAGGCGACCTAGCCCGCTGACCATCGCGGGGTCCGGAAGAGGGCCAGCTTCTTGTGGGGTCCAGAGCCGCACATCAGGCACCATGTCCCGTTCCAAGAAACCCTTCCGGAAAGGGGGCTTCGTGGAGCTTGCGCGCGCGACCAGCGGTGGTAGCATCGGCATACGAGGGGATGGAATGGACTGTGGTATCGCCGATCTTGCGGCGGCTTCCGAATATTTCTTGTCAAGGAACTGTAACGCTTGAGGTTTCTCTGGCCGGCGTCAATCTCGAGTGAGGTCGGGCACAAGGTTCAGGGGGACTGACAGCCAAGACAACGAGGGCCGCGCCGAATGGCTGCGGTCGATGCTGAGGGAGGAATCGATGACCACCGTGGCGCTGACCGTGAACGAGAAGGCCGTCTCGGTCGATACCGAAGACCGCACGCTTCTCGTCGAGCTTCTGCGCGAAATTCTTGGCCTCACCGGCACGCATGTTGGGTGCGACACCTCGCAATGCGGCGCCTGCGTGGTGCTGGTCGATGGCGTCGCGGTGAAGTCGTGCACCATGCTCGCCATCCAGGCGGACGGCGCCAAGGTCGTCACCATCGAGGGACTCGCGAAGAACGGCGAGCTC
Organism: uncultured Alphaproteobacteria bacterium; assembly: GCA_963710805.1. Taxonomy (GTDB): domain Bacteria; phylum Pseudomonadota; class Alphaproteobacteria; order Rhizobiales; family Kaistiaceae; genus Bauldia. The sequence goes on along the minus strand of CAVQBS010000056.1, from coordinate 10,654 downwards.
CATCCGATGCAGGTCGCCTTCAACGAAAATCACGGCCTGCAATGCGGCTTCTGCACCCCGGGCATGATCATGACCGCGGTCGATATGGTGAAGCGTCTGGGCAAACAGCTCGACGAGGCGGATATCCGGCGCGAGCTGGAAGGCAACATCTGCCGCTGCACGGGCTACGTCAACATCGTCAAGGCCATCCAGGCCGGCGCAACCAAAATGTAAGAAACATCGGCTTTGCGAAAGCGAAAGTCGAAGGGGAGGAATAGGTTATGGCACATGACGGAATCGGCGCCCGCGTTCTGCGCAAGGAAGACCGCCGCTTCACCACCGGCCAGGGCAGGTACACCGACGACGTGAACGTGGCGGGGCAGCTTCACGCGGTGTTCGTGCGCTCGCCGCACGCCCATGCATCGATCAAGGCAGTCGACATCGCCGACGCGAGCAAGATGCCGGGCGTTGTCGCCATTCACACTGGCGAGGAGCTGGAGGCCGGCGGCATCAAGAACCTGATCTGCGGATGGATGATTCATTCCAAGGACGGCTCCCCGATGAAGATGGGTCCCTATCCGCCGCTCGCCATCGGCCGCGTGCGCTTCGTCGGCCAGCCGGTGCTCGCCGTCGTCGCCGAGACCCGCGGCCAGGCCGAAGATGCCGCCCACGCCGTGCAGATCGACTACGAGGTCCTCCCCTCGGTTACCAGAACGGCGGATGCCCTGAAGCCCGGCGCGCCCGTGGTCCACGACATGGAGCCGGACAACTCGACCTCGGAGCATGGCGCCAAGCCGGGGAACAATCTGATCTTCGACTGGGAACTCGGCGACAAGGCTGCGACCGACCAGGCATTCGCCAACGCGAAGCACGTCACCAAGCTCGAGATCGTCAACAACCGCGTGGTGCCGAGCGCCATAGAGACCCGGGCGGTGGTGGCCGAGTACAATGCGGCGGAGGAGCACTTCACGCTGTGGAACACGACGCAGAACCCACATCTGTTGCGGGTGGTGCTGTCGGCGTTCATCAACGTCGCTCCGGAGAACAAGCTGAGGATCATCGCCCCCGATGTCGGCGGCGGCTTCGGCTCCAAGATCTTCACCTATTCGGAGGAGGTCGTCTGTCTGTGGTCCGCGAAGAAGACCGGCAAGCCGGTGAAATGGACGTCACAGCGGTACGAGGCGTTTCTCTCCGATGCCCATGGCCGTGATCATGTAACGACCGCCGAGCTGGCGTTTGACGGGAACAACAAGGTGCTGGGGCTGAGGGTCGACACGATCGCCAATATCGGCGCCTACATGTCGCTGTTTTCCTCATTGATTGTGACGTATCTCTACGCGCCGCTGATGTCCGGCCAGTACGTCATCCCGGCGATCCACATCAACGTCAGGGCCGTCTACACCAACACGGTGCCGGTCGACGCGGTGCGCGGCGCCGGGCGGCCGGAGGCAACCTTCGTGCTCGAGCGGCTGATGGAGACGGCGGCGCGCGAGCTCGGTATCGATCCCGCAGAAATCCGGCGCCAGAACTTCATCCACGACTTTCCCTATCAGACGCCGGTCCTGTGGAAATACGACTCCGGCAACTATGACGGGCTTCTGGACAAGGTGCTGGCCGGCTCGAAGTGGAATGACTTCCCTGCCAGGAAGGCCGAGGCAGCCAAGCGCGGCAAGCTCCGTGGCATTGGGCTCTCCACCTATATCGAGGCCTGCGGCGTAGCGCCGTCCTCGGCCGAGGGCGGCGCGCTCGGCTGCGGCGTCGGCATGTGGGAGATGTCCGAGATCAAGGTCAATCCGGTCGGCACCGTCGAGGTCTTCGTCGGCACGCTCGGTCATGGCCAGGGCCACGAGACGACCTACGCCCAGATCGTCGCCGACCGGTTTGGCATTCCGATCGGGTCGGTCTCGGTCATCGAAGGCGACACCGACAAGGTTCAGCAGGGGATGGGCACATACGGTTCGCGATCGGCCGGAAACGGCACGGCGGCCGTCTCGCTCGCCCTCGACAAGGTCGAGGCGCGGGCCAAGAAGATCGCTGCTCACCTGCTCGAGGCGTCCGATGCCGACATCAAGATCGAGAACGGCGAGTTCGTCGTCGCTGGTACCGACCGGAAGGTGACGCTCACCGACGTGGCGCTTGCGGCATACACCTTCCACAAGCTGCCCAAGGACATGGAGCCGGGTCTTGCCGACAAGGCCTATTTCGATCCAAGCAATCTCACCTATCCGGCCGGCGCCTTCGTCTGCGAGGTGGAAGTCGATCCGGCGACCGGCGTCACCGAGATCGTGCAGTTCACCGCGATGGACGATTTCGGCAATGTCATCAACCCGATGATCGTCGAAGGCCAGGTTCATGGCGGCGTGGTGCACGGTATCGGCCAGGCGCTCTTAGAGGAAGTGGTCTACGACGAAGAAAGCGGCCAGCTGATGACCGGCTCGTACAACGACTACTGCATGCCAAGAGCCCACAATCTGCCGACGGTGTTCGAGCTTGGCTTCCAGACGACCCCCAGTCCTTCCAACCCGCTCGGGCTGAAGGGCTGCGGCGAGGCCGGCGCGATCGGGTCGCCGCCGGCGATCATCAATGCGATCACCGACGCGATCGGCACCAACGATCTGCAGATGCCGGCGACCGCGGAGAAGGTCTGGCAAACACTGCAAAAAGCGTCAAACAAAGCGGCCGCCTAGGGGAGGGACGATCATGCAACAGGTCCAATATCACCGTCCAAGCAGCCTCGCCGAGGCGGCGAAGATGCTGTCCGATGCCGCTGACGGCCGGTATCTGTCCGGCGGCCAGACGCTCATCCCGACGATGAAGCATCGTCTGGCAACGCCATCCGACCTGATCGACCTGTCCCGACTGTCCGAACTGAAGGGCATCTCGATCAGTAACGGTGTGCTCACCATCGGCGCCGCCACCACCCATGCCGAGGTCGCCGCCTCGGAAGAGGCGAAGATGGCGATCCCGGCGCTCTCGGCGCTTGCCGGCGACATCGGCGATCCCGCCGTGCGCCACAAGGGGACGATCGGCGGCTCGCTGGCCAACAACGATCCCGGCGCCGACTACCCGGCCGGCGCGCTCGGTCTTGCCGCCACCATCCACACCGACAGGCGTACCATCGCTGCCGACGACTACTTCAAGGGCATGTTTGAAACCGCGCTCGACGATGGCGAGATCATCACCAAGGTCGCGTTCCCGGTCCCGTCGAAGGCGGCGTACCAGAAGTTCCACAATCCCGCCTCGCGCTATGCACTGGCCGGTGTCTTCGTTGCCGTGCCGAAGCCCGGCGAGGTCCGGGTCGCGGTCACCGGCGCCGGCGCCAAGGGCGTGTTTCGCGCCAAGGAGATCGAGCAGGCGCTGTCGGTCAAATTCGCCGCGGAGGCGATCGAAGGGATCGTCGTCGATCCCTCCGGCCTCCTCTCGGACATGCACGGGTCGGCCACCTATCGCGCCAATCTCGTGAAAGTCATGGCGGAGCGGGCGGTCGCGTCGATCAGCGCCTAGCCTCAGTCGATCGGTAACGCCGGGCGGCGAGCCCGGCGGTCACGCGTTGGCAAGCCTGACCGTGCGCCAGACCGGCCACGCGGCATCCGCGAACGGCATCTGCTCGGGAGCGGGCCGATGCCGGTTGCGTTCGATGGCGATCCGCCGCTCGGACGGTTGCCGGCTGAATTCCGAAGCGATTCTGGACATGGTCGTTCTCCTTTTTGCCTGCCGACGCTTCGTCCGCGTCGCGATGGCAGATGACTAGGAGGCGACCGTGGTGACGATCGTTTGAGCGAGCGTCGAAACGACGCCGGGCACTCGACAATGAAGGCGGGGTCGGGCCTCTTCCCGAGATCGACAGGATCGCGCGTCGCAAGGATCGTCCGCTTGCGTTGCACAAGGGAGCCGGGAACCGCAACCAGACACCCGCGTGCACATCATCGGAACCGTTTCCACAGCGAGCTGGAAGCGACCGCCGCGATGATGATCACGCCGACGAGGATATCGCGGACATAGCTGTCGACGCTCATCTGGGTGAGACCATTGTCGAGCGCCCCGAGAACCAGCACGCCGAGCAGGGTGGCGAGCACCCGCGGCTCACCTTCCTCGCTCATCGTCATGCCGAGGAAGACGGCCGCGATGGCGTTCAGCATCAGGCCGCTGCCCTGTGTCGGATTGGCCGAGGCGACGCGGCTCGCATACATGAGGCCGGCGACGGCCGCCCCGAACCCGGTCAGCGCGAAGGCGATGAGCCGCAGCCTCCTGATCCGGACGCCGCTCAGCCGTGCCGCTTCGCGGTTGCCGCCGATGGCGTAGAGCCGCCGGCCGAAGGTCGTCTGCTCCAGAAGCACCCATACGAGCGCCACCACGGCCAGGGCGAGGATGGTGAGGTAGGGGAGGCGAAGCGTCTGGTCCCCGATGGTGCCGAGCGGCATGCCGTCGCGGGCGAAGCTCGAAAAGGCCTGCGGAATGTCACGCCCGAAGATCGTCTTGCCGCCGCTGATCAAAAAGGCGGCGCCGGAATAGACGGTGAGCGTTGCCAGGGTGGCGATGAACGGCAGGATGCCGATGAGACTGACCAGAACGCCGTTGATGGCACCGCCGGCAAGGCCGACGAGCAGGGCGATCGCGACCGCGGCCCAGACCGGATAGCCGAGGACGAACAGGATCGCCGCGACAACGCCGGCGAGGCTCGCCATCGAACCGACCGAGAGATCGAAGTCGCCCATCGCCATGACGATGGTCATGGCGGCGGCAACGACGGTGAGCATGCTGACCTGCTGGCTGATATTGAGCCAGTTGCGTGCGGTCATGAAAGTGTCGGGCAGGCTGACCGAGAAGAAGATGAGGATGGCGGCAAAGCCGATCAGCGTGCCGTAACGGCGCGGCAAAGGTCGTCACGGTGAGACTGCCGCCGCCTGTACCGTCGTCGCCTCCCGGCTTCGCCCGTAGCAATGGCCGAGGAGCGCTTCCTCGCTCAGCCCCCTTGCATCGAGAACGGTGGCGAGCGCGCCATCGCGCATGACGAGGATGCGGTCGCATATGCCGAGCAGTTCCGGGAAATCGGACGAGGCAATGAGCACCGCCATACCCTTCGCACTCCATTCCCGGATCAGGGCGTAGATGTCGAATTTGGCGCCGACATCGACGCCGCGGGTCGGCTCGTCGAGGAGAAGCACCTGCGGCCGCCCCGACAGCGCCTTGGCGAAGACCACCTTCTGCTGGTTGCCGCCGCTCAGCTCCCGGCAGAGCTGGCGCGGGCCCGCGCGCCTTCAGCCGACGTCTTCGCCGCTGCTTGCGGACGGCGGCCTGCTCTTGCCGCCGCGCCGAGAAACACGCCGCCGTGGCTCAACCGCGTCGAGATGCGGCAGCGTGATGTTGTCGGAGATCGGCCGGGTCAGGATCAGGCCTTCGGAGCGGCGCTCGCGCGGCACATAGGCAACGCCGCTCCGCCAGGCGGCCGTCGAAGCTCGGCGGCGGCCCGTCGCTCGCCCCAAGCCGGACGCGGCCGCGACGCGCCCGGTCGGCTCCCATCAGCAGGCGCAGCACCTCGCTCTGGCCGGCGCCCGGCAAGTCCGGCGACGCCCGACGATTTCGCCTTTACGGAGGTCGAAGCTGACCGGCGCGAGCCCGTCGCCCGCGAGGTCGCGGACCGGCAAGCGCGATCTCGTCGCCCGCCGGCGCCAGCGGCGGCGGATAGGCGCTCGTCGACCTGCCGGCCGATCATCATGCGGATGATGTCGTCCTGGGTGGTCTCGGCGATCGGCCTTGGTGGCGATCACGCGCGCCGTCGCGCAGCACCGTGACGCGGTCGCAGAGCCGCATCACCTCGTCGAGGCGGTGGGAGACGTAGAGGACCGAGCGCCCCGGCCTTGCGGATCTCGCGCAAGACCGTGAACAGCCGCTCGGCCTCCTCGCCGGTCAGCGCGGCGGTCGGCTCGTCCATCACATAGAGGCGCGGCGGTGCCGGCACGCTGTCGAGGAACGCGGCGGAGATGCACACCAGCATGCGGTCGCCGACGCCGAGCCGGGCCATCTTGCGTCGCGGATCGATGTGGGCGATGCCGAGGCGGGCGAGCGCTTGCCGCGCGGCGGCCGCGAGGCGCTCCCAGTCGATCAGCCCGCCAAGTCGGCGGGGATAGGCGCGGCCGAGAAAGATGTTCTCGGCGACCGACAGGGTCGGCACGACGTTCAGTTCCTGATGGATGAAGCGCAGGCCGTGGGCGAAGGCTCGCCTGCGGGCCGTCGATGGCGACCGGCCGGCCGTCGATGGCGATCTCCGCCGCGTCGGCGCGCGATGACGCCGGCGAGGATCCGGATCAGCGTCGACTTGCCGGCGCCGTTCTCGCCCATCAGCGCATGAATTTCGCCGGGCGCGATCGTCAAGCGACACGGCGCGCAGCGCCGGCACGCCGGCATAGGCCTTGGAGACGCTGGCGAGGGAGAGGAGACTCATCGCGCCTGCATCGAAAAGACGTGGCGCCCCGCCGGACGACGGGGCGCGCCGCCATTGTCACAGCGAGCCTGCGGCGACGGCGCTACTTCACCTCCCCGACATTGGCCGCGGTGATCAGCTTGGTCGGCACGTAGATGACGTTCTGCTTGATCGTCTCGCCGGCAAGCACCCGGGCGACCGCGTCGGCGGTGGCGGAGCCGATGCCCTGGAAGTCCTGGGCCACGGAGGCCTCGAAATTGCCGCCCTTGGCGATCGCCTCGCGGGCCTGCGGATTGGCGTCCATGCCGGTGATGACGATGCCCTCGTCGCTCGCGGCCGGCGCCTTCGATCGCCTGCAGGGCGCCCAGCGCCGGCTGGTCCCAGGCCGCCCACACCGCCTTGATGCTGCCGGGCTTGGGATTGGCCGCCAGGATCGCCTCCATCTTGGCGCGCGAGTCGGCGATGCCGCCGTCGGAGACGTCGGGCGTCACCCGGTCGATGACCTTGATGTCGGGGAAGTTGCAGAAGACCGCGTCGGCGATGATGGCCGCGGACCTGGACCGGCGGAAAGGCGTCATAGACGAACATGACGACATTGCCGGCGCCGCCGATGCGGTTGGCGACATAGACCGCGGTCTCGGCGCGCCATCGCATAGCCGTTGCTGGTCACGTTGGTCACCAGCAGCGGATCGCTGCCGGCATCCATGCCGAAGACCGGAATGCCGGCGTCCTTGGCGGTCTGCAGGCCGGCCTGGCACCTGGGCCGGATCGACATTGATGACGATGGCGTCGACCTTCTGGTTGACCACGTCCTCGATGCGGCTGATCACCGCGGCGACGTCGCCCTTGGTGTCGATGACGTTGACGTCCCAGCCCTTGTCCTTGGCCGCGGCCTGGAAGCCCTCGACGTAGAACTGCGTGCCCGGCTGGGCGAGGTATGGCGTGATGACCGCAACCTTCGGCTGCGCATAGGCGGCGCCGGCCAGCGACGCGGCGGCGATCTGCCGCTGCTCCCACGACCAGATTGCGGCAACGAGCCAAGCGGCTGAACGACCGCACATGTTCCCCTCCAACGGCGGAAATCCCTGTGACTTCTTGCCTGCAGCGCGCGCGCGCCCGCAATATCGCGAGCGCGCCCGCTTCCTTTCCGCGTGTCCGGAAAACTATAGGGGATGCGGCGAGGCAAAACGCCATAGTCGCGAGCCGGGCTGGGGACGACCATGACTGATGCCGGCGACCTTGATCGGCATCGATGTGGGGACGGGCGCGGTCAAGGCCATCCTCATGGACCTTGACGGCAAGCGTGCTGGCGACCTTCGCGCGGCCCTATCCGACCGCGCGTCCGCGCACCGGCGACGTCGAGCAGGACCCGCAGGACTGGATCGACGGCGTCCTCGCCGCGCTCGACAGCTTCGCGGCGACAGCACGACCTCGGCGGTCGTCATCGGGATCGGCCTCTGCTCGCAGGTCAACACCCATGTCTTCGTCGACGAGCAGCGGCGAACCGCTGCTGCCGGCCATGGTCTGGCAGGACGTGCGCTGCGGCAGCGACGCGGCGGCGCTCGACGCGCGGATCACGCCGCGAGCAGAAGACGGCCTGGTTCGGCGGGCCGATGCCGATCGACGCCAGCCATGCGCTTGAGCCGCATGGCGTATGTGGCGCGGGTCGAGCCCGGACTCTCTATGCGCGCAGCGCGTCATGTGTTGCTGCCCAAGGATTATTGCGCCCTCAGGCTGACCGGCGAGGTTGCCACCGACCCGATCTCGGCGGTCGGCCTCGTCGATGGCGCGCTCGACTACGTCGACCGACCTGATCGCGCTGGTCCCCGGGGCGCGGGAGAAGCTGGCGCCGCTCCGCGACTTCACCCATCGCGTCGGCACCGTTCGGAGCGGCCTTCCCTGTGCCGGCGCGCCGGTGTTCGTCGGCACCATGGACGCGTGGGCGGGGATGTTCGGCATCGGCGTCACCCGCAACGGCGACGCCATGTATCTGAGCGGCACCAGCGAGGTGCTCGGCATTCTCTCGTCGCTGCGGGCGCCGACGCCGGGAGTCATCGTCTTTCCCGCCTACAAGGGGATCACGCTGCATGTGGCGCCGACCCAGTCGGGCGGCGCCTCGCTCGACTGGGTCTCCAAGCTGATCGGCCGCGCGCCCACCGAGGTGTCGGCGCTGGTCGAGAGCACGCGCCCCTCCGCCTCGGTGCCGCTGTTCCTGCCGCACCTGCAGGGCGAGCGGGCGCCGCTCTGGGACACCGCATCGCGCGGGGTATTCGCCCGGGTCGAGACTGCGACGGGACCGGCCGAACTGAGCCGCTCGGTGATGGAAGGCGTCGCGTTCTCCGCGCGGCTGGCGTTCGAGGCGGTCGAGCATTCGAGCTGCATCGCGGTCGACCACCTCAATATCGGCGGCGGCGGCGGGCGTTCCGATGTCTGGTGCCAGATTCGCGCCGACGCCTTCGGCAAGACCACGCGCCGCGTCAGGGTGCTCGATGCCGGCACGCTGGGCGCCGCGGTGATCGCCGGGCTGGGGGCCGGCGCCATGCCGTCGCTCGAGGTCGCGGTCGACCAGCTCGTCGCGTTCGACCGCGACTTCGAGCCCGACCCGGCCATCCGCGACTACTACGACACCAAGTTCGCCAGATATCAGGAGCTCTACGCCGACCTGAAGCCATTCAATGCCGGCTACGAGTTCCGCTTTTTCCTGATCGCTGCCGTAGGTAGTGCCAGCCGACGCCTCCCGGCACTGTCCGTCGTCAGAGAATTTGGGACAGCGAGCGCGGTCATTTGAGGGAGGCTCTGGCTCGTCTGGTTGGTGATGTTATGCGGCTTGCCGGCGATGCAGCAAGCGTCGGTTGGCGATGGTCTGTCGTTTGATCCTTTCCCGTTCGATGAGGATGGTCTGGCCGCGCCCGAAGTAGACGTCGGCCGGCGCGAGGTTGCCCAGGCTCTCGTGGTAGCGCAGGTGATTGTAGTCGGCGACGAAGGCGTCGATCTGGGCTTCAAGGTCGCCGGGCAGGTAGTAGTTTTCGAGCAGGATGCGGTTCTTGAGCGTCTGGTGCCAGCGCTCGATCTTGCCCTGGGTCATCGGGTGATAGGGCGCCCCTCGAACGTGATCCATGGCCTGGCTTTGGAGCCATTTGGCGAGGTCGCCGGAGATGTAGCTCGCGCCGTTATCCGACAGGAGCCGCGGCCGGTGAACGACTGTGACCTGATCCAGCCCGGCGGCCTTGAGCGCCAGGTCGAGGGTGGCGGTGACGTCCTCGGCGGTCATCGTCGTGCACAGTTTCCAGGCGACGATGTAACGCGAGAAGTCGTCGAGGACGGTCGACAGATAGAACCAGCCCCAACCGATGACCTTGAGATAGGTGAAGTCGGTCTGCCAGAGCTGGTTGGGCGTCGTGGTCTTGTCCTTGAACTCGTCGGCCGCCTTGACGACGATGTAGGCGGGGCTGGCGATCAGATCGAGCGCCTTGAGCAGGCGATAGACCGAAGCTTCTGACACAAAGTAGCTTTCGGTGTCGGTGAAGCGGACGGCCAGTTCCCGGGGCGACAATGCCGGCTCCTCCAGCGCCAGCTTCTTGATCCGCTCGCGGACATCGTCCGGAATACGATTCCAGACCCGATCAGGCCGAGGCGAACGATCGTCGAGAGCTTCCGGCCCGCCGCTCTGGAACAGCTCGTACCATCGGTAGAAGGTCGACCTCGGGATGCCGAGCTTGTCGAGTGTACGCTTCGCCGGCAGATGGGACTGCTCGACCAGCCGGATGATTTCAAGCTTCTCGCAGGCCGGGTATCTCATGCGTCGTCCTCCCCATCCCCCGTCACGCTTTTTTTGAGCAGACGGTTTTCCAGGGTGAGTTCAGCCACCACTTCCTTGAGGGCGCTCGCCTCGCGGCGAAGGTCCTTGACCTCGTCCGAGGTCGCCGCCCGCGCCGTGTCGCCCGCCAGTCGCTTCTTGCCGGCTTCGAGGAACTCCTTAGACCAACGATAATAGAGGTTTTGGACGATCCCTTCGCGGCGGCACAGCTCGGCGATGCTGTCCTCGCCGCGCAGCCCTTCAAGCACAATACGGATCTTCTCTTCGGCCGAAAAATGCCGCCGGGTCGCGCGGCGAATGTCCTTCACGACCCGTTCGGCCGGCGATCTCACCGTCCCGGATTTCTGTCTCATCTTCGCTCCCTCCAAGGGCTACGATGAGCCGGAAATCCTCCCTTACTCAATCCGCTAAATCTGTCTCATAGGCGCTGACGCCGG
>CAVQBS010000055.1:0-220861 GCA_963710805.1 uncultured Alphaproteobacteria bacterium | reverse complement strand
TGAGGACTGCGGCGTGCGGGCGGTGCCCTCGACGGTGTGGATGTTCCTCGCCAGGCGCGGCATCACGTACAAAAAAAGACGGCGCATGCCAGCGAGCAGCAGCGGCCGGATGTAAGGGCGCGCCGGGAGGCTTGGTTCGACGGCCAGCTCGATCTCGATCCCGGGAAGCTGATCTTCATCGATGAGACCTCGGCCTCGACCAAGATGGCGCGCCTGCGCGGCCGGGCGAAGAAGGGCGAGCGCTGCCGGGCCTCGATCCCGCACGGCCACTGGAAGACCACCACCTTCGCCGCCGGGCTGCGGCTCGACGGCCTGGCAGCGCCGATGCTGCTCGACGGCGCCATGAACGGGCCGGCCTTCCTCGCGTACGTCGAACAGGTTCTCGTGCCCGAACTCACCCCCGGTGACATCGTCGTCATGGACAATCTGCCTGCCCACAAGGTCGCCGGCGTGCGCCCTGCGATCGAGACGGCCGGCGCCAAGCTTCTCCTGCTGCCGCCCTATTCGCCCGACTTCAACCCCATCGAGATGGCCTTCGCAAAGCTCAAAGCGCTCCTGCGCAAGGCCGCAGCCCGAACCGTCGACGAGCTCTGGGCCGTCGTCGCCAACTGCCTCGACCAGTTCTCGACAGCCGAATGCACAAACTACTTCCAGGCCGCAGGATATGACCCCGAGTAGGTCGAATCTGCTCTAGCGCCCGCCGCGCAAATCGCCGCCATGAGCCCGGAGCCGTCACCTGAATGTTTCGCTCAGTTTATGGGTCCCGAGGTCCCGACCCTACAATGGAGGAAGAAGCAGCGATGACTGTCATCACCGCGCTAAAGTCAAATATTTATCTGACGATCAGGTAACGATCCGGATCGGCGACGCCAAAAACGACGCAGCACAATTCGACTCTTTCTCCGGCCGAGTCAGGTCGCCTAGGTTTGGCACTCATCACGACGAGAGCGATTTGTCACGGCGGGTCGCCTAAGCCAAATCCAGGCACTCAAATCGAAGGCACGGGCTTGCTTGTCACGGGTTGGCGCGTTGGGATCGATAAGCTCAATGGCGAGCCGACTTTGATATTGACGGTCGCGCCGGGCTTAAATCTTCGCTTTCAGCTCCCGCCAAGCGCTGCCGAAGAATGTGGACGAGAGCTGGAACGACGCGGAGTTTTAGCATCAGACAAATCGGGCTGGCGTCCAAACTAAGCCCGATGCGTCCCGGTCGCGGATATCCGCGACCGGAAGCTGTAATAGAGTCTTTCATGAGCGTAACTCCGGAAAAAGAAATGAAATGTTATGACATCGCACGAACAAACCCATTGGGAAGAAGCGGAAAATCGCATTGCAACAATGATCAAGAAGTTCGGCGATATTCCAAGTCGGGACGACCGGACGACGGAAGCGCTGATCGAAATCGCGATACAGCTCGTTTGGATGAACGCGCATTTGTCGGAACTGCATTCGGCAGTTCATCGCCTGGCTGACAACACCTAGCGATCACTCCGCTTCGGATTATTTGTTGGCGGAATATTGTTATTCGTTTGAGGCCGCTTCTCCGGCGCAACTGCCTTGATGGCCGATCTGAATGGCAGATCAGATCGGGGGCCATCGCAATGTCGGCGGCGGTCCCGCCCCTCAGCCGCCCAACAACCTCGCCACATAGACCGGCACCACCTCGGTCGCCTTGCCGTGGATGGCTTCGGCAAACATGGATATCCCCTCCGACGGCTCCAGGTTGAGCTCCACAGTATGGGCGCCCGCCGCCCGCGCCCCGGCTACGAAGCCGGCCGCGGGATAGACGTTGCCGCTGGTGCCGATCGAGATGAACAGATCGCACGTGCCCAACGCGGCATGGATCTCCTCCATCTGGTAGGGCATCTCGCCGAACCAGACGACGTCCGGGCGCATGCCGCCGGCCCTGTTGCAGGTGCCACACACCAGATCGACCGAGAGGTCCGTTTCCCAGGGTTGCCGCGCGCCGCAGTGCGCGCACGCGGCCTTCAGGATCTCGCCATGCATATGGATGAGGTTTCGCGTCCCCGCCCGCTCGTGCAACGGATCGACGTTCTGGGTGATCGTCGTCACCCTGCCCGGGAAGTCGGCCTCCAGCCGCGCCAGCGCCGCATGCGCGGCGTTGGGCCCGACACCCAGCACGATCCTGCGGCGGGCGTTGTAGAAGTCCAGCACCGCTTCGGGATTGCGGGCGAAGGCCTCGGGCGTCGCCACGTCCTCGATGTTGTGTTTCGCCCAGATGCCATCCTTGTCGCGGAAGGTGCTGAGCCCCAACTCGGCCGACAGACCGGCGCCGGTGAGGATGACGATGTGTTCGTACGCGGCCATGATGCGGCCGAGATAAGCACCGGCAGCCGGTGATGAAAAGCGTTGGGTGGTCGGCGCGGATCCTGATGTGATCGCGGTCACTGCGTCCAGGCTCCGGTCATGGCATCGAGCCGCCACCGACGTCGGCGGCAGTCGACCACCACCAGCCACAAAAATCCGGAGAGACCCGATGCCCTCAGCTGCCAAATCCATGAAACCGTCGCCCAGTTCCTCCCGCGCGCCGCAAATGGCAGGCGCGAGCAAGTATCCCGAGGCCGACCGGCTGCCGTTCGCCGACGCCGCCTGGCCCGTCTGGCGCTCCGCCATGCGGAGGACCTAGCCGCGAGCTCTCCCCGATCCTTGCCGGAGAGCGGGGACTCGCGGAACGCAAAAGACGGCGATCAGATCATCGCCGTCTGTCCCCCATCGACCGGCAGCACCGCACCGGTGATGAAGCTCGCCGCCTCGCTCGACAGGAACATTGCTGCGCCGGCGAACTCGTCCGGTTCGCCAAGGCGCCCGATCGGCAGACTCTCGCCAAACGCCTTGCGGTCGGCCTCGCTCATCAGTCCGCGGAGCATCGGGGTATCGGTCGGGCCCGGCGCCAACGCGTTGACCCGAATCCCTTCCGCGGCGTGGTCAATGGCCAGCGCCTTGGTCAGCATCGCCACGCCTCCCTTCGACGCGACATAGCCCACCGCTCCCTGAATCGCGTCGTGCGCGCCTGTCGACGAGGAAACCGTCACGATACTCCCGCCGCCCTGCTTCCGCATGGCGGGGATTGCCGCCCGCGCAGACAGGAACGTGCCGGTCAGGTTGATATCGATGAGGCGCCGCCAAGCCGCGGGCCCGGTCTCTTCCGCCGTTCCACCGACAAAGACCCCGGCAGCACAGACCAGGACATCAAGCCGACCGTCCGTCGCCGCGATCATGTTGTCCACGGCAGCTTCGTCGGACACGTCGACGGTGACGGCCTCCGCTCTGCCTCCGGCCGCCCTCAGGGACCGGGCGACATCCTGTGCCGCGTCGGCGGACTGATCGGCCACCAGCACCCTGGCCCCCGCGGCGGAGAAGCCGCCGGCGATCGACCTGCCGATCCCAGAACCGCCGCCGGTCACCACCACCACCTTTCCATCGAAATCGAAGTGGATCATGCAATGTCCCTACATCAGCGTATCGCGGATGAATCGCGTCGACGCCCGCGCCGCGGCGGATACGTCGCCGGTCGGGGCCAGCACGGTCGAGCCGGTGCCACGGAAACCGGTCTCGCGCATGCATTGTTCGATCAGCGTCCAGTCCAGCCGTTCCGCGGGCTCGCGGACACCCGGAGGCCAGTGATCGGGATCGTAGAGGTGGATGTGGAGCGCCATGCCGCGAGCGTCGGCGAAGCCTTCCTCGACGGAGGGTTCGACCTGATCCAGCTGAAAGGTGTCGAGCATGATCTTGAAGCCGGGCGAGTTGACCGCTTCGGCTGCCTCGACAGCTTCCCTCACGCGCAGGACCGCACCCACATAGCCGGGATCGGCCGGCTCGAGCATCACGCAGGTACCGTTCGCCACCGCCGCCTCCGCAATCTCGCCAAACACGTCACGCATGATGCCAGGGAGTTCGGCCGCGCCCGCGGTGATATCGGAGGTGCCGCGCGCCATTCCGAGACCGGCCCTTGCTCCGACCGCACCCGCAAGCTCGATCAGTCTCTTGTAGATATCGACAGAGGCTCTTCTGCGCGCCGGATCCTTGTGGAGAAGGGCATAGCCCTTAGTCATCAGGCGGCCGGAATTGATCACCCCGACGACGGCCCCCGCCGCCGCGGCGGCCGTCGCCAACGCTTCGGGATCGGGCAGATCTTCGGGATTGGGCAGGAACTCAAGGCCATCGAACCCCAGTTCCAATGCCCGGGCCGGCAGGTCGACCACGGGTTCGGCAAGGATGGGAACCACGAAGTTGTCGGCCGCGACATCCGGCGTCGACGAAAAAACCAGAAGCTTGTCGATATGTGCTGCCATCCTGAACACAGCCGGCGATGCCGGTCCTCCCCCCTGAAAGTCGAAAGATCCACGCAGAATAAACTCTCTTGCCGCGCCTTTCCTCTCATGTTCCTACGTTGTGGACATGCCGCGGTACAAGCTCAACGACCTGCCGGAGTATCTCGACACGGGGCAACCATCCTGGCAGTCGGTTCGGCTTTGTCGTGGCGCCGATTGATCGGCGACCGACTGGCGTTTCCGGGTATGCTCGTCGAGCAAGAGATGTGGTGAGATCTGGCCGGCGACACAGGCACGACTGCCGGTAGCCGCAGACGAGGGGAACGGAACATGAAACGCGTCGGCGTCATCGGACTTGGCGACATGGGCTCCGGTCTCGCCAAGAACCTCATCGCCAACGGCTTCGAAACCGTCGGTTTCGACATCAGCGAGCCGCGCATGGTCGCGTTCGAGGCACTCGGCGGAAAGTGTGCCGCGGACCCCGCCGCGGTCGGGCGGAGGCTGATCCGGTGTTCGTCATGGTGATGACCGGCGACCAGGCGAAAACCGTAATCCTCGGCAACGGACTGGCGTCCACCTTGAAACCCGGTGCGACCGTCATCCTGACCGCAACCATCCACGCGGACGAGGCGCGCGACATCGCCCATGCCCTCGCCGAAAAGCGCATCGCCCTGATCGATTTACCGGTGAGCGGCGGCTATGGCGGCGCCCAGGCCGGCACATTGACGATGATGGCAGCCGGACCGGATGACGTTCTTGACCGGGCGCGCCCGGTCATGGCGGCCGTCAGCGGCTCGATCCACCGGGTCGGGGCGGAAGCCGGCATGGGGCAGATTGTGAAGGCCTGCCTCCAGGCGCTGATCGGGTCGATCTACACCGCGACGTTCGAGGCCTCGGTGCTGGCGGCGAAAGCCGGAATCAACGGGCAGGCTTTCCACGACGTGGTGAGCAGCTCCAGCGCCGGATGTCACGCCGCCAGCAACTCGCTGGAAAAGATCATCGAGCGCTCCTTCGAAAACGGCGGCAGCCGCATCACGACCATGCACAAGGACCTCGCCATCGCCCTGGAACTGGCCCGGCAGCTCGGGGTGCCGCTGTTCACGGCGGCGACCGCCATGCAACTCTTCGAGGCCGGGAAAACCAGGTTCCCGGACGGCGACAACTGGGCGGTGACCCGCGTCTTGGAGGAGATCGCCGGCGCGGGCTTGACCCGCTGACCAAGCTCGGGCGAGCGTCGTCATGAGCAGCAGCAAGGACACCACCCGCCATGCAGCGTTTTCGAGGATGCGATCAGCGCCAACGCTTTTGCAGGCCGTGCCGCGAACGGGCCCCGGCCTGCCAAGGAAATCGCGACGGGTTATCCCTGCGCTAGTGCCGGCCTTTGCGGGCGCCCTTGCCTTGAGCGCCTGTCAAACGATCAGCCGCTTTGACCCGCCAGCGGGCGGAGGAGATCCGTCGTCGCTCCAGCAGATGCGGTTGGAGATGCCCGCAGTCCGCGATGTCCTGCAGGGTGCCATTCTGTTTCTCTACGATACGCAGGTCCGCGACCGGCCGGGGCGCGGCAGTAGCGCTTTCGACTGGTGCGGCGATCGGGAAGCCCCCGACGGGCCGGCACAAAGCGGAACTCTCGGCGCCAACGAAGAGAACGAGCGACCGCGGCCGGTCAATGCGGTCGCGACCCAGGAATCCTGCCGGCCTCGCCTGTTCGTGAGCCTTCCGACGTCGCAGCGCCTGCACGGCATCCCCTCGTTCGGCCTGGATAACGAGAATCGGGTGGGTGAATGGAACGCCGTGCTGGGAGTTGTTCCGAAAATCCCGGGCAACAACGGCGGTCGGCTTTTTGTTGGCGTGCAGGATTCCAACATGTTCGTGTCGACCGGCGTGGGCTATTCGCTCCTCCATTTCGAGGCACCGTCTGACGGCGCCCTCTCCGAGATGGTCCGTTTGGCCCGTGACAACATCGCGGGCTATCGCCGCGGAGAGGGGTACGCGTTCTGGCCGCAACGTCCCGCCATCACCGGTGCAGGACATGCGTATCGCTCCACCCATCC
This sequence comes from uncultured Alphaproteobacteria bacterium, assembly GCA_963710805.1. Lineage (GTDB taxonomy): Bacteria > Pseudomonadota > Alphaproteobacteria > Rhizobiales > Kaistiaceae > Bauldia. The sequence continues at coordinate 214,519 of CAVQBS010000055.1, read as the reverse complement.
ACCAAACGTCCCTGTTGACCGGCTCGAAAGGTACGCTCGAATCTTTGTGGAAGACCCAGCCGCGCTCGGAGGCCTCACGCTGGGCGTGGCCCCGGACCAGTGGTTTCGATTCCTCAGATGGATGCGGGTCCTGCTTGACGAAAACGCCAACCCGCACGGCATCGAGGCAGCGACCAACCTCCCGGGTGACCTCGACGACACCTCGCTGGCGGTCGCCTTTGGCACCCTCGACCGCAGGCTGAACGGTCCGCCCGACGCCGGTCGGGTCGCGATCGATGGGGCGGTTCTTTCGGCGTTGCCGCGGTTTCGCGACCTCAATCGAGTGAAGGAGGACGGCCAGGATGCCTGGAAGGGAGCTGACAGCGGCGCATTTTTGACCTGGCTGAAGGACGAGGATGCACCCGCCTTCTCCCGGCCCGACCAGGGGATCATCCCGCTCGGCGTCAACAACGTGGACTGCGTTGTGAACGCAAATGCACTGCTGGCGCTCAGCCTGACGGGAAGAACAAACACGCCAGGCTACGACGACGCCCTGCGTCTGATGGTTCGCGCCATTGAAACCGAGGCGTGGCCGGAATGCGGGCTCTACTATCCGCAGAAGATGATGTTTCCCTACGCGCTATCACGTGCGTGGCGCGACGGCGGGGCAAGGTCGCCGGCGCTTGACGCTGCGCTGGGAGTCCTGGTCCACGACGTCCTTGACCAACAGTCCCCGGACGGCTCGTTCGACGGAGGCTTCGATCGCAGCCGTGATCTTTCCACGGCGCTGGCGGTGGCCACTCTGCTGAATCTCGGGGAGGAGACCGCATCGTCTGCAGGGCTGGATCTGGCGGAATACCGACATGCAATCGAAAGCGGTTTGCAGTTTCTGTACCGGCATCGCCGGGCAGTCCCGACCAGGAACAGAGACACCTTTGCCAGCCTGCACGGTCGCGGCGGGTCCGGGCGCACCGCCCTGAGCTGGGAGCCCGGAATCGTCTTCGCCGACAATCTCTGGAATTTGATGCAATGGCGATCCGAGGCGTACACAACCGCGATCGTTCTCGAGGCATTCGCGCGCTACGCGCTGGCCTACGACCGACAACCTGCCGGAATCTCCGAAGGTCCGCGAATTCAGGTGGACGCAGCCGGCATGGAATTCCGGGTTGAGGATTAGCCGGCGCGCCACGTCGTCAATTGACATCACCGGCCAGAGGTCGTGGGGCTTTGGTGAGGGACAAGAGCGGGCTCAATCCTTTTGACCGTCTCAGCAACACGGTAGCGAGACGTCGTTGTCGCGGCGCCAATTTCATTGTTGATTGACGTAAATTCGTGTAAAATAAGTAAAATCGCCGGAAAGAACTGGGACTATATTAGATCCCCCAAAGCATCGGGCCGCATTTTGGCCGCACCGATGCCACAGGATTGTCGCCGGGCGACGCGGGGTCCGGCATCCTGGACCGCGTCGCTCATGCAAAGCAGAAGCGGCATTCATCCGGGAGGTCACGATGAAACCCTTTGCATCCACACTCGGCATAACGGGACTGCTCGTCGCTGTATCGATCGCGGCCTGGCCGGTGCCAGCCGCCTCGCAGACAGCGGCGACCGGCGGGAACGAGCAAGGCGCCGGCGCGGCGGCGGAGCAGCTCAGCACCCAAGACGGACGCATGTACGTATGCCGCGACCGGCCGAAGGACCTTGCCACCCCGCCGGATCGCGATCCGGCATCGCCGAAGAACTTCAACGGCAAGAACACGACGATCGAGGGCGGCAGCACAGTCAAGGCCGAGCCGCTGTGTCCGGACGGCCAGTTGCCGTTCCCGCGCGCCTTCAAGGCGCCGAAGGGCAACCCCTTCTTCTCCGGAACCTCGGTCGACGCCCCCTACAACTATGCCGGCGCCTGGGCCAGCGCCGGCGGCAGCATCCCGCTGTTCGACGGCGGCGGGGTCGTCACCAGGGTCGAGAACCCGGCGATCTCATCGTCCGGCGGCACGCACTCGCTGTTCGAGATCTCGGTGCAGGGCGGCGAAGGCAACGGCAACATCGTCGAGATCGGCTGGACCAAGGAGGTCGACGATTCGTCACCCCGCCTGTTCGTCTTCCATTGGGTCGGCTGGACGCCCGCCTGCTACAACGGCTGCGGCTGGGTGCAATGGAACCCGTCCATCGTGCCGGGCATGACCGTAAGTGCCGGCTCCGAAAGCTACATGGGCTGGGTCTACTATCGCGGCAACTGGTGGGCTTGGTACGCCAACCAATGGGTCGGCTACTTCCCGGGAGGCCAGTGGGAAGGGGAATACGCGAAGGCGTCGCTGGTCCAGTGGTTCGGCGAGGTCTACGAGTCCGATCCGACGCCCGAGAGCGACATGGGCAACGGCCGGCCTGCGGCCAACGCGGCGGCCGCGCGGTTCTGGTACCCGTGCACCGTCGACGCCCCGGCGTGGGTCTGCTGGATCAACTCGACCCCGAGCCTGAACACGCCGAGCACGCCCTGGTACACCATTCAGAACGCCGGCGGTTCGGCGCATCGCTACGGTGGCCCGGGCGGCCGTGCCGGAGCGGGGCGCGATCCCTAGCGCGGGAAGCGGGCGAGCGCGCAAGGAGCGCATCCTGCAACGGGAACGGGCAACGGCACCAGACCTTGCCCGTTCGTGAATCAGCGCTCGCAATCGCTCCCGATTTCGTTCAATTTTAATGATGGGACTGCACGCGGACGGACCACCTGTCCGTCGGCGAATTCGTGGTCGGGGCGTTCGACCGCTACCGGGAACCGGGGCTTTTAGGGGGAATTGTTGCAAAGCATTGTCGATATCCTGCGGAACCGCGCGGGAGCTCATGCCGATCGTTCGCTGTACAACTTCCACAATCTGAAGGGCGATACCGTCGAATCCGTCACTTACGGGCAGTTTGACCGCGGCACCAATTATCTCGCGTCGCGATTTGCCGGCATTCCGGGACTGGAACCCGGACGTCCGGTGCTTCTCGCCTTCGGCCCACGGCTGGCGATGATCACCAGCTTCTTCGCCTGTGTGAAGATGGGCGCGATTCCGGTTCCGGTGCCGCCGATCAGCGCCGCTGGCGGACATGCAGGGCTGGAGCGTCTCGGCAAGATCGCAGCCGATTCCGGTGCGCGGGCGATCCTCTATGACGGCCGCCAGCACAAGGCGCTCCTCGACATTCTCGCCAGCCGCCCGCGCGAATCGGAAACACCCGGGATTACCGCCGCCGCCGAGCTCAACTGGATCGATCCGGCGACAATCAGCGGCCAGCTCGACACCTTTGAGGCGCCCCCCGGCGATACCCTCTTCCTGCAATACACCTCCGGCTCGACCAGCGCCCCGCGCGGCGCTGTCGTCAGCCACGCCAACGTCATCGCCAACTGCCCGGCGCCGCAGGAGGTGCCGCGCGTCACCCTCTCCTGGCTACCGCACTTCCACGACATGGGGCTGATCGGCTACCATCTCTTCCCGCTCCTTTGCGGCGATACAGCGCACCTCTTCTCGCCGGCCGACTTTCTCCGCCGCCCGGCCCTGTGGCTCGACCTGATCACCCGGCTCAAGGCCACCCACACATCAGCGCCGAACTTCGCCTTCGACTACTGCGCACGGCCCGACAAGGTGTCCGACGCGGTGCTGGCCAGGCTCGACCTGTCGTCGCTTCAGGACATCATGAACGCGTCGGAGCCGGTGCGTTGCGACACCCTCACCGCGTTCCGCCAGCGCTTCGCCGGCTGCGGCCTTAGGGAATCGGCACTGACGGTCGCCTACGGCCTGGCCGAGAACACGCTGAGGGTCACGATCGGCGGCCGGGTGCAGCTCGCCGTCAACAAGGAGCGGCTGGCGAACGGGCACGTAGTCACGGTGCGTGGCAAGAGCGGCCTCGCCAATGCCGTCCGCTTTGCGAGCTGCGGGCGGCCGATTCCACAGGTCGATCTCCGCGTCGTCGACCCCGAGACGGGCGTGGAAATGCCGGCGAGCACCGCAGGCGAGATCTGGGTGGCCGGGCCGAGCAAGGCGGAAGGCTACTGGGGACGGCCCGAGCTCAGCCACGATATCTTCCAGGCGAGGATCGCCGGCGCCAAGGACGACCGCACTTATCTCCGCACCGGCGACGTCGGGTTCATCGACGAGGGCGAACTCTATGTCTGCGGGCGCATCCGCGACATGGCGGTGCTCCGCGGCAAGAACGTGTTTCCGAACGACGTGGAAGCCACGATCCTCGCCCATTTCCCACAGATCGAGCCGGGGCGGGTAGCGGTATTCGGCTACGGCGCCGAGCAGTTCATCGAGACGGGCCTGGTGATCCTCGTCGAGGACGGCAAGGGCGCCCGCGACCTGCCGCTCGCCGAAATCCAGCGGGACGTCGTCCTCAACTTCCAGGTGCCGGTCGAGTGCGTCGCGCAGATCCGCCGGGGCTCGCTGGCGAAGACCTCGTCAGGCAAGATCGCGCGGCATCTCTGCCTGTCGACCTACGCCAGAGGCCAGTTCGAAATCCTTGCGTCGTTACGGCCCGAAAACGTCGGCGAGTTCGGAGGAATTGATTGCCGGACTGCTCGACGGGCTGGTGGTGAGGGCCGGCGCAACGACTGGCGACGACACGACGATCTCGGAGCTCGGTCTCGATTCGCTCGAACTGGTCGATCTGTCGGTGCGGATCGAGGAGCTGGCGCGCCTCAACGGGATTGCCGAGGAGCAGCGGCTGAACACGGTCTACGACCTGCGGCTCCTGCAGACGGCGACGGTCGGCCAGGTGAAGCAGGTTGTGGCCGGCCTCGCGGCGCAGACAACTCCGGTCGACCTCATCACCAGCACGCTTGCCGGTGCGATCGAAGCGATCGAAACCGACGAGGCGAGCCAGATGCGCAGCGACGCCACGCTCGACCCGGCGCTCCGTCCGCCCGTCCGAGCTGTTGCCGACGCGGAAGATGGCGCGGTGCTGGTAACGGGCAGCACCGGTTTCGTCGGCTGCTTCCTGATGGAAGCGCTGTTGCGCCTGACCCGACAGCCGCTCGTCGCGCTGGTTCGCGCCGAGAACGAGGAGCATGGCCGCATGCGGCTGCGGACCGCGCTGTTGCGAGCGGGGATGTCGGGAGCCCATGTCGACCAGGCGATGCGGACGCGGATCGAGGTCGTCTGCGGCGACGTGGCGGAGCCGGAACTCGGACTGAGGGAAGCGGAGTGGCAGAGGCTCTCGCAAACGGTGGGCACCGTCTATCACTCGGCGGCCGAGGTCGACTACCTCAAGACCTATCGTGAGCTCAGCACCGCCAATGTCGTGGGGACCGAGGAGGTGATCCGGTTCTGCTGCGAGAGCCGGGCGAAAGTGCTGAACCAGATTTCGACCACCTTCGTCTTCGGCTGGACGACCAAGACGATCAAGGGCGAGGACGACCGCAACAACGGCATGGAATGGCTCGATTTCGGCTACCCGCAATCGAAATGGGTGTCGGAGCAGCTTGTTTACCAGGCCGGCGACCGGGGCCTCGACGCGCGCATGTTCCGTCCGTCGCTGATCACCGCATCCCGGTCCGGCCACTACATGCGTGGCGACATTTCGAGCCGGGCGATCGGCTATTGCATCCGGCATGGCGTAGCGTTGTCAGCCGCGAACCAGCTAAGCTTCCTGCCGGTCGACGTCTGCGCCAACAATATCGTGGCGATTGCCAATCAGCCGGAGAGTTCCGGCCGAACCTTCCATCTGACCGCCAATCACTACTACACGATGGAGACGGTTTGCCGGCTCATAACCGAGCTGTACGGCTATCGATTCCAGTATGTGGACATGGACGGCTATGTCGATCACATCAACGCCTATTGCGGCCCCGTCGACGACCTCTTCCCGCTCAAGCCGTTCTTCAACAACAGCCGCGAGAAGTTCAAGGCGATGGACAAGATGCGATACGACAATCGCGCCTACCGCGAATTCTGCCTGCGAGCGCCCGAGGCAATGGCCGAGCCGCCGCTCAGCGAGACGGTCGCGTGGCTGGTCGACTTCCTGATCGCCAACAAGCTGGTGCCGCCGCCCGAGCCTGATTTCAGTCAGCCCCCGCTGGAGGCCGAGGGCGTATAGATCGGCACGTCCGTCAGACACCCAAGAGAGCCCGCAAGGGGTGTTCGACGACGCCCGGCGTATTGTGCACCTGATGGCCGACGCCCTGCCGGGAGCGGGAAGCGTCGGCTGAGGGAAGACGTCCGCAAAGCATCCGAACAGTTCTATGCAGCGCTGAACCGCATGGCGAACGGCGATGCCGCTCCGCTCGCCGACATCTGGTCCCACAGCGCCGAGGTGACGACCATGCACCCGATCGGCGGGCGTCAGGTCGGGTGGGACGACGTCCGCGGATCGTGGGAGCAGGTCGCTGGCGTCGCCTCCGCCGGCGAGGTCAAGCTGGTCGACCAGCTCATCCGGGTCTCCGGCGATGTCGCCTACGAACTGGGGATGGAGCAGGGGACGATAACGATCGCCGGGCAAAGGCGCCGATTGCCGACCAGCGCGTCACCAACATCTACCAGCGCGAAGGCGGGTCGTGGAAGATCGTCCATCACCACACGGATGTTTCGCCGGCAATCCTGGACATCCTCAAAAAGCTGCAAGCCTAGGCATAGCCGTCTCCGCATCATCGTCCTCAGAGCGGGCAAACAGGGTCTCCGCCGCTGACGGCCGCGCCGGGGCTTCTCGTCAGGCCACGGCGATGTCCGCATCACCTGTCGCCCGTTGGCCGGCCGACATCGACCGCCAGGCGCGCGGTTAACTCTGCCAGTTAACGCTGGCAAGGGAATGCGCTTGAACCCCCTCCCCCAACCACCTGTACAGTTTCAATCAAATTTGATGCAGCAGGTTCACGCGCTCCGCGCTGCCAGCGCTGGCGTCGAGCGCGGCAAGGGAGAGGCCGAAGATGGCGAACGAACCGATTCTCGTCGACTGGTCACCGCGACATGCCAAACTGTTCGGCAATCACCTGATCAAGCTCCAGCACCGGCTCCATGAGTTGCCGCTCTTCAGCAACGACGCCCTGGCGAGGCTGATCGAAGAGGTTCCGCGCGCGCACTACCACGTCAACACCATGAACCAGACCGTTCACGATCCCGCCAGCTGGCGGGACGGCGAGATCGGCGACGCCAGCGGCCATGACGTGCTCGAGGCGGTGCGGAGCGGCAATATCTGGGTGCTGATCCAGCGCGTCGGCGAGATCGATCCGTCTTATCAGGCTGTGATCGACCAGATCTTCGACGAGTTCGAGGCGCGGGTGCCGGGCCTGAAGACCTTCAAGCAGAAGATGAGCATTCTCATCTCGTCGCCCAAGGTTCAGGTCTACTACCACTGCGACATTCCCGGCCAGTCGCTGTGGCAGATCCAGGGCCGGAAGCGGATCTACATCTATCCGAACACCGAGCCGTTCCTGCGCCAGGAGGCAATGGAGAAGATCATCCTCAACGAGGCGGACGAACAGGAAACCCCATACGAGCCATGGTTCGACGACTATGCGGACGTCATCGACCTCGAGCCGGGCCAGATGCTGCACTGGCCGATCAACGGCCCGCACCGGGTGGTCAACCACGACTGCCTCAACGTGTCCTTCACCACCGAGCATTGGACGACGCCGCTCCGCAACCGCTACGCCAACCACTACGCCAATGGCGTCCTGCGGCGGTCGCTCGGCATGCGGAATCTCGGGATCGCGGAGTCCGGCCCGGCGCTGTGGGGGAAGCTCGCTTTGGCGGCCGTCCACCGCTACTCCGGCATGCAGAAGAAGAACCGGATGACCTACAAGGTCGACTTCCGGGTCGATCCGGCCGCCCCCATGGGCATGCGCGACATCGAGGCATACGAGCTGGCGAAATAGCCGAAACCGTCGCGGCGCCTTGGGGAGCACAGCCCGTGTTGCAGATCACGCCTGAGGCCGGGGCAACTTCGGCAGGCCTGCTCGTCCGGCGCATCGACTCGCTCGCCGCCATGGACGGCATCCGCAGCGAGTGGCAAGCGCTGGAGCGGCGCGCTGCCGACTCGCTCGCCTATTTCCAGAGCTACGACTGGTGCCGCAACTGGTGCGCCCACTATGCGACCGGCGGCGCCGGCCGGCCGGCCATCCGTGTCTATGTCGGCGATCTGGCCGGCCGGCTCGTCATCGTCTGGCCACTGATGCTGACCGGCGATCGCTACGCGGTCCGCAAGCTCGTCGCCCTGACCGAGCCGCATTCCCAGTACAGCAACATCCTGATCGATCCCGACGCTGCAGCGGCGGGCATGGCTGCCGATCTCATCGAAACGTGCTGGCGGACGATCCGGCGTCGCGAGAAGGCCGATGCGATCGTGCTCGACAGCGTCCCCGAGGCCGCCCTCCCCGAGGGCCTCTGCGCGAATGCCGGTCTGACCGCCGTGCCGGTCGGCCTCAACTCGGCCATGGACCTGACGCGCTTCGACGGCAGCTACGAATCCTTCCGCTCCGGCCTGAAATCCACCACCCGTCGCGCCCGCAACAAACGACGCAACAAGCTCGCCGCACTCGGCCGCCTGGACTATCGGGTCCACTTCGGCGGCACGCCCGAATATGCCGGGCTGATCGGCATCGGCATCGCCATGAAGCGCGTCTGGCTGGAGGAGACCGGCCGTCCGACCCAGGCACTGAATCTGCCGAACGTGCCCGAATTCCTCGCCAGCCTCCCCAACACAGCTTCGGGCGACAACGGTGCTGTCGCTGCCGCGCTGATGCTCGACGGGCGGCCGATCGCCGTCGAGATCGGCTTCCTCTACCATCGACGCTTCTATTCGTATCTCGGTGCTTTCGACTGGGCGCTTCGCGACTATTCGCCCGGCAAGGTGCAGCTCGAGGAAGCGCTCAGATGGTGCCTGGAGCGGGGCATCGAGATCTACGACCTGCTCGGCGACGCCTCGAGCTACAAGTCCGACTGGTGCAACATAACCACGCCGCTGATCACCTACCGGGCCGCCAACACGATCTACGGCCAGGCCTATCTGAGCGTCTGGCGCGACAACGTGAGGCCGGCGCTGAAGCGGGCGTTCGAACGCATGCCCCTCGGAATGCGCGCCCGACTCGCTCCGGTGGTCGAAAAGCGGACCGGCACGGCGCGAGCGCTGGCGTGGAAATGACCGGTCTCCACGATACCGCTCGCCGACGCGCACCATGAGCGCGGGCGCCGCCCTCCTCGCCGCCCTGCCGCTGCCGCACGCCCTGCGCCAGCGGGTGCAGAGCATGTCGACCGACAGTGCCGCCTATCTCGGCAATGCCGGCAAGGCTTTCCTGATCCGCATCGCCGGCGCGGGCATCGGCTTCGGGCTGCAGGTCCTTCTGGCGCGGCTGTTGTCGCTCACCGACTACGGCCTCTATGTGACGTTCTGGACCTGGCTGTTCGTGGCCGGCCAGATCGCCGCACTAGGCTTTAACGATTCGTGTCTGCGCTTCCTGCCGCGGTATCTGAGCCGCGGCCGCTTCGACGACGCGCACGCCTATCTCGGCACCGGCTATCGCGTCGTGGTGGCGGGCTCCGTGGCCATTGCCGGGCTGGGCCTTGTCACCCTGTGGGGCCTGTCATCCTTCTCCCCGGCTGTCGACGACCGGTGGCTGCTTCTGGCGCTTTGCTTCGTTGGCATCCCCCTCCTCGCTTTCGAACTCTACCTGGAAGGGATCGCGCGGAGCTTCGGATGGTTCGTGCTCGCGGCGGCGCCCGCCTATGTCCTGCGTCCCGTCGTGCTGGCACTGGCGGTCATCACAGCCGCGCTTCTCGGCTTCCACCTCGACGCGGTGGCCGCCCTTGGCATCGCTGTCGCCGTCACCGGCGCGATAACGCTCGGCCAGGCCGTGCTGCTCCGCCGGCGAGTTCGCGGCGAGATCGGAATCCCCAAGCAGACGGCCCGCCGGGGCCGCAAGAGACGTCGGTTGTGGCTTGCCGCGACACTGCCACTGACGATCGTCTACGGCATCGAGGAGATCTACCTCGTCTCCGACATTCTCGTTCTCGGCCTGCTCGCCGAGCCGTCCGGTGTCGGCATCTATTTCGCCGCGGTTCGCCTGATGACGGTCGCCGGGTACGTCTACTACGCCTTCATGCTCATCTCGAGCCGCGAGTTCTCCCTCGCCCGCGCCAGACTCGATCACGACGAGCTGCAACAGAAGGTGAGCAAGGCCACCTGGTGGACGTTCTGGCTGACGGTGCCGACGGTTCTGGCGACGGTTGCCCTCGGATATCGGCTGCTTGCCATGTTCGGGGCGGACTATGTTGCGGGATACGGCGCCCTCGCCATGCTCGGCGTCGGCCTGATCGCCCGGGCGTCGGTCGGCCAGGCCGGCGACCTTCTGATCGTGCTCGGATACCAGAGGGACGGCCTCCTCGTCGCAGCCGCCAGTCTCTGCATCAATGTCGTGCTGGCAGTGGCGCTGGTTCCTATCTTTGGAATCCTGGGCGCGGCCATCGCCACCGCCTGCTCACAGGCCGCCCGCGCCGCGGCGCTTTCGTATTTCGTCAGGCGCCGCGCCGGGCTTGAGACGTTCGTCTTCGCAGGCCGTCGACCTGCCGCCCGGTCGGAGATTCAGGCCACCGTGGCGTCGTAGCCGAAACGCTCCATGTAGCTGCCCCAGCGGCGAACGATAAGGTCGCGGTCTGCAGCGTTCACCCGATTGACGTTCCGCCGGTAGCCACGGCGCGCCTCGAGCGAGGCGGTGACGGCGGGCTCGGCCGGCTCGAACGGCCCGAGATCGATCTCGCGATAGATCCGGCGGAGCGTCCCCTTGGGATCGGCGACGAGTTCCTCGTAACGCGATTCGACCAGCCGCCCCGGCGGAATCAGAGCGCGGTCCCGCTCATAGGCCTCGAAGATCTGTTCGAAGACGTCAAAGACATAGTCGCGGAGCCAGTCGTCGCCGGGCAGCAGCGGATTGTGCAGCGCCTGATTGGAGAACAGCACCTTTATCGTGCGCATGTGCGAGGCGTAGATATCGAAGGGGTCGCGCGCGGTATAGATGAAGCGCGCGTCCGGGAAGAGCCTCAGCAGGGTCGGGATGCGCGACGCATGGAACGGCGACTTCAGCACGAGCCGCCGGTCATGGCCGTACTGATAACCCTTGAGGAGGCGGAGATAGTCCGCCTCCCATTCCCGGCGTTCCTCATCCGTGAGATCGGCGAGATCGAGGTAGCGCATGCCGGCCGGTCCCCGGCGTGGAAACGCGATCGAACTGTATGGGCTGCCGATACCGGAATTGAGAAGGCCGAACTCGTCCTCTCCCGGCAGCTCCGGGCCGAACGCCATGTCGTCGAACGGCCGCTTCTTCGGGGAGATGGCGCGGGTCAGCGGTCCGATGAAGCGCTGGGTGACGAGGTAGGTATTGGGGAACATGCACTGGTAGGTGTTCGGTGCGACAAGCCGCGGGTCGCAGTCCAGCAGCTCATGAAGCAGCGTCGTGCCGGTTCGCCAGTGGCCGAGGACGAACAGCGGCCGCGCCACCTCGGTTTCCTCGATCCGCTTCCGATAGAGCGCCCCGGACAGCGCGGCGAGGCCGGAATTGAGCGGCGTTATCATCGTCACGCCAAGGATGCGCGGCACGCAGTTGAGGGTGATGTCGAAGCGGCCGGAGGCAAGCAGTCTCATCCAGACGCCAAACGTCATGCCGTTCCAGACATACGGCGTGGCGTCGCCGAATTCGTTCGATTCTGAAGGGATTCTTCACGAGGGCAGGCTTCTTCCTTGGCCGTCACACCGCCGCGATGCGGCTGGCACGGGCCACCCGGCCCTTCGCAAAAAGGCTCCCGCCCCGCGTCCGTTCCCGCCGTCCCGCGCCGACTCAAGCATGCCACGGCGGGGGGGCGGATGCCAACCGGGGCGTCGCCACGCGTTGCCGGGAGCTCCCCCGGGATTAGAATGCGCCGCCCGATTCCTCAACAGCCCGGACCGGCGGCGGAACCATGACCATTCTTGTCACCGGCAGCGCCGGGCATCTAGGTGAGGCGCTGATGCGCGCCCTGCTGGCGGCCGGGCGTCCGGCCCTCGGCATCGACGTCAAGCCGTCGCCATTCACCGACCGGGTCGGGTCCATTGCCGACCGGGCGTTCGTCGAATCGTGCCTCGACGGCGTGGACGCGGTGATCCACGCGGCGACGCTGCACAAGCCGCATGTGGCGACGCACGGCTATCGGGACTTCATCGACACCAATGTCACCGGAACGCTGGTCCTCCTCGAGGGAGCGCTGGCCGCCGGCGTCGGGGCCTTCGTCCTGACCAGCACCACAAGCGCCTTCGGCTCGGCGCTTACCCCGGCCGAGGGCGAGCCGGCGGCCTGGGTGACAGAGGCGGTGACGCCGATCGCCAAGAACATCTACGGCGTCAGCAAGCTCGCAGCGGAAGGTCTCTGCGAGCTGTTCTTCCGACGGCACCGCCTGCCCGTCATCGTGCTCCGGACCTCGCGGTTCTTCCCTGAGCCCGACGACAACGCCGCCATCCGCACGCACTACGAAACGGCCAACGTCCAGGCCAATGAAATGCTCTATCGCCGGGTCGATATCGCGGACGTTGTCAGCGCCCATCTCCTTGCTGTGGAGAAGGCGAAGGCAATCGGCTTCGACCGCTTCATCATTTCGTCAACCACCCCGTTCTCGCCCGCCGACCTCCCCGCTTTGCGCCATGACGCGCCGGCGGTGGTGCGGCGCCTGTTCCCGGACTACGAGCAGCTCTACGGTGCACGCGGCTGGACCATGTTTCCCCGGATCGACCGCGTTTATGTGAACCGCCTGGCGGTAGCAAAGCTCGGCTGGCGCCCGAAACACGATTTCGCCCACATGCTCGCCTGTCTGCGGACGGGCGAGGACTTCCGCAGCCCGCTGGCGCGGGAGGTCGGCAGCAAGGGCTACCACGCCACCGACTTCGGCGAGGCGCCCTACCCCGTGGCCTGATCCCGCCGGCTGCTGGCGGTGCGAAGGGACCCCGGGCGCGCCCCCGCGGCGGCCTCGACGAGCAAGCTCCCTTGGGTTTTCTCACTCGCGCTCCCAGACTATCATCGCGTCGTCCCATCCGCCCGCCGCGCTAGGGAAGCGGTCGGCTCAGACACCCGGCCTGCCCCTGGCGCAGCAGTTCAGCAAAGGAGGCGATCATGCATTTCATGACAGTCTGGACGTTCCGGCCTGAGCATTCGCGCGCCGCGAGCGAACGGTTCGCGGAAACGGGGGGCCAGCCGCCCGCGGGCGTGAAGATGGTTGCAAGGTGGCACGACGTGGCCGGAGGCCGCGGTTTCGCAATCGCCGAGGCAGATGATCCCGCAGCGATTTCGGCATGGTGCCGGCATTGGTCGGATCTCCCGTGACCTTCGAGGTTGTGCCGGTGATCAACGATGAGCAACTCGCGAAGGTGCTTGCCGGCTGACAATCCGGATACGGCCATCGCTGATCCATAGTGTCAGCGTCAGGGGGCCGAAGCCGAAGCCTTCGCTCTCGGGGTGAGCCAACTCGCCATGCTGGGGCGCCGCCAAGGGCGGTCTCGAAGCACGCAAGGCCGGTGGCTCAACGCCCGAGCGTCTCCTTCACCGCGGTGGCGAGCTGCTTCAGCGAGAACGGCTTGGGCAGGAAGTGGAATTTCTCGCCCTCCGGCAGGTTCTTGCTGAAGGCGTCCTCGGCATAGCCGGAGACGAAGATGATCTTCAGGTCGGGCCGCGTCTTGCGCAGCTCGCGCAGCAGCGACGGCCCGTCGATCTCCGGCATCACCACGTCGGAGACGACGAGGTCGACCTTGCCGCCCGTCCTCCTGCATCACCTCGAGCGCCTCGACGCCGGACGCCGCCTCGTAGACCGTGTAGCCGCGCGAGGCGAGCGCCCGGGCGGCGAAGGCGCGCACCGCCTCCTCGTCCTCGACCAGCAGGATGGTGGCCGTGCCGGTCAGGTCGGCGATCTCGGCGCCTGGTCTCCGACTGGCGCGGCCGTCGCTTCCCCTTCCGCCGGCACGTGGCGCGGCAGGAAGATGCGGAAGATCGTGCCCTTGCCGACCTCGCTGTCGAAGAAGATGTAGCCGCCGGTCTGCTTGACGATGCCGTAGACGGTGGACAGGCCGAGGCCGGTGCCCTTGCCGACCTCCTTGGTGGTGAAGAACGGCTCGAAGATCTTCGCCTGCACCTCCGGCGGCATGCCGGCGCCGGTGTCCTCGACCTCGATCAGCACGTAGTCGGCCCGCCGGCAGCGGCCTGTAGGGGAACGCGCGCCACCTCCGATCGGCCGGCAGGTTCGAGGTGCGGATGGTCAGCGTGCCGCCGTCCGGCATGGCGTCGCGGCGCGTTGACGGCGAGGTTGATGATCACCTGCTCGAGCTGGCTGAGGTCGGCCTTGATCGGCCACAGGTCGCGGCCGTGCACGAGCTCGAGCTCGACGTTCTCGCCGAGCAGCCGCTGCAGCAGGATCGTGACAGGTCGGCGAGCACGTCGGTGAGCGCCAGCACCTGCGGCCGCAGCGTCTGCCGGCGCGAGAAGGCGAGCAGCTGGCGCACCAGGCCGGCGGCCCGGTTGGCGTTCTGCTTGATGTTCATGATGTCCGGGAAGGACGGATCGCTCGGCCGGTGGTTGGCGAGCAGCAGGTCGGAGAAGCCGATGATCGCGGTCAGCACGTTGTTGAAGTCGTGGGCGATGCCGCCGGCGAGCTGGCCGACCGCCTGCATCTTCTGGCTCTGGGCGAACTGCTCCTCGAGCGCCCGCTGCTCGGTGATGTCGAGGGCATTGACGATCACCGCTTCCTCGCCGTCGCCGCCGTCGGCGACCGGATTGATATAGAAGCGGGCGCTGCGCTCCTCCTCGCCGGCGAGGCTCGGCGTCGATCGGCGGGATGTCGGCCGCCGCCCTCGATCGCCGACTTCGAGCGCCGCCTCGAGCGTCGGCCGATCGGCTTCCGCGCACGAGGTCGACGAGCTTGCGCTGCCGGCTCCGCCGTCGGCCGATCGCCGTCGCCGAACAGCGTCAGGAACGGCGCATTGGTGCGGCCGATCCGGCCCTCGCCGTCGACGGCGGCGATCGCGATCGGCGTCGATGTTGAAGAAGCGCGCGAAGCGCACCTCGGCCGCCAGCGCCTCGACGCTTCCGAGACGTCCTCGCCCGGGCTCCGGTTGAGCACGATGGTCCGCGTCGCCCCCGGCGCGCCGTCGGCGGTGACCGGCACCCGGTGCAGAAGCCTGCACCGGCAGGCTCTGGCCGTTCTGCTTGACGAGATCGAGGTCGATGATCTCGGTGCGGTCTGCGCCGTGCCCGGCGATCGCCCGCGGTCAGGAGCGCGATGTCGTCGCCGCGCGACGATATCGTCGAGCGTCAGCGCACCCGGCGGCGAACTGCGCGAGGTCGATGCCGAGCCATTCGGCAAGCGTCGCGTTGAGGTAGACGATGCGCCCGTCCGGCTCGGCCGAGAAGAAGCCGGCGGGCGCGTGGTCGAGATAGTCGATGGCGTGCTGCAGTTCCTGGAACACCGATTCCTGCTGGGCGCGCTCGCTCGAGATGTCGGCCACCGACCAGGCGATGAGCGGCTTCGACCCGGCCCCCGGCGCAAGCGGCCGCGCCCTGATCCGGTACCAGCGCGCGGTCGGCCCGCCGGCGCCGGCACCGGAAAGCGGCGCCGAGCATGCGAATCTCTTCCTCGCCGGCGCGACCCTCCTGCAGGCCATGGGTGATCCGGTAGATCGCCTCGGTGGCACTTGCCTGGCCGGCGAAGGCCCGATCGATGGCGCGGACGCTCGCGCTCGTCCTCGGCGCCCGTCAGATCGGCGTAGGCACGATTGGCATAGAGGATGCGATTGGCCCGATCCGTGATCAGCACGCCCTCGCCGAGCGAATCGAGGAAGTTGCGGCTGAGGTCGATCCGGCTGACGACGGCCGGCGAAGCGGATGAGGCCGATCGCCCCGGCAAGCAGCGTGACCACGCCGATGACGGCCAGGATGCCAAGCAGTCCGAGCACGAACGGCTCGGCCTTGTCGCGGTCGACCAGGGCGAACCCGATGGCGACGCCCGCCAGTCCGAAGGCAAGGATGATGAGCCGCCCGGCACCGGTGATGCCGGCCGACCGATCGATGACCGGACCGCGAACGGTGTCGTTTGCCCGTTCGTTCATGCCGGCGCGATGTCCCCTCTTCTTGGGCCTCAAGCCCGTCCCGGTTCGCCTATTCAACGCGGTGACAAGGCATTAAGCACCGGGGCCGTCCGTCCGTTGCGTTCGCCATCGACCCTTGCATTGGCCGGCTTAGCTTGAAATGACTGGTAAATCCGGTGATTCGCCACCAACGAATGTGCCGATCGTGGTCGAATTGAGCAAGGTCGACTATCCTCGGCGGGGTCAGGAGGCGCGAAATGCGCGAGGCACTGGTTCCGATCTTTGGAGAAAACGGCGCCGTGGTAGTGCAGTACGTTGTTACGCTGGTTGTCATTCTTGCCCTCATCGGGGTGGTGGTCTGGCTGGTGCGCCGCTACACGGGCGGCAGCGCCGGGCCGACATCGCGCAATCGTCTGCCGCGGCTGGCGATCGTCGACACACTGCAGGTCGACAACCGGCGGCGGCTCGTTCTGGTCCGCCGTGACAATGTCGAGCATCTTGTCCTGATCGGCGGGCCGACGGATCTCGTGGTGGAGCCGTCGATCCTGCGCACGCGCGTCGCCCAGCGGCCCGGACAGACGCCACCGGTGCGCGGCCAGGCGCAGCCGGGGACCAGCGCGCCGCAGCCGGCACCACCGCCGCCGCCGAACCGGAGTGCTCCCCCCGGCCCGTCACGCAGCACCTCGATGCGCGCCCGACGTGCCGAGCCGCCGGGGGACGACGATCCGATCCCGTTCCCGCCGCGGGCCTCGCTGAGCCGCCCGCCGGTGCGGCCGGAATCCGGAGACGACGACATTCCGATCGAGGATCACCCCCGAACCGCCGGTCAGGTTGACGGAGCCGGCGATGGTCGCCCCGCCCCGCAACTCCCGACCGCTCGCGGACACGGCGAAGGAACCGCTGCTCCGCGAAACCGAGACGGCGGTTCCGCCCCGTGACGAGCCGGAACCGGTCGAAACCGAATCGCCCTTCGCGCCAGCCGCCAAGGCGCCGCCGCCGGCGGACACCGACGAAACGCCGCCAGGCCATCCGGAACCGGCCGAGCCGCTCCACCCGGCGCCGCCAAGGGCTGCCGGCGGGGAAGAGCCGCCACGCCGGCCACCCGGCGAACTACCCCAGCGGGACGACGACGAGGAAGGCGCAAGCACGGTCGGCAATCTGGAAAGGGACATGGCCCGCCTCCTCGGCCAGATCTCAAACAGCCGATCGAACTGAGCGAGGGGCCTGCAAAAGGGCCATTCTGCTGCCTTTTTTGGCAACGAAAGCGCATCACCCAACTGTCATCGAAACGTCGCCAACCAGTTGTTGTCGGCGTTTCGTGCCATCGCTATATTCCGCCCGCGTCGCAGCCGAGTCAGAGGTAATCCATGCCGCAATCAGCCGTTCGATCCAGGGCGCGGGACTATCGACCAAGTGATTCCGAACCGTTCATGAACGAACGCCAGCGGGAGTATTTCCGTGAGAAGCTGCTCCGGTGGAAGGAGGAGATTCTCAAGGAGGCACGCGAGACGCTGCAGCACCTGCAGGAAGAGAGCCGCAACCATCCCGACCTCGCCGACCGCGCCTCTTCGGAGACCGATCGTGCGATCGAGTTGCGAGCCCGCGACCGCCAGCGCAAGCTCATCGCCAAGATCGACGCCGCCCTGCAGCGGATCGAAGACGGCACCTACGGCTACTGCGAGGAAACCGGCGAGCCAATCAGCCTGAAGCGGCTCGACGCGCGACCGATCGCGACGCTGTCGATCGAGGCGCAGGAGCGCCACGAGCGCCGCGAGCGCGTGTACCGGGACGACTGATCGCAACGGCACGTTCGATGCGCGTGCCGGCCGACAACGACCGGTACACCTTGCGGGGTAACAACCGTTTCTCTTGCTTTGCCCTCAACTATGCTCCATGTAGCAGCCGTGAGGGTGGCTTGAGTATCCGTCGCACCGGGCATGGCAATGCCTGCGGGGCGTGAAGAATGACATGCGAAGGAGCCAACGAATGAAGATCCTCATTTCCGCGATTGCGCTTGCCGGCCTGATGGGGCTCGGCATCACGAGCGCATCCGCGGCGAATTCGCCCGCTTATTGCGATTCGGTCGCCAAGGACGTCGCCAATCAGAAGGCTGGCGGCAACGCGATCGGTGGCGCCGTAGTCGGCGGTGTCGGCGGCGCCGTTCTCGGCGGCATCCTGGGCAAGGGAAACAAGGCCGTTGTTCCCGGCGCCATCGCCGGCGCGGTCGGTGGCGGTGTGATCGGACGCGCGAGCTGGAAGCGTGCCTATGACCAGGCCTACTACCAGTGCCTGAATGCGCCGCCGGCGTATGACGCTCAGCCCGCCTACCTGCCGCCGGTCGGCTCCAATCAGTGGAAGCAGATGTGCTCGCAGAAGTACAAGTCGTTCAACTGGAACACCGGTTACTTCACCGGCTATGACGGCCAGTTGCACATGTGCCACCTTCCCTAGTCGACGTCAGGCATAGCAATCCGCAACGCGCCCGCGACCCCGTCGCGGGCGCGTTTTCGTACGAGCGTTCCGCCTGCGGAAGCGTGAATCGATAACCTGCCCCATCCGGGGTAGATTCCGGGCGGTCTTCGGACGATTCGGAGTTTCGCCATGCTGCGGCTTCTGCTCCTGCGCCACGCCAAGTCCTCATGGAGCGATCCGGGAGTGGCCGATATCGACCGGGCGCTGTCACCCCGCGGGCGCAAAGCCGCCGCTGCCATGGCGAAGGCCATCGCCGCGCGCGACCTGACGCCGGACCGCGTCCTTTGCTCGCCGGCCCGGCGCGCACGGGAGACGCTGGGCGCTCTGCTGCCCGAACTCGGCGACGAAGGGCGGATCGCGGTCATCGACGCGCTTTACCAGCCGCCGGGCGGCGACTATCTGGGGATCGTCAAAGAGCACGGCGCCCGCGCCGGCACATTGATGGTGATCGGCCACAACCCGGCCATCCAGGCAACGGCGGTCCGTCTTATCGGCGGCGGCGAGCCGGGCCTCGCCCAGGAAATCTCCGCCAAATACCCCACCGCCGGCCTTGCGGTGATCGACTTCGACACAGACGATTGGGCCGCCGTGTCCCCCCATAGCGGCCACGTCTCGGCCTTCATCAAGCCGCGCGATCTCGAGGATGGCGGCGACGGCGAGGACCCCAATCAGGACTGAGGGGTTTCGACCCGGCGCCCGAGACCATACATCCGTGCCGACGCGCAGTCCCCGGGAGCGAGCCGTTTGCAACTGACGACGATCACCGACGAAACGCGGCTCGCCCTGACCACTCTGGCCGAACGCACGATCGGCATCGCCGCTCCCGCCCTCCGCCTGGGGGTCACCGGCTTGGCCCGCGCCGGCAAGACGGTGTTCATCTCCGCACTGGTCCACAATCTCATCCATGGCGGGCGGCTTCCGGTCTTCAAGGCCTATTCCAGCGGGCGGGTGCTCGGTTCCGACCTCGAGCCGCAGCCCGACGACGATGTTCCCCGCTTCGACTACGAAAGCCACGTAGAGGCCCTGGTCGACGAGCGGATCTGGCCCGATTCGACAAGGCGAATCAGCGAGCTGAGGCTGACGGTCCAGTACGAGTCGGCGTCCTTCCTCAACCGGGCGCTCGGTCGCGGGCGGCTCCATGTCGACATTGTCGACTATCCCGGCGAGTGGCTGCTCGACCTGCCGCTTCTCTCCAAGGACTTCGTCACCTGGTCGCGCGAGATCATGGCCGCCACCCGCGGACCGGAGAGGGCCGGGCTCGGCGAGATCTGGCTGAGAAAGGCCGGGAACGTCGATGCCAGGGCGCCGGAAGACGAAACCGTCGCGCGGCGGCTCGCCGGCCTCTTCACCGATTTTCTCCGCGCCACGCGGTCGGACGGCCCTGGTCTTTCCACCCTGCCACCCGGCCGCTTTCTCATGCCCGGCGACCTCGACGGATCACCGGCGCTGACCTTCGCGCCCCTCGACCTCGCCGACGACGAGGTGCCGCCGGGCTCCCTCGCCGCGATGATGGCGCGCCGCTACGAGAGCTACAAGACGGCGGTGGTCCGGCCATTCTTCCGCGACCATTTCGCCCGCCTCGACCGCCAGATCGTGCTGGTCGACGCGCTCGAAGCGCTGAATGCCGGGCCGGTCGCCATCGCGGCGCTCGAGTCGGCGCTGGCCGATATCCTTGCCGCCTTCCGCCTCGGCCGCACCGGCTGGCTGAGCAGCCTAGTCTCGCGGCGGATCGACCGCATCCTCTTCGCCGCCACCAAGGCCGATCACCTCCACCACGGCGACCACGACCGGCTTGAGGCGATCCTTTCGCGGCTGGTTGGCCGGGCCATCGAACGGGCGCGGTTCGCCGGCGCGACCGTCGAGGTGATCGCCCTCGCCTCCGTCCGCGCCACGCGGGAAGGCACCGTCACCAACCGCGGCGAGCGCCTACCCTCGATCATCGGCACCCCCCTGCCGGGCGAGACCGTGGACGGTCGGGTGTTTGACGGCAGCACGGAAATCGCCATGTTTCCCGGTGACTTGCCGGACGATCCGGAATTGGTTTTTCAACCCGGCAAGCCGACCGTTACACCGCTGCGTTTCGTGCGGTTCCGGCCGCCGAAGCTCGAACGGACGGCGGAGGGGATGACCCTGTCACTGCCCCATATCCGCCTCGACCGGGCGCTGGAATTCCTCATCGGAGACCACCTGAAGTGAGCAAGACCCCACGGCGACCGGCGGCATTCGATCTCGGCGACCTCAATGTCGTCGAGGGCGACTATGTGCCGGGGGTCGGCGGCCAGCCGGTGCTGGTGCCCGACGCCGATCCCTTCGCTGCCCCGCCGCCGGAGGCTGAGATCGCCGCCGCCATGCCGCGCCGCGGCATCCGCTGGTCGCGATATCTGCTTGCCGCGCTGGGGGGGCTGATCACCCTCGGCATCGGCCTCGCCATCGACAACCTGATCAGCGACCTGTTCAGCCGCAACGACGCCCTTGGCTGGCTGGCGGTCGGCCTTGCCGCTGTCGCCGTGCTCGCCCTCTTCGCCCTTGCCGTCCGCGAAATCGTCGGGCTTCTGCGCGTGCGCAAGATCACCCGCATTCACGAGCGCGCCGCAGCGGCCATCGAAAGCGACGACCGGACCGCTGCCCGGCACATCGCCCGCGAGCTAATCCGGCTCTACGAGGGACGTCCGGAAACCGCCCGCGCCCGAGCCGCCCTTGCCGTCCATGTCGGCGAGATCATCGACGGCCGCGATCTGGTCGGCCTCGCCGAGACGGAGCTGATACTGCCCTTCGACGAGGTAGCGCGACGGCTGGTTCTCGCCTCGGCGAAGCGCGTGGCGCTGGTGACGGCCGTCTCGCCACGCGCGGCAGTCGACCTGATCTTCGTGGCAGCTCAGATCCTCCGCCTGATTCGCCAGCTTGCGACGCTCTACGACGGACGGCCGGGGACGCTCGGCTTCCTGCGCCTCGCCCGGGCCGCCATCACCCATCTGGCGGTGACCGGCGGCATGGCCGCCGGTGATTCGCTCGTGCAGCAGATCCTCGGCCACGGCATCGCCGCCAAGCTGTCGGCCCGGCTCGGGGAGGGCGTCGTCAACGGCCTGTTGACGGCGCGGGTCGGCATCGCGGCGATCGAGGTCTGCCGCCCGCTGCCCTTCGTCAACGGGCGCCCCCCGCGGCTCGCCGACGTGATGGCCGAGCTCCGCCGCCTCGGCGCCGCGGGGAAGAAGGCCGCATCACCGCTGGAAAATACGAAGGATTAGCGCATATGTCGGTCCGATGGACGCGGGATCCGCAGTGACATCAGGGACGCCAAAGCTCGGTCATCGGGCCTTGCTTCCCGGCGACCGGGTCGGCCTCGGGCATCGGAACCGCGGCGACGCGCTTGCGCACGGCTGCCTTGTCCTCCGCCTCCTCCCGCATCAGGTCGGCTCGCTGGCCGCCCGGATAGGCGCCGACGACGAGAAGGTCGGGCGAGGCGGAGAGGCGCTTGTGGCCGACCCCGGCGGGAATGAGGACGGCGTCGCCCGCGCGGACCGTCACCGTTTCGCCGGCTTCCCCGCCGAATTGCACCGTCGCCTCGCCGCGGGCGATCCCCAGGACCTCATGCGCGTTGGAGTGGTAGTGGTGGAAAGGGAAGATGCCGTTCCGCCAGCCGCCGCCCCAGCCATTGTCATGGAACAATGTCTCGAAGGCGACGGCCGAATTGCCGGCCGCCGGATCAACAACGCCCTGATAGGCGATCAGGGGATACCTGTTGTTGGGGACGTCCCCATCGTCGGCAAACGAGAAGGAAAACGTCTTCATCACTGCCTCCGGCGCTTCATGCGACCACAACGCACGCCCGTTCGAACGTCGGAGTTTGACAGTCCGACAAGGTGCCGTCAAAACTCCCGGCGGGGTGGCGCCGAGCAAGGGCTGAAAGGACAAATGCGAGCCGATTGGCCCAAGCCGTCGCGGCGGCGTTTCGGAAGCGAGATGCCGGCTGCGACAATCTCTTCACATGCCTGCCTCACATCCGCCGCAGGCGGGACCGATTCAGAGGCCGCCGTCCCGCCTGGCGCGGCCTGGCCACGTCGGGATTGATTTTCAGAATGCGGTCGCTCGGTTTCGGTCTTGAACGTGTGGTTGAGCCGATCTTCCGATGGCCGCGGCTTTCGGCAGTCGTGGTGCTCTGTCTGCTGGCCATGGTGGCCTACGGGGGCACCAACATTCACTTCGACCAGAATCTTCGCGCCGTTTTCGCCGGAGGCACGCAAGCCTACAAAGACTATGCGGAGGTCGTGAAAAACTTCGTCGACCCGGAAAACGAGATTCTCATTCTCGTCGAGGGCGACAAGCTCAGCACGCCGGAAGTCTTCACCAAGCTCCGCGACTATCAGTTCGAACTGCAGTTCGTCGACGGCGTCGAGAGCGTCACCTCGGCATTCTCGCTGCGCAAGCCGCCGGACGCCAATGGCGACGCGGCGCTGGTCGTCGACGACGCCTCGGCCGGCCTGACACCTGCGCTGCGCGACCAGATTCGCGCCAACCCCCTCTACGGCGACAAGATGGTTTCGGCCGACGGGACGGCGATGATGTTCATCGTCACGCCGTCGGAAGCCCAAGCGCCGTTGTCGATCACCCGCGTCATGCGGGGCGAGATCGACAAGACCACGCAGGAGGTGCTCGGCGACACCGGCCTCTCGGTGACCGTCAGCGGATTCCCGATCATCCGCCTCGACATCGTCGACGTGCTGATTTGCGATCAGATCGTTCTCAACCTCGCCGGGGTTGTAGTCGGCATTCTGATGAGCCTGATCGTTTTCCGCTCGTTCATTGCCGCGGTGATGACGGCGGTGCCGGCGATCATCGCCGGCGGCTCCGTGCTCGGCGCCATCGGACTGATGGGCACCCAGATCACGATCATGTCGAACGTCGTGCCGGCGCTCATCATGATCCTCGGCTATGCCGACGCCATGCATCTTACCTATGCGTGGCGACTGCACCGCGCCGAGGGTGCGAGCCCCGTGGAGGCAGAGCGACGAGCCCAGAAGGACGTCGGGCCGGCGTGCATGCTGACCGCCATCACCACCTCGCTGGCGTTTCTGTCCTTGACGCTTTCGGACGTGCAGCTCGTCAGCAAATTCGCCTGGATCGGCGCGCTCGGCGCCGTGTTCGGCGGAATGCTGGTTCTGGCGCTCCACACCCTGCTCGCCACCTATGTCGGCCGCTTCTGGAAGCCGACGCTCGGCTCGGGCCGCAACTTTCTCACCTTCATCCGGCGGCCGAACGCGGCCATCGGCCGCTTCGCGGTCAACAATGCCAACAAGATCACCATCGTTGCGCTGATGCTCGCCGTGGTGCTGGGCTTCATGTACTTCTCGGTGCCGCCGCAGCACTCGCTTCGCGAGCACCTGCCGAAGGACAACCCTGCCAACGCCGCCCTCGGACGGATCGACAAGCTGTTCGACGGGACCTTCCCGATCCAGATCATCGTGCCGATCGGCAACGTCTCGCCGACCTCGCCGGAAGGGCTGGCGAAGATCCGTGCCGTGGACGAGGCGGTGGCCAAGGTCCAGGGCGTCGATCGCCCGCTCTCGCTGTGGAGCGTCGCCAAATGGCTCGGCGGCGACACCAATCTCGAGGCTGCGTCGAAGCGCCTGACGGACCTTGCCGCCGACATGCCGCCGACCACCGCGTCACGGTTCTTCGGCATCAAGGGGACGTCGCTTGTCACGATCAACGTGCACGAGATGCCTACGGCGAAGGCGCAGCCGCTGATCGACAAGATCGAGGCAGCCGCGCGCAGCGCCGGTGGTCCGGACGTCAAGGTCACCGGCGTCACGGTGCTGATCGCGCGGGAGAGCGACCGCACGATCAACAATCTCTTCTGGAGCCTGACGCTTGCGGTTATTGCCGGAGTGGGAGCCATCATGCTCGCCTTCCGCGACTGGCGCGTCGGCGCGGTGGCGATGCTTCCTAACGCGCTGCCGATCCTCGCCACCGGGGGGCTTCTGTTCATCACCGGCAGCGGCATGCAGTTCACCGCCGTGATGTCACTGACCGTCGCCTTCGGTATTGCCGTCGACGACACGATTCACTATCTGGCACGCTTCAGGACCAGCGGTCTGGCATTGAAACTGCCCGACCGGCTGATCGAAACTTCGCGCCACATCGGCCCCGTCCTTGTCGGTACGACGGCAATCATCATTGCCGGTCTTGCGACAACGACGATTAGCCGGATGCCGACGATCATATTGTTCGGCGAGTTGGCTGGAATTACCCTATCAACCGCGCTGATCGGCGATCTTCTGGTCCTGCCAGCGCTGATGGCCGGAGTAGGACGACCATGGTTCGAAAGCAAAACCACCCGCTCGGAGTCCGCCCGACAAGACGAACCGGTCCGCGTCTGATTCTCGCGCTGGGCCTTGCCTTGGCCATGGGCGCGGCGCCTGGCCTTGCCGCCGAGGATCCCCTTCTGGCAAAGATGGCCGGCAACTGGATCGGGCGCGGCAAGTTCAAGCAGAGCCCCAGTGCCGAGCCGGAACTGGTGTACTGCAAGGTGAGCAACACGCTGGTTCAGGGCGGCGCCGCCCTCAAGCAAAGCGGTCGATGTGCAGTCGCCAGCAATTCCGGACGCGTATCGGGCACCATCGAATTGAAGGGCGCCGGCGTCTATCAAGGCTCGCTGCAATCGCTGTCGACCAAAGGGCCGGCAACGATCACCGGCACGGCATCCAACAACCAACTCGCACTGAACGCCCAGTTCATCGACAACCGGACCAACAAGCCCGGCAAGGCGACCATCCAGGCCGTGATCGGCGACGGGAAGTACCGGATGGTCTCGAAGACCGTCGACGCGAAGACCAATCAGGAATTCGTCGCCAGCGACATCACTTTCACGAAGCAGTAGGCGCCTTGCGGTAGCCGAAAAGCCCACCGTCAAGCGGGACCCGCGCGACGCCGGCCATCTCGAATCATTGCCGGTGCGCCAGGCAGCCGCCTCCCGCGACTGCACGTAGGCGGTGCGGCCAAAGACACAGGTGCCGATCTCGGCGAGATCAGATCACCCCGAGCTTCTTCTGCAGGCTCGATGACGAGGTCGTGTACTGGAAGACGATCCGCTTGTCGGGATTGACGATGTGCACCGCCGCCTGCGCCATCAGCGCGGCCTCGTGGAACCCGCAAAGGATCAGCTTCAGCTTGCCCGGATAGGTGTTGATGTCGCCGATGGCGAACATGCCGGGTTCCGAGGTCTCGAACTTCTCGGTGTCCACCGGGATCAGGTTCTCGTCGAGATTGATGCCCCAATTCGCCACCGGCCCGAGCTTCATGGTCAGGCCGAAGAATGGCAGCATACGCGTGCAGGCGACGTCGCTCTCCCCGTCCTTGCCCTTCACCGTCGCGGCGGTGAGTAATCCCCTCTCCCCCTTCAGGCCGCTGACTTGGCCCAGGCGGAATTTGATCTTCCCGGCGTCGAGCAAGGCTCGCATCTTGTTGACGCTGTCGGGCGCGGCGCGGAATTCCTCCCGGCGATGGACGAGGGTCAGGCTCTTCGCCAGCGGCTGCAGGTTGAGCGTCCAGTCAAGGGCGGAGTTGCCGCCGCCGACGATGAGGAGGTCCTGATCACGGAAATCCTCCATGCGGCGCACTGAATAGAAGACCGACGATCCCTCATAGGCCTCGATGCCCGGGACCGGGGGCCGCTTCGGCTGGAACGAGCCGCCGCCGGCGGCGATCACCACCACCTTTGCCAGGAACGTCTCGCCGCGATCGGTGGTCAACCGGAAACGGCCGTCGGCCTTGCGCGTCAGCGTCTCGACCATGGTGCTCAGGTGAAAGCTCGGATGGAACGGCTTGATCTGCGCGAGCAGCTTTTCCACCAGCCCTTCGCCGGTGATCACCGGGTAGCCGGGAATGTCGTAGATCGGCTTCTCCGGATAGAGCTCCGCGCACTGGCCGCCCGGCTTGTCGAGGATGTCGATCAGGGCGCAACCGAGGTCGAGGAGTCCGAGCTCGAACACGGCGAACAAGCCGACCGGGCCGGCGCCGACGATCACCACGTCCTTCTCGATCACTTCGGTCGCTTCCAGAGTGTCCATCGAAACATCGTTCATGACGGCGAAAGTCCCGCGTCTTCAAGGGTCGGGGAGACTTATCCGCATCAGCCTTCAAAACAAAGAAAGATTGTTGCGAGCAACCCGTGAACGCGAGCAAAATCAATTTGCGGCTCGGCCGCATTGATCGAGTTCAAAAGATCAGCCCTGGCGCTCGGGCACGGTGACGGTCAGCCCGTCGAGCTCGTCGCGCACCCGGATCTGGCAGGACAGCCGCGACGTCGGCCGGACATCGTAGGCGAAATCGAGCATGTCCTCCTCCATCGGCTCAGGCTCGCCCACGATATCCTTGAAGGCCTCATCGACATAGACGTGGCAGGTCGCGCAGGCGCAAGCCCCGCCGCACTCGGCCTCGATGCCGGGAACGCCATTGCGGATGGCATTCTCCATCACGGTCGAGCCGTTTTCGGCCTCGACTTCGTAGGGCGTGCCCTCGGCATCGATGTAGGTGATCTTGGCCATCGCACCGGCTGTTCGGGGAAAAGGCGCGGATCGCGCCGGACAATCGGGGCGCATATAGGCGATTCCGGCGAGGGCCGCCAGCCCGGCGCTTTCCGCGGGAGGGCCCGGGAGGCAATCGGTTTTGCTATTCGGCGAGAAAATCCGCGATGAAATCCCGCGCCGACCGGGCGGCCTGGTCGAGCGCCTTCAGCCGCCCCTCCACCGACTCCGGCGAAGCCTCGATCTCGCTCGCGATGGTGGCCACCGAGAAGGCGCCCACCCCGCGCGCCGCTCCGACCAGCGCGTGCGCGGCTTCGCTCCGTTCGCGAAGGGAGGTGGCGGCCTTCAACCGCTTGACCTGATCCCGCGATTGCCGCGAGAACAGGCTGAGGACCTGACGTTGCAGCGCCTGGTCTCCCAAGGTCTGCCGCGTCAGATGGTCAAGATCGATGGCGGCACGCCGCCGCGCATCAAGCTTTCGCGCCACGGTCCGGGCTTCCGCCTCGGGCAACACCATGGGCACCTCCCGGGTCGTGGCGTTCACCTTACGGACCAACGCCAAATGCGAAGTAAACGCGCCTTGAGGGCGGCCGGCGGAAGATTCTTAAGAAATGGTTAACGGCGCGCGCCGCACTACGGCAGAGCGGCCGGACCGCGGCCGGTGGAACCCGGGTCCGCCCGGTCGTCGGAACGGCTGGCGCGGTGCGGCAGCCAGGTGCCCCGATCTGACGAGGTTGGCGCCACGAGGCTGGCGACCAGACGCCCCCAAGGGCGGGATCCCGCGCGTTTCAAGCCGATCCCGCAGCGGCCAGACGACAAAATGGCACCCGTTTTTTGTCTCAACCGTGCCCGCCCGGAAGGATAATTTGACGACGTGGCAGGCCGGCGCGGCGGACCAGGCCCTGCTAAGCCCATTGTTCCAAGGCCGATGATCGCCGGTTTCGCAAGCGGCGCTAATGCCCTCCGGCCCGACGCTCAACCGAATTAATAGAATGGAACCGTTGTTTGAGTTTCTTGTTCCGCTGCCATCAATGTGCCATTAGGATGGTTTAGCGGCAATCAAGTAAAGGCCTTTAGGGTCGGGGAACCGGCCCGACGCGCGGAAACTGTGCTGCGCCGGGGGAGCGAGTATCACGCACGACTATCGACGCGTCGTCGCCCTTCCGGACCTGTGTGTACCTGCGCTTGCCGGGCCGACGCTGCCCGGCGTAGCGGCCGGCATCGTATTGAGTACGGACGCGAGGCGATAGAATGGCAACGAACCCGCGAGCAAAAACCCCCAACGACGCCGCCCTTTCAGCGGTGGAAGAGGCGCTGAGGCTGGACTTCGGCGCAGGCGAGGAGCCGGAGCGGCAGCGATCGCCGACCAAGCGGCCGCCCGAGCCGCGCGCCCCGGAGGGGACCGACGTCGCCCGTCGGGTCGAATCCCGCCGTCCGGAGTCGCCCCGCGTACCGGCGCCGCCCCGCCGAACCGAGCCGCCGCCCCGCCGCGACGAGCCGCGCCGTCAGCCGGAAGAGGCCAAGCGCGCGCCGGAAGAGGCGCGCCAGGAAGCCCGTCGTCCGGACCCGGCCTACACCGAGGAACCGAAGCCGCAGCCGGCTCGCCCGCGCGCCGCCGAGCAACGGGGCCGAGGCCGGTTCGCCGCCAATGACGACCGGCGGCAGCCGGGCGGCCCCAGCGCTTTGCCGCGCCGTCCGTCGCGGATGATCTACCCGACCGCGATGACGGCTTCCGTCATCTGGGCGGTCCTCGTCCTCGGCATCGCCCTGTCGAGCGGCAATGTGTTCAACAACGGCGACATCATCAACTCGCCCCAGTTCCTCAACCTGGCGCTCTTCTTCCTCGTCCCGATCGGCTTCTTCTGGGCGATCGCCGCGATGATCTGGCGCTCCCAGGAGATGCGGATCGTCGCCCGCCAGATCTCGGACGTCGCCACCCGCCTCTCCCAGCCGGAGGACATCGCCAGCGACGCCGTGGTCAGCGTCAGCCAGGCCATCCGCCGGGAAGTCGCTGCAGTCGGCGACGGCATCGAGCGGGCGCTGGCCCGCGCCAGCGAGCTGGAGCTTCTCGTCCACAACGAGGTGTCGGCACTCGAGCGCTCCTATTCCGACAACGAGACCCGCATGCGCTCGCTGATCGACGACCTTGCCGGCCAGCGCGAGGCCATCGTCATCAATTCCGAGCGCGTTCGCACCTCGATCGTCAGTGCCCAGGAGTCGCTGTCCAAGGACCTGCGGTTGGCGAGCGAATCCATCGCCGAGAACGTCACCGACGCCGGCAACCGCATCACCGTGGCGCTCACCGAGCGCGGCGAGCACATCACCGGCGCCCTCGCCTCGGCGGGCGAGACCATGGTCGATCAGCTGGCCGGGCGCGGCGAGGACCTCGTCACGCGCCTCGCCGACACTGTCAGCGACGTCGCCGAGTCGCTGGCGGCGACCGGCACCGAGGTCACCGACGCGCTGCTCTCGCGCAGCGCCGACATCAACGACACCCTGGAGACCACCGGGCGGGCGATGGCCGACACCATCGCCGAGCGCGGCGCCGAGGTGAACGACACCCTCGCCCGCGTCGGCACCGAGCTGGTCGAGAGCTTCGACCGACGCACCGAGGAGATCACCCGGTCGATCTCGGAGACGGGCAACCTCGCCGCCGAGACGATCTCCAGTCACGTCAAGGAAGTCAACGAGGCGCTGAAGAGCAACTCGGACTCTCTGCTTGTCGACCTCGCGCTGCGCGGTCAGGAGATCAACGACAAGCTCGACGACACGGGCACGCGCATCGCCGAGACCATTACCATCCGCGGCGGCGAGCTTGCCGACCGGCTGTCCCGCACCGGCGACCGCATCTTCGAGGCGATCTCGGTGAACGGCACCGAGCTCAACGAGCGGCTCGCCTCGACCGGCGAGGCGATGGCCAACCTCATCGAGGGACGCACCAATGCGCTCCGCGAGACCATCGATTCCGCCTCGACCGCGGTCTACGAGACCTTCGACGAGCGCAGCGCCGAGCTGACCCAGCGTCTTGCCTCGGTCGGCGGCGAAGTGGCCAAGGCGATCGCCGTTCGTGGCATGAAGATCAACGAGACGATCATTGCCTCGGGCAACGAGATCGCCGAGACCGTCGCCTCCCGCGCCGGCGCGATTCACGAGCGCATCGTCAATTCCGGCACCCGCATCGCCGACCGCATCGTCGAGCAGGGCAACGCTTTGCACCAGCGAATCGTCGAGTCCGGCGGGCAGATCGCGAACGAGATCGAGGGCCGCGGCGCCTCCATCCATGAGCGCATCCTGTCGTCGAGCCGCGAGATTGCCGAGACCATCGAGGGCCGTGGCACCGCCATTTACGATTCGATCGTCGAGGCGACCCAGCATGTCGGCGACGCGATCGAGTCGCGCGGCGTCTCCATCCACCAGAAGATCCTGGCTTCCGGCCGCGACGTCGCCAACGCGATCGAATCGCGCGGTGTGTCGATCCACGAGAAGATCATCAGTTCGGGGACCGAGGTCGCCGACGCGATCGAGAACCGGGGCAGTAACATCTTCGAGATGATCGCCGCCTCCGGCAACGAGGTCGCCGACGCCATCGAGAGCCGAGGCACCAGCATCTTCGACAAGATCGTCACCTCCGGCAACGAGATCGCCAACGCCATCGAGAACCGCGGCAACAGCATCTTCGACAAGATCGGCAATGCGGGAAATCAGGTTGCCGAGGCCATCGAAAGCCGCGGCACCGGCATCTTCGACAGGATCGTCAATTCCGGCAACGAGGTCGCCGACGCGATCGAAAGCCGCGGCGCCGGCATCTTCGACAAGATCATCAACTCGGGCAACGACGTCGCCGACGCGATCGAAAGCCGTGGCAACGAGATCTTCGAAAAGATCACCGGCTCCGGCAGCGAGGTGGCGAACGCCATCGAAAGCCGCGGCACCAGCATCTTCGACAAGATCACCTATTCGGGAGATCAGGTCGCCACCGCCATCGAGAGCCGAGGCAACAGCATCTTCGACAAGATCGTCGAATCCGGAACCCGCTTCGAGGAGGTGATCGCCGTCCACAGCCGCGAGCTCGGCGAGGGACTTGACGAGCGCTTCCAGCGGATCAGCACGCTGATCGGCGAACGGGGGCCGGCGCTGATCACCTCGATCGGGGATCAGGCGCAGGCGCTCGAAACCTCGCTTTCGGAACGCCTCTCCGATTTCGGCGAAGGGATCCGCGGCAAGATCGAAACGGTGTCGGAGTCGCTGGAGAGCAACTCGCACCGGATCGCGGAGGCGCTGGACCATCGCTCGCGTCAGATCAATCAAACTCTGATCGAGCGGACGCGCGAGATCGCCGAGACCTTCACCAGCGGCCAGACTGAGTTTGCCGCCCTGATCGACGGCCGCCTCATCGAGGTCACCCGTCAACTGGGCGACCGGACCAACGAGCTGGCCGAGGTGATGGCCGATCAGGCCGACACGATCGCCGGCGCCCTGGCGGCAAAGACCGATCAGGTGGCGGAGGGCGTTCGCCAGATGATCGGCGAGGTGACCCAGCAGCTCGTCGCCGAGTCGGGCGACGCGGCACGGGCCCTGCGGGCCTCCGCCTCGGAGGCGACGACGGTCATCGGCCGCGCCGTCAACGAGATCGAGAGCACCTTCGGCGAGCGGGCGACCACCGTCACCGAGGCGCTCGAGCAACGTACCCGCGAGTTCAACGATGTGCTCGGGGCGCGCAGCAGCGAGCTTGCCGCTCTGCTCGACGGCCGCAGCAACGTGCTCCTGCGCACGCTCGACGAACGCGGCAACGACATCGTCGAGATGGTCGTCACGCGCAGCGATCAGGCGGCGCGGACGCTGATGGAAAGCGGGCAGCGGGTCGCCGAGACGTTCGCCGCCACCAACGAAAAGCTGCACAGCGACGTCGCCGACATCGTCGAACGGCTCTCCCGGTCGAACGAGACGCTCAGCGGACTGCTCTCGGGCACCGAGCAGAACCTCGCCAAGATCGAGACGACGCTGGCCGATCGCTCCGGCGAGTTCGCCAAGTCGATCGAGCACGCGGTGGAAACGACCCAGCTGTCGACCGGCGAGCTGGGCAGCCAGGTCGAGAAGCTCAGCGGGGTTTCCCGCGATATTCTCGACGGTGTCGCGTCGGTGGTGAAGCGCTTCGAGGCGCAGAGCCAGTCGCTGACCGAGGCCACCCGTCACCTGACCGAGGTCAACCGTCAGATCGAGACAACCGTCGAGGAGCGGCGTCCGGCACTGGAGAACCTCGCGGCTGGCCTGCGCACCCGCAGCGAGGAACTTGACGGCATGATGCGGTCCTTCACACGCATCATCTCGGAGACCCTGAAGACGGCCGAGGAGCGGGCAACCGCGGTCAGCCGCATGCTGACCGAAAACACCTCGACGGCAACCAAGGGGGTGATCGACAACTTCGAGAATCTCAGCCGGACCGCCAATACCGAAAGCCGCAAGGCGTCGGAAGCGGTCCGCGACGCCAATCGGTCATTGATCGAGGAGATCAGCAATGCGGTGACCGAGGCGGCCAAGCATTTCGGTGGCGCCACCAAGGAAATGCGCGGCGCCATGCAGGAGCTCCAGCGCGAGCTCGATCACACGCGCACCGAGCTCAAGCGCGGCGTCCTCGAACTGCCCGAGGAAACCCGCGAGAGCGCCGAGGCGATGCGTCGCGTGGTCAGCGAGCAGATCCGGGCCCTGTCGGAACTGTCGGATATCATCTCCCGCCACGGCAAGACGCTCGATATCTACAGCCCGTCGCTCGGCGAGCCGCGCGCTCCGGCCCACGCCCGACAGCTCGAGAGGCCGGCCGCCGTGGCCAGCGGCGGTGGCGCCTCGACGGCTCGGTGGAGCACCGACGAAGGCCTCGCCTCGCCACGGCCGCAGGCCGTCGCTCAGGCTGCTCCGCCGCCGCCACAGCCCCAGCCTGAAGAGGCGCCGGCCAAAGCGCGGCGTGCTTCCAACGGCGGCGGACAGGCGCCCCAGCAGCAGTCAGTGCCACGCGCCGAGGCCGCGACCCAGCGACAGCAGCCGGAGCAGCCGCTGCCGGTTCGGCCGGCGCCGACCGAACCACCGGCCAGCAATGCTTCACGCGGCGAAGGCGGCTGGGTGTCCGACCTCCTGCGTCGTGCCTCGCGCGACGACGAACCGGCCATGCAACCCGCCGACAATGGCGTCGACGGTGCTGCGGCGCCGCACGTGGCGGCCGAAGCGAACGGCGGGTCCCACCCGCAGGTCAGCGAGAAGGTCGAGGCGGACCAGCCGCTCAACGCCCTGTCGGTCGACATCGCCCGGGCGATCGACCACGACGCGTCCGTCGAGCTGTGGGCGCGCCACCGTCGCGGCGAGCAGAACCTGTTCACCCGGCGGCTTTACACGCTGCAGGGTCAGCAGACCTTCGACGAGATCCGCAAGAAGTACCAGCGCGACGAGAAGTTCCGCTCGGCGGTGGACCGCTACATTGCCGATTTCGAGAAGCTGCTGGCGGAGGTCGCCCGCAAGAACAAAAACGACCAGAACGCGAGCAACGCCTATCTCGTGTCGGATACCGGCAAGGTCTACACCATGCTCGCCCATGCGAGCGGCCGCTTCGACTAGAACCGGCGACCGACGCTCGGAAGCAGGAATTGAGAGGGCGCCTTCGGGCGCCCTTTTCACAACAGGCTCGGTTTTCTTCGTAGACGGGTCAGATAACGCTGAGCGTCCAGCGCACCAGTTCGACCAGCACCTGAGACAGGGCGGCGTCGACGCCTGCGACGACGCCTTCCGCCGTATCCTGGGCGACCGGAGCGTCGCCGGTCAGCGTTTTGACCGCCACGATCCGGCCGTTGCGGTCATCCATGATCTTCACCGACACTTCGATGTGGGCGTAGCCGCCGCCCTTGCCGTCCGGCCGGTATTCGAAGGCGCGGATATCGGTGAGCAGCTGGTAGTCGATGCTCAGCCCCTCACCCGGACGGCCGACCGCCTTGGCGCGTTTGGAGTTCTCGAACGCCTCGATCGCCTTGGCCTGGTAGACCTTGGGCATGCGGTCCTGCCACTGCGCGTCGGGATAGTAGGAAAGGCGCGGGCCCGTGGCGACGACGATGCGCTGGGTATCGAGCGTCTTCAGTGCGCTCGGCTCGGGTATCAGGATTTGCGCGGCGGTTCCCGATGAGAGGCGCGGGATGGCGGATGGTCCGGCAAGCTCATAGGTCTCCGGCGGCGGCCCACGGAACAGGCTGCACCCCGCCACCAGCAATATCAGCGCCAGCGGCGGCAGGACCCTGACCGACCGTCTCCAGAGTCTCGGAAAGTCCAAGCGGGCCCCCTCCGCGCGCCCCACGCGCCCCTTGCCAACCTAGCGGCGATTGTACTCACGCACGTTCGAATTGCCACCAAAGACGGCGCCGGTCGGATTCTGCGAGAATTCCGCCACCGCCCGGTCGATTCTGGCGGCGGTGGCGCGAAGGTCCTTCACCAGGGCCGATACGTCGTCAAGGCCGCGCGTCGAGAACCGGGTGACACCGCCGACGATCTGACCCGAGTTGGCATTGATCTTGTCCGCCACCTCGCGGATCGACTTGGCCGCAGCCGCCGCCTCCTGGAAGAAATTCTTGCCTTCCTCGCCGCCGCCGCTGCCGAGGAAGTCGTTGGCCTTGGTCAGCACCGCGTCGAGCTTCTCGGACGTCCCTTTCAGCCGGTCCGACAGGTCCCTGACATTGGCGATGATCTTGTTCACGTCTTCGTTGTGGTCGTTGAGGTTGGTGACGAATTCGTTGGCGCGCGCCGTCACGTCCTTGGTGTTCGCCACCGTCTCCTTGGCGTCACCGACCAGCGTGTCGATATCCGGCGCGGCGGACTTGAGCTTGTCCGTGAAGGCACCGACATTGTCGATCGCCGCCGCGACCTTGTCCGCGTCGACCTTGTTGACGACATTCTGGACGTCGTCGAGCGTCGTCTTCAGGCCCGAGGAGAAGTCCTTGAGGTCCTGGGCAACGCTCTTCACCTTGGTGGTGATGTCCTGGACATCGGCCGTCGAGTTGGCGAGCCCCTTGACCAGCCGGTCGGCATTCTCGACCACCGACGACACATGCTCGGGATCGACCGCCGCGACGATTCTTGTCCGCCTTTTCGACGATTGCGGTGAGCCTCTCGGACAAGCCGGAGACGGTCTCCGACATCTTCGCCACGTTGGCGAGGAAGTCCTTGACGCCGTTGGAGTTCTCGGAGAGAGCACTGGTGAAGTTCTCGATGTTCTTCGTCGTCTGGGTGACCGACTCCTCGTTTTCCGCCAGGAACTTGTCGACGCGGGCGACGATCTCGTTGACGTTGTTGAGGGTTCTGCTCGCCGTGCCGAGGACGTCGCTCAGTGCCGACCTGCTGCCGATGATCTTTGGCGGCGATTCCTTGAACACGCTGAGCGCATCGGGGCTGCCGCCCGACATGTCGATATAGGCAACGCCGGTGAGCAGGTTCGAGCCGACCTCCGCGTGGGAATCGACCTTGATCGGGGTGTCCACCCTGACGTCGGCAGTGACGAGAACCTTGTTGGGATCCTTCGGGTCGAAAGCAAGCGCCGTAACGGTGCCGACCTTGATACCGGCAAAATAGACGGCCCCGCCGGGCGCCAGCCCACCGACCGTGCCCTGGAACTCGAAGTAGATCGTCGATCGGATGCCGGTCTCGTCAAGCCGCTTCAGCCAGTAGATGAAGCCGAAGGCGAGCACGATCACCACCAGGGTGAAGGCGCCGATAATCGCGTATCTTGCCCGCGTCTCCATTCAGGCTTCGTCCTCAGGCGGTTATTCCGCGCGCCCTCGCGCCGCGGAAGTAGCTGCGCACCCACGGATGGTCGAATTTCAGCATGTCCGAGAAGGCGCCTTCGATGAGGACATGCTTGTCCGCCAATACGGCGATTCGATCGCACACGGTATGCAGGCTATCGAGGTCGTGGGTCACCATAAAGACCGTAAGGCCGAGCGAGTCGCTGAGCGTGGCGATCAGCTCGTCGAATTCAGCCGCACCGATCGGATCGAGACCGGAGGTCGGCTCGTCGAGGAACACGATCTCCGGGTCGAGCGCCAGCGCCCGCGCCAGCCCGGCGCGCTTGGTCATGCCGCCGGAAAGCTCGGCTGGAAACTTCGAGGCAGCGTCGGCCGGCAGTCCGACCAGCTCGATCTTGAGCCGCGCGAGATCGTCCATCATCCCTTGCGAGAGGTTGAGGTGCTCGCGCATCGGCACCTGGACGTTCTGCAGCACGTTGAGGGAGGAAAACAGCGCACCCTGCTGGAAAAGCACGCCGAGCCGCCGGTCGATCGCCTCGCGCTGGAGGGATGTCGCCGTGTCGAGATTGACGCCGAGGATCTCGATAGTGCCGGCCCGCTTGGGGATCAGGCCGAGGATCGAGCGCAACAGGACCGTCTTGCCGGTGCCGGACGCACCGACCACACCGAGGATCTCGCTGCGATAGGCGTCGATGTCGAGGTCCTCCAGAACCATCTCGTCGTCGAAGCCGGCGGTCAGTCCCGCGCACCCGGATCACGACGTCGCCGCCGTTACCGGCGCCGTTCGACTTCCCGGGGATAGAAGTTCCGTTCATGGTCAGTAGTCGATAGCCGCGAAAAAGATGGCGAAAATGCCATCCGCCAGGATGACCATGAAGATCGACTTGACCACCGAAGACGTCGTCTTCCGGCCGAGCGACTCGGCGCTGCCCTGGACGTTGAGCCCCTCATTGGCGGCGATCAGACCGACGATCAGTCCCATGAACGGAGCTTTGATCAGACCGACCATCAGCGTGCTCATGTCGACGGCGTCGCGCAACAAGAGGATGAACCGCTGAAACGCCATGTTGCCGTAGACGAAGGCCACGAAGGCGCCGCCGATCAGTCCGCACATGTCGGAGAGGAAGGTCAGAAGCGGCAAGGCGATGATCAGCGCCAGGAGGCGCGGCATGATCAGCACCTCGGTCGGGTCGAGGCCGATCACCTTCAGCGCGTCGAGCTCCTCGCGCATCTTCATCGAGCCGATCTCCGCAGTGTAGGCGCTGCCCGAACGCCCGGCGAGAAGGATCGCCGTAAGCAGCACGCCGAGCTCACGCAGGACGAGGATACCGACCAGATCGACAACGAAATCCTCGGCTCCGAAAAAGCTCAGCTGGAAAACGCCCTGTTGCGCAATGATTCCGCCAATCAGAAACGAGATCGAGAGCGACGATCGGCACAGCCTGAAGGCCGGTGCGGTCGAGGTGGTAGACGACGGAGGTGAATCGGAAGCGCGACGGACGGGCAAAGCTGCGCAAGAGGCCCCGGACGACGCCGCCGAGGATCGACAGCGCCTGAACCAGATCCGCACCGGCGGCAACCGTCGAGCGTCCCGTGCGCTCGACAAGCTGGACCAACATGAAGCGGCGCTTGGGCGGTTCGATGGTCAGGTCACCGACCCGCCCGACCGCAGCGAGCAGCCGCTCCGCATTGTCGGACGCGCCCTGGATCTCCACGCTGGCGCCCTTGGCCGCGAGATCCGCCTGGAGACGGCTGATCAGCCAGGCCCCGGCCGTATCGATCTGCTCGACGGCGGAAAGATCGAGGACGACCCGCCCTCTCGCTTCGTTGACGATGCGGGCGACTCGCGGCTCGATGCCGGACACCGTGTCGATCAGCCACATGCCGCCGACCGTGATGCGCGTGACGTCGCCGACCGAACCACGGTCGAGGGTTGGCCCTGAGACTGTTTGCGATTCCGCCATCTAGCCGCATCTTGCCCGGCGGCGCGGCCCTGCTTGAGGCGTCCGCGCCGGCACCGTAATGTGGCGCGGAGTGTGCCCGCGAAGCTAACCAGCGGCAAGCCGGCGATCATCCCACCATGCAAAGACTTCTGGAGGTGGCTGCGGAACACTGGCCGATAGCCGGAAGCTTCACCATTTCCCGCGGCGCCAAGTGGGAAGCGCCGGTGGTCGTCGCGACAATTCGCGAGGCCGGTTTTGCCGGTCGGGGCGAATCGGCGCCCTACCCCCGCTATGGCGAAACTGCCAACAGCGTGATTCGCGCGATCGAATCGATGGCGGACCCGGTTGCCGGCGGCCTTGACCGGCATGCATTGCGGCAGGCGATGCCGGCCGGGGCGGCGCGAAACGCGATCGACTGCGCCCTGTGGGACCTCGAGGCCAAGCGGACCGGCCGCTCGGCCGCCGCGCTCGCCGGGCTCGCCCCGCTCCGCCCCCTTGAAACCGCCTACACGCTCAGCCTCGGCACGCCCGAGGCAATGGCTGCCGCGGCCCACACCGCCCGCCACCGGCCGCTCCTCAAGGTCAAGCTCGGCGGTGCCGGCGACCCCGAGCGGATCGCCGCCGTGCGGCAGGCGGCACCCGCTTCGCGGCTGATCGTCGACGCCAACGAAGGCTGGGCGGCAGCCGACCTTGCCGTCAACATCGACGCCTGTGCTGCGGCCGGCGTCGAACTGATCGAGCAGCCGCTCCCGGCCGGCAAGGACGAGGCGCTTGCCGCCATGCCGCGCCCGGTGCCGCTCTGCGCCGACGAGAGCGCCCATGTCGTCGCCGACCTAGCCGCCCTTCGCAATCGCTACGACGCGGTCAACATCAAGCTCGACAAGGCAGGCGGGCTGACGGAGGCACTCATTGCGGCGAATGAGGCGCGGGCGCTCGGCTTCAAGGTGATGGTCGGCTGTATGGTCGCCACCTCGCTGGCGATGGCCCCGGCGCTGCTTGTCGCCCAGGGCGCCGACTTCGTCGATCTCGACGCGCCGCTGCTCCTTGCCCGCGACCGTCAGCCCGGACTTGTCTACCAACAGAGTCTCGTCCTGCCGCCCGGCCCGGAGCTCTGGGGCTGACCAGGCGTTCACGCCTCCAGCGGTTGCCGCAGGAACAGGTGGTGGATGGCGAGCACGATCAGCGCCAGCACCGGCAGGACGGCCATCATCCTGAACGCCTCCGGACCGAATGCGTGGTAGAGCGGGCCGGAAAGCGCGGTCATGCCCGCCATGATCAGCCCGGAGAACAGCACCACGACGCCCTGGGCCGAGCCTGCCATCTCCTCCGGCACGGCGCGCACGACGGCGAACTGGTTGCCGAGGAAAACGGCGCCGAACGTCAGCCCATGGAGCGTCTGCAGCGCCATGTAGCCGAAGCCGCCGAGATCGGCGGGAAACACGCCCCACCGAACGATCGCCGCTACCGCGCCGAGCGCCAGCATGGCGAACGGACCGATCCGGCGCACCATCGCCCCCGACCAGACGAACAGGAGAATCTCACAGGCGATGCTGATCGCCCAGAAGCCGCCGATCTGGACGGAGCTGAAGCCGAGCGACTGCCAGTAGATGCTGCCGAAGCTGTAGAAGGCAGCGTGGCTTCCCTGGATCAGGCCGCCGGCGAGGATTGGCGCCAGCAGGCCGGGATGGCTCAGCACCTTCCACGCCGGCTTGGACTCCGGACGCGTCGCGTCGTCGATCGCCCGCACCGTGCGCGGCGTCATGGGAAGGATGAAGGCCATTGTGGCGGCGATGGTGAAGGCGCCGAAGATGAACCAGAAGATCGCCTCGGTGGGCAGCAGGCCGAGCAGCGCACCGCTGCCGACATTGGCGGAGATGAAGGCGACCGATCCCCACAGCCGCATGCGGCCGTAATCGAGCCCGAAGCGCCTGACCCCGGTGGGCGCCAAGGACTCTCCCGCCGGCAAGGCGAGCTGCCACAGCGTGAAGGCGCCCCCGGTGAGGAGGAGCAGCGGCCAGTAGCTGTGGGCGGTCCCGGCGAGCAGGAACACCAGCGCCGCCGGCACGATGAACATGCGAACCGCGAAGCGTCGCGTCGGCATGCGGTCGGCGATGATCCCGCCGATCGGCGTCATCGTCACCCGGAACGCCATGGGAATTGCGATGATGCCGGCGATCTCGACATCCGACAGCCCGCGCCATTCGAGCCAGACCGGAAACCACGGCAGGGCGACGCCGTTGATCATGAAGAAGCCGCCGAAGAAGGCGGACATCCGCAGGGCGAAATGCGGAGGCGCGGCGAGACCTGCCGGTGCGGTGGTCATTGGGTTCGAAATCGCGAGAACAGGCCGACGGGAGGGAGTTTCCCGGCCCTTTGGCCGAATCTACAGCGAATTGCCGCTGCTGGCGAGATAGTCGGCCATCTCAACCGATAGCAAGCGCCCGACCGAGAACCGCCTCGTCGATATTCCCCCCCGAAAGGACCACGACGATCGTCCGTCCCTCACAGTCGATCCGGCCGGCAAGCAACGCGGCAAGCGCAACCGCGCCGCCGGGCTCGACGACCAGCTTCATCTCGCGGAATGCATAGGCGACCGCCGCCAGCGCTTGCCTGTCGCTGACGGCCACCGCCGAGGCGCGATTCCGCCGGTTGATCGCAAATCCTATGGGACCGGGAGCCGCCGCCAGCAGAGCGTCGCAGACCGAGCCGGCGGGCGACGGATTGGACACGATCCGCCCTTCGCCAAGCGAACGGCGATAGTCGTCGAACCCCTCCGGCTCGGCGAGCACCACCGCGCAGTCGGGGAACCCGGAGCGGACGGCGAGGCCGACACCCGCCGACAGTCCGCCGCCGCTCGCCGGGACGGCAACGGCGTCGGGCGCGATGCCCGCGGCGCGGGCGTCTTCGACGATCTCCAGCCCGACGGTGCCCTGCCCGGCGATCACCATGGGATCGTTGAACGGGTGGATGAGCACCGCCCCGGTCTCCCGGATGATCTCGGCGGCAAGCGCCTCGCGGTCGCCAGTCGCCCGGTCGTAGCCGACCACGGCAGCGCCGCTCCGCTCGGTCCGCGCCCGCTTGATGGCGGGCGCGTCGAACGGCATGACGATGGTCGCCCGAACGCCGAAGAGCCGCGCAGCCTCGGCAACGCCCTGCGCGTGGTTGCCAGAGGAGACGGCCACCACCCCGTGCGCCCGCTCCGCCGCGCCGAGGACCGACAGGGCATTGCAGGCGCCCCGGAACTTGAACGACCCGGTGCGTTGCAGGTTCTCGCATTTGAGGAGCACCCGCCCCGCGACCGCCTCGTCGAGGACCGGGCTGATCAGAAGCGGCGTTCTGACCGCGTGGCCGGCGATCCGCCGGGCGGCTTCGTGAACGTCGTCGAGCAGAGGCGCCGCGGCGTGCTCACCCGTCGATCCGTCGCCATCCGCCAACCGCGTCAACTCCAGATACTTTCGATGAAATCAATGATGGCCTTGATCGGCGGCGACTTTTCGAACTGGCCGGAGGCGCTCTTGAACAGGAGAAAGATGAACACCGCATCAAGCCAGGTTTCCGATTTCCGAAAGCGTCTGGGCGTCAATTCCGCCCCGATCTCGTCGGCGTCCACCTCTCCACCAGCGCTCAGCGTCGCATGTTTGATCCTGTGCCATTTCGAATTCAGATAGAGCCTTGGAACCACCAGGAAGACCAGGCCGATGATCGCCAGCGCCACGATCGCGGAATTGACGTTGGTGACCTTGCCGGCCGGAGACGCCTGCCACAGGATAATGTTCACGGCGTAGGTTGCTACGAGGACCTTCGCAATGATGTATGAATAGGCGTATTCGTCCAGGGTTTCCTGGATCTTGCTTTCGATATCGGCGAGGGATGCTTTCTTGGCGGCGGCGTCCGAAGTGGTGGCGCGATTGATCGAGGCCGCGACCTGTGGAAGGTATTTTCCAAAACGGAATATCTCGATACTCAATGCGATGTAACAGAATGCCGCCATTGAGGTGATGAACAGAAGAATAGAGTTCAAGAACACATAGTAATATCCAGCGCGGTTGAGCGTACGTACCTCGCCAACAGAATTGAAGAACCAATACAGGGTTTCCGTCAAATGCGAATCGGCGAGATCGGATATATATTGCGATATGTACAAGCCGGCCAGGATGAAGGAAATCGCGAAAAACCCTACGATTCGGGTCGAATTGCTCCAAAAGGACGACGCGCCCGCTTCATGTGAATAGATGCTGTTCAGCCGCTTCCAGCTGATCGCTGCAATGTAGATCAAGAAGATTGCGCAAGACACGTAGAGCGGCACGACCACCAGGTAGATGACGAAATTCCACCAGTCGTAAAGAAACGCCAGCTCTTCATCGTGCCCCGAGGGGAGGAAGGTGCCGGAACGATAGGCCAGAAATCCGCTGACCACGTAACAGAAGAAGAATGTGAGCGGGGCGGCATAGACAAAGATTTGGAAGAAGACATTGGGCGGCGGGCGTCCCGGCCCCATGTCCAGATCGATCGCCGGTGAAACGGCCTGCAGGACGACGGCGAAAAACCGTCCAAATCGCTTCAGCAGATCGCCGAGCCCGGGAATGCTGAGGATACCCGACCCGAGGATCGACGATATCTCAAAGACCATGGCTCGGCGTTCGTGAGGGCAGTATCGCAGCGCGTCCCTCACGTTCGCGGAAACAGCACGAAATCTGTCCAGCACCGGTTCCAAAACCCAGCCCCCATCGGAGCATAACAATCGGGGCCTCGGTTGCAACGCTGGATCGCCGTGTCGCTTCGGCTAGCCAATTTGGCGAAGGCGTCAAACGGCGCGGCGGTGATTTCAGCTCGGACAGATCCTCCAGCTGGCGGACGTACTCCCCTGCCGCTCTCTGCCACGATCACGTCAAAGCGTACGCGCGACACTGGCGGCGATCGACTGCGAGGGCCGCCATGCAAGCGGCGCGCAGATCGTCGTTCAGACAGCCGACCGGATGGTCGCCGATCGCGTCCAACGGTCCGGGCACCAGATACGCCGCGACGGGAACGCCGCACGCAAGGGCTTCCAGCTGGACGACGCCAAGGTATCGGTCCGGCTCGGGAAGACGAAGACATCCGCCGAAGCCATGGCCTGAACCAACTCGGCGTCGTGCAGTTGACCGAGGAAATGGACACCCGGATAGCTGCGGCGAAGCGCAGCCTCGCTCGGACCGGAGCCGACCACCACCTTCGAGCCGGGAAGATCGAGATCCAGGAACACCTCGATATTCTTTTCCACGGCCAGGCGCGACGCCGTGAGGAAGATGGGCCGCGGGAAGTCGAGACGCCTGACCGGCGCGGGCGAAAACAGATCCGTGTCAACGCCGCGCGACCAGAGCGCGAGATTTGAGAACCCACGCGCCCTGAGTTCGTCCGCGAGCCGCGGCGTCGCCACGAGAGTCACGCTCGCGGCACGATGGAAGTTGCGTAGAACACGATAGGTCCATGAGGCGGGGACCGGAAC
Organism: uncultured Alphaproteobacteria bacterium; assembly: GCA_963710805.1. GTDB lineage: Bacteria > Pseudomonadota > Alphaproteobacteria > Rhizobiales > Kaistiaceae > Bauldia. The sequence goes on along the minus strand of CAVQBS010000055.1, from coordinate 171,291 downwards.
GCGAGCGGAAATGTACTCGGCAAACCGCGTCGTGTAGCTGCTAGCGAAGTGGACCCCATTTGCGATGCACCACCGGCGCGCGAGCCATCCGAGCGGCCCTTCCGTCACCACATGAACGACATCCGGACGAAAGTCGGATACAAGCCGGCCGATCGCGCGCGGGCTGGCAACCGCGAGCGGAATCTGCGGATAGAAGGGCAGCGGCACGGTCCGGAACAGGTCGGGCGATACGACCCTCACCTCGATCCCGAGGCGGCCTATCGATGCGATTGTCGCGCCAAGCGTTCGCACGACTCCGTTGATCTGCGGCCGCCACGCGTCTGTGGCAATGAGGAGCCTCACTCTGCCGCCTCGACAATGAAGCGTTCCTCGTCGCTCGCCTCGTCGTCCCTGGACGGCGGCTGAAGCTCGGTCCAGCGGATGATCTCCAGCCGGCCGTCATGGTGCTCGGCGACGGCCGTGCAGCTTTCGACCCAGTCGCCGGTGTTGACGTACTGGAAGCCGCCGATCTCGGCGATCCGGGCGTGATGGATATGGCCGCAGACGACGCCGTCGGCGCCGACCCGCCTCGCCTCGTTGGCGAGCGCCTCCTCGAAGGCGCCGATGTAGTTGACGGCGTTCTTGACCCTGAGCTTCAGCCACGCCGACAGCGACCAGTAGCGCAGACCGAAACGGCGGCGCATGCGGTTGAGGAAGGTGTTGATCGCCAGCGCGCTGCTGTAGGCGCCGGTCGCCGAGATGGGCGAGCCAGCGAGCGTGGCGCACCACCACATCGAACTGGTCGCCGTGGATCACGAGGAGGCGGCGTCCGTCGGCGGTCTCGTGAAGGGTCCGTTCCACGACTTCGACGCCGCCGAAATGGGTGCCGGCATAGTCGCGCAGGAATTCGTCGTGATTGCCGGGAATGTAGATGATGCGGGCGCCCTTGCGGCCCTTGCGCAGAAGCTTCTGGACGACGTCGTTGTGCTCCTGCGGCCAGTACCAGCCGCGCTTCAGGCGCCAGCCATCGACGATATCGCCGATCAGGTAGAGCGACTCGGCGTCGTGATAGCGCAGGAAGTCGAGAAGTAGGGCCGCCTGACAGCCCTTGCAGCCGAGATGAACATCGGAAATGAAGAGCGTCCTGAAGTGCCGGGGAACAGGTCGGGCGAGCATCGAGAAGCGCACCGCTTCTGGAAGGACTGGCCCGCATGTAGCTGATTTCGAAAGACAGTTCTGTGACGCTTCGTCACACCAGCAACGGCATCATCCAGGTCGCCAGGCTGAGCACGAGGAAGAACCCGGCGACGTCGGTGATCGTCGTCAGAAGCGGACCGGAAGCGACGGCCGGGTCCTGGTTGAAACGCTTGAGCAAGAGCGGCACCACGCCGCCGACCGACACCGCAACGACAGTGTTGAGGGCGAGCGCCAGACCAATGACGAGACCAAGAAACGGATTACCCTTCCACCCCCAGGCAACTAAGGCGATCAGGATGCCGAGCACGACCCCGTTGATCGCGCCCACCGAAACCTCCTTCGCCCACACCCTGAGCACGTCGACTGGCTTGGCGAGGCCGAGCGCCAGCTCGCGTAGGGACACGGCGACGGACTGGTTGCCCGAGCAGCCGCTCATGTCGGAGACCATTGGCAGAAAGATCGCGATGGCGATGACTGCGGCAAGCGTTTGCTGATAGGCCGAGATGACGCTGGCGGCGATGATGTTGAGGATGATGTTGGCGCTGAGCCAGGCGAGGCGACGGCGCGAGCGGAGGAGCAGCGGCATCGACCGCAGCTCGTCGCCGAACACGCCCTGACGCTTCAGGCTCTCGCTCTCGGACCGTTCGAGGAGCGCCTCGGCCACCGCCGACCGCGACACCGTGCCGACCAGCCGGCCTTGGCCGTCGACAACCGGCAGCCCGAGGAACTCGTACTCGTCGAGCAGGTCCTGCAGCTCGCCAAGCGGCGCGTCCGTCGCCACCGACAGCGGAGCGACCATGATGTCGGTAAGCGATGTCGATCGCTTCGCGGTCAGGAGGTTGCGGAGCGACACGACGCCGATCAGCCGGTTCGCCTCGTCGACGATGTAAGGATGCTGGCCGCGGTAGCGCTCGAAATCCTCCTCCTCGCTGGTCAGCCGGCGAAGCACCGCGGCGACGGTATCGGTGTCGCGGAAGGAAAATGTCTCGCCGATCATCAGGCCGCCGGCAGTGTCGTCCTCGTACTCTACCAGCCGGAGGACTTCCGCCGCCTCCTCCGGCTCCATCTCGGCGAGGATCGCCGCGGCGTCCTCCTTGTCCAACTCGCCGACGACGTCGGCCTGGACGTCGGAGTCCAGCTCCTCGATGATCTGGGCGGCGTCTTCGGCCTCGAGCGCCTCAACCAGGTCCACCGCCTGCTCGTTCGGTGCCTCGGTCACCAGCTCTGCCGCGAGCTCGGCCGGCAGCGCCGCCAGCACTCGCGCCCGATCCTCGACCTCGAGCTGAAGCAGCGCTCTCAGCCCGTCGCTCAGCGTCAGCGCCTCGAAAATGGCAACGAGGCGCGGCACGTCGTCCACGGCGAGCGCCTCGCGCAACGAAATCCAAGGCTCGTCGGGATCGAAGAGCTCTGGCGCTTCGTCGGGATCGGGTGGGTTTATGGTGTCGGCTTCGGTCATGATCGCCTCTCGCTGGTCGGCGGCGTGGCTTTGCCCTGTCTCCGCTTATGTGCACGGAAGTCGGCCCGCGGCGAGGCCGACGGCACATTTTTTTCTCGACTAACGCGCGGGCTAGACGAGCGTCGGCAACACCGAGATGACCAGGAGCACCGCCATCGTCACGTTGAAGATGCGCCGGTGCCGGTCGTCGGAGAGAAAGCGGGCGATCGCGGTTCCGAACAGGCACCAGACGACGCCGTTCGGCAGGCAGACCAGACCGAACAGGACCGCCATGATGCCGATCTCGACGACCGGATCGCTCCCAGCCGTTGTGAACAACGCGGTGGCGCCGAAGATGATCGCCCACGCCTTGGGATTCACCCACTGGAAAGCCATCGCCTCGAAGAGGTCCAGCGGTCGGGCGCGCACCGTCGTCGTATCCGGCCTTCCGGCCTGCGAAATCCGCCAGGCGAGGAAGAGGAGATAGGCGAAGGCGACGTATTTGAGGATGTCGTGGAGGATCGGCCACGCGCGGAAAACTGTATCGAGGCCGAGCCCGGCGACGACGATCATCAGCGGGAAGCCGAGCGCGATGCCGACGATATGAGGAAGCGTGCGCGCCAGTCCCCAGTTCGCACCGGAAACTAGCACCATCAGAGTTCGACTCTGAAACGATGCGATTGATTTCAAGCTCTTGCGAGCTTGCGGGTGAGGGTTCGAATGTTAGCGACAAGCATCCAGGCGAGGGCGCTCGGGATTGTCGCTTCGAAGTCCTTGGCAAGTCTGCGGCATCGGCCGAGCCAGGCGAAGGTCCGTTCAACCACCCATCTGCGGGGAAGCACGACGAAGCCGGCGGCGGGATCGGAGCGCTTGATGATCTCGATGGTCCATCGCCCGAATGCGGTCAGCGCATCGCGGAGTTTGTCGCCGGCGTAGCCGCCATCGGCGAAGAGGTGACGCAGCCAGGGATAAAGCGAACGGATCGAGGCGAGAACGCTGACGGCGCCATCGCGATCCTGGATGTCGGCAGCATGGACCTGCAAGCCGACGAGATGACCCTCGGTGTCGGTGACGATGTGGCGCTTGCGTCCCTTGATCTTCTTGCCCGCATCATAGCCGCGCGGACCGCCGCTTTCCGTGGTTTTCACCGACTGGCTGTCGATCACGCCGGCCGACGGGCTGGCTTCGCGTCCCGCCTTCTCACGGGCGGTCATGACCAAGGCGTGGTTGATCGTGAAGAACCGACCACCGCGCGACCATTCATAGAAATAGCCCTGCACGGTCGAATAGGGCGGGAAGTCCTTCGGCAACTGCCGCCACTGACAGCCGGTCGAGGCGATGTAGAGGATCGCATTCATGACCGAGCGAAGATCCGTCGTGCGTGGACGCCCGATTGACGACGGCGCTGGCATGAATGGCTCGATCAATGTCCATTCCGCATCGGTCAGGTCACTTGCGTAGCGCAGGCCTTCGCGCCGATACTGCGGTCGAGTGATTTCAGTCCAAGGCATCGTGATCTCCATCGAATCTTCGCAAATCCGACGGAATCATAACCAACTGGAATCACTCAACTCTTTTTCAGTCAGGCTCTCAGGTTGTTGGGTCCCGGCGTCGCAGTGAAGACAACGACGAATCCGAGCAGAGGCAGGAGCGCTTCCATCCGCGGATACCCTCTCGATAGGTCAAAAATATTGACCTATTTCTCCTGAGGCCACCCTTATTGCAGGCGGCGATCGCCGATTTCTCCCCGCCTCCATCTTGAGCCGGCAACACGATCGCGGTACTCCCATCCGCAAAGAGGGGGCAGGTACTTGAATCGACTGGCCGCGCAAGTGCGCGCCTGTTTCACCAGCATCCGATCTCTTCCCGCGCTCGACTCGCTCGAGCGCTGTTGCCGCTTGCGCGGTCGTGACTGACGACAGCAAGTCAGACGCGCCGTTTCGAACCCACGTAGTGTTTCCCAAGGAGAAAACCGACCATGAAACTGCTCCGCTTCGGGCCGAAGGGCCGCGAGAAACCCGGCATGCTCGACAAGGACGGGGTCATCCGCGACCTCTCCGGCGTCATCGACGACATCACGCCGGACACGCTTGCCGCCGGCGCGATCGCCAAGGCAAGGAAGGCGAAGCCGGAGACGCTGCCGAAGGTCTCGCCGCGCACCCGCATCGGCCCCTGCGTCGGCAAGGTCCGCAACTTCATCGCCATCGGCCTCAACTATGTCGACCACGCCAAGGAGACAGGCTCGCCGATTCCGTCCGAGCCGATCATCTTCAACAAGGCACCGAGCTGCATCGTCGGGCCGAACGACGACGTGGTGCATCCCGCGCGGTTCGAAGAAGACCGACTGGGAGGTCGAGCTCGCCGTCATCATCGGCCGCGGCGGCAGCTACATCGACGAGAAGAAGGCGCTCTCCCACGTCGCCGGCTACGCCGTGTGCAACGACGTGTCGGAGCGCGAGTACCAGATCGAGCGCGGCGGCCAGTGGACCAAGGGCAAGAGCTGCCCGACCTTCGGCCCGCTCGGACCGTGGCTCGTCACCCGCGACGAGATCAAGGACGTCCAGGACCTCGACATGTTCCTCGACGTCAACGGCAGGCGCATGCAGACCGGCAACACCAAGACGATGATCTTCGGCGTCGCCCATCTGGTCAGCTACCTCAGCCAGTTCATGCTGCTCGAGGCCGGCGACGTCATCACCACCGGCACGCCGCCCGGCGTCGGCATGGGCATGAAGCCGAAGCCGCGCTACCTCAAGGGCGGCGAGACCGTCCATCTCGGCATCGAGGGCCTCGGCGAGCAGACCCAGAAAGTGGTCAAGCAGAAGAAGTGACATCGGCGGCGCGCCGTGCGCCATGTCAAGAGGCGATGACGGACCGCCGGCGTCGCCGCCGTCTTACGGGGACGGCATGACCCAGCCCTACGACGTCGAGTTTGCAGGCGGGCAATACCAGAACTGGCTTGGCGCACTGAAAGACAAAGCGTCGCTCGCCACCCACAACCAGGCGCAGGCGATGGCCGTCATGCACCGCCTGCGGCGAAGTCTTCCGCCGGACGCGGTTCTGGCTGTCGCCAACGCCCCGCCCGCCCTGCCGCGCGGCATCTTCATCGAAGGATGGTCGCTCGACGAGACGCGGCAAACGCCTGCCTCGCGGGAGGAATTTGCTGCCTGGGTCGCCGACGACCTCAAAGCCCACCATACGCCGCCCGAGACGATCGTCGGGGACGTGTTCTTCGTCTGGGCGCGGTTCCTCGACAAGCGCGCATCAGCGACGAGCGCCGACCACCTCCCCGCTACCCTGAAGCCGCTGTGGCCGGCATCGGCGGCGTAAGATCACCTCCTGTCAAAAAGGTGAGCGTCAGGACACGTCGCGGGACGTTTCTCGCCTACGTCAGCCACCAGGCCCATACGCCGAACTGAAGGCGATTTCGTTCTTCAGGTGAGCGGCGTGGTCGGGGTCTGCGCCCGCTTCGACCGCGCCCGCTCGATGCCGAGCTGGCGTTCGCGGAAGATAACGAACAGGCCGGCGCCGATGACGATCGCCGTGCCGAACAGCATGCGGTGGGTCGGCCACGTGTCGAAGATCACCAGGCTGACAGCCAGCGCCCAGATCATCGACGTGTAGTCGAAAGGCGCGATCATCGACGCGCCGCCGTAGCGGAAACTCTGCGTCATGAGCACCTGGCCGAGGCCGCCGAAGATCCCGGCGGCGATCAATGCGGCCAACCCTTGCGCGTCTGGGACGTGCCAGCCGAAGGGCAGCGTCAGCAGCCCGAACAGTGACGTGAACAGCGAGAAATAGACGACGATCGTCGCGGCCCCCTCGTAGTGGACCATCGCCCGCACCTGCGTCGCGGTCGCGGCGCCGAGAAAGGCGCCGGAAATGGCGACGATCGCGCCGAGCGTGCTCCGCTCCGTCGCGCCCGAGGTGTCGGGCCCGACATAGTCGGAGAGGATCACCAGCACGCCGATCAGCCCGACCACCACCGCCGACCAGCGATAGACGCGAACCTTCTCGCCGAGGAAGATCACCGCGAGGACGACCGTCAAGAGCGGCGCCGCGTAGCCAATGGCGGTGGCATCGGCGATCGGCAGGAGCGACAGGGCGGTGAAGCCGCAGAACATGGTCGCCGCGCCGGTGACCGAGCGGATGAAATGCCGGCCGATTCGCTCGGTGTAGAACACCGACGGAAGCCGTCCGCGCCAGCCGACCCAGGCAAACACCGGGATCAGCGCGAAAAACGAGCGGAAAAAGACAAGTTCACCGATGGGATAGCGTACGCTGGCCAGCTTGATCAGCGTGGCCATGGCGGTGAAGGAAAGGGTCGAGGCGACTTTCAGCGCAATGCCGACCAGCGGCCGCGCATGTTCAGGAGGGTCCATGTAGAGCGGCAAGGGACCACAATGCGCGGGACCGCGCAAGCTGGTGCTTGCGTGGCGTTTCGAACACCGTTATCTACACGAATAGATGGATCAATCTAGATGTGTAGATCATGCCTTTTCATATCCGCGATGAGGAAACGGATGCGCTGGTGAGAGAATTGGCGCGAAAGCGCAATACCAGCCTGACCGAGGCAGTGAAGGTCGCTGTCCGGCACGAGTTACGACGGGAGGAAGACGAAATCCCGCTCAGGGATCGCCTCCGCAGGATCGCGGATTCTCTGGCTGAATACCGCGATACGGGCGAGCCCATCGACAAGGCGTTCTTCGACGAGTTATCGGGGGACTGAGCGGGTGTTCGTAGACGCTTCGGCACTCATTGCCATCCTTCTTCGCGAGCCCGAAGCCGACGACCTGTCCGAGCGCCTTCAGGCGACAGCAAGGCGCTACACATCTCCTGTGGCGCTGTTCGAGACCGTCGCTGCCATAATGCGAAAGCTGGCGGCCTCGCACCTGGTCGCCGACAATCACGTTCAGGCCTTTCTCGCCACGGCCGAAATCACGGTCGTCCCGATCACCGACGAAATCGGCAGAGCAGCGCTTGACGCGTTCGACCGCTATGGCAAAGGCCGTGGCCACCCCGCGCAACTCAACATGGGCGACTGTTTCGCCTATGGCTGCGCCCGCGTCCTCGGGATGCCGCTCCTCTACAAGGGCGACGATTTCTCCCGCACCGACTTGGCCCAGGGAAGATCCTAACCCCTCGCCTCCTGGATCGCGTTCCACACCCGCTCGGGCGTCGCCGGCATGTCGATGTTGGTGATGCCGTAGCCGCGATTGAACGCGTCGACCACGCCATTCATCACCGCCGGGCACGAACCGATCGATCCCGCCTCGCCGGCCCCCTTGATGCCGAAAGCGTTGGTCTTCGACGGCACGTTCCGCGTCTCGAAGATGAAGCTCGGCACGCCATCGGCCCGCGGCATCGCGTAGTCGAGGAACGAGGCGGACAGGAGCTGGCCATCCGGGTCGTAGACAGTGCGCTCGTAGAGCGCCTGGCCGATCCCCTGAACGATGCCGCCATGCACCTGGCCCTCAAGCAGCATCGGGTTCACCGTCGCGCCGAAATCGTCGACGATCCAGTAGTCGACGATCTTCGTCACGCCGGTTTCCGGGTCGATCTCGACCTCGGCGATGTGGGTGCCGTTCGGATAGGTCGGCTCAGGCTGCTCGAACTCGTTGTCGAAGGCGGTGAGCTTTGTTGGATCGGGAGCGGACTTCGCCACGTCGGCGAGCGTCATCCCGCGGTTGGTGCCGGCGACCCTGACCATGCCGTCGGCGAATTCCAGGTCGTCAACCGCCGCTTCGAGCCGGTCGGAAGCGATCTCCTTGACCTGGTGGGCGAGCTTGGCCGCGGCGTTGTCGACCGACACCGCGCCGAGCGGCACCGAACGCGAACCGCCGGTGCCGTCGCCATTCGGCACCTGATCGGTGTCGCCCTGGACCACATTCACCTGGTCATAGTCGAGCCCGAGATGGCCGACGATGAACTGGGCGTAGGCAGTGGCGTGGCCCTGCCCGTTGGTCTGGGTGCCGATGTAAAGCGTCACCTTGCCGTCCTCGCCGAGCCGGACGGTCGCCTCTTCCTTGCCGGGGAAGGCGCAGGCTTCGACATAGGTTGCGATGCCGAAGCCGCGGAGCTTGCCGGTCGCCTTTGCCGCTGCGGCCCGGTCTTCGAAGCCCTGCCAGTTCGAGATTTCCAGCGCCCGCTCCAGATGACCATCGAACTCGCCGCTGTCGTAGATGCGCCCGCCCTGCGTCTCGTAAGGCAGCGCCTCCGGCCGGATGAAGTTGCGGCGGCGAATCTCGACCGGGCCGAGGCTGGTGTCGCGGCCGCACTGGTCGACCAGCCGCTCGACCAGATAGGCGGCCTCCGGCCGCCCCGCGCCGCGATAGGCGTCGACCGGCGCCGTGTTGGTGTAGATGCCCCGGCAGAGGGAATAGAGGTGGGGGATGTCGTAGAGCCCGGTCAGCATGGTCAAGCCGCCTTCCGGGATGAACGGCGCAAACTGCGACAGGTAGGCGCCCATATTGGCGAGGAGATCGACGCGCATGGCGAGGAAGCGGCCGTCCTCGTCCATCGCCATCTCGGCGACAGCGAAATTGTCGCGGCCGTGGCTGTCGACAAGGAAATGCTCACTGCGGTCGCCGATCCACTTGACCGGCTTGCCGAGCCGCTTCGCGGCGAGCGCCGCCAGCGGATACTCCTGATAGACGAACGCCTTGGTGCCGAAGCCGCCACCGACATCGGGGGTGATCACCCTGACCTTGCTCGCCGGTATGCCGAGGATGTCCTTGGCGATGCGGTCGCGCATGCCGTGACCGCCCTGGGTGCCGAGGGTCAGCGTGTAGCGGTCCTTTTCCGCGTCGTATTCGGCAACGATGCCGCGCGTCTCCATGTAATTGGCGACGAGACGGTTGTTGACGATCTCGATACGGGAGACCTTTGCCGCCCGGAGCATCGCCGCGTCGGTCGCGCCCTTGCCGCCCCTGGCGCAGGTGAAGGCGACGTTGGTCCCATACTCCGGCCATACCAGCGGTGCCCCCTCCGCGAGCGCTCCCCGCATGCTGGTCACCGCCGGCAGCGGATCGTAGTCGACCTCGACGGCCTCGGACGCCTCCTTCGCCTGATCGAGCGTATCGGCGACGATGAAGACGATCGGATCACCCACATGCCGCACGATGTCGCCACACAGCAGCGGATGCTCGGGCATGCGCGGATGCGTCCCGTCCACTTGGCGAATCTTGCCCTTGCAAGGCAGGCCCTTGACGCCCCCGAGATCCGCATGGGTCATCACCAGCCGCACGCCGGGCATCCCCTTCACCGCCGAAAGATCACCGACCTTGATCCGCGCATGGCCCATCGAGGAGCGCAGGACATAAGCGCGCAGCGTGCCCTCCGGCGTGTAGTCGTCAGTGAAATGGCCGGCGCCGGTCACCAGCGCCTTGTCCTCCTTGCGGCGGACGCGAGCACCCATGCCGTATTTGCGGGGAGCGATATCGTTCATAGTCGGGATCGGCCTCGCAGCCGCCTCTGGTCGTGCGATGGAGTGAAGCCCACCGGCCGGGGGCAGCCGATGGAGAGGGCGTATCCGACCAGATCAGACGGCGAAAGGCAACTGGCTCTAATCCCATCTTCGCACGATTGTTCCATCACCGTCCCGGGTTTTGCTAGGCTGGGCGCCCGGCAGCCGCCGGCAAATCCCAAGGAGAGCTTTTCGGCATGATCCAGGACCCACCGCTCGTCACCGTCCGACGGAATTTCCCGCGCCCCACCAAGGAGCAGGTCGCCGCCTTCACCGGCCTGCAGACAGGCTACGCCGTCGACGCCATGAACGGCAGCGGGGCGCTCGACTACCGGATCAAGCCGATCGGCGGGCCGGCCTCCTTCTGCGGCGTGGCGCTACCGTGCAACGACGGACCGAGCGACAACCTCGCAACCTTCGGCGGCCTGCATTTCGCCCAACCCGGTGATGTGATTGTCTCGGCATCCGGCGGCTTCACCGGCGTGGCGGTGATCGGCGACCTCCTCCTCGGCATGATGAAGAACGCCGGCTGCGCCGCCTTCGTCACTGACGGATGTGTTCGCGACGTCATCGGCGTTCGCGCCGTGGGCCTTCCCTGCTTCGCCGCCGGGGTGACGCCAAACTCGCCGGTTCGCAACGGCCCGGGTACGGTCGGCTTCCCGGTGATGGTCGGCGGAGTCTCGGTCGGGCCGGGCGACATCATCTTCGGCGACGAGGATGGGGTGGTGGTTGTGCCATACGCGCGGATCGAAGAGACCATCGAGCACCTTTCCCAGGTCAAGGCCGCCGAAGCCGATCTCGAGGCCAAGATCAAGGCGGGCCTCAGGATGCCGGACTTCGTCCAGGTGCGCATCGACGCCGGCCTGTTCAACATCATCGACTGACGTCCGCCATGCGCATCGCGATCATCGGCGCCGGCGCCATGGGCGCGATGTTCGGCGCCCGCTTCGCCCGGGCCGGCGCCGAGTTGATCCTCTACGACGTCGACGTGGCACATGTGGAGGCGATCGCCGCGGACGGGCTGGCGCTCGGAACGCCGGACGGCGATCTCCACCTGCGCCTTCCGGCGACCGCCTCCCCTGCCGAAATCGGCGAGTTCGACATGGCGGTCGTCATGGTCGACAGCAACGCAACCGCCGCCGCGGCGAAGACCCTCGCGTCCGTCCTGCCGCCGGATGCCTTTGCCCTGACGCTGCAGAACGGCATCGGCAACGTCGAGGCGCTGACGGCGGCACTCGGCGACAGCCGGGTGGTCGGCGGCACGACCTACAACAGCGCGGCCAAACTTGCGCCGGGAAAGGTGCTCCACTCCAACATCGGCGAGACGACGATCGGCGAGCTGGACAGTAGCGCATCCGACCGGGTCGCGGCCATTGCCGAACTGTTGAAGCAGGCCGGACTGCCGATCGTCGTCAGCGACAATGTGCTCGGCCACATCTGGATGAAGTTCGTCCTCAATGCGGCGATCAATCCGGTTAGCGCCATTACCGGCCTCAGGCCCGGCGAGATCGCGCGCACAGAGCCGGCGCGGCAGCTCATGGAGCGGGTGCTCGACGAGATTCTCGCCGTGATCGCGGCCAAGGGGATACGCCTGCCGGCTGCTGATCCGCGCGGCGAAATCCTCGATCATGCCTGGGAGCGCTACAACCGACCCTCCATGCTCCAGCATGTCGAGAGCGGCCGGCGGACCGAGATCGATTCGTTGAACGTCGCGCTTCTCCGGCAGGCAAAGGCCCTCGGCGTCGCCTGTCCGTTCAACGAAGCGGTGGTGATGACGGTCAAGGCCATCGAGGCGCGGTCTGCGGCCCGCGCCGCCTCCCCGACACTTGACGAGTCGGCATTAGAGACAGCGGCGCGGGCAAGCCCGCGGCCATCAAACTGATCGGATCCAGCGCCGGGCGGCCGATTTCAGCCGCGGCCGACACAAGGCGCCCTCACTCGGCGGGAACGAGATCCTTTTCCTCGGCCTGCGGCTTCGCAGCCGCCTCGGCCTTCTCGTCCTGGCGCGGAGCGGGCGTCACGATGGCGTCGGTCCGGGCGTCCTCGACCTTCGTCTTGGCGGTCGTTTCGCGTTTCCGCCACCATCCGGTGTATTCGTGGCACATGGCCAACCTCCATTTCTCGGGTAAGGCCAAGGGAAGAGTTGCGCGCGCAAGGGGCCGAATTATGACCGACCGCCCAGGTCCGCAGACGGCCTATTGCCAAGGCTTGCGAAGCAGATGGTCCGGTCCGAGATCGGCGATTTTGGTGACTCCGCAGAAGCCCATCACCCGGTCGATCTCGCTGCGGTAGATCTCGAGGACGTGCGCGACACCGGCCTCGCCGGCGACCGCCAGCCCCAAGAGCTGCGGCCGGCCGATGAGGCAGAGCCGGGCGCCCAGGCCAGCGCCTTGACCACGTCGACGCCGCGGCGGATGCCGCCGTCGACGCCGATCGTCAGGCGGTCGCCCACGGCCTCACGCAGTAGGGCAGCGCGTCGATCGTCGCCGGCGCGCCGTCGAGCTGCCGGCCGCCATGGTTGGAGACGATGATGCCGTCGACGCCGCGCTCATCGCCGCCTCCGTCGCCTCGGCCGGGTGCAGCACCCCCTTGAGGATCAGCGGCCCCTGCCAGACGCCGCGCAGCCACTCGACATCGCGCCAGCTCATCGCCGGATCGAGCAGCCGCTCATCCGCCCGGCGAGCGTCTTGACGTCGATCGGTCTCGCCGGCGCCGCACATAGTTGCCGAAGCCGACTGCGGCAGCAGCTCGTCGCGCATCCGCCACAGCCAGCCGCAGCTTGATCGCCATCGCGGCCAGCTCGACGGGGCCGAGGCGCGGCGGGATGGTGAAACCGTTGCGCAGATCGCGCTCGCGGTTGCCGAGAAGCTGGTTGTCGACGGTGAGGACGAGGCCGTCGTAGCCGGCCGCCGCGGCGCGATCGGCCAGCTCCCGGGTGAAGCCGCGATCCTTGTAGATGAAGACCTGCATCCAGCGCGGGCTCGCGCCGGTCGCGGCGAGCTCCTCGAGCGTGCAGACCGAGCCGTGGCTGAGGCAGTAGGCCGGTGCCTGCCGCCGCCGCGGCACGCGCCGCCGCACTCCTCGCCGCGCGGCCAGAACAGCGCCGGCGAGCCCGGTCGGCCCGATCATCAGCGGCATCGACAGCTGCTGGCCGAACAGCTCGATGGCGAGCTCGCGGCGTTGCCGCGCCGTCCAGCGGTCTCGGCAGCAGCGTCCATGCCCGTCGAAGGCCGGACTCGTTCCGCCGCAGCGTCCACTCGTCCTCCGCCGCCCCGTCGGCGAAGTCGAAGACCGGCCGGGCAGGACCCGCCGCGCCCGCGCCCGCATCGGGGCGACGCTGTTGATCCGGCGAAGCGATTTCGGGCGTCATCGAGCGCGGCGCCACCAATGGCGGTCGAGCACCGCTCAAGCCCCCCGGATGAGGTGGATCGCATCGAGAAGTCCGGCGGTCGAGGCGTCGGTGCCCTCGGCCGGGGCCTTGCCGTCCACCATCGGCAGGATCTTCTTGGCCAGCGTCTTGCCGAGCTCGACTCCCCACTGGTCGAAGGAATTGATCCCCCAGATCGTGCCCTGAACGAAAATCTTGTGCTCGTAGAGCGCGATGATCATGCCCGAGCGTCTCCGGGTCGAGCCGCTTGTAGACGATCGTGTTGGTCGGTCGATTGCCGGGGAAGACCTTGTGCGGCGCGAGCCGCTCGATGTCCGCCGCCGCCATGCCCTGCTCTTTCATCTCCTTGCGCGCTTCGGCGATGGTGCGCCCCTGCATCAGCGCCTGGGTCTGGGCGAGACAGTTGGCGATAAGGAGGGCCTGGTGGCCGCCGTCGTCCTGCACATCGGACAGCGCGCCGACCATGAAGTCGCAGGGGATGATGTCGGTCCCCTGGTGGAGGAGCTGATAGAAGGCGTGCTGACCATTGGTGCCGGGCTCGCCGAAGACCAGCGGCCCGGTGGCGCCCATGACCGTTGCGCCGTCCATCCGCACCCGCTTGCCGTCCGATTCCATATCGAGCTGCTGGAAATAGGCAGGCAGTCGCTCCAGCCGCTGCTCGTAGGGCAGCACCGCATAGGATGGATACCCCCAGATATTGCGATGCCAGATGCCAACGAGGCCGAGAATTGCCGGCAGATTGCGAGCGAGCGGCTCGGTGCGGAAATGATCGTCCATCGCCCGGCCGCCGGCGAGGAAGCGGGTGAAGCCGGCCGGCCCGATGGCGATCATCAGCGACAGGCCGATCGCCGACCAGACCGAATAGCGGCCGCCGACCCAGTCCCAGAAGCCGAACACGCGGTCCTGCGAGATGCCGAATTCGGCGACCTTGTCGAGCGCTGTCGACATGGCAGCAAAATGGGCGCCCGACGTGGTCCTCGCCGACCCGGTCGACAATCCACGCACGCGCCGTCGCCGCATTGGTCATCGTCTCGAGGGTGGTGAAGGTCTTCGAGGCGATGAGGAAGAGCGTGCGGTCGGGCTGCAGGCCCGCCAGGGTATCGCGGATGTCGGCACCGTCGACATTGGAGACGAAGTGGACGCGCGGCCCGTCGTGATAAGGCGAAAGCGCCTTCACCGCCATGCGCGGCCCGAGATCAGAGCCGCCGATGCCGATATTCACCACATCGGTGAACTGGCCGCCGGCGCCGCGGATCGTGCCGGAGCGGACTCCGTCGGAGAACGCGGCCATCCGATTGAGGACGGCGTGCACCTCCGGCACCACGTTCTCGCCACCGGACCGATAGACCTCGTCCGGCAGCGCCCGGAGCGCGACGTGAAGGACAGAGCGCTTTTCGGTCTTGTTGATCGCCTCGCCGGCGAACATCGCGGCACGGTGCTTCTCGACCTCAGCCACCTCCGCCAGCGCCACCAGAAGGCGCATCGTCTCCTCGTCGACCAGGTTTTTCGAATAGTCGAGAAGGAGATCGCCGAAGGAGATCGAGAATTGCTTGAAGCGCTCGGGATCTTCCTCGAACCGCTCACGCAGCGGCTTCTGGGCGACGATCGGGCGGTGCGCCTCAAGCGCGGCGAAAGCCTGGATCATTGCAGAATTCATGGGAGCCGCCTCATTGAGAAACTTGGGAGGAAGCCCATCCTACCCCGTTCCGCGCCGCAATAAAGGGAGTCAGGCTGCGTGGCGGCGGATAAAGGCGCCGACGTCCTCGATGGCCCAGTCAGCTTCCGGCGTGAGACCGGAATAGACCGGAAATACGTGGATCATGCCCGGACATACATGGAGGGCCGCCTCGACGCCGGCCGATGCGAGCCAGCCGGTGATCGAGAGCGAATTGTCGAGAAGGATCTCGTCGCCGCCGACGTGGATTATCACGGGCGGCAAACCCGCAAGGTCGGCAAAGAGCGCCGATGCTGCCGGTTCGTCGCCGCGGCGCCCGCCAAGATATGCCGCTGCGGCCATCGACATGAGCGATCCCGGCAGCATGGGGGCGACAAACCTGTCGCGGTACCGCCGGGACGACATGGTGAGATCGACCCATGGCGAGAAGGCGACGATTGCCCGCGGGAGGGGAACCCCGGCATCGCGCATGGCAACGGCCGCGAGGAACGCCTGGCCAGCGCCGGAAGAGTTGCCGGCAATGGTGTTCGGCCGCGGATCTTCGGCAAGGAGAGCCCGCTATGCCGCGACGGCATCGTCTGTTGCCGCGGGACAAGGATGCTCCGGCGCGAGACGGTATTCGACAAGGACGATCTCCAGGCCGGTGGCGACCGCCAGGCGGCAGGCCATCCCTTTTTGAGATTCGATGGTCCCGAACACGAAACCGCCACCGTGGAGGTAGAGCACCCGCTGCATCGGGACTGTCTCCTGCCGCCGCACAAGCAGGCAGGGCATGTCGGAAAGCGCGCGGTGCTTGAATGCAACGCCTTCGGGCAGCGGCAATTCGGCCGCCGCCGCGGGGAAGGCCGTCCGCACCTCCGGGATCGTCGGCCTGTCGAGACCGAACGAGCGAATGATGGGCAAGAGCGCCTCGACGCGTGGATCCGATCTGCTCCCCCTCCCGACGAGTTACAATGCCGATTTGTGCACTGTCTATTTCTCGAAGACCACGGACTCGGTGTCGGCGCCGAGGTCACCGAGGACCTCGCGGATGTCCTTCACCATCTCGTCCGGTCCGCAAACGTAGAAGTGCTGTTTGAAATCCTTGACGTGCGCCTTGAGGAAGTCTGCGTCGATCCGTCCCCGCGCCAGCGACGAGTTCTCCTCGCCGGTCACTGTCCAGATACAGGTGAGGCCGTCCATCGCCTCGAACTCGTCGCGGAGAATGATGTCCTCCTCGGTCTTGTCGGAGGCGATGAGGGTGTGGCCGGCGATCCTGCCGTCGGCGTTGAGACGCCTGAGGATAGCGATGAACGGCGTAACTCCACCCCCGCCGGCGATGAACACGCCCGGTCCCTTGTAGGTGATCGTGCCCCACGCCTCGCGCAGGAGCAGCGCGGCGCCCGGCTCCAGTTCCCACAGCCGATGGGTGACGCCGTTGTGGTCGAGGTATGACTTGATAGTGAACTCAAGGTCCGGCCACTCCTCGATCGAGGTAAAGGTGAACGGTCGCTTCTCGTCCCGCCAGCCGACCTCGTCAATCGAGACTTCATTGGCCTGGCCGGGCTCGAAGCTATAGCCCTTCGGCTTCTCAACCCGATAACGCCGGACATTGTGGGTTACTTTCTCGATTGCGAGTAATCTTCGCGCTGTCGGCCATGGTCACCTCCTAGGTCTCTCCGCTAAGGAGACGCAGAGGCACGGGGTTGGTTCCCTCCCTCACGCCAGCCACGCGCCGATCCGGTCCATCGCCTCCGCCATGTCCGGCTCGGTGCCGGCGAAGGAGAAGCGCAACCAGGCATGGCCGCGCTCGGGATCAAAGTCCGGGCCGGGGGTCGCCGCGACGCCGGCCTCGACCAGCATCCGCCGGGTGAAGTCGACGGAATCGTTGGAGAACCGGCGGACCGATGCATAGACGTAAAACGCCCCGTCGACCGGGTAGAAGTCGTCGAAGCCGATCGCCGGCAGCCGGTCGAGGAGGAGCCGCCGGCTGGCCGCGTAGCCGGCCTTGACCGCTTCCAGCTCTTCGGTGGCGTCGAACGCGGCGACCGCCGCGCGCTGGGAGATGTCGGGCGCCGAGATGTAGAGGTTCTGGGCGATGCGCTCGATCGGCCGAACCAATTCTTGAGGCAGCACCATCCAGCCGATCCGCCAGCCGGTCATGCAGTAGTATTTGGAGAACGAGTTCACGATGATCGCATGGGGCGAATACTTGAGCGCTGTCTCGGCGACGCCGGAATAGACGAGGCCGTGATAGATCTCGTCGGAAATGAAGCGAATGCCGAGCCCTTCAGCGGTCTCGATCAGGGCGCCGAGCGCCTCGGGCTGCATGACCGTGCCGGTCGGATTGGCGGGACTGGCGATCAGCACGCCCCTGACCGGCGTCTTCGCATGGGCGGCAGCCAGCATCTCCGGCGTCATGACGTAGCCGCTGTCGGCGCTGGTCTCGATATTAACCACCTCGAGGCCGAGCGCCCCGAGGAGATTGCGGTATGCCGGATAGCCCGGCGTCGCGAGCGCGATGCGGTCGCCATGGTCGAAGGCGGACAGGAACGCGAGATTGAAGCCGCCCGACGAGCCGGTGGTGACGGCAATGCTGCTGTAGGGAACGTCGATCCCGTAGGAATTGCCATAATGGCGGGCGATCCGTTCCCGCAACCGCCGGATGCCGAGTGCTTCGGTATAGCGGAAGCGGCCGTCGTCGAGTGCCGCCCGCGCCGCATCGAGCACCGGACGCGGGGCCGGCGCGCCCGGCTGGCCGACCTCCATGTGGACGATATGTTTGCCGGCGGCCTCCTGCTCGACCGCCGCCTGCAGCACTTCCATCGCCAGGAACGGCTCGACCGCGCTTCGTCGCGAAGGCTGAAACTTCGATCCGCTCACCTGTATCTCCCGAAGCTCGAAAGGTCTTGCTGTCGCCCTATTTTTCCGCCATTCCGGCCCCGGATTCGGGGGTTTCGGCCGTATCCGGAGTTCTCTCCGAGCTGTCATTCCCGTCAAGGAAACGGAGCCTATGCGACCGAGGAGCGTGCCTAACAGCCTCCATCGCGCTTGGAAAGACCTGCCCGGCCGCTTGCCGGGGCTGTCCCGCCTCGCACTGACGGCGGCCGTCGCCGCGTCCTTCGCCTTGCCATCGCAGACAGTCTTCGCCGCCGGCGTCAACGTCGTTCGCGACGCGGAGACCGAGGCGCTGATCCAGGACTACGCGGCGCCGATCTTCAAGGCTGCCGGCATTCGCGGGGGAAAGATCCAGATCTTCCTCGTCCAGGACGACAGGTTCAACGCGTTCGTCGCCGACGCGTCCCGGATGTTCGTCAACACCGGTGCGATCATGACCACCGAAACGCCGAACGAGATGATCGGCGTTCTCGCCCACGAGGCCGCCCACCTTGCGCATGGCGACCTGGCCGGCATCCGGCAGCAGGTCGCCAACTCGTCCACCGCGGCGCTGATCGGGGCGCTGCTCGGCGTCGGTGCGGCAATCGCCGGAAGCGCGGCGGGAGACCCGAATCTCGGCCAGATCGGCTCCGGAATCATGGCCGGCTCGATGCAGGTGGGGCAACGGAGCATCCTGGCCTATCAACGGGCGCAGGAAGCAGCCGCCGACCGGTCGGCTGTCGACTATCTGAACGCGACCGGCCAGTCGGGCGAGGGCATGGTAACGGTGCTTCGCCGCCTCGCCAACCAGGACTTGTTGTCGGCGCGAAACGCCGATCCATACGTGCAGTCGCACCCGCTTCCAGCCGACCGGCTGACCACCGTCGAAGCCTTGGTCAGCCACAGCAAATACGCCGAGCGAAAGGATCCGCCCGAGCTCCAGCACCGGCACGATCTGGTGCGCGCCAAGCTCGCCGGCTTCACTCTCACTCCGCAGCAGGTCGGGCGCCGCTACCCGCCGAGCGATACCAGCCTGCCGGCCCGCTACGCCCGCGCCATCGCCGCCTACCGGGCCGGCGCGCTCAAGCCCGCGCTGCAGCGGATGGATGAATTGATCCAGAGCGAGCCGAACAACCCGTATTTCCGGGAACTGAAAGGGCAGGCTCTCCTCGAAAGCGGGCACCCCGCCGACGCCATCGACCCGCTCGACAAGGCGGTGTCGCTAGCCCCCCGGTCAGGGCTCCTGCGCATCCTCTACGGTCAGGCGCTCGTCGCCACCGAGCAGAAGTCCAGCGTCGCGCTTGCCATCAAGAACCTGACGGTCGGGCTTCAGTCCGATCCGGATGTCCCGATCGGCTGGCGGACCCTTGCCCGCGCCTACGCATTGACCGACAATATCCCGATGGCTGAACTCGCGACCGCCGAAGCACTGTTCGTTCAGGGCAGCTTCAAGGAAGCGCAGATCCACGCGACCCGCGCTCAACAAAGATTGAAGAACGGCTCGCCCGCCTGGCTTCGCGCCGGGGATATCATCGCGTATAAACCTCCAAGTTCGCGTTGACCTCAGGTCGGCCCCTCGATCCCGGAGCCCGCACATGAACAAAGCAAATATCGCAGTCGCCGCCATCGGAGCGCTCGTCATCGGCGCCGTCGGCTACCTGATCGCCGTCGAAGTCACCGGGCGCGGGCCGAGCGCGGAGGTGACCGAGGCGGCCATCAAGGGCTATCTTGCCGACCATCCGGACCTCGTGAAGAGCAAGCCCACCGTGGTTGCCGGACTGAGCGATCAGCAGCGCACCGAAGTCGAAAAGACGATCGAAAGCCACCTGATGGACCATCCGGAGATCGTCCGCGACGCCATCAACGAGCTCCAGCGCAGGCAGGACGAGGCCGACAAGCTTGCCCAGGTCGCGGCGATCTCGAAGAACAAGGACCTCCTGTTCTCCTCTGATCATCAGCTGGTAGTCGGCAACCCGAAGGGCGATGTCACTCTCATCGAGTTCTTCGACTACAATTGTGCCTATTGCCGCCGCGCCCAGGCCGACATGAAGAAGCTGATCGACAACGACAGCAACCTCCGCGTTGTGCTCAAGGAATTTCCGGTGCTCGGAGAAGGCTCTGTCGAGGCGTCGCGGGTGTCGATCGCGGTGAAGATGGTGGCGCCCGACAAGGCGGCGGCTTTCCACGACGCGCTGATCAACAAGCCCGGCCAGGTCAACGGCAAGGTGGCACTGGCCGTCGCCGCCGATCTCGGCATCGACACCGACGCGGTCAAGGCCAGCATGAGCAAGGACGAGGTGAACAGCACGATCACCGAGGTCTACACGCTCGCCTCGGAGCTCTCGCTGACCGGCACACCGTCCTACGTCACCGCCGACGACGTGGTGATCGGCGCCGTTGGCTATGACGCCCTGAAGTCGAAGATCCAGGAAGCGCGGGCAAGCTGCGCCGGCACCACCACCTGCTAGGCGGCAGCTCATCCACACGGCAGCCGCCGGCCGCTTGACACTTTTCCTCTGCGCGGCGACACCCTATAACGGCGCGTTTCCGCGGCGATCAGCCGACGGCTTGATGGAAGTATCGATGGCGGCCACCGTTTTTATCATCAACGGACCGAATTTGAACATGCTCGGCCGCCGTGAGCCGGGCATCTATGGCGGCAAGAGCTTCGACGAGATCGGCGAGGAGTGCCGCACCGCCGGCCGCGAATCCGGGCTGAACGTCGACTTTCGCCAGAGCAACCATGAGGGCATCCTGGTCGATTGGATCCAGGAGGCGGCGGACGGCGCTGAAGGCATCGTCATCAATCCGGGCGCCTACGGGCACACCTCGATCGCCATCCACGACGCCATCCGCGCCGTCGGCAAGCCGGTTATCGAGGTGCACCTGTCCAACGTTTTTGCCCGCGAACCCTTCCGTCACCACTCCTATATCTCGCCGGTTGCGGCGGGGGTGATTTGCGGCTTCGGGTCGACTGGATACATTCTTGCGCTCGCAGCGCTGAAACAGCTGATCGCTGCGCGTGGCTGAAGAGGACGCATGAGCGCCAAGGACAAAGACAAGATCGTCGATCACGACCTCATCCGCGAACTCGCCGAACTCCTCACCGAAACCGGCCTGACCGAAATCGAGTTCGAGCGCGACGACACGCGTATTCGCGTCGCGCGCAATCAGGCGCCGGTGACGCATTTTCCGGTGGCGCCAGCCACCCCGCCGCCGCCGCTCCCGCAAGCCGAGCAGCCCAGACCAGCGGCACCGGCGCCGGAGGACATCGCCGAGCACCCCGGCGTCATCTTGTCGCCGATGGTCGGCACCGCCTATTTCGCCTCGGAACCGGGAGCACGCCCCTTCGTCGACGTCGGCGAGACGGTTCGCGAGGGCCAGACCGTGCTCATCGTTGAAGCCATGAAGACGATGAATCAGATTCCGGCGCCGCGCGCCGGGACCGTAACCCGCATCCTGATCGAGGACGGACAGCCCGTCGAGTATGGCGAGCCCCTGATGATCATTGAATGAACGAGGCGCCTCCCTTGTTCGACAAGATCCTGATCGCCAATCGTGGCGAGATCGCCCTTCGAGTGCTCAGCGCATGCAAGGAACTCGGCATCGCCACCGTCGCGATTTATTCCACCGCCGACGAGGACGCCATGCACGTCCGCCTCGCCGACGAGAGTGTTTGCATCGGCCCGCCGTCGGCGCGTGAATTCGTATCTGAACATCCCCCAGATCCTCGCCGCGTGCGAGATCACCGGCGCCGACGCGGTCCATCCCGGCTACGGCTTCCTGGCGGAGAACGCCCGCTTCGCCGAAATCCTCGCGGCCCACAACGTCGCCTTCATCGGCCCGAGTGCCGAGCACATCCGCACCATGGGCGACAAGATCGAGGCCAAGCGCACCGCCCAGCGCCTCGGCATCCCGGTGGTGCCCGGTTCCGACGGCGCCGTCTCCAACGAGATCGCCGCCCGCAAGGTAGCTGCCGACATCGGCTACCCGGTGCTGATCAAGGCCGCGGCCGGCGGTGGCGGACGGGGCATGAAGATCGCCCGCACGCCCGACGACATGCCGGAGGCGCTGGCAACCGCGCGTGCCGAGGCACGTGCATCATTCGGCAATGACGAGGTCTATCTCGAGAAATACCTCGAGAAGCCGCGGCACATCGAAATCCAGGTGCTCGGCGACGGCAACGGCGCGGGCGTTCATCTTGGCGAGCGCGACTGCTCGCTGCAGCGACGCCACCAGAAGGTCTGGGAGGAGGCGCCCTCCCCCGTCGTCGACAGCGAGGCGCGGAACCGGATCGGCGGCATCTGTCGCCGACGCAATCGCCTCCCTCGGCTACTCGGGCGCCGGCACCGTCGAGTTCCTCTTCGAGAACGGCGAGTTCTATTTCATCGAGATGAACACCCGGCTCCAGGTCGAGCATCCGGTCACCGAAGCCATCACAGGCATCGACCTCGTCAACGAGCAGATCCGCATCGCCAGCGGCGGCGGGCTGTCCTTCGGCCAGGCCGATGTGGTGTTCGAGGGCAACGCCATCGAGTGCCGGATCAATGCCGAGGATCCGCGCACCTTTGTCGCCTCTCCGGGCCGCATCGCCAACTACCACCCGCCCGGCGGGCTTGGCGTCCGCGTCGATTCGGCGGTCTATCAGGGCTACCGCATCCCGCCCTACTACGACAGCCTGATCGGCAAGCTCATCGTCCATGGCCGCAGCCGGCAGGAATGCATGATGCGGCTCCGCCGGGCTCTCGACGAATTCGTCATCGACGGAATCCAGACGACGATTCCGCTTTTCCGCGACCTCGTCGTGGACGAGGATATCGTTGCCGGTCGGTACGACATCCACTGGCTGGAGCAAAGGCTTTCGGCAAACACCGGGGTGGCATGACCGGTCGCGATGACATTCTGCTCGATATCACGCCCGAGGTTCTCCTCAAGGCCTATGCCGTGGGCATCTTCCCGATGGCCGAAGCGGCCGACGACCCCGGCCTCTACTGGATCGAGCCCGAATCGCGCGGGATCCTGCCCGCTCGACCGCTTTCACGTTCCCGCGGCGCCTGCAACGCACCGTCACGCCAGCGCGTCTTCGACGTCCGCATCGACACCGATTTCGAGGCGGTCGTCGACGGCTGCGCGGCGGCAGCGCCCGGCCGCACCAAGACCTGGATCAACCAGCGCATTCGCCGTCTCTACAGCGAGCTGTTCGCCATGGGCCACTGCCACACCGTGGAAGCCTGGCAGGAAGGCCGTCTCGTCGGCGGCCTCTACGGGGTTCGTCTCGGCGCCGCCTTCTTCGGCGAAAGCATGTTCAGCCGCGAGCGCGATGCTTCCAAGGTTGCCCTAGTCCATCTGGTGGCCCGGCTGAACGTCGGCGGCTTCCGCCTGCTCGACACCCAGTTCACCACGCGGCACCTCAAGCAGTTCGGCGTGGTCGAGATCGACCGCCGGCACTATCAGCGCCTGCTCGACGACGCGATT
Source organism: uncultured Alphaproteobacteria bacterium (assembly GCA_963710805.1). Taxonomy (GTDB): domain Bacteria; phylum Pseudomonadota; class Alphaproteobacteria; order Rhizobiales; family Kaistiaceae; genus Bauldia. Next base: position 147,821 of record CAVQBS010000055.1, on the reverse strand, counting down.
CGCAGGAACGCTGACTTCTACCGCTGGGACGGCGGGGCGACCGGCGAGGACATCTTGCAGTCGGTGAGCCAGACGTCATAGACCGGGTGGTCGACGGCGTGGAGACCGGGGCTGGCGGCAAACATCCAGCCGGTGAAGATTCGCTTCACCTTGCGATCGAGCGTGATCTCGTCGACCTCGACGAAAGCGTCGGTCTGCGGCGCCTCGGTCGCCGGCCGCGTGTAGCAGACGCGCGGCGTGACCTGCAGGGCGCCGAACTGCACAGTCTCGTCGATATAGACGTCGAAGGAGATGATCCGGCCGGTGATCTTGTCGAGCCCGGAGAAGACCGCCACAGGATTGGAAATCCGCTCGGCATTGGCAGCCGATGCACCGAGGCACACGGCCAGAGCGGCGAAAAACAATGTGCGCTTCATGGTGTTTTGAGAAGGTGATTCCTGCCTTGGGCCGAAGGTGCGCCTCGTAACACGCAAATCCGGCAGCGAAAAGGCTCATCGGCGGCAAAGCGCCGCGCCCGGTCGACTTCCGGGCGGTCAGGCGCGGCTGCGGGCGATGCGCGCATCGAGCGACCGGTCGCGCCCTTCGGCAAGCCAGTCCTCGAGGCTTGCCACCTCGGCGCGCGTCATGTGCAGTCCGAGCTTCGAGCGCCGCCACAGGATGTCCTCGGCCGTCCGCGCCCATTCCTCCTCCACCAGATGGCGGACCTCCGCCGCCATGAGATCAACGCCGAAGACAGGACCGAGATCCTCGATGCGCCGCGCCCCGTGAAGAATCGACGGGGCGAGTGTGCCATAGGAGCGGACCAGGCGCCGTGCCAGCCGTTCGTCGACGAAGGGGTAGGCGGCACGGAGGGTGCGGACCAGATCCGGCAGACCATCGACGTCGAGCGAGCCGCCCGGAAGGTGGGCGCCCGCCGTCCACGGCTTGCCTTTCGGCAGGCTCGGCCGCAGGAGATCGAGCGCCTGTTCGGCGAGCCTCCGACTGGTGGTGATCTTGCCGCCGAAAACCGACAGAAGCGGCGGACGGCCGTCGCCGGCATCGAGGTCGAGCACGTAGTCGCGGGTCGCCTCCTGTGCTTTCGTCGCGCCGTCGTCATAAAGCGGACGAACCCCGGCATAGGACCACACGATCTGGTCCTCGTAGAGCGGCTGGCGCAGGCAGTCGCTGATCGTGGTGGTGAGATAGGCGGTCTCGACGCTGTCGGGAGCGACGTCGGCCGGATCGCCGTGGAAGTCCTCGTCGGTGGTGCCGATCAGGGTGAAGTCGCCCTCATAGGGGATCGCGAAGACGATCCGCCGGTCCGGGTTCTGGAAGACATAGGCGCGATCGTCGTCGAACAGCTTGTGCACGACGATATGGCTGCCCTTGACCATGCGGATGCGGGCCCGCCGGTTGATGTCGATCACGTGGTGGAGCACCTCCGACACCCAGGGCCCGGCGGCGTTGACCAGCGTCTTCGCCATCACCACGAAGCGCTCGTCGGTGTCGGTCGATTCCAGCGCCAGCCGCCACAGCCGCCCTTCTCGCTCGGCAATGACGCAGCGGACGCCGGGATTGATGCTGGCGCCGTGCGTCCGCGCGTCGATAGCGTTCAGGACGACGAGGCGCGCGTCGTCGACGGTGCAGTCGGAGTATTCGAAGGCGACGGTGAAACGGTCGCCGAGAAGCCGGCCCGCCGGATCGCCCGACAAGTCGAGCTTGCGGGTCGGGGGAAGCAGTCGCCGTCCGCCGAGATGGTCGTAGAGAAACAGCCCTGCCCTCAGCATCGCCCGCGGCCGCATGCCCTTTTGATAGGGCAGGACAAAACGCATCGGGCGGATGATATGGGGCGCCGAACGGAGCAGCACCTCCCGCTCCTTCAGCGATTCGCGCACCAGCCGGAACGCAAAATGCTCCAGATAGCGCAGGCCGCCGTGAATGAGTTTTGTCGACGCGGACGACGTGGCTTCACCGAGGTCGCCCTGCTCGCAGAGGAAGACCGACAGCCCTCGGCCGGCAGCGTCGCGCGCGATGCTGCAGCCGTTGATGCCGCCACCGATAATGGCGAGATCGTAGATCACACCCGACAAGCTACGCGTCCCGGCTCGGCTCCCCGATCGCAACAATGCCGCACTGCAAAGGAAATAAGAAGCCTTTCAGGGCAGCGATCGCGAGATTTGCCGCGCAACGCCCTGCAGTTGCGGCAAGAACCGTCCGCTTAGCTCGGCCCGGCTGGTGCGGCTCGAATGGGCCGAGAGATTGATCGCGGCGACGTTGACGCCGCTCCGGGTCACGATGGGCACCGCCAGCGAACGGAGCCCCTTCTCCAGTTCCTCGTCGAGAATCGAGTAACCCTGCTGGTGATCAGCCATGATCCGCTCGAACAGCGCATCGCGATCGACGATCGTGCGCGGCGTGTATAGGCGGATATCCCACTGGGCGACGACGTCGCGGACGGCTTGCTCGCCGAGGAAGCCGAGCTGTGCGCGGCCGAGCGAGGTGTAGAGGGCCGGAAGCCTAGTGCCCACCGCGATGGTTGTCGACATGATGCGGTGCGGCGCCGGCATCCGCGCCACATAGACGATCTCGGTCCCCTGCAGGATCGCCGCGGAGCACGATTCCTGAAGCGAATGACTGAGCTCCTTCATCAGCGGCTCGGCGCGGTCGATCCACGACTGGGTGGTGAGGAAGGCGAAGCCGAGCTCGAGGATGCGCGGGGCCAGCGAGAACTGCCGTCCGTTCTGGACCACATAGCCAAGCTCGGCGAGCGTCCTCAGTACCCGTCGCGAGGCGGCGCGCGAAAGGCCGGTGACCTCCGCTGCCTCCGACAACGTCATCGCCTGGCGCTGCTCGCCGAAAGAGCTGAGCACGGCCAGCCCCTTGGCGAGCGTCGTCATGAATTCCCTGTCGAGGCCCGGACGTGCTTCCGGCCCGGTTCTCTCGGCAAGGACATCATGGGCCGTTGACACGGTTTGCATCCCCAACAATGATGATGGTCGCATAACGAACGTCTGTTCGATATTCGAACCAAACCGGCGCCAGGGTCAAGCCCTTTCGATCCGGCGACGCGACGGGAGGAGAACCGAAAACACGCAGCGCGGACGGAGGCCGACCAACGGGTTTGACGCCCTCGGCACCCGCGCCGATCGAACTTCAACGGGAGGAAACCGACAATGAAGAAACTCGTCTCGACGCTTGCCGCAGCGACAGCGGCAGCCATGCTCCTCGGCGGCGGCGCGCTCGCCCAAGACAAGATCAAGATCGGCTATGCCGTCTCGAAGACCGGGCCGAACGCGCCCGGCGCTGCTATCACGACGATCCCCAACTATCAGCTGTGGTTTCATGACCTCAACGAGGCCGGCGGGCTCAAGCTCGGCGACAAGGTCGTCCCGATCGAGGTGATCGAGTACGACGACCAGTCCAGCAACGAGGAACTGGTCCGCGCCGTCGAGCGGCTGGTCAACCAGGACAAGGTGGACATCCTGCTGGCGCCCTGGGGCACCGGCATGAATCTCGCCGTCGGCCCGACCTTTCACAAATATGGCTATCCCCAGATTTGCGCGACCTGCGCCACCGACCACGCCTACGAGATGACCAAGCGTTGGCCGAATTCCTTCTGGATGCTCGGCACGTCGACGATGGGCGCCAATGCGCTGGCCGAGGTGCTGACCAAGCTGAAGGACCAGGGCAAGATCAACAACAAGATCGCCATGGTCAGCGTCGCCGACGCCTTCGGCATCGAGCTGTCAGCCGCCAGCCGCCCGGTTCTCGAGAAGGCCGGTTTCGAGCTGGTGATGGACGAGAACTATCCGATCACTACCCAGGACTTCTCGCAGATCATCAATTCGGCCAAGGGCAGCGGGGCCGACACCTTTGTCGCTTTCAGCTATCCGCCGGACACCTTCGGCCTGACCGGCGCGGCGATTGCCGGCGAGTACAATCCGCCCGCCTTCTACACGGCCGTCGGCACCGCCTTCCCGATCTACAAGGACCAGCTCTTCCACGACAATGTGGACGGCGTCCTCGGCATCGGCGGCGTCAATCCCGACGATCCCAAGTTCCAGGAGTACCGCAAGCGCCATATCGCGGTGACAGGACAGGAGCCCGACCGCTGGGCAAGCCCGGTGACCTATGCCAGCCTCGAGGTCCTGCAGCAGGCCATCGAGCGGGTCGGCAAGATCGATCGCGACGCGATCATCAAGGAGATCCAGACCGGCACCTTCGATACCGTCGCCGGCACGATCAAGCTTGATCGCAACGTCAACACCAATGTCTGGTGGGCCGGCCAGTGGCAGAACGGCGAGTTCTACGGCCTCGCCCCGTCCACCATGGAAGGCGCCAAGGAGCCCGTCGCTCCCAAGCCGGCCTGGAAACCGGCCGGCTAGCCGGCCGGATCCGCTGGTGAACCCCTTGGGCGAAGCTGCATCTGGATCGACCTCCCCCCTTGCGGGGGAGGTCGGATTTCCCCGATTTGCCCTTGGCAAATCGGACTTGGAAATCGGGGAGGGGGGTGCGTACAGCCCAACGGCAACACTGGCTCGACACGATCAGGAGAGCACCCCTCTCCCCGTTTCGCTAAGCTCGCTGACTGCTCGCCAAGCGAAACGGCCCTCTCCCGCAAGGGGAGAGGGCACCTCCCGGTGCCGGTCGCGGGCTTATTGTCGTGGCTCGCAAAGGCGAATGGTGGCGTGATGGTAGCGATCGACATCATCGTCTCTGGGCTGATCCTCGGAGGCCTCTACGCCACGGTCGCGCTGGGACTGACGCTCCAGTACGGCGTCGCCCGCATCATGAACCTCGCCTATGGCGAGTTCGTCGTCGCTGCCGCCTTCGGCGCCTGGTGGCTCTACACCGCCAACGCAATCAGCCCGCTCGCCGGGTTGATCATCATCGTCCCGGTCGCCTTCCTGGCGAACTGGCTGATCTATCACCTTCTGCTGATGCCGCTGGTCCGGCGCGCCAAGTCGCGGGAGGTGCTGGAGGCCGACTCCATCCTCTTCACCTTCGGCCTGCTCTTCGTCATGCAGGGCGTGATGCTGTCGGTCTTCGGCGGGCAGCTCTACAGCTATTCCTACCTGCTGGTGCCGCTCGACATCGCCGGCACCACCGTCTCGGCCAACCGGCTGATCGCCTTCGGCTTCGCCATCGTGATCGGACTCGCCCTCTATTTCGCGTTGACGCGCACCCGCACCGGCACCGCCGTGCGCGCCGTGGCGGTCGATCCGCGCTCGGCGCGGCTGGTCGGCATCGACGTGCCGCGCACCTCGGCGCTCGCCTTCGCGCTTGGCGGCGCGCTTTGCGCCGCGGCCGGGGTCCTTATCTCGATGTTCCTCACCTTCAGCGCCTCCGGCGGCGTCCTCTTCACCATGAAGGCGTTGATCGTGGTCATCCTCGGCGGCGTCGGCAGCCTGCTCGGCACGCTGGTCGCCGGCCTGCTGCTCGGTCTCGCCGAAGTCGCGACCGCCCGCCTCGTCGATCCCGGCCTGACGCTTGCTGTCAATTTCGCGATCTTCCTCGGTATCTTGCTCGTCCGCCCGACCGGCATCTTCGGGAGCTCGGCACGGTGAAGACCGGGCACCTCTGGCAGATCCCGCTTCTGGTCCTGGTCATCGTCGCCCTCGCCGGATTTCCGTTCATCGCCAACGGCTATTACCTCGCCCTCGGCGTCGGCCTGCTCAGCTACGTGGTGCTCGCCACCGCCTGGGCGCTCTTCTCCGGCCCGACCCGCTACATCTCGCTCGCCACTGCCGCCTTCTTCGGCATCGGCGCCTACACGATGGCAGTGCTGTCGGAGGCAATGCCGGTCGCCGGCGTCATCGTCGTTGCAGCGGCGGTCGGCGTGGCTATCGCCCTTGTCGTCGGCCTGTCGACGCTCAGGCTCCGCGGCATCTTCTTCGTCATCTTCACCTTCGGCCTCGCCGAGCTGATCCGCCAGATCGTTACCTGGTACGAGGTGAAGATCACCCGCACCGTCGGCCGCTATATCTTCCTCGACATCGGTCAGGAGCAGATCTACTGGCAGCTGCTCGCCCTCACCGTGCTGGTCTTCGTGGTCGGCTGGCTGATCCGCCGCTCGCGGCTCGGCCTGGCGCTCCGCGTCATCGGCGACGACGAGACCGTCGCCCGCCACGTCGCCATCAACACCACCAGCGCCAAGCTCGTCCTCTTTGCCATCAGCGCCGCCTTCATGAGCGTCACCGGCGCGGTGATGGCGCCGCGCTGGACCTATATCGACCCGGCCATCGCCTTCAATCCGATGATCTCCTTCCAGGTGGTCATCATGGCGCTCCTCGGCGGCGCCGGAAAGCTGTACGGCCCGCTGCTCGGCGCCGTACCGCTCGTCATCCTCTTCGAGATCATCAACGCCAATTTCCCCAACCACTTCGCCATCGTGCTCGGCGTCGTCTTCATCGTCATCGTCTACTTTCTGCCGGGCGGCGTCGCCGGCCTCTACGACCGCTGGCGGGCCGGCGCCATCCGCCTCCCGGCGGCCACCGGCCGCCCGCATGCTGCACCGGGCACGGCTATGCTGGAGCTCGAAGACGTCCGCAAGGCGTTCGGCGGGCTGGTCGCGGTCAACGACGTCAGCCTGCGCGTTGAGACCGGCGAGATCCTTGGCCTCATCGGCCCCAACGGCTCAGGCAAGACGACCGTCCTCAACCTCGTCTCCGGCGCGCTTAAAGCCGATGACGGCGACATCCGCTACAAGGGCCACGCCATTGCCGGCCTGCCGGCCAACCGCATTGCCCGGCTCGGCATTGCCCGCACCTTCCAGATCGTGCGGGTGCTGGAGCATCTGAGCTGCCTCGAGAACATCGTCGCCGGCCTCGCCTTCCGGCCCCACCCGCTGTGGGGCGATGATGCGCGCCGCCGCGGCCGCGAGCTGCTCGACCGCGTCGGCCTCGGCGACCGCGCCGATGTTCCCGCCGGGCAACTCACCTATATCGATCAGAAGCGGCTGGAACTGGCCCGGGCGCTGGCGCTCGATCCGGAGCTTCTGCTCCTCGACGAATGGCTCGCCGGGCTGAACCCGAGTGAGCTGATGATCGGCATCGACCTGGTGCAGTCGCTGAGGGAGGAAGGACTGACCATCGTTCTGGTCGAGCATGTGATGGATGCGATCCGCTCGCTCTGCGACCGCTGCGTCGTGATGAGCGCGGGCGCCAAGATTGCCGACGGGCCCGCCGGCCGCAGTGCTTGCCGAGCCGGAGGTCGTCGCCGCCTATCTTGGAGGCGCCGATGCTTGAGCTCGCCCGCATCGGCGCCGCCTATGGCAAGCACGTCGCCCTGGTCGACATCGACCTCTTCGTCGGCACGAGCGAGATCGTCGTCATCCTCGGCGCCAACGGCGCCGGCAAGTCGACCCTCCTCAAGGTCATCGCCGGCATCGTGCCGCACCTCGCCGGCGGCTCGGTCACCCTCGGCAACCGGGCGCTGACCGAGCTCGAGCCGCACCAGATCGTGGAGGCCGGCGTGGCACTGGTCCCGGAGGGACGCGGCATCTTTGCCGAGCTGACCGTGCGCGAGAACCTGGTGCTCGGCGCCCATCCCCAGCGCGCCCGCGCCGACGAGGTCCGCAATCTCGCCATCGTTCTCGACCTTTTCCCGCGCCTCAAGGAGCGGATGACACAGACGGTCCGCACCATGAGCGGCGGCGAGCAGCAGATGGTCGCCATCGGCCGCGCCATGATGTCGGCGCCGGAGGTGCTGCTCCTCGACGAGCCGTCGCTCGGGCTGTCGCCGATGCTCGACCCACGAGCTGTTCCAGGCGCTGGCCCATATTCGCGACACCGGCGTCGGCGTCCTCCTCGTCGAACAGAACGCCAAGGCGAGCCTGGCGATCGCCGATCGCGGCTATCTGATCGAGACCGGCCGGATCGTCGGCCAAGGCGAGGCAAGCCGGCTTGCCGCCGACCCGGCCGTGCGGGAGGCTTATCTCGGCGTCGCCGGCCATGCGACGCTGCCGCGCGGCGAATCCGTCGCGCTTGCTGCGATGGCCGGACCGCTGGAGGCTGACGAAATCGATGCGACGCCGCCTAACCTCCCACTTGAGGGGAGGTCGAAATCGCGAAGCGATTTCTGGATTGGGGGAGAGGGCCTGCCGGAGACTGCCCCCCTCCCGAAATCGGCATCGCTACGCTCGCCGCTTTCGACCTCCCCTCAAGGGAGAGGTTGGGGGTCGCGTCCCATGCCAGATGCAGATGCCGCCGCGCCGATCGCCGGCAGCCAAGAATTGGAGGGTCCAGTCATGTTCCACACCAAGCTGATCATTGCCGACCGCGAGCTCGCCGCCGGCAACTCGCGTACCTTTGACCGGATCGATCCGGTCACCGGCGAGGTCGCCACCCGATCGGCCGCCGCCTCGGTGGCCGACGCCCAGAAGGCGGCCGACGCGGCGGCTGCCGCCTTTTCCGACTGGTCGAATAAGCCGCCGGCCGAACGGCGGAAGCTCCTCCTCAAGGCGGCCGACATTCTCGAGAGCAAGGTCGAGGACTTCGCCGCGGCAGTCATTGCCGAGACCGGCAGCCCGGCCCACTGGGCCCATTTCAATGTCGGCCTGGCCGCCGACATGATCCGCGAGGCCGCATCGATGACCACCCAGATCGCCGGCGAGGTGATCCCGGCGAACCGACCCGGCTCGATAGCGATGGCGATCCGCCAGCCGGCCGGCGTGGTGCTGTCGATGGCCCCCTGGAACGCCCCGATCATTCTCGGCGTCCGCTCCGTCGCGATGCCGCTCGCCTGCGGCAACACCGTCGTCTTCAAGTCGTCGGAGAACTGCCCGCGCACCCATGCGCTGATCGTCGAATCATTCCGCGAGGCGGGTCTTCCCCACGGCACGATCAACCTCGTCTCCAATGCGCCGGAAGACGCGCCGAAGATCGTCGAGACGCTGATCGCCCATCCCAAGGTCCGCCGCATCAACTTCACCGGCTCGACCCGGGTCGGGCGGATCATCGCCGAGACCGCTGCACGCTACCTGAAGCCGGTGCTGCTCGAGCTCGGCGGCAAGGCGCCACTGATCGTCCTCGACGACGCCGACCTCGACGAAGCGGTGAACGCTGCCGTGTTCGGCGCCTTCGCCAACGCCGGCCAGATCTGCATGTCGACCGAGAAGATCGTCGTCGACAACAAGATCGCCGACGCCTTCGTCGAAAAGTTCGCCGCCCGCGCCGCGGCTATCCCGGCCGGCGATCCGCGCGGCCAAGTGGTGTTCGGCTCGTGCATCAGCACTGCCGCGGTGCACCGCGTCGGCGAGCTGATCGAGGACGCGGTCAAGAAGGGCGCCAAGGTCGCTGCCGGCGGCCCGAGCGACACCTCGATCATGAACGCCACGGTGCTCGACCGCGTGACACCGGCGATGCGCATCTACGACGAGGAATCGTTCGGCCCGATCGTCTGCGTCATCCGGGTCGATAGCGAGGAGGAGGCGATCCGCGTCGCCAACGACACCGAGTACGGCCTGTCAGCCGCCGTCTATACGAAGGACATCGCCCGCGGCATGAAGGTCGCCCGCCGCATCGAATCCGGCATCTGCCACATCAACGGGCCGACCGTCCATGACGAGGCGCAGATGCCGTTCGGCGGCACCAAGGCGAGCGGCTACGGCCGCTTCGGCGGCACCGCGGCGATCGACGAGTTCACCGAGCTCCGCTGGATCACCATCCAGACCGAACCGATGCACTATCCGTTCTGAGGCCGGGCGGCGCCGGACACGCAAACGATGAAACAGCGGACGCAGGTGGGCATTGTCGGGTCGGGTCCGGCCGGCCTGCTGCTTGCGCACCTGCTCGCCCGCCGTGGAATCAACTCGATCCTCGTTGAGGACAGGAGCCGCGACTATGTGGAGAACCGGGTGCGCGCCGGCGTCCTCGAACAGGGCACGGTCGATACGCTCATCGAGGTCGGGGTTGGCGAGCGGATGCTGCGCGAGGGCCTGGTCCACAACGGCATCGAAATCCGCTTTAACCGGCAACGCCATCGCATTGATTTTCCTTCGCTTACCGGTGGAAAGCGGATCACGGTCTACGGCCAGGGCGAGGTGGTGAAAGACCTCATCGACGCGCGTCTCGACGCCGGCGACCCGATCCATTTCGAGGTCGAGGCGACCAGCGTCCACGACATCGACGGCGACCAGCCGCTCATCCGCTACCGGAAGGACGGCGACGAGCACGAGATCGCCTGCGACTTCATCGCCGGCTGCGACGGCTTCCACGGCATCTGCCGTCAGGGCTTCCCCGAGGGGGCGCTGAGCGTCTACGAGCGGGTCTATCCCTACGCTTGGCTCGGCATCCTGTCGGAATCGACGCCGCCCGCCGACGAAGTGTCGTACTGCCACAGCGAGCGGGGCTTTGCGCTGCTCTCCCTCCGCTCGCCGACGCTGAGCCGGCTCTACGTCCAGGTCGATCCCGACGAAGACATCGACAACTGGCCGGACGAACGGTTCTGGGAGGAGCTCGAGCTGCGGACGGCAACCGGCGACGGCGATGACCATATCCCGGTCGGCCCGGTGCTCCAGAAGGGCATCACGCCGATGCGGAGCTACGTCGTCGAGCCGATGCGGTCCGGCCGGCTGTTTCTCGCCGGCGACTCCGCCCATATCGTGCCGCCGACCGGCGCCAAGGGCATGAACCTCGCGGTCGCCGACATCCGTTATCTGGCCGAGGCGCTGGCCGGCTTCTACAAGACCGGCGACAGCGGTCTGCTCGATGGCTATTCGGCGCGCTGCCTCCGCCGCATCTGGAAGGCGCAGCGCTTTTCCTGGTGGATGACCACTATGCTCCACCTCAGCCCCGACGACACGCCCTTTGACCGTCGTCGCCAGATCGCCGAGCTCGACTATGTGACGAGCTCGGAGGCCGCCATGCGGACGCTCGCCGAGAACTACGTCGGGTTGCCTTTCGATGATGCTGCTGTGAAGTGACCCAATGACCTTCTCCGCCCTCGACTCAGCGCTTACCGGACCGCTCTTCGCCACCGAGGTGATGCGCGCGGTCTTCTCGGACCATGCCCGCCTCGCAGCGATGCTGCGGACCGAGGCGGCGCTCGCCCGGGCCGAGGCGAAATACGGGCTGGCCGCGAAGAGCCTGGCCGCCGCGATCGAGAAGATCGGCCCCGACGATATCGACCTTGCCGAGCTCGGCCACGCTACCGAGACGGCGGGCGTGCCGACGATCCCCTTCGTCAAGGCGGTGCAGGCGAAACTGCCGGCAAAGCTGCGGCCCGACTTCCACCGCGCCACCACCACCCAGGACATCCTCGACACTGCTCTCGTCCTGCAGATGGCGGAAGCCTTCCGCCTCGTGGCCGACGACTTGCGGGAAATTCTCTCCGGCCTGGCGCGGCTCGCCACGCGGTACCGCGCGACACCTTGTGCCGGCCGCACTTACGGCCAGCACGCCGCGCCGGTCACGTTCGGCTATGTCGTCGCCCTCTGGCTTATGGGCATCGCCGATGCTGCAGCGGCCCTCCCCGACCTTCGCCGGCGGACCCTGGTCGTCTCCCTTGGCGGCCCCGTGGGCACGCTCTCCGGACTCGGTGACAAGGCCGGGCAGGTCATCAAGGCCCTCGCCGGCGAACTCGGCCTGGGGGTGCCGGTGGCGCCGTGGCATGTGCTCCGCGGCCGCATCGTTGAGACCGGGACTTGGCTCGCCATGCTGATCGGCGCGCTGGCGAAAATGGCCGAGGACGTCGCCCGCCTCTCTTCGACGGAGGCCGGCGAAGTGGCGGAGCCGTACACGCCCGGCCGCGGCGGCTCGACCGCCCTGCCCCACAAGCGAAACCCCGTCTCGGCGACGGTGATCCGCGCCGCCCACGGCGCCACTAAGGGCCATGTCGTCACGCTGCTGGATTCGATGGCTGCCGAATATCAGCGGCCGGCCGGGGCATGGCATGCCGAATGGCACGCTCTGCCGCAACTCTTCGGCCTCGCCTCCGGCGCCCTCCGCGAGGCCCGCCATCTAGCCGAAGGCCTGACCATCGACGCCGCCCGCATGCGCCGGAACCTGGAGATGACCGGTGGCCTCCTGATGGCCGGCGAGGCCGCGGCCGTCCTCACGCCGATCCTCGGCCGCGCCGACGCGCATCGGCTGGTCGAGGACGCGGCCAGCAAGGCGCGCATGACCGCAACTCCTCTCCGCGATACGATCCTCGCGGCTCCCGCATTGCCACCCAGGGCACGCCAGGCTGTGGACGACGCGTTCGACATCGGCCCGTCGGTCGCGGCCGCCGCGGCCACCGTCGCTCCCATCGTAGCCGACGCCAAAGCCGTTCGCGCCCGTCTCGCAAATCGTAGGAGGAAAGGCTGATCGTGCCGACCGTTAAAGCCAATGGAGTTCGAGCTCTTCTACGAAAGCGCCGGGCCAGAATGGGCGCCGACCGTTGTGTTCGCCCATTCGGTCGGCTGTACGCTCGACATCTGGGACGCCCAGTTCGCCGCGCTCAGCGACCGCTATCGCTGCATCCGCTACGACCTGCGTAGCCACGGACGCTCCGAGGCTGTCGACGCGGAAATCGAAATCGAGGATCTCGCCGCAGACCTCCTCGGCCTGCTGGACGCGCTCGCCATCGACCGCATCCACCTGATCGGCCTGTCGATCGGCGGCATGCTCGGCCAGGCTTTCGCGCTCTCCTACCCGGAGCGGCTGAACAGCCTCACGCTCATCTCGACCACCGCGTACCTTCCCCCGCTGGAGTCCTGGCTGGACCGGTCCGAGACTGTCCGCTCGCAAGGCATGGCGTCCGTCGGCGACATCGTGATTCCGCGCTGGTTCACCGAGCCCTTCCGCCAGCGCGAGCCGGAGATCCTCGCCGGATTCCGCGACCGCTTCGTTGCGATCGACGCGGTGGGCTACGCGCGCTGCTGCGAAGCGATCGGCCGGATGGATCTCCGCGAGCGGATCGGCGCGATCGCTACCCCCACGCTGATCATCGTCGGCGCCGACGACCCTGCCACGCCGCCGGCGATGGCGGAGGACCTGCGCCAGCGGATTCCCGGCTCGGAGATGGTCGTGATCTCCGACGCCTCCCACATCATCTCGACGGAGCGTCCCGACGCCGTCACCGCGCAACTCGCCGCGTTCCTTGCCCGCCATGAGCCCGATGCTCCCGCCACCGCCTTCGCACGCGGGCTCGCCATCCGCCGCTCGGTGCTGGGCGAGGACCACGTCGACCGCTCGCTCGACCGCGCCGGGACCTTCGGCATGCCCTGGCAGGACTTCATCACCCGCTATGCCTGGGACGAGATCTGGGGCGACCCGACACTGCCGCGCAAGATCCGCTCGATGCTGACCCTGACGATGATGATCGCCCTCCACCGCGAGGAGGAGTTCAAGCTGCATCTGCGGCCGGCGATCGGCAACGGCGTGACCATCGTCGAGCTCCGGGCACTGATCCTGCAGGCGGCGGTCTACGCCGGCGTTCCGGCGGCGAACGCCGCTTTCCGCTGGGCCCGCGAGGCGCTGGGCGAGGAGCTGGAGTGATGGGCCCCACGATGCACACTCACCCGCTCCACACGCTCCATGTGTCAAGCCCGCAGGAGCGGGCACCCAGTGGACACCGCCATGTGTTGCCTTCGCTCGTTGGCGGGTACTGGGGCCCCGCTTATGCGATCGTCCCAGCGGGCATGACACGCGTTGGTTCCTCGAACGACCCTTCACCGAGAGAAGGTCTGCTCGATGGCTGAGTTCCTCTCCCTTTCCGAGGCCGTCGAGGCCAATCTGAGGGATGGCGATTCCTGCGCCATGGAGGGCTTCACCCACCTCATTCCCTTCGCCGCCGCCCATGAGGTCATCCGCCAGCGCCGCAGGCACCTGACCGTCAGCCGGATGACTCCCGATCTCATTTACGACCAGCTGATCGGCGTGGGTGCGGTCGACCGGCTGATCTTCTCGTGGGGCGGCAATCCGGGCGTGGGCTCGCTCCACCGCATGCGCGATGCCGTGGAGAATGGCTGGCCGCGCCCGCTCGCGATTGAGGAGCATTCCCACGCCGCCATGGCGAACGCCTATGAGGCCGGCGCCGCCAATCTGCCCTTCGCCGTGTTCCGCGGCTATATCGGCGTCGACCTCCCCAGGGTGAACCCGAAGATCAAATCGGTGACCTGCCCGTATACGGCCGAAGTGCTGGCTACCGTCCCGGCGCTCCGTCCCGACGTCGCCGTCATCCATGCGCTCCGCGCCGACCGCGCCGGCAACGTGCTTCTCGAAGGCATCGTCGGCGTCCAGAAGGAGGCGGTGCTCGCCGCGAGACGCTCGATCGTCACCGTCGAGGAAATCGTCGACGACTTCGGCGACCGTTCGCCGAATGCCGTGATCCTGCCCTCATGGACGGTCACCAGCATCGCCGTGGTTCCGGGCGGCGCCTGGCCGTCCTATGCGCACGGCTACTACAAGCGGGCCAACGCCTTCTACAAGACCTGGGACGCTATCGCCCGCGACCGCGATACCTTCCGGGCCTGGATGCGCGAGAACGTCCTTGAGAAGGGCCCGGACGCCTTCGCCGCCTACGCCGGACGGAGGGCAGCGTGACCACATCTGCGTGCCTGTGTTATAGGGGGAAGGTTCTTCGGGAAGACCGATGCGTTTGGGCACTCACGAAGAAGATAGCGGCGGGAGCATGACCGAACCCTACACCCCGACCGAGATCATGACCGTCGTCGCGGCACGGGCGCTCCGCAACGAGGACGTCTGCTTCGTCGGCATCGGCGCCCCGTCGGCCGCCTGCAATCTCGCCCGCCTCACCCACGCGCCCGACATCACGCTCATCTATGAGTCCGGCACCATCGATACCAAGCCCGACGTGCTGCCGCTGTCGATCGGCGACGGCGAACTGTGCGAGACGGCGCTCACCACCGTCCCGGTGCCGGAGATGTTCCGCTACTGGCTGCAGGGCGGGCGAATCACGGTCGGGTTCCTTGGCGGCGCCCAGATCGACCGCTTCGCCAACCTCAACACGACGGTCGTCGGCGACTACGCCCATCCCAAGGTCCGGCTTCCCGGCGGCGGCGGCGCCCCGGAGATCGCCATCCATTGCGGCGAGATCTTCATCACCATGGCGATGTCGAAGCGCGGCTTCGTCGACAAGCTCCCCTTCGTCACCTCGCTCGGTCATGGCAGCGGCCCGGGGAGCCGCGAGGCGCTCGGCGTCAAGACCAAGGGCCCGACGCGGCTGATCACCGACCTCTGCGTGCTGGAGCCCGACGCCAAGAGCCGAGAGATGACGGTGGTGTCGATCCATCCCGGCGTCGAGCGGGACCAGCTTCAGGAGAAATGCGGCTGGCCCCTCTCCTTCGCCGACCGCATCGAGGAGACGCCGCCGCCCACCGACAACGAGCTCGGCGTCCTGCGCGAACTGCACGCCCGGACGCGCCGCGCTCACGGAGACGAGGACGCATGACCCGCGAGGTCTTCATCTGCGCGACCGCGCGCACACCCGTCGGCCGCTATGGCGGCAGTCTGGCGAAAGTCCGCACCGACGACCTCGCAACCGTGCCGATCCGCGCCCTCGTCGAGCGTTACCCGGCTGTCGCCGAAGCCATCGATGAGGTGGTGCTCGGCTGCGCCAACCAGGCCGGCGAGGACAACCGCAATGTCGGCCGCATGGCGCTGCTCCTGGCCGGATTGCCCGAGACGGTGCCGGGGACCACCATCAATCGCCTCTGCGCCTCCGGCCTCGACGCGGTCGGCTACGCGGCGCGCGCCATCAAGGCCGGGGAGATCGATCTCGCGATTGCCGGCGGCGTCGAATCGATGTCGCGGGCGCCGCTGGTCATGGGCAAGCCCGAGGTCGCCTTTCAGCGCTCTGCCGAGATCCACGACACCACGCTCGGCTGGCGCTTCATCAACCCGCTGATCAAGGCGCAGTATGGCGTCGATTCCATGCCCGAGACGGCGGAGAACGTTGCCGAGGCGTTTCAGGTGAGCCGCGCCGATCAGGACGCCTTTGCGCTCCGCTCGCAGCAGCGGGCGAAAACGGCGGTGGAGACCGGCGCCTTCGACGGACCGATGGTGTCGGTCGAGGTGCCGGGGAAGAAGGGCCCGACGATCGTCGATCGCGACGAGCATCCACGGCCCGACACCACGCTCGAGGCACTGACCAGACTGAAGCCGATCGTGCACGACGGCGGTACGGTGACGGCGGGCAACGCTTCCGGCGTCAATGACGGCGCGGCGGCATTGATCGTCGCCTCGGCCGAGGCGATGGAGCGCTGCGGCCTGACGCCGCTGGTGAGGGTGCTCGGCATGGCGACCGCCGGTGTCCCGCCCCGCATCATGGGGATCGGTCCGGTGCCCGCCGCCCGCAAGCTCCTCGATCGTCTGGGACTGAAGGTCGCGGACCTCGATTTGATCGAACTCAATGAGGCCTTCGCCAGCCAGTCACTAGCCTGCCTTCGGCAGCTTGGGTTGGCCGACGACTCCGAGCACGTCAACCCGAATGGTGGCGCCATCGCCTTCGGCCATCCGCTTGGCATGTCGGGCGCCCGCATCGCCGCCGAGGTGGCGCAGCAACTGCCAAAACGTGGCGGCCGCTATGGCCTTGCCACCATGTGCGTCGGCGTCGGCCAGGGCGCCGCCATGGCCTTCGAAGCCGTCGACTGGAAATAGGAGGAAACGACGATGAGTATGATCTATCCGCGCGAATGCCTGTCGGTCGACCCGCCCTCGCTTTTTCCCGACTACAAGTCGACGGTGCTGCGCGCCCCGACGCGTCCGCTCATCGGGCTCGACCCGACCATCTCCGAGCTGAGCGGCCCGGTCTATGGTCACGAGAGCGTGCAGGAGACCGACTCCGACCTCACCCGCCAGCATGGCGGAGAGCCGCTTGGCGAGCGCATCATCGTCACCGGCAAGGTGACCGACGAGGATGGCCGGCCGCTGCCGAACACGTTGATCGAGATTTGGCAGGCCAACGCCGGCGGCCGCTATGTCCACGTCAGGGACCAGCATCCTGCACCGCTCGATCCGAACTTCTCCGGCGCCGGGCGCTGTGTCACCGATGCCGAAGGACGTTACCGCTTCACCAGCGTCAAGCCCGGCGCCTATCCGTGGCGGAACCATCACAACGCCTGGCGCCCGGCCCACATCCACTTCTCGCTGTTCGGACCGAGCTTCCTTACACGCGTCATCACCCAGATGTACTTTCCGGGCGACCCGCTCTTCGCGTTCGATCCGATCTTCAACGCAATCCCCGACGAAAAGGCGCGGGAGCGGCTGATCTCCAAGTTCGATCTGGAGACGACCAGGCCGGAATGGGCACTCGGCTACCGTTTCGACATCGTGCTCCGCGGCGAGAACGCCACACCGTTCGAGGATTCCGAGTGATGAAAGACCACGCTCTCACGCCTTCGCAAACGATCGGGCCCTTCTTCGCCTTTGCCCTGACACCGACCGCCTACGACTATGCCGCGCTGGTCGGCAATGATTTGCGCACCGACGACGTGGTCGGCGAGCAGATCGTCGTAACCGGCCGCCTCATCGACGGCGCCGGCGATCCGGTGCCCGACGCCATGATCGAGATTTGGCAGGCCGACGGCCAAGGCCGTTATCCCGGCGTGTCGGAGGCACTCGCCAATGCCCGCTTCAAAGGGTTCGGCCGCTCTGAGACACCGGACGGCGTATTCCGCTTCCTGACCGTCAAGCCGGGACGAGTGCCGGGCCCCGGCGACCGGGACCAGGCGTCTCACATCAACGTCGGCATCTTCGCCCGCGGCATCCTGAAGCGGCTGTTCACGCGCATCTACTTCGACGACGAGGGGGCGAACGAAGTCGACCCGGTGCTCGCTCTTGTTCCGGCCGACCGCCGGGCGACCCTGATCGCCCGCCGCGACAGCACGGAAGACGGCCTCCCCCGCTACGTCCTCGACATCCACCTTCAAGGCAACGACGAGACCGTGTTCTTCGAGGCCTAAGGACTGGACGTTTTTCGCGTGGCCTCCAGAGGGTTCGGCTCTGGCCCATCGCCTGCGAACCTCCAGTTCCTACCCTAGAGGTGAGCGAATGGCTGCCGTTTTCCAAGCGGACGCACTCCCGGGCCGGCTCTATTTCGTTCAGTGGCTGAGAGTCCTGCTGATCTGCCTCGTTGTCGGACAACACTCCGCCGAGCCCTACGTCACGACGGGCGGCGACTGGATGGTCAACGACCCGGCATCGAGCGACATTCTGTTGTCGTTCTTCGTCCTGAACGGCACTTATTTCATGGGGTTCTTCTTCCTGATTTCAGGCTATTTCCTGGATTCCAGCATTTCCCGGCACGGCGCCCCGGCAGTCGCAAAGGCGCGGTTGGTACGGCTTGGCATCCCTCTGATCGTCTTTGTCATTTTCGTGAACGGCGCTGTCGGCTATGCATTCGAGGGCGTGCAGACCGGGACCTTTGACTACATCTTTCGGCTGTATCTCGGCAGCGGCCATGTCGAGTTCGGCCCGTTGTGGTTCACCGCCCAACTTCTGATCTATGCGTTGGTTTACATCGCGCTGCGGCGGCTGATTGCCCCCGCGCTCAGCAGGCCGAAGCCGCCCGGCCATCGCGCCGTCCTAGCCTACGCAATGGCTCTCGGCAGCGTCACCGCCCTGGTACGATATTTCTACCCGATCGATGATTGGGTCCGGCTTTTCTGGCTGTTTCCGGTCGAACCCGCCCGTCTGCCTCAATACATAAGCCTGTTCGTCATCGGGATCGTCGCCGGTCGCGGGGACTGGTTCATCCGGATCGACAGCAGGGTTGCCGGCATCTGGTTTGCGATCGGTGTTGCCGTCTTCGCGATCATGTCGGTCTTCGCGGCACCGCGCCTCGCCCTGCCGGGCTATGTGGGCCTGCGCGTCGCCTGGGGATTTCTGGAAGCCTTCGTCTGCGTAGGCATGATCCTGGGGCTTTCGGTCTTCTCCCGGCGATTCCTTTCGGAACCGGACCCCTGGTTGAGCTGCCTAGACGGCGACGTGTACGGCGTCTATCTCGTCCACGTGTACTTCGTGATCGCCCTTCAGATCGCCATGCTGGGCTTTGCCTGGCCCGGGATAGCCAAATTCTCCGCTGTGGCGGCGACAAGCATTGTCCTGAGCTTCATCCTGATCGGCTTGCTGCGCCGGATACCGGCGGTGCGTCGCGTCGTTTGACGCTTGTGTTTGTCGCCTCGTCCCACTGGCGGGGAGGCCAACATAGAAAGAAGACCGAACCTCGACAGACGATGCCAGCCCGTCCGGCCCGTCCTTCGCGCCGCCGCGCGGCGCTATTTAGCCGGCATTGCCTCCGCCCAATGCTCGGCGATGGCACCGGCGGTGGTGATCCACACCGAATCCCGGGCCGAGGCGATGTGCGCCAGCGCCCGCCGCAAATGCCGCAGCCGAAACGGCTGACCGACGATGTAAGGGTGGAGCGCAATGCCCATGACCAGCGGCTGCGCCCTGGCCTGC
The DNA here is from genome assembly GCA_963710805.1 of uncultured Alphaproteobacteria bacterium. Lineage (GTDB taxonomy): Bacteria > Pseudomonadota > Alphaproteobacteria > Rhizobiales > Kaistiaceae > Bauldia. Next base: position 128,436 of record CAVQBS010000055.1, on the reverse strand, counting down.
TCACGCATCTCGTCGAACTGGTCGACGATCATGTCGGCGAACTCAGCCGCACCGGCTCGCCGCACCGCGATCGCCGGGATGTCATTCACCTCCTGCGGATAGGGCACGGACAGGATCGGACCCGCGCGGGTGGCGAACCACGTCGGCCGGTCGTCGTGGCACCAGTCAAGCAGGTACCTGTAGCCGGCCTCCTTGAGGAGGTCGGGCGTTGCGTGGCTTTCGGCGATCCATGGACCGAGCCAGCCGGCCGGTCGCACGCCGAAGTGTGCGACGATCCTCTCCGTCGCCTCCGCGATCAGGGCCTGCTCTTCGGCCTCCGACAGCGCCGACTGGCGCTCGGAATTGGTCCGGCCGTGGCCGGCGATCTCGTCGCCGCGCCGGGCAAAGGCGTCGGCGATCTCGGGACTGTGGTCGAGGAGACTGGCGTTGAACAGCGCGGTGCACGGCAGGGAGAGCGAGTCGAAGAGGTCGATCATCCGCCAAACACCGACCCGGTTGCCATATTCGCGCCAGGCGTAATTCAGGACATCCGGCTGCGGCCCGCCGGGCGCGAGCTCCGCCCCAAGGCCTTCGGCGAAGGCGAAATGCTCGAGATTGAGGCCGATATAGACAGCGAGACTCGCCCCGTTCGGCCACGGCGGGCCCGGCTCATGATGGACCGGCCGATATGGAAACCGGCCGTGGTGAGCGAGCGCCATCCCGTCCCGCCGCGTCACATCAGTCCCACACCTCGTGCGCGATCTCAACGATCTCGGCGAGCTTCGCCCATTGCGCCTCCTCGGTGAGGATGTTGCCCTCCTCGGTCGAGGCGAAGCCGCATTGCGGCGACAGGCACAGCTGGTCGAGATCGACGAACTTGGTCGCCTCCGTGATCCGCCGCTTGACGTCGTCCTTGTTTTCGAGCGTGCCGCTCTTGGAGGTGATCAGCCCGAGCACAACGATCTTGCGACCCTTGGGCAGGAAGCGGAGCGGCTCGAAGCCGCCTGCCCGCTCCGTGTCGTATTCGAGGAAATAGCCGTCGATGTTCACCGTGCCGAGCAGCGTCTCGGCAACCGGCTCGTAACCGCCCGACGAGATCCAGGTGGAGCGGAAATTGCCGCGACAGACATGCATGGTGATCGTCATGTCGTCGGGCTTCGCCTCGAGCGCCTTGTTGATCGTGCGGGCGTAGCGCTCCTGCAGCCTGGCCACGTCGTCGCCCCGCTCCGCCGCCTGCTTCAGTTGCGTGTCATCGCAGAGATAGGCCCACACCGTGTCATCGAACTGCAGATAGCGGCACCCAGCGTCGTAGAAGGCGCGCACCGCCTCGGCATAGGCTGCCGCCGCGTCATCGAAAAAGACGTCGATGTCCGGATAGACCGACTTGATCGCGTTGTAGCCGGATCGAAAATGCAAAACGCTCGGGCTCGGGATCGTCATCTTGGGGACGAGCCTGGTGTGCTCCTTGAGAAACTTGAAATGGCCGATCATCGGGTGGCTGGCTGGCCAGCCGATCTTGCCCTTGATGGCGATGGTTTCCGCTTTGGTCTGCACGCCCTGGAACTGGATGCCGTGGTCGAGTTGCACTAGTTCGCATCCGTCCAGCCCAGCCAGGAAGTCGAAGTGCCACCACGAGCGGCGAAATTCACCGTCAGTCGCCGACTGCAGCCCGATCTCCTCCTGCCTGGCGATGATCTTCTCGATTTCGCGGTCCTCGACCTCGGCAAGCTGGCTGTCGGTGATCTCGCCTGCCGCATGCCTGGCACGCGCCTGCTTGAGCGGCTCCGTGCGGAGCAGGCTCCCCACCATGTCGGCTCGGAAAGGCGGTTTGGTTCTTTGCATGGGGACTTCCTCCTCTTTCGCCGGTGACCGATGTGTGAGCCGCCCCGCGCCCCTGGTACGCAGGATGGTCTCCCGATTATGGGCGATACCCGGACGACGGCCAAGCCGCAGCAATCGAGGAGATGGCCGTAGATTTGCATCAACCGAATGCGCGCAAAAACGAGACGGACATGCAACGAAATCCCGTGCAAGTGCATTGTCCTAGAAGCGGTCCTTGAATTGAAACCTCTATTTCGCGAGCATGGGGGCATGAGCGAGGCTCGGGCGACGAAACGACAGGGCAAGACGACACGCACCTCCGCCAAGGCCAGGTCCGGGACCGGCCGGGGCAAGCGTGCTGTGGCGGCGCCAGATGTCGAGCTCACCGAGCTTGCGGCGAACCGCGTTGCCATCGAGGGAGTGTCGCCGGATATCGACGGCGGGCGGTTTCCCGCCAAGGCCGTGGCGGGCGCGCCCTTTGTCGTCGAGGCAGACATCTTCTGCGACGGTCACGACAAGATCGATGCGGCCCTCCTCATTCGCCGAGAGGACGAGACCGATTGGCGCGAAGTGCCGATGGCCTTCTTCGACAACGATCGCTGGCGCGGGGTCGCGGTGCCGGCAGACAACGCCCGCTACCTCTACACCATCATCGCCTGGCGCGATCTCTTCGCAAGCTGGCGCGACGAGGTCAGCAAGAAGCACGCGGCCGGCGTCGACGTTTCGGTGGAGCTGACCGAGGGGCGGAACCTGGTCGATCAGGCGCGGAAGGAAGGCGAGCGGGCCGACGCCGAAGACGCGAAGCGGCTCAACGACCTGCTCGCCGGGCTCGACGCCACCGAGAGTCAGGCCAAACGGCTCGAAGTGCTCCTCTCCGGTGACGTCGCCGAATTGATGAAGCGCGCCGGACCGCGCACGAACCTGTCCCGCTACCCCCGCGAACTGAAGCTTGTCGTCGACCGCCCGAGGGCGGCATTCAGCGCCTGGTACGAGCTGTTCCCGCGCTCGCATGTCGGATGACCCGCAACCGCCACGGCACCTTCGACGACGTGATCGCGCGAGCTGCCCTATGTGCGCGATCTCGGCTTCGACGTGCTCTACTTTCCGCCGATCCATCCGATCGGCCGCACCAACCGCAAGGGCCGCAACAACACGCCTGACGCCGGCCCGGACGATCCGGGCAGCCCCTATGCCATCGGCTCGGCCGAAGGCGGCCACGACGCCATCCATCCCGAACTCGGCAGCTTCGAGGATTTCGCCCGGCTGATCGATGCGGCCGCGCGACGCACGGGCTCGAGATCGCCCTCGACTTCGCCATCCAGTGCTCGCCCGACCATCCGTGGATCAAGGAGCATCCGGAATGGTTCGACTGGCGGCCGGACGGCACGATCAAATACGCCGAGAACCCGCCGAAGAAGTACGAGGACATCGTCAACGTCCATTTCTACCGCGACGCGCTTCCCGGCGCTCTGGTACGCGCTGCGCGACGTCGTCCTGTTCTGGGTCGAGCACGGCGTGCGGATCTTCCGCGTCGACAACCCGCACACCAAGCCGTTGCCGTTCTGGGAGTGGATGATCGCGCGAGGTGCAGGACCAGCACCCCGACGTGATCTTCCTCGCCGAGGCCTTCACCCGGCCGAAGATGATGAAGCGGCTCGCCAAGGTCGGCTTCACCCAGTCCTACTCCTACTTCACCTGGCGCAACACCAAGGCAGGAGCTGACCGACTACCTGACCGAGCTGACGACAGAGCGAATGCCGCCACACCATGCGGCCGAACTTCTTCGTCAACACGCCCGACATCAACCCGTTCTACCTGCAGACCAGCGGCCGGCCCGGCTTCCGCACCCGCGCTGGTGCTGGCCGCCACGCTCGCCGGCAACTACGGCATCTACAACGGCTTCGAGCTGTGCGAGGCGACGCCGCTGCCGGGCAAGGAGGAATATCTCGATTCGGAGAAGTACGAGATCAGCGCCTGGGACTGGGACCGGCCGGGCCACATCAAGGACGACATCGCGCCTGATCAACCGGCTCCGCGCGCGAGCACCCGGCGCTGCGCAGCTTCACCAATCTGACGCTTCTACAACGCCTGGAACGACCACATCCTCTTCTACGGCAAGTCGACCGCCGGCCATGCGACGACTTCATCCTGTTCGCCGTCAACCTCGATCCGCACAACGGCGCAGGGCGCGGATTTCGAGGTGCCGCTGTGGGAGTTCGGCCTGCCCGACGATGCCTCGATCGAGGTCGAGGATCTCGTCGACGGCCACCGCTTCACCTGGCACGGCAAGATCCAGCACATGTGGCTCGATCCGCACAGCGATCCCTATGCTGATCTGGCGGCTCCTCCCGCTGCGGAGGCGCGACGATGACGACAGTTACCATGGCGGACAAAGCCTGCTGCGGGCCGCAAGGCGCGCAACGATGCCAGGATCGATCGCAGCCAGCGCGACTGGTACAAGGACGCGGTCATCTACCAGCTCCACGTCAAGGCGTTCTTCAGGATTCCAACGGCGACGGCATCGGCGATTTCGCCGGGCTGATGCAGCGCCTCGACTACGTCGAGAGCCTCGGCGTCGACGGCGATCTGGCTGCTGCCGTTCTATCCCTCGCCGCTGCGCGACGACGGCTACGACATCGCCGACTACCGCTCGATCAACCCGTCCTACGGCGACGATGCGCGACTTCAAGCGCTTCGTCGCCGAGGCGCACCGGCGCGGCATCCGGGTCATCACCGAGCTCGTCATCAACCACACCTCCGACCAGCATCCCTGGTTCCAGACGGCGCGGCGCGCCGAAGCCCGGCTCGGCGGCGCGCGACTTCTATGTCTGGAGCGACACCGACGAGCACTACCAGGGCACGCGCATCATCTTCATCGACACCGAGACGTCGAACTGGACCTGGGACCCGGAGGCGCAGGCCTACTTCTGGCACCGCTTCTATTCGCCACCAGCCCGATCTCAACTTCGACAACCCGCGAGGTGCTCGACGAGGTCATCAACGGCTCATGCACTTCTGGCTCGACATGGGCGTCGACGGGCTGCGCCTCGACGCCATCCCCTACCTGGTCGAGCGCGAGGGCACCAACAACGAGAACCTGCCCGAGACGCACGCGGTCCTGAAGGAGATCCGCGCCGAGCTCGACGAGCACTATCCCGACCGCATGCTGCTCGCCGAGGCCAACCAATGGCCCGAGGACACGCGCCCCTATTTCGGCGAGGGCGACGAGTGCCACATGGCCTTCCACTTCCCGCTGATGCCGCGCATGTACATGGCGCTCGCGCAGGAGGACCGCCACCCGATCACCGACATCATCCGGCAGACGCCGGAAATCCCCGAGACGTGCCAGTGGGCGATCTTCCTGCGCAACCACGACGAGCTGACGCTCGAGATGGTGACCGACGGAGGAGCGCGACTATCTCTGGCGGACCTACGCCGCGCGATACCCGCGCGCGCATCAATCTCGGCATCCGCCGCCGGCTGGCGCCGCTGCTGCGACAACGACCGGCGCAAGATCGAGCTGATGAACGCGCTTCTGTTCTCCATGCCCGGCACGCCGGTCATCTATTACGGCGACGAGACTCGGCATGGGCGACAACTATCTACCTCGGCGACCGCGACGGCGTGCGCACGCCGATGCAGTGGTCGCCGGACCGCAATGGCGGCTTCTCCCGCGCCAACCCGCAACAGCTCTATCTGCCGCCGATCATGGATCCCGTCTACGGCTTCGAGGCCGATCAATGTCGAGGCGCAGCAGAACGACGCCGTCGTCGCTGCTCAACTGGATGCGCCGGCATGATCGCGGTGCGCAAGCAGCACAAGGCGTTTCGGCCGCGGCGACGCTCGACCTTCCTCTACCCGCGCAACCGCAAGATCCTCGCCTATCTGCGCGAGCACGAGCGGCGAGACGGATTCTGTGCGTCGCCAACCTGTCGCGCGCAGGCGCAGGCGGTCGAGCTCGACCTGTCGCGTTCACGGGATCGCGTTCCGGTCGAGCTGACCGGCGGTCCGCCGTTCCCGCCGATCGGCGAACTGCCCTATCTGCTGACCCTTCCCGCCTACGGCTTCTTCTGGTTCCTGCTGGCCGAAGAGGCCGACGCGCCCGCGCTGGCACGTGCAGGCGCCGGAGCCGCTGCCCGAATTCGTCACCCTGACCGCGCGCCGGCCGCAGTCTGACGAGAGCGCTGGAGGGGCGCGAGCTCCGCCAGCTCGAGCGCGACGTTCTGCCGGACTTCCTGTCGCGCCAGCGGTGGTTCGCCGCCAAGTCGGCGACCGTCAAGCGGGTCAAGATCACGCCGCTCGGCAGCATCGCTGGAGAGCCGAACGAGCTTGTCCTGCTCGAATCGGAGGCCGACGGTAAGGAAACGCAAGACTACTTCATGCCGCTGACGGTGATGTGGGGCGAGCAAAACCTGCGCTTCGGCGCCCCGAAGCTTTCCTACACGCTCGCCAAGGTGCGCACCGGCCCCAATCTCGGCGCCCTGATCGACGGCGCCTTCGACGAGCGCTTCCACCGCGACCTCGTCGAGACCATCCGCAAGGGCGGCGAGATCGATATCGACGCCGGCAAGCTCAGGCTCGCCGCAACCGAACACCTGCAGCAGCTCGATCTGTCCGCCGATATCCGCAGCACCGGCGTCGAGCAGAGCAACGTCTCGTTCATCATCGGCGACCAGGCGATCCTCAAGATCTACCGCCGGCTGCGGCGCGGCGAGCAGCCGGAGATCGAGGTTGGCGCATTTCCTCACCGAGGTGGCCGGCTTCCGAACACGCCCGCCTTCCTCGGCGCCGTCGAATTCGTCCGCCCGACGGGGATGTGATGACGCATCGCGGCAGTGCTTCGAATTCGTCCGCAACCAGGGCGACGCCTGGGGCGTCACGCTCGAGGCGCTCGATCGGGACCTCGAGGAATACGGCCTCCTCCAGCGCGACGAGGACGGCAAGCTGGTGGGCGACGAGCCGCCGCTCCATCACCCGCTCGACATCGGCGGGACGCTCGGACAGCGCACGGCCGAACTCCACGCAGCGTTCGCCACACCGACACGACGACCGGCATTCCGCGCCGAGCCGGTGAAGCCGGCCGACGTCGCGCGCTGGGCAAAGGCGGCGAGCGGCGAGGCGACCAGGGCGCTGCAGGTGGTAGCGAAATTTGCCCGCACGATGCAGGGCCAGACCCGCGAAGACGCTGAGTCGCTGGTCAAGTCGCGGCGCAAGATCCTCGACCAGATCGCCGCGGTGCGCAATCTCAAGCTCGACGGCGTCAAGACCCGCATCCATGGCGACTATCATCTCGGCCAGGTGCTGGTCGCCCAGGACGATGTGATCATCATCGATTTCGAGGGCGAGCCGCACCGCGGCATGGCGGAACGGCGGCTGAAGACCTCGCCGCTGCGCGATGTCGCCGGCATGCTGCGCTCGTTCGACTATGCCGCCTCGGTCGGCGATCGATCACGCGCGCGACCGTGCCGGCCGTGACGACGATATGGTGCGCCAGCGAGCGCACAGCATGGCGCGACACCGCCACGAGCGATTTTCTCGATGGCCTATTGGTCGGTTGCCGACGGACAGGGATTATCCTGCCGACCGACCAGGAGACGCGGCAGGGTCTCCTCGACCTGTTCCTCATCCAGAAGGCGGCCTACGAGATCGGCTACGAGGCCGCCAACCGTCCGTCGTGGATTTCGATACCGCTGCGCGGCCTCCTCGGACATCCTTGCGCGAGAAGACGGAGCCGCATGTACGCGACTAAGCGAGCAAGACCCGACCGGCATGGCGCCCCGACGACGCCAGCGTCGAGGCGATCGTCGAGGCCGAGCACGGCGATCCGTTCGCCGTGCTCGGCATGCACGCGCACGCCGAATGCGACCGTCGTCGGTCCGGCTGTTCTGGCCCGGCGCCGAGACGGCGAAGGTCGTCGACAAGACACCGGCAGGGAGGCGGCCGAGCGCTCGAAAGCGCATCGACCCGGACGGGCTTCTTTGCCGGGCCGTGCCGCGCCGCCGCGAGCCGTTTCGCCTACCGCCTGCGATGCACCAGGGGCGACGCGCACCTGGCGAGGTCGACGATCCCTACCGCTTCCCGCCGATCCTCGGCGAGCTCGACGTCTATCTGCTGGCCGAGGGCCGCCACCGCCGCCTCTACGAGAAGCTCGGCGCCCATCCTGCACACGATCGACGGCGTCGACGGCGTCGCCTTCGCCGTCTGGGCGCCCAATGCCAGCGGGTCAGCGTCGTCGGCGACTTCAACGACTGGGACGGCCGCCGCCACCCGATGCGCAAGCGCATCGAAGCCGGCGTCTGGGAGATCTTCATCCCCGGCGTCGAGCGCCGGCGCGCTCTACAAGTACGAGATCCTCGGCGCCGACGGGCGAGCTGCTGCCGCTCAAGGCCGATCCCGTTCGCCTTCGCGGCAGGAGCAGCCGCCGGCGACCGCCTCGCGTCGTGCACGGCCTGCCGCAGCACGACTGGCGCGACGGCGACTGGCTGGACAGCGCGCGCGGCGCGCGCAGGCGCTCGACGCGCCGATCTCGATCTACGAGGTGCATCTCGGCTCCTGGCGGCGCGGCCGAGGACGGCAACCGCTACCTCGACCTACGACGAGCTCGCCGACCAGCTCGTCGCCCTACGTCACGGACATGGGCTTCACCCATATCGAGCTGCTGCCGGTCACCGAGCATCCGTTCGACGGCTCCTGGGGCTACCAGCCGATCGGCCTGTTCGCGCCGACCAGCCGCTTCGGCCCGCCCGGAGGACTTCGCGCGCTTCGTCGAGCGCTGCCACGAGGCCGGGCATCGGCGTCATCATCGACTGGGTGCCGGCGCATTTCCCGACCGACGCGCACGGCCTCGGCGCGGTTCGACGGCACCGCGCTCTACGAGCACGCCGACCCGCGCCAGGGCTTCCACCGGGACTGGAACACGCTGATCTACAATTTCGGCCGCCGCGAGGTCGCCAACTTCCTGCGTCGCAACGCGCTCTTCTGGCTCGACCGCTACCACATCGACGGGCTGCGCGTCGATGCCGTCGCCTCGATGCTCTATCTCGACTACAGCCGCAAGGCCGGCGAATGGGTGCCCAACATCCACGGCGGCAACGAGAACCTCGAGGCGATCGCGCTTCCTGCGCGGCTCAACGAGCGCGCCTACGGCGAGCATCCCGGGCGCCACCACGATCGCCGAGGAATCGACCGCCTGGCCGCAGGTGTCGCGGCCCGGTCTATCTGCGGCGGCCTCGGCTTCGGCTACAAGTGGAACATGGGCTGGATGCACGACACGCTCGACTACATGCGCAAGGATCCGGTCCACCGCAAGCACCATCACCACCAGACTGACCTTCGGCCTGCTCTACGCCTTCACCGAGAACTTCGTCCTGCCGCTCAGCCATGACGAGGTGGTGCACGGCAAGGGCTCGCTGCTCGGCAAGATGCCGGGCGACCGCTGGCAGAAGTTCGCCAATCTGCGCGCCTATTTCGGCTTCATGTGGACCCATCCCGGCAAGAAGCTGCTGTTCATGGGCGGCGAGTTCGGCCAGGAGCGCGAATGGAACCACGACCAGTCGCTCGACTGGCACCTGCTCGACGATCCGCTGCACCGCGGCGTGCAGCGCTGGTGCGCGACCTCAACCGGCTCTACCGCGACGCTGCCGGCGCTGCACCAGCGCGACTGCGAGCCGGCGGGCTTCGAGTGGATCGACGGCGAGCGACGCCGAGCAACAGCGTCTATCGCCTTCCTGCGCAACGGCGGCGACGGCGACGCCGCCGGTCGTCGTCGTCTGCAACTTCACGCCGGTGGTGCGCCACGACTACCGCATCGGCGTGCCGCGCGGCGGGCGCTGGCGTCGAGCGGCTCAACACCGACGCCGACGCTATGGCGGCAGCGACGTCGGCAACGGCGGCCGGCGTCGAGGCGCGGACGATGCCCTGGCACGGCCGGCCCTGCTCGCTCGACCTGACCCTGCCGCCGCTGGCGACGCTCGTGCTTCGAGCACCGATGAGCGACCTGCGCCGGAGAACGCCCATGACGAAGCGCGTCGAGCCCGGCTCGCCCCACCCGCTGCGGCGCGACCTGGGACGGCGCGGGCGTCAACTTCGCGCTGTTCTCGGCCAACGCCGAGAAGGTCGAGCTCTGCCTGTTCGACGCCAACGGCCGGCGCGAGATCGAGCGCATCGCGCTGCCCGAATACACCCACGAGGTCTGGCACGGCTATCTGCCCGACTCCGGCCCGGCCAGCTCTACGGCTACCGCGTCCACGGGCCCTACGAGCCGGCGCGCGGCCACCGCTTCAACCCCAACAAGCTGCTGATCGACCCCTACGCCAAGGCGCTGTCCGGCGAGCTGCGCTGGCACGACGCCTGTTTCGGCTACCGCGTCGGCTCGCCGCGCGGCGACCTCTCGCTTCGACCGCCGCGACATGCGCCTTCGTCATGCCGAAATGCGTGGTGGTCGACCCGGCCGTCACCTGGGGCGACGACCGGCCGCCCGCGGCGCCGTGGACGCGAGACGATCATCTACGAGGCCCACGTCAAGGGCATGACCGCGCGCCATCACCGACGTGCCGGAGCGGCTGCGCGGCACCTTCGCCGGGCCTCGCCGACCCGCGCGTCATCGACCATCTGGTCAAGCTCGGCGTCACCGCGATCGAGCTGCTGCCGGTCCAGGCCTTCTTCGACGACCGCTACCTGGTCGAGAAGCGGCCTGACGCAACTACTGGGGCTACAACACCGTCGACTTCTTCGCGCCGGCCACGCGCTACATCTCGCCCGGCGGCGGCCTCGACGAGTTCAAGATGCATGGTGCGCCGGCTGCACGAGGCCGGCATCGAGGTGATCCTCGACGTCGTCTACAACCACACCGCCGAAGGCAACCAGCTGGGCCCGACGCTGTCCTTCCGCGGCCTCGACAACGCCAGCTACTACCATGCTCGGCGACGACCGGCGCTACTATTTCGACACCACCGGCTGCGGCAACACGCTCAACCTGCGCCATCCGCGCGTGCTGCAGATGGTCATGGACTCGCTGCGCTACTGGGTCGAGGAGATGCCATGTCGACGGCTTCCGCTTCGACCTCGCCACCGCGCTCGGCCGCGAGCACGACAGCTTCGATCCGCAACGCCGTCTTCTTCGACGCCGTCCGCCAGGACCCGGTGCTGTCCAGCGCGTCAAGCTGATCGCCGAGCCCTGGGACATCGGCCCGAACGGCTATCAGCTCGGCAACTTCCCGCCCGGCTGGGCCGAGTGGAACGGCGCGCTACCGCGACGACGTGCGCAGCTTCTGGAAGGGCGACGACGGCACGCCTGCCGGCATCTCGCCTGCGGCGCTGCTCGGCTCGGCCGACCTCTTCGACCACCAGCGGCCGGCGGCCCTGGGCGAGCGTCAACTTCGTCACCGCCCATGACGGCTTCACCCTCGCCGATCTCGTCGGCCTACAACGAGCAAGCACAACGAGGCGAACCTGCGAGGACAACCGCGACGGTCACGACGACAACCGCAGCTGGAACTGCGGCGTCGAGGGGCCGACCGACGATCCCGGCGATCCTCGCCCTGCGCGACCGCATGCGGCGCAACATCATCGCCACGCTGCTGCTGTCGCAGGGCACGCCGATGCTGCTGATGGGCGACGAGGTCGGCCGCACCCAGAACGGCAACAACAACGCCTACTGCCAGGACAACGAGATCAACTGGCTCGAATGGGACGACGTCGACGACCGCAACCGGACGTTCCTCGCCTTCGTCCGCCGACTGATCGAGATCCGGAATCGGTATCGGGTTTTGCGCTGGCGGAACTTCCTGCATGGCCGCGATGTCGAAGGCCATGGCAAGCGCGACGTCGTCTGGTACCGCCCGGACGGGGTCGAGATGGATGGTGAATCGTGGAGCGACGGGCGCGCCAAGGTCGTCGGCCTGCTGCTTCGTCATTTGCGCGAACGGCTGTTGGTCATCGTCAATGCCTACCACGATGCGATGGCCTTCAAGCTTCCTCAGGGCGAGCCCGGCGAGACCTGGAGCGTGGTCGTCGACACCGCGACCGGCGAGATCGACCCTCCCGCCAGGACATCCCGGGAAGGGACTTCGATCCGGATCGACGCGCGTTCGCTCCTGCTTCTGTCCGGACGGCATGAATGACCTCACCGAACGACCTCTACCGGCTCGCCGCACGGGCCGGCATCGACCATGACTTCATTACCAAGACCGGCGAGACGGTCACCGTCTCGGACGAGGCGATCCGCGCCGTTCTCGGAGCGATGGGCGTTGCCGCCGCGACCGACGCCGACGTTCAGACCAGCCTCGCCGTCGTGACGCCGGTCCCGACGACGGGCCTTGAAGCGCCGGCGGGCGTCTCCTGCTTTGTGCCAGACTGGCTCGAGGATGGCCGGTGCTGGGGCGTCGCCTGCCAGCTCTACAGCCTCCGCTCGGATCGCAACTGGGGCATCGGCGACTTCGAGGATCTCGGCCGCTTTGCCGAGATCGCTCGCCTCGGCCGGCGCCGATTTCATTGGCGTCAATCCGCTCCACGCCTTGTTCCTGGCGGCCCCCCAACGTTGCAGTCCGTTCTTCCCGTCGAGCCGGCGGTTTCTCAACCCGCTCTACATTGCCGTCGACGAGGTCCCCGGCGCCGACCAGCTCGGCGACGCCTTGGATATCCCGGCCGACATCCGCTCCGGCGAGCTGATCGACTATGCGCAGGTCGGCGGCATCAAGCGCCGTGCGCTCGGCTTTCTGTTCCGCCTCTTCCAGAACCAAGGCACCGATGCCGAGACGAAGGACTTCGCCGGGTTCATCGCGGAGAGAGGCCGGCCGCTCTATCTCCATGCCCTGTTCGAGGCGTTGTCGGAGGAGATGGTGGAGCGCGGATGCTGGGAAACGTGGCACAACTGGCCGCAGGAATACCGCGATCCCGCAAACGACGCCGTCCGCGACTTCGCCAATGACTTCGCCGAGCGCGTCACCTTCCATTCGTGGCTGCAATGGCTCGCGGACCGGCAGCTGGCGCGGGCGACGGACCGGGCGCTCGCCGCCGGCATGCGGATCGGCCTCTATGTCGACCTTGCCGTCGGGGTCGCGCCGGATGGCTCGGACACCTGGGCCGATCGCGAACTGGTCGCCGCCGGCGCACGGATCGGCGCGCCGCCGGATTATTTCAACGCGGCCGGCCAGGATTGGGGGCTCGCGCCGCTGTCACCGGCCGGTCTGGTGACGCGCGATTTCAAGCCCTATCGCGACGCTCTCGACGACGTGCTTCGCCACGCCGGGGCGATCCGCATCGACCATGCCATGAGCCTCTATCGCCTCTACTGGATCGCCAACGACTTCCCGGCTTCCGACGGGGTGTATGTGCACTATCCTCTCGAGGCGATGCTGAAGACGGTCGCCGAGGTTTCCAACCGCCGCCGCACCATCGTCATCGGGGAGGATCTCGGCGTGGTGCCGGAAGGTTTCCGCGAGGTGATGCACGCGGTGAATATCCAAAGCTACCGCGTCCTCTTTTTCGAAAAGGACCGCGACTTCTTCCTCCCGCCCGACGACTATCCGCGCGGAGCGCTCGCCTGCATCACCATCCACGATCTCCATACGCTCGCCGGCTGGTGGTGCGGTCGCGATATCGTCGTTCTCGATGCGGCCGGCGTGCTGCAGGCCCATGACCTCGTGGAGCTCTTCCGGCAGCGGGCCCACGAGCGCCGGCGGCTGCTCGGCCTGCTTTTCGACGCCGGGCTCCTGCCCGAAGAGATGGAGGCGATCATGCACGACGAGGCCAAGGCCCCTCCCGACCTGCCGGAGGCCGTGGCGGTGCAGCTCCACCGCCTGATCGCCCGCACCCCGAGCCGGCTGTTCGCCGTCGCGGTCGAAGACCTCTGCGGCGCGGTTGAGCAGGTGAACGTCCCCGGCACCACCGAGCAGCACCCGAATTGGCGGCGCCGTCTTCCTGTTTCGATCGAAGCGATCGCCGACTATCCGCTCTTCCGGGCCGTCACCGCGGCGATGCGCGAGGAGCGCCCGAAACAGGAGTGATCGACGGCCGCCCTCACATTCGCGTATCGTGTCGGGAAACCGACGGGGAGGGAACGGTGGCGGAGAGGAATACTTCGGCGCCTCTGGCGCGTGACGCGATGGCTTATGTCCTTGCCGGCGGCCGCGGGAGCCGCCTCATGGAGCTGACCGACAAGCGGGCGAAGCCGGCCGTCTTCTTCGGCGGCAAGACAAGGATCATCGATTTCGCCTTGTCGAACGCGCTCAACTCCGGCATCCGCCGGATAGCGGTGGCGACCCAGTACAAGGCGCACAGCCTGATCCGCCACCTGCAGCGGGGCTGGAATTTCCTTCGGCCCGAACGCAACGAGAGCTTCGACATCCTGCCGGCCAGCCAGCGTGTCGACGAGAACCAATGGTATGCCGGCACGGCCGACGCCGTCTACCAGAACATCGATATCATCGCCAGCTACGCCCCCAAGCACATCGTCGTCCTTGCCGGCGACCACATCTACAAGATGGACTACGAGCTGATGCTCCAGCAGCACGTCGAGTCCGGCGCCGACGTCACCGTCGGCTGCCTCGATGTGCCGCGGGCGGAGGCGAGCGGCTTCGGTGTGATGCATATCGACACCGAGGACCGCATCATCAGCTTTCTGGAGAAGCCGAAGGACCCGCCGGGCATGCCCGACAAGCCGGACATGGCGCTGGCCTCCATGGGCATCTATGTGTTCGAGACGTCCTTCCTTTTCGAGCAGCTCGAGCGCGACGCCGCCGATCCCGCATCGAGCCGCGACTTCGGCAAGGATCTCATCCCTTACCTTGTGGCGAACGGCAAGGCGGTCGCCCATCGCTTCGCCACCTCGTGCATCCGGCGCGCCGACGAATTCGAAGCTTATTGGCGCGATGTCGGCACTGTCGATGCCTACTGGAAGGCGAATATCGATCTCACCGACATCATCCCGGCGCTCGACATCTACGACCGCTCGTGGCCGATCTGGACCTATGCCGAGCTGACATCGCCGGCGAAGTTCGTCCACGACAAGGACGGGCGTCGCGGCATGGCGGTGAATTCGATGGTCTCGGGCGACTGCATCGTCTCCGGCGCCTCGCTCCGCCGCTCCCTGGTCTTCACCGGCGTGCGGGTCAATTCCTATGCCACCGCCGAGGAAGCCGTGATTCTCCCCTATGTCGATGTCGGACGCTCGGCGCGGCTGAAGAAGGTGGTGATCGATCGCGGTGTCCGTATCCCCGAGAAGCTTGTCGTCGGCGAGGACCCCAAGCTCGACGCCCAGCGCTTCCGCCGCACCGAAGACGGTGTCTGCCTCATCACCCAGACGATGATCGATCGGCTCGCCACCTGATGGTCAACGTCCTTTCGGTGGCGTCGGAAGCCTTTCCGCTCGTCAAGACCGGCGGTCTCGCCGACGTGGTCGGCGCCTTGCCGGCGGCGCTCGCCGACGGCAATGTCGACATGCGGGTCATGATTCCCGGCTACCCGGCGGTCATCACCGCGCTGAAGGACGGCGAGATCGTTCACCGCTACAAGAGCTTGTTCGGATCGAAGGCGCGTCTGCTGGCGGGCCAGGCCGCGGGCCTCAAGCTCCTGGTCCTTGACGCTCCCGCACTGTTCGACCGCCCCGGCAACCCCTATCTCGACGATCGCGGCGCCGACTGGGCGGACAACTGGCAGCGCTTCGCCTCATTCTGCCGGGCCGCAGCCGATATCGGCGAGGGGGCGCTCCCCGGATTCGTCCCGGACGTGGTCCATTGCCACGACTGGCAGGCCGGCCTCGTGCCGGCCTATCTCCGTTTCGGCAAGGGCGCCGCCCGAAGCTTGATCACCATCCACAACATCGCCTTCCAGGGCCGTTTCGAGGCGGGAATATTCGCCGAGCTCGGCCTCCCCGACACCGCCTTCGCTATCGATGGCGTCGAGTATTACGGCGGCGTCGGCTACCTCAAGGCCGGCCTGCAATGCGCCGACGCCATCACCACCGTGAGCCCCACCTATGCGGAAGAGATCTGCACGCCGGAAGGCGGCATGGGCCTCGACGGGCTGCTCCGCGCACGACGCTCCGTCCTGTCGGGAATCGTCAACGGCGTCGATACGTCCGTCTGGGATCCGACGACCGACGCCCATCTCGCCGAGACCTACTCGGTCGCGCGGCTCGGCGCACGGGCGCGCAACAAGCGCGCGGTCGAAGAAGCGTTTGGCCTCGAGGCGAGCGACGAAGCGCTGTTCTGCGTGGTGAGCCGGCTCGCCTGGCAAAAGGGCATGGACCTTCTCGGCGAATGCATTGACCCGCTGGTCGCGGCGGGCGCGCGCCTTGCCGTCCTCGGCTCCGGCGACCCCGGCATCGAGACGATGTTCCGGTCGGCCGCCGCCCGCCATCCCGCCCGCATCGGCATCTTCGCCGGCTATAGCGAGCCGCTCTCTCATCTCCTTCAGGGTGGTGCCGACGCCATCGTCATCCCGTCGCGCTTTGAGCCGTGCGGGCTCACCCAGTTCTACGGGTTGCGCTACGGCTGCGTGCCGGTGGTCGCACGGGTCGGCGGACTCGCCGACACCATTATCGACGCCAACGTCGCGGCCCTCGATGCCGGCGTCGCCACCGGTGTGCAGTTCTTTCCGGTCGACAGGAGCGGGCTCGCCGGCGCCCTGCTGCGCGCCATCACCCTCTACGACGACCGGAAGACCTGGCAGCGCCTGCAGCGGAACGGCATGAAGACCGATGTATCCTGGGCGCGAAGCGCGAAGCGCTACGCCGACCTCTACGGGTCTCTGGCTCGCTCGGCCTGAACCCCGCCTTCGTCAGGCGCGGCTCTCCGCCGACGGGCTGGCTGGCGTCGCGGCGGCCCCCTTCTCGCTTTCGGCGATAACGGCAAGCAGCGCCTCGATCTCCGCTTCGAGCGACTGCAGATCCTCGCCGCCGGACATGATCCGCATGACCTCTTCGCGCGATATCTCCGTCTTGCGGTAGGTGCCCTGGTTCTGACCGCGGTTGAGCAGCGTGAAGACGTCGCCGACCGGGTAGGCGTGGTGGATGTTGTGACTGATGAAGATCACCGCGAGACCGCGAAGCCGTGCCTCGATGACGAACTTGAGCACCATCGCCGCCTGGTGGACGCCGAGCGCCGAAGTGGGTTCGTCGAGGATGAGCACCTTGGCCCCGAAGTGGATGGCGCGGGCGATCGCCACCGACTGCCGCTCGCCGCCGGAAAGCGTGCCCACCGCCTGGGTGGGATCGCGGATATCAATACCAATGTCGGCCATCGCCTTCCGGGCGATGATGTTGGCCCGGTCCTTGTCCATCCGCACGAAGGGGAAGAATCCGCGAAGAGGCTCGCGACCGAGAAAGAAATTCCGGGAGATGCTCATCAGTGGAATCATGCCGAGGTCCTGGAACACGGTCGCGATGCCGCGCTCCTGGGCGTCCCGCGGACCACGGAACCGGACCGGATTGCCGTCGAGCAGGATTTCGCCCTTGGTCGGCTGATGGACGCCGGAGAGGATCTTGATCAGCGTCGACTTTCCGGCGCCGTTATCGCCAAGAAGGCAATGCACCTCGCCGGGCTGCACGCTGGATATCGACGTCGCGGAGCGCGATCACCGAGCCGAAGCGCTTGGTGACGCCGCGCAGTTCCATGGCAGGAGTTGTCATCGGCCGTTCCCTTCGCCGAGCGCCTTGGCGCGGATGTAGTTGTTCACCAGGACGGCGATCAGGATGACGATGCCGAGGAAGACCTTGAACCAGTCGGTGTCGATCCCGGTGAAGAAGATGCCCATCTGCACCAGACCCGAAGATCAGGGCGCCGAACATGGCACCGATCACCGTGCCGTAGCCGCCGGTGAGAAGCACGCCGCCGATCACCGCCGCGATGATCGCCTCGAATTCCTTGAGCAGGCCGCGCAGCGTATCGGCCGAACCGGCCTCGGTCACCTGGATGGTGGCGAGCAGCGTCGCCGCGCAGGCGGTGCAGATGAACAGGGTGATCTTCACCCGCGACACCGGAACGCCGACATTGCGCGCCACGTCTGCGTCGCCGCCCGAGGCATAGATCCAGTTGCCGAACCGGGTCTGGGTAAGCACGTAGCTGGCGACGACCGCGACGCCGATCGCCCAGACAATCGACATCGGTATGCCGGGAACAAAGGGCGTCCCGTCGCTGCGGATCGCGATCCAGCCCTGGTTGGCCATCCACTGGAAGAACCCGGTCAGCACGTTGCCGTTGAAAATCGACGCGGTGCCGGGGTCCGGGATACCGTCGAGGATGTAGGGGATCTGCGTGCGCCCTGTGACGGCGCGCGTTACCGCGATCGTCAGGCCACGCAGGATGTACAGCGACGCGAGCGTGACGATGAACGACGGCAGCCGCGTGCGGACCACGATCAGGCCGTTGAAGTAACCGACCACGATCGCCGCCGCGAAGGCCGAGAGAACGCCGCCCCACAGCGGGAAGCCGAGGCTGCGCACGGTCAACCCAATGACCACGCCGGCGAATCCGATCATCGAGCCGACCGAGAGATCGAATTCTCCGGCGATGATGAGCAGCGCGGCCGCGGTGGCGATGATGCTGAGCTCTGCCGACAACGTGAGGAACGTCATCGCGCCTTCTAGCGAATAGAGAGAGCCGGCTCCGGGAAGCAGTGCGAAGATAATGACCGTAGCGACGAGGCCGCTCGCCGCCCCCGCCTCGGGCCGCCTCAGATTCCGCGTCAGCCAGTTGGTCTTGACGAGGCGCTCGTCGACTGCCCCCCGACGTTTGGAACTGAACCCCGCCGTTGCCGCGTCACCGGTCGCTGATACAGCCGCTTGCCTATCCATGGCGCCCATGCTTATGCCCTAAGCTTGGAAATTCAATCTGCTTTTTGGTTGGCGGGAGAGAAGGGGGGGCCGCCAGGGCGGCCTCCTTTCTCGAGTCCTCGACGTTCAGCGAATGCCCTGCTTGGCAAGCGTAAGGATCGCCTTTGCCTTCTCCGGCGTGTCGACGAACAGCGGCCCGGTGTAGGTGCTGTTGATCGGCATGATACCGTTGACCGCGTTCTGGATCAGATAGATCGCCGGCAGGTAGCCCATCAGGTATTGCTGGGCGTCCATGCCGAAGCCCATCTCGCCGGCAATGATCGAGTTGAGCACTTCGGGGCTGATATCGAAAGTATCGAGCGCGACCTTCCCGAACAGCTCCTTCTTGTGGAACAACTCGATCAGCGGGTTGGCTGCATCAGCGCCCATGGCGAACACAGCCTGGGTGTCCGGATGCGAGGACAGATAGGCCTCGGTGCGCCGCTGGATGTCCGCCGGATCCTTGGTGACCGCGACCACCTCGGTGCCGCCGCCCGAAGGCTTCAAGCCGTCGTTCAGGCCTTCGCAGCGCTGGTCGAGGCTGACATTGCCGACCTCGTGGTTGATGCAGACGACCTTGAGGAGGCCGTCCTTGGCGAGCAGCTTTCCGGCCCTGACGCCCGAGTCGTATTCCGAGACGGTGCCGACATAGCCGCTGGCGCCCATTTCGTAGCCAGGGTCCTCACCGGAATCCAGGACCACGACCGGAATGCCGGCGGCGACCGCCTTGGTGACCCCGTCGCGCATCGCGTCGGCGTCAGCGATGGAGACGGCAATGCCGTCCGGCTTCGCAGCGATGGCCGCGTCGAGCAGGCGGGCCTGCTCAACCACGTCGAAGACCTGCGGGTTGTAGTAGTCGATCTTCGCGCCGGTCAGCTTCTGCGCGTCTTCCACACCGCGCTTGACGATCGACCAGTAAAGGTCGGACGCGGAGCCGTGCACGACGAAGGAAATATGGACGTCCTTCATATCCTTCAAGCCGTCGGCGTGGGCGCCAAAGGCGAAACCGAGCGCGGCAACCGCGCCCAATGCAGTACTCAAAATCGATTTCATGGTTTTCTCCCTCCTGATCAGGTTCACCGGTTGCAGTCTCGCCCCTCTCCCGAGGCGTTCAGGCGACCGCACTGCCAGCCGACTGCGCGCTGGCTTCCCTGCCGCCTTTCCCCTTCCCTTCCGCCGACGTGCCGCGATTGGCCACGTACCGCGCCATGTCGCGCAGAAGCGTCTGATCCCGTTTTGCTTGTTCTACCGTGTTTCTGACCGGCGCTCCCGTCGCGATGGATGACCAGAACGCCTCCAGCTCGCGCACGAAGGCCTCGCCGTAGTCGGGACGGATCTCTCGCGTCTCGAGGCGTCGGCCGTCCGACTGGCGCACCGTCAGCCGGGTCGGAAAATGATTGAGGTATGGAGACGGGAACATCAGCTCGATGATCCGGTCCTCGAAATAGAGCGCGATCCGCTCGCCGTAATCGGCCACGGCCGGCACGACGAGATGGGTCATCTGCCAGTCGGCCTGTCCGCCGAGCAGCCGCACCGTGCCGAGGCCGCCGCGTCCGTCGGCAAAGAAATCGGCGCCGACGATCTCGCCGTCCGGGACGCCGAGGCGATCGAGCAGTCCGCTCGTCGCGTTGACGTCGTGCACCAGGCTCGAGCAGTAGCGGTCGCCGAACCCGCGCTGGATATCCGGCGTCGCCTCGAAGCCGAGCGCCTCGGCGATCTGCCGCGCCTTCGCCGCCCTTCCGGCGGCCAGCATCGCCTCGGGCAGGTCGTTGACCAGGGCGCACGGATGGACCTCGACATAAGGCCACGAATCCGGGTCGTTGACCTCGACCGAGACGTAGCTGAGCTTCGCCGCGCTGTCCGGCAACAGCTCGAGACACGCTTCGTAGGCCGGGTCGTAGCGCTTCATGTATCCGACTTGGACCACCGTGCCGGCATCCTTGCGCGCGGCGATGATCGCATCGGCCTGGGCCGGCCCGTAGCAGAGCGGCTTCTCGCAGAAGACGTGCAGGCGCCTCGACAGCGCCTTGAGGATCTCGTCGACATGGGTGAAATCCGGCGAGGCGATGAGGACGGCATCGAGCGGCTCGGCGAGGAGCGCGTCGCTGTCGGGGAAGGTCCGCACCCCGAAATGCCGCGAGACGAAGTCGCGTGCGCTGGCCGACGGCTCGGCCACCCCGACGAGCACGAAGCGGTCGGACAGCCGCAACAGGTTCGGGATGTGCTCCCACTGGGCGATCAGCCCCGCCCCGACGACACCGATGCGGATGCGATCCCTCATCGGCCTGCCTCAGCCGCCGTCATGCCGCCGTCTCCCGGGTCTCGACTGTGAAGCCCGCCTCCCGCGCCATGCGAAGGAGATTGTCGTAGCCCATCCGCGCATAGGTGAGCGGGTGGGCCTTGCGCGGGTCCTGCTCGGCCTCGACCACCAGCCACCCTTCATAGCCGGCATCGGCGAGCCGCTTCAAAATGGTCGGATAGTCGACGCTGCCGTCACCCGGCACGGTGAAGATGCCGTCGAGCACCGCATCCATGAAACTGACGTCCTCACGGCGCGCCCGGGCAAGCTTGTCCGCCCGCACATCCTTGCAATGCACATGCACGATGCGGTCGAGATTGCGCGTCAGCAGACTGACCGGATTGCCGCCCGAGAACGAGCAGTGTCCGGTGTCGTAAAGCAGACCCACCGCCTTGCCGGTCACCGACATCAGCCGCCCGGTTTCCTCATCCGTCTCGACGATGGTTCCCATGTGATGGTGGAAAGCCATGCCAACGCCGAATTCGGCCATGCGCTCCGCAAGCTCGGTGAGCTTGCGACCGTAGGCCGGCCAATCCTCGTCGGCAAGCCGCGGCCGCTCGGAGATCGGACGCCAGATGGCGTCGTGCCGTCCGCGCGAGGTGTCGGCATAGACGACGTGGGTTGCGCCGAGGTCGCGATGGAGGGTGAGATGCGGCAGGATCGCCTCGTATTCGGCCTCCACCTCGCGTTCGAGGATGCGCCCGTCCCACCAGCCGGCGACGAGGGCAAGGTCGAAGCGTTCGAGGAGCTCCCCGAGCACCGCCGATTCGCGCGGAAACTTGGCGCCAAGCTCGGTGCCGAGATAGCCCGCCTCGCGGGTCTCGGCCAGGCAGGTCTCCAGCGGCGTGTCGCCGCCAAGCTCGGGGAAATCGTCGTTGGTCCAGGTGATGGGATTGATCCCGATCCTGCACGGTCATGCGAGCACTGCATCCTTCTGTGAAGTCGCCCGGCGGGCCGCCTCGGGATTGTCGAGGCGGCTGCCACCGGCGGAGGAACTCGAGAACGCCTTCGCAGACCCGGGCGATGCGGCACGCCTCGTCGAGGTCTGGCGCCAAATTGCGTCCGGCAGCGATCGCCAGCAGGAACTCGTGGAGCTCGATGGTCTTGAGGTCGTTAAAGCCGAGGCCGTGGGCCGGCGCCGGGATGAAAGCCCCGTAGTCGGGATGGGCACCGTCGATGCGGACGGTCTTGAATCCCTGCTGTCCCGCCGACTCGCCATGACGATAGAGCCGCAGTTCGTTGGCACGCTCGCCGTGGAAAGCGACGCTGCCGCGTTCGCAGATCAACTCAAACCCGATGTCCATCTTGCGGCCGTGCGCCACCCGGCTCGCCTCGATGTTGCCGACCGCGCCGCCGGCGAAGCGGACGAGCAGGCCGGCCCAGTCCTCGTTGTCGACGGCACGGGGCGGCTCTCCGGCGATCCCGGTCCGACGCTCGGCGTAGCGGGTCTCGACAAGGCCGTTGAGAGACTTGATCGGTCCGCAAAGCCGCCGGGCGATCGAGAGGATGTGCCAGCCGAGGTCGCCGAGCGCCCCGCACCGCCCGGCGAGGCTCGCGTCGAGCCGCCATGAGAACGGGGCATCGGGATCGGCGAGATAGTCCTCCGCATGCCAGCCGCGAAAGCTCACCGGCCGGCCAAGCAGACCCGATTCGACGATTGTCGCGGCATGGCGCACGAGCGGCGCCCGCAGATAAGTGAAGCCGACGCCGTTGCTGATCCCGGCGCGTGCCGCGGCCTCGGCGATTTCCTCGGCTTCCGCAACCGACCGGCCGACCGGCTTCTCGCACAGCACATGCTTGCCGCCGGCAATGGCGCGGAGGGCGATGTCACGATGCATGAAGCTCGGCACGGCGATGATGACAGCGTCGACCTTGTCGAGGGCCGCTTCCCAGTCGGTGCTCCATTCGGCGAAGCCGAGCTGGGCGGCCTGGCGCTCCGCCAGGACCGCGTCCTTGTCGACGAGAATGGTTGAGACCGCCTTCGGCCCATCGGCGAAAACGCGGTTCACCGCCTGCAGGGCAAGGCCGTGGATACGGCCGATGAACCCCGCGCCAATCAGCGCAAAACGAACCTCGCGATTTGCCAAGGAAGTCCCCCGATCCTTGTCCGCTCTTTCCTTGCAGTCAGGCTACGGCTAACGTTGTCCCCACCGACAGGGCCATTTTCCCAAGAATCAGATGGGTACAATTCCTACGCAGCTCAGCTACCCCCTCGACCTCGTCACCCTGAAGCCGCAGGCAACCGCCCCGCTGCACCGGCAGCTTTGCGACCAGTTGCGGGAGCTGATCTTGGAAGGCGCGATTCCGGCCGGCTCCCGCCTTCCGTCGATCCGGGCCTTCGCCGGTGAACTGGCGATCTCCCGCAACACGGTGATCACGGCGCTCGATCAGCTGGCCGCCGAGGGACTGCTCGAAAGCCGACGCGGCTCCGGCACTCACGTCGCGCTGGCCGCGGCCGTGCGCCAGCCAGCGGGCGCCTCCGGCAGGAACCGCGTGGCCGATCTGTCGGCGCGGGGACGGCTGATGATTTCGCAACCGCGCGTCAGAACCTTTCCCGGGCGCACCGCCTTCCACCCCGGCACGCCGGAACTCGCCGAGTTTCCGTTCAAAACCTGGAGCCGGCTTCTGTCGCGGCGCGCCCGCTTCGGCGGCGAGGACCTGTTCGGCTACCACTACATCTCAGGCCATCCGGAGCTGCGTGAGGTCATTGCCAGTTTCCTCACCGCCATGCGGCGGGTCCGCTGCTCGCCGGAACAGATCGTCGTCACCACCGGCGGCCAGGCGGCGCTCGACCTCCTCGCCCGCCTGCTCGTCGGTGACGGCGACACTGTGTGGATGGAGGAGCCGGGCTATCTCGGCGCCCGCGGCGCCTTCCTCGGCGCCGGCGCCAGGCTTTGGCCGCTGGCCGTCAACCGCGACGGCTGGCAGGTACCGACCGAAGGCCATCCAGCCCCCCGCCTCATCTACCTCACCCCGTCGTGCCAGCATCCGCTCGGCATCACGATGCCGCTCGAGCAGCGGCTCGCCGTGCTCGACGTCGCGCGGGCGGCGGATGCCTGGATCATCGAGGACGACTTCGACGGCGAGTACACCTTCCGTGGACAGCCGCTGCCCTCCATGCAGGGACTCACCGACAAGTTCCGCGTCATCTATGTGGGCACGTTCGCCAAGACGCTGTTTCCCGCCATGCGGCTCGGCTTCATCGTCCTGCCCGCCGACCTCGCCGACCTGATCAAGCCGGCGATCAACCTCACCGGCCAGTTTGCCCCGCTCGTCCTCCAGGCGGCGCTCGCCGATTTCATCGACCAGGGCTACTTCTTCCGCCACCTCAACCGGATGCGGCGCCTGTACAGTCGCCGCCGCGCCCTCTTCCTGAAACTGCTCGACGAAAATCTCGGCGCCTGGCTCGATCCCATCGACGGCCGGACCGGCATCCAGCTCGCCGCCCTGTTCAAGACGCCGATCAACGACCGCGACGTCGTCGAACTCGCCAAATCCGCGGGCGTGAACCTGGCGCCCCTGTCGCTCTACTTTTCCGGCAAGCCCACCATGAGCGGGCTCCTGATGGGGTATGCGGGCGTCGCCGAGAGCGAGATGAAGCGGGTCTTTCCGCTCTTGCGCGAGATCATCCGTGAAGCGCACGAGACGGCGGGCCTGTCGGTGGCGGCCGATCCGGTTCCCCGTGGTGGACAGGCGACCGGGGCCAATCTACCCTTGCCTGGCTGATCGGCGCCTCCAGAACGTCGGGGAGATGTTCATGACCAAGGTCACCTACGTGATCGTCGAGCATGATGGCGGATGGGCGTACAAGTTGGGTGACGTCTTTTCCGAGACCTTCGCTACCCACGACGAGGCCTTGTACGCCGCCAAGCGTGCGGCCATGGAGCAGCAACGGCCCGGCGAGACGACCGGCATTTCCTGGGAGGATGCGGACGGTCGCTGGCATGAAGAAGTCGCGAGCGGCAACGACCGGCCGATCACCGACGTCGAGGACTGACGCCGCGCTTGAACCTGGACGCTGAGCATTTCGCCCCGCCGCTTGGCAATCCAATAGCCCCACAGGAACTTGCCCTCTCGCCCGCGTCAAACGACCGGACTTGGGCAGCATCCCGCGCGGCAAGGCTTTCGTTCTAAAAAGAAACGCATCGATCTGTTGGTGAAGTGCGCAATGCACTTCCCTCGACCGGCAGAACTCAATAAAGTCGTCCTACAACTAAAAGAGGGAGGAAGTTCATGTCAGGCCATCGTCACGTATCCAAAGGCTTGTTCCGCGGCGGGCTCGCCCTTGCGGCCGCCGGGCTGACCGGTCTTGTCGTTGCCGGAGCGGCGACGCCCGCCAGCGCCGAAATCAAGCTGGTCGGCGCCAGCCAGTTCGACGAGAACCACGCCTTCACCAAGACCATGCGCAAGTTCGAGGAGCTGGTGAAGGCCGTGCTACACCGACGAGCCGGTCGAGTTCGAGCTGCACCTCAACTCCGAGCTCGGCCTCGAGAAGGACTACTTCGCCTACATGAGCCAGGGCATCTCGGTCGACTATGCGGTCGTCTCGCCGGCGCACATGTCGACCTTCTCGCAAGATGGCCCCGCTGATGGACATGCCGTTCCTGTTCCGGGACGTGGATCACTGGCGCAAGGTGCTCGAGGCAGGACGCGCTCGAAGCCGGTGGCCGACGACATCCTCAAGAAGGCCGACGTCCGGCTCCTCGGCTATGCCGGCGGCGGAACGCGGCAACGTCTTCGCCAACAAGCCGATCCACAACATGGACGAGCTGAAGGACCTGCCGATCCGCATGCAGGGCGCGCCGATCTGGACCCGCGTCTTCGAGGCCATCGGCGCGGCGCCGACCGTCATCGCCTATGACGAGGTCTACAACGCCATCCAGACCGGCGTGATCGAGGCGGCCGAGAACGAGGCGGCGGGCATCGAGCAGATGAAGTTCTACGAGGTCGGCCCCTATGTCGTCGCTGACCCAGCATGCGATCACCGTGCGCCCGCTCTGTCTTCTCCAACAAGACCTTCGCAGCGCCTGCCGCCGAAGCTGCAGGAGTGCATCGTCACCGCCGGCAAGCCGAGGCCGGCAAGTACGGCCGCGACATCGAGATCGGCGAGGACGCGGCCAAGCTCAAGGCCATGGAGGACAAGGGCTGGCTGAAGACCGATCGAGTTCAACGACCGCGACAAGATGCTGGAACTGGCCGACCCCGTGCTCAAGGCCTATGCCGACGAGCTCGGCGCCGGTCGAGGTTCTGGAGGACATCCAGGCCATCCAGTAGCTCGACGAACGCCGTCAGCGCCGAGTCGGCGCACCGTCGACGGCGGCGCCGCCGATCCTCGCATCGACCTGCCGCGCAGCAGGGGGGCCATTGCACGAACGTCCGATGACCTCGAATCCTGACGTATCCGTCTGTCTGAAGGTCCTGCTGACCCTGCTGATGGCCGGCCTGATCGTGCCGGTCGACGATGCAGATCCTCTCGCCGCTACACCGGATCATCCCCCGCTACATCTGGACCGAGGAGATCGCCCGCTTCTGCTTCGTCTGGATCATCATGATCGGCGCCATGATCGCCGTGCGCGACGGCACCCATTTCGATGTCGACGTGCTGCCGCACAGCGCGCAATCCCAAGGTCGAGGCGGCGTCAACGGCTCTTCGTCCATCTGACGATCCTCGCCGGTCGGCGCTGATCTTCCTCTGATCTACGGCTGGACGTTCCTCGACTTCGGCTGGTTCCAGACATCGGAGATCGCCGAACTGCCGATGAACTACGATCTTCATCGCCTGGCCGCTCTCCGGCGCTCACCTGGACGCTCTTCATGCGATCGAGAAGATCGTCGGCGAGTGTCGCGACACAAGTCGCGGAGAGGCGCCATGACGCCGGGATTCGGTGCGCTCGCCCTCCTGTTCGGCACCTTTCTTCGTCCTTCATCATCCTGCGCGTCCCCGTCGCCTTCGCGCTGGCGCTCGCCTGCATGCCGGTCTTCTTCATCGAACCGCGGCTGACGCCGGTCCTGCTCCTGCAGCGAGATGTTCAAGTCCTACAACTCCTTCGTCCTGCTGGCGGTGCCGTTCTTCCTGCTCGCCGCCAACCTGATGAACGTCGGCCGGCATCACCGACCGCCTCATCCGGCTGGCGCGGGCGCTGGTCGGGCCACCTGCCGGGCGGGCTCGGCCACGTCAACGTCGTGGTCTCCATGCTCTTCGCCGGCATCTCCGGCTCGTCGACGGCCGACGCCGCCGGCATCGGCTCGCTCCTGATCCCGCAGATGAAGAAGGAGGGCTTCTCGTCCTCCTTCGCGGTCGCCATCACCGCCTGCTCGTCGCGTGATGGGCGTGATCATCCCGCCCTCGATCCTGATGGTCGTCTGGGGCGGGCTGATGTCGGTCTCGATCGGCGGCCTGTTCCTCGCCGGCGTCATTCCCGGCATCCTGATCGCCGGCTCGCAGATGGCGACGGTCTACGTCTATCGCCCAGCCGCCACGGCATCCCGTCTATGAACGCGCGACGCTGATCGAGCTGGCCCGCTCGGCGGTCGGGCGCCATCGCTGGCGCTGATGACGCCGGTCATCATCGTCGGCGGCATCGTCGGCGGCCTCTTCACGCCCACCGAGGCATCGGTCGTCGCCGTCGTCTACTCGCTGTTCCTCGGCATCGCTCGTCTACCGCACCGTCGGCCTCGGCAAGCTCGCCCACGTGCTCTACGACACCGGCGCGCTTCGCCGCGATCTCGCTGTTCTGCATCGGCACCGCCTCGCGCCTTCGGCTGGATCCTCGCCTACTTCAAGATCCCCGCCGCCCTCGTCGCCTATGTCGAGACGCTGCGCCTCGGCGTTTCCGGAATGGGGATTGCCGTCGCGGTCGTCGTTTCTGGTCATCGGCTGCTTCATCGACGCGATTCCCGCGATCATCATTCTCGGCACCGTCCTGTTTCCGGTCACCCAGGCCGTCGGCATGCACCCGATCCACTTCGCCATCATCGGGATCATCAGCCTTGCCTTCGGCCTCGTCACGCCACCCTACGGACTGTGCCTCCTGATCTCCTGCGCCATCGGCCAGATCACCGTGAAGCAGGCGCTGCGCGATGTCGGCATCATCCTTGCGCCGATGCTGGCGATCCTCGCTCTGGTGATCTTCCTGCCCGAGCTGACGCTGTGGCTTCCCAAGCTGCTAATGCCGAAGTTCATCAACTGACCTTCCCGGCCGATCGGCTTGCGTCGCGTGGTCCCGCTCCTCTAGTCTTGTGCGATGGATCCCGTACAGATTCCCAAGGATGTCGGGGTGGCCGCCAGCGCCCTGTGGACGTGGGCCATCGACTTCATCCCCCACCTCGTCTCGGCTCTGCTGATCGTCATCGTCGGCTGGATTCTTGCCGGATGGGCAGGCCGAGCTGTCAGGGGCGTCGCCAGGCGCACCGACAAGATAGACCAGACCCTGTCGCCCGTGCTGGGCGCCATCGTCCGCTATGCCATCCTCATTCTGGTGATCGTCGCCGCCCTTGGCCAGCTCGGCGTACAGACCACCTCGGTACTTGCCGCGCTTGGCGCCGCCGGCCTCGCCATCGGCCTCGCGCTGCAGGGAACGCTGGCCAACATCGCGGCCGGCATGATGCTCCTGTGGCTGCGCCCCTTCGGCATCGGCGACTACATCGAAACCAGCAATGTCGCGGGGACCGTCGAGGAGATCAGCTTGTTTCACACCCAGATCCGCACCTGGGACGGCATCTACAAGTTCGTCCCCAATTCGGGGCTGTGGAACGTCACGCTGACCAATTACACCCGCAACCCGACCCGGCTGATCCTGCTCGAGTTCGGCATCAGCTACGAGGACGATATCGCCGAGGGCCGCCGCGTCCTTGTCCAGACCGCCGCCAAGCATTCCGGCGTGCTGAAGGACCCGCCGCCGGTGGTGGTGCCGCTGTCCCTTGGCGACAGTTCGATCGTCCTGCAACTGCGGGCGTGGGCGACCACGGCGACGTTCTGGGACGTTCGCTGGGATCTCACCCAGTTCGGCAAGCGCGACCTGGAGGCCGCCGGCATCACCATCCCCTTCCCCCAGCGGGTGCTGCACATGGCGGGCCCCGGCACCCCGGCGCCGCTGCCGCAGCCAAACGAGGCGGTGCCGCCGGAGGCATCCCCGGGCGGCGCCAACTAGACAACCGCCGCAAGCAAGCGTCCGCTATCAACGGTCGCGCCTGGAGCCCGAAACGACAAAATGCCCGGGCTCCGGCTGATGACGGTGATGGCCTAGACGGCCTTCAACTCGGCCGGCTTCGACTTCGCCCGGCGGGTGACCAGCTTGTTGACCGCCGAAACGTAGGCCTTGGCCGACGCCACCATGGTGTCGGTGTCGGCGCCGCGGCCCGTCACGATCTTCTCGCCCTCGCCGAGCCGGACCGAGACCTCCGCCTGGGCGTCGGAATCCTCGGTGACGGCGCCGACCTGGTAGAGCTGCAAGGTCGCCTCGTGCGGAGCGATCGATCGGATCGCCTTGAACATCGCATCGACCGGCCCGTCGCCCACCGCTTCCTTGGTGACGTGCTGGCCGTCGACGTCGAGGGTGACGATCGCCTTCTGCGGGCCGCCGGTACCGGCGATCACGGTGAGCGCCACCAGGCGGATTGCCTCGCTCGCCTGCGCCATCTCGTCCTCGACCAGTGCGGTGATGTCTTCGTCGAAAACATGCTTCTTGCGGTCGGCCAGGTCCTTGAAGCGGCGGAAGGCGTCCTCGAAGGCGTTGTCGCCGAGTTCGAAGCCGAGTTCGGCTAGCTTCTCGCGGAAGGCATGCCGGCCGGAATGCTTACCCATCACCAGCGAGCTCGACTTCAGCCCGACCGACTCCGGCGTCATGATCTCGTAGGTCTGGGCGTTCTTCAGGACGCCGTCCTGATGGATGCCCGATTCGTGGGCGAAGGCGTTCTTGCCGACGATCGCCTTGTTATACTGCACCGGGAAGGCCGACACCGCCGACACCAGCTTCGACGCCCGCACCAGGTAGGTGGTATCGATGTTGGTGTAATAGGGCAGGATGTCCCCGCGCGTCTTGATCGCCATGACGATCTCCTCGAGCGCAGCGTTGCCTGCCCGCTCGCCGAGGCCGTTGATCGAGCATTCGACCTGCCGGGCGCCGCCGGCCACGCCTTCCAGCGAATTCGCCACCGCCAGGCCGAGGTCGTTGTGGCAATGGGTCGAGAACACCACCGTGTCGGCGCCCGGTACGCGCTCGATCAGCATCGTGATCAGATCGCGGAACTCGCCGGGCGTGGCATAGCCGACCGTGTCGGGGATGTTGATCGTCGTCGCGCCACATTTGATCGCCGCCTCGACCGTCCGGCAGAGGAAATCGTGCTCGGTGCGGGTCGCGTCCATCGGCGACCATTCGACGTCGTCGGTGTGGTTGCGCGCCCGCGTCACCGAAGAGACCACCCGCTCATACACCTGGTCCTGGTTGAGCTGCAGCTGGAACTGCCGGTGCAGCGGCGATGTACCGATGAAGGTGTGGATGCGCCGGCGCTCGGCATGCTTGAGGGCCTCGGCAGCACGATCGATGTCCGCTTGGCCGGCCCGCGCCAGGCCGCAGACGACCGCCCGCTTCACTCGCTTGGCGATCTCGCTGACCGCCTCGAAATCCCCGTTCGAGGCGATCGGGAAGCCCGCCTCGATGATGTCGACGCCCATCTCGTCGAGGAGCTCGGCGACCTGCAGCTTCTCGTCCAGCGTCATCGAGGCGCCGGGCGATTGCTCGCCGTCGCGCAACGTCGTGTCGAAGATGACGACCTGTTCCCGTTTGGCGGCCGCCGGCTCATTGGTGCTCATGGAACATGTTCCTTCTCGAAACCTTGCCCGCAATCAGGTCCTGATGCGGACGATCATGGGATATTCGTTTGTCGACGCTTCCCCTGAGAGCCCGCCCGCGACCGGACAGTCGACGCTCAGGGGCGTCTAAGGAGGAGGCCGAGAAGAAGGAGGGAGCCGCGCGCAATCCGGCCGTCCTCGGCAAATGCCGGCGGCGATGCGCGGAAAGGATCGCAAGCGATCATAAAAGCTCCCATCGGTGCCCCGAGATCATGGTCCGGAGAGGTTAAGCTCCGGTTTTCCCACGGGCACCGGCATTCTTAGCCAATCCGGCCGCCCATCGGCAAGCCCAATCTGGTACGGCGCCTCCCCTATTGGAAGGCCACCACCGCAAAGAACACCGCCAGCAATGCGGACAGCCCGGCCATCGGCCCGAGCTTCGGCATCCGCGCGGCGAGCGCCATGTTGCCGGTCTTGCGGATCTGGGCCAGCGTCATCTGCATGGCGATGACGACCGCTGTGAGAATGATGACGAAAACGATCTTGACCCAGAACGCCCACAGCAAGTTGCCCGGTCCGCCATAGGCGGTCCACACCATGATCAGGCCGGTGATCCACAGGACCACGACGCCGGCGGTGGAGACGTTGACCAGGATGGGTGGCACCCGGCGCAGCGCGGCGGCGCCGTCGGGTGCTGCGGTCGCCGCCGTGCGCATGATCACCATGTTGGCGATCCCCGGTCCGGCCCCCATCACCAATCCGACGAGATGCAGAAAAAGCAGGATATGGTTCAGCCACGTCATCGATTTCCCCCCGACCGAACGGCCAATATTGGCTTAATCTAGCATGATTCCGGTGTAGGAAGGCGGTCAGACCGCCAGAGTGCCTTCGCCCACCACCACAGCGTCGCCGCTGATCCGCGCCGCCGCCACCGCCCCGTCGTCCATATCGACCTCGAGCCCGATCAGACTCGGCCGGCCCATCTCGAACCCCTGCTCAACGAGATAGTGGTGGCTGCCGCCGGGCGGCTGGTCGAAGCGGGCGATGACGCCGGCCAGCGCGGCGACCGCCTCGCCGGTGGCGGGTTCCTCGACGATGCCGGATGCCTGCGCGAACATTCGCGCATGGAGATCGGCAGCCGAGCCGACCGTCTCGCGGGTATACACATAGGCTCCCGTCAGCGCGCCGAATGCCTTGCCAAAATGCTGTGGATGCGGCCGGGCCCGCTCGATCGCATCAAGGTCGCGAACCGGCACGAAGGCGTAAGGCGCGCCAGCGTCGAAGGCGGTCGGCAGATGGTTCTCGAAGCCAATCTCGGCCGGCAGAACGCCGAGCGCCAGCGCCGCCGCCTCCCGGTTGCTGGGATCGCCGGCCGCTGTCGGCAATCGCGGCAGGTCGAAGACCGCGTGTCCACCGGCTTCGGTCTTGATCGTGACCCCGCAACGGACCGGGCCGACCTTCTCCTCGAGCACCAGCACCATTTCGTGGTTGGCCGGGTTCCTGTGTGCGGTTTCGAGCCCGAGCGCCACGGCCGTGCCGACGGTCGGATGACCGGCGAAGGGAAGTTCCCGTGCCGGCGTGAAGATGCGGATGCCGGCACTGTGATGGCTGTTGTCCGGGGGCAGCGCGAAAACGGTCTCCGAAAGGTTGAATTCGGCCGCGATCGCCTGCATCCGCGCATCGTCCAGCCCGCTTCCGTCGAGCACCACGGCAAGCGGATTGCCGGCAAACGGACGATCGGTGAAGACGTCCAGGATGGCGAAGCGGCGAGACATGAGGGGATGACTCCGGGGAGAGGATTTCGGATGCTTTTGGTGGCTCCCGCCCAAGGCGTCAAGCCGGCAACGAAACTGCCTCGGTCACCCTGGCCTCGAGCCGTGCCAAGGCGGCGCTGGAAACGGCCCCACGCAGCGTCGGGGCCCGGCCCGCGGACCGTTCAGCATCCGTTCATCAAGGAGCCGCTATCCCTCCCCCAACGGGCAGGAAGGGGGAACTCCTTGCCCCGCGTAAACGGCTTGCGTATCCCCGGAGAACATCATGAGTAAGCTTGCAACGGCGGCGCTGGCCGCCCTGATCGGCGTTGCCTCGATTTCCGCTTCAATGACCACGGCTTCGGCGGACTGGAAGGGTCCGCCACGCGGCTACCATAAGAGTCATGGCAATGGCGGATGGAAGCCCGGTCCGGGAGTCGGCTTCGCCGCGGGCGCCCTTGTCGGGCTCGGCGTGGGCGCGATCGTCGCGACCCCGCGCCCCTACTATCCGCCGGCGCGTGCGTATTATCCGCCGGTGCGTCCCCATTATCCGCCGGTACGCGCGTACTATCCACCGCCTGCGGTCTACTACCCGCCACCGCCGGTCTACACCTACCCCGCAACCGCCTGGAACCAGGCGCATGTCGACTATTGCCGCGCCACCTACCGCTCCTACAACGTGGCGACGGACACGTTCATGGGCTACGACGGCTATCCTCACCGCTGCATTAGCCCCTACTGAGGACGGCGAGAGTCACCGCGGCGCGGAGCCGGACTACGGCTCCGCACCTTCCCTGATAAGGCGGCGAACCAGTGGCGTGATCGTCAGCCCCTGCACGACGATGGAGAAGACGACCACCGCATAGGTGGCGATCAGGATCGGCTCGCGAAAATTCATGGTCTGCACCGCAAGCGCCAGCGCCACGGAAATGCCGCCGCGCACCCCGCCCCAAGTGAGGATCGGAATCGACCCGCGCGTGAAGGTGTGGTGAAGCGAGAGCAGCGTCAACGGCGCCGACACCGAAACGAAGCGGGCGGCAAGCACAAGCGGAATTGTTGCGGCGGCCAGCACCGCGAGCGACGGATCGACGGAGACCACCAGGACTTCGAGCCCGATCAGCAGGAAAAGCACCGAGTTCAATAGCTCGTCGATGATTTCCCAGAATTGGAAGAGATGCTCGCGGGTAGTCTCGCTCATCGCAGTGCGCACCCCGCGGTTGCCGACCAGGATCCCCGTGACCACGACGGCGATCGGCCCGGACATGTGCAGTCTGAGAGCGAGCGCGTAGAGCCCCGTCACCAGCCCCAGCGTGATCAGGATCTCGACCGGGTAGTGATCGACCGCCTCCATGGCCCGAACCGTGATGAGGCCAACGACCAGGCCGAGAACCGCGCCGCCGACGGCCTCCATCAGGAAGGCCTCGCCGACATTGAGGACAGTCAGGTGCTCGGTCCGCGTCGCGATGCCGATCAACAGCGTGAAGATCACGACGCCAACCCCGTCGTTGAACAGGCTCTCACCGGCGATCTTGATCTCCAGCCGCTGCGGCAGATCGACCGACTTCAGGAGCGCCAGCACCGCCACCGGGTCAGTCGGCGAGATCAGCGCGCCGAACACCATCGCCCATGCGAGGGGCAGATCGACGCCAATGATCAGGGCGAGGGCATAGAAGCCGAAGCCGACGATCACGGTTGAGATCACCACGCCCACCGTCGCCATCAGCCCGACGGCGGACGCCTCGGCCCGAAGCCGGCCAAGATCGACCTGCAGTGCCCCGGCGAACAGCAGAAACGCCAGCATGCCGTTCATCAGCGCATTGTAGAAATCGATCGACTTGATCGCGCCCTCGACCACTCGCGAGACGCCGAGCCCCGGCATGAACTCATCGAGGACAATCAGGCCGATCGACGTCGCCAGCGCCATGACCAGCAA
Source organism: uncultured Alphaproteobacteria bacterium (assembly GCA_963710805.1). GTDB lineage: Bacteria > Pseudomonadota > Alphaproteobacteria > Rhizobiales > Kaistiaceae > Bauldia. Next base: position 94,053 of record CAVQBS010000055.1, on the reverse strand, counting down.
GCCGATGACGTGCGGCAACCCGATGAAGCGCTCGTTCACCCAACCGAAAATGGCCGAGAGCACGAGGAGGATCGTGGCAATGTCGAAGAGGCTCAGCATGGATCGCCTTCCCTGACCGGCAACGCGGGCTCGCGGGTTGACGTCCGATTCGCCTGCGTCCGCCCACAGATGGAGCGGATTCCACAGCGAAAGTCGATGCCGGACGGTATCCCGCCCGGCCCGGCCAGGCTCAGTTCTTCGCCTTGTCGACCAGCTTGTTGGCGCCGATCCACGGCATCATGGCGCGCAGCTTCTCGCCGACCTCCTCGATCGGATGGGCGTCGTTCATCCGCCGGGTCGCCTTGAATTTCGGCTGGCCGGCCTTGCATTCGCGCATCCATTCCGAGGTGAAGGCGCCGGTCTGGATGTCCTTCAGCACGCGCCGCATCTCCGCTCGCGTCTCGTCGGTGATGATCCGCGGCCCGCACATGTACTCGCCGAATTCGGCGGTGTTGGAGATCGAGTAGTTCATGTTGGCGATGCCGCCCTCGTAGATGAGGTCGACGATCAGCTTCACCTCGTGCAGGCACTCGAAATAGGCCATCTCCGGCGCGTAGCCGGCCTCGACCAGCGTCTCGAAGCCGCCGCGGATCAGCTCGACCAGGCCGCCGCACAGCACCACCTGCTCGCCGAACAGGTCGGTCTCGCACTCCTCCCGGAAGGTGGTCTCGATGATGCCCGAGCGGCCGCCGCCGATGGCCGCAGGCGTAGGACAGCGCCGAGCTCGTGGGCGTTGCCCGAGGCGTCCTGGTGCGATCGCCATCAGGCACGGCACGCCGCCGCCCTTCTGGTATTCGCCGCGCACCGTATGGCCCGGCCCCTTCGGCGCGATCATGATGACGTCGATGGTCTGCTTCGGCTCGATCAGGTTGAAGTGGACGTTGAGGCCGTGGGCGAAGGCGATCGCCGCGCCGTCGCGGATATTGCCGGCGATGTGGTCGTTCCAGATGTCCGCCTGCAGCTCGTCCGGCGCGCAGCATCATGATCATGTCGGCCCATGCGGCGGCCTCGGCCACCGTCATCACCTTGCAGCCCGTCGGCCTCGACCTTCTTGGCCGTCGCCGAGCCGGGCCTCAGCGCGATCGCCACGTCCTTGACGCCGGAATCGCGCAGGTTGAGCGCGTGGGCGCGGCCCTGGCTGCCATAGCCGACGATGGCGACCTTCTTCGACCTTGATCAGATTGAGATCGGCATCCCGATCGTAATAGACGCGCATGGGTGTCATCCTCTCCGTTTGACAAGTTCAGGGGCTTCCGGCTCCGCGGTTTTCGCACCGCAAAGCAGGAGGAACTGTTGCGTCGCCCGCTCCGCATCGCGGGCGATCTCGGCGACACTGAGCTTAAGCCGGTCGCCGAGAAGCAACCGGATCTGCACATCCCGGGCGACCAGCCCGAAGAAGGTGCGGAACGCGGTCTCGGTATCGTCGAAGGCGAGAAGCTTCTGCTCGCGGCCGGCCTCCAGCACCGGCTTCAGCCGCCGGCCCATGGCGAGACGCCCGTTTTCGAGGACGATCGCGCCAAGCTTGCTCTTCCCCGATCCGGCATGGCTGACGGCGATCCGGTTAAGCGCGATCGAGGTGTCGCTCGAGATCACCCGGAGCCAGTTGACCGCGAATTGCTTGAGCCGCTCGCTGAGCGAGGCCGCGTCGAGCCGCCCTCGTTCCACCGGCGCGACCGCGACCTTCGACGCCTGCCACTGCACCGTCGCGGTCAAGCAGCCCGTCGCGGTCGCCGAACCACTTGTAGAGCGTCTCCTTGGAGCAGCTCGCCCGTCGGGCGACGGCGTTCATCGTCAGCGCGTCGCCCTCCTCGACGAGGAGCCGCAGCGCGGCCTCCAGCACGTCGCGCTGCCGCGGCTTGAAGCTCTCTGCGTCGACGACCTCGGCCACCGGCATCCTTAGGCGGCTCCTCCTTCCCTCTCGTCATATCCGTACCGTACCGTACGGTACGGATGCAAGCAGAAACGAGATCGCGCGCGGAAGGCATGCGGTCCGTCCGCCGGTCAGTCGACCAGCATCTCCTGCTCGGTGATGTTCCGGTATCTACCGTTCGGCAGCCGCACCACGATGCTGAGCGACAGGCTGTCGAGGAGGCCGGGCAGCGCCCGGTCGAGCCGGTCGACGGTCGTCTCCAGGCGGGTGATCTCGTCGCCTCCACCATTTGTGCGGAACAATAGGTCGAAAAAGTAGATGTCGAAGAGCGAGCTCCGCGTGTAGTCGATCTCCCGGGCGTAGCCCGCCGCCCACAGCAGCCGGTTCTTGACGGTGTCGCCGCGCACCTTCGACGGCCGCAGGATCTCGATCAGGTTCTCCGCGTCGCCGAACTTGCACGAGCCGAACAGCACACCTTTCAACCGCCGGCGGCGCCGGTTCACCTCGCAGATCGTGTTGCGCAGGAACGTCCGCGACAGGCACGAGCCATCGGGCGCCTCGATCCGGCCGAAGTCGCCATGGGCCGCGATGTAGAGGTAGTCGACGTCGCCGCCGCTCATCATGAACCGCACCGCCTCGCGGAACGACACCGAGCCGACAAAACGCTCGTAGGTGAAGGCATCCGGGCGGTCCTTGAGGGCATAGGAGAGGAACTCGAAAAGCGGCCGCACGGTGTGGTGCCGCTCGTCGAACCAGCGACTTTCGATGACTCCCAGCCCAAGGTGCCGCGTTTGCGCCACGCCCCCGACCCCTTCTGTTTTCAGGCAGTCTGCCACGGAAGCCGGCAGATGCCAGCCATCTTTGAACATATTCGTACCGCCGCGACGGACGGCCGCCGTCAGTCGAGGAGAATCAGTGAGTTAGGCGCGAACATGAACACAAAATCTTAGCCCTGGCGCACCCCAACTCGACGACTTGCCGAGCCCGATCAAGGTTCGTACCCCATCAGCTCGAAGATTTTCTTCTGCCGCTCGAAAATCGCGCCCTTCTACCGGTCGGACAAGATCTCGCGGGCCGGCCGGCGCTCGGTGCGAAAGCCGCCCTTGGCCCTCGGCAGCGCCGCCGGCAGGCTGAGCCCGAGGCGGTCGGTGACGGCTTTCAGGTCGTCTTCGAAAGCCTGGAGACGAAGGATCTGGTCCACCGCCACGGGCGCCATCGATCGTGTAGACGGCGCGGCCGTCCCGCACGACGGCGTCAGCGCGATCTCGACCGTGATCCCACCGGTCTTCCGCGTTTTCAGGAAGATGAAGTTCTTGGCAAAGCTGACGATCACCTGGGCCGGATCGGCGTCCTCCGCGGCAGTTGGCAATCGACCGGCGCCAGGATCAAGCGCCCCGCACCGTGCTGGCTCATTCGGCAAAGACCGGGATCAGCGAGGCGACGAGGAGGACGCCCATGGCAATGTTGAATGTCCTGACCATGCGGGGCGTCTTGAGGAAGCGGCGCAAGGTCGACCCGAACATCACCCATGTCCAGCTCGAGGCGAGACCCAGCAGGCCGAAAATCCCGGCCATCACCATCATGTTGAGCGGGAAGCTCGCCATTGCCGCATAGGTGGCGGCTGCGCCGACGGCCATCACCCATCCTTTCGGATTAACCCATTGGAAAGCCGCCGCCTGAAAAAAAGTGATCGGCCGCCGTTCAGGCCTGGCGCCGTCACCGTGAGGTTCGGCTGTGGCGATCACCCAGGCGAGATAGACGAGGTAGGCCGCCCCGAGATACTTGATGATCGGGTAGAGCGCCGGATACGCCTCGAAGACGGCGCCGAGGCCGATCCCCACCAGGAGGACCATCGCCGCGAAGCCGATCGCCACCCCGAACAGGTGGGGAAGAGCGCCCCGCAGGCCGAAATTCAGCCCCGAGGCGAGCAGCATCAGGTTGTTGGGGCCGGGCGTGAACAGCGTGACCGCCGCGAAGACCACGAACGCCGCCAGGAGTTCCCCCGAGATCACCGGGTCATTCCCGGTCAGAGCCCGTGTTTCTTCGGCCATGCTTCGGCCGGCCCGCCGAATTCGGATGCTGCCGCCTTCACCTGATCGCCAAGCAGCGCGATCAGGTGATCCCGCACCGCGTCCGACATCGGCACCTTGGGATCGCGGCTCTTGCGATTGAAATCCGGCGGCAGCGCGCCGCTCGGCTTGTCGGGATCGCCGCCAAGAAAGGTGATGATGCGGCGCCGGAACCCGACGGCATCGGACTTCAGGTCGTCGAAGAAGAAAAGACCAAACCGGTCGCCACTGAGCCGCCGCCAGCGGGCGGCGTTCTTGGCGACGCTCGAATGGCGGATGCCGCTGCCCGTCCGGATGAAATTCTCGACCGTGGCGAAATCCGCCGCGTTTTGCCACTTCTGCTGCCGAGCAACCATGCAGTAGTGCGACCAGAACCGCTCGATCGGATCGCGCACCAGATAGACGATCTTGGCGTTCGGCAGGTTCCGGCAGACCATCTCGACCTTCGCATCGTCGATGATGCCGTAGGTCGGCGTGATGTCGCCAGAAATGCGATTGGCTTTTGGGCTGAACAGGCGCGAATACTGCTCGAAGTCGATCGGTTTCCCGTGCAGCCAGATCAGCGCCTGTAGCCATTCCAGATCGGCCTTGTCGAGCGGCCGCATCTTCGATCGCTGCAGCTTTCGGTTCAGACGCTTCGGACTGTATCGGGCCTTTTCGTAAAGCGGCTGGGCCCATTTGAGATGGATGTTCTGGTTGAAATAGTGCAGCTCCTTGATGGCCGGCATCCAGAAATCAGGATGATGATTGAGCTGGTCGAACAGCCAGCGGGTGCCGCCTTTTTGAGCGCCGATACACAGGAAATCGGGCCCGCGCGTGTCGCCGTGCGCCAGCAGATCCGGCATCTCCATGGTCTGTGGTGTGCGACTGAGGAGCCGATCGCCTGCCATGAGAAGCACGCCCAACACGTTCCAATCCATCGAAGAGCCGCGATTAGAGTTCGAATTTCTTCGCGGTCAATGTTCCCGCTTCTCCGGTGTCGGGTTCATAGGCCGTACTTCACGGGCCAGCCGGCTGCAGCGCCACCGAAATCGCGAGCCGATTCAACCAACTCCTTTGCCAGATGTCGGCTCAACCTGCTACGCAATTCCGGCGACAGCGGCACTTTGCCCGGGTTGTTCTTGCGGTTGTAACCGGCCGGCGCACCGCCGCTTGGCTTGTGCGGATCGGCGCCCAGGAAGGACAGGATCCGCGCTCGAAGCCCCTCGGCGTCGGACAGCAGGTCATCGAAGAGAAACAGACCGAAGCGGTCCTCCGGCACGTAGCGGCGCCAGCGGGCGACAATCTCGGTCTGGTAGGTCCGGCGCGCCACAAAGCGCTTGCCGACCAGGCGGATCATCGCCTCGGCCGTCAAATCCGGGCTGATGTCGCCTTTTCGCATGTGCATGGTGAGGTGAGACCAGAACTCTTTCCACCGGGTCGCGTGCGATGAAGATCACCTTCGCCTCGGGAAATCGCTTCGTGACGCGGGCAACGACATCCGGCCGAAGGATCGAGTAGTCGGGCGTTATGTCGCCGGTGATCCGGTCCCCTTTTTGGTCGAAGAGAGCAGCGTAGGCATCGAGATCCACCTGGCCCCATGGCAACCGCTCGTAGGCCTCGAGAAAATCGATGTCGCGTTGATCCAGCGCCCGGAAAAATCGTCGTTGCCGCCGCCGGTTCAATAGCGGCAGATCGGCTGCCGCCTGCTTCGCCAGCTTCATGGCGCGCTGCGAAGGCTTCTTGCGGTCGAGATAGTGCAGCTCCTTCACAGGCGGCATCCAGAAGTCCGGGTGGAGTTGCACCTGGTCGTAGAGCCACCGCGTGCCGCCTTTCTGGGCGCCGACGCAGAAGAAGTCCGGTCCCTCGGCCCTGGTGCCAGGGCCGGTCCGGGCCGCCGATCGTTGTTTGCCCGGCCCATCGGCAACCAGAAGTGATCGATCCATCACACGAGCTCGCCGCAGGCCCGCCGGTAGCGCAGGACAGTCTCGGCCATGCCGAAATGAAGGGCGTCTGCGGTCAGGGCATGACCGATCGACACTTCAGCAAGATGCGGCAGGGCCGCGACCAGCGGCGGCAGGTTGTCGAGCGTCAGGTCGTGGCCGGCGTTGAGGCCAAGGCCGCAGTCCCGCGCGGCATTGCCGGTCACCACGACCTTGTCGAGCGCAGCCGCCTTGGCGTCCGGATCGAAGACGCCTCCATAAGGACCGGTATAAATCTCAACGCGGTCGGCGCCGACCGCCTTCGCCAGCGGCGGCGCCTTCGGATCAGGGTCGACGAAGAGGGAAACCCGGATCCCCCCGTCCTTGAATCGCGCGATGATCGAGGAGAGAAAGTCGCGGTGGGCGGCGATGTCCCAGCCGTGGTCCGAGGTCGACTGCCGGATGTCGTCCGGCACGAGGGTGACCTGGGTCGGTTTCACGCTCTCGACGATCTCGGCAAACCGCGCGTCGGGATTGCCCTCGATGTTGAACTCGCGGCCGGGAAACTCGCCGGCGATGAGAGTTACGAGGTCAGGCACGTCCGAGCGGCGGATGTGGCGCTCGTCCGGACGCGGATGGACGGTGAGGCCGTAAGCTCCGGCTTCGAGGGCAACGCGGCCGAGACCGGTCACGCTCGGCCACGGCAGGTCGCGCCGGTTGCGAAGATAGGCGATCGCGTTGAGATTTACGGAGAGTCTGGCAGTCATGCCGGTGCCGTCGGACCGTCCAACGTGTCAAAGGATGGAGGTCTCTCCGAGCAAACCGCCGCTGTCAACGAAAATCCCTCCCGGCTGGCGGCTGGAAAGTCCGCCTTGGCTCCGATTGGGAGAATTTAGGGGCCGCCGCCGCCAACTCAAGCCGGAACCTCCGCCCCCGCCCCGTCCGATCGTCCGGGTTTCGGCGAAAATCCGGTCTGCCGGCGCACTGTCGAGGCGTCGGTCCGCGGCGATGGCGCGCGTGGCGGTCTGCTGTCAGACGCGCATCGCTTCTGCACCGCGCCCAAGGGCGGCAATCCCGGTCCGGCACACCTCGACCAGCCCGAGCGGCGCCATGATGGCGACGAACTGCTCGATCTTGTCGGTGCGGCCGGTGAGCTGGAAGATGAAATGCTCGGTCGAGGCGCCGACCACCTCGGCGCGGAAGGCATCGGCGATGCGAAGCGCCTCGACGCGCTTGTCCCCGATTCCGGCGATCTTGACCAGCGCCAGTTCACGCTCCAGCGGATTGCCGTCGGCGGTGAGGTCGGTCACCGAATGCACCGGTACCAGGCGCTCGAGCTGGTTCTTGATCTGGGCGAGCACCATCGGCGTGCCGTTGGTGACGATGGTGATCCGCGACAGGTGCTTGGAATGCTCGGTCTCCGACACCGTCAGGCTGTCGATGTTGTAGCCGCGGCCGGAGAACAGCCCGATCACCCGGGCGAGAACGCCCGGCTCGTTGTCGACCAGGACCGATAGCGTATGCCGCTCCTCGCGATCGTGCCGATCCTCGAAGAAATAGGCCGAGGCCGGCGGCAGCGTTGTATCCACCTTTCGGCGGCTGACAGGCTTGGCGGCCGGCTTCGTCGACGCGGCGGACCGTTTCGCCGGCCCGGGCTTGGCGCGCTTCATCAGACGAGCACCTTGCCGGCCTGGTCGATCGCGCGGCTGACCGCCTCGTCGTCGGCTTCCTCCGGCAACAGCATCTCGTTGTGCGCCTTGCCCGACGGGATCATCGGGAAGCAGTTGGCGAGCGCCGCGACCCGGCAGTCGAACAGCACCGGGCGCTTCACCGAGATCATCTCCTCGATGGCGTCGTCGAGCTCGTGCGGCTTCTCGGCCCGGATGCCGACGCAGCCATAGGCCTCCGCCAGCTTCACGAAATCGGGCAGCGACTCCATGTAGCTGTGCGACAGCCGGTTGCCGTGGAGCAGCTGCTGCCACTGGCGCACCATGCCCATGTACTGGTTGTTGAGGATGAAGATCTTGATCGGCAGGTCGTGCTGCACGGCCGTCGACATCTCCTGCATGGTCATCAGCACCGAGGCGTCGCCGGCGATGTCGATGACCAGGCTGTCGGGATGGGCGACCTGGACGCCGATCGCCGCCGGCAGGCCGTAGCCCATGGTGCCGAGCCCGCCGGATGTCATCCAGCGGTTCGGCTCCTCGAAGCCGTAGAACTGGGCCGCCCACATCTGGTGCTGGCCGACCTCGGTGGTGATGTAGACGTCCTTGTCCTTGGTCGCCGCATAGAGCCGCTCGATCGCGTATTGCGGCATGATCACGTCGGCGATTGGGCCGGTAGGCGAGGCAGTGGCGGGCGCGCCAGGTGTCGATCTGGCTCCACCACGCCTTGAGCGCCGCCTGGTCGACCTTCGGCTTCTCGGCCTTCCAGACGATCAGCATGTCCTCCAGCACCGTCGGCGACATCGCCGATGATCGGCAGGTCGACGCGGATGTTCTTGTTGATGGAGGAGGCATCGATGTCGATGTGGATCTTGCGCGATCCCGGCGAGAAGGCGTCGGTCCGCCCGGTGATGCGGTCGTCGAAGCGGGCGCCGATGGCGATCATCAGGTCGCAATCGTGCATGGCATGGTTCGCCTCGAAGGTGCCGTGCATGCCGAGCATCCCCAGCCACTGCGGATCGGAGGCCGGACAGGCCCCGAGCCCCATCAGTGTCGAGGTGATCGGAAAGCCGGTGAGGTGGACGAGTTCGCGGAGCAGTTCGGTCGCCCGCGGACCGGAATTGATCACGCCGCCGCCGGTATAGAAGACCGGCCGCTTGGCCGTGCGCGATCATCTCGACGGCGGCGCGAATGGCGTTCGGATCGCCCTTGGTGCGCGGCCGGTAGGTCTTGTGCTCGACCGCGCTCGGGCCCGTATAGGTGCCGGTGGCGAACTGCACGTCCTTGGGGATGTCGACGACGACCGGGCCCGGACGGCCGTGGCTCGCCACGTAGAACGCCTCGTGGAGGACCCGGCTGAGATCGTTGACGTCCTTCACCAGCCAGTTGTGCTTGGTGCACGGCCGGGTGATGCCGACGGTGTCGCACTCCTGGAAGGCGTCGTTGCCGATCAGGTGGGTGGGCACCTGGCCGGTGAGGCAGACCACCGGGATCGAGTCCATCAGCGCGTCGGTCAGCGCCGTGACCATGTTTGTGGCGCCCGGCCCGGAGGTGACCAGCACGACGCCCGGCTTGCCGGTCGAGCGCGCATAGCCCTCCGCGGCATGGCCGGCGCCCTGTTCGTGGCGGACGAGGATGTGCTGGAAACGGTCCTGCTGGATGATCTCGTCGTAGATCGGCAGCACCGCGCCGCCCGGATAGCCGAAGACGTGCTCGACGCCCTGATCGGCGAGCGCCTGGACCACCATTTCCGCGCCCGTCATCTCCATGCCATGCTTTGCGAAGCCGTTCTTCCCATTCTTCCGCGTGCCGCTCTTCTCTCGTCTCATCTCGCTACCTCACGCCCACCAGTGCCTGATCCATTTGCCCAATAAAAAAGGCCCTTCCGGGCCCGATGTGCGCACCACCAATCGCGACGGCTCAAGCCATCGTGGCGGTACGCACCCTGATTACGAGGACGGATTTCGCCGTCATGTCGCCATCGCTCCTTTTACTGCAGTGCAAGATAGGCAGGCAGGCCGCTCCGGTCAATCGCAAATTGGCCGCAGGCGGCTCAGCCCGCGAAACCAGCCAGAGCGCCGATCAGGCCCGCTCCGGCTCGACCACCGACCAGTCCGCCATCTGATTGCGGAACCAGGTGTCCTGCCGTCGGGCGTAGCGGCGCGTCTCAGTCTTGACGCTGGCCAGCGCCTCGTCGAGCGACACCCGGCCGGCGAAATGGTCGAGGAACTGGCGGACCCCGATCGCCTTCATGGCCGGCAGATCCGGGGCGAGCCCAAGCCCGGCGAGGCGCCGCACCTCGTCCAGCACGCCCTCATGCAGCATCGCCTCGGCCCGCCTCGAGATGCGCGCATGGAGCCACGCGCGGTCGGGCATGATCACCATGCGCTCCGCCCCGGCCGCGACCAGGGGCAGCGTCTTCTCGCCGCGCTGCCAGGCCGCCAGCGGCCGCCCGCTCGCCTCGAGCACCTCCAGCGCCCGCATGATGCGGGAGCGGTCGGATGGCCGGACCCCGGCAGCGCTTTCCGGGTCTCTGGCAGCAAGTCGCGCATGCAGGGCTTCCGTCTCGATCTCCGCCGTCTCCTCCGCCATGCGCGCACGAAGATCGGCCGGGATCGGCGGGATCGAGCGAGTCCCTCGGTCAGCGCCTTGAAGTAGAGCCCGGTGCCGCCGACGAAGATCGCCACCAGCCTCTTTTTTTGCGCCTCGGCCAGCGCCGCTGCCGCATCGCCGAGCCAGCGGCCCACCGAATAGCGGGTTTGAGCCGGGACGTGACCGTAGAGCCGATGCGGGGCGAGCTGCTCCGCCTCGGCCGGCGGCCGCGCCGATAGCACCCTCAGCTCGGAATAGACCTGCATCAAATCGGCGTTGATCACCACGCCGCCGCGTTGTTGCGCCAGATCGAGCGCCAGCCGCGATTTGCCGCTCGCGGTCGGCCCGGCAATCAGGATCGTTTCCGTCACGCTGGTGGCCATCAGAGCCAGGTTCCCGTGGCCCGGCAAGCCCCGTCCATTGGGTGCCTGCCCAACCTATTTTGGCCGCTCCTGTTCGCTTCCGCTGGATTGCGGCAAGTCGCGGTGTTGAACCGGTCACCTCCGCCAACTACAACCGCGGCGACCTCGATCGCAAGGAACGCAGAAAACCGTGACGCTAATTCGACCATTCCGGGCGCTCCGTCCGGCGCCCGGACGGGCCGCCGAGGTGCTTGCGCCGCCCTATGACGTGTTGTCCAGCGCCGAAGCACGCGAGCGCGCCGCCGGCAAGCCGTGGAGCTTCCTCCACGTCTCGAAGCCGGAGATCGACCTCGATCCCGGCCTCAGCCCGTACGATCCCGCCGTTTACGCCCGCGCGGCGGAGAACCTCGACCGCATGGTCGCCGAAGGCGTGCTCGTCCGCGATGCAAGACCCCGCTATTACGTCTATCGGCTGACCTGGCGCGGCCACCAGCAGACCGGCCTGGCAGCCGTCGCCTCGCTCGCCGACTATGCCAGCAACCGCATCCGCAAGCACGAGTTCACCACCCCGGCCAAGGAGGACGACCGCGTTCGCCAGATCGAGGCGATCAACGCCCAGACCGGGCCGGTGATGATCGCCTATCCGGCGACGCCGAAAATCGACACCCTGCTCGCCGACGTCGCAGCAAAGGGTGAGCCCGAGGTCGATGTCACCGGCACCGACGGCGTTCGCCATCAGTTGTGGTTGATCGACGACGACACCACGACCGCGGCGCTGACCGGCGCCGTCGATGCGCTCCCGGCGCTTTACATCGCCGACGGTCATCATCGCTCGGCCGCAGCCGCCCGGGTTGCCGCGGCACGGGGCGGCGATGGCGCCCACAACTACTTCCTCTCGGTTCTTTTTCCGGACCACGCCATGACCATCCTCGCCTACAACCGTCTGATCGCCGATCTGAACGGCCGCAGCCCGGATGAGCTGCTTGCCGCACTCGGCGAGCGCTTCGCGGTCGAGGAATCGGCGAGCCCGGTCGAGCCAGCTTCTCCCAACGTGTTCGGCATGTACCTCGGCGGACGGTGGTACCGCCTGGCCCTTCCCGGCGATCGTGTCCCGGCGGACGATCCCATCGGCCGGCTGCCGATCACCCTTCTTACCCGCAACGCCATCGAGCCGCTCTTCGCCATCGCCGATCCGCGCACCGACAAGCGCATCGATTTCGTCGGCGGCGGGCGCGGCCTCGGCGAACTGGAGAAGCGGGTCGATTCCGGTGAGGCGGCGGTCGCCTTCGCGCTTTACCCGACCCAGATGGCCGACCTGATGGCGGTGGCCGATGCCGGCGGGATCATGCCGCCCAAGTCGACCTGGTTCGAGCCGAAACTCGCCGACGGCATGGTCAGTCACGTGCTGGACTGACGGCGCTCCCGCCGGACCTCGCCGCCCGCCAGCAACGACAAGGGCGGCACGAAGCCGCCCCTGATCAATGCGTCTTCAGTCGCCGGCGCGGCCTCGTCAATCGCCGATGGTCACGGCGACGAAGCGCAGGTCGCCGTCCTTGTTGGCCAGAAGCAGAAGCGCGGACTTGCGGCCATCGGTCTTGAGCTGTTCGATGCGCGACGTGACGTCGTCGGGCGACTTCACCGGCTCCTGGGAGATCTCGACGATGACGTCGCCGGGCTGCACGCGCTTGTCGGCCGCCGGGCTGCCGTCCGCGACATCGGTGACCACGACGCCGTTCACCGCATCCTTGATGCCGAACTGGCTGCGGAGCGTCGGCGACAGGTCCGCCAGCGAAAGGCCGAGCGGACCGCTCACCGGCGCCGGCTCGGCCGGCTGATCGGCTGGCGGCTGGTCGGTCACCGCGGCAGCGGCTGCCGTCTCCTCCAGTCGCCCGAGCTTCACCTTGATCGACTGTTCCTTGCCCTTGCGCAGGACGACGACGTCGACCTCCTTGCCGACCGGCTCGTCGGCCACCATGCGCGGCAGCTCGTGCATCGCTGCAACCGGCTTGCCGTCGAATTTCAGGATGACGTCGCCCGGCTCGATGCCAGCTTCGGCGGCCGGTCCGGCGTCGGTCACGCCGGCAACCAGAGCGCCGGAGGCATCCTTCATCGCGAGGCTCTCGGCGATGTCGTCCGTGACCTCCTGGATGCGGACGCCGAGCCAGCCGCGTCGTGTCTCGCCGTACTGGCGGAGCTGATCGATGACATTGACCGCCGTGCTCGACGGAATGGCAAAGCCGATGCCGATCGACCCGCCCGTTGGCGAGATGATGGCGGTGTTGATGCCGATGATCTCACCGTCCATGTTGAACAGCGGCCCGCCGGAGTTGCCGCGGTTGATCGAGGCATCGGTCTGGATGAAGTTGTCGTAGGGGCCCGCATTGATGTCCCGGTTACGGGCTGAAACGATGCCGACCGTCACGGTGCCGCCGAGGCCGAACGGATTGCCGATCGCCATCACCCAGTCGCCGACGCGCAGCTTGTCCGAGTCGCCGAACTTGAGCGCCTTGAGCGGCTTTTCCGGGTTGACCTTGAGAACCGCGAGATCGGTCTTCTCGTCATGCCCGACAAGCGTCGCAGTCAGCTTGTTGCCGTCGGCGAAGTTGACGGTGATCTCGTCCGCGCCGTCGATGACGTGGTTGTTGGTAACGATGATCCCGGACGAGTCGATGACGAATCCCGAGCCGAGGGACTGGACCCGCCGCGGCCGCGGCTCGCCGTTGTCCTGCTTCTGGTTGAAGAACTGGTCGAAGAAATCCTGGAAGGGCGAGCCGTCCGGCAGCTGGGGCGCCGGCGCGCTGCGCGAGCCGTTCACCGTCTGGCTGGTCGAGATGTTGACCACCGAATCGAGCAGCTGCGCCGCCTCGTCGGCCACCGATTCGGGGCCGGTCGCCATCGCCGGCGCCTGAAAACCTCCGACCATCCCGAGGCTCAGGATCAGCGCCCCGGCGATTCGCTTCGTGTGGCCTGCCTTCCCTCTGTGGGATGCAAGAGCGTTCATCGGCCAATCTCCTGGATCGTCTGCGACGCCGCGGTCGCACACCTGTCGCAGTAAAAGGCAAGGATCATGCTCGAATTAGGGCAAAATGGCGACAGCTGACTGGCACCTGCTCCCTGCTCTCACTGGATCGTGATGTTGTCCCCGGCCTTCGGCTGCCCATCCGTCGGAGGCGGAGTCGGCGCCACACCGCCGCCGGTATCGGCCGGAGCGGCGGCAGCATCCGCCGGAGCGGCGGCGCCGTCCATCGCGGTCGCCGCCCCCGATTTGTCCGCTGGCGGCGGGGCGGCGGCGCTTGGCTCGGGTCCTGCCGCCGCGGGCGGTGGCTGGCCTGCCGCCGGTGGCGGAGTCCCGGTGCCCGTGCCCATCGCGTTGTTGAAATACTTGAAGAACTCCGAATCCGGCGAGATGACCAGACGCGTGTCCGAGGATTCGCCGAGGCCCTGCTGGTAGGCCTGCATCGACCGGTAGAAGGCGAAGAAGTTGGGGTCGACGCTGAACGCCTTGGCGAAGATGTTGTTCCGATGGGCTTCGCCTTCGCCGCGTACCCGCTCCGATTCCTGATTGGCCTCGGCGACGATGACCGTCGCGGTGCGGTCGGCCTCGGCGCGGATACGACGCGCCTGCTGCTCGCCGAGCGCGCGGATCTCGGCCGCCTCGCGCTGCCGCTCGGTCTGCATCCGCTGATAGATCGCCTGGCTGTTGGCTTCCGGCAGGTCGGCGCGGCGGATCTTCACGTCGACGACGTCGATGCCGAACGATTTCGCCTCGCGATCGACGCGCTCGGTAATCCGCGACATGAGCTGCGGGCGCTCGTCGCGCACGAGTTGGATAAACGACGCATCGCCGAGCACCTGTCGCACCGCCGAGTTGAGCAGCACCGAGAGGCGCGAAGCGGCCACCTGAATGGTGCCGACCGACTGGAAGAACTTCAGCGGATCGACGACCTTGTACCGTCCCCAGGCGTCGACCACCAACCGCTTCTGGTCGGAGGCGATGACCTCCAGCGGCGGCGAGTCGAGGTCGAGGAGGCGCTTGTCGATGTAGACGACATTGTCGATCAGGGGCAGCTTGTAGTTGAGCCCCGGCGTGGTGACGATGCGGACCGGGTCGCCGAACCGCAGGACCAGCGCCTGCTGGGTCTGATCGACGATGAAGACGCTCAGATAGAGCAGGAAGCCAATGACGACGATAACGACGAGGCCAATCCCGCCGAAAAGACTGCGTCTCATCAGCCGCCTCCCCCACCGGTAGCGGCACCGCCGCTACTGCCGCCCCCACCGGACGAGGTCGTCGGTGCGCTTGGCGCTTTGGGCTGGAGCTGATCGAGCGGCAGGTAGGGAATAACGCCGCTGCCGGCGCTCTTCTGGTCGATGATCACCTTGCTGGTCTTGGAGAAGATATCCGCAAGCGTCTCGAGATACATGCGCTGGCGCGTGATGTCGGGCGCCGCGCGGTAGCTCTCATAGACCTGGGAGAAGCGGTCTGCCTGGCCCTGCGCCTCGTTGGTGACGCGGTCGCGATAGCCGATCGCCGCCTCGGTGATCTGCGACGCCTGACCGCGCGCTTCCGGGATCACCCGGTTGGCGTAGGTCTGCGCCTCGTTCTGCAGGCGCTCCTGGTCGGCGCGCGCCGCCTGCACGTCGCGGAAGGCAGCAATCACTTCGCTCGGCGGGTCGACCTTCAGCAACTGGACCTGCGTTATATCCACACCGGCCGCATAGTGGTCCATCGTCTCCTGGATGAGCTTCTGTACCTCCGATTCCGTGATCTGCCGCGCCTGGGTCAGGAGCGGCTGGATGTTCGAGCGGCCGACGACCTCGCGCATGGCGCTCTCTGCTGCCGCCTTCACCGATCCTTCCGGATCTTCCATGTTGAACAGGTAGTCACGCGCGTTGCTGATCTTCCAGAACACCGAGAAGTTGATGTCGACGATGTTCTCGTCACCGGTCAGCATCAGGCTCTCTTCCGGAATGTCGCGACCGGCGCCCGACGCCGCCGTGCCCTCACCCGTTTGACCGATGGTGACGCGGTTCACGCGGGTCACCTGCGGCGTGTAGACGGTCTCGATCGGATAGGGCAGCCGGAAGTTCAGGCCGGGGTTGGCCTGACGGTCGTACTTGCCGAACAGCAAAACCACGCCGAGCTCGTCGGGCTGAACCCGGAAGGTGAAGAAGTTGTACGCGACGAGCGCCGCGACCACCGCCAGAATGGCAATCAGGGTGAACGGGTTCATCTTGCGTCCACCACCGGGGAAGACGCTCTTCAGTCGGTCCTGGCTTCGCCGCAGAAGTTCTTCTAGATCGGGTGGGTTCGGTCCACCTCCTCCGCCGCCGCCGGAATTTCGCGGCGGCTGACCCCATGGGCCGCCACCGCCGCTTTTCCAGCCGCCACCGCCGCTGGACTGATTATCCCAGGGCATCTTGCTCCTTTCCGAAGCTCCCACGGACCGCCCGGAAACCGCACGATACCGCCTCGATGGAAATTGGCGCGGGTTATAGGCGACTTGCCCAAGTGTTTCAACGCGCCGCAAGCGCCGGTCGCTGCCGCCGTCGCGCTTGTTCCAAGTGGTACTGAACCGTCTTTATGTCAACTCAGGGACGCCGGCCGCCAACCCGATCATAGACCACGAATCGCGTCGCTGCGGTATCCCGTTCTCCGGCGGTCACGGTTTCGGTCGCCGTCGCGCGCCAGACTTGAGGATCGATTTCCGGAAAGCGGGTGTCTCCCTCGGGGCGCATGTCGACATGGGTGATGTAGAGCCGGTCGGCGCGACCCATGGCTGCCGCATAGATTTCGCCGCCGCCGGCGACGATTACCTCGGCATTGTCCGCCTGCTCCGCCGCGAGCGCAAGGGCCGCGTCCAGACTTGGCGCCACCGTGACGCCCTCCGGCCGAAAATCGGGCTGCCGGGTCACCACCACATTCAGCCGCCCGGTCAGCGGCTTGCCGATCGATTCGAAGGTCTTGCGCCCCATCACCACCGGCTTGCCCATGGTGAGACGTCTTGAAGCGCTTCATGTCGGCGGAAAGCCGCCATGGCATTGTCCCGCCCACACCGATCACGCCATTGTCGGCAACCGCCGCGACGATAGATATGGTCGGCCTGTCCGTCAAACCGCCACCTCGGCCTTGATGTGCGGATGCGGGTCGTAGCCTTCGAGGACGAAGTCGTCATAGACGAAGTCGAAGATCGAGCCGACCTCCGGGTTGATCCGCATCGTCGGCAGCGGGCGCGGCGCGCGGCCGAGCTGCAGCCGCGCCTGTTCGAGATGGTTGAGATAGAGATGCGCATCGCCGAAGCGTGTGGACGAAGTCGCCCGGCGTGAGCCCAGTCACCTGCGCCACCATCATGGTCAGCAGCGCATAGGAAGCGATGTTGAACGGCACGCCGAGGAAGATGTCGGCCGAGCGCTGGTAGAGCTGGCACGACAGCCGGCCGTCCGCCACGTAGAACTGGAACAGGCAGTGGCAGGGCGGCAGCGCCATCTGATCGATATCGGCCGGGTTCCAGGCGGTCACGATCAGGCGGCGTGAATCGGGATTTGAACGGATTCCCTCAACCACCTGACGAATCTGGTCGATCGACCCGCCGTCCGGCGTCGGCCACGACCGCCATTGGGCGCCGTAGACCGGCCCGAGATCGCCGTTTTCGTCGGCCCACTCGTCCCAGATGCGCACGCCGTGCTCGTTGAGATAGCGGACGTTGGTGTCGCCGGCGAGGAACCACAGCAGTTCGTGGATGATCGACTTGAGGTGCAGCTTCTTGGTGGTGAGGAGCGGAAAGCCGTCGGCAAGGTCGAAGCGCATCTGGTAGCCGAAGATCGACCGCGTGCCGGTGCCCGTCCGGTCACCCTTCTCGACACCCGTCTCAAGCGCCGTCCGCATCAGATCGAGATATTGTCGCAAGGGCGTCCAGCCTCTTCCCGGATCGACTCAATCAGCCGGCCCAAAGCATGACTCCGGCTGCCCGGCCGGCACAAGCCGAGCAGTCGGCGACTCACCCGCTATTCGGCCGGCACCGGGACCTTGTTCCGCCAGTTCGGCAGCGTCCCCCAGGCCAGAGTCGCCGCCATCAGGCCGCAAATGGCCATTCCGGCCACCATCGGCAATGGCGAACCGTCGGCAAAGATGCTGACCCCCGCTGTGACGACGGCGCCCGACAGCATCTGCAGCGTTCCGAGGAGCGACGACGCGGTGCCGGCGATCGGTCCGTGCTCGTCAAGGGCGAGCACCGCCGAGGTCGGCACCACGAATCCCAGGCTGCCGAAGCTGACGAAGATCATGCCCCACAGGACGAAGAGGTTCTCTCCGTCAAGGAGCGTGATGGCGAGGAGCAGCGAAGTCAGGCAGGCGAAAACCGTCACCGCCGTCAGCGCCACCCGGTCCAGCCCGTAGCGCCGCCCCATCCGTCCGTTGAACTGGGCGGAACCGATGAAGGCGACGGCGTTCGAGGCGAAGACGAAGCTGAACTCGGTCGGGCTGAGGCCGAAGTGGTCAATGAAGAGGTACGAAGCGCCGGTCAGATAGGAGAAGAACGCCGCCATGCCGAAGCCGCCGGTGAAGGTGACGCCGAGGAAGCGGCGGTCGACCAGCAGCCGGCCATAGTTCTTCACGACCGTGCCCCAGTTCCGATTGGTGCGGGCCTCCGGCGGCCGTGTCTCGGGAAGCGCGACAACGGCCAGCACGAGGCCGAGCACGCCGAAGGTCGCCAGCACCCAGAAGATGGCGCGCCAGCCGATGAACTCGGAAACCAGGCTGCCGGACAACGGCGCGAGCATCGGCGACACGCTGAACACCAGCATGATCAGCGACATCAGCCGCGCCGCGTCAGGCCCGGTGTGGAGGTCGCGGACGACCGCGCGGGGGATCGTCATCCCGGCACACGCGCCGATGCCTTGCAGGAACCGCATCGCGATCAGCGTTTCGATATTCGGTGCCAGCGCGCAGCCGATGCCGCCGATCGTATAAAGGACCATCCCCACGAACAGCGGCCGTCGGCGGCCGAAGATGTCGGAAGCCGGCCCGTAGATGATCTGACAAAGCCCGACCGCGCCGAAAAGGGCGATCACGCTGAGCTGGACCGCGCCGGGATCCGCATTGAGCTCGGTGCCGATTTGCGGCAGGGCCGGCAGATACATGTCGATCGCGAAGGGGCCGACAGCGGTCAGCAGCCCGAGAACGATGGCGTTTCGCGCAAAGGAGGCCATTGGCGATGACTTTATCTGCGGACCAGCCGGTCGGCCCGCGCGAAGGAGATCATGAGATGCACGGCACGTTACTCTCGACGATGCTGCTCTGCAACATCGGACATGCGGCGACAACGCGCGAGGCGGCGGGAGGGTTTCCTCCACGGTTTTCCGGCAGCGCCCGAATGCCTATGCTCTTGCCCGGCCGCCGTTCGGCCGAGCGGAACCGCGAGGAAGCCGATGCCCGACAATCCGCTGATTGGAACCTGGCAGCGTGTCAGCTGGACGAAACTTGCATGTCCATCAATCGAAGTTCAGTAGTTGCGCGGTTTAGGCGGCTTTGAACGGCTGCGGTCGGGCGCAGCTTCCTCGGTGCAACGGAGCAAGCATGGCTGCAACGCGCAATCGACAAATCCAACTCAAGTCGCGCCCAACCGGTATCCCGCAGGCGGAGCATTTCGAGATCGCTGAGGCGCCGCTTCCGCAACTCGCTGACCGACAGTTCCTCGTGCGGAACGAATTTCTGTCCGTTGATCCGGCGATGCGCGGCTGGGTCAGCACTGTCGCCAATTATTCGACGCCAGTCGGCATCGGCGAAGTGATGCGCTCATTTGCAGCCGGCACAGTGGTCGCCTCTCGCCATCCTGATTATGCCGAAGGCGAAAAAGTGATGGGAATGCTCGGCTGGCAGGAATTTGCGATATCTGACGGCGCTTCGATCACCCGCAAGGTCAAGGAAGTTGATCTGCCGCTATCGTTGTCGCTGGGCGTTCTCGGGCTCAACGGCGTGACCGCTTTTTTTGGACTGCTCGATCTGGGTTCGCCCCGACCGGGTGACACGGTTGTTGTCTCAACTGCGGCAGGCGCGGTTGGATCAACGGTCGGTCAGATCGCGAAACTGATGGGGTGCCGAACGGTTGGAATCACCGGTGGGCCGACCAAGACGAAGCTTTGCCGCGACGATTTTGGATATGACGAGGCGCTCGACTACAAAGTTGACGATCTTGCGATGACGCTGGCCGCTGCCTGCCCGCAGTGTGTCGATGTCTATTTCGACAATACGGCGGGCGCTATCAGCGATACGGTTTATACCCAGCTGGCCATCGGTGCACGTGTTGTCGTCTGCGGCACCGCTTCGGTTTCAAGCTGGGACCCGCCGCCGCAAGGTCCGCGCGTTGAGCGGCATCTGCTTGTGAAGCGAGCGCGCATGAGCGGCCTGCTCGTTTTTGACTACGCTCACCGTTTCGACGAAGCGATCGCGCGCCTTGCCCACTGGGTTCGTGCGGGAAAGTTGCGATATCGCGAGGATGTCCTCGATGGGATCGGGCATTGCCCTGGAGCCATCGCCGGGCTTTACCGGGGAGAAAACCTCGGCAAACGGCTGATCCGTCTTCATCCTGGGTAAACAGCGGCACGTCCGCTTGTGGCGCGCCCAAGCGGACACGCAGACCGACCGCGATATCCTTGCTGCCACAACCGCCAGAGGCATGGGACGTGCCGTCGCACTCGCCCGGCTCGCCCCGCTTCCCATCGCCGTCGCGAATCCCTATATTCGTCGTGCCGGAGCAATCCGGATATGGCGATAAACGGCCATCGTAATAAACCCTGCGGACCCGGGGGCAGTACCCGGCGCCTCCACCAGAGCCCGTTTGAGGAGCCGACAAGCGGTTTCCGGCGGGGGCGAAATAGGATCGACGAGGGCGTAAAGGGTGAGCTTTCGCTCGGTATGGTACCCGCCGTTATCGGGCCAAATCTATAGTTGCCAACGACAACTATGCAGAGGCTCGCCTCGCTGCGTAATGCAGTGATGCCACCTCATCTCAAGCCCTTGCGGTTTGCACCGTAAGGCGGGGTCCGGAGGCGCCTGGCAACAGAAGCCTCCACTTTCATCGACGGGGCCGGGCGGCTCCGATTTGGCATCCGGGTCATGGCCGAAGATCTTATTCGCTACGACATTCTCGCCCAGGACGCATTGCGCGGCGTCGTCCGCAAGGTGCTGTCGGAGGTGGCCCGCACCGGGCTGCCGGGCGAACACCACTTCTTCGTAACGCTCGCCACCCAGGCGCCGGGCGTGCGCATATCGAGCCGGCTGCTCGCGCAATACCCGGAAGAAATGACCATCGTCATCCAGCACCAGTATTGGGATCTGGCGGTCACCGAGCACGCCTTCGACATCGGGCTTTCCTTCAACGGCGTGCCGGAGCGGCTGCACGTCCCCTTCACGGCGGTGAAGGCCTTCCTCGATCCCTCGGTCCATTTCGGCCTGCAGTTCGAGATTGCGGCACGGCCGGGCGAGTTGCCGGCCGAGCAGCCGCGCGTGCTGGTCGAAAGCGACGACGAGATCGCGCCGGAATTGGCAACCAAATCCCCCGTTGAGGCGCCGCTTCCCGCCCCGGTCGCCAAGGCCGAGCCCGAGGCCGCCAGCGACGACGCCGAGGGACCGCCCGCCAACAACGACGCCCAGGTCGTCAGCCTCGACGCCTTCCGTAAGAAAAACTGAGTGCCCGCTCATGGGCAAGCGTTCCCACTTCCAGCCGTCCCGCACGGCGAAGACGGCGACCCGGACCGAGACCGACACCTTCGGGCCGATCGAGGTCCCCGCCGACCGCTATTGGGGCGCCCAGACCCAGCGCTCGATCCAGAACTTCCCGATCGGCGGCGAGCGCATGCCGGAGCCGCTGGTCCGCGGCGCTCGGCATCGTCAAGCGCGCCGCGGCCGAAGTGAACATGGACCTCGGCCGGCTCGACCGAAGATCGGCAAGGCGATCGTCCAGGCGGCGCAGGAGGTGATCGACGGCAAGCTCGACCAGCACTTTCCGCTGGTCGTCTGGCAGACCGGCTCCGGCACCCAGTCGAACATGAACGCCAACGAGGTGATCGCCAACCGGGCGATCGAGATCCTCGGCGGCACCCTCGGCTCGAAGGAGCCGGTGCACCCCAACGACCACGTCAACATGAGCCAGTCGTCGAACGACACCTTCCCGACCGCCATGCACATCGCCGCGCCGAGGAGGTCGCCCACCGGCTTGTCCCGGCGCTGCAGCAGCTCCGCAACGCGCTGAACGACAAGGCGCAGGCGTGGAAGCGGATCGTCAAGATCGGCCGCACCCACACCCAGGACGCGACGCCTCTGACCCTCGGCCAGGAGTTCTCCGGCTACGCGATGCAGGTCGAGAACGGCATCGAGCGGGTGGAGCTGACGCTGCCGAAGCTGATGCAGCTCGCCCAGGGCGGCACCGCGGTCGGCACCGGGCTTAACGCCCCGCAGGCTTCGCCGAGCGGTTCGCCGACCGCATCGCGGCGATCACCGGCCTTCCCTTCACCACGGCCCCCAACAAGTTCGAGGCGCTCGCCGCCCACGACGCCATGGTCTTCTCGCACGGCGCGCTCAACACCGTGGCCGCCTCGCTGTTCAAGATCGCCAACGACATCCGCTTCCTCGGCTCGGGCCCGCGCTCGGGCCTCGGCGAGCTGGCGCTGCCCGAGAACGAGCCCGGCTCGTCGATCATGCCGGGCAAGGTCAACCCGACCCAGTGCGAGGCGCTGACCATGGTCTGCGCGCAGGTCATGGGCAACAACACGACGATCACCGTCGCCGGCAGCCAGGGCCACTTCGAGCTCAACGTCTTCAAGCCGGTGATGGCCTACAACTTGCTGCAGTCGGTCGGCCTGATGGCCGATCGGCCTCCGCAGCTTCACCGACAACTGCGTCGTCGGCATCGAGCCGCGCCACGACAACATCAGGGCCGGCGTGGAGCGCTCGCTGATGCTGGTCACCGCGCTTGCCCCGAAGATCGGCTACGACAAGGCCGCCGAGATCGCCAAGACGGCGCACAAGAACGGCACGACGCTGCGCGACGAGGCGGTCCGCCTCGGCTACGTGACGGCGGAGGAATTCGATGCGATCGTTCGACCGGAACAGATGATCGGGCCGGCGTAGTTGCGCAGAGAGGAGCCATTTTGGTAACATGAGTTACCGAAAAGGCACTCACCGATGAATCTTCAGGCCTTCCTCATGTCGCGGGCCATGCCCGCTCGGGAGTTCAGCCGGCGCATCGGCGTGAGCCCGGCAGCCGTGGCCCGCTATGCGTCGGGCAAGCGCATCCCCAGCCCGGACGTCATGCAGCGCATCATAGCGGAGACGGAAGGTGCAGTGACCCCGAACGATTTCTATGACGTGCCCCTCCCGCCCTCGGACACCGAAGCGCGCACGAACATCACGGTTGAAATCGCCGCGGATCTGCTTGACGAAGCCGAACGCCTGGGCACCGACCTTGTGGCGGTCGCGGAGCGGGCGCTGACAACCGCCATTCGGGATGCAAGGCGCACGCAGTGGCGCCAGGAGAATGCCGGCGCCATCACGGAGGCCAACGAGGAACTTGCGCGGAACGGCCTCTGGTCCGACGGCCTCAGGTTGTTCTGATGCGCCAGTTCGATGTCTGCCGGTTGAAGACGCCGAGTGACCAATACATCCTCATCCTGCAACATGACATCGTCGACGGGCTCCACACCCGGGTTGTTGCGCCGCTGTCGGCGGAGCCGTACCAGCAGCTGATCGCCCGCCTGCGAATCCCCGTCGAGTTCGAGGGGATTTCCTATGTCGTGCAGCTTGATCGGATGGCTGCGATCCGCACCGCGGAGATTGGACAGGTGCAGGGCAATCTGGCCGACTTCGAACACGCCGTGAAGAACGGCATGGATTTGTTGCTCTCCGGAGTGTGAACGCCCGATGTCCGCCGAAATCGTCAACCTCCGCCGCGCCCGCAAGGCCAGAGCACGGGCCGACAAGGAGGACAGGGCTGCCGAGAACCGCCGCCGTCACGGACGGAGCAAGGCCGAGAAGCAAGCCGAATCCATCGAGCGCGAGCGGGCCGAGCGCCGCATCGAGTCGCACCGCCGCGAACCTGATGAGGACTGACGGGGCGCTGACGTCGTGAAGCGATCGATCACCATCGCCGGGCATCGCACCAGTGTCTCGGTCGAGGACGCGTTCTGGGACGGCCTCGCCGAGATCGCTTCGACCGAGGGGAAGAGCACGACCGCTCTTATCGCCGCGATCGACCGTCGCCGGCCCCCCGGCAGCAACCTTTCCTCGGCCATCCGGATCTTCGTGCTCGACCACTACCGCAAAGCCGCGCGGACGACACCGGCCGGCTGATTCGCCTCAATTGTTGAGCGGCGGCGTGATCACCAGCGGCCGCGCGTCGGTGGGAAGGATCGGCGTCGGAGCTGGCAGCGGCGCCGGCTCGGACCGCGACGGCGCAGGCGCCGGCCGGTCGGGCCTTAGGCGCGGCACGATGATCGGCGCCTCGGCTACGGGGGTCACCGCAGGCACGTCATTCACCGCCGGTGCGTCGGCGATCTTGTCGTCCCGCTCCACCTTGATCGCCGCTTCGGTGAGGGTCCGCGCAGCTCTACCCGCATCGGCGCGGTCGTTGGCGCGCTCCGACGGAAGCCAGCTTCGCGGCATTTCCGCCGCGCGCTCCGCCGCGTCCCGGGCGGCGGCTTCCGCTTCGTCCGCCTTTTTCGCCGCCGCGGCAGCGGCGTCCTGGGCCGCGTGCAGCTTGTCGAGCGCGGCGGCGGCTGCCTTGAGGGCCTGTGCCTCGCGTTGCGCCTTGTCCGCCACATCCGCGGTCGCAGCCGCCACGGCATCCTTCGCCTCGGCAAGCCTGGCTGCCGCCTCGTCCGCCGCCTTGCCGGCTTGCTCGCGATCGGCGCCTGCCGCAGCGAGCGCGTTTTCGGCTGCCGTCTCCGCCGCCACTGCGTCCGCGACAACCTGCTCCACCCCGGCCTGATCGTCAGCCGCCACCTTCGCCGCCGCGCGGGCCTCGGCAGCGGCTTTCGCCGCAGCATCGGCATCGGCTGCTGCCGTCTCGGCCTTCGTCGCGGCGTCCTCGGCCTGGGCGCGAGCAGCCGTCGCCGCGTCGAGCGCGGCCTGATGCGCCTTGTCCTTGTCCTTCACCACGGCCCTGGCGTCCTTCACTTCCGCCGCTGCGTTCTCGGCCGCGGTCTTCGCCGCGTCGGCCGTGGCCGCCGCGACCGCCGCTGCCGACTTCGCCTCGTCCGCCTTGGCGCGGGCGGTCTTGGCAGGCTCGGCCAGCGCCTCCGCTTCGTGGGCCGCCTTGTCGGCCGCCGTCTGCTTGGCCTTCACATCCTGCGACAGCGCCTTCACTTCGTCGGCGGCCTGCGCGACCGCCGCCTCGGCATCGGCGACCTGTTTCTCGGCCGCGGCCAGAGCGTCCTCCGCGTCCTGCACCGCCTTCTGGGCAGCGGCAAGCCGTGTCGCGTCGCTGCCGAAGGTCTCACCTCCACCGAGCGTGACGTCATTGTTGGTCTTGTCGAGCTGAGCCACCGTCTGCCGGGCCTGGTCCAACGTCTGGCCGGCCGCTTCGGCCGCCGCCCGCGCCGCCGTCAGCCGGGTCTGGGCCCCCTTCGCCGCCTGGTCGGCGGCCTCAGCGGCGTCCTTCGCCTTGGCAAGGCCTTCTCGCGCGCTTTGCGCCAGGCCCTCGGCGGCGGCGAGCGCCGCCTCGGCCTTTTTCGCCTCTGCCTCCGCCACGGTTGCCGCCTTGGCGCGGGCCGCCGCATCGCGATCGGCCTCCTTACGCTTGACGGCCAGCGCGGATTCGACGTCGGTCTTTGCCGTGGCGTCGGCGGTCGCCGCTGCCAGGTCTTCCGCGGCCGCGCTCGCCGCGGCCTCCAGCTGGCCCGCTGTTGCATCCAGTTCCGCGGCTTTGTCGGCGGCGGCCTTTGCCGCAGCCTTGAGGTCGTCGGCCTTGCGTTCCGCCTGGTCTACCGCGGCGAGCGCCGCCTTAGTCTTGGCGGCGGCAGCGGCCGCATCCTTCCGGGCTGCTTCGGTCTTCGCTGCCGCATCCTTTTTCGCGGCCTTGGCGTCGTCGAGCACCTTCTGCGCTGCGGTGACCCGCTGGTCGGCCGCCTCGGCCGCCTTTTGCCGGTCAGCCGCCGCCTGCTTGGCGTCCTCCAGCGCCGCCCGCGCCTGGTCGAGCGCGTCCGTTGCGCCCTGCTGCACGTCGCCGGCCTGGTTTACCGCTCTCTTGATCTCCTCGACGGTCGCCTTGGCCGCCTCGGCGTTCTGCCGCTCCGTGTCGGCCACCGCGGCAGCGTCGGTCGCCGCCTGCAACGCCGCGGCCTTCGCCTCAGCGGCAGCGACGGCGGCATCATGCCAGGCGGCGAGCTCCTTCTCGGCGGTCACCTCGGCGTGCATCTCGCGCGCTGCGTGCAGGTCCTCGATATTCGTGGCTGCATCGACCCGCGCCTGCCGGGCCGCCTCGGCCTCGCGCTTGGCGCGGTCGGCGTCCTCGCGCTCCTTACGCATCAGCCGGCCGAGCCGTTCCTTCTCCAGCCGCGCCTCCTCCTCCATCTCGAGGATCTGCTGGATGCGCTCCTCCTGCCGAATGTTGAGGTAGGAGCTGAACTGGAGGACGTCGAAGATGCGGCTCGGCGTCGCCAGCGGCCCGCGGAAGACGATCCCGACCTGCGGCGGCGTCCCGCTGGCGTTCACGTCGCCCGGGTCGAGCGTCAACGTCCAGTCGCTGTCGATCGTCATGGTGTTGAGGTCGATCGCTGCGCTGCCCGAGGCGTTGGCAGCGTCGGTCTGCACCGTCATGTTCTGGATGCGCAGTGTGCCGGCCGCGATCGAGTAGGCGGCTTCGGCCTCGCTGAAGGCGAGCGAGCCACCGTCGATGTAGCTGGCGAAGAGGTCGCGCAGCTGCGTCTCGTCGAACTGCTGGCCGAGATCGGAGGCGCGGATGACCAGATTGGCCGCCTTCGGATTGACGTAGCGCGCCTCGCCATTGTGAATCGCCAACGTCCCGCCGCCGGACAGCGACGAGATCAGCCCGGCCGGCGACCGTCCGTTGGCTTCGAAATCGCCGGAGAGGTCCAGGGTCCCGGTCGCCACCGAGCGCCCGGAGCGCTGCCAGATGATCGATTCCAGCGACGCGCCGACGAGGCTGAGCCGGCCGGTGACGTTGGCGTTGCCGCCGACATTGCGGATCGAGATGCCACCGGCCACGGTGCCGCCTTCCGTTTTGCCGGACTTGACGTCGAAATCGACCCGGTTCGGCAACAGCGCCAGGGCAAGCTTGGCGTTGGAGACCCGCAACGAATTGCCGATCGTCAGCTGCTCGGCCGCGATGTCGAATTGCGCAGCGATCCGGCCGAAGACAGGCTCGCCGAACGGCGTCTTCGACCACGGCGCCTCCGGATCAGCGGTCGGCAATGGCGAGAAGCCGAGCCCGAGCGAGGCGATCCAACCGGCGTCGACGGAGTCAACCTGCAGCGACCCGTCCTCGAAGCTGAGGCCGCCGTCGTCTCCTTCGGCCACGCGCACCTTGCCACTCACCGACCGGCCGGCGATGTCGCCGTTGGTCCATGACAACTCGGCCGACGGACCGAGGGCAGAAATGTCCCCTTTGAGGCTGACGGGCGTCCCCAGCGCCGCACCGGGGATTCCGAGACCGGCCAACTGGATCAGCGGCTCGGCATCGCCGGTGGCGAGGCTGAAGGTGCCGGCATAGGTGAAGGGCAGGTTATCGGCCAGCGTGAGCTTGCCGCCACTCTCCACGGTAAGGCCGCCGAAGCTCCCCTGGAGCGAGGCATCGAGCCCCTCCTTCGGGACGCCGGCGGCCGAGAAATTGATGCGCGCCCCGCCCACCGAGACGTCGGCGGGATCGAGGCCGATCTGTCGCGCGACGCTCGCGGCGTCATACGACGACAGCGAGGCGATGAACCGGGCGTGGCCGGCGCGCCATGCGGCCGGCGAACCGGCGAGCTCGATCGTCGCATCGAAATTCGTGGCACCGGTCGATCCCTTGATATCGAGCCGTGAATTCGGCGCGCCGTCGGTCATGATCGAGTCGATGGTGACGCCGATCGACGCCGGCGCCAGCGACGGCGCCGCCTGGTTGAACCATTTCGAGAACTGCGTGTCGGGCGCCACCCGGTCGACCACCCGCGCCAGCCCGGTGAGGGTGCCGGCGGTGAGTTGCGCTTCCAGCCGCCCGAGCGGCTCGGTGAGAACGTTGTCGATCTGGCCGCGGGTCACCTTGAAGCTGGCGCCGCCGATATCGCCGATCTCGATGCCGTTGACGGTGAGCCCGCCGCCGACGAAGGCCGCGTCGATCGTCACGTCCCGCACGCTCACGTCCTCGATCGCGAGTTCGCCGGCCTTGAGCTTGATCGTGTAGTTGTCGGCGATCGCCGTGGCATCGGAGAAGTCCTGACCGCCCAAGAGTTCGGCCAGCGCCCGGATCTGGACGAAGTCGAGCCGGTCGGCCGTGAGGTCGGTGCGCAACCGCCGCTCGGGCGAGTCGGCGCTCGCCCGCGACCATGAGAAGCCGCCGGAAATCGTTGCGTCGTCGATCTTGGTGACCATGTCCTCGACCGCGATGCCGCCGAGATTGATCGTCGCGCGGCCGGAAAGATCGAACGGCGCCAGAAGCCGCCCGGCGCCCTCCTGGCTCTTCCCCCGCCACCAGGCGGCAAAGGTCGCCGGCTGACCGACCGCGAGGTGGACGGCGCCGCCGAATCCGACGTGCTCGCCCGTCGACAGCCGGCCGTCGGCCTGGAAGGTGGTCTGGCCGGGCAGCCGCGCCTGCAGGCCCTGGATTTGCCAGCCACGGTCCTCCGGCATGGCGGTGAAGCGCACGTCCTGGATGACGTTGCCGCCGACCACGATGCCTGGCACGTTGAAACGGATTTGCCCGGGGATGGGCGGAACCGGAATGCCGGCGAGCCACTCCACGAACCGGGTCGCTGCGGCGCCAACCTCGACCGGCTTGGCCGGCCCGCCGCCGAGCGAGCGGTCGAGGTCGAGCTGGCGCGCCTGCGCCGTCGCCTCGAAATGCGCGTCCTGGCCGAACGCGACCGACAGCGAGCCGGCGAGGCTGGACGGACGATCCGGCGGCCCTTCCGACAACACCGCCTTGTCGACGATGAGATGGTCGCGGGTCAGGGAGAAGCTGCCCTTGCTGCTCCATCCCGCGACGTCCCCCGAGTGTCCTTCCTCGGCGGCGACGATCTGGGTAATGTCGTAGGTGCCGCTATAGGCCGGCCCGCTCGGGCTTCCGGCGATCACGCCGTCCGCGGCGATAGCGATCGGCCACTGGCCCGGCGTCGCGTCCACCTTGACCCGGAGCGCTCCGCCGGTCAGCCGTCCGGTCGACACGGTGAACTGAACCGGGACGCCGTCGGACGCATAGCTTCCGTCGATCCGCCACGGGCCGTCCAGCGAGCGCGCCTCGATCGACGCCCTGACATGGTCGAGCGTGATCGTCGAGCCGGCGCTGGCGTCGTTATAGTAGATGGTCCCGTCCTTGACCTCGACGCCGCTCAACGCGACGGATTCGGGGTTGAGCTCCCGCGCCGGCGCCGACCGCAGCAGCCAGTCGACCTGCCCGGTGTCGTCGACCGAGACGCGCACCACCGGCTTCTCGAGCGTCATCGAGACAACGTGGATCTCGCCCTGCAGGAGCGGCATCAGCTCGATGGTCACGGCGAAGCGCTCGACCGTCATCATCGGCTGGCCTTCGGTGTCGCCGACCTGGACGTTGGTGAAGGTCAGGGACGGCGACGGCAGGATCGACGCGTTGGCGGTGCCGAGCACGCGCACCGGCTGACCGAGGATCCGCGAGGCCTCCGCTTCGAAATTGGCCTTGTATTCGTTCCAGTTGATGAACCACGGGCCGATGAGCGCCGCGAACAGCGCCACCACGACGAGGCCCCCGAAGATCACGTAGAGCCTGCTCAGCCTGAACCTCCTCTCGGTCGGCGCGCCCCGTTTCGGTCAGTGTGTCGCAACGATCTTGCCCGGGTTCATGATGTTGGCCGGGTCGAGCGCCTGCTTGATCGCGCGCATCACCGCAAGGCCGTGTCCGTGCTCGGCCTCAAGATACTTCATCTTGCCCTGGCCGACGCCGTGCTCGCCGGTGCAGGTGCCGTCCATGGCGATCGCCCGCATGTTCAGGCGGTCGACGAATGCCTTCGGCCCGCTCGATCTCGTCGGGATCGTCTACGTCGACCAGCATTGTGACATGGAAATTGCCGTCGCCGACATGGCCGACGATCGGCGCGATCAGGCCGCTCTCGGCGATGTCGCGGCCGTCTCGGTCACGCATTCGGCCAGCCGCGAGATCGGCACGCAGACGTCGGTGGCGATCGCCTTGGCGCCGGGCCTCAGGCCGACCGCCGACCAGTAGACGTCGTGGCGGGCCTGCCACAGCTTGTTGCGCTCCTCCGGCGTCGTCGTCCAGACGAACTCGCCGCCGCCGAATTCGCCGGCGATCTCGCCGAACGCTCTCCGCCTGCTCCTTCACCGAGGCCGGCGCTGCCGTGGAACTCGAGGAACAGGGTCGGCGTCTCCGGCGAGGCCGAGCTTCGAATAGGCGTTGCAGGCCTTCACCTGCAGCGCGTCGAGCAGCTCGATGCGGGCGACCGGAATGCCGCTCTGGATGGTCAGGATCACCGCGTTGCAGGCATCCTCGACCGTCTGAACGGGCAGACGCCGCCGGCGATCGCCTCCGGGAATGCCGTGCAGCCTCAGCGTCAGCTCGGTGATGACGCCGAGCGTGCCCTCCGAGCCGACGAAGCAGCCGGGTCAGGTCGTAGCCGGCCGACGACTTCTTCGCCCGGCTGGCCGGTCTTGACGATCGACGCCGTCCGGCATCACCGCGGTCAGGCCGAGGACGTTGTCGCGCATGGTGCCGTAGCGGACCGCGTTGGTGCCCGAGGCGCGGGTCGCCGCCATGCCGCCGAGCGAGGCGTCGGCGCCGGGGTCGATCGGGAAAGAACAGCCCGGTGTCGCGCAGGTAGTCGTTGAGCTGCTTGCGGGTGACGCCCGGCTCGACGACGCAGTCGAGGTCCTCGGCATTGACCGCGAGCACCCGGTTCATCCGGCTGAAATCGATGGAGATGCCGCCGCCCGGCGCGTTGACGTGGCCCTCGAGCGACGTGCCGGTGCCGAACGGGATGATCGGCACCCGGTGCTCGCGCGCAGATGCGCACGATCTCGGCCACCTCCTCCGTCGATCTCGGGAAACACCACCGCGTCCGGCGGCTGGTTGGCGAGCCAGGTAAGGGTGTGGCCGTGCTGCCGCCGCACTGCTTCGGACGCAGCGAAGCGCTCGCCGAACCGCTGGGCGAGAATCGGCAAGGCAACGCGGATCCCCGCATCGTTACGGGGAACCGGCTCGACCAGAACCTGTACGGTCATTCCGACTCCGCAACCTCCTTTTTCGGTCAGGGTAAGCACCGTAGCAAAGTGGCGAATATGAGCCAAAGTCTACAACATTTCGCCGGCCCGGTTGAAAACGCTGCCGGCTTGCCGCCGCGGCGCACGCCACGGGGTGAAAGAATCGGGATGCCGACCCCGTCGCCCCTCCTCTAGAGTGCGCGGCTCCCAAAGTTATCCGAGCCGCGCCGTGCCGCCTGCCATCAACCGAACCATGACCGCCACCGAATGGGGCCTGCTCATCGCCCTGTCGATGCTGTGGGGCGGCTCGTTCTTCTTCATCGCCATCGCGGTCACCGCCCTGCCGCCGCTCACCATCGTCGCCGTCCGGGTGAGCCTCGGCGCGGCGATGCTCTTCCTCGTCGTGCGGGCGACCGGCCGGCGGGTGCCGGGCGACCTTCGCATATGGGCGGCCTTCGCTGCGATGGGCGTCCTCAACAATGTCGTTCCCTTCAGCCTCATCGCCTGGGGCCAGACCCATATCGCCGGCGGGCTCGCCTCGATCCTCAACGCAACGACGCCGTTCTTCACCGTCATCGTCGCCCATCTCTTCACGCTTGACGAGCGCATGACGCCGGCGCGGGTGGTCGGCGTGCTCATCGGCTTCGCCGGCGTGGTGGTCATGATCGGCGTCGACGTGCTCGCCGACACCAGCGGTCATTTCCTCGCCGAGCTCGCCATCCTCGGCGCGTCGCTGAGCTACGCCTTGTCGGCGGTCTACGCCCGCCGGTTTGCCCGCCGCGGCCTGCGCGCCGCTGGCCACCGCCGCCGGCCAGATCACCGCCGCCGCCGTGATCATGGTGCCGGTGGCGCTGATCCTCGACCGGCCGTGGACCTTGCCCATGCCCGGCTGGCCGGTACTCGGCGCGCTTCTTGGCCTTGCCGCGCTCGCGACCTGCCTCGCCTACATCATCTACTACCGCATCCTCGCCACCGCCGGCGCGGTCAACCTGATGCTGGTCACCTTCCTGATCCCGGTCAGCGCCATCCTGCTCGGCACCGCTCATCCTCGGCGAGCGAGCTGTCGGCCAACCACCTCGTCGGCATGGCGGCGATCGGCGTCGGCCTCGCGGTGATCGACGGCCGGCCGGCGGCGCTGCTTCGCCGCCGCCTGCCTGGCCCGTCCTCAGGCGTAGTGGTTGGCGATGACCGCGCTGGCGATCTCCTGGGCGGCGATCACGCCGACCACGTCCTCCGGCCGGGGAATGCCCGACGGCCGGTCGACGACGATGGCAAGGCCGCGGTCGCGGCGGTTCATGCGGGTGATGATCGCGTTGAGGATGGCGGTGTCGGGGGCGATGACGAAGTCGTCCGCCATCACCGAGGCGAGCGTCTGCCCGGCATAGCGGTCGGGCACGTAGGAGCCGGCCGACAGCCGCGCGACGCCGGCGATGCGCGGCCCGTCCGACACGATGATGTGCATCCCGGGATGCCCGCCATCTTCGCCAGCGCGTCGGCGATCGAGGTTTCCATGGGCAGCACGATGAAGTTGGTGTTCATCAGCTCGCGCGCCTGGCGCACCAGGTACATGTTGGTGTGGCGGATGGTGGGGATCGGCCGGCCGCGATGGCGGAGCTTGATGGTGTAGATGTTCTCGGTGACGAGCGCCCGCCGCACGCCGGTCGACAGCGCCACCGCCAGCACCAGCGGCACGATGACGTTGTAGTCGCGGGTCATCTCGAAGATCATCACGATGGCGGTCATCGAGGCGCCGGTCGCCCCGCCGACGATCGCCCCCATGCCGACCACGGCGAACTCGATGACCGAGAAGCCGGCATCGGGAAAGAGCAGCGAGCCGAGGGCGCCGAAGGTCGCCGCCAAGCGTCGCGCCGATGA
Source organism: uncultured Alphaproteobacteria bacterium (assembly GCA_963710805.1). Lineage (GTDB taxonomy): Bacteria > Pseudomonadota > Alphaproteobacteria > Rhizobiales > Kaistiaceae > Bauldia. Next base: position 61,286 of record CAVQBS010000055.1, on the reverse strand, counting down.
ACAGCGACGGCGAGAACACGCCGCCCGAGGCGCCGGAGCCGAGGCTGATCGAGGTGGCGACCAGCTTGCCGAGGAGCAGCGCCACCAGCAGCAGCACGCCGTCGGTGCTGCCGTCGAGGATCGACTGGATGGTGGCGTAGCCGACGCCGGCGGTGTGCGGATGACCGGTGACGAGCTCGAAGCCGTAGACGAGGACGCCGATCAGCAGCATGCCGATGATGTTCTGGGTGTAGGCGTTGCCCGGCAGGGTCGGGAAGAAATCCTCGCACCAGGCGAGGAAGCGGATGAAGGCCCACGAGGCGACGCCGGCGGCGACGCCGAGGATCGCGAAGGCGATGAGCACCAGCGGATCGATGCTGAGGGTGCCGGGCAGCGCCGTCTGCGGCACGAAGAAGGCCGGATCCAGCCCGAAGACGACGCGGCCGATCGAGGTCGCCGTGGCGGTCGCCACCACCACCGGCAGGAAGGTGCGGTTGCAGACCTCCGGCAGCAGCAGCTCGACGGCGAACAGCACCCCGCCGAGCGGCGTGTTGAAGGTGGCGGCGATGCCGGCGCCGGCGCCGGCGGCAAGCAGCGTGATCTTCTGCCAGCGCGGCAGCGACAGCCTGCGCGCCAGCGTCGAGCCGAACGAGGCGCCGATCTGGATGATCGGCCCCTCGCGGCCGACCGAGGCGCCGCGAGCCGATCGAGATGGCCGAGGCGAGCGACTTCACGATCGCGACGATGCCGCGCACGTTCCCCTTGTTGTGGTAGATCGCGTACATCACCTCCGGCACGCCGTGGCCCTTGGCCTCGGGCGCGAAGGTCTTGACCAGCCACACCACGATCAGCCCGCCGATGACCGGCGCCAGGATGATGAACGGCCCCCACGGGCTCGGCGGATCGAAGTTGTTGGCGTCGTAGACGAAGCGAGAACTTGCCGAGGAAGAAGAGGTTGTGGATCGCCGCGATCATGTCGCGGAAGATCACCGCGCCGAGCGCGGCGACGATGCCGACGACGAAGGCGAGGACGATGAGGATCGGCAGCGACAGGGTGCGGGCTTCGTCGGCCGGCGCGCCGGCAGGCTCTGCTGCCGGGACGGATGCGGAAATGTCGGTCATGGTTCGCTTTGGAGGCGGCAGGAATGGGGCACGTCCTGCACCTTTGCTGCGGCGCGGTCAAGGATTCGGGCGGTGCGGATCGTCGCGGGGACGGTGGCCACGGCGGTCTTGCAGCTCCCCTCCCGAAATTCACGCTCGCCTGCGGCTTCGGTGAAATTTCGACCTCCCCTCGAGGGGGAGGTTGGCCGCCCTCATCTGCAATGGAGACTCAATCTCCGGACACAGCTCCTCGTTCCCGCGCTCGGCTTGCGAGCCGGGGCATGATGGCGTCCCTCTTTTTCATTCCCTCCCGGTCCGGCCTTCGGCCGTCCTCGCCTCTTCTTCTTGCCTCCCGGTCCGGCCTTGGGCCGTCCTCGCCTCTTGTTGTCCCCCGGAATCCGAGGGGTGGCGGGCGCTCGTCAAGCGTCCGGCGGCCCCGGTGATGGTCTCCGGGGCGATAAGGGCGCTCGCCGAGCGCCCGCCGCGGCGATTTTCGGCACTCCGCTCCCGCGCTCCACCGGGCGGGCAATTGCCGGGACACCCGACGACGACTCTCATCCGGATTGGCCGGCGGCTTGCGCCGCCTTTCACGGTCCGGATGGGCCCGCCCGGCTTAAGGTCAGCCTTGTGACAGCCGGTCGTAATGCCGGCGGGCGGGCTTGCGGAGGCCTCCCGGTCCGGCGGGGTCCGATACCCCGACCGGAGCAGGCGCCGCTCCACGCCCCGTGAGCCGTTCGGTACCGGACACGACCCTCGGCGGGCGCGGACGGGAGCCATTGTACGGCAGGTTTTGGCGAGGGGGATAAGTGGGGGCAGTTATGCCCGGTGGGTGGGCTGGAGCCGTCGCCCCCTCCCCCTCCGGCGGAGGAAGCGCGTCAGAGCGAACGGCGAAGCGTTTCGATCGGCAGGAACATGCGTCGGCCGCCGCCGGGAATCGCGGCGAAGCCGTAGCCGGCATAGAACGACACCGCCGCGTCGTCGATGGCGCGGACCAGCAAGCCCCGGCAGCCGACGACCTCAGCCGCCTGGAGCACACGGCGAACCGCGTCGCGGAGCATGCCACGGCCGATGCCCTCGCCGCGACAGCGCTCGGCGACCGCGAGCCGGCTGATGATCATCACGGCAACCGGATCCGGCGCATTCCGCTGCGGCCGCTTGGTCAGCGCCGCCCGCGCCACCGAGCCGGTGGCCAGCGAATAATAGCCGACCACGGCGCGTCGCTCGCAGACCACATAGGTGCGGGCGGAACGGCCTTCGGCCTTCAGCGCCCTGGTCTTCAGCCAGTCGTCGAGAACATCGTGGCCGCAGGCGAAGCCCGCGGTGTCATGGCGCGGATCGATGGGAACGGGGCGGCGATACCGCCCTGCCGTCACTCTGGCCACGGCGCGGCGTGCGCCATCAGCTCCTTCAAACGGGCATTGGGAAGCGGCGGCTCGTCAAGGGCGCGGCTGAAGGCGCGCCATTCGTCGGCCTCCAGCATGATCAGCCGCTCGTCGAGCATGATGTCGATGGCGCGGCGCCGGGCGCTTTCCACCATGAACTCGGTCCGCGTCGTGCCGCTGGCGGCGGCGGCGGTGTCGATCAGGTCGCGCGCCTGAGCCGAAAGACGGAGGTTGATGGTCGCGTCGCGCCGCGGGGCGGTGGCGGGCGCACGTTTGGCGGCAGTGGCGGGCATGGGCGGGGTTCCGGCGTTGTCGGCGTTGAGCGGAAGGTACGACAGCCGTGTATACAACGTCAATACGGACCGGAGAGGTGAGCGGCAGGTGCGACGACGCCGATGCCCTCCGCTATTTCACTCCGCTAATCCCGTCCTTGCCTCTGATCCGCGGCATCATTCCGGCGAAAGCCGGAATCTATCAATGACGCAGCCACTGTTGCGCCACCGGGCAGGTCGCACCGTCACCGATGGACCCCGGCTTTCGCCGGGGTGACGGCGGAGTGGACGTTTCTTCAGTCCCGACCGCCAAGCGGTGGCACGCACTCCACCTCACTGCTGTCATCCTCCGCAAAGGCGGAGGATCGATTGCCACCCGATAGTCCCTCGCCGATTTGCCCGCCTGCACCCGATCCTCCGGTCAAGCCGGAGGACGACGGTGATGGGGTGGTGAGGTTGGCGCATTGACCCCGGCTGGAGTTTACCCCCGACCCCGATCGGGGGCCGGGGTGACCGGGGAAGAGAGGTGGCTGCTCAGGCCGCCTGGTCGCCGGGCTTCGTCATATCGCCTCGGCCAGCGAGCAAGCCGGCGACGGATATGTCCTCGTCGAGTGCATCCCAGTGGAGTCCGAGACGGCTCAACTCCACTGCGTCGCGCCTCTCCGGCGTCGCATGAAGCAGGCGAGGAAACCACGCCAGCGGCACACCGATGGTCCGACCGTCGCTGAGATCGACCCACATTGTGTGCTCGTCAAAACGCACTGCCGTTGGCGAAATGGTCATGCCAGGCTCGCAGTAAACGTTGCCGGTTGCTGACAACGACAGCGAGGATACGCGCAAGTTCAGCGGAACTGAAGCCATAGCTGTCCGCAACTGCGACCTCCGGCTCCAGCCAGACCTTCGCGTCCTTGCCGCCACCCCTGACATGGACATGGGCGGGCTCGCGGGGCGAACCCTCGTTTGAATAAAAGAAATAGCGCAGTCCGCTGTCGCGAAAGACGACCGGCATTAGCCCTGAGGGCTCCTTTCTGTGACCCTGGACGAAATCGCCATGAGGAGACCCGTCTGGATCGTGCTTCGACACCACCGGCGGGGGGCATTGTCCGCCAATATACGGCCGGGATGCTTGGCGCATTGGCACTGCGCCGGACATTCCGGTTACGAGTTCACCGCCTGTGGTAGGGAAGCAATCCAATCAAGCGGCGCGTCCGAACGCCCGGACACCGAGTACTCTCGCCAGACTGATTGGAAGAAAGGGGAACCTCTTATGGGCCCTTGATTGCCGCCTTAGCCTGAGTCGCCAGCTGCCGTCAATCGGTCATACTCGTGCGCAGATCTCCTCGCGATGATGCCTAATCCGCAAGCAGATTCCCTCTGTTGTGCGGGCTCGCACGCCTCACCGCCCTCTCAGCCACGCATTGAACGCATCCCGCAATTCCGTCTCGTCCCTGGCGAACAGGAAGACCTTCTCGACCCGGGTGTAGGGGCGGTCGGGGTGGACGGCGCAGAGCCCCTCGTGCTGCGACTGGTGCCAGACCGCTTCGACCGAGTTGGTGAACATGACGTCGGCCGCGCCGGCTTCGAGCGCGGTGAAGGCGTCGGCGTTGTCGGCCACCAGGGTGACTGTGGCGGTCTTCATCCGGCTTTCGGCGAAGGACTTGTTGGTGCCGGCGGGCCTGCCGGGCGCCCCCGCGCGACCTACCGGTTCGCCTTGTCGAGAGCCTCGGAGATCCCCGGCGACTTGTCGCCGTGGTGGTGGATGACCTTCCACCCGCCAGCTTCCAGGTAGTAGATGTTGGTGACGCGGGAGTTCACGGTGAGCTGCGTGTCGCCAACCGCGAACTGGGCGTGCTCGACGCCGACTTCGTATGCCGTGTCGCCGTGCACGCGAAAGAGCTGGTCGACGATCTCCACATGGCCGCCGACGCTTGATCTGGCCACGCGCTCGAACGAGGCCCTGATCAGGTCCCATCCGACCTGCCGGTCGCCGATCGGATGCATGGTCGTCGCCTCCGAACTGTGCACCCAGATGTCGGACAGAGAACTGGCGTCCCCCGCCAGCATGCGGTTCAGCGCCGCGTAGAACGCTTTCGAAGCGGCGCGCACATCGTCTTCGGCGGTCATCCTCTGCTCCCGAGATGGAAGGGTCAAACCGGGGCGAACGTAGCAGGGACGCGCGTGGGCGTCACGCGGAGCGAGCGGTCGGCCAGTCGGCCAGGGACCGGGTCGCAAAGCTGCTGCCGCTCGATTTACCGCCCCCTCAGCCACCGGTTGAACGCGTCGCGCAAATCCGCCTCGTCCCTAGCGAACAGGAAGACCTTCTCGACCCGGGTGTAGGGCCGGTCGGGGTGGACGGCGACAAGCCCCTCGTGTTGCGACTGGTGCCAGACCGCTTCGACCGAGTCGGTGAACATGACGTCGGCCGTGCCGGTTTCGAGCGCGGTGAAGGCGTCGGCATTGTCCGCCACTAGGGTGACGGCGGCGTTCTTCATCCGGCCCTCGGCGAAGGACTCGTCGGTGCCGCCGGGATTCTCGACGACGCGCACGCCGGCCCGGTCGATGGCGGCGAGCGAGCCGTATTTCGCCTCCTCGCCTGAGCGCACCAGCACCACCTTGCCGGTGATGGCGATCGGATCGGAGAGGAGCGCTTCTCTCGCCCGCTCCGGCGTCGCCGAGATGCCGCCGGCCGCCATGCGGAACCTGCCGGCGCGGAGGTCGTCCATCATCGTCGGCCAGGTGGTGGCGACGAAGGTGACGGCCATCCCCCGATCGGCGGCGAAGGCCTTGACCAGGTCGATGTCCTGGCCGGTGTGGCGGCCGGTCGCCGCGTCAAAGAAGGTGAGCGGCGGGTAGTCGCCGGTCGTTCCCACCGTCAACGTCCCGTCAGCCATCGCCGGCCCCACCCGAGAGGATTGCCAGGAGAAGTCCTGCGGTGATCCGCATGGCGCACGACCTTCCGGCGGCCTGGCAGCCCATCCGCGCGGGGAAAGGTGTAGCCGGGCGGGCGGTGGAAATGAAGGTCGGCAGCGGCGGACCGTCGTGCCCCCTCCCCTTCGCCCTCGTTCCACCCCATCTGTTGCTATAGTGTTCCCGTAGATTCGCACCCCAAGAGCAGCAGCCACTCAGGATGACCGGCCTGCCCGCCTCCCGCGCGACCATTCCCGGCCAGGAGCCCCCGGCCCCCCGCCCCGGCGGCATCGCCGACCGGGCGCGCGGCGCGCGGGCGGAAGCGCCGGCTATCTCGACAGCCTCAACCCCGAGCAGCGGCTGGCGGTGGAGACCCTCGACGGGCCGGTGCTGGTGCTTGCCGGCGCCGGCACCGGCAAGACCCGCGTCCTGACCACCCGCATCGCGCACCTCCTGGCCACCGGCCGCGCCCGGCCGTGGGAGATCCTCGCCGTCACCTTCACCAACAAGGCGGCGCGGGAGATGAAGAACCGGGTCGGCGACCTGATCGGCGGCGTCCTGGAAGGCATGGAGTGGCTCGGCACCTTCCACTCGATCGGCGCCCGCATGCTGCGCCGTCACGCCGAGCTGGCGGAGCTCAAATCCGGCTACACCATCCTCGACACCGACGACCAGATCCGGCTGATGAAGCAGATCATCCAGGCCGCCGGCATCGACGAGAAGCGCTGGCCGGCCCGCCAGCTCGCGGCTCACATCGACGCCTGGAAGAACAAGGGGCTGACGCCGAAGGACGTGCCGGAGGGCGATGCGCTCGCCTTCGCCGACGGCCGCGGCCGCAAGCTCTATGCCGCCTATCAGGAGCGGCTGAAGGTCTTGAACGCCGCCGATTTCGGCGACCTCATTCTGGAGCCGCTCCGCATCCTTCGCGACAATCCGGACGTGCTCGCCGAGTACCACAAGCGCTTCCGCTACATGCTGGTCGACGAGTACCAGGACACCAACACGGCGCAGTATCTGTGGCTGCGGCTCCTCGCCCAGGGGCGCAAGAACATCTGCTGCGTCGGCGACGACGACCAGTCGATCTATGGCTGGCGCGGCGCCGAGGTCGACAACATCCTCCGCTTCGAGAAGGATTTCCCAGGCGCCACGGTGATCCGGCTGGAACGCAACTACCGCTCGACGCCGCACATCCTCGGCGCCGCCTCCCACCTCATCGCCCATAACGAAAGCCGGCTCGGCAAGACGCTGTTCACCGATGCCACCGACCACGAGGCGGTCAAGGTATCGGTCGCCTCCTCGTGGGATTCGGAGGAGGAGGCGCGCGCCGTCGGCGAGGAGATCGAGCAGCTCCAGCGCCAGGGCCATGCGCTCAACGAGATCGCCATCCTGGTGCGCGCCTCGTTCCAGATGCGCGCCTTCGAGGACCGCTTCGTCACCCTCGGGCTGAACTACCGGGTGATCGGCGGCCCGCGCTTCTACGAGCGGCAGGAGATCCGCGACGCGCTCGCCTATTTCCGGGTCACCGCCCAGCCGGCCGACGACCTCGCCTTCGAGCGCATCGTCAACACGCCGCGGCGCGGCATCGGCGACACTACGGTCAGGCTGCTGCACGACCGGGCGCGGGCAAAGAAGGTGCCGCTCCTCGACGCCGCCGCCGACATGGTGGAGACCGACGAGATCAACGCCCGGGCGCGGGCCTCGCTCCGCGATCTGCTCTCAAGCTTCGCCCGCTGGCGCGAGCAGCTCGGCCACCTGCCCCATACCGAGCTCGCCGAGATCATCCTCGAGGAGTCCGGCTACACCGAGATGTGGCAGGCCGACCGCTCGGCCGACGCGCCGGGGCGGCTGGAGAACCTCAAGGAACTGGTCCGCTCGATGGAGGAGTTCGACTCCATGGCCGGCTTCCTCGAGCATATCGCGCTGGTGATGGACACCGACCAGGAAGGCTCCGCCGACGCCGTCAACATCATGACGCTGCACTCGGCAAAAGGCCTGGAGTTCGACACCGTTTTTCTGCCCGGCTGGGAGGAAGGGCTGTTTCCCTCCCAGCGCACCCTTGACGAGCACGGCCGTGCCGGGCTGGAGGAGGAGCGCCGCCTCGCCTATGTCGGCATCACCCGGGCGCGGAAGCGCGCCTATGTGCGCTTCGCCTCCAACCGGCGCATGCACGGCTTGTGGCAGACCTCGATCCCCTCACGCTTCCTCGACGAGTTGCCCGAGTCCCATGTCGACGTCGTGGAGGAGACCTCCTCCTATGGCGGCTACGGCATGAACTCATACGGCGCCAGCCGCTTCGACACCCGCGACCCGTTCCAGAACACCTATGCGACGCCCGGCTGGCAGCGGGCGCAGAAGAATCGCGGCGGCTTTGAGGACGCCAGCATGGGCGGCTACGGCAACTTCTCCGGGCCGAAGTCAAAGCAGCGCTTTATCGAGGGCGAGCTGGTGGCGAAAAGCGTGGTCGGCGGCACCTCGACCTATGAGAAGGGCGAGCGCGTCTTCCACCAGAAATTCGGCTATGGCGAGATCGCCGGCATCGACGGCAACAAGCTCACCATCGACTTCGACAAGGCCGGCCGCAAGCGCGTGCTCGACTCCTTCGTCGAGCGGCACTGAGCCGGTTACGCTCAGAGGGTCGCCGGTCGATCCGCGTCACACGATGTGCAAAAACCGCAGCGGCGCGCGGCTGGCGCGGGCCATGGCATGGCCGCAGCGGCGGACCACGTTGGCGAACGCCTCGGCGCGAAGCGCCTGAGCCTGATGGTGGCAGGTTTCGAAGTCGATCGGGGTCTCGGTACGCTGACGAGCGGTGCGAAGCTCCTGCATGGAACCCTCCCCTTTGGTTCGTGTCCCGATGAAGAAGAGCATGACCGCCGGCGGCGCCGGCCGCAGTGACCCGAGTCACAGGCGTTGGCGACGGCGCCCCGCCTCGCACCTCGCAACGGCGATTGGAAAACAGTGCGGAGTCACCCAGCCGGCATTTGTGCCGCGGCCGTCAAACGCTCGGTCCGAACACTAATCGTGGCTAGCGGCAAGCGAGAGTTTGCCGAAGGGCAGAAAGGCTTTCTTCAGGCGCGTTTTGGCTCTTTCCAACAAGTAATCATAGGTGATTTCCTCGCAAAGGAGCTCCGTGATGATTCTGGTAGCGCGCGGCCGGGTGATGCCCTTCCTGTAGAAAAATCGAGGGCTTTTCGCGAACGCGCCGGCAATGAAGCTTGAAATGGCAAAGTCGGAAGTGAAGGCCTGTTTGACCCGTTCGGCGTACTGGTGTCGGTCGGACTCGAGGCACTCGGCGACCATGCGGCCGCTTTTGATCGCGTGTAATATTCCGTCTCCCATAAATGGATTGACGAGTCCGGCTGCGTCGCCGACCAAAAATAAGGTGGCCTCGTCGGACTGCAATTTGCGCTTGGGATTCCACACTGGAAGCGGATGCGCGTGAAAATTGACTTGGTCAGAACCGACGGAAAGTTTCAACGACCCGAGGTAGTCAAGGATCGTTTTCCTGAGCAGGGGGCCCGTCTCTTTCTTGTTGCGGAAATTTCCAGAGGACCAATGGAAAACTGCAGCTCCGACATTCACATGGTCCGCCTTCGGAAAAATCCAGGCGTAGCCTCCGGGGACAACGCCATACTCAAGGTGGATCATTGTTGGCGAAACGGGGAATTCAACCTTCCCCCAGTCAACCGGGTATTCGACTTCCATCCCGACAGCGAACGGCAGGTCAGCGAAAAGCCCGCTCAATCGAGCAATCTTGCCATTGGCCCCGTCAGCTCCGATGACGAATCGGCTGGTGCCTGTGAACTTGTCGGCGGTGACCGTCCAGTCACCGTTCTTCTCCAGACCGGTGACGGCCGCCCCATCGATCAGTCGAGCGCCGCAACTGGCAGCATACTGCGCCAGCGCATTATCGAACTCCGAGCGTTGCGCCATCCACAGCGTCAACGGTGTTTGACCCGCCGGGTTCATCGGGTGAACCACAGCCTCGCCGAACCGCCAAGTATGCCGTATGTGCGTGGTTTCGGATTCGACGAAAAGTCTTTCATCCAGATGAGGGAAGTAATCGCGGACGACAAACGGCATGCCCCCGCCGCAGGTCTTGTGCCGGGGCAGGCGGTGCTTTTCCACCAAGGCGACCTTCATGCCGCGCCTGGCGCACTCTGCGGCAGCCGAGGCTCCGCCAGGTCCCGCTCCGACAACGATGACATCGTACCGATCCATCTCCGGACTATAGCCCGGTGAATGTGGCTGTTTCCAATGATACGCTCGGTGTCCGTGAAAGCCGGCAGGAAGTGATCCGGGTCGAGCTTTACGCGTTCCTCCGCAGATTCATCGGACTCGATGAACTGCGTCGATCGCGTTCACATTGGGGAGATTGCCTTGAAAACCACCCGGCCACGCAAGCTGCCCGCAGACCTGGATCCTTGCACCCTACCGGCCCATGTCGCGGTGATCATGGACGGCAACGGCCGCTGGGCTAAGCGTCGAGGGCAGACGCGTCTTGGTGGCCACCGTCGCGGAGCCGACAAGCTTATCGACTTGCTGCACTGCTGTAAGGATTGGGGCATTCGCACCCTTACGGCCTATGCTTTCTCTTCAGAAAACTGGCAACGCCCCAGGGTGGAAGTCGAACTGCTGATGCGGTTGATCGAGCACACGATTCGCAGCAGGCTGCCCCAGTTGGACGCAAGCGGAATGCGCTTCGATTGTATCGGCGACCTGACCGTTTTGCCGCACTCCCTGCGCGACGAGATTCAGCGCGCGATCGAACAGACGGCAGACAACACGAGCGTCGAATTTGTGATGGCGATCAATTACGGCGGGCAGCAGGAGATACTCCAAGCGTGCCAGGCGATCGCAGCGGAGATCGAGTCCGGCACGATCAACGCCTCGCAAGTTGACCGGGCATTGTTTGAGCAGCACCTGTACACGGGCGCGAGGCAGAACCCGGACTTGCTGATTCGCACCAGCGGAGAACAGCGACTCTCCAATTTTCTGCTATGGCAACTCGCCTACACCGAACTCTACTTCACCGATATCTTCTGGCCTGATTTCGACGCGGCTGAATTTCATCGGGCACTGCTGGCCTACCAGGCGCGAAACCGTCGGTTTGGTCGGGTTGACCCCAGTCCTGCGAGACAGACTGCGATCTAGGGAACGGGGCCCCGCGCTTGGTGGTCTGCCAATGGCCAGCGCCCTACACGAGCCACGAAAATTCAGAATTCATAATGCCCGAGGCGAATGTTCATGAAGAGTTACGATGTCGTTGTGGTCGGCGCCGGACCAGCCGGCGGTCACCTGGCCAGATTGATGGCAAAAGCCGGTTACACGGTGCTGCTTGTGGAGCAACACGAGGATTTTTCAAAGAACGACTTTTCCAGTGCTGCTACTCTTTTGGGTACGCTGGAGCAATTCGCCCTGCCCGAAAGCATTGTCGGCAGCTTCTGGAACAAGCTTGTCGCCGTCACGTCGAACACGAAACAGGTCTGGGGCGCTCCCGAGACGCTGGGCGCGGTTCTGGACTTCGCCAAACTCAGGAGATTCCTCGCGGACGACGCCAAGGCGCATGGCGGCGACGTCTGGATGGGGTACCGCTACGTCAGGCACACCCAGGATGCCGGTAAGACGCTCGTCACGCTTAGACAGCGCGCAGCCGGGAAAGACGAGACGGTCAGTGCGCGGGTGGTGGTCGATGCAACCGGCTTCGCGCGATCGGTCATGTATGACGAGCGACGCGACCAGCCGGATTTCCTGGCCGCAACCGGGCTCGAATATGTCATCGAGGTCAACAAGGAGGCCTACGAACAATACGCCAATGCGATCTTCTTCTTTCTCGGATACAAGTGGATGCCCAAGGGATATTCCTGGGTCTTTCCCATGGAAAGTTATCGGCTGAAGGTTGGCGCCGGCCGCTTCAACCTGAAGCACAAATTCATCGACCGTACCGAGTCACTAAAACACTACGTCCAGCTCTTGATCGATTGTCATGTAAAGCCGGAACAATATCACATCGTCGATATTCACGGCGCGACGATCCGGTACTCGCAGGGACTGAAGGACCGCTACTACAAGGACAATTCGATTGCGATCGGTGACGCGGCTTCAGCGGTGAATCCCTTGGGCGGAGAAGGCATCCGACATGGCATGTACAGCGCCGGCCTAGCGGCCGGATACATCAAGCGTTACCTGGAAAACGAGATTTCCGACTTTCGGGACTATCAGGTCCAGATGCGGCGGGAATTCCTGCCAAAATGGGATGCGTCGGCAAGAATATCGATCAAACGATACATCATGGACAGCGACGCAAAGATCGACAGGGCGTTTACTTATCTGGGCTATCTGACGCCGAAAGAACTGATCGATGTCCTGTTCCATTATAAACGGGGCGAATTGCGCAAAGGGCTCTTCAGGTATCTGAAGAGCAAGCTGTTCGTGGTTTTTGCGAAGGTTCGCAGCGTCGGTGGATCGGAACCTGTATAAGCGGCGAGGGGCGGCGTTCGGGGCGTCATCCCGGGGAGGCAGGGGTATTAACCCTCATCGCTCCGATCGGTCTCGGATGAGAGCTACGTTAAATTGAAGAAAAGCAACGTTTTTGCTATATTTATCTATTCAACTACGACAGTTCTAGCATTCTGGTTTCCCTATCCCGCATTGGCCGTCAATATTGCACTATGGCTACTCTGGATTAGTGTGTCGCTCTATGAGAAAGAAGCCTATCTCTAAGAGTTTGACTCGAAACGATGCGATTGATTTCAAGCTCTTGCGAGCTTGCGGGTGAGGGTTCGAATGTGAGCGACAAGCATCCAGGCGAGGGCGCTCGGGATTGTCGCTTCGAAGTCCTTGGCAAGTCTGCGGCATCGGCCGAGCCAGGCGAAGGTCCGTTCAACCACCCATCTGCGGGGAAGCACGACGAAGCCGGCGGCGGGATCGGAGCGCTTGATGATCTCGATGGTCCATCGCCCGAATGCGGTCAGCGCATCGCGGAGTTTGTCGCCGGCGTAGCCACCATCGGCGAAGAGGTGACGCAGCCAGGGATAAAGCGAACGGATCGAGGCGAGAACGCTGACGGCGCCATCGCGATCCTGGATGTCGGCAGCATGGACCTGCAAGCCGACGAGATGACCCTCGGTGTCGGTGACGATGTGGCGCTTGCGTCCCTTGATCTTCTTGCCCGCATCATAGCCGCGCGGACCGCCGCTTTCCGTGGTTTTCACCGACTGGCTGTCGATCACGCCGGCCGACGGGCTGGCTTCGCGTCCCGCCTTCTCACGGGCGGTCATGACCAAGGCGTGGTTGATCGTGAAGAACCGACCACCGCGCGACCATTCATAGAAATAGCCCTGCACGGTCGAATAGGGCGGGAAGTCCTTCGGCAACTGCCGCCACTGACAGCCGGTCGAGGCGATGTAGAGGATCGCATTCATGACCGAGCGAAGATCCGTCGTGCGTGGACGCCCGATTGACGACGGCGCTGGCATGAATGGCTCGATCAATGTCCATTCCGCATCGGTCAGGTCACTTGCGTAGCGCAGGCCTTCGCGCCGATACTGCGGTCGAGTGATTTCAGTCCAAGGCATCGTGATCTCCATCGAATCTTCGCAAATCCGACGGAATCATAACCAACTGGAATCACTCAACTCTTTTTCAGTCAGGCTCTAAGCTAAGTCTGTCTCTCGAATGACTTGGGCGGCGATAAGGGCGTGGACTCGTGAGCGCGCCGCGACAGTCGGATAGACGCGAGCTTGACGAAGGCAAGATAGCTGGCGGCGAGCTTGTCGGAGCGGGTGGCAATACGCCCGTGCCGCTTGATCTCGTTGAAGATCCGCTCAACCAGATTACGCGCCCGAAAAGAGGTAAGGGCTGAAGCAGATCGGCTCCTTCCGATTTCGTTTCGGACGAATGTTTGCCCACGCGCCTTTCGGGCTGGCGCCCCCCCGGATCCAGTCGGCGTCATATCCGCGATCTGCCACCAAAGTTGGTCGGGGTTGCAGATCCGCCGGGAGAACCGAACACCGCCGATTGTCGTGTGCCTCCGCCTCACCCCCGTCGCAGCGACTGGCGCGCGGTGCGGTACTCGTTGACCACCATGTCGGTCAGCTCCGGCAAGGGGTTACCGCTATGGATCCATCAAGCGACGTTCGGAGCCGTTTGGCGAGTTGACCCAGATTGGTGTAAATCAGAGTCGAAATGGGGGGCACTCCCGGGGATTACAATGCCAATCACCAACGGCGCACATCATTTGACCGTATTCACGAGCGACCTGGACCGGCTGATCCGTTTCTACGAAGATATATTTGAAGGCAATGCGAGATATGACCTTTCTGAACCGGGACCCGGCGGCGGTATTCTTCGCCATGCCCTGATCGACCTTGGGGGTGGCTTCGCCCTTCATCCATTTCAGATGCCTGAGCCCACTGGTTACGAAAATGGTTCGATGCAGATGGGAAAAGGGGCCACATCGATCATCTCGCTCTCAAGGTCGAGGACGAAGAGCGATTGCAGACCATTCGGCGACGGTTGGTGGATGCCGGAGCGTCCGACGGAACGGTAACCGATTTCGGGGCTATCCGCCTCCTGACCTTCGAGGACCCGGATGGAATGGAAGGTGAGGTCGCGCTTTGGATGGAACATGAACGCGCCCTCAGCTTTCAGGAGCGCCGACAGGAGCGGTGGACAGGATAGCTCCGCCCATTGAACGCCCGCCCTGGACACGACGCATTGCCTGCCGGGCGATCCGCGCGCGGGTTCACCCGCGTCGCAGCGACTGGCGCGCGGTGCGGTACTCGTTGACCACCATGTCGGTCAGCTCCTGCACCGAGGTCTCCGACGTCGGCTTGTCAAAGGTGATCAGCCCGCCCTCGATCAGGTTCACCCGGTCGCAGACGTCGAAGATCTGGGCGTAGTTGTGGGCGATGATGATCATCGCCACGTCGCCGGCCTCCTTCAGCCGCAGGATGAGGTCGAGGATCAGCGCCGACTCCTTGGCGCCCATCGCCGCCGTCGGCTCGTCGAGCAAGAGCACCTTCGCCTTCTGGTTGACGGAGCGGGCGACGGCGATCGCCTGGCGCTGGCCGCCGGAGAGCTTGGCGACCTCGATATCGACTGACGGGATGTTGACGCCGACCTCTTCGAGCAGCTCCTCCGCCTGCTGCCGCATGGTGCGCTCGTCGAGGATGCCGAGGATGCCGCCATGCACCGGTTCGCGCTCGAGGAACATGTTCTGGAAGACGTTGAGCTGGTTGACCAGCGCCAGGTCCTGATAGACCGCCTCGACACCCAGCGCGCGGGCCTGGCTGACCGAACGGAGCTGCACCGGCCTGCCGTCGAAATAGAGCTGGCCGCCGCTCGGCTGGTGATAGCCGGTGAAGATCTTCATCAGCGTCGACTTGCCAGCGCCGTTGTCGCCGAGCAGGCCGAGCACCTCGCCGCGCCGGAGCTCGAGGTTGATGTCCCTCAGCGCCGTCACCTTGCCGAAGGTCTTGGCCACATGCTCGGCCCGCAGCACCGCCGGTCCTGTGTTTGGCGCAGGCATCAGCCCCTCCCCTGATCGCGCAGGCGGGTGAGCCGGACGTTCCCCGCCATGGTGACGAGGATGGCGCCGCCGAGAATCATGTCGAAGGTGAAGGCGCTGACGCCCAGCAGCGAAAAGCCGTTCTTCAGGATGCCGAGCACCAGCGCGCCGAGGAGGGCACCGATCACCGTGCCCGACCCGCCGGTCAACAGCGTGCCGCCGATCACCGCCGAGGCGATGGCGGCGAACATGATCTGCGAGCCGCCCGCCAGCGGATCGATAGAGCCGATGCGGAAGGCATCGATGACGCCGGCGAACCCGCCGAGCATGCTGCACAGGATGAAGTTGCGCGCCTTGACGCTACGCACCGGAACCCCGATCTCGGCCGCGCCGATCAGGTTGCCGCCGGTCGCGATGGTGTGGAGGCCAAACCGGGTGCGCTTCAGAACGAACTGGAGGACGACGGCGATGACCACAGCCCACCCCAGCCGCACCCAGACCTCGCCGCCGAAGATTGCGGTGGCGATGGGTCCCGCCTCCGGCTGCACCGGGAAGCCGCCGGAGATGGTCAGCGTGAAGCCGTTGATCAGAAACAGGGTGCCGAGTGTGGTGACGAAGGCCGGCACGTCGAGAAGAATGGTGATCGCTGCATTGATCGCACCGACCAGCCCGGCCGCACCGAGCGCCAGGATGACGGCAACCCACACCGGCAGCCCGGCGGCAGCGGCGAAAAACATGATAAACGGCGCCAGCGCGTAGACCATGCCGACCGACAGGTCGAGCTCGCCGGCGACCAGCACCATCACCTCGCCCGCAGCGATGATCGCGGTGGTCGCCGTGTAGTCGATCAGATTGCCGATGTTATCGGTCGACAGGAACGCCGCATTCGTCAACTGGAAATAGACGACGACGACGACCGCAGCGATAAAGATGCTCGCTTCGCGCCAGCGCAGGACGAACCAGGTGGCCCGGGCGATCACCGACCGCCGGTCCGGCTCGCCCGTGACGGGCGAGCCGGCCGCTTCACCATACGTGGCTGGATCAGCCCGCATGTCCGCTCAACTCACGCGGCGATCGGGCCCGAGTGCTCGAGCACCTTCTCGGTGCTCGAATTGCCCTCGTAACGGCTCTTGGTCGCGCGGTAGGGGTCGACGGTGTCCTTGGTGACGAACTTCAGGCCGGTGTTGATGTCCGCCGGGCCGGTGAGACCGCCGGAGAACTTGAACATCGCCATCTCCATCACCGTGTAGAAGCCCTGCAGGTAGGGCTGCTGATCGATGGTGAAGTCGAGATTGGAGCCAGCGATCGCGTCGAGCGTGCCGGGGAGGAGATCGAAGCCGCCGGCCCTGACTCCCTTGGGGTGAAGGCCGTACTTCTCCATCGTCTTGGCGACCGCCAAGGTGCTGCCGGCGTCGACGGCGAACATCCCCTTCACGTCCTTGTGGCCGACATAATAGGCGTCAACCCGTGACACCTCCTCGTTGACGGTCGGCCCGGTGGCAATCTCGTCGAGGGTGATGTTCTTGCCCGAGGCCTTGATCGCGGCCTTGGCGCCATCGAGCCGCGGCTGGATATTCAGCTGCCCCGGCGTGGCGATGAAGCCGACGACATTGCCCTCGCCGACCAAATCGACGATGCGACGCCCGAGCGCTTCCCCCGACGCGTAGAGGTCCTGGCCGATATAGGCGAGACGATCGTTGCCCTTGGCATCGGCGTTGTAGGAGAAGACCGGGATGCCCGCATCCATCGCCTTCTTCACCGGATCGTTGAACGCGTGCTGGTCGACCAGCGACACCGCGATCGCGTCGACCTTGGCGGCGATCGCCGTATTGAGGGCATTGACCATCTCGGAGGCGACGGAGGTCTGCGACCCGGTCCACTGCGAGGTGCAACCGAGCATCGAGCAGGCGTCCGCGATGCCGTACTGGGTGGGCACGAAGAACGGATTGGTGGTGACGTGATTGACGAAAACGAATTTCCATTGCGGATGCGACGGCAGGTCGCCGGCGGTCTGGGCGGCGAAGGCAGTCGACGCGTCGAGACTGCCGAACGCGGCGAGCGACGCCGCGGCCACGCCGGATCCGATACCGCCGCGCAAGAGACCGCGGCGCGACACCTTGAACCGATCGGTGAGAAGATCGCGAACCAGGGCATCATGCTTCTTTGACATTGAAGAGTCCTCCTTCTTGCGCCGGACGACGAGCGCATCGTTCGCCGGGCGGGTTTCGCCCCGAAGCAGCGCGACGATCCGAAGAGGGTCTTCGCGGAGCCTAGCCCCACGGGATGTGGTTGCCGGAAGAACAGGCCGGGCGACGAGTTGGTTCCGGCCCAAACCGGCCCGATCTGCCCCATGGGAAGCCGGACCGGGACGCCGGCTTTGCGGTCGATGCCGCGGGATTGCCGGGTAACCAATGCTTTCGGCCGCGCCGCGTCGATCGCCTGCCGCCAGGCGCTGCTCCGATCATGTCCAAGAATTCATCTGACGGACAGGCGACGGTAAGGGGGTGCAACTAGATGATCTAGACGGGCGCGTGTCGCGCGCCCCGGAAGACACACGCATCAGTCCGCCTAATTCAGGAAGGCCGTGCCATGACAGAGAACAAGACCCCAGCACCGCAGAGCGGCCGCCTGTCGATCAGCCGCGCTGCGCTCTTCGCCTCGGCTGCCGGCGTCGCCATTATTGCCTTCGCCGCCGGCGCCACCAGCTTCAGCGCGCCGCCGCCGCCACCGGTAGCAACCACTACCACTACGGCAACGCCGGCGATCGCACCCACAAGCATTTCGGCGGTGAAGCCGGCAGCGGCAGCGCAGGAGCCGAACGGGGAGCCGGCCGGCTTCGCCGACCTTGTTGCCAAGGTCCGTGCGGCCGTCGTCTCGGTGCGCGTCGAGATCCCCGGCCCGACCAACGTCGCCGCGCAGGGCAACAACCCCTTCTTCCAGTTCGGTCAGCCCAACGTCCCGGCCCAGCCGGGTCAAAAGATGGTCGGCGAGGGCTCCGGCTTCTTCATCACCGGCGACGGCTACATCGTGACCAACAACCACGTGGTCGATCACGCCAGCTCCGTGCAGGTCACTACCGACGACGGCACCGTCTACAAGGCGCGGGTGATCGGCACCGACCCGAAGACCGACCTGGCGGTCATCAAGGTCGACGCCAGCAAGACCTTCGCCCACGTCAAGTTCGCCGACACAGCCGCCGCGGGTCGGCGACTGGGTGGTCGCCGATCGGCAATCCGTTCGGCCTCGGCGATACGGTCACCGCCGGCATCGTCTCGGCGCTCAACCGCGACATCGGCGCCAGCGCCTATGACCAGTTCATCCAGATCGACGCGCCGATCAATCGCGGCAATTCCGGCGGCCCGACCTTCGATCTCCACGGCAACGTGGTCGGCATCAACTCGGTGATCTTCTCGCCGTCCGGCGGCTCGGTCGGCGTCGGCTTCGACATCCCGGCGGCGACCGCGAAGATCGATCACCGATACGCTCATCAAGCAGGGTCACATCACCCGCGGCTGGCTTGGCGTCGAGATCCAGGACGTGACGCCCGATATCGCCGCTGCTCTCGGACAGAAGGAGCCCAACGGCGCGCTCGTTGCCAGATCCTGCAGGGCGGCCCCGCCGCAAGCTCAGGGCTCAAGGCGGGCGACCTGATCACCGCCGTCAACGGCAAGACCATCAAGAACGGCCGCGAGCTGGTCCAGAGCATCGGTGACCTCGCACCGGGCACCTCGGTCCAGCTCGACATCGTGCGCAAGGCCCAAACCAAGCAAGTGGCACTCACCCTGGGCACCATGCCCGCCCAGCAGCAGACGCCGCCGGCGTAAAGGTATCGGCGGAAGTACCACGTCACGTCGCGATCCCCCCGGTCGCGGCGTGACGCTGTTTTGAGGTGTCAGTCGTCGTAGTGGCAGTTGTAGTAGTAGTCGCAGCCGGTGGCGGCACACTCATACTCCCACAGACAGTAGGCGCGCTCGCCCTTGCGCTCGCCGCGCACATCCGGAACCCCAGCGATCCTGTCGAGCAAGGCCTGATCTCCGGTGGCGAAGCTGCGGGCCTCGTCGAGGATCTCGGCGACATCGTAGGTCGTCCGGTCGCCAGCCGCGGAGGCGGGATCGACAACGCTGGCGTCGAGGTCGGTGAGGAGCCGGGCGGCGACCAGCAGCATCATCGGGTCCTTGTTGGCGCGCCCAAGCGTAATGAGGCCGTTGGCGATCTCCACCTTGGCATGAGCGTCGGCAAGCTGGGCGCCGGTCGGCTTCTTCTGATCCTCGGCCTGAACAACGGTCAGCGAGAGGAACGCAAACGCGACTGCGGTCAGGGCAGCTGTCACAATTCTCATCTCTGTCCTCCGAAGCTGATTTGCGGCGGCACGGGCCGCGATCCTGCTGACTCCGCACGCCGGGCGAGCAGCGGAACGCAGATACAGCGACAGCTTGCCAACCCGGCGAGGCGGTAACAAGTCCCCAATCGGGCAAGATCGCGCCGAACACGGGGCGACGCGCCGGCTCGAAGGGCTGTTTGCTCTTCGTCGGACTGCGGAGCGCACGAAGACGATGTTGGAACCAACCCGCCGAGGCGGGCGTTGGCCCGGCATCACCCACTGAGAACGGCCGGTTCAGCGTCTTCACTTCTTTCCTCGTCGCGGAACCGGCGAAAGGACAGAAGAAGATGGCTACGAACCTGCAAAGCCGGACCATGTTCGGCTACTGGCTGCTATTGGCAAGCGCCGTGGCAGGCCTCCTCGTCTCGCTCTACGACTACCTCTGGACGCTCGGCATCGATCACACCGCCGGCGTGGTTCTGGTGATCATCTCGACCGCGCTCCTTACCGGCGCCTCGGCGGTGATCACCTTCTACACCACGAGTCCCCGCTGGCTCCGCGTCACACTCGAGGTGCTGATCCTGCTCGGCCTGATCGGCACCGGCGCAGCGGCCTATTTCCTCGAGGCCCATGTCCTCCTCGCGCTGATGGCGCTCGGCCTGATCGGCTGGCTCGCCACCGTGATATCGCCGCTGCAAAGGCAATCCGCCGCCCTCAGGGAAGAATATCAGGGAGCGGTTCGATGATTGGCAGACGCACCACCCCGCTTGCCGCGCTCGTCGTGCTGGCGGCGAGCGCCGGCATTGCACAGGCGCAGAACGATCCGCGGACCTGGTCCACCTTCAACGGCGACCTCGAAGGCCCAGAAATATTCGACCGCCGACCGAGATCACGCCGGCAAACGTCGGCAAGCTGACGAAGGCCTGGGAAGTCCACACCGGCGACGTGTCCGACGGCAGCGGCAAGCAAGCCGACGTCGCGACTGGTCGGCGACGCCGCTCTTCGTCAACGACACCGTCTATCGTCGGACGCCGTTCTACCGGATCTTCGCGCTCGCGCCGGACACCGGCAAGGTGAAGTGGATCTACGACACCCACGCGGTGCTGAAGGCGCTGACCCAGCCCGACCTCAAGACGCGCGGCGTCGCCTACTGGCAGGCCGCAGAACCCGGTCGCCGGCCAGCCCTGCCAGAAGATCGTCTACATCGGCACGATGGACGCCAAGCTGCACGCCGTCGACGCCGACACCGGCAAGCGCTGCGCCAGGCTTCGCCGACAACGGCATCCTCGACATCAACCAGTGGAACACCACCAACGACAAGTGGCCGCTGTCGATCCTGCAGCCGCCGACCGTCTACAAGGACACGCTGTTCATCGGCTGGGCCGGCAAGGACTGGGCCGACTCCGAGGCGCCTCCCGGCCGCGTCTTCGCCGTCGACGCCCGAGACCGGCAAGCTGAAGTGGACGTTCGACGCCCTGCCCGCCGACGCAGGCGAAGACGACCGGCACCGCCAATGTCTGGGCCAGCATGTCGGTCGATCCGCGAGCACGGCATCCTCTACCTGCCGGTCAGTTCGCCGAGCCCCAACTATCTACGGCGGCAACCGCAAGGAGAAGCTGCCGCTCGCGACGTCGGTCACGGCGCTCGACGCCGACACCGGCAAGGTGCATCTGGAGCCGCCAGCTCGTCCATCACGACATCTGGGACTACGACACCAACTCGGCGCCGGTGCTGGTCGACATCCACAAGGACGGCAAGACCATCCCGGCCCTGGTGCAGTCGTCCAAGCAGGGCTTCCTCTACGTGCTCAACCGGCTGACCGGCGAGCCGATCTATCCCGATCGAGCGAGAAGCCGGTGCCGCAGTCGACGATCCCGGGCGGAAAGCAGGCCTCGCCGACGCAGCCCTATGTCGCCACGCCGAAGCCGGTCGTCCCCGACCAGTGGCCGGGCGTCGTCCACGCTCGCCGATGTCGCCGAGCTTCGGCTATTGCAGCCGCAAGGCCGACGCAGCTGCGCTATGACGGCCGCTTCACGCCGCCGAGCCTGCAAGGGCTCGCTCACCTATCCGGCCACGGTCGGCGGCACCGAATGGGGCGGCGGCGCGGTCGATCCGACGACCGACACCTATGTCGTGAACAGCTCGAGCGTCGTGCAGATCTACCGGCTGATCAAGCGCGCCGACTACGCCAAGGAGAGCAACAACGGCAAGAAGCCCGGCTACTACGCCCAGAAGGGCGCGCCCTACGGCTTCCACATCTCCAACTTCACCAACCCGCTGGGCATGCCGTGCTGGAATCCGCCCTACGGCACGCTTGCCTCCTACGACCTGAAGACCGGCAAGCTCCTGTGGAAGGAGCCCTTCGGCGAGGTCCAGAAGTGGGGCTTCTACATGCCCAAGTCCTGGGGCTCGGTGACCATCGGCGCGCCGGTGATCACCAAGTCCGGCCTGATCTTCATCGGCGCCTCGATGGACTCCCGGGTGCGCGCCATCGACCTGAAGACCGGCAAGGTGCTGTGGAAGCGCCCTGGTCGACGCGCCCGGCCGTCGCCATGCCCGCGACGTCTACACCTACAAGGGCAAGCAGTACGTCGTGTTCGTCGCCGGCGGCAACGCGATCCTGACGCCGCGGGTCAGCGACCAGATCGTCGCCTTCGCCCTGCCGGACTAGAGACGCATTCGGAACTTCAACAATTTCCGGCCCCGCCCAGTGCGGGGCCGGATTCATCTGGCCTGCGGCGGCCCGGCACGGGCGATCAAGCGCCGCCGGCGACGACCTCCCCGACCGAGCGGCTCACCGGACCGGCGAGATAGGGACGGATGTTCTCGGCGAACCACGGGGCGGCGACATCCTTCGACAGACGGTCCAGCGACTGGCGATCGGCGTAGGTGACGACGAGGATGGCCTCCTGCTCGTCCACCTTGACGACAGTCACGCCCTTGAACTCGGGATGCGCGGCGCGCATTTCGGTGGCGAGATTTTCGAACTTCGCTGCTATTTCGCTCCAGTCGGCGCCTTCCTTGATCGGCAGATGATTGACGACGGCGTGCATCTTTCTCCTCCCCCGAGGTCCGCATGATTGATACCGCAAGCCTGGTCTGTTCCGAACACGAGGCGCTGCGTCTGGTTGACGCCCTTGGCGTCGCCGAGAGCTTGGCCGGACTCGCCGTCGATGTCACGGAAGAAGAGCCGGGACGGTGGCGCGTGCTCGTCTATCTCGATGCGCCCCCGGATGACCGGCTGGGCGCCAGCCTTGCGGACGTTGCGCGCTCCGTCCTTGGCGCCAGTACGCCGGACTTCGCGTTCGCCGAACTGCCCGAGGCCGACTGGGTGGCGAAGAGCCTCGAAGGACTGACGCCGGTGCGGGTCGGCCGCTTCCTGGTCCACGGCAGCCATGACCGCGCCGCGCGGCGGGCGAACGACCTTGCCATCGAGATCGAGGCGGGCCAGGCCTTCGGCACCGGCCACCACGGGACCACCGCCGGCTGCCTTGCCGCCATCGACCGGCTGGCGAAAACAACGGCGATCCGCAACGCGCTCGATGTCGGCACCGGCTCCGGCGTTCTCGCCATCGCCATCGCCAAACGGTGCAAGGCACCGGTGGTGGCGAGCGACATCGATCCCGTCGCGACCCGTGTCGCCGACGAAAACGCGCGGCTGAACGGCGTCAGCCCGTTGGTCCGCGCCCTCTGTGCCATCGGCATCGCCGGAAGCGCCTTCGCGCGGCCGGGCGGCTTCGACCTGATCGTCGCCAATATCCTTGCCGGCCCGCTGGTCACCCTGGCGCCGTCGATCTGCCGACGCCTCGCGCCAAGCGGCACGGTGATCCTGTCGGGCCTCCTCGCCAACCAGAAGAACCGGGTGGCCGCGGCTTATCAGGCGCGGGGGCCGCGGCTCGTCCGGGCCGAGACCCGCGAGGGCTGGGTGACGTTGACGCTGAGGGGTTGAGCTGTTCGGCGGGCTACAGCGGGAAGCGGCCGCGGCCGGCGTGGTCGAGTGCCACGCGCTCGTAGCCGAACGTCGCCACGCTGGCGTCCCCGAGGCCGAGCAGGTGGGCATTGATGCTGGCGCGCGGCGGCGCTTCGCGCACGGCGAGCGCCCGCGCAAGGACCTGCCGTGACACGCCGCGCACGGGCGCGGCACGGCTGCCAATATCGCCGGGTGTCCTGGTCGTCATGGTCCTGTCCTTCCGAATCTGTCTGCCCTCCCGCTGCCGAGATACGGTCGCCCGGGATCATAGGGAAGCCGCGTAACCGCATGACTGACATGCGTTTTTTGCAGCGCAATGTCACAATATTGCCATGCACAAAACGCGGGCAGCAGCGAACGGCCGTCCGCCGCCGCTTTTCGTTTGATGCCCGACCGAACCGCCCATAGAAAGGTCACATGACCGACCACGACCAGCATCGCCAGCGCCTTGCCTGGCTCCGCGCCGAACTGTCGCGGGAAGGCCTCAACGGCTTCATCGTTCCCCATGCTGACGAGCACCAGAGCGAATACCTGCCGCCATCGGCCGAACGGCTCGCGTGGCTGACCGGCTTCACCGGATCGGCCGGCACGGCCATCGTGCTGTCGGACAAGGCCGCCATCTTCGTCGATGGCCGCTACACGTTGCAGGTCCGGAGCGAGGTCGATATCGCCCTCTTCACGCCGGAGCACCTGATCGAGACGCCGCCGTCGAAGTGGCTGAGGGAGCACGCCCGGCCCGGCGACCGGATCGGCTACGATCCCTGGCTGATGACCGTTGCGGACGTCCGCCGATTGGCCGAGGCGTGTCGCGAAGCCGAGGCCGAGTTCGTCTCTCTCGGCGAAGCCCAGGAAAACCCCATCGACCAGGTCTGGGCCGACCGGCCCGAACCGCCACGCGGCCCGGTGTCGCTGCATCCGGCCGAATTTGCCGGCGAGGAAGCGGCCTCCAAGATCGTTCGTCTGCAGGAAGCCCTGAAGGAGAAAAAGGTCGACGCCACGGTCCTCGCCCAGGCCGATTCGATCGCCTGGTCCTTCAACATCCGCGGCACTGACATCGCCCACAATCCGGTGGCGCTCGCCTGGGCGATCGTGCCGGCAGCGGCCAAGCCCGTCCTGTTCATCGACTTGCACAAGCTCTCCAACGCAGTGCGCACAGTCCTCGCCGATCTGGCGGAGATCCGCGAGCCTGGCGAGGTGACCAAAGCACTCTCCGCGCTGGGAGAAGCGAAGCGGACGGTTCTCCTCGACGCCCGGACGACGCCAGCGGCGATCGCGGCGACTGTCGAGCAGTCCGGCGGCGCGGTGCTCGAGGGCCCCGACCCGGCGGCGCTCCCCAGGGCGCGGAAGAACGAGACCGAGATCGCCGGCGCCCGCCGCGCCCATGTGCGCGACGGCGCGGCGATGATCCGCTTCCTCGCCTGGCTCGACGCCCATGCGGAGGCCGGCCAGCTCGACGAGATCGCCGCCGCCGACGAGCTTGCGGTTTTGCGCGCCGAAACGGCGAAAGCCGACGGCGCCGAGCTGATCGATCTCTCCTTCGACACGATCTCCGGCGCCGGGCCGAACGGCGCCATCGTCCACTACCGGGTCAGCCCGGCGACCAGCCGCAGGCTCGAGCCGGGCTCGCTCTACCTGGTCGATTCCGGCGCCCAGTACCGCGACGGCACCACCGACATCACCCGCACCGTGCCGATCGGCGCGCCGACGGCGGAGATGCGCGACCGCTTCACCCGGGTGCTGAAGGGCATATCGCCATCGCCACGCTGCGCTTTCCGGCCGGCACCACCGGCGCCCAGATCGACGCCTTCGCGCGGCGGGCGCTGTGGCGAGGCGGGTCTCGACTACGACCACGGCACCGGCCACGGCGTCGGCTCGTTCCTCTCGGTGCACGAGGGGCCGGCGAGCATCTCCAAGGCGCGGCGAGGTGCCGCTCGAGCCGGGCATGATCCTGTCCAACGAGCCCGGCTACTACAAGACCGGCGCCTACGGCATCCGCATCGAGAACCTGGTGCTCGTCACGCCGCCGGCGCCGATCTCCGGCGGCGACCGCGAGATGCTCGGCTTCGAGACGCTGACGCTCTGCCCCATCGACCGCCGGCTGATCACGGTCGACCTGCTCACCCCGGCCGAGATCGCATGGATCGACGCCTATCACGCCGCGATTCCCGGCGCAGTTGACCGTCTCCTCGGCGAGGCCGAGCGGGCGTGGCTCGCCGAAAAAACGGCGCCGCTCGCCGATTGAGGCGACTTCACGGCGGATTTCGCGTCGTGCCGGGGCATCAATGTGATCATTTGAGGACCCTGGAACCCGCCCGTCGCGGTTGCGTTTCCGGCTCAGCACGGCATCGGCGCTGCCGATCGCCGGCTTCACAAGGAGACGAAATCATGAAGACCCTTTTGACGACTAGCGCGATCCTCGCGCTCCTCTCAGCCCCGGTCTTCGCCCAGGGCGACGCCAACCAGCAGATGAACGTGCAGCCGCCGGCGGCCGCCGACCAGATGACGCCGAACGATCAGATGGCGCCGGGCGACCAGACGGGCGCTCCCGCGGCGACCGACAACCAGCAGCCGGCGCCGGACGCCGTGGCTCCCGACGCGGCCGCCCAAGCCCCGGCGGCGGAGAAGGGTGATGCGGTGGCGCAGGACAAGTCGTTCCTCCAGCAGCAGGGCGAGAACCAGGCTCTCGCCTCCAACTGGATGGGCAAGACGGTGTTCAACGCCAATGGCGACGGCCTGGGCGACGTCAACGATTTGTTGCTCGGCAAGGACGGCTCGGTCGGCGCGGTGATCATCGGCGTCGGCGGCTTCCTCGGGATCGGCGAGAAGTCCGTCGCGGTCCCGTTCGACGCCATCGAGATGCAGACCGACGATAACGGCAAGATGAGGCTCATCTTGCAGGCCACAGCCGACCAGCTTAACGCCGCGCCGGAGTTCAAGACCCTCGCCCAGGTCAAGGCGGAAGAGCGCGCCAAGGCAGCCGAGACGCAGGCGCCGGGCGCCGCCCCGCCTCCGGCCCCGGATCGAGCATGTAAGTCGCCCGCATCTAACTCGGGGCGACGAACGAGCCCGCCGGTCACCCGGCGGGCTTTCTTCTGCTCCAGCCTCTGCGACACAAGCTGCAGCGCCATCCCGAAAGGTTGCGCGCCACCGGCTGGAACCGCTAACCTCGGACTCGCGTCACGCGATCGGTTCAAAGGGCAGTTGATGATGATGCACGTCAGCTTCCAGCGAAGGTCCTTGGCCACCGGGCTCCTGCTGTTGCCGCTTCTGTGCGGGGCGGCCGCCGCCGAGGACAGCGGCCGGTTCGTCGGCCGTGTCGCCGTCGAGTGGCTCGACGATCAAGGCGACAGCCGCGACATGCGCCTTCTCGAGGAATTCGCCTATGTCGATCCGACCGGCAAGGTGTGGGCCGTCCCGAAAGGCGCGGTGATCAACGGCGCATCGATCCCGCGTCTGTTCTGGAGCCTGATCGGCCCGCCCTTCATCGGGGCCTACCGGCGCGCCTCGGTGATCCACGACTACTATTGCGAGGCGCGTTCCGAGCCGTGGCTGGCGGTCCACAGGATGTTCTACGAGGCGAGCCTCGCCGGCGGCGTGCCGGAAGCCACGGCGAAGATCATGTATATGGCGGTCTACGGCGCCGGCCCGCGCTGGTCGCAAGCCACCGGCGCCGATCGCGCGGGACGTCCCCGCATGCTCCCCAGGCCGAGGCTGAGCGAGACGTCGGCCCACGAGATCGAGGAGTGGATCGAATCCGCGAATCCCAGCCTCGACGAACTCGAAAAGCGGGTCGACCAGGACCTCGCACCCGACCGCTCAGCAGTAGCGCTCACCCTCAATTGAACCAGATCGCCGAGACGCCGAACGAGCCCTCGAAGGCACCGACCATGGCGTTCCACTCCCGCTGGTCGCCACCGGCCCGTCCTCCAGATAGGGCAGCGCCGCCGGCCCGGTCAGCCACAGGACGAGGTCGAAGGCCTGCGGCTCGTCGAAGACGCGGGCCAGGTTGAAGCCCTTGTCGAAGCGCCAGTGGGGCACCAGCTTCTTGCCGTCGATCACCGCCTCGGCCTCATCGAGCACCGCCCGCCAGGCGTCGATCCGCGCCTGGTCCACCTGGACGCTGGCGAACGGACTGGTCTGCCGCGGGTTGGGCAGCCACTCGGCGTCGTTGTCGGTTTCCGCCTCGATGGCGTCCCAGCTCTCCCGGCTCAGCGCGATCATCGCCTTGATGTTCTGGCGGACCGCCGCCATGCGCGCCGGGTCGGCGACCGGCCAGCGGATGTGGAAGAACGAGATGAAGTCGGCGATCGGCGCGCCCTCGGCGTACATCGGGTCGCTGCCCGGCGCTGCGACCGCTGCGGCAAAGGCCGACTGCACCTTGGGGAAGAAATGCGGGAAGGCGACGTCGAAGCTTTCGTGCCAGTCGTGGGCCAGCCAGAAGTCGCCGAAGCCCATCAGCACGTGGCAGTAGCCGCGCAGCCACAGCGCATCGCCCTTGTCGAAGGCGAAGACCAGCGAGTTGGGCATGTCTTCGGCGCGCATGCCGGTGACCCGCTGAATGACGGCGATGAAGCGCTCGTCGTCGCCGACCGTGCCATCGCCATTGGCGTCGTAACGGAGCTTGGTCAGGTCAAGCCGGAGCTTGACGCCGCCGTCGCCGATCCCGGTCAGGGTTTCCTCGGCACTCGCGACGCCTTTGACGAACTGATCGAGCAGCGCCTGGAAATCCGCGTAGCTGATCGGCTCCGGATTCGGGTTGACCGGCACCGGCAGCCGGACGATCGGCATCATCATCGATTGCGGCGGCTTGAGGCCGTAGCGGTAGAGGCCCTGCGAAAGTCCCTCGATCGCCGCGACGAAGCGGATCGTGCCAAGGCCGACGCGGGCGTCGTCGTTGTTGGGATCGGCGGCAAGCATGGCCGAAAGCTCGGCATCGCCGGCCGCCAGCGTGCCGGCGTAGAGATGCGCCACGGCCGCCTGGTTCGCGGCGTCGTCGGCTCGCGCCGGGACGGCGGCAAGCAAGGCAGTAGCGGCAAGAAGGGCAGCAAAACCGGTGGCGATGCTTCGCATGTTGGGGGTTCCCTGTGTCGAAACGAGCCGGCAGCACTATCCCAATCCGCATGGCGGAGATGTGACCGAGATCACCGGCGGCACTGTCGCGAGCGGCTCGCCGTCACTCATTGCCGACCGATGAGATCGAACCAGCCGGCCTCGTCGATCACCTCGACGCCGTGCTTCTGCGCGTCCTTGAGCTTGGAGCCGGCGCCGGGACCCGCCGACCACGAGGTCGGTCTTCTTCGACACCGAGCCCGACACCTGGGCGCCGAGCCGCTCGGCCATCGCCTTCGCCTCGTCGCGGGTCATCCGCTCGAGCGAGCCGGTGAAGACGACCGTCTTGCCGGCAACCGGCGAGTCGCCCGCCGCCTGCTCGGCGTCGAGGATGGTCACCTGCTTCGGTCAGCGCCTCGACCAGCCGACCGATTGTGGCTCTCGCCGAAATAGCGCGCCACCGCATCGACCACGGTCGCGCCGATCTGGTCGATGCCGTCCATCTCCTCCCGCGCCGCCTCGTCGCCGTCGGCGACCTTCGATGCGCGCATCGTGGAAAGCCTTCCACGAGCCGTAGGCGCGGGCGAGCACCCGCGCCGTCGTCTCGCCGACGTGGCGGATGCCGAGCGCGTTGAGGAAGCGCTCGAGCGGGATCTCGCGGCGCGCCTCGATGGCGTCGAAGAGGTTGCGCACCGATACCTCGCCGAAGCCCTCGCGCTCCTTGAGGATGTGGCCCTTGTCGGCGTCGCGCTCGGCCAGCGTGAAGATGTCGGCCGGCGCCCTGATCGGCAGATCGTCGTCCTCGTAGAAATACTCGATCTGCTTGTCGCCGAGCCCCTCGATGTCGAAGGCCGAGCGCGAGACGAAGTGCATCAGGTGCTCCTTGCGCTGGAAGGGACAGGCGAACTCGCCGCTGCAGCGCCGCACGATCCCCTCCTCGCCGGTCGCCGTCTCCTCGCGCACCACCGGCGTCTTCAGCGGACACGGGCAGACCTTGGGGAAGTCGAACGGCTTGGCGTCCGCCGGCCGCAGCGCCAGGTCGACGTCGAGCACCTGCGGGATGACGTCGCCGGCGCGCTGCACCGTCACCGTGTCGCCGACGCGGATGTCGACCGGCTCGCCCTTCTCGTCGGTGCGGAGCGGCTGGCCGTCGCGACCGAAGCCGCGGATGTAGTCCTCGTTGTGGAGGGTGGCGTTCTCGACCACGACGCCGCCGACCGTCACCGGCTTCAGCCGCGCCACCGGCGTCAGCGCGCCGGTGCGGCCGACCTGGATGTCGATGGCGTTGAGCACCGTCGTCGCCTTCTCGGCCGGAAACTTGTGGGCGATCGCCCAGCGCGGCGAGCGGGTGCGAAAGCCGAGCCGGGCCTGCAGAGCGAGCGAGTCGACCTTGTAGACGACGCCGTCGATGTCGTAGTCGAGGCTCGCCGCGCTGCCGCTCGATGTCGCGATAGACGGCGAGCGCCTCGTCGATCGTGGCGCAGCGCCTGCATCAGCGGGTTGACCGGAAAGCCCCATTCGGCGAACGCCTCGACCATGCCCATCTGGGTGTCGGCCGGCATGGCGCTCATCTCGCCCCAGGCGTAGGCGAAGAAGCGCAGCGGCCGCGACGCGGTGACCTCCGGGTCCTTCTGGCGGAGCGAGCCGGCGGCGGTGTTGCGCGGATTGACGTAGAGCGGCTTGCCGGCCTTCGCCTGCGCCGCGTTGAGCTTGGCGAAATCCGCCTTGCCGAGATAGATCTCGCCGCGCACCTCGACGACCTCCGGCGCGCCCTTCGGCAGCGCGTGGGGGATGTCGCCGATGGTGCGCACATTGGCGGTGACGTCCTCGCCGGTGACGCCGTCGCCGCGCGTGGCGCCGAGCACCAGCTTGCCCGCCTCGTAGCGCAGCGACATCGACAGCCCGTCGATCTTCGGCTCGGCGGTGAGCGCGATCGGCATCGTCGTCGGCGAGCGGCCGAGGAAGCGGTACATCTGGTGCGACGAAGTCGCGAACGTCCTCCTCGTGCGAAGGCGTTCTCCAGCGACAGCATCGGCACCGCATGGCGGACCTCGGCGAACTTGCCGGTCGGCGCCGCGCCGACCCGCTCGCGTCGGGCTGTCGGCGCGCTTCAGTTCGGGAAAGCGCGCCTCGATCGCCGCGTTGCGCTGGCGGAGCGCGTCGTAGGCGGCGTCGGAAATGGTCGGCGCGTCTTCCTGGTAGTAGCGTCGGTCGGCGGCGGCGATGGCCTCGGCGAGCCGCCTGAGCTCGTCGGCGGCCTCCGCTGCGCTCAGCGCCTCGACCGGTTTCTCCGCACCTTTCCCTTTCGCCATCGCGCCTTCGGCTCCGCATCGACTGTCGGGTCAAATTCGCAGGCTCGCGACGCTCCGGCAAGCCGCCCGTGGCGTGCGATCCACGTCCTGACTTCGCTCCACACTCAAGGGCTGCACGGCCACCTCCGCCGGTCGACGGTCGGCAAGCGGTGCAGCGTGATCTCGCAGCGTGTGGTATGGGGTGTCGACCAAGTCATTTCGCTGCAAATAGCGCCGGGCACCGATATGGCTTGACCGGCGGGAAGATGAAGTCACCGGCTCTTGGGCCGTCGACGAATTTGTTCTTGCCGCACCCGCCGCCAGCGCGACCCGCATGATATTGGCGCGGTTCGTCATTCGGAAGATGACGGCACAGAAAGCTGCGGCACCCGTCGAGGTGCTCACTTGCCTGGCGATCCGGTCCGCGTACGTCCCACCAGACAGACACGAAGGGAGAAGCGCATGCCCACATTCATGACGAGTTTCAGCTACACCACTGAGGCTTGGCAGAAGCTGGCCAAGAACCCGGAAGACCGCAGCGTGCCCTTGAAGGCGCTGATGAAAAAGCTCGGGGGTCGCCTCATCGGCCTGTACTACATGGCAGGTGACTACGACGGATTCATCATCTACGAGGCTCCCGACGCCAAGGCGGCAGCGACGGCAGTCATTACTGCCGGGTTGGGCGGGCATCTCAGCGGCCTCAAGACCTCGCAGCTTTACACCGTGTCCGAGGCCATGGAAGTGATGGGCGCGGCCGGCAAGCTGGCTTTCCCTGCGCCCAAGGGCTGAGTTATCGACTCTCCAAAGCAGCAGGGAACCGATCGCGCGGCCGCGTTTGTTGATCGGCCGGCCACGCGATCCATCCGGCCTCGGCCGCAGTCGGAACTCCTCTGAGCTCGCTTTGCGACATCCTGCCTTGGCGCCCTGCGGCTTATTCGGCCTCCGCCGGGGCCTCGGCGCCATCCGGCGCGGCCTTCGCCATCTCGGCGACGGCGATGAAGGACGGCCGGAGCGTCAAGGCCAATGCGATGACGAACATCACCGAGTTGAGGGCGAACCCGACACCCGGGAATTGGAATGGCGCGGCCGGACTGACGAAATAACCGAAAACCGTCGCGCCGATCGGCGGCGCCACCACGCCGGTGGCGGTCATGATGCTGGTCATCGTGCCTTGCAGAATGCCCTGCTGGCTCGCCGGCACCGCCCGCGTCACCAGCGCCTGGATGGCGGGCGACACCAGCCCCCATCCGAGGATGTAGGGAACCATGACGACATAGAGCATGGTCGGCGTGGTCACCGCGGCGAAGCCGGCAAGGCCGAGCGCACCGACGCCGAGCCCGAGCCGCGCCGTCATCTTCTCGCCGAGCCAGGGGACGACGACGCGAACCAAGCCGCCCTGCGAGATGCCGAAGAGGACGCCGACCACCGCCAGCGAGATGCCGACCTCGGCCGCGCCCCAGTCGAAGCGATAGGCGGTGAACAGCACCCAGGTCGATTCGAGCATCCGCTCGCCGAGATTGGTCATCACGTAGACCGCGATCAGCGCAATCACCGCCGGATAACGGGCCACCACGCGGAAGGCGCCGACCGGATTAGCCTCCGCCAGCCTGAACGGGCGCCGCTTCTCCGGCGTCAGCGATTCCGGCAGCAGGAAGTAGACGAGGACCACTGCAACCAGGCAGGCGACCGCCGCCGCGTAGAAAGGCACCCGCGCTCCGAGCGCACCGAGCAGGCCGCCGATCAGCGGGCCGCCGACAAAGCCGATGCCGAAGGCAACGCCGATCAGGCCGAAATTCTGCGCCCGCCGGTCATCGGGGGTGATGTCCGCGATGTAGGCCGTCGCGGTCGAGATCGAGGCGCTCATCACCCCGCCGACAAGGCGGGCGGCGGCGATCCACCACAGATTGGGCGCCACGGCGAGCAGCAGGTAGTCGATGCCGAGGCCGAAGAGCGACAGGAGCAGGATCGGCCGCCGCCCGTACTTGTCCGACAGCGCGCCGAGCGCCGGGCCGAACACGAACTGCATCAACGAATAAAGAGCAATGAGACCGCCATAGATCGTCGACGCAGAGGAGATGGCGCCGCCGGACAGTTGCCGCACGAGCAGCGGCAGCACCGGCAACATCAGCCCGATACCCAGGACGTTGATGACCAGGACGACGAAAAGAACGGCGAGGCCGGTGCGGCCGGATTTCATCATTTCAAGTTCGTTCCCGCGTCGCAACAGGCCGCCCATGGCGACCATAGCGTCATCCTTGCGGCACCCGCCACCCTACGTGGCCGCGCTGGCGTCGCACCTGCCGTGAGGCGCCCTCCGCCCACCGCCGGTCAGGTCGGGGGTGCGCGCGAAGCGCGCCTCGAAGCACACGGGGGGCTCATTGGAAGCTTTCACAACTCACGCCGCGCCGAGGATCAGCCGCTCGGCGGCGGCGCGCGCCTCGTCGGTGATCGTCGCGCCGGCGAGCATGCGGGCGATCTCCTCCCGCCGCCGCCGATCGTCGAGCCGGGCGACGTCGGTGATGACGGTCTCACCCCCCTCGCCCGGCGCCTTGGCGACGAGGAGATGACTTTCGGCGCGGGCCGCCACCTGCGGCGCATGGGTGACCGACAGCACCTGGACGCCGCCGGACAGTCGCGACAGCCGGACGCCGATCGCATCGGCAACCGCGCCGCCGACCGCCGTGTCGATCTCGTCGAACACCAGCGTCGGGGCGGAGCCGCGGTCGGCAAGCGCCACCTTGATCGCCAGCAGGAAGCGGGAGAGCTCGCCGCCGGAGGCGACCTTCATCAGCGCGCCCGGCCGCGTCCCCGGATTGGTCTGGACGGTGAAGGAGACCTCGTCGATGCCGGCCTCGGAGACCTTGCCGGCGTCACTGTCGATGGCGACGGAGAACGTCGCCCGCTCGAGCTTGAGGGCGGGCAGCTCGGCCGCGACCGCCGCCTCCAGATGGCCGGCGGCCTCGCGCCGTTTCGCACTGAGCGCGATGGCCGCCTTGTCATATATCGCCCGCGCCGTGACCACCTCCTTGTCGAGCTTGCCGAGTTCCTCCTCGCCCGAATCGAGTGCCGCCAGCGCCGCAGCCATGGTCTCGGCGAGCACCGGCAGCTCGCCAACCGGGACGTTGTGTTTGCGCGCCGCGGCCCTCAGCGCAAAGAGGCGCTCCTCGGTCTGTTCGAGCTCGCGCGGGTTCGCCTCGGCCATCACGGCGGCGTTCTCGAGCGCCGCCCCGGCCTCCTGCAGCGCCACCAGCGCCCGGTCGATCGCCGCGATGGCATCGTCGAGCAGGCCGCCCGCCTCCGGCGCCTTCCGCTCGAGGCGGCGGACCAGGCTCGCCAGCGTCGGCACCGGGGTCGCATTGCCCGCCACCGTCTCATAGGCGTCGGCGATGTCGCCGGCGATCTTCTCGGCCCGCATCAGCTGCGCCCGTCGGTCGGCCAGTGCCTCTTCCTCGTCGGGTTTCGGCGCGAGCTTCGTCAGTTCGTCGACCGCGGCGCGAAGGTAGTCGGCCTCGGCCCCTGCCGCGTCGATCCGCCGGCGAAGCTCAGCCGCGGCGGATTCCGCCTGGCGGAGATCGCGGCAGGCCCGCGCGACCGATTCGCGCTCGACGTCGAGGCCGCCGAACGCGTCGAGCAGCGCCCGGTGCACCGCCGGATCGACCAGCGCGCGATCGTCGTGCTGGCCGTGAATCTCGACCAGGAGGGCGCCGATCTGGCGGAGCAGCGTCACCGAAACCGGCTGGTCGTTGACGAAGGCGCGGCTGCGGCCGTCGCCGCCCTGGACGCCGGCGCAGGATCAGCTCGCCCTCGCTGGCGATGCCGCTTTCGGCGAGCAGCGCCCAGACCGGATGATCCCGCACGGGCTCGAAGACCGCGGCGACGTCGCCCTGCTCGGCGCCGTGGCGGACCAGGGCGCTGTCACCGCGGCCGCCGAGCGCCAGCGACAGGGCGTCGAGCAGGATCGACTTGCCGGCGCCGGTCTCGCCGGTCAGCACGGTGAGGCCGACGGTGAAATCAATTGACAGCCGTTCGATGAGGACGATGTCGCGGATCGTAAGGGCGACGAGCATGGCTCGAATTCTTGACCCGGATCTGAAGCGTGATTCGGCCTAGCTGGTTCGGCTGGCCACCGCCTGGCTAATCGGCCCGCCGTGGTCCTCCGGCACCAAGCCTTTCTTGTCGAGCAGCCGGTAAGCGTCCTTGTACCACGAACTGTCCGGGAAGTTGTGGCCGAGCACAGCGGCGGCGGTCTGGGCTTCGCGCACCAGACCCATGGCCAGGTTCGCCTCGACCAGGCGCTCGAGGGCCTCTTCGACGTGCCGGGTCTGCGGATACTGGGTCACCACCGTGTCGAAGCGATTGATGGCGGCGACGTATTCGCGGCGCTCCAGGTAATAGCGGCCGACCTGCATTTCTTTGCCCGCCAACTGGTCCTGGGTGATGATCACCTTCTTGCGGGCGTCGGCGGCATATTCCGAATCGGGATAGCGGGTGGTGATCTCCTCCATCGCGTTCAGGGCCTTCTGGGTGGTTTCCTGATCGCGCGTCACGTCCGGCACCTGCGCGAAATACGATTGCCCGAGGATATACTGGGCGTAGGCGGCATCGGCGTTGCCCGGATAGAGGGTCAGGTACCGATTTGCCGTCTGGATCGCGGTGTCGTAGTCGCCCTTCCGGTAGCTGGCGAAGGCCGACATCACGAGCGATTTCCGCGCCCACTCCGTGTAGGGATGCTGGCGGTCGACCTCGTCGAAGCTCTTGATGGCGTCGCTGAACTTGCCGGCATTGAGGTAGCCGAGGCCGCGGTTATAAAGTGCGCCCGCCGGCTTGTCCGCCTCATAGGCGGCCGCCGTTCCTTCGATGGAATGCTGGCAAGCGGAGAGCAGCACCGGGGCGCCAACGATCGCAGCGAGCAGCACGGCCGTACGCAGCCACGCCGGTCTCCGTCGCCACAGATGTGCGGATGCCTTCATCCCCCCGATCACACCGGCCCTCACGCCGAATCGCCCTTTCCTCGTCCCTTGCCGTCGCGGACTGACTGTCTAGCCCAAACTGCGCCCGCGCGCCAACTGCCGGCCCGAATGGATGTCGCTTTTCTTTGTGGCAAAACAGGGGACGGGCGGCTCGGGCGCGGCGTCTTTTGTCAGGAAACGTCGGGACCGAAGGCGGCGACGGCGACGCCGGCCGGCAGATCGGCATGCCCGGTCTCGCGACGGGTCGGCATTTCGACGTAGCTCCACGCCTCACGATCGGCGAGCAGCGCCTCGATCGCCATGTGGTTGAGCTTGTGACCGCCACGATGGGAGCGATAGCAGCCGAAGATCGGGGCGCCGGCCAGAGCCAGGTCACCAACCGCATCGAGGGCCTTGTGGCGCACGAATTCGTCGTCGTAGCGCAGCCCTTCGGGGTTCATCACCCGGTCATCCCCGATGACGATGGCATTCTCGAGCGAGGCGCCGAGGGCGAAGCCGCGGGCCCACAGGCTCTTCACGTCGGCGTAGAAGCCGAAGGTGCGGGCGCGGCCGATTTCCTTGCGGAACGCCTCGCCGCAAACGTCGAAGGCGAGTGCCTGCCGGCCGACCAGCGGATTGGCGAAATCGATCTCGATCTCGATCCGCCGTCCGTCATAGGGGAGGAACTCGGCGACACTCCTGCCGATCTCCACCCGCACCGGCTTGTTCACCCGGATATAACGGCGCGACGCCGACAGCGTCTCGATGCCGGCCTGATCGACGGCGTCGATGAACGCATCGGCGCTGCCGTCCATCACCGGAACTTCCGGTCCGTCGATCTCGACCATGCAGTTGTCGACGTCCAGCCCCCGCAGCGTCGCCATCAGGTGCTCGATGGTCGCCACCGAAGCGCCCGTCACGCCGATCGTCGTGCACAGATCGGTCGCGTTGACGTAACGATAGTCGGCCGGGATCTCACGATCCCGGCCGTCATCGAGATTGGTCCGGTTGAAATAGATGCCGCAATCCGCCTCGGCAGGATGAAGGATAACCGAGACCTCCTGGCCGCTGTGGACACCCACCCCCGACAACGTCGCTCGACTCTTGAGCGTCGTCTGCGCCCCGTTACGCCGTCTCGCCATGCCCGCGGCACCCGCCCCTAAGTCTTCGGTCCCCGCCACTTTCGTGGCCCGATGCGGCACTTGGGCTTCGTATTTCCGGCTCGAGCGCTTACTCTTCGCTCTAACTGGCCGGTCCCACTCGATCGCCCCAGCGCCCTCCTCGACTTCGAACCATATCCGCGCCGATGGGGTTCGCAAAATCACGCTTGGTTACACTATGTTACGACATCACCCGGTCTCAGCCGGTCGACTTTACCCCATGTTTTCAATGCGTTGCGGCCCGGCTCCGTCATCGACGAAGCCGGGCCGAAAAACGCGATTGTTTCAGTTCGCCTGACGGCGGAGGAAGGCCGGAATCTCCAGGTCGTCGTCGGCCGGACGATGGTCGCGCGGCATCGGCCTGCCATGCTGGTCGAGTTCCGCCTGGCGGGAGCGGTGGTGCTGCTCCGGCGTCGGCGCCCGCGGTGCCGGAGGCCGCTTGGCGTATTCGCTGCTCGGCGGCGGCGGCGGCGCCTGGATCCGCTGCTGGGGCTGCGCCTGGCGGGCCGGCTCACGGACCTCAGGCTGCGGACGGGGGGCCGGCGCCGGCTGCTGCGGCTGATTCGCCGCCACACGCTGCGGGGGAGCCTGCGGACGCTGGGGAGCCGGCTGCGGACGATGGGTCGGGGCGGCCCCCTCCTCCTCGCGGCGGCCGAGCCCGACATTGGCGATACGCCGGAGCAGGCTGAGCGGACCGCGGTCCTCGTCATGGCCGACGCCGCCCCCCTGATGCGCCTCGATCTGCCGCTGGGCAACCGGCGGGAAATCCTGCACCCGCGGCATCCTCACCGGCGGCGTTTCAGCAGCCGGCGGAATGAACGGCTCGTCCATGTCGTGATGGCCGTCGTCCTCTTGCTGCGCCCGCGGCTCTTCCTCGGCATCGAAGGCGCCCTCGTCGAAATGCGCCTGCGCCCGCTTGTATGGGGCAATGGTCACCCCTTCGTCATGGCGGGCTTCACGCTCCGGTTGGGGTTGCTGCACCCGGCTGGCGCGCACCGCCTCGGCCATGTCGTGATCGGCCGCAGCCGCCGGCTGGGCCGGGGCGGCGGGGGCCGGGGCCGGCCTTGGCTCGACGGCGGCGGCAACAGCCGCATGGGCAGCGGAAGCCGCGGGCCGCACGGCGGCGGCCGGACGCGGCGCTGGCTTCGACGTTTCGGTGGCGATCCGCAGGCGCTGGTTGAGCTCAGCCATGCGCTCCTCTGCCGGAGTGGTGTCTTCACGCAACGCATTGTCGATGCCGGTCGCGACGACGGACACCCGGATGACGCCCTCGAGCGATTCCTCGAAGGTGGCGCCGAGGATAATGTTGGCGTCGGGGTCGACTTCCTCGCGAATGCGGGTCGCCGCCTCGTCCACCTCGAACAGGGTAAGGTCCTTGCCGCCGGTGATCGAGATGAGCAGCCCCTTGGCGCCCTTCATCGAGGTCTCGTCGAGCAGCGGGTTGGCGATCGCCGCCTCGGCCGCCTGGATCGCCCGCCTGTCGCCGGACGCCTCGCCGGTGCCCATCATCGCCTTGCCCATCTCGCGCATCACCGAGCGCACGTCGGCGAAATCGAGATTGATCAGGCCTTCCTTGACCATCAGGTCGGTGATGCAGGCGACACCCGAATAGAGCACCTGGTCGGCCATCGCGAAGGCGTCGGCGAAGGTCGTCTTCTCGTTGGCGATGCGGAACAGGTTCTGGTTGGGAATGACGATCAGCGTGTCGACGCAGGCCTGGAGGTCGATGATGCCGTCATCGGCGACCCGCATGCGCCGTCCGCCCTCGAACTGGAAGGGCTTGGTCACCACGCCGACGGTGAGAATGCCCTGGTCGCGCGCCGCGCGGGCGATGATCGGCGCCGCGCCGGTGCCGGTGCCGCCGCCCATGCCGGCCGTGACGAACACCATGTGGGAGCCCGACAGATGGTCGACGATCTCGTCGATCGCTTCCTCGGCGGCCGCCCGGCCGACTTCCGGCTGCGAGCCGGCGCCAAGCCCCTCGGTGACCGCGACCCCCATCTGGATCATGCGCTCGGCCTTGGACGACGACAGCGCCTGGCTGTCGGTGTTTGCCACGACGAACTCGCAGCCCATCAGCCCAGAGCGGATCATGTTGTTGACCGCGTTGCCCCCGGCGCCGCCGACACCGAAAACGGTGATCTTCGGCCTGAGCTCCTTGATCTCCGGCATTTGCAGATTGATCGTCATGACACCCTCGTTCTTGACCCCTTGGCCGCTTGCGTCCCGCCGGCCTCCAAGTTTCCGTGACAGGCGCCGCCGCCGCGGACGCCTGACGCCGCGCTACCGGCGTCTCAAAAGCTCTCCCTGAACCACTGGCCGACCCGGGCGAGATAGCCGCCGGTCCCGGTCATCGCGAGGCGCGGCTCGTGCCGCGCCGCGCACTGCTCCATCGTCGCAATCTGCGGGTAGATGATGAGCCCCACCGCCGCCGAGAATGCCGGGCCTCGCGCCACCTCCGGCAGCCCGGCAATACCGAGCGGACGGCCGAGCCGCACGTTGCGGGCAAGCACCCGCCGCGCGCCCTCGACGAGGCCGGTGAGCTGTCCGGCGCCGCCGGTCAGCACCATGCGGCGACCGACCAGCGCGGCGAAGCCGGACGCGTTGAGCCGGTCGCGCACCAGTTCGAGAATCTCCTCGACCCGCGGCCGGATGATGCGCGTCAGCGCCGAGCGCGGCACCTGGTTGGCGGGCTCGCCACCATCGTCGCCGATCGGCGGCACGGAAATCATCTCCCGCTCGTCGACCGGACTGGGCAGCGCGCTGCCGTGCACCGTCTTCAGCCGCTCGGCCTCCTCGAGGGGAGTTGAGAGGCCGCGGGCGATGTCGGTGGTGATGTGCTGGCCGCCGATGGCGATGGCGTCGACATGCACCAGCTCGCCCTTTGCGAACACGGCGATCGAGGTGGTGCCGCCGCCGAAATCGATGCAGGCGCAGCCAAGCTCGGCCTCGTCGTCGACGAGCACGGCGAGGCCGCTGGCATAGGGCGTCGCCACCATCCGCTCGGCGGTGAGGTGCGAGCGGGCGATGCACAGCTCGATATTGCGCAGCGGCGGGGCGTCGGCGGTGACCATGTGCATGTCGACGCCGAGCCGCTCGCCGACCATGCCGCGCGGATCGGCGATGCCGCCGTCGGCGTCGAGCGAATAACCGATCGGCAGGGCGTGGACGACGGAGCGGCCGTCGCTGACCGAGTGGCGGCGCCCGGCGAACAGCACGCGGCCGATATCGGCATCCTCGACGGCCTTGCCGGAGAGCGCGACACTCGCCGAATAGGTCTCGCTGGCGAGCCTCCCCGCCGACATGTTGACGATCAGCGAATCGACGGTGACCCCCGCCATCCGCTCGGCCGCGTCGACGGCAAGACGAATCGCCTGCTCGGCGGCATCGAGATTGACCACCACGCCGGACTTGATGCCGCGCGAGCGCTGATGGCCGATGCCGATGACCTCGATCGCATGGGTGCGGCCACGCAGGTCCTCGCGGGTGTCGTCGTCATCGAACGGCGTCAGCCGGGCGATGAGGCAACAGATCTTGCTCGACCCGACATCGAGCACCGAAATGACGGTGGGACGTCGCACGGTGGGGCGCCGGGTCGGGGCGGGCGGGCCGAACAGCTTCATCAGGCGCGCGGTCCCTGCTTGCGTTCCTTGAGGAGCTTCTCGCGCGCCTCGTAACCCGTTTCCGTCAGGCGAAAGACAAGACGGTTGGGGAGCCTCAGATCGACCGCCGCGATCTCGCGGGAGAAGATGCCGTGGCCGTCATTGA
Organism: uncultured Alphaproteobacteria bacterium; assembly: GCA_963710805.1. GTDB lineage: Bacteria > Pseudomonadota > Alphaproteobacteria > Rhizobiales > Kaistiaceae > Bauldia. The sequence goes on along the minus strand of CAVQBS010000055.1, from coordinate 20,626 downwards.
GCGCCACGACCTGAGTCAGCGCCGACAGCGGATCCTCCTCCGGCAGCATGATCTCGATGCCGTTCCTAAGGACGACGTTCCAGCGCCGTCCGGACACGAGAACGCCGGCCCTGACCTGCGGCACCAGCGACGGGAAGTCCTTGAGCAGCGTCACGAACTCGCCGACGCGCTCGTCGGCGCCCGCCCCGACCACCATCGGCAGCGACGCGTAGCGCGTTCCGATATGGTCGGTGATCACCCTGCCGTTCTTGTCGACGAGCGACGTCACGCCGTCATGCTGCCAGATGGCGAACGGCTCCTTCTCGACGATCGCCACCTTCAGTGTGTCCGGATAGAGCTTGCGGATCGTCACCCGCTTGACCCATGGCAGCGCTTCGACACGGTCGCGGGCGGCAAGCGCGTCGAAGGTGACGATCGACGGATAGGTGCCGATCGCCAGGCGATCGAGAACGTCGACCTCCGAGGTTTCGCTCTGGCCGGTGATCTTGACCTGATCGATGGCAAGCCCGCTCCAGGCGGTGAGCGCCGACACCACGGTGACCGTGTGTCCGCCGACCAGCATGCCGGCGACGGTGGTCGCGGCAAACAGGATGGCCATGCCCTTGAGCCCGGCGTGGCGCGGCACCCGCCAATCCGCCCTGAGGAGAATGCGCGCCGGTCTGCGGAGAAAGCGCGGCAGGACAAGCCGATGCGCCGGCCTTGCGCCGTCCGGCCAATCGCCGGTGTCAACCGCCAGATCCGTCTCTACCGACCGCAAGACGCGTCCTCCACTATCCACCGCACCAGGCTCCGGAAATCCATGCCCGCATAGGCGGCCATCTCCGGAACCAGCGAGGTGGCCGTCATACCGGGCTGCGTGTTGACCTCGAGGCAGACGAGTTCCCCCGTTCCCCCGGGGCGGTCGTCATAACGGAAGTCCGCGCGACTGACGCCACGACAGCCCAAAGCCTGATGAGCCCGTAGCGCCAGCATCCGTACATTTTGGTAAACATCTGGTAAAATTTCGGCCGGCAGGACGTGCTTTGATCCGCCGACGTCATATTTGGCGTGGTAGTCGTAAAACCGGCCTTCCGTAACGACATCAATGACATCGAGCGGTTCGTTACCACGAACGCCGCAGGTCAGCTCGCGCCCGCCGACATAGCGTTCGACCATGACGATGTCGCCGTAGCGCCATTCCTCGGCGTAAAGCTCCTGCGGCGGGTGAATCGCATCGTCCTTGACGATGAGGACGCCGAAGCTCGAGCCTTCGTTCGGCGGCTTGATCACGTAAGGGGGCTCGATGACGTGCCCCTTCGCCGCCTCGAAGCGGTGGACGATGACCAATTCGGAGACCGGAATGCCGGCCGCCCGCATCACGTGATTCGCCTTCGGCTTGTTCATCGCCAGTGCCGAGGCGAGGACGCCCGAATGGGTGTAGGGAATGGCCAGGATCTCGAGGATGCCCTGGATGCAGCCGTCCTCGCCAAAAGGTCCGTGGAGGGCGTTGAACGCGACGTCGGGCTTGAGCCGGGTGAGCACGTCGGCGACGTCGCGCCCGACGTCGACGCGGGTGACCCGGTAGCCGCCGGCTTCCAGCGCGTCGGCGCAGGCATTGCCCGAGGAGAGTGACACCGGCCGCTCCGCCGACCAGCCTCCCATCAGCACCGCCACGTGAGTCGTCATCCGCACCCCTCCTCCACCAATTCGCGGTGGATCGAGGACCGACTTTGACCCCGAATTTGGTTAAGAAGCGTTAACCACGCCGTAACGGTCGACGCCGGCGGCGGTCATTTCACCGCCGGCCGGACGTCGGTCGTGGCAAAATCGTCGCCCTTGAACAAAAGCGGCTCGTTCCGGTCCCGAGCGAGCGCATAGGCGAAGCAGTCGCCGAAATTGAGGCCGGCCGGATGGCCGCTGCCTTTGCCGTAGTCGCGATAGGCTTCGCGGGCGATCCGCGCCTGGCGTTCGGTGACCGGCTCGATGGCGATGCCGGCTCTGGTGACAAGATCGTCCAAAGACCGCATCAGCTCGGGATCACGACCCTTGTCCACAACAATCCCGATTTCCAGGTAGCTGGCAGCAGAAAGCCGGGCCGCCGCGGCCTCGCTGATCAGACGGCGGAACGCCTCGGATTCCCTCTCGTGCCTAAGGATTGCGACAATCGCGGAACTGTCGACAATCATTTCGGCAGACCGGTTTCGCGGTCGTACAGCCCGTTCTCGCCGTAGAGCGCCTCGTCCATATCGAAGTCCTTCAGCAGCGGTGCCGTTCTCTCGGCGATTTCGGTCATCGCCTGGTAGCGCGCCTCTGACGAGCTCTGCGCTTGCACGCGCGCAATCTTCTCGCGCACAGCCTCGGTAACGGCCGCCGTCTGGCCCTCGCCGGTGAGCTCAGCGAGCTCCTTGATCAGCCGGACGGTCTCCGGGTTTTTGATGTTGATGCCCATCTGGGTACCTTTCTACCTTACCGAGGGTAGAAGTATACCTTCTCGGGGTTGATCGACAATCGTTGGAAGGCGGGAGGCTCAGCCCTGTCCCAGAAACGGCTCGACCGTGCGGCCGTCCGCGAAGCGACCGACCCGTTTGATTTCCCATTCCAGCCGCACCCCGCTCGTGTCCAGAACCCGTCCGCGCACCGTCTCGCCAAGCAGTTCCAGGTCGTAGCCGGTCGCCTCGCCGGTATTAATGAGGAAATTGCAGTGCTTCTCCGACACCATCGCCCCGCCGACACGGAGCCCCCGGCATCCCGCCGCGTCGATCAGCTGCCAGGCCTTGCCGCCCGGTGGGTTGGTGAAGGTCGAGCCGCCGGTCTTGTCGCGGATCGGCTGGGCGGCCTCGCGATGCGCCTCGACCGCATCCATCTCCGCCTGAATCGTATTGCGATCGGCGGGCACCCCCTCGAACACGCCTTCGGTGAAGATCAGGTCGTCCGGCGCGGCAGAGTGGCGGTAGGTGAAGCCCATCTCCGGGTTCGAGAGCGTGCGCCGCTCGCCCCGCCGGTCGAGCGCACGCGCCTCCACCAGCCGCTCGCAGGTCTCGACGCCATTGGCGCCGGCGTTCATGCGGAGGGCCCCGCCGACCGTGCCGGGGATGCCGTGGAAGAAGGCAAAACCGCCAAGCCCCTCGTCGCGGGCGAAGGCCGCAAGCCGCTTGTCGGGCAGCGCCGTCCCGACCCGGATGCGGTTGCCTGACTCGCGCAGCGTGTGGCCGAAGCCTTTCGCAGTCAGCCGGACGACGACGCCGTCAATCCCCCCGTCGCGGACAAGCAGATTTGAGCCGACGCCAATAACGGTTACCGGGATTTCGGGATTCAGTTTGCGAAGCAAAAGCGCCAGGTCCTCAGCGTCGGCCGGCTGAAACAGGATCTCCGCCGGCCCGCCAACCCGGAACCAGGTGAACGGCGCGACGGCGGCGTCAGCCGTCACCCGCCCACGGATGCCGGAAAGGTCGCCGAAGTCCACCGTCATTGGTCGTGGCTTGCGAGCATCGTGTTCACAGCGTGCTCGAGCGGCCCAAGGTCGTGCTCGTAGATGGACCACAGCCCTGCAGCGTCGACACGGAAATATTCGTGGCGAATACGGTTCCCAGGGTCCGCAATACTGCGCCATGGGATTTCCGCGTGCTCCGACTGCCATGCCTCGGGAATATGGCGAGCCGCTTCGCTCAGGATTTCCAGGAACCGCTCGAAAGCGGCGAGGGCCACGGGATCGGCCTGGGTCTGGGCAAATGACTTTCCGCCTAGCAGCGAATTGATCCGTTCGATGCTCTTCTTCATATCGCGCAGCCGGTAGATGGCGCGATCCTTCACCTAGAAGATCTCCACCCCATCGCGGCGTATCTCATCAAGGAATTCCGGCTCAAGACTCCGCCGCATGAACATATTCGCCGACAGGCCAACACGATCCTCGACGACGTGCGCGATACCAACGAGATCGATGAGCGAGAACTTTCGCGAAGGATCAACGTCGATCGCGAGGTCCACGTCACTGTCGGACCGGTTGTCGCCGCGCGCTCGCGACCCGAACAAGGTCATGTGGATGACGCCCTTGCGCACAAAGACCCGCCTCAGGGCCCGGAGTTCCGAGATGAGCTCGTCGCGCGCAAGGTCCCTGGCTGGAACGGTGGATGTCTCGACCATGCTTCAAATCTACGCATTCGACGCAACGTTTGCCAGTTCGCCCGGCAGGGCATAGGCCCACTGGCTGATCGAGCCGGCTCCGAGGCATACCACGCTGTCGCCCGGCCGGGCGATCCCGGCGATCATCCCGGCAAGCTCGGCCCGATCGGCAAGCAGCCGCGCATCGCGATGGCCGCGGGTCTTCAGCCCTTCGACCAGCGCCTCGGCGCTGACCCCCTCGATCGGCGCCTCGCCGGCCGGGTAGACCGGCGCCACGATGACGTGTCGGCATCGTTGAAGCAGGTGCAGAACCCGTCGAACAGGTCGTGCAGCCGCGTGTAGCGATGCGGCTGGACGACGGCGATCACGTGCCGCGCCCGTCACCGACGCGCCGCCTTCAGCACCGCGGCGATCTCCACCGGGTGATGGGCGTAATCGTCGATCACGGTCGACGCCGTCCACGTGCCGGTATGGGTGAAGCGGCGCTTGACCCCGCCGAAACCGGCGAGCCCGCTGCGGACGGCGTCGTCGGCGATGCCGAGATCATGGGCGACGGCGATCGCGCCGGGGGCGTTTTGCACGTTGTGCTCGCCCGGCATCGGCAGCGTCAGGTTCTCGATGACCGCGCCGGGCCGCCCTGCCGGTCGCGGACAACGATGGTGAACATCGTCGTGCGGTTCTCCACCGCTGAGGTCGACGCGCGGACGTCGGCCTGCGGGCTAAGCCGTAGGTGATGATCCGCCGGTCCTCGATGCTGCCCGATCAGCGCCTGCACCTCGGGATGGTCGATGCACAGCACGGCGAAGCCGTAGAACGGGATGTTCTCGACGAAGTGTCGAAGGCGTCGCGCAGCGCGTCGAAGGTGCCGTAATGGTCGAGGTGCTCGGGGTCGATGTTGGTGACCACCGCGATCGTCGCCGGCAGCTTGACGAAGGTGCCGTCGGATTCGTCGGCCTCGACCACCATCCAGTCGCCCTCGCCGAGGCGGGCGTTGGTGCCGTAGGCGTTGATGATGCCGCCGTTGATCACGGTCGGGTCGAAGCCGCCGGCGTCGAGCAGCGCGGCGACCATCGAGGTCGTCGTCGTCTTGCCGTGGGTGCCGCCGACGGCGATCGCCCACTTCAGGCGCATCAGCTCGGCCAGCATCTCGGCCCGCCGCACCACCGGCAGCAGGCGCTCGCGGGCCGCCTCGACCTCGGGATTGTCGCGCTTGATCGCCGACGAGACGACGACCACCTGCGGCGTCGCCGAGATTGGCCGCGTCATGGCCGATGGCGATCTTCGACGCCCTTGTCGCGCAGCCGCTGCACATTGGCGTTCTCGGCGACGTCCGAGCCCTGCACCGTGTAGCCGAGATTGCGCAGCACCTCGGCGATGCCGCTCATGCCGATGCCGCCGATGCCGACGAAATGGACCGGACCGATATCCCGCGACATCTTCATGCGGCTGCTTCCCCTTTCACGCTTTTCCCTGCTGCCACGCGCTCGACCAGGTCGGCAAGCCTTTCCACCGCGTCCGGCCGGCCAACGCTCTTCGCTGCTGCCGCCGCCGCGGCGAGCCGCTCGGGATGGGCGATCAGCTCGCCGAGATCGCCCGCCAGCCTGTCCGCGCTCATGTCCCGCTGCTCGACCATCCACCCGCCCCCGGCCCGCGCCAGGATCGCCGCGTTGGCCTTCTGGTCCTGGTCGAGGGCGTGCGGCAGCGGCACCATGATCGCCGGCCGGCCGATCACCGCCAGCTCGGCGACGGTGGAGGCGCCGGAGCGCGAGACCACCAGATGGCTTTGCGCGATGCGGGACGGCATGTCGTCGAAGAACGGCCTGAGCTCCGCCGCGACGCCGGCTTGCTTATAGGTTCTGGCAACCCGGTCAAGGTCCTCTGGCCGGCACTGCTGCGTTATCCTTAGCTGGCTAACAATCTCCTTAGCCAGCTTTCTAACGGTTGATGGCATCAACTCGGAGAGGAAGCGAGCTCCCTGGCTGCCGCCGAAGACGAGAAGGTTGAAGGGCTCATCGGCCTGGCGCTCGGGATAGGGCACCTTTGCCGCATCGAGGACCGCGGCGCGCACCGGATTGCCGGTCTCGACCACCCGGTGGACGAACTCCTCGGCTCCCTTCACCCTATCGAAGGCGGTGGCGATGGTCGTCATCCGCTTGGCGAGGAACCGGTTGGCCCGGCCGAGCACGGCATTCTGGTCATGGACGATGGTCGGCACCTTCGCCCGCGCCGCGGCGAGCATCGGCGGCACCGTCGGGTAGCCGCCGAAGCCGTCCCGGAGGGGAGTGCCGAGCAACGCAGGGTAGCGTTCCTCTCCGACCGGAACGGAGAAGACCTCGTACACCCTTCCATCCCAAAGCCCGCCTTTGAACACCCATCCGTAGAAGCCGAGATGGCGGGGCACGGAACGCGTGTATTCACCCTCCTTCGTCAGCAGGGTATACCGGTTCCCCTGCTGATCGATCACGAGGAGCGTGTCCTCCGTGATCCACTCCAGGCCATTGACGTTTGCGTATTCGCCGGGTCCGCCCCCCGAACGACCCACCGAGCGAATGTGCACGCCCTCGGGTGAGAATATCCTGAGTTCGTTGGCCTGCCGGTCCAAGACGTAGACTCTCCCCTCGGCATCGGCCTCCAGGCCGGAGATGGAGGAGAACACCTCCGCATCGGCGCCCTCGATCTTGCCGATGGCAAGCTCAGGGACGAGACGCCAGGGTTCCGCCTGTTCCCAAAGACCGGTGGCTGGATTGGCGACACGGACCGCGCCGTTCGAGAGGGTGTCGACGGTTCCCGTCCACCCGCCGTCCGGCGCTTCTCCGCCGCAACCGATGACCAGAAGAAGAGGGAAAAGGGCAAACCCGAAGTTCGATCGCATCGTGCGTTTCGTCATCCCGTTCATCCTCCTACCTCCCCGGGCCGGGAAGTACCGCATTCACGAAGAGGAGCTTGCCAGAACGGTCCTGAGAATGGCTCCGGACAGGTACTCCATGCCGGGAGCCAACTCCTGAGCTGGAGCCGGAACCTGTATCAGGAGGGCGAGGGCGAGCGACCAGATCATGAGGTCTCCTCACAGGGGGAACACCAGAAGAACAAAGGGTCCCCCCCAATGTCCGCTTCCCGCGTGCGGTTCGCCAGATAACGACGGCGATGGTCTGATGAGCCCCGGAGGACTCTCGGCCTTCCAACCTTGTCCCCGAAGGGTCCACGGAATAAGCTGCTTCACGATATGGAAAAGAGTCTCAAGCCTTCCGTGTAGCCATCAACAAGATCCTCTCCTTTCGGAGGAAGAGCTGGACAAGGGGGTCGCCACGACGGAGTCCGGTTCCTCAGAACCCACAGGAGAGAAGCCATGCGAGGGTTGAAGGGCAAGAAGGTGCTGGTCACGGGGGTGCTTCAGGAATCGGATTGGCCACAGCGAGGCGTTTCCTGGAGGAGGGGTGCGCGGTCTGTGTCCTCGATCGCAGCGTCGAGGCACTCGACCGGGTGAAGGCCGACCTGCCTGGCCTCACCTCGGTCATCAACGCGGACGTATCAGATCCCGGGCAGGTTCGGGCGGCGGTGGGTGAGGCTATCGAAGGTATGGGGTCCATCGATGTGCTCATCAACAACGCCGGCATCAGCATCCGGCACGACTTCCTGGACATCACGCCTGAGGAATGGAACGAGGTGCTCGGCGTCAACCTCACGGGGGTTTTCCAGGTGGCGCAAACCGCAGCCCGCCACATGGTGGCCAGAGGATCGGGCGTGATCCTCAACATGGCCTCCACCGGCGGCAGCACCGGCTATCCGCACTACGCCGATTATTGCGCGAGCAAAGGCGGCGTGATCGCTCTCACCCAGACGATGGCCCTGGAGCTGGCTCCAGCCGTTCGGGTCAACGCCGTATCTCCCGGATACGTCCTGACGCCCATGCAGCGGGCCGAGTACAGCGACGCCATGCTCGATGCCGTCAACCGGAAGATCCCCTTCGGCCGTCACGCGACGCCGGAGGAGATCGCCGGGCTGTTTGCATACCTGGCCTCGGAGGACGCCGGCTTTGCGACGGGTCACGTTTATGTGATGGACGGTGGAGAGACGGTGGGCGGTCTGTGCAGCCAATGGAGCCACGAGTAGAGAAATCCCTACAGGAGGATCATCCCCATGAGATTCGACGGAAGGGTCGCCCTCATCACAGGTGGGAGCTCGGGCATAGGCCGGGCCACGGCCGCCCTCTTCAGCAGGGAAGGGGCGGCCGTCGTGCTGACGGGGCGCAATCAGGAACGGGGGGACGAGGTCGCCCGGGCCATCAACGGGGATGGCGGTGAGGCCCTGTTCATCCGTGCAGACGTGCGCATCGCGGACCACTGCCGGCGGGCGGTGGAGAGGACGTTGGAGCGGTTCGGAAAAATCGATGTGCTCTTCAATAACGCTGGGGTCTACCATCCGAGGACGGTTCCCGAAACCACGGAGGAGGAGTGGGACGAGACCATCGATTCCAGTCTGAAGGGGGCCTTCCTGATGTCGAAGTACGCCCTCCCTTCCATGATCGAGCGGGGTAGCGGATCCATCATCCACAACAGTTCCGGCTGGGGAATCCTCGGTGGGGACCACGCTGCGGCGTATTGTGCGGCCAAAGGCGGCATCGTGGTCATGACGAAGGCCATGGCCATCGACCACGGTCCCCAAGGGATCCGCGTCAACTGCGTCTGCCCCGGAGATGTGGACACCCCCATGCTCCCTGACGAGGCTGGGAAACGGGGCATGGCATGGGAGGACTATCTTGCCGGGGCGAGAGATCGGCCGCTTGGCCGCATCGGCAGCGCCGATGAGATTGCCCGGGCGGTCCTCTTCCTGGCCTCCGACGACGCCTCCTTCATTACCGGCGGAGCGCTGGTGGTGGATGGTGGAGGGGTGGCCGGGTAGGGGCGGGTGCCGATGGAAGAAGCCCCTCCTCCCGCGGGCCGGAAGATCGGACTCTGGATCGCCACCTCCCTGGTGGTGGGAAACATGATCGGGTCGGGGGTTTTCCTCCTTCCTGCCGCCCTGGCGCCCTACGGCGGCATCAGCATCCTGGGGTGGCTCTTCACCAGCTTCGGCGCGTTGATGGTAGCCCTTCTCCTGGCTCGCCTCGGGCGCATGATGCCGGCGGCAGGTGGGCCCTACGCCTTCACCCGGGCGGGGCTGGGTGACCTGCCCGCCTTCCTGGTGGCCTGGGGCTACTGGATCAGCATCTGGTCGGGGAACGCCGCCATCTCGGTAGCCTTCGTGGGGTACATGGGCGTCTTCTTCCCGCCGCTATCCCAGGAGCCGGTCCTTGGGGCTGGAACGGCTCTGGCCGCCATCTGGTTTCTGTCTGCCGTGAGTGCCAGGGGGGTCCGGGAGGCGGGCATCGTTCAGCTGGTCACCACCGTGTTGAAGCTCCTCCCCCTTCTGGCCATTGGAACGCTGGGGCTCCTGTACCTGGACCCCGCCCACTTCCACCCCTTCAACCCCAGCGGGCAGTCGCCCTTCCATGCCATCACCGCCACGGCGGCTCTTACCCTCTGGGCCTTCCTGGGACTGGAGTCGGCCACCATTCCGGCAGACTCGGTGAAGGATCCGAGCCGAACCATCCCCCGAGCCACCATCATCGGAACCTTGGTGACTGCGGCGGTCTATATCCTGGCTACGGTGGGTGTCATGGGGATTCTCCCTCCGGAATCCCTGGGCCAGTCCGCGGCTCCTTTTGCGGATGCGGGCACCCGGATCTGGGGCGGGTGGGCCGGCTCCCTCATCGCGGCGGGGGCTGCCATCTCCGCCTTCGGCGCGTTGAACGGATGGATTCTCCTGCAGGGCCAGATGCCGATGGCGGTGGCCAGGGACGGCCTCTTCCCTGCCGTCTTCAGCAGGCTCTCGGCCCGGGGAACTCCCGTACCCGGTCTGGTGATCTCCAGCCTCCTCATCACCGGACTCATGGCGCTGAACTTCACCGAGTCGCTGGTGGATCAGTTCACCTTCCTCATCCTGCTCGCCACCATCTGTACCCTGATTCCCTACGTTTTCTCGGCGGTGTCGGAGTTGGTGATCTTCTCCAGAGACCGGGACCAGTTCTCGGGCGAACGGCTGGCCGGAGCCTCCGTCATCGCGGTCCTCGCCCTGGGCTATTCGCTCTGGGCCATCCTGGGTGTCGGCCGGCACACGGTGCTCTGGGGGCTTCTCCTGCTTCTGGCGGGGGTCCCAATCTATTGGTGGCAGGTCCGGAAAATCCGCCCACTGGCCTGAGCAGGGAGGGCCGGACGGGTTTTCAGCCCGGGGCTTTTCTTCTCCAGCGAGGAGGGAGTGGCCCGGAGAGGCTCCCTCGGTGGAAAGGAGGTCGGCTGGGACTCAGCCGAGACCGAGAAGCGCTTTGGCCTGGTTCACCGCGTCGCCCGCATCTTCGGCGGAAGCATCCGCAGACCGGCCATGGTATTGAGGATCTTGCTCGCCACCTGTACCTCAACGCGTTGCCCAGCGAAAGTTCGACTTCTCATAATTCGACCGATGATCGTCTTGTACCGGTAGACAGTATTCTCGACCCTGCTGCCCTTGCTGTAGACGGACCGTTTGTGCCACTCGCGCCGACCAAACTCGCGGATGGAGCGGATGTTCCGGTTTCTCCGATGAACCGACGATCATTGATGTATTCGATCGAGAAGGAGGGTACAAGGGCACGCTTCCCCAGGGAACGCCATTCCCGGCCGAGTTCTTGTCCGGGGACCTGTTCATTGCTGTCGAGGGGGATGAATTCGATGTCCCGGCTGTTGTTGCTTATCGCCTTCAATTGGCTGAAAGACGGTATCCTTAGCCTCAGAGACCTCGGGGTCTTCGAGGACGGGATAGCCAGTTCCGGTCCTGGGCCGGGGGCGTGCCCCTGGACCGCATCTCTCCCCACCCCAACGGAACTCAGGTCCCTTCTGATTCCCCGTTGGAGTTCGGCGGTCGAAACAGCAAGAACCCGAGGTTGGGAAGGCAGGGTCTCGAATGAAACGCCGGTCTGTCGCCTCGCCATGCGGTCGAGTGTAGGGAATACCACCGTGGACCCCGGCGTAAACCAGCCCTGTCAGCCGCGGGAGTCTGGAAAAGCACCGCGACCCTCAAAACCGCCTACCAACAGGCGGATACCGAGACTATCTTGAAAGTCATGCTCAGGGGGTATGAGTTTTGGGGAGGCCCGATGAATGCTCCCTCAACATGCACACCCCGTTGGACCTCAAGACTCCTTGAAGCCCAATGACGCAGGAGTTACGGGGTTTTTCCTAAATAGGGGCCATAGCTCAGCTGGGAGAGCGCCGGCTTTGCAAGCCGGAGGTCGCGGGTTCGAGCCCCGCTGGCTCCACTTTTGAAAGAGATTGCCCCGCTTGGACTTCCGAGTCTAGGTGGGGCTATCTGTTGGGATGGGGGAGGGCCATACTGTCGGTTCATACTGTCGGTTCGACCCGACTTTACCCCCCGGAGCCGGCCCTCCTCCGGGCCTCAAGCGCAATCCGCATGTCCTCCTGGCTTGGCCTTTGGTAGCACTCCACCACGGTGCGGTGAGTCTTCCAGCCACCTAGCTGAGTCAGGACCCCAAGGGGCTGGTGTTGGAGGTCGGTGGCGAACCTCCGCCTCAGACTGTGGAACCCCATGCCTTTCTGATGTTCCAGGCCGGCGAACCGCTCCGCCCGTAGCCACCAATCCCTCAGTAAATGTCGAGAGCACGGCTGGCACGGATCGGTAGGGGAGGGAAGGACCCAACTTTCCCCGATGCTGGGATTCTTTTCTCTTGCTCGTGAGAACCCTTCAAGAGCTTGCTGGGGCAGGGGAGTTGTATGCTCGACTCCAACCTTATCGTTCTCCTTTCGCCATCGTATCTGGCTCCCTGGGAGATCCACGTCACTCCATCGAAGAAGACGGATCGCCCCTATTCTATGTCCGGTCTCGTGAGCCAGTATCAATGCGACGAAAAACCTCCAATCCAGCTCACCGGCGACCGCCCTAATTGCCCCGTACTCCTCTCTGGAGAGGATTGGCCTGTTGGGGTTCTGTTCTCTGGGGAACGGAAAACCCCTGCACGGGTTGCGGTCCAGGAGGTATCCTCCCTGCCCATCGCTCACCTGGGTCGCCCAATTCAACACGGCAGAGAGCCATCTGAGGTCCTTCTCGACCGTTCTTGGGCCCACCCCTCGGCCCCTTCTGCTGGCGGAGCCTAGACGCCCATTGGACCGCTCACGGATAAACAGGTCCCACTCCCTTCGGCTCAGGTGCTGAGGCTTCCTGTTGGGTCCAAAGCACTCCAAGAATAGCCTGGACTGCTGGTGGTCCTGGCTCTGGATGCGACGGGACTTCGTCAGTGTCACTTCACCCAGGTAACTCTCAAACAGCGTCTGGAGGGTTAGTTCTTGAGGTCGGAGAGGTTCGGCCTTCCCGAGCTTTGCGGCGGCCTCATCGGCCTGTTGCTTGGCTTGATTGCGGTCCCGATGCCCCAAAGACACCCGTCGCCGCGCCGGCTCGATCCTTCCGGACCTACCCTCGTAGAACTCCAGCATGATCATGCCGGTCTTGTTGTCTCCGAAGGCTCTAACCCGATTCCTGCCCCGCTCTCCTACTGAGTAGCTCCAGCCTTTCTTCGTGCTACCCATCGTTACCCCCTTTCAGGTTGGCGACGGATCGCACGATCTGCGTCTTCGTGGGGGCAAGATGCGCAAGGGTCGCGCGAGAGGGCAATGTTCCGGTTTTGGCGGGAAGGTCCCCTCGTCTGATTCGTGGTGCACCAGACCGGCCAACGTTGGGGATCTTCCCCTCTCGTGCCAGGCGAGCCAGGTGATCCTTGGAATAGCCAGACTCTTCGGCGGCCTCACCGAGGGTTAGGGGTTCGTTCTCAAGGCCCTCCAGGGCCTCTTGGAGTTCAAGGGCGTAGCTGTCCGCCATCTGCGCGAGGTCCCCTATTCCTCGCCGGCGCAAGAGCTCTGCCTCCGAGCGCCAGCCTGTGACCAGGGAGTGAAGGGGGGAGAGGTTCATGCCGACTTATTCTCCCCTTTCCAATAGCACTCCTCTGCGATCGCCCAGGTCCGCCGATTCTTCCAATTTGTTCCTTCGAGAGCGGCACAGCCCACGGGGATTCCGGGGGGAAGGAAGCCGCCCGGTGCCCCTGCTTCTATGGCCACTCTCAGGCCGACGATCGCCCGTTCAATGCTCTCTGGCGTCAGTCCTTGCCGGAGCCACATCTGAATGACATCCCTATCGCTTTCTGAGTTGTCTTCCCCCATCGAAAGGTGCTCACGAGCGAGTTTGACCAGGCCCTCAACCTTTTCCACCGAGGGGAAAACAAACTTATCCGCCAAACCCTTTGACGGGTTAAGTGAAGAGTTTCTTGACGGGTTACCTGAAGAGTTAGTGTCAGGAAACCGGTCATGGTGAGACTGCTTTTCTGACATTGATGCCGGAGAAACCGGACACCCTTTGTCGCTTTCCTGACGTCCATCTCTTGATTGGGCATGTCGGGTTTTCTTACTACCCCGAGCTCCTTTCCCCAACAGCCAAGCCTCTACCTCCGATGGGATTCGGAGCTCATAGTGGTAGTTTCGCCAACCACGTCCGGACGCCTTCTCGGGCAATCGCCGTTTCATCCATTCAGTTCCAGACGCCAGCCGGGCCGTGTCCCCTGCCGACTGACGCGTTACCGCCAGGCGGAGAGCGAGTGTTCCGATATTGGGGAAACACTCCTCTCCGGTATCCCAGTCCGCATATTCGGCCAACTCCCGAAGGAAGTGTCGGACATGGGTCGCTTTTCGCCCCAGCGTCCTCCTCACTTCCACGTCGTTGCCGTCCTCATCGGTCTCAACAAGAACGGATTCGGTCTCCGCCGTTGGCCCCCGGAATCGGACAGCGTACCTGAACCGATCGATAAACCTTGCAGTTGGGTCGTACTTGTTCACCCCACTACCTCCAGGCTCCCTGGGCTCTTCCCCCTCCCCCTCCCTTCCCGTATCCACTCAACCAAGAACAGCCAACAGGACCCCACGCCCTCACCCCCCCTCCTTTGTTGGTTCCCTTCTTAACCTCTCGCACGGTCCCTCCCCCGGTGCGTCGATCGATGCCTCTACTGGCGCCTCTGTTGCTGCCTCGGGGGGATCCGGCTCCGGGCCAATCCCCAATTCCGCACGGGCGGCCTCCACAGCCACGTCCCGAAGCCAGTGGGATACGAGGACTCCCTTCTGCGCCGCTGCGGCCTCAATGAGACGACGCTTTGCGAATGGAAGCCTGAGGGCCATTGTGGATGTCGCCTTTCCGCTCTCGGTTTGCATCTGGTTTCTCCTTGAGTCCGTGGTTTGCACGTTGCAGTCGCACGTGGACTCTATCGCCTGTTTACCCCGGAGGTTAGCATTTCAACATGACTTCAATATGACAGATAAGGGTGGGGCATCCCCTGGGAGACGAACGAAGCGATTCACCTGCCAGACTCGGCAGAGGTTGGAGCGGAAGTGGGCTTGGTCATGTGCGATCCAGGGCTGCCTTTTCGGATCTGAGAGTGGGAGCCGCGACGTGACCCCAGAACTGTGGACGGGAGAGCAGGATGGAACGGTGGGAGAGACAGGCCCAGTTAGCGGGAATCACAAAAGAGGGAAAATTCCACCGCTGGTTCAAAAACCCCGAACGCGGTGTGCCGGGTAGTCTCACCCTGTCGGAGGCGTATGGCGAGCTCAGCCTCGTGTGGGAGGAGGGCTCTGACCGACGCAAGCCTGAGGGGGAGAAGGATGTCCTACGAAAGTTCATCCGGCTTGCAAAGGGATCCCCCGAATCCATCCTCGGGTTCGCAGAGCGGCACGGGGTACTGAACCTTTGCTTTGAGCATAAGCTCGCCTCCAGCCACTTCAGACTGCTCGACGACCATACGCCCTTCTGCTTTCCCCGCCGAATCGAACCGATCCGTGTTTGGAGAGCCTATGCCAGGGAGGCCAAGGCGATCATCTCCATTGCCTCTGAAATTCGCCTGGGTCGCTCTGGGAATCGACGGGACTGGGTTGATCTCCATATTGCTCGAGAGGACCGGCGTTCTCGCAGGTTCCGACTGCTCAAGGGGGTGAACCGCGATGGATATGAACCGGCCTTTGACCGGGTGTCTCCGGAGGAGGCCCAAACGTGGCTTTCTAGATTTGTTCAGGACTGGATCGAAGAGGGTGGCCTCCGGCCCAAGTTCACCTGGAAGGGGAAGTCGCCCGAGATCACACTGGGCGGAGAAGGGCTCTTTTCCGAGCTGGCTCGCCAGGTGGCTTTCGGAGTCGCTGCCGCGGATGGCTGGGTCGTCTGCACCGAATGTGGAAGTCCATATTCGCCCTCCCGAAAGCCCACCCGGGATCGGAGGAATTTCTGTCCAGGATGTGGTCCCAAGGCCGGGCCGAAACATGCGAAACGGGACCAGCGAGCCCGAGACCGCGCCAAGGGGCGAAGCTCCAAGGAGGGCAGAGACGGGGTGGTGTGATGGACGCTGGTATTTCCGGGTCAGATGCCATCTGCTGATCCATCAGAAGCCCTAGCAGGGGAAGTTCCCTCAGCGCACCGGGTTGACGAAAGATGTGTATGTTGGCTGTGCATGTTCGGGGGGATCAGGCCAGTCCCCCGACTATTGTACGACTCCGCCACTCCCCTCATAGGGCAGGAGACCGGGCCCCGTGGGAGGGCCCCTGCCCCTGACCGCTCTCCCCTCTCTGAAGGGGTCTCAGCGCTGGCCACAAGCCGACGCGAGCGGCAACCCAGCTTGGTCCGGCGCGGTTGCACCCTCCTCTTCGCCGGACCGGTCAAAGTGGTCCCGGGTTCACACCCGCCCCAATCGCAGCCCGAGAGGGATCCTCACCTGGATCAGACCCACCGGCCTCATCACTCGTGAGCCATGGGAAGAACATGACGACGGCCATCAACAGCCCCACCAAGAGGAGCACCCCCACCCCGACTGGCAGGGTCAGACCACCAAGGGACTCCGCGACCATTGTGACCCAAATGAAAAGAGCAAGTGGCGAGACGAACCCGGCGACCAGGCTACGGCGACCGTCCACCTCGGCATCTGGGAACAGCCATCGCCGCAAGCCCTCGAGCCCAATCCCATATCCCATGGCAAGGCCGACAGAGGGCAGGGCGACCACCATCAGGAACTCGAACAGGGACGGGCCTCCAAAGAGCGAGACCAATCCCATGAGGCCAGCCATTGAGATTAGGCTACCCGGAAGGAACCATCCGAAAACCCCTCGAAAGACATCACTTGCTGGTAGACCACGGCCAGTGAGGACCTCCGGAGGAAGGGGCCCCTGATCGTCTGACTCGGCTGGGAGCCGGTCGGGGTTGACTACTTCTCTCGATCGCATCTTCGCGTCCCTCCGTTTCCGAATCCATTACCCGCTTCGAGCGGGTTGCGAAAGTCAGGGCGATTTGTGTCCCCGCTTGGCCGGAGATCCAACCGGTCTACATCAGGTGCCGGATAACTCCCCATCTACCGACTTGCCTCTTTCTTGGGAGGCAAGACCGTGACGTTCCAGGACTGGTCCTTGAGGCTGTCCCTCGGAGCTCCCCGCCGAGATCGCGGCGGTCCTGCGGCCCGGCGAATGATCTCCAAAGCAGCCCGGAGCTGGACGTGGGTGACCTTTTTCCCAGCCATCAAGGCAACCAATACCTCATGGGCGTCAGGCAGCAATGAACCCCAGCCCATGAGGGGTGTGTTCAGGGTTCGGTATTGGACTCCGCGAAGCTCTTCGATTCGGCTCCGAATCTTAACATTTCTTAACCTTTTTGAAGCTGAGGTTGAGGCCGCCGAGGAGTTCCTCGCTTTGTAGCAGGATGCAAGGATTGCCTGGGTTTTTTTGTTCTTTGTGGGGGAGGAGTCCTCTGGACTTTTCCCCTTTCCAAGGGATGTTGACTCCCCGAAGCGAAGAAGGCGAAAAAAAGAGCCTCTCTGCGTGGGTTGGAAGGGGCCATTCCGAGGGCGGCCACTAGCCGTCATTGCCAGTCAAACCAAGGGTGTTGGGCTCAGAATAGCCTGGGGCAGCGATGCTCCTTGCCCCATCGCCAGGCGTCATTTCCCGGTGCTCGTCGGAGCCGAAAATTCTCAACATTTCTCAACCTCTCCTCCAGGCACCGTTCCTCTGAGCCGAGCCGAGAGTATCTGCGCCACCCAAAGGCCAATCCGCCCCCAAACATCACGGCGAGAGTAACGGCCGGCTCCGGGCTGACGGCAACAAACGCAGTGCCGACGAAGTAGAGCACCACCGCCGAACCGGGGATAAGCAAGGCCCAGCGCATCCTCTTCTGCGATGCGCGGTTGGAGGTCAACGCATCTCTAAGGCTGGCGGAGGCTACCGCGACCTCTCCGCGCTTGGACGCCTCAGGGATTCGCGCTTCTTCGCACATGCCCGTTCCCCCTCCAATTCAGAAGACGAGGGGTCTGGTGCAGGACGACTCGCCGTCTCTCAGCATTGATGGGAAGGTACGCTCGGTGCCCCGAGGGTTCCAGATGAGGGGGTGTTGCCTGGTGAGCAGGAGGTGGGCTTTAACCCTTCGGGCTCAAGTCCAACACGCTCTCTGCGTTCTTCACCAACTCGTGCGGCCTCAGCCCGAGGCTACGGGCCAGGGCGGCGATCACCGCAAGGGAGGGAGACTTCTGTCCACGCTCGAGCTGGCTCACGTAGGTCCTATGCAGCCCACTCATGGCCGCCAGTCCCTCCTGGGAGATTTTGGCAGCTTGTCGGGTCTCTCTAAGAGATTCCCCGAAAGCCTTGTTGAGCAAATCCTCGGGCCGTGGCATGACCCGATTCTCTTGCTATTGGTCCATTCAGACCACAGACTAAAGTATTCAACGGCAGAACACCTCTCGGGAGCCGGCTGGTGGTAAGCTCCCGTCCACGGACTCTGTCATCAGGGGCTTCACATGGGCAGTCCTGAATCGACCTGATCGGTATCTCATGGAAAGCACGGGCAGCGAAAGGAGTCCTTTCGAGAGAGCCTGGACACGCCGGGTCCGTCTGGGAGCCATCCTCAGCTTCCTCGGGATCAACCTAGCTGCAATCGTCTTCGGGCCTATCGACCGTCCGGGCGAAGCCATCCTCCTGGCACTCCTTACCCTCCTTCTGGGGGTGTTCATTGGGTTGGCGAGGGGCCGGAACCAGCGTCGGTTCATCCCCTACGTCGGTACAGGGCCAAGGATCAGCCAGTCCATGGGTGGAGAAGACCCGGTGCTCTACCGGAGTTTCGACACTACCGAGACCCCTTTTGAACTGGTGGAGCCAGCGATCGCACCCGTGGCCCTCCTGGCCCTAACCAGGGCGCCCTTCATCGGCGCAACCATTGGGGCCCGGATTGCGATTCCGGATTCGTGGAGGAGGGAGTGGGCGGGAGTATGGCTGTTCCAAACCCATGACTCCCACGGACGGCCGGTATTCCTTGACGAAGGCTCCCTGGCCGGAATGTTGGACTTCTCAGGTGCCAAGGGGACATCGGTAGGGCTCGACGGCGTCCTATCCGACCTCGCACGTTTGAAGGTACTGTTCAGTCGCACAGGAGAGGAAGTGGCCACCGGACCCCGGAGAGAGGGCGAATGACAGGGTTCACGAACTGGAGATATTTCGCGCGAAATATTCCGGCCCTTTGATCCACCGAGAACCCAGGAGCAGAGATGTTTGAACTGGGGCTCCCTCCTCGATCCCCGTTCGATGTCTTCGCGGGGGATGCTATCGAGGCCCTCACGAAGAGGACGATCCGTTCCCTCCAGGCCCTTCGGGAGACCCACCTCCAGTCCGGGGACGACTCCGGGCTAAGGGATGCATGGGATGAGGTCTGTGTCCAGGTGCAGGACGACTTCTCCCCCCTCTGGCCGGCATACCTCGATACGATCAGGGCCTTCCTCACCAAGCATTGCGAGAGGATGCCCTCCCGCGATCTCCACTCGATCTGGCGAGGAACGGACGCCGGCTTCGATTGGCTCCGAGACGTTGAGGATGGCCTCGAGGACGGTGAGATACCGACCTATTGCATCGAGGATGTCGTGGAGGAGGTCCTGGAGAATGTCCTTGAGAAGGCCGGGGACTGGACGAACCCACGGATCCGCCGCTACCTGGATCGGTGATGAATCGGGTCCGGGCTGTGTTAACGGCCGTCTGGGGCCCGAGGCTGCCAGAACCAGAGGTAGATGCCCCGACCCGAGCTGCCTTGCCGTAAACAGGCAGCGTGAGTGGAAATATCGGCTCCGGGGGGGTCCCCACCACTCGCCCTCCGCAGGGCCGGTGCCTACCTTCTCCCCTGGTCGGATCGGGCGGCCAGTCCTGGGCCGCCATCCAAGGACGTTGAACCTCCTGAGACCCCAGAACATGACCAGAAACCCACAGTCCGAACCATGAGCCGGCTGACTCTCCCAGAACTGGAACGACACCTTTGGGGCGCTGCTGACCTGCTCCGGGGCTCCATCGACTCCGGTGACTTCAAGCACTACATCTTCGGGCTCCTGTTCTATAAGCGCCTCTGCGACGTGTGGGAGGAGGAGTACGAGGAGCGGCTGGCTGAATACCAGGATGCGGCCCTGGCCGCCGACCCCGATGAGCACCGTTTCGACATTCCTGAAGGATGCTTCTGGCAGGATGTGCGCAAGGAGTCGGTGGACATCGGCACGATCCTCAACACTTCCTTCCGCGCCATCGAGGACGCGAACCCCCGGCTGAAGGGGGTATTCCAGGACGTAGACTTCGCCAACAAGGAGCGGTTCCCTGACCACCTCCTCGAAAGCCTCCTCCAGCACTTCGAGACCCACCGGATGCGAAAGGCCGACGTGGACTCCACGGTGCTCGGTGACGCCTACGAGTATCTGATTGCCAAGTTCGCTGACGATGCCGGCAAGAAAGGCGGTGAGTTCTACACGCCCGAAGCAGGTGGTCAAGCTCATGGTCGAGATTCTTCGGCCCGAGGAGGGGCAGACGGTCTACGACCCTGCCTGTGGCTCAGGCGGCATGTTGCTGGAGGCTACGCACTACATGGAGCGGAAGGGGCTGAACCCGAAGTCCCTCACCCTCTACGGCCAAGAGAAGAACCTCAACACCTGGGCCATCTGCAAGATGGCTCTGTTCCTCCATGACATTGATGACGCCTTCCTGGAGCGAGGCGACACCCTGCTCGACCCGAAGCACCTGGCCGGCGAGAAGGTCATCAAGCGGTTCGACCTCGTCCTGGCGAACCCGCCGTTCTCTCTCTCCCCTTGGGGCCATAAGGTCTGGTCGAAGGGCGACCCCTTCGGACGAGACACCTATGGCTGCCCACCGAAGTCCTACGGGGACCTGGCCTTCGTGCAGCACATGGTCGCGTCGGTGAAGTCCACGGGCCGGATGGCGGTGGTATGCCCCCACGGTGTCCTGTTCCGAGGAGGTGCCGAAGGGAAGATCAGGAAAGGGCTTCTGGAGGACGACCTAATCGAAGCAGTGGTCGGGCTCGGGCCGAATCTGTTCTACGGAACCGGGATCCCAGCAGCCATTCTGTTCATCGACCGTAATAAGCCGGCTGCCCGGAAGGGCAAGGTGCTGATCGTCAA
>CAVQBS010000054.1:0-66614 GCA_963710805.1 uncultured Alphaproteobacteria bacterium | reverse complement strand
CAAGAGCCGCTGATCGCATAGGCGGCGATCCGGGCGATGTCGACGGCACGCCGCCGCGGTACGCTCCGACCGGGTTCTCGCCAGCCGCATAGAGACTGAGGCCCAACGGTGTCGCCAGGTAAAGCTTCCACAGGAGCATGACGACGATCACCAGGATCGCCTGCCGTCGGCGTATTGCCGGCGAGCAGGTCGGAGAACCAGGCCGGAATGGCGCCACCCGGGCGCGGCAGGATGAGGAGCGCCGCGCCACCGACAATGAAGGAAGCGGCCAGCGTCACGACGATCGCCGGTAACCGAAGCCGGACGACGATCACCCCGCAGATCGCGCCGAACGCCAGACCTGCAGCAGCGACGAGAACAATGCCGCCGGGGACTCCGAGCGGACCGGTCATGGTGGTCGCGGCTATGACGGCGCCGAGGCTGACGGTGGCACCGATGGCGAGACTGATGCCGCCGGTCAGCATCAGGATTGCCTGGGCCATTGAGACGAGGGCGAGCGGCAGCCAGCTCTGGGCGAACTTGGAGATGCCGCTGACGCTCACCAACCCGGGGAAGAGATAGATGTAGAGGGCCGACGAACGCCGCCACCACGACGAACAGCGGGCGAACCCCGCGATTGCGCTGAAGCTGGACCCGCCAGTAAAGAGCGGACGTCGCCTTCCCTTCCACTGCGCTCACGCGGCCGCCCTGGCCGGCCGGGCGCCGATCGCGGTGGCGACGATGGCCTCCTCGCTGATCGTGCCTTGCGCCAGCGTCTGCCTTGATCCCGCCCTCGACCATGACGGCACGCGGTCGCAGAGATGGACCAGCTCCGGCGTATCGCTGCTGAACAGAAGGACGGCCCGGCCTTCGCCGCGAGCCGCCGCAGCAGGAGGTAGATCTCGCGCTTGGTCTCGACGTCGATGCCGCGGGTGGGGTCGTTCAAGAGCAGCACCGGCGGGTCGAGGGCCAGCCACTTGGCGATCGCCACCTTCTGCTGGTTGCCGCCGCTGAGCTGCACCGCGGCCGCCGCCGGCGCCAAGCCGCGCACGGCGAAGCGGCGCCACAGCTCGTCGATCAGCCGGCGCTCGGCGCCGAGGCGGCGGACCCCGTGCCAGGCGAGGCGGCCGGTGGCGGCGAGCGCCATGTTGAAGGCGATCGGCTGGTCGAGATGCAGACCCTCGATCTTGCGGTCGGCCGGGATGTAGGCGATGCCGGCGTCGATGGCACGCCGCGGCGAGGCGAGCCGGATCGGCCTGCCGGCGACCTCGAACTGCTCGGCGGTGTGATCATGGGCGCCGAAGAGGGCGAGCAGCAGCTCCTCCTGGCCCTGGCCGAGCAGCCCGCCGATGCCGAGGATCTCGCCGCGGCGGACGTCGAGGTCGATGTCGTTCAGCGGCCCCGGAGGAGAAGCCGCGGGTGCGCACACCATCGCTCGCGCTCGGCGACGACATCCAGGCGGGGAAGAGATCGCCCGGGTCGCGGCCGACCATGAGGCGCACGAGCCGGCGCATCGACGCCTTCCAGTGGCCGCTCGCCGGTGACGACGCCGTCCTTCAGGACCGTGACCCAGTCGCAGAGCTCGAGCACCTCGTTGAGGCGGTGCGAGATGTACAGAACGCCGATGCCCTGGCCCGTGAGCTGCCTGCATGATGCGCTTCGAGCCGGTCGCGCCTCGTGCGCCGATGAGCGAGGAGGTCGGCTCGTCGAGGATGAGCAGCCGCGGCTCGGCGATAGAGTGCCTTGGCGATCTCGAGCAGCTGGCGGCGGCCGAGCGGCAGGCGGCCGACCGGCATGTCGAGCGTTCAGCTCCAGCCCGAGCCGGTCGCAGAGCCTCGCGGCGCTCGCTCGCCAGCGCCGCGTAGTCGATCAGCAGGCCGGCGCCGCGGCATGGCGCCGAGGGCGATGTTCTCGGCCACCGAGAGATGGCCGGTGCAGGCTGAGTTCCTGCTGCACCACGGCGATGCCGAGGCTTTGCGAGCATCGGAGGGCGTCAGGCTTTTGCGGCTCTCGCCGCCGACGTCGATGGTGCCCCCGTCGGGGACGAGCGCCCCCGACAGGAGGTTGATCAGGGTCGATTTGCCGGCGCCGTTCTCGCCGAGCAGCGCGTGGATCCGGCCGGCCGCGAGGGCGATGGAGACCTCGTCGAGGACCGGATTGCCGAAGAAGGCCTTCAGACTACGCCCGCGGAGCGTTCGGCACCACATCGGACGCAGGCATGAGTCGCCGACGCCGCTTACTGGGAGCCGGCGATCAGTTCGTCGAACAGCTTCTCGTCGCACGGCGAATAGATGTAGCCGTCGGCCGGGAAGTCCTTGCCCGCGCCAGATACTCGTCGAGGTTGTGTCGTTGATGATCGGCAGCGGCACCTCGATGAAGGCGGGAATGTCCTCGCCCTGCAGCGCCTTGACGGCGGCATAGACGGCGAATGCCGCCGAGCCAGTTCGGCTGCATGGTGGCCCAGGCGCTCGAAGCCCTTCTCCTTCCACAGCTCGAGGAACTGGCTTGTAGTTCTCGCCGGTGATCGGCGACCATCTTGCGGCCCGCCCGTCCATCGCCAGCACGGCGCCGGCCGACAGCGCGCCGCCCTAGCGACCAGATGCCGTCGATCTCGGGATGGGCGAAGAGCAGGTTGGTCACCGCCTCCTGGGCGGGCGCCACGTTGTAGGGGTGTTGGTCTCGGTGCAGACGATCTCGATGCCCGGATTGGCCGCCTCGAGGACCGGCTTGGCGCCCGGCGCGACGCTCCTCGCTCACCGAGACGCCGGCCGGACCGTTGAGGACGAGGATCTTGCCCTTGCCGCCGAGCTTGTCGACCAGCCACTTGGCGGCGAGCTCGCCCCACTTCGTTCGGATCGGTGTTGATCTTGGCGGTCAGCTCGTTGGTGTCGACGAGGCTGTCGAAGTTGATGATCGCGATACCCTTCTCGCAGGCATCGGCGACCACGCGGTCGAGCGCCGTCGACGAGCCCGCAATCGAGAGGATGGCGTCGACATCGGCGTCGATCATCGACTGGATCTGCTGGATCTGGACGTTGGCGTCGCCCTGCGCGTCGGTGATCGACCAGTTCATCGACAAGGCCAGCCTTTTTCAGCTTCTCGACCTCATCGGTGATCGTGCCCTCGGTCTGCTTCATCCAGGTCGGTATCGAGTAGATGTTCGCCCAGCCGAGCGTGTAGGGGGGCTTGCGATCTCCCTTTATGCAATTGGCCGCGGCCTCTGCCTTTGAGGCCAGTCCCGTGGAAGCGAACAGGCCAAGGCAGACGGCGGCAGTCGCCGCCATGAGAGACGATTTCAGCATCTTTTTTCCCTCTCCGGTGATGTCCGGGCACTCGGCCGATAAGGCTCGCGCCGTCCGCAACCCGTACGGCGGTAGCCGACGACTCGTGGTGGTCGAGAATCCCATGGCCGATACGTCGCCCCGACGAAAATTTCCGCTATATTGGACTTGATAGCAATATAACGGAACGAGAATGCTAGCTTCGTTCAAGCCGATGCGCAATAGAGCCTGAGAGGCCGGAGGATTCGCCAATGCCTTCACCAAACGTCACGGAGATCGGCGCCAGCCGGCGCATGCGCGGGCTGGATCGCGCCTTCGAGATCCTGGATTTCCTGAGGGAGCGGAGGAGCCCGGCGCGCCCGAACGAGATCGCGATCGGAATCGACGCGCCGAAGTCAACGGCCTATGAGCTCGTCAATCTTCTGCTCAAGGCCGGCATCCTCGAATACACCGACCGGGAGGGGCGGGTGTTTCTCGGGCGCAAGCTCTATTTCCTCGGCCTCGCCTACCAGACGCAGTTCGACCTCACCCGGGAGTGCGAGGCCTATCTCGACCGCCTCGCCGAGACCACCCGCGAGACGTCGCAGCTGTGCATGCTCGACGGCAACAAATACACAGTAGCGATGATGCGTGAAGGCGTCAGGCCGTTCCGCATCAGCTCCGATGTCGGCGAGCCGATCCCGCTTCCCTGGACGGCTTCCGGGCGGCTGCTGGTGTCCCACATGCCGGACGAGGAAATTCTGTCGTTCATTCCCGAGGGCGATTTCGTCCTGCCGAGCGGCTCGCGGCTCGACCCGGCGGTCTTCCTCTCCGAGGTTCACCAGGCACGCGAGGCCGGGTTCTTTTCGTTCGACACGCTGGCCGACAATTTCACCCATTGCTTCGCGGCGCCGGTCTACCAGGACGGTGCGATTTGCGCGGCGACGGTGTGCCTGATTGCGCCCCGCGAGGACGCGGTGAGGAACTATGATCGCTACCGGGATGCGCTGCTCGCGGCCACGCACGAGCTGTCGGACAAGCTCGGCGGCGGGCCGCTACGCTTCGCCAAGGCAGGCGTCGCATAGGATCGGGCGCGAAGTCGATCTCACCGAAAGCCTCAGTGATCCGTCGCGATCCGGGCGCTTCAGCGTGGCGCCGGACTTGAAGGGGAGCCGGGTTTCGTTGCCGGTGGCCGCCGTTTGTATCGTGATCGCGTTCGCCGAAGATGCCCGCGCATTGCCTCTCCTGCGCGGTCGGGATCGTGGGCGGCGATCGCCTCCAGGATCTCCTTGTGCTCGGTGATGGTGCGCGACTCTTTCCCCTTCCAGCGCAGTACGCCGGAATGGAAGCGGCTCAGCCATTGCAGCATCGCACGACTTGCCGCCTCGAAGATGGGATTGCCGGTGATGGCGGCGATCTCCGTGTGGAAGGCCATGTCCGCTGCAACGAATTTGGCAGGATCGCCGCCAAGCAGCGCGCGGTTATGGTCGAAGGCCGCGGAGAGCCGCGCAATGTCGGCGGCGCTTGCGTGCAGGGCCGCCTCGCTCGCCATGCCGACTTCGAAGAACTCGCGCGCCTCTTTCAGATAGTCGAGCGAGCGCGGCGACGTCGCCAGCAGGCGGCGGGCGGAGTGATCGATCTGGGCGATCACAGAGAAGGTATTGGGCTGCGTGACCCGCGCCCGCTCCCCGTGGCTGATGGCGATCAGCCCCATTGTTTCGAGCGCCTGCATCGCTTCACGGATGGCCGGCCGGCCGACGCCGAAGCGCGCCATCAGCTCCCGCTCCGAGGGAAGCTGCTCGTCGGGGCCGACCTCGCCACCCTCGATCATGGTGAACAGGCGGTCGAAGACTTCGTCCGACAGCTTGCGCCGCACGATCTTTTCCGTCACTTCCGGCTGTTGGGTCATCGTCTGCTCGTGTCGGCGTCGGTCTTGCCACTGGTATGATGAGTTCATAAACATAGCGGAGCGCGGTACAACGCACACTCGCCAAGGATGGTCGCTTGAGCAAGGCGAATTCGGCGCGGATCGAGGCCGACTATCTGGTCGAGACCGCTTTTTCTCCCGAAGCCGCCGCGGAAGCGATGGCCGGCGAGCAGTCCACCGGAACGTTCGTTGCCGTGCCGGGCGAGACGCCGGAACTGAAGGCGCGCGCCGCCGCCCGTGTCGAAAGGCTCGAGGTCATGGGAGAAGCCGAGGCCCCGTCCCTCCCGGGTTCCGGCGCGCCGAACGGCGGCGGCCGGCGGGTAATCGCCCGCGTCACCATCTCGTGGCCGCTCGACAATCTCGGGCCGTCGCTCCCCAACCTGATGGCGACCGTCGCCGGCAATCTCTTCGAGCTCAGGCAATTCTCCGGCCTTCGCCTCGTCGATCTGCGCCTCCCCGCCGCCTTTGCACAGGCCTATCCGGGGCCCGGCTTCGGGGTCGAAGGAACCCGGCGCCTCGCTGATGTCCATGGCCGACCCCTGATCGGCACGATCATCAAGCCCAGTGTCGGTCTCGACCCGAACGAGACCGCCAGTCTCGTTCGGGTTCTCGCCGAAGCCGGCATCGACTTTGTCAAGGACGATGAATTGAATGCCGATGGCCCGGTCTGCCCGTTCGACCAGCGGGCGCGTGCCGTGATGAAGGTGGTCAACGATCACGCTGACCGGACCGGCAAGAAGGTCATGGTCGCCTTAAACCTCACGGGCGATCTCGATCAGATGCGCCGGCGCCACGATCTCGTCTGCGACCTCGGCGGCACCTGCGTCATGGCGAGCCTGAACTCGGTCGGATTGGTCGGCATGATCGAGTTCAGGCGTCATTGCGAACTGCCGATCCATGCCCACCGCAATGGCTGGGGCTACCTCTCCCGCGCATCCGCTGCTGGGCTGGTCCTACATCGCCTGGCAGAAGATCTGGCGGCTGGCCGGCGCCGACCACATGCACGTCAACGGCCTGCGCAACAAGTTCAGCGAAGCGGACGACAGCGTCATCACCTCCGCGCGCGCCTGCCTTACGCCGATCTTCGACGAGAAGCCCTGCCTCGTCATGCCGGTGTTCTCCTCCGGCCAGTCGGCGACGCAGCCGCCGGACACCTACGCCGCGCTCGGCTCCGCCGATCTCATCTATGCGGCGGGCGGCGGCATCATGGCCCATCCGCTTGGGCCCGAGGCGGGGGTGGCGAGCCTCCGCGAAGCGTGGGACGCCGCCATCGCCGGCATCGCGCTCGAGGAGTATGCCCGCGACCATCCGGCCCTCGCCGCAGCGATCGGGAGCGCGGGATGACGGGTAGCGCAAGACCGCTCCCGGATGGGCCGCTGGTCGCGTGGTACGGCGACGATTTCACCGGGTCGGCGGCCGTCATGGAGGCATTGACCTTTGCCGGCCTTGAAGCGGTTCTTTTTCTCGACCTGCCGACTCCCGGTCAGCTTGCCCGGTTCCCGGGCATGCGCGGCATCGGCATCGCCGGGATTGCCCGCTCGCAGGGCCCGGCCTGGATGGACCGTGAGCTGCCGCCGGTCTTTCGCGCGCTCGTTGCGCTTGGCGCGCCGGTGATCCAGTACAAGATCTGCTCGACGTTCGATTCTTCGCCGGAGACCGGATCGATCGGCAAGGCGATCGAACTCGCACTGCCCATTGTCGGCGCGACATGGGTCCCGCTGGTTCCGGCCGCCCCGCCCATCCATCGCTACCAGGCGTTCGGCAACCTGTTTGCCGCCGTGCGGGGCACCGCCTATCGCCTCGATCGGCATCCCACGATGAGCCGGCACCCGGTGACGCCGATGACCGAGGCCGACGTCTGTCGTCATCTGGCGATGCAGACCAGGCTGCCGGTCGGGCTGGTCAACCTTGTCGCCATGAAAGTGGGTCGCGCCGAAACCGAACTCGCCGAGCAGCTTGCCACGGGCGCTACGGTCATCGCGCTCGACGTTGTCGACGAGGAAACCCTGCGGATCGCGGGTCGCCTCATCTGGGGAAGTGGCGGGGAGCGCGTTTTTGCGGCAGGCTCGCAAGGCGTGGAGTATGCGCTGATTGCGTATTGGCGAAGCGCCGGGCTGATCGCGCCGGCCAGCCCGTCACCGAGGGCGGGTCCGGCCGACCGCATGATCGTGGCGTCGGGCTCGTGTTCGCCGGTTACTGCCGAGCAGATCGCATGGGCGCGCGATCAGGGTTTTCTCTTGGTTCCGGTCGACGCCGCCAGAGCCGTGGACGAAGCCGCCTGGGAGACCGAGGTGGAACGGGCTGCTGCCGAGGCGCTTCGTCATCTGTCGCTCGGTCGCGATCCGATTCTCTACACCGCTGCCGGCCCCGACGATCCCGCCGTCGTGCGTTTCCGGACAGCGGTCAAGGCGGTCGGGATGGATGAGGCCCTGGTCAACGCGCGGGTCGGAGACGGTCTTGGCCGTGCGGTCGACCGGATTATCCGGACGGCAAAGGTCAATCGCGCCGTCATCGCCGGCGGCGATACCTCCAGCCACGCCGCACGGACATTGAGCGTATTTGCCCTGACCGCCATGGCTCCGACGGTGCCCGGAGCGGCGCTGTTCAAGGCCCATTCCGAGGACCCGGCCCTGGAAGCGCTCGAGATTGCCTTGAAGGGCGGGCAGATGGGGACCGTGGACTATTTCGGTCTGATCAAGGCGGGCGGAGTCAGCTAGCCGCCACGATGTCGGCCAGCCTCTTCCTCATAGGATCATGTCGTCGATGCTTTGCGCAATCTCCGCCGGCTCGAACACCTTGAGCCAATCGTCGCGGAGGATGCGGGGGCGGGCGCGGTCGATCGCCTTCAGCGCCGCATCGGAAAACACCGCGCCGGGAACCAGTTGAAAAGCGATCGCCAGCTCGACGTTGATGTGTCCGAACAGAAAGTCGAAGGCGGCCTCGCGCGGCACGCCACGCCTGACCGCTTCGTCCAGCGCCTCACGCAGCGCCATCAACAGCGTCCCGCTCACCGTTTCGGCCAGCGCCGGCTCGAGGATCGCCATTTGTTCGACCGTTATCCGATGCGCGCGCATGGTGGGCGCGAACATCGTCTTGGCGATCTCCTCGCCAAGCGCGTAGTGCTCCTCCGGCCCCTGTAGCAGCGCGCAAACGATATTCTGCTTGGCCGCCACCATGCCGAAAAAGTCGTGCTTTGCCTCCTCGCTGACCTCGTCATTGACCACCGGCGGATGGCAGGGATGCGTGACGAAGTAGGTCACGTCGCTGCGCTTCGGGAGGTGGCCGGCATGCGGCGCCGCCGGATCGAGCGCCATGACCATCGCGCCGGGCTTGAGCGAGGGAACGATTTCGTGGGCGATCTTCCCGATCAACCGGTCCGGCACCGCGAGAATGACGACCTCCGCGCCCTCCAGCGCGTGATCGTGCGGCGTTGATTGCAGGTCCAGTTCGGCAAGGCGAGCGAGGCCGGCGGGGTTGACCTCGACGCAGTGGAGCTGATGGCGGCTATCCTTCAGGTTGCGGGCCAGGCGATAACCCATCTTTCCGCCGGCTCCCATCAGTGCGATTGTCGCCATCGTTTCCTCCGGAATTCTTTGTGCTGACCATCGCCCCACCTTGTCTTCGGGGGCGATATGATGTCATCATACCACTGCGTTCCGATTTGACCAGCCGAGGCGCCGGGTAGCGCGAACCGTCTCGCTGCTTTTGACAACATCGGGTCGCGGAGATAGCGTTCGACAGACTGGTATGATCGCGACATGACTGAGGACACCGAATCGCAATCACCCGCAAAACCACTCCACAGACCAGATCGAGGACCTCGTCACCAGACACACTTGCCCACGTACCAATTTAAAATCAGAAGCCGTTTTGAAGAAGCGGCCCAGTAATGCGGGAGGGAGCGGATGGCCGAGACGGGCCTCAAACAGATGGCGCAGAGCCGGGCGCCGAAGTTCGGACATTTCATTGTCGAGTTCGCCACGCCGGGCATCGGCCACATCCTGAAATCGGCCGGTTGTGACTTCGCCTTTCTCGACCTAGAGCATTCCGGATTTCATTTCGAGACGGTGAAGAGCGCCATCCGCTATTTCGAGGCGGCAGACATTCCCGCGATCGTTCGCGTTCCGTCGAAGGCCACCCATCACATTGCGCGCGCCATGGACATGGGTGTCGAAGGGCTGATGGTGCCGATGGTCGGCTCTGCCGATGAAGCCAGGCAGGTCGTCGCGGCGATGAAATATCCGCCGGCGGGGGCCAGAGGGGTTGCGCTCCAGATTGCCCACGATGGATATCGTCCCGGCTCGGTTCGCGACAAGTTTGCCGCAGCCAATGCGAGGACCACGCTGTTTTGCCTGATCGAGACCGCCGACGGCGTCAACGATGTTGACGCCATCGCCGCCATCGACGATGTGGACTGCCTGTGGATCGGCCATTTCGACCTGTCTGTTTCGCTCGGCATTCCGGGCGAATTCGATCACAAGGAATTCACGAGCGCGACCGACAAGATCATCGCGGCGGCGAAGAAGCACAACAAGTCGCTCGGTCATCTGGTGCCCTCGGTCGAGAGGGGAATCGAACTGAGCCGGCAGGGCTTCGATTTCATCTGTTACTCCGGCGACGTCTGGGTCCTGCACGAGGCGTTGGCGAACGCCGTTCGCGAGCTTCGCGTCGGCTGCAAGACCGGGTGAGCGCGCCATGACAGAGACATTTCGCGTGGCTCTTTCGGGCGACTTCAAGCACGCGGATGGCACGCCCACCTATCCCGACTTCGACCTGCAGCCGCTTCGTTTGGCGCCCGATGTCGAGATGGCCTTCATCAACAGCGAGAGCCCGATCCGCGGGGAGCAGCTCGATGACTTCGACGCCCTGATCCTGCTCGCACACCGTTTTGCCAGGGAGAGCATCCCGAAGAGCGACCGACTTGCCGTCGTTGCCCGCTTCGGTGTCGGCTATGACAGCGTTGACGTCGAGGCGTGCACCGAGGCCGGGATCGCCGTGGTGATCACCCCGGACGGTGTCCGCCGGCCGGTGGCGGTGTCGATCCTCACCTTCATGCTGGCGCTGACCGGCAAGCTGATGACCAAGGACCGGCTGACGCGGGAGGGCGCGCCCGGCTTCGGGAAGCGGTCGGCGCATATGGGGGTCGGCCTCGTCGGCCGGACCTTCGGCTCGCTCGGCATCGGCAATATCGGCTCGGAGGTCTTTCGCCTCCTCCAGCCGTTCGACATGGAGCTCATTGCCCACGATCCCTATGCCGACAAGGACGCTGCAGCCGCGCTTGGCGTCGAGCTGGTGGATCTGGACGATCTCTTCCGGCGCGCCGACGTTTTATCGGTAAGCTGCCCGCTGTCGACCGAGACCCATCACATCGTCAATGCCGAGCGCTTGGCCCTGATGAAGCCGACGGCCTATCTCATCAACACCGCGAGGGGGCCGATCGTCGACCAGAAGGCGCTGACCGAGGTGCTCCAGGCAGGCCGTATTGCCGGCGCCGGGCTCGACGTGCTCGAGAAGGAGCCGCCGGAACCTGACGATCCGATTCTCAAGCTCGACAACGTGATCCTCGCCCCGCATGCGTTGTGCTGGACCGACCAGTGCTTCGCTGGGATCGGCGCAGCCGACGTCACAGCGGTGCTCGACATCCAACACGGTCGAATCCCGCGTGGTGTTGTCAATCGCACCGTTGTCGAGGATGTTCGGTTCAAGGAACGCCTGCAGGGATTTGGTCGCCGCTTCGGCGACGGCGACAAGATAGGCTGATGGCGACCCGGGTCCGCGATCGCCGACGAGCGGCACCCGGAAGAATCTGCGTCGGCGGACCGGCACTTCGTCCGGTTCGGGGACATCGAAGTGAAGGACACCAGCTCTAGGGAGGAGCAAACAAGATGAACGACCGCGAAAAACGGGATTTCCAGGCGGGGCTATCCGCCGAAGTCGACGCATGGCTGAGGGGTGAGCCGACCCGCCGCACCTTCATCAAGAGGGCGGGCCAGGCAATGGGCATGCTGGGCCTGACGAGCACGGCACTGACTCCCTTCGTCAGCTCGGCGCTGGCGCAGGCGGAGGTCGATCTCGCCGACCCCAGCACGCCACTCGGCAAGGCGCAGGCCGCAGCGCTGAAGGCCTCGACCGAAGGTCCGACCGACGGCTCCGCCTACCGCGCTGTCAGGCCGCCAAGAATTTCAGCGGCGCGAACCTCAACATGACCTACGAGGCAGGCCTGCAGGCGCTCGACCCGCGCAACTTCTCCGGCCCGCTGTGGGAGCAGCTCACCGGCATCAAGTCGACGGTGGTCGAACTGCCGTCGCCGGATATGTACTCGAAGCCGATCGCCGAGCACATTGCCGGCTCCGGCGCCTATGACGTCCTCGATCTGCAGCCGCAGTGGACGCCGGCGCTCGCCGATGGCGGGGTGATCGCACCCCTCGACGACTACATCGCCAAGTACATGAACATGGCGGATCTCGAGGATTACCATCCGCTCTACAAGGCGCTGCCGACCTACAAGGGCAAGACCTGGGGCTTCTTCGACGACGGCGACATGTTCGCCCTCTACTACCGCAAGGACATCTTCGAGCGATCCGAAGATGAAGGAGGCCTACCAGGCCAAGTTCAACAAGCCGCTGGAGGTGCCGAAGACCTGGGAGGACTATATCCAGGTCGCGCAGTTCATCACCGACCAGATGGCACCCAACGTCTATGGCGCAGGGCATTTCCGCAAGGCCGGCTCGCCGGGTAACCAGTTCGACTTCATGCAGCAGTTCCGTTCGAACGGCGGCTCGTTCTTCGACGAGAACATGAAGGCGCAGCTGGCAAGCGACGCCGGGGTCAAGACGCTGAACAACATGAAGGCCGCCAACGCCGCCTCGATCCCCGGCAACGAAGAGCTCGATGCCGTGTCGCTCTGGGTGGCGTGGCTGCAGGGCAAGGTCGCCATGATCTACTCCTGGCCGCCCACCGGCCGCATGAGCGCGGGCTACTCGCAGAGCGACAAGGCGATCAGCTTCATCCCGCAGTCGTCGATCGCCGGCAAGGTCGGCTATGCGATCGTCCCCGGCGGGCATCCCGAGCATGCCTTCGGATTCAACAAGGCGCTCGCCGCCGATTCGGCGAATCCCGACGCGGCGTATCTCTTCATGCAGTGGGCCTGCTCGCCGCCCGTGTCGCTGGCGCGCTGCATGCTCCCCTACGCGCTGCGCGATCCCTACCGGATCTCGCACTTCAAGTCGGATCTCTACGGAGCCCTCTTCCCGAGCGCTCCCGAGTATCTGAACAACCTCAACAACTCCGCCAATGTCGGCCTGCTCGACCCGATCATGCCGGGAGCCCAGGACTATCAATTGTCGCTCGACCGCATGTGCACGTCGGTGTGGGCGGGCGCCGACCCGATGGAGGCGCTCAAGACCGCTGCGGCAGAGTGGGACGCCACGACCGAGAATCTCGGCGTGGACTCGCAGAAGGCCTTCTACGAGGAGTTCCTCAAGCTGCCGGGCTCCACCGCCGACCATACGGTCGAAGCGATGGGCATGGCGGTCAAGCTCTAGGCATTCCGCGCGCTCGCCGGCGCTGTCCGGCGGGCGCTGATGAATATCCGTCCCGCCGCGACGCTCAGCGGTGGGACGGGCAAGCGACCGAGAACTCTCGAAGGAAGGCCCGGGCGACATGGCCGACGGCGTCGCACTCGGCAGCGAAAACGCATCCGGTCCAGGCCGGCGCCTGCCATCGGCGCGGCGTAGCGACTGGCGGTTCAAATGGCTGCTCGTCACGCCTGCGGCCCTGCTGATCCTCGCCATCTCGATCTATCCGCTGCTGTTCTCGATCTGGGTCACCTTCGTCAACTATGACTTCCAGATTCCCGGCCACGCCTTCGTCGGCCTCAAGAACTTCGAGCAGGTCATCTTCGATCCGGTTGCCCGCTACTCCCTCTTGGTCACCGCGGGTTTGACGCTCAGCAACGTCGCCGTCGAGTTCCTGCTCGGGCTCGCAGTGGCGATGACCCTGGCCAATACCTTCAGGGGGCGGGGATCCTCATTTCGATCATCATCGTGCCGCTGTTCATTAGCCCGGTGGTCGTGGGCCAGGCCTGGGCGCTGCTTCTCCAGCGACCGTTCGGACCGACGAACTACGTTCTCGGCCTGCTCTTGGGCCATGAGGTGACGATCGGCTGGCTGACGCAGTGGCCGTGGAACTTCCTGGCGCTCATCCTCGCCGACGTGTGGCAGTGGACGCCGTTCATGTTCGTCATCCTGCTCGCCGGGCTCACGGCGATCCCGCCGCACGTCTACGAGGCGGCGGAGCTCGACGGCGTCGGGCGCTGGCAGGTGTTCTGGCACATCACCGTTCCCTACCTCGCTCCGATGATGCTGCTCGCCGTGACCTTCCGTCTGCTCGACGCGATCCGGCTCTTCGACACGATCTTCATAATGACCGGCGGCGGCCCGGGCACGCAGACCTACAGCACCTCCTACTATCTCTACACGATTGGCTTCACGCAGTTCCACCTGTCGAGAGCCACTGCCGGAGCGTGGATATTCCTGGTTCTGACGCTCATCGTTATCGTGTTCCTGGTGCGGCGCCTCTTGAAACCGGAGGCGAGATGACGATGGCTTCGACAGCCGCCCGGCGCCGCAGGCGAAGACGCATCCCGATCGGCCGCATCGTTGTCATCGGCCTCTTCCTCGCCTTCGTGCTGGCGCCGCTCTATTGGGTGTTCATCACCTCGATCAAGCCGAGCGACGACTATCTCGCCGTTCCGCCCATCTGGTTCCCCGGCCAGCCGACGCTCGTGCATTACACGGCCGCGCTCTTCGCCTATCGCGGCCTCCAGGGGCTGGTGAACAGCCTCATCATCTCGATATCGGCGACCGTGCTGTCCTGCCTCGTCGGAACGCTCATGGCCTACAGCCTGGCGCGCTTCAACACCGGCGGCCAGCACCTGTCGTTCTGGGTGCTGTCGCAGCGCTTCCTGCCGCCGATCGCGATCATCCTGCCGCTCTTCCTGAACTACCGCCTGGTCGGGCTGCAGGACACCCACATCGGCATGATTCTCGCCTACACCGTGTTCACGCTGCCGGTCTCGGTCTGGATGATGTTCGCCTATTTCCGCCAGATGCCGCGCTCGCTCGAGGAGGCGGCGCTGGTCGACGGCTGCACGCGCTGGACCTCGTTCTGGCGGGTCGCCGTGCCGCTCGCAGCACCTGGGGTGACCGCGGCGGCGGTCTTCACCTTCATCGCCTGCTGGACCGAGTTCTTCTTCGCCCTCATCCTGACGAGCCGCAACGCTTTCACGTTGCCGACGGTGTTCCGCGCCTTCCTCAGCTTCCAGGGGGCGCAATACGGCGAAGCGAGCGCGCTGGCGATCGTCTCGCTGGTTCCCTCGATCGCGCTCGGCGTGCTCGTGCAGAAGCATCTCGTTCGCGGGCTGACGCTCGGGGCGATCCGGGGATGAGCGAAGGAGGAAACGTCGGGCATGAGCGTGTTTTGGGGGTAGGCCGCAATGGCGGACGTTAGGATTACTGGACTGCATAAGACTTACGCCGGCGGCGTCCATGCCGTGCGCGGAGTCGATCTCGACATCCCCGACAAGCAGTTCACCGTGCTGGTCGGCCCGTCCGGCTGCGGCAAGAGCACGCTGCTCCGCACCATTGCGGGCCTCGAGGACGCGGACGACGGCACCATCGAGATTGCCGGCGAGACCGTCAATGACGTCAGGCCGCGCGACCGCGACGTTGCCATGGTGTTCCAGGATTACGCGCTCTATCCGCACATGGTCGTCGCCAAGAATATCGGCTTCGGTCTCAAGGCGCGGAAATTTCCACCGTCCGAGATCGAGGCGCGCGTCAATCGCGCCGCGGAGATGCTGGGCATCACCAGCCTGCTCGACCGCTATCCGCGCCAGCTTTCCGGCGGCCAGCGCCAGCGCGTAGCGATCGGCCGGGCGATCGTGCGCAACCCCAAGCTTTTCCTGTTCGACGAGCCGTTGTCCAATCTGGATGCGCAGCTGCGTGACGAGATGCGCGGCGAGATCAAGCGCCTGCATTTGGAGATCGGCACGACGATGATCTACGTCACGCACGACCAGATCGAGGCGATGACGCTTGCCGACCAGATTGTGCTCATGCGCGACGGCGAGGTCGAGCAGCAAGGCAACCCGCTGGATCTCTTCGAGCGGCCTGCCACCCGTTTCGTCGGTGGCTTCCTCGGCTCACCGCAGATGTCCTTCGTGCCGGCGACCCTCCTCGTTGGCGACAGCGGAAACCAGCTTCGCCTCGTCGACGACTCGACCACCTTTCCCTTGCCGCCCGACCGGAAGACAAACGGGGCCACCGACGGGATGCGGGTACTGCTCGGCCTCAGGCCGGAGCACATCACCCGCTCCCACGGGGCGCCCGAGAGCGGAGCCGTCCAGCATGACGCGACGATCGATCTGATCCAGCCGACCGGCTCACGAAGCTACGCCACTTTCAGGCTTGGCGGCAGGCCGGTGATGGCCGAGCTGCAGGCGCACGACGTCAGCCGGCCGGGCGAAGAGATCCGCATCGATATCAACCTTCAGCGCGCCTCGCTGTTCGATGCTGAGACCGAGAAGGCGATCTGAACGGGGTCGGGACGAAAATGGCGAAGGATGCATCCCGCGCAGTCAGGCTCTGCGGCACGGACAAGACCGATCCGCCGACCCGATTGCTGAAGGCCGGCACACTGTCGGTCGAGCTCGACAATGGTGCTCTGCGCTATGTGCGTATGGGCGAGGTTGAGGTCTTGCGCGCGATCGCCTTCCTGGTTCGAGACGAGAACTGGGGAACCTACACCCCGGCGATCGACGATCTGGCGATCGACGAGAATGCCGACGGGTTCTCGGTGAGCTACCGAGCCACCTGCAGCGACGCGAAGCAATCCATTGTCTACGACGCGCGGATCACCGGGCGACCTGACGGCAGCCTCGACTTCGAGGTGGTCGCCGATCCGCGGACCGACATCCTCACCAATCGCACCGGCTTTGTGGTGCTTCACCCCATCGAGGGCATTGCCGGACAGCCGGTCAAGGTGCTCCACGTCGACGGACGTGAGGAGAACGCTCGCTTCCCGGAGCTTATCGACCCGACGCAGCCGTTCTACGACATCCGGGCCCTGTCACATGAGATCGTGCCCGGCGCTTGGGCGACGTGCACGATGGAGGGCGATGCGTTCGAAATGGAGGACCAGCGCAACTGGTCCGATGCCTCCTACAAGACCTATGTGCGCCCGCTGGCATTCCGTGGCCGTACACGCTTCCCAAGCGGGGCGAAGGTCACCCAGGCAGTCAGGCCGCGGTTTGACGGGCGCGTGCCCGGCCGCCACGTCCGAGGCTGGTTCGTCTCAAGTCGCGCTCGCATTCGATGCGGCGGCCGGCGGCACCCTTCCGGACATCGGGGTCGGCGTGCCGATGGAGGAGGCCGGCCACGCCCTCGCTGCAACCTCGCTGGTGAAGCGCATGGCGCCGCGTTGGCTCGTTTGCAACCTTGATCTCCGTCGCGAAGGCTGGCGGGAGGCGGTGGACGCCTATCGGAAGCTCGGCGAGACGGTGGGAGCCGAGATCGCCCTCGAGATCGTCACGCAAGGCGCCATGGATCCGGCGGGCGAACTGGCCCCGGTCGCCGAAGCGGTCAGAGCCGCCAGGCTTGCGCCTGCCAGCGTGGCCGTCTTTCCCGCTCAGGATCTGCGGTCCGTGCTGCCCGGATCGCCCTGGCCCGAAGTCCCCGGCCATGAGGAAATCGTTCGGGCCGCCCGGGCCGCCTTTCCGGGCGTGACGCTCGGCGGCGGGATGTATTCATACTTCACCGAGCTGAACCGCAAGCGGCCGCTCGCCGACAAGCTCGACTACGTGACTCATACCACCTGCCCGATCGTCCATGCCGCCGACGACCGCTCGGTGATGGAAACCCTCGAGTGCCTGCCGCACATCATCCGGTCCACCCGTGGCTTCATCGGCGACACCGCCTACCGGGTCGGACCGAGCGCGATCGGGTGCCGCGACAATCCCTATGGCAAGTCGGCGCCGCTCAATCCCGACAACAGCCGGGTATGCCTGACGCAGGTCGATCCGCGCCAGCGCGGCCTCTTCAACGCGGCCTGGACCCTTGCCTATGTGGCGGCTTTCGCCCGCGGCGGGATCGAGGCGGTCGCCATGGGCGCGCCGACCGGCCCCTTCGGACACATCTATCGCCGGCAGGATCATGCCCAGCCCTATTTCGACAAGGTCGATTCTCAGACGGTCTATCCCTCGTTCCACGTTCTGGCCGGTTTGGCGCCTCATAGCGGCGCACGCCTTGTGGAAACCGCGTTATCGAGGAAAGGTGTTGTCGAAGCCCTGGCCTTCGTCGCCGACGGCGCGACCGCCCTCTGGCTGGCCAACCTCACGGCCGAGCCCGTCAGTGTGGAACTACCTGCGGGATCGCTTGAAGGCGCGCAGTTGGCCGTGCTTGACGCGAGCTCGTTCGAACAAGCATGTGCCGGCCCGGACTTTCTTGACGCTGCCCGCCGGAGCCCCGAGGGCCAATCGATCGACCTCGATGGCTACGCGGTGGCGCGCATTTCGGGAATAGCTATGGGGAAATAGCCTGCGCGTCTGTCCGTGGCGATCGAAGCCCAGGCTCCCGTCGCGCCGGTCTATTCCGCCTCCGCGATCCAGCGGGCGATCCCCGGCCAATGATCCCGCAGCGTATGGGATCCCATGAACAGGCCGATATGGCCGCCTGGAACGAGGGTCTTGACGATCTTGTCTTCCGGCGTGCCGAGATAGGCATCGGCATTGAAGACCTGCTCCTTGGTGGTGATGTCGTCGTCGGCGCCGGCGAGGAGATAGACCGGGCATTCGATGCTCTTGAGCGAGAGGGTCCTGCCCAGACCCTTGAACTTGCCCTTGGCCAGCCGGTTCTCCTTGAACAGCTCCTTCACCGCCTGCAGGTACCAGCGGCCGGGCAGGTCGATCGGGTTCTCGTACCAGGCCTCGAAGGCCTCCTGCTTCTTCACATAGGCCGGGTCGTCGACGTGCTCGTAGAGGTCGACATATTTGCGGATGTACTGCTGGCCGGGGTGCATGTTCTTCCACGCTTCGAGCATGAACCGGCCGCGCATCAGCCCGCCGCCCACCGTGATCAGTTCTTCGTACTGCGACATGGGCAGCTTGTGGGCCATCTGCTTGATCGGTCCGTTGCCCGCATCGGTATCGATGGGCGCGCCGGCCAGGACGAGGCTGCGAACCTTGTGGGGAAATCGCGCGGCATACATGGCCGACATCCAGCCGCCTTGGCACAGCCCGACCAGATTGACGCGGCCGCCGAGGTCGTCGACGCACACATTGATCTCGGCCAGATAGTTGTCGATGTCGTAGTCCTTCATCTCCATCGTGGCCGACTTCCAGTCGGTCAGAAAGACGCGGGAGAGGCCGTTGGCCAGGAGCGTCTCGACCAGGCTCTGCCCCTCGTGGAAGTCGGCGATCACCGCGGTGTGTCCGGCATAGGGCGCATCGATGATCGTCGGGCACTCGTTGGCATCCGCAGCCTTGGTGAAATCGCGGAGGCGAAGCGTGTGGAGCTCGACGACGGTTCGGTTGCGTGTCGCGAATTTGGGCTCGAGCCCGAAGTCGAGCTTTTCCGCCTCGGCCATCGTCGCGAGACCTCGGGTGAACAGGGCCATCTCTTCCTTGGCGACGGCGGTCGCCAGTTCAAGCGGCCAGAAGAGCGGGACGGTATTTTCGGTCCGTGCCTGATGGGACTTGAGGGATTCAGCGATGGCTTCCTCGTGCGCAGACATTTTCAATCTCCTCTGCCGGCCTGGATTGATCGACGAAGACCGCTTCGGCCCGCCGCCGGTAGACATGGTGACGCTGGAATCGTAATTCGACCGTTGCCTTTACGATCGCACGATAGCCCTGTGGCGCATCGACACGCTTGAGCAGGATCAAGAAGATGCCGGAGGATCTACGCTAGGGCATACTTCGGGTGTTCTCGGCATCCCGCACTCTCGCCTCAGGGAACCGTCTCTTCGGGATAATGGTATGGGCACGTTGGATAGCAAGACTGGCCTGGTCGTCGGCATCGCCAACGAACACAGCCTCGCCTATGGCTGTGCGCGACATTTCCGCGCTGCTGGAGCGGATCTCGCCATTACCTATCTGAATGCAAAGGCAGAGCCTTACGTGCGTCCGCTCGCCGCAGCGTTGGGCAGCAAGCTTGTTCTGCCGTGTGATGTGACCGTCGACGGGCAGCTCGAAGCCGTTTTCGAGGAGATTGCCGGCAGTTGGGGCCATCTCGATTTCGTTCTGCATTCCATCGCCTATGCGCGGGCACCGGACCTGCACGGCCGTCTCATCGACTGCTCGGCCGACGGCTTCGCCTTCGCCATGCAGGTGTCGGTTCATTCGTTCCTGCGGATGGCAAAGCTGGCGGAACGGTTGATGCCGTCTGGGGGTTGTCTGCTCGCCATGAGTTACTACGGCGCCGACAAGGCAGTGCCGCACTACAATGTGATGGGGCCGGTCAAGGCCGCGCTGGAGGCGTCGGTCCGCTATATGGCCGTGGAATTCGGCGACCAGCGCATCCGGGTGAACGCGCTGTCGCCAGGGCCGGTGGCTACCCGCGCCGCCTCCGGCATCGACCACTTCGACGAGCTGCTCCAGCGGGCGGCAAGCCAGGCGCCCGAACACAGGTTGGTGACTCTTGACGATGTCGGCGCCCTGGCGGCCTTCCTGGTGAGCGACGCGGCCACAGCCATCACCGGTAACGTGTCCTATGTCGATGCCGGCTACCACGTACTGGGCTGATACGGGGCAACGCCGATGACGACCATTGAGAACCGCACGTTTGACGAGGTGAAGGTCGGCGATTCGGCCAGCCTCTCGCGCACGCTCACCAAGGAGGACATCGAGCTCTTCGCGGTGATGTCCGGCGACGTCAATCCGGTGCATGTCGATGAGCAGTTCGCCCATGATGACATGTTCCACCAGATTGTCGCGCACGGTATGTGGGGGGGTGCCCTGATCTCCACGGTGCTCGGCACCGAGCTGCCCGGACCGGGCGCAGTCTACCGCAGCCAGACGCTGAACTTTCGCCGTCCGGTGCTGATCGGCGACACGGTGGTCGTCTCAGTCACAGTCCGCGAGAAGCGCCCCGCCGATCACGGTGTGGTTCTCGATTGTCGCGTAACCAACCAGGAGGGACAGGTCGTCATCGAGGGGACTGCCGACATTATCGCCCCGACCGAAAAGGTACGCCGCAACCGGGTCGTCATGCCGGAGATCCGCCTTGAGGACCGTGGCGCCCGCCATCGGCAGCTTGTCGATCTGACGGAGGATCGCGATCCGGTTCCCACCGCAGTGGTCAATCCTGTCGACCAGGTGTCGCTGATGGGGGCAGTCGAGGCGGCAAAGGCAGATCTCATCGTTCCGGTCCTGGTTGGCCCGCAGGAGGCGATCGAGGCCGCGGCCAAATCGGCGAGCATCGATATTTCCGGCTTCAAGCTGATCCCTGCGGATTCCGCCGCCGCGGCGGCCGCGCAGGCGGTGGAGATGGCGGTCGCCGGCTCGGTCGACACGTTGATGAAAGGGGCCCTCCATACCGACGTTCTGATGCACGCGGTGATCAGTGGCGAGCACAATCTCCGTACCGAACGACGCATCAGTCACGTGTTCGTCATGGATGTCCCGGCCTATCCGATGCCGCTCTTCATCACCGACGCGGCGATCAACATCCAGCCGGACCTCGAGACGAAGAAGGACATCATTCAAAACGCCATCGAGCTTGCCCACGCTCTTGGCAATCCGAAGCCGAAAGTCGCAATTCTGTCGGCAGTCGAGACGGTCACACCACGCATTCCGTCGACCCTCGATGCCGCCAGCCTCTGCAAGATGGCCGACCGCGGCCAGATCACCGGGGGGATCCTCGACGGACCACTTGCCTTCGACAACGCCGTATCGGTTGACGCCGCCAGGACCAAGCACATCGTTTCGCCGGTCGCCGGCCAAGCGGACATTCTGATCGCACCTGACCTCGAAGCCGGCAACATGCTGGCCAAGCAGCTTGAATATCTGGCGGGCGCCGACGCCGCGGGAGTTGTCCTCGGCGCCCGCGTGCCGATCATCCTCACCAGCCGGGCCGACAAGACGCTGACCCGCATGGCGTCCTGCGCCGTCGCCATGCTGCTCGTCCACCATCGTCGCCGGGGACAGCAATGAAGACGGCGATTCTCGTTCTCAATGCCGGCTCGTCGAGCATCAAGTTCGCCCTCTATCCCGCCGTGGAGACGGACGACGAGGAGGCGCGCTACGGTGGCGAGATCGAGGGCATCGGCCACGAGGCCCACCTCTCGGTGCTCGATGCTGACGGCAAATCGCTTGCCGAGCGGACAATCGCCGGGCCTGCCACGCATCACGGCGCCTTGGCCGAATTGCTTAGCTGGATCGCGGGGCACTCGGGCGGGATCACGCTCGCTGCAGCCGGCCATCGTGTCGCCCATGGCGGCGACGAGTTCTCGGCCCCGGTGGTCATCACACCGACCGTTCTGCAAAAACTTGCGTCACTCAATCCGCTGGCGCCGCTGCACCAGCCCCACAATCTGGCAGCCATCACGGCGCTGACGAAGCTGCATCCCAAGCTTCCGCAGGTTGCCTGCTTCGATACCGCCTTTCACACGACGCAGCCCGACGTCGCCACCCGGATCGCACTCTCCCGTCCCCTCACCGACAAGGGGATTCGCCGCTACGGCTTCCATGGCTTGTCGTACGAGTACATTGCGGGCGTCCTGCCC
This sequence comes from uncultured Alphaproteobacteria bacterium, assembly GCA_963710805.1. Lineage (GTDB taxonomy): Bacteria > Pseudomonadota > Alphaproteobacteria > Rhizobiales > Kaistiaceae > Bauldia. Next base: position 44,666 of record CAVQBS010000054.1, on the reverse strand, counting down.
GAACACCTGGCGGACAAGGCGGACGGCCGGATCGTCGTCGCCCATCTCGGCAGCGGCGCCAGCATGTGCGCCATGCGCGAGCGGCGGAGCGTCGCGACGACGATGGGTTTCAGTCCTCTCGACGGGCTGGTCATGGGCACCCGCTGCGGTTCGCTCGACCCCGGCGTGATCCTTTACCTGCTGGAACACGAGGGGATGAGCAGCGCCGAGGTCACTGATCTGCTCTACGAGAAGTCGGGACTGCTGGGTGTTTCGGGCATAAGCGACGACATGCGCGACCTGCTGGCGAGTTCCGACCTCCATGCGGCCGAGGCGGTCGACCTTTTCGTCTATCGCATCGTCCGCGAACTCGGCTCGCTGGCCGCGGCGCTCGGAGGGTTGGACGCCCTCGTCTTCACCGCCGGCATCGGCGAGCACGCGGCGGAGATCCGCGCGCGTGTGTGCCGGCAGGCCGCCTGGCTTGGCATCGAGCTCGACGAGGCGGCCAATGGCGCCGGCGGCCCGCGGATCAGCCGGGAACACAGCGGGGTAACCGTTCTGAGGCTGGCGACCGACGAGCAGTTGGTCATTGCCCGCCACACCCGCAAGCTTATCTCAGTGGCGACTCGTCACCCGAAGGCATTGCGGGGCTGACCCGCCCGCCTTCACGGCTCATTCGGAGAAAGACCATGGATCAACGTGAGATCGTCCTTTGCAGCGCCAATCGGACCGCAATCGGCACCTTCGGCGGCAGCCTGAAGGCAACACCTGCCCCCGACCTCGGTGCAATCGTCGTCCGTTCCACCCTCTCGCGCGCCGGGCTCGAGGGCTCGGACATTGACACTGTCGTCATGGGAAACGTGGTCCAGGCCGGCAACAAGATGAACCCGGCCCGGCAGTCCGCGGTCAATGGCGGCATCCCGGTCGATGTCCCGGCGATGACCGTCAACCGCGTTTGCGGTTCCGGCGCCCAGGCCGTCGTCACAGCCGCCCAGGATATCCTTCTCGGCATGGCCGACAGCGCGGTCGCCGGCGGCATGGAGAACATGGACATGGCGCCGTATCTCGTCGGTGGCGGGCGGTGGGGCTACCGGCTCGGCGATGCGGAAATGTACGACAGTGTCCTGCGGGATGGCCTTAATGACGCCTTCTCTGGCGAGCATTCGGGGTGGCATACCGAGGACCTCGCCAAGTCGCGCCAGATCACCCGGGAGGCGCAGGACCGTTGGGCCGCGCGGTCGCAGAAGCGGTTCGCCGCCGCCCAGTCGGCCGGCAAGTTCAAGGACGAGATCACCCCTGTCGAACTGAAGAGCCGAAAAGGGCCGACGACGTTCGACACCGACGAGCACAACCGGCCCGACACCACGGTCGAGGTCCTCGCCAAGCTGCGTCCCGCCTTTCGCAAGGACGGGACGATCACCGCGGGTAACGCGCCGGGGCTGAACACCGCCGCCTCGGCGATGGTCGTTGCCGAGCGCGGCTGGGCGGAGGAGCACGGGCTCGAGCCGATGGCGCGACTGGTGTCGTGGGGGGTGGCAGCGGTCGAGCCGGGCATGTTCGGCCTCGGCCCGATTCCCGCGGTCCGCAAGGCCCTCGAGCGGGGCGGATGGACGATTGGCGATATCGAGCGCATCGAAATCAACGAGGCGTTCGCCGCGATCGTTATCGCAGTCATGCAGGAGCTCGGCCTGTCCGAGGACATCGTCAACGTCGAGGGCGGGGCCATCGCCCACGGGCACCCGATCGGTGCGACAGGCGCCGTCCTCGCGACGCGTCTGCTCTACTCGATGAAGCGCGATGGCATTCGCCGCGGCGTGGTGACCCTGTGCATCGGCGGCGGCCAGGGCATCGCGTTGTTGCTGGAGCGTGTGAACTAGGCCGGGGACAAGGTCCCCAGCCTCGACAAACTCCCGGAGGGCTTATGGCGGCGGCGTACGGAGCGCAGACCCGTTCAAGGCCGACTGGCACCACCGTGCCCGACGGGAGTGGGTCTGGAGCCTGACGTTTCAGGCGGCTAGCAATAAGCCTTCATGAGAATCGCCGCCGCAGGCGGCATCGCGGGAGGTTTCATGCGCGCAGCAATCGTCGGCTCAGGCTACATCGCACGGGTGCATGCCCGCCTCATCAGGGAGCTCGGCGGCGAGGTGGTCGCGGTGTGCGGACGCACCCTGTCTGCCGCCCAGGCCTTCGGCCACGGCGAAGCTTATGACGACGTCAACGCGATGCTGCGGGCCGAAAAGCCGGACCTGGTGCACGTCTGTTCGCCCAACACCTTCCATGCCGAGCAGACGATCGCTGCCTTCGCGGCCGGCGCCCATGTGCTTTGCGAGAAGCCGATGGCCACATCGTCGGATGATTGCCGGCGAATGATCGACGCGGCCGCCAAGGCGAACCGGGTCGGCGCGATCGCGTATTGCTACCGCGGCTATCCGCTGGTCCGCGAGCTGCGGCGGCTGGTCGGCGCCGGCGACTTCGGAGCGCTGTGGCGGGTCACCGGCCTCTACCTCTCGCAGGACGTCTTCGACCCGGAGAAGTATGTCTGGCACTTCTCCCCCGGGCTCTGCGGCCCGTCCTATGCGCTGTTCGATTTCGGCGTCCATTGGCTCGATCTCGTGCAATTCATTGCCGGCGAGCCGATCACGGAGATCTTTGCCACCTTCAACACCCGGCGCCCGAACCGGACCTGGCGGGGCGGCGTCGGCGAGGGACCTGAGCCGAAAGGCGTTGCCGACGGTGCAGGCGGTGTGCGGGTCGATTTCGACCTCGAAGACCAGGCCGACATCGTCGTCCATCTCGCTGGCGGTGCCTCCGGCAGCGCGACCATCATGGGGCTGTCGCCGGGCAATCCGAACCATATCGCCGTTTCGATGGACGGCGCCGCCGGCGGCTTCGACTGGCTGCAGGAACAGCCGAACAGTTTCGTGGAGCGGCGGCTTGGCCGGAAGATCCTCCGCGAGCGCGATCCCGACCGTCTCGCACCGGCGGACCGCTGGACCGCCTCTGTGCCGGGGGGCCATCCGGAGGGCTATCTCGATGCCTTTCGCAATGTCATCGCCGAATCCTGGCGGGCGATGCGGGAGGGAGGCGGCGACTTCCCGACGTTCGGCGCCGGCCTGCGCGGCATCGAGATCGTCGAGGCGGCGGTCGCCAGCGCCCGCGACCGCGGGCCGGTAGGGGTCGGTGGGAATCCGGAATCCGATTTTGCGCGGGACTATCCGGTCGCAGAGTAGCGGGTCCGTTGGTTGCGGCAAAAGCACGGGGCGGGGGAGAGAACGATGGCAACGCTGAGGATTGCACTTTTGCAGATCGATGACTGCGGGTCGCTCGAAGCCAACCTCGAAGCAGGGCTGAAGGCCTGCGAGACGGCGGCCGGTCAAGGTGCCGACCTGGCGCTCCTGCCCGAGATCTGGAGCCACGGCTACCGGTTTTTCGAACCGGGCGACCCGGCCGGCGAGGCGGCGTGGCGCGCCTCCGCGCTTGGCAAGGATTCCGCCTATGTCAGCGAGCATCGGCGGGCGGCCAGGCGCCTTGGAATCGCGATCGGCTGCACGCTTCTCTCGGTCAGCCCGGAGGGACCGCAAAACAGCATTTTCATCGTCGACCGGCAGGGGGACATCGTCCTTCGCTATGCGAAGGTCCATACCTGTCAGCACACGGCCGAGCGGTTCTGCGCGCCGGGAACCCATTTCGACGTCGCGACGCTGTCGACTGCGGCGGGGGACCTGCAGGTCGGCGCGATGGTCTGCTATGACCGCGAATTTCCGGAAAGCGCACGGATCCTCGGCTTGAAGGGAGCGGAGATCGTGCTCGTTCCCAACGCCTGCATCTTCGACGATCACCGGGTCGCGCAGTTGAAGACGCGGGCCTTCGAGAACAAGATCGTCATCGGCATGACCAACTATCCCGCGAGCCACCCGGATTGCGACGGGCGCTCCCTTGGCATATCCGCGACGGCTTTCGGCGATGCCAACCCGGGACGGAGGACACCCACCAACCAGCAGTCGCCCTATCGCGAGACGCTGATGGCGGAGGCGGGCCCCGAGGCGGATATCGTTACGTTCGACACCGATCTGGAGGAACTGCGGGACTACCGCCAAAATGCGATCTGGGGAGCGCCGCACCGTCGGGTGGAGGCATACGCGGATCTTGTTTCCGAAGGCCACGCCGTGGATTTCAGGCCGGAGCATCTGATCAGCTAGACGGAGCAGACTTTGGAGTGGCCCCATCGGGCCAATGACGGGTGGCCCTTTCGAGGGGACCACAGAGTGCCTAGTGTGGCGGCAATTCCGATTGGAAACCGAGGAGATCCTTGATGTACGTCGTGGGTGACGAAGAGATCGAAGCCATCGCCAAAGTGATCCGCTCCGGCAAGCTGTTCCGCTACGAAGACGACAGCGAATGCGAACGCTTCGAGAGGCGCTATGCGGAGTATCTCGGGGTCAATGACACCGCCCTGACCGTGAGCGGCACCTACGCCCTCTCCGCGGCGATGATCGCGGTCGGCCTTGGACCGGGCGACGAGGTCCTGATCCCTGCCCACACCTATATGGCAACGGCGACGGCCGTGCTGACTACCGGCGCGATCCCCGTGATCGTCGATGTCGACGAAAGCATCACCATCGACCCCGATGCGGTGGAGGCGGCGATCGGCCCACGCACCAAGGCGATCGTACCCGTCCACATGTGGGGTGCCGCCTGCAACATGAACGCCATCATGGAGATCGCAGCAACCAACGGCCTCAAGGTCATCGAGGACGCCTGCCAGGGCGTGGGAGGCGCCTACGAGGGCCGTAAGTTCGGCTCGATCGGCGACATCGGGGCGTTCAGCTTCAACTACTACAAGAACATGACCTCAGGCGAAGGCGGGGCCATCTCCACCTCGGACGAGGAGCTCGCCAAGCGGGCGCGCTGCGCCATCGACCCCTGCCACTTCTACTGGACCGGCCGCGAGGACGGGATGAAGCCGTTCGCCGGCAATGGCGGTCGCGCCTCGGAGCTCCAGGGCGCCATGCTCAACGTCCAGCTCGATCGGCTTGACGGCATGATCTCCGCCATGCGGGCGGAAAAGAAGAAGATCGTCGATGCGACGGGTCGGCTCAACAATCTCGGGCTGAAACTCTCGCCGATGAACAGCCCCGACTACGATTGCGCCGCCCATGTCATGTACCTCTTGCCGTCGGCCGAACAGGCCTCCCGCTTCGTCGAGGTCTATCCGGTGGTGATCGCCGGCAAGACCGGCCGCCACACCTACACGGAATGGGACCAGGTGCTGATGGGGATCGGTGCCGCGCATCCGGCGATGAACCCCTACAATCATCCGGCCAACGCCGGCTGCCGGCGCACTTACAGCAAGGACATGTGCGCGGGCTCCCTCGACATCCTCAACCGCACGGTCATGGTCCCGACCCGCCCCGATCACTCTGAGGCGGAGACCGAGGCCATTATCCACAACATCGAGGTGGCGGCCCGCGTTGCGTTTGGCGAGATAGATGCCGGCAACGCGGACGTCCGGCCGACCGGCGCCCTCGATCCCAAGAAGTTCGACATGGCCGGGAGCGAGGAGACGGCGGCGCCGGCCGGCTAGCCGGAGCGCGGCTCAGCCGAAACCGGCCCGCGGCCCCGCGGCTCGTCGCCGGAGCGGGCCGGGACGTGTCGCAGGTGGGCGCCGCAGGATTGCCGGACCACCAGCTGCGGCTCGATCAGCGTAATTTCCGGTGGCGGCAGATGGTCCGGCGCGTTGATCAGCGTCAGCAGCCGGGCGACCGCCAGCCGGCTGACCTCGTCGGCGTCGTAGTGGACGGTGGTGAGCGGCACCGCCACGAAGTCGCTCGCCTGGATGTCGTCATGACCGACGATCGCCAAGTCTTCCGGCACCCGGACGCCGTGATCCTGGCACCAGCGCAAGGCGCCGATGGCGATGAGATCGTTCGACGCGAACAATCCGGTCGGCCGGAGCTTCGCCCGCATCAGCTCGCCAGCTGCCTTGTATCCCTCCGTTGCGCCGTGGCCCTTGGGGTCGACGATCAGGGCGGGATCGACAGCGATGCCGCCCTTGCACAGGGCGGCTTCGTACCCCTCGTATTTCTCCCGGTTGCCGAGCCCGCTCGCCGCGTCGATGAAGGCGATCCGCCGGCGCCCGAGCCCGACCAGATGGGCGACCGCGATTTCCGCGCCGCACCGATCGTCGACGCTCACCACGTCGATTGCCGCGCCGGGATGGGCGACGAGCAGGACGATGGGATAGCCCGCTTCGCGCAGCGGCTGGATGTGGTCGAGCTTCTGATGGTTGGCCGCATAGATCAGCATGCCGTCGACCTGCCGCGACCGGAACACGTTCAGCGCCTCGACCTCCTTGTCGAGTTCATTCTCGGTCGCCGACAGCATCAGGCTGTAGCCACGCGCGGCGAGCTCCCGCTCGATCGACCGCGCAGCAAGGGTCAGGATCGGGTTGAGGATGCTGGTGAGGATCAGCCCGATGGTCTTGGTCTCGCGGCTGACCAGCGACTGAGCCACCTGGTTGGGCAGGTAGTTGAGCTGCCGCGCCGCCGCCAGGATGCGCTCGCGCGTCGGTTGGGGAATGCGGTCGCTGCCGCGCAGCGCCAGCGAGACGGTGTTGGCGGAGAAGCCGGTGGCCGCCGCGATATCCTTCAGACGAACGGTTCGCTTGGTCATTCCGGCGTTTCCCGATCAGGCCCGGCATCCCGAACACGGTTCCGGCCGCGGGTTTCAAGCCTCGGCGGTCCCTTTACGGCGTCGTGCCTGTTGACTTCGTTCAGCGCTGCCGTGTAGTTTAACGTTAATACAGCATTGTTCGAGTTTGAACAATGCCGAGATCCAGGGCCATTCAGGGCAGGCACCTGGGCGCTGACTGGGAGGTGAGAGCGATGGCCGTCCGATGGAGCCGCGTCGCTCCGCAGATAGCCCTTACGCCGGCGCTTGCGGTAACGCGTTATCTGCCGATCGTTTCTTTCCCGTTCCGCGCATCCTTTCCTCAGGGAATCGTTGCGGGCGTTTTGAAGGGATAGCCGGATGTCGACCGTCGAGTTCCACAACATCGTCAAGAAATACGGGGCGCTCACGGTCCTCGCCAATCTCGACCTGCACGTCGAAGACGGCGAGTTCCTGGTGCTGCTCGGGCCGTCCGGCTGCGGCAAGACGACCCTCCTCAACATCCTCGCCGGCCTGCTCGAGATCAATTCCGGGGCGATCGTCATCGACGGGCGCGATGTGTCGGACCTCGATCCAAAGGATCGCGGGCTCGCCATGGTGTTCCAGTCCTATGCCCTCTACCCGACCAAGACGGTGCGCGGAAACCTGCGCTTCGGCCTGAGCGCCAGGAAGCTGTCGTCGGAGGAGATCCAGAACCGCATCCAATGGGCGGCCAAGCTCCTCCAGATCGACCATCTGCTCGACCGCAAGCCGGCCCAGCTCTCGGGCGGCCAGCGCCAGCGCGTCGCCATCGGCCGGGCGCTGGTGAAGCAGGTCGGCCTGTTCCTGTTCGACGAGCCGCTCTCCAATCTCGACGCCAAGCTGAGGACCGAGATGCGGCTGGAAATCAAGAAACTGCACAACCAGTTGCAGAACACGGTCGTCTACGTCACCCACGATCAGGTCGAGGCGATGACCATGGCGACCAAGATCGCGGTGATGAACAAGGGCGTCATCCAGCAGGTGGGGACGCCTGACGAGATCTACGACGAGCCGGAGAACATCTTCGTCGCCGACTTCGTCGGCTCGCCAAGCATGAACATGCTCGACGGCGTCATCAGCCGGGTCAACGGCTCGGCCACGGCGGTGGATCGGGGATCCGACACGAGTTTCGACCTGTCGAACTACAAATGGAGGAATCCGGCCGACGACGGCCAGAAGGTCAAGATCGGCTTCCGGCCCGAGCATTTTCTGCAGCCAAACGAGGCGGCGCCGTCGGAAGAGACCATGCGTCTTGATCTGCCTGTCCAGTTCGTGGAGAAGTCGGGGCCCGACGCGATCGCGTTCCTTGCGCTGTCGGACCAGTCGATCGCGGTCCGTGTCGATCCGCGCACCGCCGACCGCTACCGGCAGACGCCGTCGGCCTCGGTGCTCCTGCCGCTTCGCCACATCAATGTCTTCGACGCCAATTCGGAACGCCGAATGTGACGGGACGAGGCGCGCCGCGACCGAATTCACCACGGCGTTGCCGCTCCACGTGATCTCCCGGCACCGGAATTTCCGGCGCTGCCGACCGGTCGTGGGCGCTCCGCCAGCATGCGGCCAGCATGCCGCCCCAGTTGACTTCCCCCAACCGGGGTAGTTCAATCCTAGCACATTGTTGTTCACATTTGAACAACAATAGGACGGCTCAAGCCAAATATGGCGGGTCGCAATCCGCTCTCCCGGGAGGAAGCGCATGGCGTTTCGATGGAGCCGGGTCAGTCCCCAGCTGGCGCTGACGCCGGCGGTCGCGATTACCCTCGTTGCCTTTGCCGGCGCGATCGGCTGGACGATCTACATGTCGTTCACCCGTTCGCGGCGGTTCCCGGAATACGGCATCAACGTCGATGAGTGGGCCCGGCAGTACCAGCGCCTGTTCGGCGACCGCGCCTGGGAGACATCGCTTAGGAACCTGATCGTGCTTGCGCTCGGCAGTGCGCTGGCTGCGTCAACATCCCCGGCACCAAGGCGCTCTCGGTGACAGTCGACTCGTTCGGCATCCTCGGCGGCGTCGACGACGCCACGCTGAAGGCGGAGGAGGAATTCGCCAGCATCGTGGTCGACCCGAAGGTCAATGCCGAGTTCGCCTACTACAAGGGGTCGAGCCCGGTCCGCGTCGACGTGCCGACCGACAAGCTCGACGCCTGCAACATGCTCGTGTTGGAGTCGCTGAAGAAGCCGAACTTCTCGGTGCAGAACCCGTTCTACATCGCCGACCTCGATTGGCAGAACTCGGTGTGGAACACGATGTTCACCTTCCAGGGCGGCCCGAGCATGACCACCGACGACGTGATCGAGCAGTTGAAGAGCGAATACGACGCCATCTTTGGCTGAGCCATCCGGCCACGGGCCGGTTCGAGACGAAGAATACGGAGACTCCCGGTGGATCGACTGCCGCCCCGGAACCCAAGCGTTCCGGGGCTTCTTTTGCTCTTCCCCAATCACTCGCGAAAGGCGCGCGGCGATGACGCCGTATTTACCTTTCCGAGCGAGAATGGCCGGAACATCTGAGCAAACTGCTCGCCGGGGAGGCGGCAAATGGATCGGAGCGAAGACGTAAAGGGCATCGGCTTCGTCGTGTCCGTCGGTGGCTCGCAAGCCGCGGCACGGCTGGTCAAGCCGGCCTACGACGGCGGGCACCGGCTGACGATCGGCCGAGTGATCGCGATCCGCACAGACGCATCGCGTGTCATCGGCGTCATCACGAGCCTCGCCGCCTCACCGGGTCCCAATGAAGACGATGGTTCGAGCCTGGTCGCAGAGATCGACATGCTCGGCGAAATCCGGATGCACGGGACACCGGATGCATTCTTTCAACGTGGCGTCAGCGACTACCCGACCATCGGAGACCCACTTGCCGAGGTCGGCACCGAGGAACTGGCTCTGATCCACCGGATCACCGGCAGAGCCACGATCGACGTCGGACGGCTGCAGCTCGACTCTTCCATTCCCGCCTATGTCAATTTCGACGAGCTGCTGCAAAAGCATTTCGCCATCCTCGGCACGACCGGGGTCGGTAAATCGACCGGTGTCTGCCTGATCCTCAACGAGATCCTCAAGCGCAGACAGCGGGCTCAGGACGTTTCTCATCGATCCCGCACAACGAATACGGCCGCTGCTTCGGCGACATGGCGAAGCTGATCAGCCCGAAGAACCTCCGCCTGCCTTACTGGCTGTTCAACTTCGAGGAGATCGTCGACGTCTTCTTTCGGGGTCGGCCCGGGGTCGAGGAAGAGACCGAGATCCTTGCCGAGCTGATCCCGATCGCCAAGGCGCAATATGCGGCGAACGGGCGAAGCGACCGCGTCCTCCTCCGCAAGGCGGCAAGCGGCGGGCATACGGCGGACACGCCGGTGCCCTACCGTATCTCGGATCTGGTCTCGCTGATCAACGAACGCATGGGCAAGCTGGAGAACCGGTCGGCGTGGACCAAGTACCACCGGCTGGTCACCCGCATCGAAAGCCTCGGCCACGACTCGCGCTACACCTTCATGTTCAACAACCTTTTCGTCGAAGACATCATGACGGACATCGTCGGCGAGCTGTTCCGGCTACCGGCCGGCGATCAGCCGATCACGGTGATGCAGCTGGCGGGCTTTCCGGCCGAAGTGGTCGATTTGGTGGTTTCGGTGCTTTGCCGGATGGCGTTCGACTTCGGCACCTGGAGCGACGGGGCGGCGCCGATTCTGGTCGCCTGCGAGGAGGCGCATCGATACGTGCCCGCCGACCGCCGGCTCGGTTTCGGCCCGACCCGCAAGGCCCTGTCGCGGATCGCCAAGGAAGGCCGCAAATACGGCGTCTTCCTCGCCGCGGTGACCCAGCGCCCGGCGGAGCTCGATCCCACCATCCTCTCCCAGTGCAGCACCGTCTTCGCGATGCGGATGGCGAACGATCGCGACCAGGCCATCGTCAAGTCGGCAATTCCCGACGCCGGGTCGAGCCTGCTTGCCTTCCTGCCCTCGCTCGGCACCGGCGAGGCCATCGCGTTCGGCGAGGGGGTGGCGCTGCCGACCCAATTCCGGTTCTCGAAGGTGGCGGAAGATCAGCTGCCGCGGAGCCAGGCCGGTGGCGACACCGGATTCGGCGGCGAGGTCGATACCGACTTCATCGCGGCGGTGGTCGACCGCTGGCGCGAGGCCACGACAACGTCGTCCCGCCCGCGGCTGCGGTCCGTCGAAGGGGAGCGGGGATCGGACGATTCCGTGAGCGTGCCCTTACCCTATACGCCGGAACCTGCTGACTTCCGCTGACTGCCGGCCTAGCGCGCCGCCCAGAGCAGGCCGCGCCGGAGGATGGTGCGCATCTCCGGCACCTCGAACTCCTTCGCGACGTGGCCGAGCGACGAATAGAACACGCGCCCCTTGCCGTGGCGGCGCTTCCAGACGACGGGCATCACCACGCCCTCGATCCACGGCGCGTGCTCGCCGGAGAAAGTCGTCGTCGCCAGCACCTCGTTGGAGGGGTCGACGTGCATGTAGTACTGCTCGGAGTGGTAGTCGAAATCGTCGATGCCCGCCATGATCGGGTCGTCGCGGCCTGGTGATGTTGACCCGGTAGTCGATGATGTTGCCGGGATGGGCGACCCACTGGCCGCCGCACATGAACTGGTAGTCGACCGCCTCGCGAAAGGCGTCGCACATGCCGCCGTGATAGCCGCCGAGGCCGACGCCGCCGATCACCGCCTTGCGTCAGGTTGTCGAGCTCCTCCTTCTCGATCTTCGACATGGTGTAGATCGGCACGACGAGGCTCATGTCGGCGATGGCCGGGTCGGCGAACGCCTCGGTGGTGTTCTCGATGTAGACCTTGAAGCCCTCCTCCTCGAGCATGCCGCCGACAATCTTGGCGCCCTGCTCCGGCTCATGACCGCTCCAGCCGCCCCAAACGATTAGCGCTTCACGCATGTCCTGCTCCTTCGGGAATTCGCGCGTATCCGGGTTGAGATCCGCCCGGCTCAATCGAGCGTGCCGGGCATGAGGTCGGCCGGCAGCATCGCCGGCCGTTCGGCACGGCTCTCGATCGCCACGTGCCGGCCGTTGTCGGAGGATCGCTGCACCGCCTCCATCACTTCCAGGACATGGAAGGCGAGGTCGCCGCTGGCACGATGCGGCCGGCCGGAGCGGATGGCGTGCGCCATGTCGGCCACGCCGATGCTGCGGAAATTGCCGTTCGCATAGGCGTGCTCGGTGATCGCCGCGCCGCCAGTCGCCGGCGGCGGTGCCGATCTCGATCTGGCCGCCGAACATGTTGGGGTCGGGAACCGCCATCGCGCCGTCGCTGCCATAGAGCTCGATCGGCCGGTGACGATGGCGCGCGACGTCGAAGCTCATGACGATGGTTACCACCGCGCCCGACGACGAACTCCAGTGTGGCGGCGGCGTGGGTGGCGACGTCGACCGGAATCGTGGTTCCGCTGCAGCGGCTCGCTGGTGATCAGCCGTTCGGCGCGGACGCGCGAGGCGATGCCGGCGACCCGGCCGACCGGCCCGAGCAGATTGACCAGATCGGTGATGTAGTAGGGGCCCATGTCGAACATCGGGCCGCCGCCCGGCAGGTAGTAGAAGCCGGGATTGGGATGCCAGCGCTCGTGGCCCGGGCGACATGAAGAACGCGGTGCCGGCGATCGGCATGCCGATCGCGCCTGTCGTCGATCAGCTTGCGGCAGGTCTGATGGGCGCCGCCGAGGAAGGTGTCCGGCGCGCATCCGACCCGAAGCGTCCCTTCGCCGCGCCGCTTCGAGCAGCGGCCGGGCCTCGGCGGTGGTGATGGCGAGCGGCTTTTCGGAATGGACGTGCTTGCCGGCCTCGATCGCGCGCAGGCCGACCTCGACATGGGCGAGCGGAACGGTCAGGTTGACGACGATCTCGATCTCCGGATCGGCGAGCAGGTCGTCGACGCTTCTAGCCGGGATGCCGAATTCGGCGCCGCGCGCCTCGGCCGCAGCCGGGTTGATGTCGGCGAGCGCCCTGACGTCGAGGATCGGGAAGCCGGCCGCCGCCTTCAGATAGGCCGCACTGATATTGCCGCAGCCGATGACCCCTATTCCCACCTTTTCCAATGCATCCTCCCCAAGGAAACTCAGCACGAACCCGCCGCTATGACACCTTGAACCGCGCCCGCAGCGCTGCCGGATCGGCGGCATGCCGCCCGACGATCACCTCGTAGTCGAGCGGCTCGACGATCCACCGGGATCCGTCGCGCCAGGCGAGATCGGCTACCGGAACCGCCAGCCGCACCGTTTTGGTCTCGCCGGCGCCAAGCGCCACGCGGGCGAAGGCCTTCAGCTCCTTCGGCGCCCGTTCGACGACTGAGCCAATCGCCGCAACATAGAGCTGGACGACCTCCTCGCCGGCGACCTCCCCGGCGTTGATCACGTCGACTGTCGCCTCGACGGTATCGGCGGGGCCGCACTCTCTCCGCTTCGAGACGGAGATCGGCGTAGTTGAAGCGGGTGTAGCTCAAGCCGAAGCCAAACGGGAAGGCGGCCGCCGTACCGTCGCGGTCGAGTTTCCGGTAGCCGTGCCAGAGATCGTAGGTGATCGCCGTCGCGTCGCGATCGAAGACGGGCAGGTCATCCGGGCTGACCGGGAAGGTGCACGGCAGACGGCCGCTCGGATTAACCCGGCCGAAGAGGATGTCGGCTAGCGCGTGACCGCCCTCCATGCCGGGATACCAGAGCATCAGGATCGCCGGAACCTGGTTGCGCCAGGCCTCGGTGACGACGGCGCTGCCCGCCATGATCGCCACGATCGTGCGGGGGTTGGCGGCGGCGACCGCCTGGATCAGCGCCTCGTCGCGGGCGTTGAGGGCGAGGCTCAGCCGGTCGCCACCGGGAGAGAAGGCGCCAGCCTGCACCTCCATGATCCCCGCGGCGATCGGAGCCTCCTCGGGCGTCGGCTCCGGAAACAGGTGCCTGAACGGAGCAAGCTGGTCGGGCGGGATGAACTCCCCTTCGTCGTCATGGGTGTAGCCGACGACGACCAACGCCGCGTCGGCATCGCCCGCCACAGCAGCCGCGCGGCGAATGTCGCCGCCGTCGTCGTGGATGATCCGAACCGTGGCGTCCACCGCTGCCCGCAGGCCCTGCAAGGGCGTCACCACATAGGCGGAGTGGGTGTTACTCGATCCGCCGTCGCCGGTATTGGGCATGGCGGCAAGCCGGCCGATGACGGCGATCCGGCGGATAGCGGAGAGCGGCAGCAGGCCACCCTCGTTCTTGAGAAGAACGATGCTCTTCTCGGCGACCTCTCTTGAAAGTCGGCGATGGGTTTCGCAGCCGATCACCTTCGGCGGATAGGATGATGCCGGATCGGTCGCGGCCGCAAAGCGGAGCTGCTGCCGGAGCAGCCGGAGCGTCGCATCGCCGATCCGCGCCAGAGGCACCTCGCCCCGTTCGACCAGCCACTTGAGGTGCTGGCGAAAGAGCATGGCGAACGGCATTTCGAGATCCTGCCCAGCGAGCACCGCGGTCTTGGCGTCGCGCAGGCCGGTGATGAAATCGGTCAGCACGAATCCGTCGAAGCTCCACTCCTCTTTCAGGACCTCGGTCAGCAGAGCGTGGTTCTGCCCGGCCCATTCGCCATTGACGCTGTTGTAGGAACTCATGACGGCGGCAACGCCGGCCTCGACGACACGCCGGAAGTGGGGAAGGTAGATCTCATGGAGGGTCCGTGCATCGGCGCTCACGTTGACGCTCTGGCGGGCATTTTCCATCGAGTTCAGCGCGTAGTGCTTGACGCAAGCCATCGCATGATGCTGGACGCCGCGGGCAAGTGCTACGCCGAGGACGCCGAGATGATGGCTGTCCTCGCCATAGGTCTCCTGAGCGCGGCCCCAGGCCGGATGGCGGAGCAAGTTGATGCAGACTCCGCCGAACAGGTTGCCGCCGAAGGCGCGGAGTTCGCGTCCGATGGCATCGCCGACCCGCTCCTCGAGTGCGGCGTCCCACGTCGCGCCACGCGCCATCGATACCGGGAAGGTCGTCGCGCCCTCCATGACGATGCCGCGGGGCCCGTCGCTGAAGCGGATGCCGGGAATGCCGAGCCGTGGCACGGCGCCGGCAACCCAGCACTGACTCGAGTAGCCGCCGGGGGCCGACATCCGGGCCAGCCCCTCCCAGAACGGCAGATCGCCGTTCATCAGGCCGAGCTTCTCGTCAATGCTGAGCTGGTCAAGAAGGGCACGGGCCCGCGCGTCGACCTCGTCTGCGCCGGCCACGCCGGCGGCGTCGAGCGCGCCAAACGCGGCTGCGGCGTCCGGGGCGCTCATGCCGCCGGTCCCTGGGCCGGGAACGGGCCGGCAATCGGCAGATGACGAGACAACGGTCGGGCGATCATGCGAGTGGCAATCTTCAGTGCGCGTGGCGTCGCCGCGCTGGACCGGTGGTGTTCCACGGCGCGCCGTAGAGATCTCGGAGCGTCATGGCGGCGGCGCCGCGCGCCCAGACCTCATCCCCCCAGTCGTGGACGACGATCTCGGCGACATCGGCGAGGCTCGGCGGCGTGAGGTCCGCCACCACCGCGCGGAGCGGCTTCAAAAGCCGGTCGCCGGCGGAGATCGCGGCACCGGCGAGGATGACCTTCGGCGGGGCAAACAGGGTGACGAGGTTGGCGATGGCAACACCCAGCGCGTCGGCGATCGTCTTGTAGGCCGCTTCGTCCCCGTCCACGGTATCGGCTCCGAGCGGCCGGCCGCCGGCGTTGCCGTTTCGCGACGTGGCGGTTGCCACGATCGCCGCCAGCCGGTCCGGCGCGTTGTGGCCGTCGACGCCCGGGTGACGAACGAAAAGGTCGCCGAGATCGGGGCTGAGGCCGCTGGCGCCCCGGAACAGTTCGCCATTGTGCATGATGCCAAGGCCGAGGCTGTGCTCGATGCTGACCACGAGAAAATCGTCGAGGCCGCGCCCGTGACCGAACCAGTGCTCGGCCAGGGTGACCAGGTTGACGTCGCTATCGACGGTAACCGCGATCCCCAACCTCGACGACAGCTCGGCGCCGAACGGCACGTCGGTTTCCCGGAAGATGGGGCTCTGACGACAGCGCCCGGACGCACGCTCGACAACGCCCGGCAGGCCAACGCAGACGCCACTGATCCTCTCGACGTCGAGGCCGGCGTCGGCCACGCTTCGCCTCACCCCGTCCTCGACCAGATCGGCGATCACCGATACCGGCTGGCGATCGACCCGAATGGGCAACGCCAGCGAGTTGAGAACATCGGCGCGGAAATTGGTGGTCGCGACCGTGATCTGGTCGGGCGCAAGCTTGACCCCGGTCACGTAGGCCGCGTCGGGATTGAGCTCCAGCATCACCCGCGGCCGGCCACGCGCGGCATCGCGCACGGCGCCCACTTGGCGGGGACGATCAGACCATCGTCGAGAAGCAGCGCCGTTATCGCCGACACGGTAGTCGGGCTTAGATCGGTGCGGTCGGCGATCTCGACCCGCGATATCGGACCGAAGCGGCGGATCGCATCCATGACGTGGAAGCGATTGATCGCGCGCATCAGTTCAGGATCGGCGGTTTTCATTTCCCGGGGAGTTTCGAGGAGCTTTTTAATTTGGGACGGCAATTTAATTTCACCTGCCGCTGGTCCTGTCAATCGGCAAGGAAGCCCCTTCTTAAGCCAAAATGGCGGGTTGTCGGCTGGCGCTAACTCGTCCCCCGCCGGCTATTTAATTCATAGCGCGAAGAAAGGCACCGGTCGGCGCCGCCGCGAAAGACTGTCCTTCGCCGACATTCGACAGCCGTTCCGGGGGAACGGATTGCGCTGGTCGCGTTCTCGACAAGACATGTCGGCCGCCACTTCCGCTGCATTGCAACACCGAAAGGGGCGGGGGCTTGGTTCTCCAAGCGTGCATCGAGCTGCCGGGACTGCCCAATGTGCTGCCGCCGGGTTTTTTTGGACCGGCGATTAAATGGCGTCGTAGCCTCGGCCCGAGACAAGGACACCTCCCCTGTTCCCGGCGGAAATCTGATTAGCGCTTGACAGGAAACGGTCTGCGGGCGAGAGATTTAATGCGCATCACGGATAAAAATATCGCTTCGGGAAATCGTACCACCGCATTAACGCAAGGGAGGACCTGAATGTTGAAGAAAGCACTTCTCGGTGCAGCATTTGCCGTTGCCCTCGGTATCGGGCCGGCGGCGGCGGCGGACGTCACGATCACGGTGCTCGAGGTCAATCAGACTAACCAGCCGCTCTGGCAGAAGATGGGCGACAACTTCGCGGCCACGCATCCGGGCGTGAAGGTCAAGGTCGACTATCTGGAGAACGAGGCCTTCAAGGCGAAGCTGCCGACGCTGCTGCAGTCCAAAGACCGGCCCGACATCATCTACAGTTGGGCCGGTGGCGTGATGAAGGCTCAGATCGAGGCCGGCTACATCAAGGACATCTCGGACGCGCGCGCCGACCTCGAGAAGAACATCTATGAGGCACCGCTCAACGCCTACCGGGTCGACGGTAAGCAGTACGGCATTCCGGTTGAGCTGAGTCTGGTCGGCTTCTTCTACAACAAGGCACTGGTTGACAAGGCGGGCGTCGACATGTCGTCCATCAAGACCTGGGACGACCTGCTCGCCGCGGTCAAGACGATGAAGGACGCCGGCGTGACACCGATCGTCATGGGCGGTGGCGAGAAGTGGCCGATGCATTTCTACTACTCCTACCTGCTGATGCGGATCGGCGGCCCGGACGTCTTGACCAACGCCGAAGCGGGCAAGGACGGCGGCTTCACCAACCAGGCCTTCGTTGAAGCCGGCCAGAAGCTCAAGGAGCTCTCCGACCTCGATCCCTATCAGCCCGGCTGGCTGAGCACGATGTTTCCCGCCTCCGCCGGCA
The DNA here is from genome assembly GCA_963710805.1 of uncultured Alphaproteobacteria bacterium. Taxonomy (GTDB): domain Bacteria; phylum Pseudomonadota; class Alphaproteobacteria; order Rhizobiales; family Kaistiaceae; genus Bauldia. The sequence continues at coordinate 27,163 of CAVQBS010000054.1, read as the reverse complement.
TGTTCGGCGACGGCAGGGGTGCGCTCGACCTGATGGGCAACTGGCTGCTCACCGGCCAGGTGGAGAACGCCGGCGACGGCAAGGGCCTGCCCCTCGACCAGATCGGCCTGGCGCCGTTCCCGACCGTCGCAGGCGGCAAGGGCGACATCAGCCAGACCTTCGGCGGCGTGCAGGGCTTTCTGGTAACCGCCGATGCCCCTCCGGAAGCGGTCGAGTTCATCAAGTTCATGTCGACGCCCGAGCAGCAGAAGATCGCCGCGGAAGCCGGCGCCTATGTGCCGGCCGTCAAGGGAACGGACCAGTACCTCAAGAACCCGCTCCTCAAGGAAGTCGCGAAGCGGATCGCCGCGTCGACCTGGCATCAGAACTTCCTCGACCAGGACCTCGGTCCGTCGGTTGGCCGCGTCGTCAACGACATGTCGGTGGCCGTCGCCGCCGGCGAGGCGACGCCGGAGGAAGCTGCTCAGGCGATCCAGGAGGCGTGGGACCAGCGCTGACCGCAAATCCCGGACGGACCCCGGCCTTGACGCCGGGGTCCTTCCTGTTTTCATGGGGCCGGGGGAAGCGTGCGCCATGGCTGAAACGTCAATCGTTTCGAGTGTTCGTACGAGCAATGCGCGGCATGGGCTGATCACCGCCCTGATCTTCCTGCCGCCGGCCCTGGTGGTCTTCACCATCTTCGTCATCCTGCCGATCGGCGAGGCGGCCTGGTACGGCTTCTTCAACTGGAACGGCCTGGCGCTGCCCAGCGATTTTGTCGGCTTCGGCAACTTCGCCCAGCTCTTCAACAACAAGGTCTTCGACCGGGCCGTCATCAACAATGTCCTGATCATCGTCGTGTCGCTCGGCGTGCAGCTGCCGCTCGCCCTGGCGATGGCGGTGCTCCTCGCCGACCGGCTGGTCGGCGCGGTCGCCTTCCGCATGCTCTTCTTCCTGCCGTTCATTCTCGCCGATGTCGCCGCCGGGCTGATCTGGCGCTTCATGTTCGACGGCGACTACGGGCTGCTGTCGCAGATTTCCCAGGCATTCGGCGGCGATCCGATCTATCTGCTGGCCAATCGCGACTGGGCGTTCAGCGCAGTTCTGATCGTCATCGTGTGGAAATATTTCGGCTTCCACATGATGCTCTACATCGCCGGGCTGCAGAACATCGACCGCAATCTCTACGAGGCGGCGTCGATCGACGGCGCCAACGCGTGGCAGCGTTTCCTCTACGTAACCGTCCCCGGGCTCGCGCCGATGATCCGCCTGTCGGTGTTCTTCTCGATCATCGGCTCGCTGCAGTTCTTCGATATGATCGTGTCGCTGACTGGCGGCGGCCCGCTCAACACCACCCACACGATGGTGTCGTACCTCTACTATTTCGGCATCACCCGAATGCGGGTCGGCTTCGGCTCAGCGGTGGGCGTCGTGCTCTTCGTCATCTGCGTCATCGTCGCCTTCGGCTACAAACGGATCTTCATGAAGGATGACTGAAGCCACCGCCGATCTGCCGGATCAGTCGACGGCCTCGACCGCCAGCCGCTTTGCATCGACGCCGGCCGCCGCCTCGCTGTCGAGCCCGGTCGGCGGGCTGACACGGCTGCTTATCCTCTTCCTCGTCGCCGGGCTGATCATCGTTCCGCTGCTTGCCACGACCCTCGGCGGCTTCAAGGGGCTGGGCGAGCTGCGCACCAATCCCTTCGGATTGCCCGACGTGTGGGTCTGGCAGAACTACTGGGACATCCTCGCATCCTGGCGCTACTGGCAGATCCTCGGCAACTCGCTCTATATCGCGATCGTGACGGTGCTGCTGACGCTCGCTGTGGCGGCACCGGCGGCGTTCGCCTTCGCCCATCTCCGCTTCTTCGGCGAGCGGTTCCTGTTCAACTACCTGATCCTCGGACTGACTTTCCCCTTCGCCACCGCCATCCTGCCCCTGTTCATCAAGGTCCGCGATCTCGGCCTGCTTGACACCCATTGGGGCGTCATCCTGCCCCAGGTCGCCTTTGGCCAGGCGGTGAGCGTGCTTCTGCTTCGCAACGCCTTCCGCTCGTTGCCGAAAGAGCTCCTCGAGTCGGCGCTGGTCGACGGCTGCAGCTACATGCGCTTCTTCGTCTCGATCACCCTGCCGCTCTCCCGGCCGATCCTGGCGACCGTCGCGGTGATCACCTTCGTCACCAGCTGGAACAATTTCCTGCTGCCGCTGGTGGTCCTCAACACCGACGCCAAATATCCCTGGCCGCTCGGCCTGATGGTCTATCAGGGCGAATACGGGACGGCGTGGCAGCTGGTGCTCGCCTTCATCACGCTGACGATCCTGCCGGCGATCCTGATGTTCGTGTTCGCCCAGCGTCACCTCGTCACGGGGCTGACGGCCGGTGCCGTCAAAGGCTGAAACGGAAAGGGCCGGCTTCGGCAGCCGGCCCTCTCAACGACCCAGCCGCGCGCCAGGCCTTACTTCTCGGAATTTCGGGGCTCGGAGGTCCTTTGCTGCGCCTCCAAGGCGGGCGCGCCTTGCGGACCGGAAAACACGTAGCGGGCGGCCGTCGCGAGGAACTGCCGGACATAGCGATCCGCCGTGGCGAGGTCGTCGCCGTAGAACAAATCGGCCGGCAAGATGCCGGTAGCGCCGTTGGTCATCTCCCCCTCCTGGGCTTCCTGGTCGGTGCAAGAGCGTTCGCTCATCTCGTTCTGGATAGAGGGGCCGGCCGATTCTGTCTGTGACCGTGGTCACAGGGGCCGACCGGGCGAAGACGTCGCGCGTGCACCTCTCCCCGCAACAGGCGGGAAATCCGGGCGCGGCTTCCCGGAAACGGACCTCCCGGCAAGAACCGGTGAGCGAGGGCCGCTTTTCGCGCTCCGGCGAGCGAAGTCTCAGCGTTCCCGGAAGGTATGCATGATCTGATCGCCGAGCGGCTTGACCAGATAGGAGAGCACCGTCCGCGATCCCGTGGAAATGAACACTTCGACGGGCATGCCCGGCACGAGGCGCGGGCCAAACCGGTCAAACGCCTCTTTGGGCATCTTGATGCGGGCGATGTAGTAGCCATGACCAGTCCGCTGGTCGACGACGACGTCCGGCGAGACCGTATCCACGGTGCCCTTGAATTCTGGCGTCGTCCGCTGGCCGAAGGCGGTGAACCGCAGGATCGCCTCCTGGTCCGGATGAACCCGATCGACCTCGTTGGGGCTGACCTGCGCCTCGACGACCAGGAGGTCGTCCTCCGGCACGATCAGCATGATCGGCTCGCCCGGCGACACCACGCCGCCAACGGTGTGGACGGCGAGCTGATAGACCGTGCCGCTGATCGGCGCGATGATATCCTGCCGCTTCATCTGATCTTCGGCTGCGATCTTGCGTTCCGTCAGTTCGTTGATGCTCGACCCGACATCGGCCAGCTCGCGGGAAACCTCGCTGCGCATGTCCTGGTCGACCTGTAGAATCTGCAGCTGTGCCTGGGCGATCTGGGCGCCGACCTGGCCGGTGGCGGATATGATCTGGCCGAGTTGACCGTCGAGTTGTGCTGCGCGCCGCTCGGCGTCGGCCATGCGATCGGTGCCGACCAGATCCTTGTCGCGCAGGGCGCGCAGCCCCGCGACTTCCGGACTGGTGGAGGCGATCTGGCGGCGGACGGCGTCTTCCTGCGCTTTCAGACCTTCGAGCTGCTGCTCGAACTCGGAGATCTTCTTGCCAAGCTGCTCTTTCTGGCCCTCGCGGGCGGCCCGGCGCAGCTCGAAGGCGTTCGTCTCGATGGACATGATCTCGGCCATCTCGGGATCATCGGCCCGGTCGAGGAGTTCCTTTGGGAAGGTCACCGACGCGGCGCCGATGCGCTCTGCCTCGAGGCGCGCCTTGTGGGCAAGCGCTTCCTCAAGGCCCTTGGTCACGATCCCAAGGTTGGCGCCGGCAACCGTCGGATCGAGCCTGATGAGGAGGTCACCAGCCTTGACCCTGTCGCCGTCCTTGACGAGGATTTCTTTGACCGTGCCGCCGTCGCGGTGCTGCACCTTCTTGACGTTGCCGCTGACGACCAGCCGCCCGCCGGTCACCACCGCGGAGGCGAAATCGATCGTCGCCGCCATGCCGCCGAGGCCAAGGACAAGAAATGCAGCGGCGAGCCCGCCGACCGCAAGGTGACGCCGGAGACCGGAGCGGATCGCCGTCTTGTGCGGATGCTCCGGCTTGGCGCCGGTGATGGCCTTCTGGTCGCTCATACGGCCGCTTCCTGGCGCGCTTCGCGCCGATCGTCGATGGTTGGCGTCGCCGCCGGCTTCAGCACCTTGCGCAGCACGTCTTCCTTCTGGCCGACCGCGGCAACGCCGCCGTTCACCATGGCAAGCGCCATGTCGACGCCCTCCAGCGCGCTCGGCCGATGGGCCACGACAATGGCGATCCCGCCACGCTCGCGGATCGAACGGATCGCCTGGGTAAGAGCCGCGTCGCCCTCGGCATCGAGGTTCGAGTTGGGCTCGTCCAGCACGACGAGGAACGGGTCGCCGTAGAGCGCCCGGGCCAGCGCCACGCGCTGGCGCTGGCCGGCGGAAAGCGACGAACCGGCCTCGCCGATCTCGGTCGAGTAGCCGTTTGGCAGTCTGAGGACCATGTCGTGGACGCCGGCCGCCCTCGCCGCTTCGACGATGCGAAGCGGGTCGGGCTCGGGCTCGAAACGCGAGATGTTCTCCGCCACCGTGCCCGCGAACAGCTCAACGTCCTGCGGCAGATAGCCGATATGCCGGCCAAGGGCGTCCGGGTGCCATTGTTCCAGGGCAGCGCCATCGAGGCGGACGCGCCCGCGAGCCGGCGCCCAGGCTCCGATCACGGCCCGAACCAGCGACGATTTGCCGGCGCCGCTCGGGCCGATGACGCCGAGCGCGCTACCGGCGCGTAGCGCGAAGCTGACATCGACCACCGACGGCCGGCTGGAGCCGGGCGGTACCACTGCGAGGCTCTCGACGGTCAGCGTCGCCTTCGGCTCCGGCAGGGGCATCGGCTCCGCGGTGTCGGGGAACTGGACGAGAAGCCGGTTCAGGCGATGCCAGGCCTGGCGGCTGGCGACAAAGCCGCGCCAGTTCGCGACGAGCTGCTCCACCGGCTGCAGGGCGCGGGCGCTGAGGATGGACGCGGCGATGATGATGCCGAACGACGCTCCCTGCTCGATCACCAGATAGGCGCCGAGGCCGAGCACGGCCGACTGGAACATCATCCGGAAGACGCGCGACGCGCCCGAAAAGGCGCCGGATTTCTCCAGAACCTTCAGGTGGCTCGCTTCATAGCTTCGATTGACCTCGCCCCAGCGATCGGCGAGGCGGCCGGCCATGCCGAGCGAGCGCAGGACCTCGGCATTGCGCCGTCCGGCTTCGATGACCGCCAGGCGCTGGCTGCCCTTCTCCGACGCCTTGAGCGATGCCGAGCGGACCGTCATGTCGGTGGCGAGCGTCAGGAAGAAGATCACCACGGCGCCGAAAATGGTCATGAAGCCGATGAGAGGATGGATCAGGAAGCAAATGGTGATCTGGATCGGCAGGAACGGCATGTCGGCGAAGGCCGCCGGCCCGCCGGAGGAGATGAAGTTGCGGATCTGGTCGAGATCGCGCAAAGGCTGCAGGCCGTCGCCGGGCAGCGAATTGCGGAGCGGCAAAGTGACCACGGCCTTGAACACCTTCGGGTGGATGACCTCGTCCACATAGGCGCCGACTCTGACCAAAATGCGTGCCCTGACCTGATCGAAAAAGCCGAGCGAGGCGTAGAGCAGGGCGACGATGGCGGCGAGACCGAGCAGGGTGGGAATGCTCTGGCTGGGAACGACCCGATCGTAGACCTGAAGCATGAACAGCGGACCGGTCAGGGTCAGGACATTCATGATCCCGCTGAACAAGATGATGCCGACAAGCGCCCTGCGACAGTCGTATATCGCCGCGGCCAGCTCCGATCGGCCGGACGGCAGGCCTGTTTCTTTCGGTCGTAAAGCCACTGGAATCCGTCCCTTGGCGACTTCCCGTGCCACTCAAAGTCGCACTCTATCGCACCTTGGCTTCTGAAAAATCAACGAAAAGAGGAAACGGCGCAATGACCGGCATCACACTGGCCCAAGGTTAACGATCCATCGCGTCGTCTGCCACGCGTCAGCCCCACCTTTCTTCGGTGAAGAGCGTCTCAATTCCATGGCTTCCGCATTCTTCTCCGGTGCGCCTGAATTCTTCGTAGCGGCGACGCGATCCGTTTGACGAGCCCCGCGAGGGCCGGTCCGGCAACCGGTCGATCCGCTTCGGCAGGGGCTTTCGTCTGCCGCGGGGCGGTTGACCGCAGGTCGCCCGCATGTAGCCTGCGGGATCGGTTGCGCTGCCCGGGCAGACGGATTCGGGAGATCCGGGCGCCGGCCGGAATGCCTCCGAAGCGAGCGGAACGGCACCGCGGGCGGATACGGAGCGGCGGCTAGCGAGCGCCATGGCGAGAATCGCAGTGATCGGCGGCGGCATCGTCGGCTCTGCCGTCGGTGCGTGGCTCGTCGCCGACGGGCACGCGGTCGTCGTGTTCGAGAGGGCGCCGGAGGAGCGCCACGCCTCCGGCGGCAATGCCGGGGTAATCGCCCTGCCCGACATATCTCCGCTGGCGCGGCCTGGCGTCATCATGGCGGTGCCCGGCTGGCTGTTCGACCCACTCGGGCCGCTGACATTGCGCATCAGGGACCTCCCGGCCCTGACGCCGTTTCTCCTGGACTTCATCGCCGCGTCGAACCCACGACGGGTAAGGGCGGCGACGATCGCGCTTTCCGCGCTCATGAAGACAGCGCTCGCCGACCACGAGGAACTGGCCCGCCGCAGCGGGCTCTCCGGGCATATGCGCCGAACCGGGGCGCTCCATGTGGTCGACGGCGAGGCCGCCTATCAGGCGGTCCGCGAGGAGTGGTCGGAGCGGCACCGCCAGGGCGTCGAGGTCAAGGAACTCGCGCCGGAGGCGGCGCGCGACATGGTTCCAGCGCTGTCGGGGCGCTTCACGCACGCCCTTTACGCGCCCGACTACTGGATGGTATCGAGCCCGCTCGCCATCCTCGAGGAGCTCCGCCGCCGGGTCCGGGCGACTGGCGCCCTGGACCACCGCGATGCCGTCGCGATCCGACGCGACGAGAGGGACGTCTCGGTGATCACCGCGGAGGGTGCCGACCTGCCCTTCGACCGAGTGGTGATCGCCGCCGGCGTGTGGTCACGCGATTTGGTCAATGACCTCGGCCTCAAGGTCCGTCTGGAGGCGGAGCGCGGCTACAACACAACGTTCCCTGGCCATCCGGTCGAGCTGCCGATGCCGGTGTTCTTCTCACAGTTCGGCTTCGTGGCGAGCCCGCTCGCCGATGGCTTGAGAGTCGGTGGCGCCGTTGAGCTCGCCCGACCCGACGCACCGCCCAACTACGTGCGGGCGGCGGCCATGCGGAAGATCATGCGCCGCTACGTTCCCGATCTTCCGGAAGCGGGGGGGACGGAGTGGATGGGCCGGCGACCGGCGACGCCGGACTCGCTCCCCGTCATTGGATACGATCCCCAGGATCCGCGGATCGTCTTCGCCTTCGGCCACGGGCATCTCGGGCTCACGCTTGCCGGGGTCACCGCGCGCCATGTGGCGGCGCTGATCGCCGGACGAGGCGACGCCGGCCTTCGACCCTTCGGCATCGAACGCTTCCAGTGAGGCCGGCAAGGCGCTAATCCGGGAGAGAGAGCGCGCATGGCGAGCAAAACATTCTTCTGCATCGACGCCCACACCTGCGGCAACCCGGTACGTGTGGTCGCCGGCGGCGGGCCGCCGCTGTCCGGCGCCACGATGAGCGAGAAGCGGCAGCACTTCATCCACGAGTACGACTGGATCCGCACCGGGTTGATGTTCGAGCCACGCGGCCATGACCTGATGTCGGGCTCGATCCTCTACGAACCGCTCCGCGACGACACCGATGCGGCGCTTCTGTTCATCGAGACGACCGGGTGCCTCCCCATGTGCGGCCACGGCCTGATCGGCACCGTCACCGTGTTGATCGAGGAGGATCTGGTGCGGCCCGCGCAGGAGGGGCGTCTTCGCCTCGAGGTGCCGGCCGGCATCGTCGAGGCCGAATACCGCCGCGACCGGTACGACCACGTCGCCGAAGTGCGCATCCGCAACGTGCCGTCATTTCTCTATCGCAAGGGGCTCGAGGTCGACGTGCCCGACTTCGGGCGGATCGTTTTCGACGTCGCCTATGGCGGCAACTTCTACGCCATCATCGAGCCTCAGCATTCCTACGCCGGGCTCGACGCCCTGACGGCGCTTGACATCCAGCGGCTGTCGCCCGTCGTGCGGCGCGTGGTCAACGAGCGCTACGATTTCGTCCACCCGGAAGACCCCACCATCGCCGGCCTCCGCCACATCCTTTGGGCGGGCCCACCGCACCATCCGGAGGCCGACGCCCGCAATGCCGTCTTCTATGGCGAGAAGGCGATCGACCGGTCGCCCTGCGGCACCGGCACCTCGGCCCGTATGGCGCAGAAGGCGGCCCGCGGCGACCTGAAGCCCGGCGACAGTTTCGTGCACGAGTCGATCATCGGCAGCCTGTTCCATGGCCGTGTCGAGGCAAAGATCACGGTCGGCAAATTCGATGCCATCGTGCCGTCGATCGCCGGGCAGGCGTGGACGACCGGCTACAACACCATCTTCCTCGACGACCGCGACCCCTTCGTGAAGGGCTTCACCGTCGCCTGAGCCGCGGCTCGGCCGGGCGCCTGCGCTAATAGAGAACCCCGTCGACCGGTTTTATCGGCTCCGGCACGTCGTCGGCCGCCATCATCTGCTTGAGGTCGATCTCGATCACCCGGCAAAGCGCCGAAATCGGCACGTCGGTCGCTCCGCCCTCGAACGGGTCCTCGGTCGAGTCGCTCACCTTCTCCATGATGAAGAACACCCAGGAGATGAGGACCGTGAACGGCACCATGATCAGCACATATTCGAGCGAAAGCGTAGCCGACAGCTCGTGGAAACGGGTGTCGGCTTCGAAGACGTCGACGAAGGCGAGCGGCAGCAGGAAAATGAACACCCAGGTGAACATCAGGCCGAAATTAGCGACCTGGCGCGGAAACGGCGTGTTCTTGATCCGCTCGCACGCGCCCTGCTGGGTGTAGAAGGAACCGAGCAACGTCATCAGGGCCACGTGGCGGTGGCTGTCGAGCAACCCGTCCTTGACGAGTGTCTGCAGCCGGTCGCCTTGGCGGCGCAGAAGCTGCGTGGCGACGTTGGCGTATTTGCCGACCTCAGCGGCCTCCTCCGCAGGAAGATGCCGCTGATAGCATTCGGGATTCTGATGGAAGTCCGCATTGTCGAAGACGCGCCGATAACCGAAGACGTGACCGACCTCTGTCGCCTTGAGGCGTGATTTTCCCCTCATCTGATAGGCGAGCGCATTGACCCAGGCGATGTGCCGCCGGATCAGCTCCTCGTGGATCGCCGGATCGACCTCCCTGTCGGCTGCGTAGATCAGATTGTAGACGCTGTTTCCCCAGTCACGGCTGCGATTGATGATCTCGCCCCAGACCTGTCGCGCCTCCCACCAGCGATTGTAGGCGGACGTGCTCTTGAAGCCGAGATAGAGCGCCACCGCGACGCCAATCGTCGTCACGGGCGCGATCGGGATCGAAAGATAATGGTAGCCGAGGAACTCGTTCAGATAGACGACGACCAGCGACCAAAGCGCCATTCCGACGACAAATGGCCAGGAATCGGCAAGGAGGTGGCGGGCGTTGATCCCGCGGCGGACATGCATCAGCCGGCCTTGCCCCGGACCAAGTCCGGATCGTCGGCATGGTCGGGATCCTGGTCGAGGGTGTCGGGTCCCCGCGAACAGAGACGATGCAGGACGCCGTCCTTGATGTTGTAGACCCAGCCTTCGACGGTCAGGGCCGATCCGCGCAGCCAGGCGTCGCGAACGATGGTCGTCGCGCAGACGTTGTGCACCTGCTCGATGACATTGAGCTCGCACAGCCGGTCGACGGTGTCCTCCTCGTCAGCCGGCTCCTCGAAGGCATGGGCGTGAAGCCGTTTGACGTTGCGGATATGCCTCAACCAGTTGTCGATGAGGCCGTGGCCTTCCGACGACAGCGCTGCCTTGACGCCGCCGCAGCCGTAGTGGCCGCACACGATGATATACTTAACCTCCAGCACTTCGACGGCGTACTGGATCACCGACAGGCAGTTCAGGTCGGAGGGAACAACCACATTGGCGATGTTGCGGTGAACGAAGACTTCCCCCGGCGGCAGGTCGATGATCTGGTTGGCCGGGACCCGACTGTCGGCGCAGCCGATCCACAGATATTGCGGCTTCTGCTGATGCGACAGGTTGAGGAAGAAATCGGGATTGATCTCCTTGATGCGCTCGGCCCAGATCCGATTGCGGTGGAAGAGGTCTTCGATCCCGGACATCTGCGTTGCGCATCCCCTCAAGACGTTTCAGCGACTCGATGCCATAGGCCCCATCTTGACGCCGAAGGTCAACGACCGATGCGCCCGGAACGAGCCGGAAGCTGATCAAATCGGCGGCATTCCCGAGCGCGGGAGGCTATAGTGTCCGCGATGGACTCCGACGCTCCCTTCTCCGCAAGCCGCACTGCCCGGCAGGTCCTGCGGCTGGCAGCAACCGGGTCGCTGGCGACGCTCACCGAAGCCGGCGCGCCGTTCGCCTCGCTGGTGACGGTGGCGACGACGGCGGAAGGCGAGCCGATCCTCCTTCTCTCGACCCTCGCCGTCCACACCCGGAACCTGCAACGCGATCCCCGCGCCTCGCTGCTCCTCGTCGGCCCCGGAGGCGAGACCGGCGATCCCCTCGCCGGCGCCCGACTGACGCTTACAGGAAGCGTCGCCCTGGACCGCGAAGGGGCGACCCGTCGTCGCTTTCTCGCCCGGCATCCCGAGGCGTCAGGCTACGCCGACTTCGCCGACTTCTCCTTCCACCGGCTTGCGGTCGCCGGAGCGCATCTCGTCGCCGGCTTCGGGCGCATTGTCGACCTTTCTCGCGACGATCTCCTCACCGACTGCTCCGCCGCCGGCGACCTGCTTGCTGCCGAGGAAAGCGCTATCGACCACATGAATGCCGACCACGCCGAAGCCGTGCGTCTCTACGCGACCCGGCTCCTCGGGGAACCGGATGCGGACTGGCGGATAACTGGCATCGACCCGGAAGGCGTCGATATCGGCGCGGGTCGGCTCAGGGCGCGGCTCCACTTCATCAAGCCGGTGACGACGACGGCCGCGTTGAGGCACCGGCTCGCCCAGTTCGCCCTGCAGGCCCGCGGCCGGCCACACGATTCCGCCTGAGGCGATCGTTCACGCCGACCTCGCGCGCGGATCAAACCTCCGGGAACCGGGCGGTTTCGGCTTCCCAGCCATTTCCGCTTTGGGCAAGGTCGCGGGCGCAGTGCCGTTCAACGGAGGCCAACGCCCCATGGACTCGCTCATCCCCGGTCCGGTCGCCGCCGCCCTCGACCTGCTCGTCACCCTCTTCGTCTTCGTCATCGGCCTCGGCGCAGCCGCGCTGATCGTCGTCTTCATCGTCGACGTCACCCAGCATCGCGACGCCATTCGCCGCAACTACCCGGTGGTCGGCCGCTTCCGCGCTATCTTCTCTACGCTCGGCGAATTCTTCCGCCAGTACTTCTTCGCCATGGACCGCGAGGAGATGCCGTTCAACCGGGCGGAGCGGCAATGGACGGCGAGGGCCGCGGCGGGCAAGGACAACACGGTCGCCTTCGGTTCGACCAAGAACCTGATGACCGCCGGGACATTCTATTTCGTCAATTGCCCGTTCCCGACGCTCGACAGCGACCGGGCCGAAACCGAGCCGATGACGATCGGACCGACCTGTCGCGAGCCGTACCACGCACCGTCCTTCTTCAACATCTCCGGCATGAGCTACGGGGCGCTGTCGAAACCGGCGGTCCTGGCGCTGTCGAAGGGTGCGGGCCTCGCCGGCTGCTGGCTCAACACCGGCGAGGGCGGGCTGGCGCCGTTCCACCTCGACGGCAACTGCGACATCGTCTTCCAGATCGGCACCGCCAAATACGGCGTCCGCGACGCCGACGGGACGCTTTCCGACGCGCGGCTGAAGGCGCTTGGCGACGATCCGCGGGTGAGGATGTTCGAGATCAAGCTGTCACAGGGGGCCAAACCCGGCAAGGGCGGCATTCTGCCGGCGATCAAGGTGACGGCGGAGATCGCCGAAATCCGTGGCATCCCGGCCGGCGAGGATTCGATCTCGCCAAACCGCCACACCGACATCGGCAGCGTCGGCGAGCTCCTCGACCGCATCGCCCACATCCGGGAGGTCACCGGCAAGCCGGTCGGCTTCAAATGCGTGATCGGCGCCTATGGCTGGCTCGATTCCCTGTTCGACGAGGTGACGCGCCGGGGTGAGGCCAGCGCTCCCGACTTCATCACGGTCGATTCGGGCGACGGCGGTACGGGGGCCGCGCCACTGCCGCTGATGGACAATGTCGGACTGCCGATCCGCGAGTCGCTGCCGCTCGTCGACGACATCCGCAAGCGCCACGGGATGAAGGAGCGGGTGCGGCTGATCGTGTCCGGCAAGCTGGTGACGCCGTCCGGCGTCGCCTGGGCGCTTTGCGCCGGCGCCGATTTCGTCGTTTCGGCGCGCGGCTTCATGTTCGCGCTAGGCTGCATCCAGTCGCTAAAATGCAACAAGAACACCTGCCCCACCGGCATCACCACCCACAATCCGCGCCTCCAGCGTGGACTGCACCCGGTCGAGAAGTCGGTGTCGGTCGCCAACTACTGCATGAACATGCGCAAGGAGGTGGAGGTCATTGCCCATTCCTGCGGCGTGCCGGAGCCACGGCGACTTCGCCGCTTTCATGTGCGGGTGGTCGAAGGCGACGGCCGGTCGATCGCTTTCAACACGTTGTTCCCGAGTCCCGACCCGGCCGACAACGACCCGACCGCCGCAGTCAGGGCAGCGACCGAGCCAAAGCGGCGGCGCAAGGCGCCGGCGCAAGCTGCAGTCCCCGTCCCCGGACAGGTCTGAAGATCGTCCGCGCCGGGCGGCGGCGGGTTCAGGACTCCGGCGACGCCAGATACCGGGCAAAGAAGAGGGCGAGCACCGGCAACGGCAGAATCATCCCAAAGGAGATGCGGATTCCGTATCGCGAGGCGACGAGCCCGAACAGCGGCGGACCGGCAAAGCCGATGACGGTCTGCAGCGTCGAGAAGGCCGCAACGTTCTGCGACGACGGCCGGTCTCCGAGACGGGCCGCAGCCGACAGCGCCTGGGGATGGACGGTGCTGATCCCGAAGCCGATCAACGCGAATCCGGCGAGTGTGACGACGATCGACCCGGCAGTGACCACCAGGGTCAGCCCTGCCAGCGAAACCACCGAGAGCGCCCGGGCGACCGGAACAGGACCAAAGCGGTCGATCAGGGTGTCGGCCGAGAAACGGCCGGCGATCTGGGCGATGACGAAGGATGGCAAGGTCAGTGTCGCCACCCAATCGGCGGCCGAAAATGCGTCGCGGAGGTAGATCACCGACCAGTTCCGGCTGCTGCTTTCCAGAAGGATGCCGGAACAGGCGAAGCCGATGATGAGGAGGACACCGACGGTCGGCAGCGCAAACCGGGTGGCCCGGGCGGAGCCGCGATGGGCGCGGGGCTCGCTCGGCTCCATCGGCCCGACGACGGCGATCGCCCCGGCGGTCAAGACGGCGAAGACGATGAGGAAATGATCGGTGGGAGAAAGACCCGCCGCCACGGCTGCGGTGCCGGCGAGCGAAGCGGTCAGAAAGCCGATGCCCCACGTCCCGTGACAGCGGTTGATCAGCCGCGCCACCGTTGCCGCCTCGATGCGATCGGCCTCGACATTCATGGAAATGTTGCAGGTCGTCAGGCCGAGGCCAAGCAGGAAAAGGCAGGCAAACAGCGTCGCCAGGTCGCCGGCGAGCGAGGCGAGCAGCGGCCCGGTGGCGAAGAAAGGCAGGCCGAACAGGAGCGTCGTGCGCGTGCCGCGCTTCTCGATGATCCGGCTGACGAACAGCGATCCGAGGAAGACGCCGGCGGGAAGGCCGATTAGCGCCAGCCCGAGCCCGGCCTCGCTGAGCCCGATCTTTGCCTGGAGGTCGGCGATGCGCGAGAAGAAACTGCCGACGGTCACGCCGTGCAGCGCGAAGACCAGGACGATCCTGAGGCGACGTGTTTGTTTGAGCACGAGCGGCAAAGGCCTCGTGGCCGGCGGCGCGCCGCCGGTTCTCCTCACGCGGATTTCACGGACAAAGCGAATCCCCCGAGCGAGCCTACCCGCAATTGACCTTTGCGTCGGGTTTGGAAAGAGGCGAAAGAGGAGTGGCTCGGCCGCCCAGCTTGCCGCCGACGATCCGCCTCTGGACCAACCCGGCAACTCGAAGGGGTCAGTTGCCCGGAAAGACCTCCGGCGGAACCGGGTAGAACTGGCCCCAATCGACCCACGGCACATCGGTGGCGCCGAGATTGTATTCGTAGATCAGCCAGCCCGACGGCGTATTCCTCAAGAGCGCCGACACCTGGTTGTCGAAGAACCCTTCGTCAACCGCCACCTGGTAGCGCGTGTAGACATAGGGAATCGGGCCACCACCCGGCCGCTGGGGAGAGAGCAGGACGAACGCCCATTCGCCCAGCACCCGTATCTGCTGGACAACGAACTCGACCGGCTTGCCGACCTCGGCCTCGACCATCGGCCTGACGCCGTCGAGAATGGCCGCCCTCAGCGGCGAGCCGCGCGGCGGCGTGGTTACCTGGGCGGCGGCGGGTTGCATCGCCGCGAGCACCACCGATATCACCACGAGCATGGCGCCGGTCCGGACGGTCGCACGGATCGAAAGGATTCGGTCAAACATCGCGGTTTCCCCGGCTGATATCGGCTTGCGGCCCCCTCGCGGCCTACTTATATACGCCGGGAACCCGCGCGTCTCCGGGGGGAATCATCTCGTTCCGGGTGCGCGAAATCATGCCAGGGGACCGGGCTGCCCTCAGCATTCACGCCTGAGGGCCGGGGGCCTTGAAAAGGACCCGGCCGGTCTGCCGAAAGGAGATGGGAAGTATGGCGAAAGTTATTGGCATTGACCTCGGCACGACAAACTCGTGCGTGGCCGTCATGGACGGCAAGAACGCCAAGGTGATCGAGAATTCCGAAGGCGCCCGCACGACGCCTTCGATGGTGGCTTTCACCAATGACGGCGAGCGCCTTGTCGGCCAGCCGGCCAAGCGGCAGGCGGTCACCAATCCGGAGAAGACGATCTTCGCGGTGAAGCGCCTGATCGGACGTCGCTTCGACGATCCGACCGTCGAAAAGGACAAGAAGCTCGTTCCCTACAAGATCGTCAAAGGCGGCAACGGCGACGCCTGGGTCGAGGTGGACGGCAAACCCTACTCGCCGTCACAGATTTCCGCCTTCATCCTGCAGAAGATGAAGGAGACCGCCGAGGCGTATCTCGGCTCCAAGGTCGAGCAGGCGGTGATCACCGTCCCGGCTTATTTCAACGACGCCCAGCGCCAAGCGACCAAGGACGCCGGCAAGATCGCCGGGCTCGAGGTGCTGCGCATCATCAACGAGCCGACGGCAGCCGCTCTCGCCTACGGTCTCGACAAGAAGGAAGGCCAGACCATCGCCGTCTACGACCTTGGCGGCGGTACCTTCGACATCTCGATCCTCGAGATCGGCGACGGCGTCTTCGAGGTGAAGTCGACCAACGGCGACACCTTTCTAGGCGGCGAGGACTTCGACATGCGCCTCGTCAACTATCTCGCTGACGAGTTCAAGAAGGAGCAGGGCATCGATCTCAGAGGCGACAAGCTCGCCCTGCAGCGGCTGAAGGAAGCCGCTGAGAAGGCCAAGATCGAGCTCTCTTCGGCGACCCAGACCGAGATCAACCTGCCCTTCATCACCGCCGACGCCTCCGGGCCGAAGCACATGACGATGAAGCTCACCCGCGCCAAGTTCGAGGCGCTGGTTGATGACCTCGTCCAGAAGACCATTGGCCCGTGCAAGGCGGCGCTGAAAGACGCGGGCCTGTCGGCCGGCGAGATTCAGGAAGTGGTGCTGGTCGGCGGCATGACGCGCATGCCGAAGGTCCAGGAAGCGGTGAAGCAGTTCTTCGGCAAGGAACCCCACAAGGGCGTCAACCCCGACGAGGTGGTCGCCATCGGAGCCGCCATCCAGGCCGGCGTGCTGCAGGGCGACGTCAAGGACGTGCTCCTGCTCGACGTCACGCCGCTGTCGCTCGGCATCGAGACGCTGGGCGGCGTGTTCACCCGCTTGATCGACCGCAATACGACAATCCCGACCAAGAAGGGCCAGGTGTTCTCGACCGCCGAGGACAGCCAGAACGCGGTCACCATCCGGGTCTTCCAGGGTGAGCGCGAGATGGCGGCGGACAACAAGCTGCTCGGCCAGTTCGACTTGGTCGGCATTCCGCCGGCGCCGCGTGGGGTGCCGCAGATCGAGGTCACCTTCGATATCGACGCCAACGGCATCGTCAACGTTTCGGCGAAGGACAAGGGTACCGGCAAGGAGCAGCAGATCCGCATCCAGGCGTCGGGCGGCCTTTCCGAGACCGACATCGACCAGATGGTCAAGGATGCCGAGGCCCACGCCGACGAGGACAAGAAGCGGCGCGCGCTGATCGAGGCGAAGAACCACGGCGAGGCCCTGGTCCACTCGACCGAGAAGACGCTGGCCGACTACGGCGACAAGGTCTCGGCGGCCGACAAGTCGGCGATCGAGGCGGAGGTGGCCGAGTTGAAGACCGCCATGGAAGGCGAGGATGTGAGCGACATCGAGGCGAAGACCAACGCCTTGGCCCAGGCTTCGATGAAACTCGGCGAAGCCATGTACCAGGCCAACCAGGCCGGCGCCGAGGGCGCGGAGGCCGGCGACGGCCAAGCCGAATCGAGCAACGAGGATGTGGTCGACGCCGACTTCGAGGAAGTCAGCGACGACGACCAGCAGAAGTCGGCCTGAACGACGGAGAACGACTATGGCCCGCACCCTTAGAGGCGCTGATTTGCGTTTCGGGGGTGCGGGCCTTGTTTGTCCGCCGCGGACATAGGCACCGCCGTCGGGCGGACGTACCGGCGCAGAATAAAAGCGAATGGCAAAACGCGATTTCTACGAGACCCTCGGCGTAACCCGCAGCTGTGACGAGAAGACGCTGAAGAGCGCCTACCGCAAGCTCGCCATGCAGTTCCATCCGGACCGCAATCACGGCGATCCGTCGGCCGAGACGAAGTTTAAGGAGGTCAACGAGGCCTACGAGGCGCTGCGCGATCCGCAGAAGCGCGCCGCCTACGACCGCTTCGGCCATGCCGCCTTCGAGAACGGCGCCAACGGCATGGGCGGCTTCCACGCCGATTTCGCCGCCTCGATGTCCAACATCTTCGACGACATCTTCGGCGAGTTCATGGGCGGCCGCCGCGGCGGCAACACCCGATCGAGCCGGGAGCGTGGCTCCGATCTCCGCTACAATATGGAGATCACCCTCGAGGAGGCCTATGCCGGCAAGACCGCCGAGATCGAGGTGCCGACCAAGGTCACCTGCACGACCTGCGCCGGCACCGGCGCCCGGCGTGGCTCCAGCCCCAAGGTGTGCCCCTCCTGCGAAGGCCATGGCCGGGTCCGCACCGCCCAGGGCTTCTTCTCGATCGAGCGCACCTGCCCCACCTGCCACGGCCGCGGCGAGGTGATCTCAGACCCCTGCCCCGACTGCTCGGGCTCCGGCCGCACGACGGAGGAGCGCCAGCTCAGCGTCAACATTCCGGCCGGCATCGAGGACGGCACCCGCATCCGCCTCGCCGGCGAGGGCGAGGCGGGCTTGCGCGGCGGCCCGGCCGGCGATCTCTACATCTTCCTGTCGATCACGCCGCACGAGTTCTTCCAGCGCGATGGGGCCGACCTCTTCTGCCGGGTGCCGATCTCGATCACCGCCGCGGCGCTTGGCGGCGAGTTCGAGGTGCCGACCGTCGACGGCGGCAGAACCCGGGTGAGAGTCCCCGACGGGACGCAGACCGGCAAGCAGTTCCGCCTGAAGTCGAAGGGCATGCCGGTGATGCGGTCGACCAAGGTCGGCGACATGTACATCCAGGTGGTAGTGGAGACACCGCGCAACCTGTCGCGCCGCCAGCGCGAGCTGCTCGAGGACTTCGAAAAGGCCTCCTCCGCCGAGACCCATCCGGAATCGACCGGCTTCTTCGCCCGCGTCCGCGATTTCTTCGGCGCCTGAGCGCCACGGGAGGACCCACCCGATGCGCGACCAGCTCCGCTTCCTGAAGAGCCTCGCGGAGCGTCCGCGCATGACGGGGGCGGTGGCGCCCTCCGGCGAGACGCTGGCGACGGCGATGGCGAGCCATGTCGACCCGGAAGGGACGCTGCCGGTGATCGAGCTCGGGCCCGGCACCGGCGTCGTCACCAAGGCGCTGATCGCCCGCGGCGTCACGCCGGAGCGGATCGTCGCTATCGAATACAGCCCGGATTTCTGTCAGCTGCTGGCGGAACGGTTCCCCGGCATCACCGTGATCCGCGGCGATGCCTACGATCTCGACGGCTCCCTCGACGGACGGGCCGAGCGCGCGGCCGGCGTCGTCTCCAGCCTGCCACTGGTGGCACGGCCCCTCGACGAACGCATCCGGCTGATCGAATCCGGCCTTGCCCGTATCGAGCCGGGCCAGCCCTTCATCCAGTTCTCCTACACCTTCAAGGGGCCTGTGCACCCGGTGCCGCCGCAGCTCAGGGCCGAGGCCTCCGGCTGGATCTGGCGGAACATGCCGCCGGCCCGGGTGTGGCTGTTCCGCAAGGGCTGAGCAGGCGGTGCCGACCGCCTGGTATCTGACGCACCCGCAGGTCGCCATCGATCCCGCTGTTCCGGTGCCGGAGTGGGGGCTGTCGGAGTTTGGCCGCGAGCGCGCCCGGCGCGCCGCTACAGCACCCTGGGCGGCCAGCGTCCGCCGCATCGTCGCCTCGGTGGAGCGGAAGTCTGTCGAAACGGCCGAGATCTTCGCCGAGGCGCTTGACCTCGGCTTCGAGAGCGACCCCGCCTTCAACGAGAACGACCGCTCGGCCACCGGCTACCTGCCGCCCGACCACTTCGAGGCGGTGGCGGACGCCTTCTTCGCCGCGCCGGAGGAGAGCGCAGAGGGCTGGGAGCGGGCGACCGACGCCCAGGCGCGTGTCGCCGCCGCAGTGGACCGCGCGCTCGCCGCCCATACCAGCGGCGACGTTGTGTTCGTCGGTCATGGTGGCGTCGGCACGCTGCTCCTTTGCCACATCGCCGGCTTCGCCATCAACCGGCGGCATGACCAGCCGGCGGGCGGTGGCAACCTCTTCGCGTTCGACATCGCCAGCCGGCGCCTTAGATTTGGATGGCGCGCGGCCGACGCCCGGGTCGCGTCCTGAACGGGAGCGCCAATGACCCCACCGAAAATCCTCGTCTTTGCCGGCTCGATCCGCACCGGCTCGCTGTCGACCAGGCTCGCCGCGCTTGCCGCCAAGGAACTGGCGCTTGCCGAAGCCGACGTCACGCGCATCTCGCTCGCCGACTATCCGATGCCGATCTACAACGGCGACCTCGAGGCGGAGAAGGGCGCGCCTGAAAACGCCACCAAGCTCGCCCGCTTGATCGCAGCCCATCAGGGCGTGTTCATCGCGACGCCCGAATACAACAACTCGGTGCCGCCGCTTCTCAAGAACACCATCGACTGGGTCAGCCGCATCGAGTCGCGCGGCACCACGCAGTACCGCAACCGGGTCTTCGCCATCGGCAGCACCTCCGACGGCATGATCGGCGGGGCGCGGGCGCTGATCGACCTGAGGAAGATCGTCCAGGCCGGCCTCGGCGCCATCCTGATCCCGACCAAGATCGAGGTGAGCCGGGCGCAGGACGCCTTCGACGATGCAGGCGAACTGACGGTCGAGCCGGTGAGCCGGCTCCTCAAGCGGGTCTGCCGGAACCTCGTCGATCTGGCGGCAAGGTTGGCGGATTAGCTCATCGCAGGGATGTTCCGATCCGCGACAGGTCGCGCGACCAGTAGATGTACGAGGCCTGGCCGATGATGTTTTCACGGGGAATGTCACCGAGTCCGCCGGACAAGAGGAGGACACGACTGTCGGCGGAATTGTCCCGATTGTCGCCGAGCAGGTAATAATGGCCGGCCTGCACTGCGTGCGGTGCCGTATTGTCGAGGAAACTGTCGGGATTGATGTCCAGCGTCTCGTAGGTGACACCGCCGGGAAGCGTCTCGCGATAGCGGGGCACATCGATCGTCCCGCCCCGGGGGGCGGGACCGACATAGTTGTCGATCCGTACGCGCCGGACGGGCTCCCCGTTGATGTTGAGAACGCCATCGACCATCTGGACGCTGTCGCCGGGCAGGCCGACGACACGCTTCAGATAGACCGTCTTGTTGTCATCGGGCTTGAGCAGGACGACGAGGTCACCGCGCTGCGGACCCCCGTCGTCGTAGGCGGTCATGTCGGCCATCAGGTAGTCACCGACCAGCAGCGTCGGCATCATCGAACTGGCGGGCATCCGGAACGCCCGTGTCGCTCGTTCATCTTCGCCGCCGAAAGCGGATGTGACGCCGCACGCAAGCGCGACCAGCACAACGGACGCCACCGACATGCCGGCATTCGCACCTAACATCGCGATCCTCCGGGACAATCGGCCTCCTCTACCACGAACGCGCTCCGGCAAGGGATGACCCCGGTCACACCGTGCTGCCGGAAGCTCCCCCGCCGGTGCGGCCACGCGGCGCGGGCTTGACCCCGGCCTCGCTTCGTCTACACACACGCCATGCCATCGATTCTGCCCCGCGACCGCCTGATCGTTGCGCTCGACCTTCCCGACGCCGCCGCCGCCGAAGACATGGTGATGCGGCTCGGCGACAGCGTCGGCTTCTACAAGATCGGGCTGCAGCTCATCTATGCCGGCGGCATCTCCTTCGCGCGCAATCTGGCGGTCGCCGGCAAGCAGGTCTTTCTCGACGCCAAGCTCCTCGATATCGACAACACGGTCGCCAAGGCGGTGGAGAGCATCATCCCCCTCGGCATGACCTTCCTCACCGTTCACGCCTATCCGAAGGCGATGCGCGCGGCGGTGGCGGCGCGCGGCGACGCGCCGTTGAAGCTCCTCGGCGTCACCGTCTTGACCTCCATGGACGACAGCGACCTCGCCGAGGCCGGCTACGCCACGACCACCGCCGAGCTTGTCGCCGGGCGCGCGGCCGCAGCCCGTCGGGCCGGCATGGACGGCGTCGTCGCCTCGCCGGCGGAAGCCGCCGCCGTGCGCCAGGCAACCGGGCCGGCGATGGCGATCGTCACGCCGGGAATCCGACCGGCCGGCGCCAGTGCCGGAGACCAAAAGCGGGTCGCCACGCCGGAAGCGGCTATTCGCGCGGGCAGCGACTATCTCGTGATCGGCCGGCCGATCACCGCAGCGGCCGATCCGAAAGCCGCGGCGGAGTCCGTTGTCGCCGAAATCGAGGCGGCCGTCAGCGAAAGGGGGGGAGCATGAGCAAGGGATACTGGATCGTCCGCGTCGATGTGCACGACCCGGGGGGCTACAAGAAATACCTGGCCGCCAATCCGGCCGCCTTCAAGAAATACGGCGCAAAGTTCCTGGTGCGCGGCGGTCCGTTCGAGATCCATGCCGGCGGCTCGCGCCAGCGCAACGTCGTCATCGAGTTCAAGGACTACGAGACGGCGCTCGCCTGCTACCACTCGCCCGAATACCAGCATGCGATTGCCGAGCGCGGAGAGTCCGCCTCGCTCGATCTCGTCATCGTCGAGGGTTACGACGGCCCGCAGCCGACCGACGGCTGACCGAGGGCTGTCCGACGCTCTGTCGCGCCCGCGAGGCCGGGCATATCGTCATGATCGAGTCTTTCGTGACCAACGTGCCGATTCTGGCGGCTCGCAGCACTGAGCCCATTAACTTCGAAACCGTGCAGCGCTGCGTCGACGAGCTTGTCCTGGTGTTCGAAGACGAACCGTTCGAAGCGGCGCGATGGCTGTGGCGTACCGCCGGGCTCGCCATCGAACTCGGCGCCGCCACGGCGGTCGCCGCAGTTCAGAACGGCCATGCCCCGGTCGGGGACAGCAAGACGGTGGTCGTCCTCTGCGGCAGCGGCACGGACGGTCTGTCCTAGCCCAGGCCTTTCTCGCGGGGGGCTCGGCCCGTGCTTCGCTTGACTCGCAAAGGAGAGTGGCAGCACCGCCGAGAAGGCGCGCGACGCTGCTTCAGCCGGCGCGAGAGCACTCACAACTCCGCTCGCGATTAGTCAGGCGGACCTTATTGGCGCGCTTGAGGCATGATCGCTGCAATCAGTTGATGCGAGAGCACAAAAGACATTGACGCAAGATCATCAAATATGAGCAGAGCCCGTTGCCACGCCGACTAGCACGCTGATGCCGGATGCGGGACTTGGCAGTTCCGTTCAACGATGAATCCGGCAGCCAAAGCGGGATTGAAGCGATCTTCAGCAAAGACGTGCATTCGGTTGTAAAGCGCACGGAGCATGCTCCGGTCGTCTGCATCGTAGGCTTGTCGAATAAGCTCAAGCTGTCTCTGCCGCAGCTGGCTCATCGAGACGGACACCTTGCCGCCCAATCGCAACGCAAACTTGGCTCGCCAATCGTCGAAAGTCATTGCATCGAAATGCAGAAGGTCGAGGTCGGCCGTCTCGACCCCAACCTTCATCCCCTGCTCCTCCGGACGTGGCGAATGAACCGAATGGCGTTTGATGGGAAGCTCGGTGCGGACGAAGCACTTTCCAACGATATGGCCGAACAATCCGGACTTGGTCAGCGGGGCAAGCTCCCCGTAAATGCTTTCGAGCAACTGTTCATCGTTGACTCTGCGTCGGAACCAAGGGTTCGTCAGAATCTCTTCGCTCTTCGGTTCTTGACGATAGACGGCCTCCATCGGGCGTAACACGACCGAATATGTGCTGTTGTCAAATTCCTGCAGAACCTGCGAGACTCGGCGGCGAGCAAAAATGAACTCGTCCCCGTCGACATGGAGAAGCCACCGGGTGCCAGCGCGGCCACGGGCCTTCTCGAAGTTGGCCATCTGACGAGGGCTGAGCCCAATCGCCTCTCCTGACGCGTCGGTGGGATCGTCATACGCAGGCTCCACGATGCCGGAATCGACCTGATCGTAGTGGCGGAACGATTCCAAGTCGTCGAAGAAGAGATAGAGTCGCTCGGCTCCGAGACTTACGTAGTGGTGCACGAACTGCTCGATTTGAGGCAACGGCGCGCGGATTGTCGAGATGACCGACCAGCGCCCTTGCAACTTCTCACTGCGCCCGATCACGGTCCCTTCCTTGATCGACTTCCCTGCGCACCCGGCGATCCCCTTTAGGCGCTCTGGCTAATCCGAGCGGCACTCTATACGAACGACACGAGGGCTTGGTACCCCTTCTTCCTCGAAGTCGTGCCCCGGCAAGTTTGGCGTCGTCCACCGCAAGCTCGACTACGCCCGGCACGGCTTGCCGTTCAAGGCCCTGCCCCCCTGAGGAGTGCGTCAAACTCGAGCCGTCGCTGAAGCCCACAGTCTCCTCGCTGGTGGGCGGCCTCCATTTCCCGGGCGACGAGGCCGGCGACTGCCACATGTTCATGACCGCGCTTGCCGACGCCGCGGCCGGCCTCGGCGTCAAGTTCCACTACGAGACCGACATGAAGGGGCTTTCCCCGGACGGGCGGACATGTCGTCGCTGTCGACACGAGCCGCGGCCCGATGAAGGCAGACAACTATGTAACCGCACTCGCGAGCTACACGCCGCTCGTCTTCAAGACCGTCGGCGTCAGGGTGCCGATCCATCCGGTGAAAGGGGTCATCATCACCGTCTCCGGTGAGCCGTGGGCCGATCGCCCGAAGATGCCGATCGCCGACGACGGCCGGATCTTCGGCCTGGTGCCGCTCGCCGATCGGTTGCGGGTGTCGGGCTCGGCAGCGGTCGCCGCCTATGACACGACACGCCAAGCCGGGCGCGCTGCCGGGCGATCGTCGACAATGTTATCAGCGTCTTCCCCGATTTCGCCAAATGCTACGACCCGGGACCGCGAAGTTCTGGGCAGGCGTCAGGCCGGTGACGCCGACCGGCACGCCGATCCTCGGCTGCTCAACCTCTACATCGCAGCCGGCTACGGCCTCCGTGTTCCCGTCCATAGGAAGACATTTCCGGGTCCATCATTCACGGTGAACCGTCCGTCTAGGGCGTCTTTGCCGGTGAGTCGAAATGTCCCCTGGCCCGTCAAACCCAGGCTTGGCTGGGTGAATGTGAAGGCTAGTTGGTTTTCGGCGTCGTTGAGGGTGCCTTGCAGGGTCCCGCCATAGCGAGCGTCGGAGTGGACGAACGCTCCCGAGACGTGGCGGCCGCTTTTGTTCAGCGTGAGCTTGAACCGTCCGCCCGCGCTGGTCACCGTGTCCCAAACGCCAGCCAGGCCGGTCGTCGCTGTCTTCAGCCCCAGAACATCGACGCCGGGGGCATTGTTGACGATACCGCCCCGCTTGGGCAGCCCAACGCCGATATCCCCGGTCGGCTTCGCGATGATGTCCACAGGCGGTGGCGCAAGTTTCGCGCAAGTGAAAGTCTGCTTGCTTCTCCAGCGGACTTTCGGACCGTTGAAGGCTGAGAGGTTGCGTGTGAAGCCCGCAAGGCTGCCACCCCTCTCCACGTAGCCGTCGTACAGACCGAGGGTGTCGTCCTGCCACGTGACTTGGATCCTCAAAACGTTGCCGTCAAACGTCCCGGTCGCGTGGCCATTGGTTCGAGCGAAGTCATTGCCGCTGTAATAGTGCGCCCGACCAACGATGTTCCCCTGCAGCGGCTTGTCGATCTCGAAGACGACATTAAATCCGTTCTCCTGGACGGCGTTGAATATGCGAAGCAGCTGCCAGGTTTGGCAGTCCGCAATTGCCGCGACAGGCACCGCCAAGACGGTCGCCACGGCCAACCAGAATTTCAAGACAGTCGAACAGCGTGAGATCACGGTGAGTTCCTGGCCCGGATCCGGGCGGTCGCTCTGCTGTGGGCGGCGCGGTCGCATGGGCTTCTTCCCTCCATCAGTTCCTCCTTTTGCCGAGTGTCTTCGTGCGCGGGCCCGCACCCCCGCAGTCGTCCACAAAAAGCTGGACGATCTTGTAAAAGTTGCGCCCGTTCTCGTACGTCCACCCAGCGCTTCCGACGCCCATGGACGTCATCGAGGCTGACAGCAGGTTGGCGTTGTGTCCCTGGTGAGCTCTTCCAGAACTCCATTGCTGCCGACGCGGCAGCCCGCCAAGTCGGTGCGGCGGTGCGGACCAGATTTCGAAGACATTCTCGGCGTAGCCGCAATACTTAATGCCCGCGGCGTCAAGGCGCTGTCCCGGCGTACGCCCGTCAGCCTGATGCCCGCTCGTACCCGTACTCGCCTGGTAGACGGCATAGGGTTGTGCAACGTCCTTGATGCTCGGGGCGAAGCTCAGCCTCGGCAGGCCCCTGCTGGCGCGATAGGCGTTTGTCTGGTTGAAGATCCAGGCCCAGATCGCCCCGGAGTCGACCGGGAATTGATCCGCCTTGGCCGCGGGCGCGGCCAGTGCGGTCAATGCTGCCGCCAATCCAAGCACGCGGGCCAGAGTTGCCAAACTCAGTCTGCTCATGCGTTGCTCCTCCTGGTCCGATGCATTCGCTATTCGGCGACAAGCTCAACGCGCCGGTTCTTCGCCTGGCCATCAAGGGGGTCGTTGGACGCGATCGGCGCTGTCATGCCGGCCCCGAACGAAGCCATGTGGGAAGGCGCGATCCCATATTTGCCGGCGAGAGTTGCAACGACGCTCGCTGCGCGCCGTGTCGACAGATCCAGGTTGTATTCGGCTGATCCGCGATTGTCGGTGTGGCCGACGACTTCAATTCGGAGCTCGGGATGGTCCGTCAGCAGTTTCGCGATCTCGGCCAGCGTCGGAGCCGATTCCGACCGCAGTTCCGCGCTGTCAAAATCGAAGCTGATACCGTAGAGATTGACCTTCCTGTCCGTAGCAATGGCGTTCGCCATCTTGTCGGCATCGATGAAGGCGACCTTGTCACCCTCCATCTCCCGGGTCTCGACGACGGTAACAAAGGCCGTCGTGCGCGCCTTGTCTTCACCAACAAGAATCCCGGCGTAAACCGATCCGCCGTCCCGGGTCAGCCTCGCGAGGAAATAGCGGGCGTGATCGAGATAGAGCCCGGTGTCGCCATTGTCGGTATCGAGCTGCTGGCCCAGCAGATAGGGATCGCGCAGCGTGCCCACAAAGCAGGATTGATCCGCGCAATCGAAAAGAAGCTCGAAGCCACCGCGTTTGAGCGCGGTCTGATAGTTCCGGAACACCTCAAGCGATGAGCGGCCGGCCGGAATCTCGTAACGAATAGCTGATGATCTTTCCTTCGAGGTCGAGCCACTCCGCGCCGGAACGGTCGGCGACTGCGTCCCGCTCCAGCAGGGCGCCAAAGTCGTGAGGCGCTTGCAGGAGGGCCTCCTCGTCGAAGGCCGACGCCTTGTAGAATGCAATGCTTGCGCCCTCGTAGCGGCCGACCAGCTCGTGGTCTTTGCCGCCGGGTTCGTCGGCCGCGAACGCTGCGGCAGAAAGCGCAAGCCATGCACCGATCCAGACCGCGCGCAGGCCTGTCGCGAAGCCTGGGCTCATGTCCCTCCCCCACGAAGGTGGTCGCGTCGCAAGGAAAGACTCCCCGGGCAAGGTCGTCTTGCGATGGTCGCCAACGCTCGGCGCGGTCCTCTTCTTGTGTCGTCCACCAACGGTGGGCGGTCTCGGAGCGTCACGATCAGAACGCAAGGAACTCGCCCCAGACCCAGCCCATTCGGCCCGGCAACGCATCCGTCACTTGGCACCATTGATCGGCCCGACAGACTGCCGCCACCTTGCGCCCGGCTGCGAGGACGCCGATCACCGTTCCGCCGCCGCCCGGCACGTCGTAGATGTCGACGTCACCGGTCACGTTCGCCATGTTCTTCGGCGCCGCTGGTCCGGCAAGAATATCAATGCCCGGTTTGTTGGCGACAGCGCCGTCCTTGGGGCCGGCCGGAGCGGACTTCTTGCCGAGGATCCTCACCGGCTTCGATTTCGGCTCGCACGCAGGTGGCGGTGGCGCCCATCGCTCGCCAGGTT
>CAVQBS010000053.1:0-12622 GCA_963710805.1 uncultured Alphaproteobacteria bacterium | reverse complement strand
ACACAGTCCGCCGCAGGAACGGCAAGATCGTGCTGGGTGCGGCGACGGGGCCGGCAAGCCGGCCGGCACGCCTAAACAGAAGATCAAGGTCTCGGGGAAGCTCGACGTTTCCGGCAAGGCCGGCGGCGAGACCGGCGGCAAGGTTCAGATCACCGGCGAGGCGATCGAAGTCGCCGGCACCATTATAGATGCCTCGGGCGATGCCGGGGGTGGCACCGTTCTCATTGGCGGCGACGTGGGCGGCGGGCGCCCCGCCCCGATTTGGTGCGAATTCCGCAGGCGAGGCCGGAGCCCGCCGAAGTCGCGACGGCAGATGAAGTGGCATCGATCCGGCCTCGGATCGACGCCTCGGCGATCAACACCGGTGATGGCGGCAAGGCCATCGTTTGGTCGGACGGCGCCACGGACTTCGCCGGGACCATCGCCACGCGCGGCGGGGCCAACGGAGGCGACGGTGGCTTTGCCGAGGTATCAGGGAAGGATCACTCGAATTCAACGGCATTGTCGATTTGAGCGCGGAGGCAGGCGACAATGGCACTCTCCTCCTTGATCCGACGAACGTGTCGATCGGCGGAATCGGTGGGAATACGGTCGCGGCGCTTCAAGCTGCCCTGGCGACCGGCCAACGGCTCGATCTTCACCATCGAGCGCAGGTTCGCAGCCGGGCACTATTCTCGTTGTCGACCCCATTCAGTGGAACTCGACGAGCAGGCTTTCCTTGGAGCTCACGCACTGATTGTTGCGGTGGGGCGATGACGGCTCGCAGGACGGCTCTGTCTGGGTGCCGGCGAAGGACGACATGTCTCTGGAGAGCCCCGTACAGGTCAGAGACCTCTCGTTGGATGCTGTCGGAGAGATGAAGGCATCTGCCGTCGTCAATGTCGGTACATTCACGCTCTACAACGGCTCATGGCGACAGGTTGCATCGGTTTTGCCGGGCTTCACCGCTGCGGATTTTCGCATTCTCAACGGGTCGTTCGTTGAGAGCGCGTTCCGGCAACGGTTCGCCCAGTCCCCTTACCGACTTGTGAGGACGTTGTTCGGCCTTACAGGTTATGGCTTACGGCGGCATGACGAGCAAGAGCTTTGCCCTCGCGAGCAATATCGATGCAAGCCCTGCGGCAGCGTGGAACGGCGGCAAGGGCTTTGTGCCGATGATAACAGTTCTCAGGGCAATTCAACGGCAACGGACTGAGCCATCTCCGGGCTCTCCATCAGGTCAACTGCCAATTCGGTGGGAATGTTTCCCCGAGTTTGTCGCCGGGAGGCGTGGTCTCCAATGCCAACCTGATCAACGCGTCAATCATCGGCCTACGACCTTCGGGGCCTTATTATCGGCCAAGACGAGGGCGGTCGGCGGTTTAGTGGGGCTAAATGAAGGCTACGTCTCGTACTCCAGTTTCGCTGGCTTCGTTCAAAACAACGACTTAATCCAGTTTTCCGGTGTTCCGGTGGGTGGGCTTGTCGGTGTCAACCGCCGGGACAATCCTCAACTCGGCGTCGTCGGGGTTCCTCAATTTCAGCGCCGAGCGACAGGCGGCGGCGCGATTGGTGGGCTTGTGGCGATCAACAAGGGGTTGATCACTGGATCTCAACTTCAGACATCGCACTCAACTTGCCGGACGCCAGTTCTGGCGGGTTGGTCCGCTGTCAACGACAAGGTCCGTCGCCTCGTCGTATGCCACTGGCGTGGTGACTTGGAGAGGGGGATTGGGGCGGGTTGGTCGGCGACAACCCCGGCTCAATTCGTCACTTCATACGCGATTGGCAATGTCGCGGTGAGCTGGACCAGGCGGCCTGGTCGGCGGGAGATGACGGCTCGATTATTTCATCCCACGCAACCGGCAACGTCGATGGCCAGGACGGTGACCGACGGCCTTGTCGGCGGCAACGGTGGGATCATCCAGAATTCATACGCTACAGGCGCAGTTCAGGAGGCTAGGGATGCGGGCGGATTTGTCGGCTGGAACGCCGGTTCTATTGCGTCTTCCTTCGCGACAGGAACCGTTACCGGCACGTCGCCCTGGCTTTTTGGCGCCGGCGGCTTTGTCGGTCCGAGCCCAGTTCCATCGTCAGCTCCCGCGCCACGGGGGCCGTATCGGGAGCGGGCTAAATGGGGGTCGCTCGTGGGGTCAAACGGCCCCAGAAGGGGGTGAGATAGATACTCCGGTACTACACTACCGGAACTGTCTCTGGTAGCGGGTACCACGTCGGTGGGTTTGTCGGCAGCAGCTGCAGAAGATCGTTCAGTCTTTCGCAACCGGCGATGTGATCGGTCGGTCCGGGAATTCGAGCTACACCGGCGGCTTCGCTGGAAGCAATTGGTACGCGCCGACGCTCGCCGATGGAGGCTCCTATGGCGAGATCGTCAAATCTTATGCGACGGGTGATGTAACTGGTGGCGCGGGCAGCGCCGCCAGTGGAATTCGTCGGTGGCAACTTCGGACACATCCGCGAATGGTTCTCCGTTAGGGACCGTCAGCGGCGCGCCTGGCGGGACGCTAGGGGCATTTGGTGGAGTCAATTCGCTGGTCCTTTCCAACGGGATGGTGGTGTCCGGGACGCGTGGTCCTCTACGATGCCGATAACGCTGGCGTGGCGGGCTCAGCTGGCGGCGTCGGTTTATCGCCTGGGAGCTCACCCGCCTCTTGCCCCCCGGCTTCGACAGCTCTGTTTGGACGATCAAGACAGGGCACGCGTCCTATCCCTATTTTCCTTGGCAACCCGCGACGACTGTACCCGTTCCATCGTCCACTCCGCGGCCGCCCCAACTGCCGCCCGGTACATCACCATAGGGACGGCGCAAGTTGAGAGCTTTACGCTGGCGTCGGGAGAGACGGTTTTCTATAGTGTGTATTCGCCCCCCCATCCGCTGGCAGTCCGCCTCAAACACCCCGGAGGATGAGGACCGCCCTCCCTGATTGCGAAGGACGGAGCTCTGCTACTAGCCAATACTGGCAGATGGGCGGGAACATACAGAGCCATTGTCAGCATATCAAGTTATTTCCGATATTCAGCGTTTCGTTAGTATTTCCGACAAGGCATACGAGGTTAGTCCGGACAATTCCTGGCTTAACTTTTCTTGTGATCAAATTGCGACGAAATTGGGGATTAGCAGTGAACAATTGACATTACTCGCCGCTTTTTTTGGTTTTGATGCGGGGGTGTATTGAAGGAGGGTAAGATGTTATTGTCTCTTTTGCTGGAACCGACGACCCGCAGGATTGGACTTTCACAAATGTTCCCAGACGCTTTAAGAAATTCTTCTATATTCGAGGCTGCATTGGCACTGTTTCTCCAACATCAGGAACGCTTTTTTAATATGGACTTGCAACGTATCTCCAAGGCGGTGCAAGGTGCTTCGGAGGACCTCCAGCCATATTTATTTGACCGGCCACTCGCTTGGCGGTGGACTAGCCGCGTACGCAGGGGCGACACTTGAACATTCCCACAATTACGTTTAATGCCTCGGGTGTTTCGTTCCCAACGGGAGTATCTAGGCATGACGATGCCGTTTTGAATTTGGAGATCGGTACCGACCGTGCTGGTTTCGGCGGATCACTGGTGGGTACTTCGATAGTCTTCGATAAGACCCTTCTTGGTCGACAAGATACCTCCTTGGACGCCTTACAGGCGGCGAAGGCACCAATGTGGGGTTGTTGGGACGTGCTTTGGGCGGACAAGGAATTGTCGGACGACACGATCTAAACAATTTTATCGATCTGGCGTATAGTTCATACAGTCAGCGTTTAGAATTCACGGGGTCGACACAAGGAGACACCGGCTTGATTTCCCACGAAGGCTCCACGTATTTCGTCAGTGTGCCTGATTTGGCTGCATCTCCTTGATGAATAATTCAAAAACGCCGGATATCTGTTGTGGGATGCGCCCGCGTACGGCTCCCGCGCGGCAGCTCAGTTACACCCGAACTACACCGTCAAAACCAGCGCGGCCAATGGCTACCGATGCGACCTAACACTCTGAAATGATTGGTGCCCAGGGGCGGAATCGAACCACCGACACGCGGATTTTCAGTCCGCTGCTCTACCAACTGAGCTACCTGGGCTTTCCGAGCGGCGGATCGGCAAGCGTCCGTTCCCGGCAAGGCGTCGCCTTATAGGAGACCTAGTCCGGAGTGTCCAGATCATGTCCATGCCGGAATCCGATCATTCCATAGGTCAAGTCGCCGTTCCTGGCCCCGGGGTCATGCGAAGCTACGAACGGCCCTGTTCCGGCGTCCCGGAGTCGTCATCATCTTCGTCTTCACGCGCGGGAATCGCGTAGACGCCGGAGAGCCAGCGGTTGAGGTCGACGTCGGCGCAGCGCTTCGAGCAGAAGGGATAGACGGCACGCACCGACGGCTTGCCGCAGATCGGGCACGCCCGCGACGGTCTCAGTGGAACGACGTCAGCGCCCGTCTTTCCCGAGTCGGCCATGACGTCTTCACGCTCCCTTCAGCCAGCTGAAATGGATCGGATAGCCGGCGCCATGCAAGAGCGCCATCGTCTCGTAGAGCGGCAGTCCGACCACGTTGGTATAGGAGCCGACGAGCTTGATGACAAATCCCCCGGCCAGCCCCTGCACCGCATAGCCGCCGGCCTTGCCACGCCATTCGCCGGAGGCGAGATAACTCTCCAGGTCCTCGCGCGACAGCCGCTTGAAGCGGACCCGCGTCTCGACGAGGCGCTGGCGCATGTGGCCGCTGGCGGTGACCAGCACGAGGGCGGTATAGACCCGATGCGAACGGCCGGAGATGAGCCTGAGGCAGCCCGCCGCTTCCTCGATCCGCTCGGCCTTGGGCAGGCACCGACGCCCCACCCCGACCACGGTGTCGGCCGCCAGGATGAGCGCACCTTCCAGCTCCGGCTCCGACTTCAGAGCGGCCATCGCGGCCTCGGCCTTCTCGCGGGCGAGGCGCTTGGCCAGGTTGCGCGGCAGCTCGTGCCGTTTCGGCGTCTCGTCGATCTCCATCGGCATCAGCCGGTCCGGCTCGACGCTGATCTGGTTGAGCAGGCGCAGCCGGCGCGGCGATCCCGACGCGAGAACCAGTTTCAAACGTCCGGCCATGTGTTGGTCCTGCAAAGGAGGCGCCGGCTCGGGCTGCTCGTCCGGCCTATTTGAAGCGGTAGGTGATCCGCCCCTTGGTGAGATCGTAGGGGGTCATCTCGACGAGAACCTTGTCGCCAGCCAGCACACGGATGCGGTTCTTGCGCATCCGGCCGGCGGTGTGGGCGATGATCTCGTGGTCGTTCTCAAGCTTCACACGAAAAGTCGCGTTGGGGAGCAATTCGGTGACGACTCCGGGAAATTCGATGATTTCTTCCTTGGCCATGCGGTCCCTTGATTGGCAACGGCTCGTAACGCGGGCGGGACGGTAGCCGATTACCCTCGCATTGTGAACCGGATCATGCCTGGTGTTCGCCACGCCAGACCAGCGCGCAAACCAGCGTGAACAGCCGGCGGGCGGTCTCGAAGTCGATATCGATCTTGCCCTTCAGCCGCTCCTTCAGAATCGTCGCGCCCTCGTTGTGAATCCCGCGCCGACCCATGTCGATCGCCTCCAACCGCGACCGCGACGACGAACCGAGTGCGGCGTTGTAGCTCTGA
The DNA here is from genome assembly GCA_963710805.1 of uncultured Alphaproteobacteria bacterium. Taxonomy (GTDB): domain Bacteria; phylum Pseudomonadota; class Alphaproteobacteria; order Rhizobiales; family Kaistiaceae; genus Bauldia. The sequence goes on along the minus strand of CAVQBS010000053.1, from coordinate 7,015 downwards.
CAGAGCAGCGAATAATCACGAATCACCCGCGACAGCGGTTTCAACGACAGGATGTGGCGAATGATCGGTGTTCCGTTCGCGTCGGCCACGTCAAGAACGAGCTTGCGGTCGGCAAGCGAGAGCCGCAGCCGAAACGCCCCTCCCCTGCCCCCCGGCTGAAACCGGTTTTCGGCGATGAGGTCGCGAACGGCGACCGTTCGCTCGCTCTCAAGCAGCGAGGAGGCGCCGGCGGGCGGTGCGTCGATCTCCACGGCGATCAGCCTCCCCGAGGTAGCAGTCGGCGCGCTTTCCATCGCCTCATCGCCTATCCGTTCAGCCGAATGGCCACCGAGCGCGCATGAGCGTCGAGGCCTTCGGCTTCGGCGAGGGTGATCGCCGGCTCGGCGAGGGCGCGAAGCTGTCCGGGACCGAGCTTCAAGAGCGTGGTTCGCTTGAGGAAATCGTAGACCGACAGTCCGGATGAGAACCGCGCCGAGCGCGCGGTCGGTAAGACATGGTTCGGTCCCCCGACATAGTCGCCGATCACCTCCGGCGTGTGGCGGCCGAGAAAGACGGCGCCGGCGTTGCGGAGGCTCAGGAGCAGCGCTTCCGGTTCGGCGACAGCCAGCTCGAGGTGTTCCGGCGCCACCCGGTTGGCGAGCTCGATGGCCGCCGCCAGTGACCCGACGACGATGATCGCCCCATGGTCACGCCAGCTCGCCGCCGCTGTCTCGGCGCGCGGCAGGGTCCTCAGCTGGCTCTCCACCGCGCCGGCGACGCGGTCGGCGAGATCCGCCGAATCGGTGACGAGAATCGACTGGGCAGCGGTATCGTGCTCGGCCTGGGCGAGCAGATCGGCGGCGATCCAGTCCGGGTCGTTGTCGCCATCGGCAACCACCAGCACTTCGGACGGGCCGGCGATCATGTCGATACCGACCTGCCCGAACACCAGCCGCTTGGCCGCTGCGACATAGGCATTGCCCGGTCCGACGATCTTGGCAACCGGCCGGATGGTTTCCGTGCCGTAGGCGAGCGCCGCAACCGCCTGGGCGCCGCCGACCCGATAGACCTCGTCGACCCCGGCAAGCCGCGCGGCGACGAGAACCAGCGGATTGGTGATCCCGTCCGGTGTCGGAACGGTCAGGACGATCCGCTCGACCCCGGCCACCCTTGCCGGAATCGCGTTCATCAGCACCGAGCTCGGATAGGCCGCGGTGCCGCCGGGAACATAGAGCCCCACTGCATCGATCGCCGTCCACCGCAGGCCGAGCTCGACGCCAAGCTCGTCGGTATAGCGGTCGTCCTCGGGCATCTGGCGGCGATGGAAATCCTCGATCCGGGCCTTGGCGAACCGCAACGCGGCAAGCGCCTCGGCCGGGATCTCGCGCTCGGCTGCCCGGAAAGCGTCGTCGCCGACCCGCAGGCGTTCTGGCGTCAGGTCCAGCCGGTCGAATTTCCTCGTGTAGTCGAGAAGCGCCGCGTCGCCGCGCCGGCGGACCGTATCGATGATCTCGCGCACCGCCGCCTCGACGTCCTCGGCCACTTCGCGCTTGGCACCGAGCAGGGCCCGGAAACGCTCCTCGAAGTCGGGGGCGGATTGGCTCAGTCTGGTGACCACGCTCCCCGAACGCTCCGTCACGCCTCGGCGGAGTCGGTGGCAAGCTCATGATGGGGCATCGCCTGGGTGGCCCAGGCGGTGCCGAGGTCGGCAAGGCGAGCCTCGATGCACTCGACCTCGATGCGGATGGCCGCCCCGCCGGCAAACACCAGCAGAATGTTGCCGGCCGGTGCATCGGTCTCTTCGAAGCTGATCGCCAGGAGATCGAGCACCGCGTCGCGGCAGTCCTGTCTCAGATGGCTGGTACTCACAGCCTTGACCCGGTCGAAGACAAGTGCGGTTCGGCGGCGTTCATAGCTTTGCCGCCGACCGTCGGCCTTTTCCCAGATGAACCGGTTCATCATCAGGGCGAAACGCTTTTCTTTCGGCAAGTAGGTGAGGTCGCCCACTCTCATGACGGCATCCTGGCTATGGGCGGAGAGGACTGCGAGATCCTCCTCGTCGAGGGCGAGCAGTTTCAGGCACTCGGGCGTTTGCATGGGAAGGAACCTGCTTCCGGCGCTTGTCGATCGTGCGCCAGAGGTAATGTGCCGGCCTGCCCGGCGCAATACCGCGATTGTCAGGCCGAGATGCGCTCGATGGTGGCGCCGCAGGCGCCGAGCTTCTGCTCGATGCGCTCAAAGCCGCGGTCGAGGTGGTAGACGCGATTGACGACGGTCTCGCCTTCCGCCGCGAGCCCGGCGATGACTAGCGAGACCGAGGCCCTGAGGTCGGTGGCCATCACCTCGGCGCCCTTCAGCTTCGCCACGCCGTTGACGGTCGCCATCTGGCCGTCAAGGTGAATATCGGCGCCGAGCCGGGCCAGCTCCTGGACGTGCATGAAACGGTTCTCGAAGATGGTCTCGCGGATGCGGGAGGTGCCGTCGGCGCGGCAGACCAGCGCCATCAGCTGCGCCTGAAGGTCGGTGGGGAAGCCCGGGAACGGCGCAGTGCTTACCTCGATGGGCGAAAGGCCGCTACCGTTGCGTTTCACCCGGATACCTTCGTTGGTGATGGTGACCTCGGCACCGACCTGGCCCAGCACGTCGAGGGGCTCCTGCAGGATCGAGGGTGTAGCCCCTTCGAGGAAGACCTCGCCGCCGGTCATGGCGACGGCGCAGGCATAGGTGCCGGCCTCGATGCGGTCGGCCATCACCTTGTGACGGGCGCCGGAGAGCGCATCGACACCCTCGATCCGGATCGTCGAGGAGCCGGCACCGGCAATCCTGGCGCCCATGGCGAGCAGGCAGGAGGCGAGATCGATCACCTCCGGCTCGCGAGCGGCGTTTTCGATCACCGTCTCGCCCTTGGCAAGCGACGCCGCCATCATGGCGACGTGAGTGGCACCGACGGTCACCTTGGGGAAGCGAATGCGGGCGCCACGAAGTCCTTTCGGGGCGCGCGCTACGACATAGCCGCCATCGATATCGATGTTCGCGCCGAGATCGCGGAGTGCCATGATGAAAAGGTCGACCGGCCGCGTGCCGATGGCGCAGCCACCGGGCAGCGACACGCGCGCTTCACCCATGCGGGCAATCAGCGGCCCGACGACCCAGAAGCTGGCGCGCATCTTTGAGACGAGCTCATAAGGAGCGGTGGTGTCGACGATGTCGTGGGCCGACAGTTCGATCGTTTCGCCGGTCGTGCCGTTCTGGCCGGCGCGTTTGCCCTGCACCATGCAGTCGACGCCGTGATTGCCGAGGATGCGCTTCAGCAGCGCCACGTCGGCGAGATGGGGCACGTTTTCGAGGATAAGCGTGTCCTTGGTCAGGAAACTCGCGATCATCAGCGGCAGAGCTGCATTCTTGGCGCCGGAGATCGGAATGACCCCGTTCAGCGGCGCGCCGCCGACGATGCGAATGCGATCCATGAAATGTCGCCCCCTTGTTGGAAAGCCATCGGCCAGACGAAGAATCCCCGGAGCCAGCGCATGCGGCCCGTCTAGCCCAGCTTTGCGGCCCGCACAAGGCAAGCGAGGTCGGCAGGGGATGCCGCTGGAAGGAGCTAGTCCTGCTTCCGGTCCGCCCTCGCCGCGGCGGCGTCCCGCCCGGCGGCGGGTTCACCGGAATCCTCGTCTGCCGCGGCTTTTCGCCGTTTGAGGTTGGCGCGAAGCGCCGCGGCGAGCCGCGCTTCCCGCGCCGCTGCCTCGGCCGATTTTCCGTCTTCTCTCCTGTCCTTGCCCATCGGAGCCAGTCTAGCCCCAGGCGTCCCGGCACCGCCAGCGGCGTTGTGCTTGAAGCCCGGCCGCCCATATGGCAGTAAGGCCGCGATCCGCCCGCATCGGCGCAAAGGCTGCCGTAGCTCAGTGGTAGAGCACTCCCTTGGTAAGGGAGAGGTCGACAGTTCAATCCTGTCCGGCAGCACCATAAATTCAATGCTTTAAGGGAATCCGACCTGTCTACGGCGACAGCCAGCAATCAAATAGCAATCTCTCTGTTTATTGATCGCCCTGCCCACGCCCGTTGGTCGTAAAGTCATTGCCCTAACTGCTGCTTTCTAGGTCCCCAAGGAACTCAGACCCCGGCGCGACACCGCTGGCCATCAGCCGGTCGCGGGCCCGCGTGCAGGCGACGTAGAAGAGCTGCCGTTCGGTCTCGTAGACCGTATCGAGTTCGACCTCGTCGGCCACCGTCTCGATCCGCGATGCGAGCGGCAGGAGGTCGTCGTCGCAGGCCATCACCACCACGGCCCTGAACTCGAGCCCCTTGGCAAGATGCATGGTGCCGACCGAAACCCGATCGCCGGCCGCATCTTCCCCATCCGACAGTTCGAAGGATGTTTGACCAGCCCGGTCGACGGCTGCTCTCGCGCGGGCGAGCTGATCCCGCGTGCGCACGAAGACGCCGATCTCCGACGGAAGCATGCCTTCGTCGATTTCATCATGGCGCGCTGGCAGCAGCATCCGGGCCTGCACATCTATCACTACGCGCCGTACGAGCCGGCCGCGCTCAAGCGCCTGATGGGCCGCTACGCAACGCGCGAGGAAGAGATCGACCGGATGCTGCGCGCGGGGCTGTTCGTCGATCTCTTCCAGGTCGTGCGCCAGCGGCGTGCGGGCCAGCGTCGAGAGCTATTCGATCAAGATGTTGGAGCCATTTTACGGCTTTGCGCGCGATACCAGCCTTGCCGACGCGAACATCGCGCTCGCCAACCTCCAGGCCGGTCTGGAACTCGATGACATCCCGTCAATCACCGAAGAAACGAAAGCGACCGTCCTCGGCTACAACAGGGATGACTGCCGTTCCGCCGCCGGCCTGCGGGACTGGCTGGAAGAGCTGCGCGGCCAGCTTGTCGCCGGCGGCACGGACGTGCCGCGCCCGGTGCCGGGCGACGGCGCGCCGAATGAAAAGATCACCGACTGGCTGATCAAGATAAACGCGCTGATCGAAAAACTGACCGCGGACGTTCCGGCCGATCCTGAAGAGCGCGAGCGAAGACCAGCAGGCGCGCTGGCTGCTTGCCAACATCCTCGACTGGCACCGCCGCGAAGACAAGGCGGTGTGGTGGGAGTATTTCCGGCTCGCCGATCTTTCCGCCGAAGATCTGCTTGAGGAACGCGCCGGCCTCTCCGGCCTGACCTTTGCCGGCAATGCCGGCGGAACGCCGAAAGCGCCGATCCACCGCTACCGCTTCGCGCCGCAGGAAACCGAGCTGCGCGGCGGCGAAGATTTGCGCAATCTCGGCGGCGCACAGGCTAGGCAAGGTCGAAGCGATCTCGTTCGAAGACCGCACCGTCGACATCAAGAAACGCAAGGACACCGCCGGACTGCACCCGGAGGCGGTGTTCGCGCACACCCATGTGGATGCGCAGGTGATCGCGGACGCGCTTGTCCGCATCGGCGAATATGTGGCCGAACACGGATTGCACGGCGACGGCCCGTACCAGGCCGCGCGCGACCTGCTGCTGCGGCGAGGCCCGCGCGTCGGCGGCCAGCCGCTGCGCCTTGAGGGCGAAACCGCGGTTCAGGCGGCGCGTGCGCCTTTGCGCGCCATCTCGCGGGCGGCATCCTGCCGATTCAGGGACCGCCCGGCGCGGGCAAGACCTTCACCGGCGCGCGCATGATCTGCGAGCTGGTACGGCAGGGAAAGACCGTCGGGATCACCGCCAACAGCCACAAGGTCATCCGCAACCTGATCGACGAGACGATCAAGGCCGCTGACGAACAGGGCATCGAACTCCAGTGCTGCCACAAGGCGGACGTGGCGGAACCGGCGCAGCACCGGCTGACCTTCGCCAAGCGCAGCGAGGATTTGATCGCCGCGCTCGGGCACGGCGTCGCAGGTCGGCGGCGGCACCGCCTGGCTGTGGTCGCGGCCGGACGCGTTCGAGAAAGTCGATGTGCTGTTTGTCGATGAAGCCGCGCAGATGGCGCTGGCAAGGGTGCTCGCCGGTATCGCAGGCGGCAAAGACGGTCGTGCTGATCGGCGATCCGCAGCAGCTCGATCAGCCGGTGCAGGGCAGCCATCCTGACGGCACCGCCGTTTCGGCGCTCGACCATATTCTCGCCGGCGAACACACGATCCCGGCCGACAAGGGGCTGTTCCTCGAAGAGACATGGCGGCTGCACCCGGCCATCTGCGCCTACACCTCCGAGCTTTTCTACGACGGCAAGCTGCGCTCGAAGGATGGGCTTGAAATACAGGTCATCAACTCGGCGGGACCGGTCAAGGGCTCCGGCCTGCGCTTCCTGCCGGTCGCTCACGCCGGCAACCAGAACTCCTCCCCCGAAGAGGCGGAAGCCGTCAGCGCGCTTGTCAAAGCCATCCTTGAGAGCAAGGCCACCTGGATCGACCGCGACGGCGCGGAACAGCCGGTAACGCTCGATGATATTCTCATCATCACGCCCTACAACGCGCAGGTCTTCGAAATTCAGCAGCGCCTGCCGGGCGCGCGCGTCGGCACCGTGGACAAATTCCAGGGACAGCAGGCGCCGATCGCGATCTATTCGACGGCGACATCGAGCCACGCCGACGCGCCGCGCGGCATGGAGTTCCTTTACAGCCTGAACCGCCTCAACGTCGCGACATCGCGCGCGAAATGCGTCTCGATCCTGGTCGGCTCGCCGCAGATTTTCGAGGCGGAATGCAAGACGCCGCGGCAGATGCAACTGGCGAATGCGTTCTGCCGGTATATCGAGATGGCGGAAGAGATGCAGGGCCGCGCCTGATGCTGGCGCCCAGTTCGACCTCGGCCTCATGTACGCCAAGGGCCAGGGCGTACCGCAGGACTACGTTCTCGCTCACATGTGGTTCAATCTTGCCGGGGCGCAGGGTGACAAGAAGGCTCGGAAAGACCGTGACCTCGCCGCCTCTCACATGACCCCCGACCAGATTGCCGAGGCGCAGCGCCTGGCGCGGGAGTGGAAGCCCAAGCCGGAGCGGTGAATGTCCGTCGTCAGAGAATTTGGGACAGCGAGCGCGGTCATTTGAGGGAGGTGT
>CAVQBS010000052.1:0-229463 GCA_963710805.1 uncultured Alphaproteobacteria bacterium | reverse complement strand
CTTGGGAAAGGAGGATGGATGTAGGATACATCGAGAAACCTTTCGACGGAACCCTGCGGGTAGTCAAGCCCGTCCGGAAGAGTCTGGCCAACAGCCGGAAGCGAGTCTTGCGTGGCGTCGGGGCAACCCGGCCTGCGAAGCGTAGACAGCCAGTGCCGAAGCCGTGTGATTGAGCCTCGAAAGTACGAATGTGGGAGCCTTCGTCGTGGACATAGCGGGGGCCGCACCGACGCATCGCAAGGGCCTGATGCGTCGGTCCTACCGGGGTCGGAGAGCAGGGCAAGAGCACAATCGGGGTTCCCCAGGAACGTAGGAGATCCTGTCGTCTCCACTGACCAATTCCCGGCCGGAGATACCGGGTGACCAACTCCAGGCAGACCCGCCCGCGGCAGCGCTCGGCCGCGTGCGAGCGAAACACGAGCGCTTCGAGTGGTATCGTCCGTGCGAAGGAAACGAAGCGCGGCGAGACGGGCGGCAGGAAGTCATAGCGCCCTGATAGTACCGTGGAAGCCGGGGAACTTGCGCCGCCGTGGACCCGGGGGAGGGAAGCGGGGCGTCGAGTTATCAGACCGTTGGAGGGAAACATGACGGAGACATCGGACTCCGAACTCGTGTCTACGCGACAACGACGGATAGCACAGTTGGCGAAACAGATGCCGGAGAAGGGATTGACTTCCCTGAACCAGCACCTCGACTGGGCATGGTTGCGTGAGGCTTATCGGCGTACGCGCAAGGACGGTGCGGTGGGCGTGGACGGCCAGACGGCCGCGGACTACGAGCAAGACCTGGAGGGCAATCTCCGCTCGCTCTTGGAACGCGCGAAGTCGGGCACGTACTGGGCGCCGCCGGTGCGACGGGTGCATATCCCGAAGGGCACCGGCCCAGAGACCCGCCCCATCGGCATTCCGACGCTGGAGGACAAAGTGCTTCAGCGGGCGATCGTCATGTTGCTGGAACCGATTTACGAAGCGGACTTCTACGACTGCTCGTATGGGTTCCGGCCGCAACGCTCGGCGCATGACGCGTTGGACAGTCTCTCGAAGCAAACCATGTGGAGCGGGGTAAGCTGCCTCTTGGAAGTCGACATCCGCAAGTTTTTCGACACGCTGGATCATGCCCATCTGCGGGCGTTTCTCCAACAACGGATACGCGACGGTGTGGTGCTGCGACTGATCGGGAAGTGGCTCAACGCGGGCGTGATGGAAGCCGGTGCGGTGACGCATCCGGAAGCCGGAAGCCCGCAGGGCGGGGTGGTCTCACCCGTACTTGCGAACGTCTACCTGCACTATGTGCTGGATCAATGGTTCGCACGGGAAGTGCAACCTCGTCTGAAGGGTCGCGCGTATGTCATCCGCTATGCCGACGACTTCGTGATCGGGTTCACCGAGGACGAGGACGCGCGGCGCGTGATGTACGTGCTGCCAAAGCGCTTTGGCAAGTACGGCCTGACGATCCACCCGGACAAGACTCGGCTGGTGCCGTTCCGCAAACCGCAGGGCGAGCGGATACCACCCGACGAGGACGGCCCGGGCACGTTCGACTTTCTGGGATTCACGCACTTTTGGGCGCGATCCCGGAAGGGCAACTGGTGCCTGAAGCGGAAGACGGCGGCCAGCCGGTTCACGCGGGCGGTCAGGACGATCGACCAGTGGTGCCGGCTCCATCGCCATGACCCGATCGCCGAGCAACACGCGGTACTTTGCCAGAAGCTTCGGGGGCACGCGGGGTACTACGGGATCGTGGGCAACAGCCCGGCATTGGCCCGTTTCTACCACGAGGTGCTCAAGGTCTGGCGCAAGTGGCTCATGCGGCGACGGCGCGCGTGGCGTAGTTCTTGGGACTGGTTTCGCCGGCTCTTGACACGCTACCCAGTGCCTTATCTGCGGGTCATCCACTCAACGTGCCGAAGCGTAGCAAACGGATAACTTGAGGAACCGAATGCGTTAATTGCGCACGTTCGGGTCTGTGGGAGCCCTGGGCGGGCAACCGCCCAGGGCCACCCGGTCCGGATTCCCCAAATATAATGCAGCAGCAAGGAAGAGAATGGAATGATCGGCGGTGTTGCCAAAGCAATGTGGACATTTCTGGCGGAATGTTATACAAATGCAATCGCGGGAAAGTGAAGTGAATGAAAACGAAGTATTTCATGGTTGTCATCGGGGTTTCTTTTTTGGCAGCGGCTGTGGTGTTTGTATGGTTTTTGAGTCAGCCTTATTACTTGCTGCAATCGTTTGATTGCGGAAATGGAAGACGTATTCTGATCTGGGATTGCAGGTCGTGCGATATCGCAAGACACCTTTATTGCGAAGTTCGGGTGAGTGATGTCACAGTGGTCCCCATGACGAAATGTGGTTTATATGAGTGCTCAATGACTCCGCATTTCGGTCTTGTTCAAAGCGGCAACGATTGCTTCGGCGTTTTAACATGTGGTTTAAACAATACGTTGTCCAATCTACCCAAGGCAGGATCACACCTTACGCTCTACCAATATGCGCTTCGACAAAGACTATTTGCCGCGCACAATTTCTCAACCGGTGCATCATACCCATTCAACTCCGCTGACTCAGACAAGTTTATACAGACGTTGTTCCCAGCGGATCAATCACGGCAAACACCTAGATACTTCAGTCAGGCGGCAGTCTTGGGGGCAATAGATGGTGTGAATATCGTGCGGAGTAAGATTGCTGACGAAGATCTGCGATGGTTATTAGAACTTCCCAAACTGAGGCACTTAGACCTGTCCTATGCACCTATTACGGATAAGGGAATAGCGATTGTCGGGCATTTACGTACAGTGGAATACTTGCTTCTAAATCAGTTGCCGATTACAAACCAGTCTATCGTATATATCTCAAATCTTGCCAACTTGAAAGAATTGGAGGTTATCAGTTCTGACAGGATTAGAGGTACGAACCTTCAATATCTGGGGAGGTTGCCAAAGCTAAGAAATCTTGCGTTATCCAGTACGCTCGTGAATGATTCAGCCTTAAGCGGCTTGTCTGCTTTGAAGCAACTTGAGGGGTTGCATTTAGGTCACACGCGGGTATCCGACCAGGGAATGTCGTCTGTCGCCGTACTGCCCAATTTGAAAGTACTTACGCTTAATGACACAGAAATAACGGATGCTGGTCTTATTGAATTGGCCAAGCTGACCGGCCTGGAGCGACATTAATTTGGAGAACACCAATGTCACAGGTGAAGGGATTGCGGCATTTCGGCAGAAGCTTCCCAAAGTGTAAAATCAACTGGAATGAGAGCCGGTGAGTTAGACCAGCGAGTTTTGCTATCCAGATACCATGAAAGAGCCGGGGTCTCCAAGAAAAGTACGCTTGGGAGCGTTTCCAAACCCCAAGTTGACCCTTTCCAGGAGACCCCAGCATGTTATACCTCGGTATCGACCAGCACAAGCGACAATTGACGGTGAATTTGCGCAACGAAGACGGATCGGTGATCCTCAAGCGGCAGGTGAGCACGCAGTGGGAGAAGGTTCGCGTCTTCTTTGACGATCTTGCCGAAAAGGCGGAGCCGGAGGGCGGCTTTCTGGCGATTGTCGAAGTTTGCGGCATGAACCCCTGGCTATTGGACATGCTCAAAGAATACGGTTGTCGAGAAATCGTCGTGATCCAGCCGACGGAGCGATCCAAGCAGAAGACCGACCGTCGCGATGCCGGCCAGTTGGGCCACTCGCTGTGGGTTCATCGCCAACAGTTTCTCGATGGAAAGCATCCGCTCGGGCTGCGGCGCGTCCAGCCGCCCACGGCCCAGGAGGCCGACGATCGGCAGCTTACGGCGTTGCGTGCTCGGCTGACGAAGAAGCGCACGGCGGCGCTCAACGGCATCCACAAGATTTTGCGGAAACACAATTTGGAGCAGGAGTGTCCGACGAAGGTTTTTCAGACGCAAAAGGTCCGCCGCTGGCTGGTCGAGATGAACTTGCCCGCAATCGATCGGCTGGAGATGAACTTGTTGTTGCCGCAATGGGAGTTGCTCGACGAACAGTTGGAAGTCGTCGAAGCGAAGATTGCGGAGCGTGCGGCGGCCGACGAACAAGCGAAACTGCTGGAGTCGATGCCGGGCATGGGACATTACAGCGCCGTGGCCATTACGTCGCGGATCGGCGACATCGAGCGGTTTAAGCGGCCCGACAGCCTGGCGAACTATTTCGGATTGACGCCCGGCTGCCGCAACTCGGGCGAAGCAACGCAGCGCCTTGGTTCGATCACGAAACAAGGCAGCAGGATCGTCCGCCACTTGCTCGGGCAGGCTGTGATCAAAGTGTTGCGATTCGACGGCGTAATGCGTGCTTGGTTCAAGCGCATCAAGCAGCGTCGCGGCTCGAAGATCGCGAGGGTGGCCGTGATGCGGCGTATGGCGACGATTATGTGGCACATGTTGAAGAAGAAACAGAAGTACCGCTATGCGTTGCCGATCAAGAAACACCGGGAATTCGTGGAGTTTGAAGGCTCAACGGAAGCGGCATGAAGGACTAAAGGCAGGTTTTTCGGGGGACGTCCCCCGAGCCCCCGAAGGATTTAACGCGGAAAGCTCAAAGAGGAGTGCAAGGCCATGAAAAGAACGAGGGCGAACCGTTTGGCCCGCCCTCATTCCTCTTCGAGCCCTGGCGCGACGCTCGGGTCGGTTCCCACCGTTGCCCTACCCTTCGCCCAGGTTGAAAAAGTGTAGCATGAACGCAAGTACCTTGGAGAAACATTTTTGACTTTGTGACGGTGTTGATTCGCCGCTTTCGGCGAGCGAATCCCTGCGGCTCCACGCCAGCTCGATGTGTCCCCTTGACTTGGTCGCATGACTAGGCGTGATCCTGATTGGAGCGGCGAGGAGTCCCGCAGGACGATCGAAAGATTTTATCGGTGTCGGGCGAATCGCGCCCGAGCGCGGACGTAATTGACGGTTCGCGGGCGTCCACGAAGGGACGGGTTGAGGCACGGTCGCATTTAGAAAAGAACGACCGAACAGACCTCGCGGAAGAAATCGTAACACGGAAACGAGTCAAAAAAAGGCACTCACACGAGACATCCGCACACGGAGCGGCAAAAAACGGTTCCATATTCCAAACAGTTCGCCAATGCGAACCGCGTAGATCGTTTGTACATGCACTCGAAAAACAACCACTCACAAGCGATACAATTCGCAGAGACCACCCTTGACACACAAGGCTCTTTCAGGGAGGGGACACAATACTAGTATTGACAAAATAGGCAATATCCTATTCTTCGGACATGGCAAGATTGGCACGACTGGTCATCCCTGGCTTTCCACACCATGTCACGCAACGCGGCAATCGCCGGCAGCAGACCTTCTTCAATGCCGACGACTATGCGGCATATCTGGAACTTATGGGCGATTGGTGCCGTGAGAAAGGCGTGGAGATTTGGGGCTATTGCCTCATGCCGAATCACGTTCATCTGATCGCCGTGCCGCAGACCGCCGACGGCCTGCGACGGGCCATCGGCGAGGCCCATCGACGTTACACACGGCGGATCAATTTCCGCGAAAGATGGCGCGGCTACCTCTGGCAAGGCCGCTTCGCTTCCTTCATAATGGACGAGCCGTACTTGCTGGCCGCTGCGCGTTACGTGGAGTTGAATCCCGTGCGGGCGAAACTGGTCGAGGCGGCCGGCCAGTGGCCTTGGAGCAACGCAAAAGCCCACCTCTCCGGCCGCGACGACCGCTTGGTGAAAGTCGCCCCGCTGCTGGCGCTGGTCGCCGATTGGCGCGGATTGTTGAACAGCGCGATCCGGGAGGAAGAACTGCGGGATTTGCGCGAACATGGCCACAGTGGCCGTCCGTTAGGAAACGCTATGTTTGTAGACCGATTGGAGCATACTGTCGGTCATATTCTCCGTCCACGGAAAGTCGGTCGCCCGTCGAAATTACTCAAACAACCATAAATAGTGCGTGTCCCGGGAATACTCGAAGTATCTGCCTGGGGGCTGATGCTTTGCATGGCACGAGTCCTCATTAAAGGCATCTCAGAGCCAGTGATTCTGGAGCGATACATCAACTTTGAAGAAGCTCCCAACAAGGAACTGAAGGCAACACGATAGACTGTTGTCAATCCCAGCAAACGTACGGCTAGAGAAATTCTTGCTCCGTGAATTGACTCATTCAAAGGCAATTGAAATGTACCTAATGTACGCTGACGAGAGTGGCGATTGCGGGATGCCGGGGGATGGGTCGCCATCGCGGTTGTTCTGTCTGTCGGGTTTGGTCGTCCATGAATTGCGATGGCGCGACACCGTGGCCGAGTTGATTCGCTTTCGACATTGGATCAAACAAAAATATGGCGTATATCTCGATGCCGAAATCCATGCAGCCGCGATGATCAACAAGCCGGGCAAAGTTGACCGGTCGCTTGGAAAACTCAGAAAGCACCAGCGGCTTGCCATCATCCGCCACTTTGCCGACAAAATCAAAATGCTTTCCGATGTAAGCATCATCAATGTCGTCGTGGACAAGCAAGGCCGCGTGCCCGACAAAGATGAGGTTTTCCGCTGGGCTTGGTATTCGCTCTTTCAGCGATTTGAAAACACGATCCGCTATGGCAATTTCCCTGGCCTCAAGAATCTCCACGAACGCGGAATAATCTTCCCGGATAACACGGACGGTGGAAAATTGAGACTATTCCTCAACGATATGCGACGAAGTAACCCGCTGAGAATACAACAACCGCACGGCGCGTTTGTCTACAGGAATGATCCGATTCAAGTGGTCATCGAATACCCCGTGTTGCGAGACTCTCGCGATTCCTACCTGATTCAAGCTGCCGATTGTGCAGCTTTCTTGCTAAAGCAAAGCATAGAGCCGTCATCTTACATGAAACGACACGGTGGCAACGCTTATTTCCGGCGGATGGAGCCTGTACTCTGCAAGCAGGCATCAAACAAAGACCCCGAACAACTTGGAATCGTCCGGCTCTGATAGTGGCGCAAAAGATGGGGCCCTCGCGGGCCCTGGGGGATCCTACGACCTGGACTTACCCAGGGCTCAGATCCTATTTAAGTCTAGCTAACTCATCGGAAAATGCAAGCCCCAACTTGAGCCACCAGCGTAACCGACGCCACCAGCCCACCTCCTGGCGGAAATATGGCTCGATTGGCATCCAATTGGAATCCGGTAAGACTGTGTTGTCAAACTAGGTGGGACTTGGCTTTCCGAAGCAAACCAACCAGAGAAAGACTATGAACGTAAAATCTTATCTGATAACGCGTTATCAGCGGAGGACACGGGGCTCGAACCCGCAACCCCTTTCGGAGCACCACTTTCCAGCGTGCTTCTAGCCTGACCTAAACTTCTATAGCGTCGGACTTTACGACAAGATGCCATGTCAGGGTGCCGAAAGTGGTGACGTTGAGTTTTCATCACCTTGCATCGGTTCACACCAATTTGCCTGATAGGGGGTCCCAGAGCGGGATAATCCGACCAATGTGCCTCGAGCTTCGGGCACTGCAAACAGGGCAGAAAAGACGGTCCAAGCGCACGTCACCAGATAGCGATTTTTGCCTCTGGCTGGTCGGCGTAGCGGGTCTTAAAAACATGCCACTCCCAATTCTATCAAGGACTTAGGAATTATACTGCTATGTAACAATTCGCATCTGCGCTATCAGTAGCATTCCACGTTCTTCGCTTCGCATTTCAGTTTTCGCGCCCGCCATCGGAAGGTGGCAAGAGTTCTTGCTCACCGTCGTCGTAACCCTCGTTAGTGCTTTGGTTTGGCGATGACGAATTTTTGGGACCTGTCTAGCGGAGGCGACGCGGCAGGGCCGGTCTTCCGTTGCCACCGATTCACCGTCAGAAAGAATTTGGGGGGCTTTGCCCAAAGGCCGTCCAATCTATAGAATAAGAATCGAAGCTCCGCTCCATATCGAGGTTCTGTCGTGAACACTCAATACACCCGAAATCGCGCTGTTGGGGGGGCCGTCACTCGGCGCGGCTTTCTCCAAATCGCAGCCGTAGGCTTGGGAACGTCCGTCCTGTCGGGACAATTGGCGAATGCCGAAGAGGCGGCCCGACCAGGCGCCTCGCCTGTCGGTTTGCCGACAGCCGTGGTTTATGACGAAGTTAGTAAGAGTCATGCGCCTGCCGTACACGAACCCGAGCGTCCGCAACGCTATGACGCCGTGGTCGATGCACTGGCCAAGAGCAGCTACTTCTCGGCACTAAAACCCTATCAGTCCCGGTCGGCTGCCGACGAGGAAATCCTCGCGTGTCATTCAAAGGCTTACGTGGAAGAGGTAAAACGGGAGATCGAGTCGGGCGCCAAGAAACTTAGCACGGGCGACACGTGGGTCTCGCGGAAGTCCTTCAGGGCGGCCCACTATGCCTGCGGGGCGGGCTGCGTGGCCATCGATGCCGTGGTTGGCGGCGAGGTCAAGAACGCCTTTTGCGTAACCCGTCCACCGGGCCATCATGCCTCGGCGGATCGGGGCATGGGTTTTTGCATTTTTAACAACGCGGCGATCGCCGCCCGCTATGCACAACACAAACATAAATTGGGCAAGGTGCTGATCGTCGACTGGGACGTGCATCACGGGAACGGCACACAAGACATCTTTTACCGCGACGACTCGGTGTTCTACTTCAGCATCCACCAGTCGCCCTGGTATCCCTGGACCGGCCGTCGCGAGGAAACCGGTTCCGGCAAGGGACTCGGCACGACACTCAACTGCCCGGTGGTGCGCGGCGCCGGCCGAAAGCAATTCCTGGCCGCGTTTCACGACTTGTTGGCGCCGGCATTGAACCGGTTTCAGCCCGAGCTGGTGATCATCTCCGCCGGATTCGACGCCCGAGAGGGCGACCCGCTCGGCCGCTTGGAATTAACCGACGAAGACTACCGCGATTTGACCGGCCTGGTGCTGGAGATGGCCCGCCAACATGCCAAGGGCCGCGTAGTTTCGATTTTGGAGGGCGGTTACAGCCTCAGCGGACTAGCCAGCGCCGCCGTGGCACACTGCGGCCGCTTGCACCAAGGTTGATTTTGCCTGTCCCTACTAATAATTCCGTCCTCGTTTGCTGTCACGGATTTACGTCAGCTGCCCTACGCCAGGCGCCGGGCTAAGATGGCTGATTTCGACGGTGTACGAGGGTGCAGAAATGGGTATCTTAAAGGCGGTATTCTGTTTCTCCAAGCGATTGTCGTTCACAAAGCGACCGGGACGCGAAGTTCACCGAGCAATTCTGCTAGATCCTGGCAGTCAATAGCATCGATTTTCGGCCCATTCTCGCACGAAGTCCTAACCTGAGTCCCTACTCGGAGGTCTGGGTGGGCCGCACCAAGGCAGAGTGTTCCGGCCAGTTCATTGGTTTCGGTGAGGACCACTTGCGGCATATCCTAGACGAGTGGCGCGCAGGGTGAACTGCCACATGGCCGGTTCATCGAGTCCCGTCCGCATATTTCAATATGATATTGAAGGTCGATCCTTTCTGCAAATGACTTTCCACCCCGATTTCGCCATCGTACAGTTGGACGATCTTTTTTACGATGGAAAGCCCCAGGCCGCTGCCGGGGATATTGTTGGTGTGTTCGTTCTTGATGCGGGCGAACTCCTGGAAGATCCGCTCGACGTCTTCCGGCGACATGCCGATGCCGGTGTCGGCTACGGATATTGCGGCTTGCGACTCGCCCGGTTCGAGCGTCACGTCCACGCGGCCGCCGTCCCGATTGTACTTGACGGCGTTCGAGATGAGGTTGCCGAGCAGCATTTCGATCTCGCCCGGATCGGCCGTCAGGGAAACGTTGCCCTCGGCATGAACGAATATCTCGATGTTGCGGGCAGCGGCCTCGGGCCGGAGATTGTCTGCGACCGCGCGGGCCGCCGCGAGGAGATCGACCGTTTCCAGCCGGCGGGTCTTTTGGCCCGACTCGATCCGCGTCAGATCGAGCAGGTCGTGGATCAGTTTGTTCATGCCGTCGATGCGGGTCAGGCTGCGGTGGATCATTTCCTCGTAATCGGCGGCCTTCTCGCCGCAGGTCCGATCTTCGATCATGTGCAGGTATCCCGCCACGGCGTTCAGCGGGGCCTTCAGCTCGTGGGCCAGGACGCGGATGAACTCGAAGCGGACCTGCTGCTTTTCCCGAGCCAGTTTTCGCGCCTGCTTGGCAAGAATCAGCCGGGCAGCGGCCTTCAGGATCGTGCTCTTCAACTCGTCGGGCGTGAACGGTTTGGCCAGAAAGTCATAGGCCCCGCGCTTGGTCGCCGAGACGGCCGTCTCGATCGAGGCATAGGCCGTAATCATGATCGTCAGCATGTCCAGCCGCATCTCCGACACGCGATTGAGCACGTCCAGGCCGCTGATGCCGGGCATTTTGTGATCCAGCAGCAGGATGTCGGGCGGCTGCCGGGCGATCTTCTCCAGCGCCTCTTCGCCCGAAAGGGCCTGCTCGACGACGAACGACACGTCCTCGCCGGCGTCGGGCACGTGGACCACGTAATCTCGTAGCGTCCGCGCCACGCCCAGCCGCATGCCCATCTCGTCGTCGGTCACCAATACGCGAAGCGTATCCATGTCGGCTCACCTGCTTTTCGTCAGAAGCCGTTCGATTTCGCCGCGGAGTTGCTCGAAGCGAACCGGCTTCGACAGCATTCCATCGGCCTTGATCCACTGGCGATCCTCCTCGGTCGTCAGATCGAAGTCCATGCCGGTGTCGTTGTTGATCGAGGTTACCAGGATCACCGGCAGCCCGGGCGTCCGCCGGCGGATATGGTGGCAGAGCACGAATCCGGCGTCGGGGTTCTCCATCATCACGTCGAGCACGGCCACGTCGGGCCGCACGCGTTCGAGCAGCTCTTCGGCCGCTTTCCGGCCTTGGGCGGTGACGACGCGGTAGCCGCCTTGTTCCAGTTGCGTCCGATGCTGAAAGAGAAAATCCTCGTCGTCGTCGACCAGCAGCACCAGCGGCTTTTCGGATTGAGTCGTCATATTCATCTCCTCGGAGGGCTTCTTTGACATTTCCAGGGTCATGGTAAGCGCGTAAGCAGACATTCCAGTCACTCCGTTCTCGGCAGCGTCACGGTGAATACGGAACCGGTCGGGCCGGCGGCCGGATCGTGTTGCGACTCGACGCGGATGTCGCCGCTGTGCATCTTCACAATCCCGTAGCTCACGGCCAGCCCCAGGCCGGTCCCTTTGCCCATCTGCTTCGTGGTGAAAAACGGGTCGAATATCTTTTTCAGATTTTCGGGTGGGATGCCCGTTCCGGTGTCCGCCACCGAGAGGCGAACGTCGTTCTCGTTGCCCTCGGCGCGAATCGTCAGCGTCCCGCGGTTGCCTTCCATGGCCGCGATGGCGTTTGTCACCAGATTGGTCAATACCTGAACGATCTGATCGCGGTCGATCTCCACGATCGGATCGGCGGCGGCGTGCTCGATTCGCACGGCGATCGTTTTCGGCACGTTCACCGTTTGCATCGTGCGGTCGATGAGCTTGCGGATGTCCACGGGCGCGCGGCAGACCTTGTTCTGTCGGGCGAAATGGAGCAGCCCGGCCACGATCTTCTTGCAGCGGTCCGCCTGTTCGGCGATCATCACCAAATCCTCGCGGATTTTCGACTGCTCCGCGCAATCGTCCAGCAGCAGGTGCGCGTACATCAGCACCACGCCCAGGGGATTGTTCACTTCGTGGGCGATGCCGGCGGCGAGTTGGCCCATGCCGGCCAGTTTCTCCGATTGCATCAGGGCTTCCTGCGTGGTGGCCAACTGTTCGTGCGACGATTTCAACTCGGTCAGGGCGACGCGGAGCTGATCGATCGTATACGGCAGGCACATCTCGCTTTCGGCCAGTTCCTTGTGAATGGCGATGGCGTGTTCCAGGCAGGTGTCGTAGCCGCAAGCCCCGCAATTCAACTCGTCCTCCGGCGCGTGTTTGCCCATGCGGTGCATGATGGCCGCCAGTTCGGCCGCGTCGGGGGTGGGAATCCGCTGGTCGTTCGCCCGGAAACCGCGGGAAAGGTCCAGGTCGGCGAAGCGGTCAAGGTCCTTGTGCCATTGCTCCCGGTCGAGCTTTTCCATGCGGTTGCAGACGTAGGTCCGCACGCGGCGGCGGCGGTTGAACATGGGCAGATCGCTGATCACGCCCGGCCCCATGATGCACCCTTCGCAGCAGAGGACTTCGAGCAGCCTCGAGCCGAGATCGCCTTCGGCGAACTCCTTGATGGCTTCGAGCATGTGGCTTCGGCCCTGGGTGGCGACGACCTCGCCGGTCATCAGGTCTTCCTTCAGTTCGGCGGCCTGCAGGATGCCGCGGCTGACGGAGAACAGCCCGCCGGCCGCGCCGTGCGGCGGGTCGAAATCGCTGGGCTCGACGGCGTGGGGAAGAATCCGCTCGGCGTCGCACATCCGCTGTAATTCGGGAAAGGTCAGGACGGCGTCCACTTCGCCGGCCACCTGCTCGCACTGCGCCTCGACCTTCTTGGCGATGCACGGCCCGATAAAGACAATTTTCAGGTCGTCGCCGTGCAGTTTGCGCAGCGCCCGGGCGGTGGCCACCATCGGCGAGACGATCGGGGCCAGCCGGTCGACGCACTCCGGGTAATACCGCTCGACGTAGCCGACGATTGCCGGGCAAGTAGTGGAGATGAAATGCCCGCCGTTGTTCGCCGCCAGCAATCTGCGATATTCCCGGGCGACCAGGTCGGCGCCGAACGACACCTCGACGACCAACTCGAAGCCCAATTTTCGGATCATGCCGACGAGGCGGGGGTATTCGATTTCGGTGAACTCGGCGGGAAAGCTGGGGGCCAGACACGCCGCCACGCGCGACCCCGAGCGGAGCAGTGCCCGCACGTCGTCGATGGTCAGGTGCATCTGCTTGGCGTGCTGCGAGCAAATCCGCACGCAGTTCCCGCAGGCGATGCAGCGATCGCCGACGACCTGCGCCTGGCCGTTGGAGATGCGAATCGCCTTGACCGGACACTCCCGCACGCACGTGTAGCACATGCGGCAGCGTTCCTTGACGGTGGTGATGAACGACTCATGCGGAGACTCACAGGGAGGTTAGTTTGTCCGAGTTCCCATCTCATGCACGTCGCGCTGGGTCGTAACGCGTATGCAGCAGGCGGTGGCTCTTTTCTCCCAGCGGTTTTTCCAGGTATTCGGCATACAGCCGCTCGACGGCCGCGTTGTGATGCGACGCCCGGACCGGCTCTTTTGCATCGATCTGGTAGAGCGACTGCATTCTGGCCCGCAGGACGGTCGCGTCGGCGCCGATCGGCTGCCCGCCGCCGCCGATGCAGCCGCCGGGGCAGGTCATCACCTCGATGAAGTGCAGATCGTCGCGGCCGGCGCGGATCTGGTCGAGCAGTCGGCAGGCGTTGCCCAGCCCGCTGACCACGGCCACGCCCAGCTTCATGCCGTCGATTTCGACGCGGGCTTCCTTGACGCCGTCCAGGCCGCGGACCGCTTCGACGATCGAGGTTTTCCAGTTCCCGGCCGGTCACAAGATAATGGGCCGTGCGGATGGCGGCCTCCATCACGCCGCCGCTGGCGCCGAAGAGTTTGCCGGCCGTGGTCCGCTGGCCGAAGGGCGTGTCGGCCGTGTCCGTGGGCATGTCGGCCAGGCTCAGACCGTGCATGCGGATCAACTGGGCCAATTCGCGGGTGGTCAGCACGGCGTCGACGTCGGCCAGCCCGTCGCGGCCCATCTCGGGCCGTCCGGCCTCGAACTTTTTCGCCGTGCAGGGCATGACGCTGACGCTGTAAATCCGCGACGGCTGAAGCCCCTCGCGCTCGGCGAAGTAGCTCTTCACGATGGCCCCCATCATCTGCTGCGGGCTTTTGCAGGTCGAGAGGTTTTCGAGGAAATCGGGATACTGCGTCTCGACGAACTTGATCCAGCCGGGCGAGCAACTGGTGAGCATCGGCAGCCGGCCGCCGTTGGTGAGGCGCTGCACCAGTTCGGAGCCTTCTTCCATGATCGTCAGGTCGGCCGTGAAACCGGTGTCGAAGACACGGTCGAAGCCCAGCCGCCGCAAGGCCGCGGTCATCGCGCCGATCACGTCCGCGCCCGGGCGGCAGGCCGAACTCCTCGCCGAGGGTGACCGACACGGCCGGGGCGTGTTGCACGACCACCACCTTGTCCGGATCGTTCAAGGCCGCCAGCACTTCCTTGATGTGACTCGATCTCGCGCAGGGCGCCGGTGGGGCAAACGGCGATGCACTGCCCGCAGTTGATGCAACTCGACACGTTCAGCCCTTCGTCGAAGGCGGTGCCGATTTTGGTTTTCGAGCCGCGGCCGATGAAGTCGATGGCCGCCACGCGCTGCACCTCCTCGCAGACCCGGACGCACTTGCCGCAGAGGATGCACTTGGCCGGATCGCGGACGATCGAGGGGCTGGAGGTGTCGATGTAGTGCCGGGTGCGGTCGCCGGCGAAGCGGCGTTGCCGGACGCCCAGTTCTTCGGCCAAGTGCCTGCAATTGGCAATTGCCGTTCCGGCTGCAATAGAGGCAGTCGTCCGGATGGTTGGCCAGGAGCAGCTCGACGATCGTCTTCCGCGCGCGACGGCCCGGGGCGAATGGGTCTGGACCTTCATGCCCTCGGCGACGGGGAAGGCGCAACTGGGGACCAGGCCCCGCTGGCCCTCGATCTCGACCACGCACATTCGGCAGGCGCCGCTGGGCGGCAGACCGTCGATGTGGCAGAGCGTGGGGACCTTGATTCCCGCCCGCCGCAGCGCGGCGAGCAGCATTTCGCCCTTTTCGGCCTCGATCGTTCGCCCGTTGACTTCGATCGTAATCATCTGGGATTCCACTCATTTCTCCCCTCTCCCACTGGGAGAGGGGCCGGGGGTGAGGGCGGGTGACGCTCTCACGACGGTTGGTCCGATTTCGTTGGGGTGGCAGTTGTACTGCCACTCCTGTTCTGCCACGGGTCCACGGGGTGGCAGCACAACTGCCACCCCAACATGGACCGAAAATTATTGTTTGACGACGGCGTCGAAACGGCACGCGTCGAGGCAACTGCCGCAGCCGATGCACTTCTCGACCACGATGTGATGCGGCGACTTGGCGGCGCCCAGATCGCCCCGGCCGGGCACTTCTTCACGCACAGCGTGCAGCCGCGGCATTTGTCCGCGTCGATCGAATACGTGACCAGCTCGGCACAGACGGCCGCCGGACATTGGCGATCGTAGATGTGCGCCTCGTATTCGTCGCGGAACCACCGCAGCGTGCTGAGCACCGGATTGGGCGCCGTTTGCCCCAGCCCGCAGAGGCTCGTGTCGCGGATGGTTTCGGCCAGACTCTGCAGATGCAGCACGCTCTTGAATCGCTCGAGCGCGTCGATGCCTTGCTCTCTCTTCCGGCCCCGGGTGATGCGTTCGAGGATTTCCAACATGCGCCGGGTGCCTTCGCGGCAGGGGATGCACTTGCCGCAGCTTTCGCGCTGGATGAAGTCCATGAAGAACTTGGCCACGTCGACCATGCAGGTGTCTTCGTCCATGACGACCAGGCCGCCGGAGCCCATGATGGCCCCGACCGTCTTCAGCGATTCGTAATCGACGTCGATGTCGAGGTGCTGGGCGGGGATGCAGCCGCCCGAGGGGCCGCCGATCTGCACGGCCTTGTAGGCTTTGCCGTCGGGAATGCCGCCGCCGATGTCGAAGACGATCTTGCGGATCGGCGTGCCCATGGCGACTTCGACCAGGCCCGGTGCGGACGACCTTGCCGGAGAGGGCGAAGACCTTCGTCCCCTTGCTGGTCGTCGGTGCCCAGGGCGGCGAACGCGTCGGCCCCGATCGACAACGACCGTGGGCAGATTGGCCAGCGTTTCGACGTTGTTGATGATCGTCGGCTTGCCGAACAGGCCGCTGACGGCGGGGAACGGCGGGCGCGGCCGCGGCATGCCGCGACGCCCTTCGATGCTGTTGATCAGCGCGGTTTCCTCGCCGCAGACGAACGCCCCGGCGCCCATCTTGATGACGATCTGAAGATTGAAATCCGTGCCGAGGATATTGTCGCCGATCAGTTCGCTTGACTTCGGCTTGGGCGATGGCTGCCCGCAGCCGCTTGATGGCCAACGGATACTCGGCACGGATGTAGACGTAGGCCTTGGCCGCGCCGATGGCATAGGCGGCGATGGCCATGCCCTCGAGCAAGCCGGTGCGGATCGCTTTCGATGACGGCCCGATCCATGAACGCCCCGGGGTCGCCCTCGTCGGCGTTGCAGATCAGATATTTCGCGTCTCCTTTGGACGCCCGGGCGAACTTCCATTTTTTGCCGGTGGGGAATCCGCCGCCGCCGCGGCCCCGCAGACCGCTCCGCTCGACCATGTCGCAGAGCGCGTCCGGGCGAAGCGTCGCGGAGCACTTTCACCAACGCCTGGTAGCCGCCCCGGGCGATGTACTCCTCGATCTGCGCGGGATCGATCAGTCCGCAATTGGCCAGCACCCAGCGAGTTTGCGGGGCGAAAAAGGGATGTTCGTCCAGGAAAGGGACGTCGGGCCACGGTTCCAGCCGCTCGTTGCGGAATTGGCCGATGGCCGCTTTTTCGTCGATCTTGCCGGCCAAAACCGCGTCGAGCAGCGGCGCCGCCCGATCGGCCGTGATTCGCTTGGAAGCAGACCCGGTTGCGGCCGGGGAGTTGCACATCGACCAACGGCTCGAACGAGCACAGGCCGATGCAGCCGACCATGACCACGTCGGCCTTGATCTCGCGGCCGTCGAGATATTCGTGCACGGCGGCCAGGGTCTCCTTGGCGCCGGCGCCGAGCCCGCAGGTTCCGGCGCCGACGTACACGGTCGGGCGCTCGACGTCGTCGCGGCGCAGCTCGGCCAGGCGGCGCTCGCGTTGCCGGGCTTCGGACGTGATCGGCCGCTCGGGCCGTCGACCATCCAGGAGAGCAGTTCAGGCAGCTTCATTGCCGTCATTCCCAGGCGCCTTTCTTCGATAGGAGTCAATAATCTTGGCGACCGTCTTGGTGCTGACCCCGGCGTGGAACTCGCCGTTGATGCAGATCACCGGGGCCAGTCCGCAAGCGCCGATGCAAGCCACGACTTCGAGGCTGAACTCGCCGTCGCGGGTGGTTTTGCCCGGCTCGACGCCCAGCTCGCGTTTGATCGTTTCCAGGATGGCGGCCGAGCCTTTGACGTGGCAGGCCGTGCCGCGGCAGACCTGGACGTGATTGCGTCCCTGCGGCTGGAAGCGAAACTGATTGTAAAATGTCGCCACGCCGTAAATTTTGCTGACCGGGAGTCGCAAATGTTTGCCGATTTGCACCACGGCATCGCGCGACAAATAGCCTTGCTCCTGTTGCACTTCCTGGAGAATCGGTATCAAGGCGTCGCGCGTAGCGTTGGGATAGCTCTGGAATATCGCTTCGAGGTCGGTCGTCACCGTGCGTCCTCTCTTTTCGGTTTGTGCCAAGAGACTCAGATGCGTTGTGGATATGCAAGAATCGTGCCAGGGTTTGGAAACCGCCGCCGGAAACCAGAGGCCGGTCCGTTCGGCGAAGTCGGCTGGGCGTTCGTTAAGTCGTATTCCCTCTGGAAATAGGCCATTTTCCTGGCTTGTAATTGGGAGGCGGGTGGCCTTGCCCAGGAATTTGTCTGCTTGTGTGGAGGGGCTCCCGAGTGTATGATTGGGCCATACACTGTATCGGCTGTATTAGCAGTCGGGGCAGTGGACTATTAGTCGAGGTGCTGCATGTCGATCCGCTTCAAATTGACGATGGGTGCCATCGCTGCCATCCTGGTCGCCAATTCGCTCCTCTCGCTCGTCCACGTCGTCTATTTGGAGCGGATGTGGATCGATGAAGTGCAGAACCGGGTCCGCCTGGACCTGAATTCCGCTCGGGCGGCGTATGACGATCACCTCGGGCGAATTTCCTCGGAACTTAGCATCGCCGCACTCGATCAGACGCTCGTCGCGCCGCTCAAATCGCACCAACTTGGCGAGTTGAAACCGTGGCTTGAAAGGGTTCAGAAAGTGGCCGGGACTGATATTCTGGCCCTGCTCGACGCAGACGGAACTGTGCTGTATCGGGTCAACAATCCCACTCAGTTGGGCGACAGCCTGACGGGCAATCCCCTGGTCGCCGAGGTCATCAAACAGGGAAAACCGGCGCGCGGCAGTATCCTTCTGCCGGCCGCCGAGTTGGCCCGCGAGGGCCAGGCACTGGTCGATCGGGCAAAATTTATTCCGCCCGCGAACGAGAAGCAACCGGTTTCGGACGGCATGGCCGCGGCGGCCGCCGTGCCGCTCCGGGACGAGCACGGAAAGCTGATCGGCATTCTCTTCGGCGGCGATCTGTTGAGCCGCCGATACGAATTGGTCGATTCGATCAAACGCGAGGTCTTCCCCAACGAGACCTACGAAGGCAAGGACATCGGCACAGTCACCATTTTCCAGGGCGATCTGCGGATCGCCACGAACGTGGTCAATGCCGACGGGACCCGGGCGGTCGGCACCCGCATGAGCCAGACGGTTTATGACGAGGTGATCGGTCGCGGGCGGCGTGTGGGCCAAGCCGGCCTTCGTCGTAAACGACTGGTACATCACCGCTTACGAGCCAATCCGCAATCCCGGCGGGCACGTCATCGGGGCCCTCTACGTCGGCCTGCTCGAGGCCCCATTCAAAAAAGCGGAGACGACCCTCACGCTGCGCTTCCTGCTGCTGATGACCGCGGCCACCGTGGCCAGTCTGCTGCTGATCTATCTGGTGACGATGGTCGTGATGCGGCCGATCGGAAAGATCCTGGACATGTCGAAAAAAGTGATCGCCGGCGACATGTCGGCGCGGGTCGGCATTCGTCCGCCGGGCGAGATCGGATCGCTCTGCCAGGCCGTCGATTACATGGCCGACGCCGTCGTCGAACGCGAGGAGCGGATCAAGCAGGCCCTGCACAACCAGGTGACTCGCGCGGAGCAACTGGCCTCGATCGGGCGGCTGGCGGCCGGCGTGGCCCATGAAATCAACAATCCGCTGACGGCCGTCCTCACGTTCTCGCACCTCTTGCACGACAAACCGCACACGACCGACGAGGACCGGGAAGACCTTGATCTAATCATTCACGAGACCACCCGCGCGGCCGACATCGTCCGCGGCCTGCTCGATTTCGCCCGCGAAAGACCGGTGCTGATGGAGCCGCTGGACCTGAACGACGTGGTGCGGCGGACGGTGCGGCTGATCGCCAATCAGAAGAAGTTCGAGCACGTGGCGATCGGCGAGCACTTGCAGCCCGACTTGCCGGAAATCAGCGGCGACATGAACCAACTACAGCAGGTCCTGCTGAACCTTTCGCTGAACGCCTGCACCGCCATGCCCGACGGCGGGAAACTCGACATCCGCACCAGCCGCCTCGGACGGCCGCGTCGTCCTGGAGGTCGCCGACACCGGTCGCGGAATCAAGCCGGAACACATCGATCGGATCTTCGAGCCGTTCTTCACCACCCAAGACGTGGGCAAGGGGACCGGATTGGGGCTGAGCGTCAGCCACGGCATAGTCGAACTGCACGACGGCGAGATGAAGGTGCACAGCCAAGTGGGGCAAGGAACCACGTTTACCATCTCTTTCCCGATAATGACATCCTAAAGCCGCGACCGTTGGTCGCGCCCTCGGCACTGGTATAATACACGTATTTTCACACACGCTCGGCGCGACCAACGGTCGCGGCTTTGTGCTCGGAGTGAGACAAATATAATTATGAACGCACCCGCCAATATGAATGAATCTCACCCGCAAAACCTCCGCATTCTGGTGATCGACGACGAATCGGCGGTCGGTTTGAGCTGCCGTCGGACGCTGGAAACCGAAGGGCACGAGGTCGTTTTCCATCAGAATCCCGAGGCCGGATTGCAGGCCGCCCTGACCGGCGATTTTGACATCGTCCTGCTCGACCTGATGATGCCGGGCGTCGGCGGCATGGAAATCCTCCGGCAAATCCGGGCGGCCGGCGTTCCGGCCGAGGTGATCGTCATCACCGGCTACGCCACGGTCGAGTCCGCCGTCGAGGCTATGAAGCAGGGCGCCCACGATTACGTGAGCAAGCCGTTTTCGCCCGCGCAACTGAAAATGGCCGTCGAGAGAGCCTGGGAGCATTCCCGGCTGATACACGAAAACGTCGCCCTGCGGCAGGAGTTGGAGATTCATCAGGGATTCGAGGGCATCATCGGCGAGAGCCGGGCGATGGAGCGGGTGTTCGCGCTGGCCCGGCGCGTGGCCCCGACCGACGGCACGGTCCTGCTGATCGGCGAGAGCGGGACGGGCAAGGAGGTCTTCGTCCGGGCGATTCATCGGCTCAGCCGGCGGAAGGACCACCCGCTGATGGCCTGCGATTGCAGCGCGTTGGCCCCGACCCTGCTGGAAAGCGAACTGTTCGGCCACGTGAAAGGCTCGTTCAGCGGGGCCGTGGCCACGAAACAGGGCCTCTTCGAGGCCGCCCACAAAGGCACGCTCTTCCTCGACGAAATCGGCAACCTCAGCCTGGAAACGCAGGGGAAACTGCTGCGGGCGCTGGAAACGCGGCGGGTGAAAAAGGTCGGCGACACCGACGAACGCGACATCGACATCCGCCTGATCTCCGCCACCAACCGCGACCTGACCGAAATGGTCCGCGAGGGCACTTTCCGCGAGGACCTCTACTACCGCTTGAACGTCGTGCCGATATATCTGCCGCCGCTGCGCGATCGCCAGGGCGATATTCCGCGGCTGGCAATCACATTCCTGGAACGCTTCTGTGCGAAAAACCAGGTCTCGGTCAAGGGATTTTCGGCCGAAGCACTGTGCCTGATGGAAAACTACCGTTGGCCGGGCAACGTCCGCGAGCTGCGCAACATCGTCGAGCGGCTGGCCATCCTCTGCGATCAGGAGCGCATCGAGCCGTCTCATTTGCCCGACGAGATTCGGCAAGTTCCGCTGCGCACGGCCGGCGACGCCTCGCTGCCGAACACCTGGGAGGAGTTCAAGCAACTCAAACAGCATGTCCGCGACGCGGCAGTTCAGGACTTGGAACGCCGTTTCATCAGCAACGCCCTGAAACGTTGCGAAGGAAACGTCACCCGCGCGGCCGACGAGATCGGCATCCAGCGGACCAACCTGCACGCACTAATGCGGAAGCATGATCTTTCGGCCGACGGGGTTTCCTAACAGCCTATCAAGCAGGGCCGCCACGGCGTCCGGCGCATACAGTGTATGGCCGTTTCATACGTGTAATTCTTTCTTCTCGCTCGGTTGTGCCAGGAGCAGCGGCGTATTTTTCCGGCCTAAATTGCCGCGGTATAAGGATATTGTGCTCTTCGCAGCATTTTATCGTCCAGGACAGGCGAGGTTTCCGGTTTGGCACGCACTTTGCATATCCACTCGATCGACGATCGAGCAACACGGTGTTATTCGATCCGTGGGTCACACACTCGCCCAACGAGGGACTACTCATGTTAACCGAACCGACACTTCTGGTCGTGGACGACGAGGATGCGATTTGCGAAGGTTGCCGGCGGATATTCTCCCGCCAGGGTTTCGCCGTCAAAAAATGCAGCAACGCGAGTGAAGGCCTGAAATTGGCGACCGGGGACGATTTCGCCGCCATTCTGCTGGACATCAAAATGCCCGAGATGGACGGCCTCCATTTCCTCGAGGCATTGCGGAAGGAAAAGCCGGGCGTGCCGGTGGTGTTGATGACCGGCTACCCCAGCGTCCCCAACGCGGCCTCGGCCGTGCGGTTGGGCGCGTCGGATTATGTCACCAAGCCGTTCACGCCGGAAGAGATTTCCCAGGCGGTGCATCGCCTGCTGCACGGCAGCGGGGGCAACGGAAACGGTAAGCCCGAGGCCGTCGAATCGCCCGCGGACGCAGCGGCGTCGAAAACGCCCATCTATTTTTACCGCAACGCCTGGCATCAAGCGGCCGCCGGGGGCGTGGTCCGGGCCGGGGCGATGGCCGTCGAGCCCGGTCGCTCGAAAATCGACGCCGTCCGCCTGCCGCGGATCGGCGAAGTCGTCTATCAGGGATTGCCGCTGGCTTCCATGAGTATCGCGGAGAAGCCCGAGCAAATCGTTCCCGCGCCGCTGTCGGGCGTGGTCGTGTCGGTGAACGACTCGCTCGGCGCCGATCCGTCGGCCCTGTTGGACGATCCCTGCGGCCGGGGCTGGATAGCCTGCATCTCGCCGACTCGGCTGGACGAGGAGTTGGAACATTGCTCGCTCCGCCGCGTGGCGTTGTTGAGCCGGAACGCCGCCGCGGCCGGAGAGCAGGCCGAGCAACTGCGCCGCCTGGGTTGCGAAGTGTGCACGATATCCCACCAGAATGAATTGGAGGCTTGTGTCAAAGACGATCCGCGCCCCGTGCTGCTGTTCGACGGCGTATCGTTCGGCGAGGAAGGCCCTAATCTGGTCGGCGAGATCAACGCTCGGCATCCGGGGATGAAGAAAGTCCTACGATGTCAGCGGAACATTTGGCTCCGGACGGTTTTTGGCTCATTTCGAACGGTTTAAGGTAGAAACGATAACTGCCTTGCTTTCCGATGAAAACGAGATTACTAGCTTTGTTTTTGCCGGAGGAACGGATAATCCATTTGCGGAAGATATCGCTGCGAACATCGACGGTCACACCATTACGGCCACGGTGCCGGTTGCCTCCGGCACGTTACTGACCCCGACTATCGTTATTTCAGACTGGGCAACGATTGCGCCCGAATCGGGCGTAGCGCGGGATTTCTCGTCGGATACGGTGTACACCGTTACATCGGAATCGGGCCTGACGGCGGAATACACCGTCACGTTGAGTTTTGACCCGCCTTCGAGCGAGAAGGATATACTGAGTTTCATTTTTTGTTATGGACAATACGGCGGCGAACCTGAGCGAGGATGCGATCGGGAATTTCGACGGAACGGATATACATGTCAACATCGCTTCAACTGTCAATATATCGCAGCTAATACCGAGGATTGACGTTTCTCCTGCGCGACGGTAAGTCCGGCCTCCGGGACCACCGGCCTCTTCTTAGGTCCCGATCAAGGGGGTGGATTTCACGGTGACCGCCGAGGATGGCACCACACAGGTGTACACCGCCTATATACACAGGGTTGAAACCGCCAATACCGCTCCCACGGTGAGTTTTCCCGGCGATGGAAACGCGAATGCCCGATGCCGCGCGTACTGCGTTCTCGACACGGCGCGCTGCCATCTCCATCGCGTCGGCCTCCGCCCGGGTCGGCGCGACCGGGAGGTTCGAGGGCATGTAGAACCCGCGAGGCGGCCGGCCGGTACGGGTCTCGATGTCTTTCGATCATTCGAGCTCGAAGCCGGCGCGAGACCAGTCATTGGTGACGTTGGCCAGGATGGCCCGGCAGAGAGAATATTGCCTGACCTCGCGCCGGGAGAAATCGACCTGGTCAGACCGTTTGGAGAACCCGCCCCGGATTTTGCGGGTCGGAATGAGATTGAGAACGCCCATGGTCAGGCTCCTTTTGTAGAGGGGGCGGCCGCCGCCGGCTTGCGGCGCGGTGCTTCGGCGATGAAACGGTCGATGGCTTCGATGGGGACGACGGTGCTGCAGCTCCGATGTTCTCCATGCCTTCGACGACCTGACCCCACACCGTGTATTCGCGGTCAAGCCATGGCGATTCGGCAAAGCAGATGAAGAACTGGCTGTCGGCCGAATCCGGGTTGGCCGAACGGGCCATCGAGCAGGTGCCCCGGATGTGCTTCTCGCCGCTGAATTCCGACTTGAGGTTGACCCCTGAGCCGCCGCGCCCGGTGCCCGTCGGGTCGCCGGTCTGGGCCATGAAGCCGTCGATCACGCGGTGGAAGACGATTCCGTCATAAAAGCCCTGCCGCGTCAGTTCCTTGATCCGCGCCACGTGGTTGGGGGCAAGGTCGGGGCGAAGCTCGATTACTGTGGTCCCCTGCGATGTCTCCATCACCAGGGTGTTTTCCGGGTCGCGTCCTTCAGCCATTCGGCTCTCCTCTCTGCTTTCTCGCCATCTCAGTTAGTGTCGGCCATCACCTTCATCCAGATGATGTGGTCGGGATTCTGCGGCGGCTCGCCCCGCTTCAGCTTGTCGACATACTCCATGCCCTTCACCACCTGGCCCCACAGGGTGTACTGGCCATTCAGGTCGCTGCAGTCCTGGAAGCAGATGAAGAACTGGGAATTGGCGGTGTTCGGATCATCCGGCAAGCGCGCGGCGCCGATCGCGCCACGGCCGAAATTGGCGTTGGTGAATTCGGCCTTGAGATCGGGGAGGTCGGAGCCGCCGGTGCCGGTGCCGGTCGGATCGCCACCCTGGGCCATGAATCCTTCGATCACCCGGTGAAAGGGCGTGCCGTCATAGAAGCCCTGCCGTGTCAGCTTCTTGACCCGCTCGACCTGGTTCGGCGCCAGGTCCGGACGAAGCTGGATGATCACCTCGCCATAGGGGAGCTTCATGATCAGAGTGTTTTCCGGATCGAGCTGCGCGGCATGCGCGATCGCCGGCAGGAGGAGGAACAGGGCAGTCAGGGCTGCAGTCACATGTTTGATCATTCTGAATCACCAAAATCGCAGACAATGGGATGGAGGGATTCGCCGAGGACATGCAGGTACCCGACACGCAGGACCTGGTCGCCCTCCTTGGCGGTAAGGATGCGGATGGAGATCGCCATCGACTCGACGTTCTCATCCGCAAGATCGATCGACAGCGACCGGCTGTCGTCGAAGGACTGGTAGAGCGAAACCGGCGTCGCCTGGTCGATTTCCAGCGTGCTCCACGTGCCGCCCGGCGTGGTGACGCGTATCCAGTTCGGCCGGTCGGCCGGCAATCCCTGCCCGAGGTTCATCTCCACCACGACGTCCGGGTCGTCGGCACCGGTGCACGAGACGGTTTCCGTGGCGAGCGCCGGACAAGCGGTCGCCACGGCGAGCCCGAATGCCGGAAGGATGATCTTCGACAGCAGCATGGATCTTTCCGGCTTTGCGCTTAATCGTTCCGACGCTCGGCCTTGTCTCTCAGCCTCTGCGCAATGGCGGCCGGCACGAATGGCGAGACGTCACCGCCCATGCCAGCGATCTGCCGGACCAGAGTGGCGGTGATGTGACGCGAGCCCGGCGACGCCGGCACGAACACGGTTCTGACCTGCGGCGCGAGCACCGCATTGGTCGCCGCCATCTGCATCTCGTAGTCGAAGTCGGCAGCGTTGCGAAGGCCGCGAATGATCAGCGTTGCCCCGGCATCCGTCGCGGCGGCGACGGTCAGGCCGTCGAAGGACGTGACCGTCACGCGGGCTGCCTGCTTGCCGGGAAGCCCAGCGATCGCGTCGCCGATCATCGCCGTTCGCTCGTCGAGGGAGAACATCGTCGTCTTGGTCGGATGCACGCCGATCGCCACGACCAGCTCGTCAGCCAACGACAGCGCCGTCGTCAGGATGTCCAGGTGGCCGTTGGTGAAGGGATCGAACGTGCCGGGATAGATGGCGATTCGGGTCATGGCGCCCGCGGGTGTGACCGGTAGCTGCAGTAGCGCTGTCTAGCCGGTCGCCGGGATATCGGCAAGACGTCACGCGCCTGCTCGAACGGCGCAAGGTTTCAGCATGCAGTCGGCACCACGTAAGGGATTTCAACTGTGTGATCCGAGTCACACACCGTTTGTGACCGAAGTCACTGTGGGGGCCAATAAACGGAACTATCTTCCAATCATGGTCGTTGGTTCGACGAGGCCGGAACACAGGCCGGCCGAGATGGAGGTAGGGAAGATGAACACCAGGATCCGCCAGACGCTCGTTGCAGTCGCCTTTGCCGCGACCGCCGCAGCCGGTATCACGGGTGCCACCCTCCGCGGCGAAACGAAAGAAACCGATCTGGCCGCCACCTGCGAGCAGGCGGCATGGCCCAGGATCCCCGCTGAATGCCTCGAGGGCGGGCCGCAGCACGACGTCCGCTACGTCTCGGCTGACAATCCGGGTCCGGGCGCCGAGCTCAAGCTGACCGCGGCCGACGCCGGCTTGGCCGATCGCTTCGCCACTGCCTTCCAGTAATCGACCGCAGGCCAACCTGAACACCAAATGAACGGAGCCGTGGGCACGCGTTCAGCCGGGAAGAGAAACAATCCGACGGACAACAGGCCAGGTTCCGGCAGGAGATGACAATGACCATCTGGATCCACACGACAGTCGCAGCGACCGCTCTGGCAGCGACCATCGTCGTCGCAGTCGCCAGCGTCGCCACCTACGACGCGGCGAACCCGAGCGCCGCCAAGGCCGACCGGCTCCCGATCGCCAACGCCGCGCCCGACAGCCAGCGCTACATGACGATCGAGCATCGTGGCGACCACCTCTCGGTTTTGACGCGCGTTCCCGTCACCTCGGTGGCGAGCAACTGAACAGTACGGGGCATTCGCCCCAAAAAGAGTCCCCCAAGACTACTGAGCCGCCGGTTTGTCCCGACGGCTCCTTTTTGGGAATTGCCCGCCTGCGCCACGCAGGCGGGCCGATTCTTGTTTCAAGGCCGGAGTAGATAGACCACGCCTAGTTCGACGGCGCTTCGTCCTCGCCCGCCGCGTCTTCCTCGTCCTCGCCGAGATGCTCGACCGAGACCACCTTCTCGTCCTCTGCGGTGGAGAAGACAATAACCCCTTGCGTGCCGCGGCCGACGATGCGGATGTCGTCGATGGGCATGCGGATGATCTGGCCGCCGTCGGATACCATCATGATCTGGTCGTTGGCCTCGACCGGGAAGGATGCGACAAGCGGCCCGTTCCGCTCGTTGACCACCATCGCCACGATGCCCTTGCCGCCGCGGCCGGTGGTCCGGTACTCGAAGGACGAGGTGCGCTTGCCGTAGCCGTTCTCTGAGACGGTGAGGATGAACTGCTCGGCGGCGCTCATCTCGGCATACCGCTCCTGACTCAGTTCGCCGGCGCCTGCCGTCTCCTCGCCCTCGGCCTCGGCAACGGCTTCCTCGGTCTCGCCTTCGCCGCGCACGGCACGGCTCATCTTGAGGAAGGCGGTGCGCGCGGCCGAATCCGCCTCGAAGTGATGGAGGATCGCCATGGAGATAACCCGGTCGCCCTCGCCGAGCGCGATGCCGCGCACCCCGGTCGAATCGCGGCCCTTGAACACCCGCACCTCGTCGACCGAGAAGCGGATGCACTGGCCTAGCGCGGTGGTGAGCAGCACGTCCTGTGCCTCCGTGCACAGTTGAACGCCGACGATGCCGTCACCGTCTTCGAGCTTCATGGCAATCTTGCCGTTGCGGTTCACCTGGACGAAGTCGGAAAGCTTGTTGCGCCGCACGCGCCCGCTGGTGGTGGCGAACATCACGTCGAGCGCCGCCCAGCTGTCCTCGTCCTCCGGCAAGGGCAGGATCGAGGTGATCCACTCGCCCGGCTGCAACGGCAAGAGGTTGACCAGCGCCTTGCCCCGCGCATTCGGTGCCGCAAGCGGCAGCCGCCACACCTTTTCCTTGTAGACGATGCCGCGCGACGAGAAATAGAGCACCGGCGTATGGGTGTTGGCAACGAAGACGCGATTAACGAAGTCTTCCTCCTTCATCGCCATGCCGGTGCGGCCCTTGCCGCCGCGCCGCTGGGCCCGGTAGGTGTCGAGCGCCACCCGCTTGATCCAGCCGGCGTGGGTGACGGTCACCACCATGTCCTCGCGCTGGATGAGGTCCTCGTCCTCGAGCTCGATGCCGGCGTCGACGATCTCGGTCCGCCGCGGCGTGGCGAACTCGTCGCGGATCGCGGCGAGCTCGTCCTTGATGATGGTCTGCACCCGCTGCCGCGAGCGCAGGATGTCGAGATAGTCGGTGATCTCGGCGGCGATCTTCTCCAGTTCCTCGCCGATCTCCTCGCGGCCGAGCGCCGTCAGCCGGGCGAGCCGCAATTCGAGGATCGCCCGCGCCTGGGCGTCCGACAGCCGGTACGTGCCGTCCTCGGCGATGCGGTGGCGCGGATCGTCGATCAGCGCGATGAGCGGCGCCACCTGCTCCGCTGGCCAGGCGCGGCCCATCAGTTCCTCGCGCGCCGCGGCGACGTCCCGCGAGGAGCGGATGATCCGGATCACCTCGTCGATATGGGCGACGGCGATGGCGAGGCCGACCAGGGTGTGGGCGCGCTCACGCGCCTTCATGAGCAGGTAGCGGGTCCGCCGGCTGATGACGTCCTCGCGGAAGGCGACGAACGCCTGCAGCATGTCCTTGAGGGTCATCGGCTCCGGCCGACCGCCGTTCAGCGCCACCATGTTGCAGCCGAAGGAGGTCTGCAGCGGCGAGAAGCGGTAGAGCTGGTTGAGCACCACGTCGGCCATCGCGTCGCGCCGGAGCTCGATGACGACGCGCATCCCCTGCCGGTCCGACTCGTCGCGGATGTCGGAGATGCCCTTCGATCCGCTTGTCGCGCACCAGTTCGGCGATCTTCTCGATCATCGTCGCCTTGTTCACCTGGTACGGGATCTCGGTGACGATCAGCGCCTCGCGCTCCTTGCGCACGGTCTCGGTGGAGACCCGGCCGCGCATCAAGACCGAGCCGCGTGCCGGTGGCGTAGGCCGAACGGATGCCGGCCCGACCGAGAATCAGGCCACCGGTCGGGAAATCCGGGCCGGGGATGATTTCCATCAGCCGCTCTAGATCGATGCCGGGGTCGTCGATCAGCGCGATGGTCGCGTCGATCACCTCGCCGAGATTGTGCGGCGGGATGTTGGTCGCCATGCCGACGGCGATGCCGCCGGCGCCGTTGACGAGGAGGTTAGGGAAGCGCGCCGGCAGGACCACCGGCTCCTGCTCGGAGCCGTCGTAGTTCTCCTGGAAGTCGACGGTGTCCTTGTCGATGTCCTCGAGCAGCGAATGCGCCACCTTGGCGAGCCGCACCTCGGTGTAGCGCATGGCCGCCGGCGGATCGCCGTCGACCGAGCCGAAGTTCCCCTGCCCGTCGATCAGCGGCAGGCGCATGGAGAAGTCCTGCGCCATCCGCACCAGCGCATCGTAGATCGCCTGGTCGCCGTGCGGATGGTATTTGCCCATCACGTCGCCGACGACGCGCGACGATTTCTTGTAGGGCTTGTTCCAGTCGTAGCCGGCCTCGTGCATCGAATAGAGGATGCGGCGGTGGACCGGTTTCAGCCCGTCGCGGGCGTCGGGCAGCGCGCGGGCGACGATCACGCTCATCGCGTAATCGAGGTAGCTCCGCCGCATCTCATCGGTGATCGAGACGGACTCGATGCCGGGCGTCATGCCCTCGCCGGGTTCATCCGGCCCGCGGGGTGGTGTTTCGTCAGCCAATTGGAGTACCGGGAATCAGGTGAATCTGATCACTGAATTTAGGGTTTCCGGCCCCCGGATACAAGCCTCGCCGCGGTTTTCGCGCAGGCAAAAAGATTATATTCTTCAATGCATTACAGAAGAGGCTGATCCGCATTCTTCCCCACGCCGCGCGGCAGACACGATGCGTTGTCCGAAATATCCAGGCGATTTCAAAGCCATCCATCGGATCGTACCTATGTCTTTTTCTCAATAACACTTACGATTCGGCTGGCCGCCAGCACTTTCAACCCGCTAAAGATTTGCCCTTGCAATGCATTGTCCGGATACTACTTCTAATTAGGTCGCAAATAATTGCGATTGAATTTGAAAGGCTCCTTTCATGACCAGCAACATTTCAGCCTCCCCCGAGAAGACCTCCAACGAAACCAAGCCTGAGCAGACAAAGTCCGCCCCGGCGACCAACCAGCCGGCGGTTGAGCCAGCGAAGAAGTCGGGCGAAGCCGCCCCCGCGAAGTCGTAGATAAACCGGCATCGGGGGGAGCGTCTTCCGTTCTCCCCGAAACCGTCCTAGGCCGGCGGAAATGACCCTCAGCTTCCCGAACCTTAGCCGCAGTTACGACCCCGAGTCGGGTCGCGTCCGCTTCTGGGGGTACGACCGGACGATCGAAGTCTCATTCTTCCTGGAACAGGACGCGCTTTTCCGGCTCTACCCGCGAACAGAAGCGACCGAGGCTGGAATACTTGCCGCGTTCGACAGGGCCCGGGACCGTATCGTTGAGGTCGCCGTCCGGCTCTATTCGCGCGGCCGGCGAACCTTCTACGTCCTGTCGGCGGCGGAATTTTGATCACCCTTCCCTGACCGCCGCGGCATCGCCCGGCGGAGATCGGAAATCCCATGACAATGCGAACGACCCGGAAAACCGTCACGTTTACCCGGCCCTTTCATCTCTGTGGAATTCGACGGTCTCCAGCCGGCTGGCGCCTACGATGTCGATACGGACGAGGAACTGATTGAGGATCTGTCGTTCGCCGCCTGGCGCCGTGTCGCCACAATGATCCATCTGCGGCGGGCTGGCGTCACGCAGGTCTACCGTATCGATCCCGTACACCTCGACGCGAGCCTTCTCCGCGATGCCGGAATGACCGTCCTTCCTCCCGGCAACGATTCGCAGGCCGCAGAGAGCGGTCGCCGAACCTGAAATCTGGGCGATCCGTCCGGCGGATAGCCGGCGGTCCTTGAGCCCGGGTCGCCTCCCCTGAACCCGCTCGGTCCCGTCGACGCCACTCTGACTGCCGGCGGAAGGGCGCGACGTGGCCGTTGTTCGCGCGGCCGTCATCGTTCCCCTATGCTGTCAGGCGACTGAAAGACGCCCGGCGTTGGAGACGCGCGGGAAACCCTCGCCGGATAGCGGTTTTTGCCTGTAGATTGGGCCCATGCCCCGCGACCTCATCATCCCCGAGCCGACCAGCGACGAGGCCGAGTTCCAGCGCGCCGTCCGGGTTCTGCGCGACCACCTGCTCGGCGCGGTCGACGTCGACATGGAGATCACTCTCGCCGGCCGCCCGTTTCGCATCGCCTGGGCCGACCGGCGGCCGACTGGCGCCGAGCCGGACGTCGCCATGACCGCCGGCATGCGGGTTGTCGAGGGCCGCGGCGGCGCGCCGCCGGAGGTGCTGCCGACGGGCGAACAACAGCTCAGTCTGGTGATCGACGGCGAGCGGCTCGTCTTCCATCTGATCACCGTCCGCGACGAGGAAGGGTTGGAGCCCGAAACGCCGAAGGCGCTGCCATAGGTCCGCGCCGGCGCCGTTGGGCCGACAGAACTCAGGTCGTCGCCCTGCGAATCAAATTGGTCTCCGACCCGGGCGTCCTGGCGAACCGAGGCTGCTGCCCCTAACTCAGACCCATGTCCCGGACGTTGATCATTCTCGGCCTGGTGATTGTGGCGGTCGGGCTGCTGTGGCCGTTGCTCGGGCGCCTCGGCCTCGGACGGCTTCCCGGCGACATCCTCATCGAGCGAGACAACTTCAGCCTCTATCTCCCGATCACCACCGGCATTCTCATCAGCATCGTCCTGTCACTGATCCTGTGGCTCTTGAGCCGGTGAAGCGCGACCGCCGCAAATAAATCCGCCGCCCGCGCCCGTCCTTAACGGTCCGTTAACCCTGTTGCGGCGAGCTTGGCTAACCGTTCATTAACCACGGTT
Source organism: uncultured Alphaproteobacteria bacterium (assembly GCA_963710805.1). Classification (GTDB taxonomy): domain Bacteria; phylum Pseudomonadota; class Alphaproteobacteria; order Rhizobiales; family Kaistiaceae; genus Bauldia. Next base: position 198,068 of record CAVQBS010000052.1, on the reverse strand, counting down.
AACACGACCTTGTCCCTCGCCCTCGCCGCCAGTTCCGGAATTCGACTTGCCGGCCGCTCGTTCCTCGCCTTCGTGCTGGAGCCGCTGCCGCCGGTTTCCGGCTGGCTCGCCGACCTCGACGCGGTCGCCCGTCAGTCCTTCGCCTTCTTTGCCAACCGGCCGGTGGTGCTCGACCTTGCGCGCCTCACGCCCGACCGCACCGAGACGCAGGCGCTCATCGACGCGCTGAAGGCGCGCTCGATCCGCGTCATCGCCGTCGAGGGCGTCGACCCGGCATGGGTCGGCCCGGCGCTGGCACCGCTGGGCAGCGGCAAGGACTCGGCCAAGGTGATCGAGTTTCCCGGCGCCCCGCGTGGCCCGGCGCAAGCGCGCGGCGCGAAGGGCGGCCTGATCGTCGACCGCCCGGTCCGCTCAGGCCAGTCGATCTTCCACCCCGAAGGCGACGTCATCCTGCTCGGCGCGGTTTCGTCCGGCGCTGAGGTGATCGCCGGCGGTTCGATCCACGTCTACGGCGCGCTCCGCGGCCGGGTGCTGGCTGGCGCCACCGGCAATCCCGGTGCGCTGATCTTTGCCCGCAAGTTCGAGGCGGAGTTGGTGTCGATCGACGGTAACTACATGACCGCCGAGCAGAGCCCGCCGGAGGTGATCGGCAAGCCGGTGCGGATTCGGCTGAGGAACGAGGCGATCGTTGCCGACATTCTCGACTAACCAAGGAGCTGGGGAAGCAATGGGGACGGTTATCGTAGTCACATCCGGTAAGGGCGGCGTCGGCAAGACCACCTCCTCGGCCGCCCTCGGCGCGGCGCTCGCCGCCGCCGGCGACATGGTGGCGCTGGTCGATTTCGACGTGGGGCTGCGCAACCTCGACCTCGTGCTCGGCGCCGAGCGGCGGGTGGTCTACGACTTTGTCAACGTCATCCAGGGCCAGGCGAAGCTCTCCCAGGCCCTGATCCGCGACAAACGGCTGGAGACGCTGCATCTCCTCGCCGCCTCGCAGACGCGGGACAAGGACGCGCTGACCGAGGAAGGCGTCGAGGACGTCATCGAATTGCTCCGCGGTGCCTTCGACTGGGTCATCTGCGACAGCCCGGCCGGCATCGAGCGCGGTGCGCATCTCGCCATGCGTCACGCCGATATGGGGATCGTCGTGACCAATCCGGAGGTTTCGTCGGTGCGCGATTTGGACCGCATCATCGGCCTCCTCGACGCGCGGACCGTGAAGGCCGAGCGCGGCGAACCGATGGAGAAGCACGTTCTCGTCACGCGCTTCGACCCCGCGCGTGCCGCCCGCGGCGACATGCTGTCGATCGACGACGTGCTCGAGATCCTGTCCTTGCCGCTGATCGGCATCGTCCCGGAGAGCCAGTCGGTGCTGAAGGCATCGAATCTTGGCCTGCCGGTCGTCCTTGCCGATCCGTCGAGCGGACCCGCCCGCGCCTATTCCGACGCGGCCCGCCGCATCAAGGGCGAGAGCGTCGAGATGGCGATGCCGACGATCAAGAAAAGCTTGTTTGGGGGCCTGTTCCGGAGGGCAGCCTGATGCTGTTGCGTTTCTTCAAACTGCGGCGCACGGCGCCGGTAGCCAGGGACCGCCTGAAGGTCCTCCTGGCCCATGAGCGAGCGATGACCGGGCGACCGGATCTGGTTGCGGTGCTGCGCGAGGAAATCCTCGCGGTGATCCGCAAGCATGTCCCGGTCGATCCCGGCAAGGTCACCGTTCGAGCGGACCGCGACGGGACGGTGTCGACGCTCAGCGTCGATATCGAACTGTCGATGGACCCGCCGCGGGCAGCCGCGGCCTAGGCGAGGTCACGCCCGGCAGGCAGCGCCGGGCCTCCCGTGTCGCCTGCCGCTAGTTGTGCGGCATGTCCGTCGGGTAAGGCGGGCCGCAAATCCACACCCAGTATTTGATCTTCGGGCTCCACAGGAAGCAGTTGGGCCGCGACCACGGATTCTCCCCGTGTCCAAGCCACGCGCGATTGTTGGAGCCGTAGGAGCGGCTGTGGTTGTGGTGGTCGCCATGCGCTGCTGCAACGCCCGCCGCTGCGAACGACAGGGCGCTGAGAACGAGAAGGAAAGTGCCGAGACGGCGCATGAATGACCTCATCCAGCTGCGATCAGAACCCTAGCATAACCTGCCCGGACGCCTATGCCCAAGGGAGAGCCCCGATACAGGACCGAATCCCCCTTCACAAGCCTTTTTGCTGTTAGGCTGGCGCATGGCTCCGCCATGTGGAGTTGCCAGCCCAACGAAGCAAGAAGGGAGGGAGCGGCCGATGCAATACCCTGAGATGGTCGGCTTCGTCGCTGCCGGCCTCGTCCTCGCCACGTTCGTCATGCGCACGATGCTGCCGCTCCGTATTCTCGGCATCGCCAGCAATGTCGCATTCATGACCTATGGCTGGCTGCAGGACCTGCCGCCTGTCCTTATCCTCCACGCCATCCTTCTGCCGGTTAACGTCTATCGTCTCGTCGAGATGCACCGCCTCGTCGGGGTGATGCAGAACGCGGCGGCCGCCGCCGCTGATCTCAGCTGGATGACCCCTTTCATGCGGCCGGCGTCGTTCCGCGCCGGCGACACCATCTTCCGAAAGGGTGATCCGGCCGACGCCATGTACGTCCTCGAAACCGGACGCATTCGCCTGAAGGAATTCGACGTCGAGCTCGGACCGGGTGACGTCCTCGGTGAGATCGGAGTCTTCGCGCCGCAGGGGAAGCGCACCGCGACCGCCACCTGCGTCGACAACTGCCGGCTGCGTCGGATCACCCGCGAGATGGTGCGCCGTCTCGTCCTCCAGAATCCGCAATTCGCCTACTATTTGATCGGCGTCGTCACCGAGCGTCTCGTCGACAATCTGCGCAAGGCCGAGGAGCGGCTTGCCGCCCGCCCAGCGATCGGGCCCGCCGCCTCCGCCCGCCTTCAGTCGCGTTGAGGGCGGCCTCCATGAAGCCCGACGCTCGAACTTGTCGCGCACATGCGCCGCGGGGCCGGCCTCTGGCCGCAGGGGGGCACCCGTGCTAACACGCGCCGCGCGGCGAGGTCCGCAGGTGTGATGACCATTTCTGGAGTCGGGCTTGCCTAAAGGCTGGCCGGCCATTCTGACACTGGGCTGGATTCTCCTCGCCGTCGCGGCCAGCGAAGCGGGAATCGCCTTGTTCTCGCTTGCCGCCAAGGACGGCCTGGCAACGCTCTTTGCCGCCAACGCTGCCGTCACCGCCGGCGTCGGCGGCGCCTGCATCCTGACCACCGCGGGGCGTCCGTTTGAGCTTCGTTTCCGCGACGCCACGATTCTCACCGTTCTGGCCTGGTTCGCCGTGCCGATCTTTATCGCCCTCCCCCTGATCACGGGTCCCACCCGTCTATCCTTCGCCGACGCCTATTTCGAGTCCGTTTCCGGGCTGACGACGACGGGCGCCACGGTCCTCACCGGGCTCGATCGCTGCCCCCCTCGATCCTTCTGTGGCGCTCCCTCAGTCAATGGATCGGCGGCATGGGCATCATCGGCCTCGCCATCGTCATCCTGCCGTTCCTCAAGATCGGCGGCATGCAGCTGTTCCGGCTCGAGTTCAGCGACCGCTCCGACAAGGCGCTCCCGCGGGTGCGTTCCATCGTTACCGCGGTGGCCGAGATCTATGTTGGACTGACGATGGCGTGCATTCTTGCCTACTGGCTGCTCGGCATGAGTCTGTTCGACGCGGTCAACCACGCCTTCACCACCCTGCCGACCGGCGGTTTTCGACCCACGACGCCTCGTTCGGCTATTTTCACAGCGCATCGCTCGAATGGGCCGGCACCGTTTTCATGGCACTCTCCGGCATGCCGTTCCTCGCCTATCTGCGGTTCCTGCAGCACGGGCGTCTGCGCGACCGGCTCGATCCCCAGGTCAAGGCGTTCCTTATCACCGTCACCGTCGCGGCCGCCATCTTCAGCCTCTGGCTGGGCCTCAGCCACGGCGTCGGATTCGGCCGGGCGATCACCGAATCGGCCTTCAACATCGTCTCGATCGTGACGACCACCGGCTACGCCTCTCTCGACTATCTGACCTGGGGCACCTTCGCCGCCGCCTGGTTCTTCGTCCTCACCTTCGTCGGTGGCTGCACCGGATCGACAGCCGGCGGTCTCAAGATCTTCCGGTTCCAGATCGCCTCGCGGGCGGTTGTTCGCCACGTCGGGCGATCGATCCATCCGCACGCGGTCCTGCCGCTTCGCTATGGTGGGCGGCTCGTCTCCGACGATCAGGTCGGATCGATCGCGGTGTTTGTCTTTCTCTACATCGCCCTGGTCGCCATCCTGGCGGCAATGCTCTCCGTCCTCGGCCTCGACCCCGAGACGGCGCTCTCGGCCGCCGCGACGGCCATCGGCAATGTCGGTCCGGGCGTCGGGCCGGTCATCGGACCGGCCGGCAACTTCGCCTCCCTTCCCGATGCTGCCAAGCTGCTCCTCGCGATCGGCATGGTCCTCGGCCGGCTGGAGATCCTGAGCGTCCTCCTCCTCCTCATCCCGAGCTTCTACCGCTAGCGGCCTACGCCACGTCCCTGACCGCCGGCAGCACCTTCTCGCCCAGAAACTCGATCGTCTGCGCCACCTTGGCGAAGGGCAGCCCGCCGATATCGACCTGCGCCAGATAGCGCTGGTGGCCGAAGAGCTCGTGCTCCCACAGCATCTTGTCGATGATCGCCTGCGGGCTGCCTACGAAGAGCGGCCCGTCCGCCGCCGCCCGCTTGTCGTATTCCTCGCGCGGTATTCGGCGGGCATAGTTCTGCCGGGGCGCGTGGAGCAGGAAATACTGGGCGTAGCGGGGATAGAAGTAGTCGAGCGCCGCTTGGCTGGTCGCTTCGATGTGCATGTGACCGGCGAGCGCCACCTGCAGCTTGCCCGGATCGTGCCCCGCCTCGGCACCGATCCGCTTGTAATCGGCCACCTGCGGCGCCAGGCCGGCGGGCGGCAGGCTGATATTTGCGAGCGTCAGCGGCAGGCCGAGCCGCGCCGTTGCTGCCGCGTTCTCCGCATTGCCGCCGGTGCCGATCCAGACCGGCAACTCGCCCTGTGCCGGCCGCGGCGAAACCTCCGCCCCGTCAAGAGCAGAGCGGAACCGCCCCTCCCAGATGACACGCTCGCTCCGATTGAGCTTGAGGAGAAGGTCGAGCTTTTCAGCGAAGAGCTCGTTGTAGTCGTCGAGATCGAAACCGAACAGCGGAAAGGATTCGACAAAGGCGCCACGTCCGGCGATCAGTTCGGCTCGGCCGCCCGAGACCAGGTCAACGCTGGCGAAATCCTCGAAAACCCGTACCGGATCGAGGGTGGAGAGGATCGTCACGGCGCTGGTCAGCCGGATCCGCCGGGTTGCCGCCGCCACGGCTGCCATCATGATCGCCGGCGAGGAAATGGCGATGTCGAGGCGGTGATGCTCGCCGAAGCCGAACACGGCGAGTCCAGCCTCGTCGGCGAGCTTCGCCGCGGCGAGAATCTCGGCGTAGCGCTGCGCGACGCTGATCGTCTCACCCGTCTCCGGGTCCGGCGTCATGTCCGCAAAGGTGTAGATGCCGATTTCCACCGCTCCCCTCCCCGTTCCTCACCTGCGTTCCAGTGGAACGCTGGCCGGGAAAGCGCCCAAGGTCAATCCACAAGCGCACGGCGGACGGCCGGCTCCGGCACCTCCCCCGCGGATTTTGATTTTGATCAAGGTCGCCCCGGCCGTGCGAACCAGAATCCAGGCGTTAGTGGGAGAAGCGGTTCGTGCCAACCGATACTGTCATCGTCGTCGCCATTGTCGTCGCGGCGTTTGTGGTCTTCTCGCTGGCCCTGCTCTGGGCGGATCACACGACGCACAAGCTCTGAAATCCTGCGCCGGCAAAGCGCTGCCTCAAGCGGTGGATTGCGTCTTGCGGTCATGGGGGATGGCCGGTAGCAATACCTCTGTCGCGATTCCCGCGGCGCGTTGAGTGCCGTTGGTTTTTCCAATTCGAACAAAGCGTTGAAGCCGGTCGGAGCCGCCGGGCAAGCGGTTGCCGACGGCCGGTGCGGCCGGCGCTATCCTCTATTGCGGCAGGGCGCCCATGCTCGACATCCAGAAGCTCGTGCATTCCTTCGTCACGCTGTTCGTGACAGCCGATCCGATCAGCATCGTCCCGCTTTTCATCGTCGTCGCCGGTGGCCTCGATGTGACAGCCCAGCGACAGATCGCGTTCCGCGCCGCAATCATCGCAGGCGTCATCCTGATCGCTTTCGCACTGCTCGGCGACGAGATCATTTCCTTCTTCGGCATCACGATTCAGGCGTTCGAGGTCGGCGGCGGCCTGCTTCTCTTTGCAATCGCTTTTCGCATGGTCTTCGCGACCGGCACCGAGTCCCACGCGGCATCAGCCAACACGGACAACACCAGCCTGACCCAGATTGCTGTCTTCCCGCTCGCCATCCCGATGATGGCCGGCCCCGGCGCGATCTCCGCCACCATCCTGCTCACGAGCCATGGCGGGTGGGTCACCGTTGCCGGCCTGATCGGCTGCATCATCGTGTTGATGGGGCTGACCTATGTGGTCCTGATCCTTTCCAACCGCGTCGATCGCGCCCTTGGAGAGATCGGGCGCGCGGTGGCAAGCCGGTTGCTCGGCGTGATCCTCGCCGCGCTCGCCATGCAGTTTATCGGCCATGGCATGCTGACATTTGCCGAGAACGTTGCGAAGGCGGCGCAATGAACGCGGTCGCTGACGCTATGGCTGGTCCAGCCGCACCTTTATGGTCGCACCACCCCAGCCGTGGACACTGTCATGGGCGGCGATCTCGACCTCGTCGATCCCGGCCGGGACCGCCACGCCACCGAGGCTGCGGGTGAAGGGCTGCTCGTTGTCATGCGGATGGAGCAGCTTCCGCGTGCCGAGCACATCGCCGTCCGGCGAGCGGACTTCCCACGCATCGGCATAGTGCTCCCAGCCTTCGTCGTCATGCCGGACGGCGACGTCGAAGCGCCAGGTGCCCCCGCTCTCCGGCGTTGCGGTCGCGGCTACCACGTCGGCCTCGCCGGCGGCGGCTGGCACGGTCGCAAATCCGGCAAGCAGGATCGAAATCAGCAGAGTGCGCATTGACACATTACACCTTGTGTTGATCCGGTGGCTGCCGCGAATCTAGGCCGCGACCTTCGAACGACCACCCGCGAGGAGCGAAATGGCCGCCCACGGCTCGAAGATCGTCGTCTATGCCGCCCTCACCGGCAACGCCCTCATTGCGGTGACCAAGTTCATCGCCGGTGCCCTGACCGGCTCCTCGGCCATGCTGTCCGAGGGCATCCACTCTGTCGTCGACACCGGCAACCAGATGCTGCTCCTCTACGGCTTGCGCCGCGCAGCCCGGCCGGCTGACGCCCGGCACCCGTTCGGATACGGCGCCGAGCTCTATTTCTGGGCGTTCGTCGTCGCGATCCTCATCTTCGCGGTTGGCGCCGGGGTGTCGTTCTACGAAGGTGTACAGAAGATCGCCGCCCCGCACCCGATCGAGAACCCCGCAGTCAACTACGTCGTCCTGGCGCTCGCCGGCGTCTTCGAGGGCGCGACCTGGACCGTCGCCTATCGCAGCTTCAGTCGGTCCCGGCGCGGCACCAGCCTGATCGCGGCGGTGCGGCGGTCGAAGGACCCGACCGTTTTCACCGTCCTCTTCGAGGACACGGCAGCGCTGCTCGGCCTGCTCGTCGCCTTTGTCGGAATCTTCGTCTCGGTCCACTGGGGCTTCGTCTGGGCCGATGGCGCCGCCTCGATGGTCATCGGCGTCATCCTGGCGGTGACGGCCACGCTCCTCGCCATCGAAACGAAGGGCCTCCTGATCGGTGAGGCGGCCGCACCGGAGGTCGAGTCGACGATCCGCAACATCGTCCTTGCCACGCCGACCGTCGCCGGGATGAACGAGCTCCGCACGCTTCATCGCGGCCCGGAGGACATCCTGCTCGCCCTCTCCCTCGACTTCGAGGACAACCTCACCGCCGGCAAGGTGGAAGAGGCGATTCAGGCGATCGAGATCGCGATCCGCAACCGCTTCCCCGCGGTCGGCCGCGTGTTCATCGAGGTCCAGTCTCGCAAGGGACACCAGGAGTCAATCGCCGCCGAGCGCATGCGGCTTGACGAGCCGGGCGGCTGATTGTCTGGCTACTGCTTCAGCGACGCCCGATAGGCGTGGACCTCCTCGGGCGTCATCGCCTTGTTGCGGGCCGTTGCGACGGTGTCCGCCGTGACCGGCTCGACCCCCGAGGCCAGCGCGTCGTTGCCCCAGCTCGAGCGCACATAGTTCACCACCGCGGCAATCTCGGCGTCGGCGAGGAAATCGAAGGACGGCATCTCGTTGTCGAAATGCTTGCCCTCCGTATCGACCGGCCCCCTCATCCCGTGCAAGACGACGACAACCGGGAAATTCGATGCCAGGAACAGGTCGTGGTTTCCCGCGAGCGGCGGGAAGTCCTGGGTGCCGGCGCCGTTTTCCTGATGGCATCCGATGCACTGGTCGGCAAAGACCTGGGCGCCGTCGACCTTTTCGGCCGGTTTTTCGGCGACCGGGGCTGCCGGCGGCGGATTGGGTCCGAGATAGGTGGCGAGATAATCGAGGATCTGCGCCCGCTGTGCATCGCTGACGCGAAGCCCGAAGCCGCGCATGTTATCGAGCACAGCGTTCCAGGCGCGTCGGCTGATACCGGCGGAATCGACCAGCGACTGGAGGTCGTGACACGTGCGGCATTGACCGTAGATGAGGTCGCGACCCGGCCCGTCCGGGAGGTTGAAACGGTCCTGGGCCGCGACCCCGGCAGTGCCGGAGAGAAGCATGACGGAGAGGAGGCAGGCGAGCAGTCGCACCGTGTGCAACTCCTTCAAGGGTAGTCTTGTCTTGTTGAAAGGGAGGCGGAGGGCGCCCGGCAGGCGCCCTCCGGGACGGTCAGGCGGCGATCTCGACGACGTCGATGCCGTTCCACTCGTAGCCCCGCGGATTCCACCGCGTCAGGCCGTCGAGCGGCTGGGTCCGTCCGAGAGCGTCGGTGGCGCGGCACATCAGCTTGTTGGTGCCCGAAGCAAGCTTGGCCTTGGTCGACCAGTGATACCACGCCCAGGGACTCTCCGGCTCCTTGATGTCGGCGCTCTGCCAGGTGCTGCCGCCATCGGCCGAAACAGCGACATTGGTGATCGTCGCCAGCCCGTCGTTGAAGGCCACACCGGAAATCTCGACGTCGCCGGCCTTGGCGCCGTCGTCCGCCAGCGGCGAGAAGATCACGCTCTTGATCTTTTGGCCGTAGGTCGGCACGCTGTTGTAGATCGTGTAGTCGTTGGCCTCGAACTGGCCGGGCTCCACCGGCACCAGTGGCATGCGGTAGCCGACCGACTGGAAGGCGCTCGGCGACTGCTCGGCGGCGAACAGCAGCGTCGTCAGGAACTTGACGTTCATGTTGCCGTAGTAGCCTGGGATGATCAGCCGCACCGGCCCGCCGTGGACCGCCGGGATCGGCTCGCCGTTCATCTTCAGCGCGAGGATGGCATTGTCGAGCGCGGCGTCGGCGAGAGGGTAGCTCTTGGCAAAGCCCGAGCCTTCGAACGTCGCCGGCTGGTCCCAGCCGTGAGCCGTGAGCCAGTGAGCAAGACCGCTGGGCACCAGCTTCTGGTCGTCGAGGAACGCCTTCAGCGGCACGCCTTCCCATTCGATATTCCCCATGCCGCCGTTCTTCCACTGGCCGCCCGCCACCTTCTCCTTGGCTGCATAGTAGGAGCGGCCGTTGCCGGCACACTGGATCACCATCACACGCTTAACCTGGTCCATGCCCTCCAGGTCGGCGATGGTGACGGACCGCGGGCGCTCGACCAGGCCGTCGATCCGCACGCGCCAGTCCTCGCGTCGCGGCGCGCCGGGCGGCTCCGTTGTGGCATACCAGCTCGCATCGCCCTCATGCGGGAAATGCAGGCGGTTGAACATGACATCCTTCGGCGTGTGCGCGTGATCGCGCAGCAGCTTCAAGGGGGTTTCCATCACTCCAAGCTGAGCGTTGAGGACGATCATGTCGGGCGACTTGCCGGCGATGATGTCGGCCGGGTTCGGCGCGTCCTGGGCAAGCACCGAACGTACGGAAGCCGGAGAGAGGCCGAAGGTGAGCCCGGCGGCGCCCGCCAGAAGGCCGAATTCCCGGCGCGACAGGCCGGATCCGGTAAGTCGCTTGGTCATGGTGTTTCCTCCTTGTTGGACGTCCAATGGGCGCCATCCGAGCCGACGGTGCGTCGTCGGCCCGCCCGATCGAAACCCGTCAATTAAGGAGAAAACGTCCGGACCGGCCGGATTATTCCCTGTAACCGAATTAATCCCGGAAAAATGTCAGGCGGCGCAGCTCGCGCTCTTCGCCTTGCTCTCGGCCAGCGCCTGACGGGTATTTTCGTCGAACGTCGTCCCGCTCCGCGTCGCCTCCTCGACCTTGTGGGCGATCAGGTCATAGCGGGCGCTGTCCATGCCCACCGCGAAAAGCAGGTAGCCGAGATCCGCCACCTCCCAGCCGTAGGCCCGCTCGGTACCGCGGTCTTCGCGCACCATCCGTACGGGCAGGTCCCCTTTGGCGAAGATGAACAGGCTCAGGTGGCAGCCATGGTTGCCGCGATAGCCTACCTGGAGAACCTGACTGCCGGGCTGGTCGGTGACCGTCACCCGCTCGATCGTGAGCTTGCTGCTGGTGAGATCGGGGATCACTGGCGGCTGGTTGAACTGCGACATGGCCGCAAGCACCAGAGACGGCGGAGCCCCGGCGTTCGGACCGTTGTCCGTCGCCAGCCAGTCCATGTGGAGGGTGCGCGCCGCGGCCAAAGCCGGCTCGGGCAGGCGCGTTGAGTTTTCCGGCGTGGTCCCCACAGCCTGGAACAGCGCCACGCCGATAACAAGGATCACCACGGCAGCCGCGGCGATGATGCCTGCTACCGGGCGCCGGCGCGGTTTCGGCAGAAGGTCGCGAAGGTCCGCCGGAGGGGGCGGCGAAACCGCCGGCATAACCCCTTTCAGCTGGTAAAGACAGGCGATCCGGTCGGCCACAACGGCATCGCTGCCGGCGGCTTCGGCCACGGCGGCGGCCGCGCGGGCGTCGAGCTCTCCGTCGACGTAAGCGCTAAGCGTCTGCCAATCCGGCGCGTCTCGCCTCATGGCCTTCGGCCTCTCGCCCGAGCGATCGGGGTGATATTATCACGTTCTATGGTTGCCAGCAGCGATTTTCGCGCCCGAGACAGACGGCTCATGATCGTTCCCTGCGCAACGCCGAGCACTTCGGCGGCCTCCTGATAGGAGAGGCCGACGAAATCGACCAGCCCGATGATCTCACGCTGCGCCGGCGGAAGTTTTGCCACCGCGAAGCGGACGGTGAGGACGTCGATGATCCGCCCGTCGCCGCACCAGCCGGCGTCCACGTCATCGGTCTCGTCGAATTCGGCATCGAGGCTGACCTCTACACCCGAACGCCGGCATTTGTCGATGAAGGCGTTGCGCATGATGCGGAAGAGCCAGGCCCGGTAGGCGGGCTCGTCGTGGGGCGCCCGCGCCGCGCCGAGTGCCCTCAGCGCGCAATCCTGGACGAGATCGCGGAACTCGTCGCCGTCCTGGGTCAGCGCATATGCGAAACCGTAAAGCCGGTCGAGGTAGCCCTCTATCCGCTCTTGCAACACCATCCTCCCGTGCCGGCATACGCCTGATGAGCGCGGGGCCGAGGCGGGCGAGGTTCCTTCGCCGGACGCGACATTGTCAAGCTTCATCGCGCTCGGAAGGCGCCCTTCCCCGGCTGTTAACCGCTTCGCCACCGGCGACAACTATCGTCGTGCGACCGGGCGGGCTATCGGCCGGCGGCCGCTTCGAGGCTGTTCCGCCCGACGAGAGAGTGAGACTTTGGCGACAAGAAGGGCGTCTCGCCGGCACTTTTCCTGGCTAACCGTCCTCGCGGCGTTGCCGATCGTCGTCACCGTTCTGTGCGGCGGCTATGTCAGCTACCGCTACAACCTCTTGCTCAACGAGACGCGGCAGATGGTCGACCATTCGCTGGAGGTCGCCGGCGGCATCGACAGCCTGATGCTCGACCTCCAGAACCTCGAGACCGGGCAGCGGGGCTATCTGATTACCGGCGAGGAGGACTATCTCCAGCCCTTCCAGTCGGCGCGCCAGCGCTTCGCCACCGACCTCGCTTCATTGCGGCAACTCACCGCCGACAATCCGAGCCAGATCGCCAGCATCGACCGCATCGCCGCGCTGATTCCGACCAAGCTGGACGAGCTCGAGAAGACCATCCGGGTGCGCCGCGAACAAGGGTTTGCCGCGGCTCAGGCGATCGTCGCAAGCGACGTCGGCAAAGACACCATGGACCGCATCCGCAGCGAAGTCAGCGCCATGCGCACCCGTGAAACCGAACTGATGGCCGCCAGGACCGACAGCATGCGCGACACAGAGAGGATGGTGGTCCTGGTCATTGCCGTCGTCATCGCGCTCAGCCTGCTCGGCCGATTGCTCGGCCTCTTCCTGCCGAGGTGGTGGCTGCGCAGGTCGCGGTCCCGGCGGCGGGCCCGCGGCACGACGGCGTAGAACCGACCCGACGGCTAGAACGGGATCTCGTCGTCCAGTTCCTCGGCGTAGGAGCCGCCGCCCCGCCCGCCGGCCGACCCGCCGCCGCTCGCCATCGGGGTTGAGCGGCCAAAATCGCTGTCACCGCGGTCGCTGACCACGTCGCCGGCTCGGTCGAGCAGCGTCAGGTCGCCGCGAAACCGCTGGATCACCACCTCGGTGGTGTAGCGGTCCTGGCCGCTCTGGTCCTGCCACTTGCGGGTCTGGAGCTGGCCCTCGATGTAGACCTTCGAGCCCTTCTTCAAATACTGCTCGGCGACCTTCGCCAGGTTCTCGTTGAAGATCACCACATTGTGCCACTCGGTGCGCTCCTGGCGCTCGCCGGTATTCTTGTCGCGCCAGGATTCCGAGGTCGCCACGCGGAGATTGACCACCGGCGCGCCGGAATTGAGCCGCCGCACTTCCGGGTCGCGGCCGAGATTGCCGACCAGAATGACCTTGTTGACGCTGCCCGCCATCGCTTTGACCCTTTCCTGTTGGCTTTCGCGGACCCTAGCGCGTTCCAGAGCCAAACGCCCCGCAAACCCGCGTTCATCCACAACCTATCGAAACGCCATGTTCATCTTATGTTCTCATATGGGCCGCCATGGCGCAAGCCTCAACCGCCCGTCAGCTTGTCCAGCGGCAGCACCTGGTCGACGTCGAAATAGCCGTCCCAGGGGTCTTTCCTCTGCCGCTTGAGGAGCGCCGCCGCGGTCTCGACCGTCGCCGGCCGCGCGTCCTTCAACCGTGACAGCGCCTGCCACGACACCGGCCAGGCGACCGGCGCGCCCTTGCGCGCCCGCGGCGAGAACGGCGCGATCGCCGTCGCGCCCCGCCCGTTGCGGAGATAGTCGATGAAGATGCGGCCGGTGCGCTTCGCCTTGGTGGCGACCGCCAGGTATTTCTTCGGCTCGTCCGCCGCCATCGTGCGCGCCAGCGCCTCGGCGAACACCTTCACCTCCTCCCAGCCGTAGCGCGGCGTCAGCGGCACGACGACGTGGATGCCCTTGCCGCCGGTCGCCATCGGAAAGCTTGTCAGGCCGAGCGCCGAGAGCCGGTCGCGCATGTCGCGCGCCGCATCCCGCACGGCAGCAAAGTCCATCCCTTCGTCCGGATCGAAGTCGAAGACGATGCGGTCCGGCTCCTCCAGCGTCGCCACGTGCGAGCCCCACAGGTGCAGTTCCAGCACCCCCATCTGCACGCAGGCGATCAGCCCCTGGACGTCCTCGATATAGAGGTAGATGTCGCTGCCGTCGCTTCTCCTTGATGCGGATCGGCTTGAATGCCTTGGGAAAGCCCGGCGAGGCGTGCTTCTGGAAGAAGCAGTCGCCCCCGGCCCCGTCCGGACAGCGCACCAGGCTGATCGGCCGGTCCTCGACATGCGGCAGGATGTGGTCGGCGACGGCAAGGAAATAGTCGGCCAGCGTCCGCTTGGTGATCCCCTGGCCCGGGAAGATCACCTTGTCGGGATGGGTGACCTTCACCCCCTCGATGGTGATCGCCCCGTCGTCGTTGGCGCTGTCGATCGTCACCACGGCACCCGGCGTCGCTTCCGCCTTCTTGGTCTTGGCGTCGGCCTTCGCCACCGCGCCTACGTCCTTCGGCCACTCCTCGACAATCTCCATCGGCTTCTTGTCCTTGCGAAGCCCCTTGTAGCTCCCCTGCCGCACCACCCCCTCGTCGGTGAAGCCGCGAAAGGCGATCTCGGCGACGAGGTCCGGCTTGACGAAGCGGGCCTTGCGACGGACGTCGGCCGGCACGTCGTTCGCCGGCGGCGTCTTCACTTCCCGCTTCTTCAGCTCCGCCCACAGCTCGCTCAGCTCGCGCTCCCCGAACCCACTGCCAACGCGGCCGCGGTAGGAGAGTTCCTCCCCTTCGCGCACTGCCAGCAGGAGCGAGGAGAAGGGGCGGCCCTTCACGTCGGATGGCCGCCAGCCGATGATGACGAATTCCTGCCCCCATTCGCACTTCGACTTCAGCCAGCCCTTGCTCCTCTCGGAGCGGTAGGGGGCATCGGCCCGCTTCGAGATGATGCCTTCAAGCCCCATCTCGCAGACGTGTTTCAGCATGTCGCCACCGTGACCGACAACATGGTCCGAATAGAACAGCGGGCCGGTCCGCGGCTGATCCTCAAGCAGCTCCGCCAACCGCGCCTTCCGCTCGATCAGCGGCTTGCGACGAAGGTCCTCTCCGTCGAGGCTGAGCAGGTCGAAGAGGTAGTAGCCGATCCCCCGGCCCTTCCCCTCGCCCATCGCGTCCTGCAGGGCGCCGAAGTCGGTGCGGCCCTCTTTGTCGGTCACCGCCACCTCGCCGTCGAGCAGCGCCGAGCGGCAGGGCAGGTCGAGAAGGGGGCGTACCAGCGGCCCGAAACGGTCGGTCCAGTCGAGGCCGCGGCGGGTGTAGACCGCCGCGCGGCCGCCACCGATCGCCGCCACCGCCCGATAGCCGTCGTATTTGATCTCATGGATCCAGGCATCCCCTTCCGGGGGCGCATCGACCAGACTGGCAAGCTGGGGCGCGACGAATTTAGGCGGTTCAGCATCGGTCTTAGCCGGTTTTGAATCGCTCCTGTTGCGCTTGATGGCGAAGCCCGAATCCTTCCATTCGACGTTGCCGTGGGCAATCTCGTCCATCGTCCGCCCCGAGCGCACGCTGGTCAGCGCCCGCTCGGTAATCGGCTTGGTCTCCTCGGTGGCGTACTGGTCCTTCTCCTTGATGAGCAACCAGTTCTCGTGCTTCGAGCGCTCGCCCGGCTTGCGTTTCATGCGGACGAGCACCCACTTGCCCTTCAGCCGCTCGCCGTGCAGGACGAACTTGAAGTCGCCCTTGGCGAGCCCCTCCTCGGGGTCGCCGACCGGCTCCCAGCGCCCCTCGTCCCACAGCATCACCGTCCCGCCGCCATACTCTCCCTTGGGGATCGTCCCTTCGAAGTCGCCATAGTCCAGCGGGTGGTCCTCGACATGGACGGCGAGCCGCTTGTCCCTGGGGTCGAAACTCGGCCCGTTGGGCACCGCCCACGACAAGAGCACTCCGTCGTGCTCGAGGCGGAAATCGAAGTGCATGCGCGTCGCGTCGTGCTTCTGAATCAGGTAGCGATGCCCGTCCGCCGACGGCGGCGCCTCGCCCATCGGTTCGGCGGTTTTGCGGAAGTCGCGCTTGGCGCGATAGGTCGAAAGGCGATTTTGTGCCATCGTGGTGCGCCGCACTGTCTGCCTGTCGGAACCGGGAAGGTACTTCGGATCGTGCGTCTTCGCGGCTCCCCTGCGCAGAGCACCTCAGGATGAGGTCAGGAGGTTGATTGCCGCAAGGTCGCCGGCGTCGTGCCTCTCTCGTTGAATGTCCTCAACGTCCTCATGCTAAGAGCCTGCCCCCGACCTGATCGGGGAGCCCGGCGAAGCCGCCTCGAAACACCCGGCAAGTCGATCCGCCTCTAGGCCGCCCGCCGCCCCTTGCTTCCACCGGCCTTCTTCGTCCCGGACGACTTCGCCGGCGCCTTCTTCGCCGCCGGCTTCTTCGCCGAGGCGGCGGCCTTCTTCGTGGTGGTGCTCTTCGCGCCACCGACGCTCTTTTTCAGCGCCTCCATCAGGTCGATTACCTTGGCGCCGATCTGTGGCTCCTCGATCGCCTCCGGCGGACGGTTCTCCACCTTGGCCTCGATCAGTTCGCGGAGCGCCGCCTCGTAGGGATCGCTGAACGCCCGCGGGTCGAATGGCTTGACCTTCCGCTCGATCAGCTCCTCGGCCAGCGAAAGAAGCTCCTTCTCGGGCTTGGCGTCGGGCACCTCGGCAAAATAGGCGTCCGGCTTGTGCACCTCGTCGGCGTAGCGGAGCGTCTCGATCATCAGCCCCTTGCCGCTCGGCCGCAGCGCCACCAGGTTCGAATGGCCGCGGGCGACGATATGGCCGATGCCGACCTTGTTGGTCGCCTTCAGCGCATCGCGGAGCACGACATAGGCCTCGCCCGAGGTCTCGTCGTCCTCCGGCGTCACGTAGTACGGCTTGTCAACATAGAGGAGGTCTACCTCGTCGGCATCGACGAACTGGATCAGATCAAGGGTCTTCTTGGCTTCGAGCTTGACGTCGTCGATCTCGTCCTCGGTGACAAGGACGTACTTGCCCTTCTCCACCTCGTAGCCCTTGACGATGTCGTCGGGGTCGACCTCGCCGACGCCGGGCACGACCTTCTGGTAGCGGATGCGCTTGCCGCTCGGCTTGTGGATCTGGTTGAAGCTGATCCGCGCGGCGGATTTGGTCGCCGGGAACACCTGCACCGGGATGGAAACGAGCGCCAGCCTGATCTGGCCCTGCCAATACGCGCGCGCGGCCATGGTCTCTCCTCGAACACAACAGTCAACCGGAACGCCCCTTCGCCGGTTCCGGTCCAAACGATTACTTTATCGCCGTTGAACCTAACGGACAAATAACGTTGATTCGATGTGTTTTGTTCTTGATACGTTCCACTGACACAATACTTCCCGAGACACGCGTAGGGGCGGCTGCACTCAGCCCCGATCCTTGAACGCCGTCGGTACCAGCGGACGCCGGTCGACCGACAGCGAAAAGATGTCCGGCCGCGCATAGTGCCCGGTGACGTCCAGCGAGCGGCGGGCGCGGCGGGCCGTTTCCGTGTCGACCTCGGCGTAGAGGATGTCCTTCGAGCGGGTGAGCGGCCCGGCGGCGATCGCCCCCATCGGCTTCACGACGATCGCATCGCCGTCGTTGATCCATTCGTCATCGTCGAACAGACGGTCGCGCTCGGGGAAATCGTCGGGAACGTCACGGCCCTGCAGCGCCGTCGCCGTGCCGACCACCCAGCAGCCGCCCTCCTTGGCGATATGGCGCATGGTGGCGGTCCAGCTTTCGCCGTAGTCCCAGGTTGGCGCGACGAAGATGTCGAGGTCCTGGGCATAGAGCGCGTAGCGGGCGAGCGGCATGTAGGCTTCCCAGCAGATCAGCGTCGCGATCCGCCCGACTGGCGTCTCCACCACCCTGAGGCCGGAAGCGTCGCCCATGCCCCAGACCATGCGCTCCGGGTTCGTCGGCATCAGTTTGCGGTGACGGTTGAGGATGGCGCCGTCCGGGCCAATGACGACGACACTGTTGAGCAGGGTCGTTCCGCTGAAGGCGCTGTCCAGTTCGTTGAGGCCACAGACGACGGTGACGCCGTGCCTGGCGGCTGCCTCCTGCAGCGGCTGCAGGTCGCCGCGTGCGAGGTCGACGGCATTGTCCCGGAGGCGGGCGTGGATCTCGCCGGACAGCGCCATGTCGCCCCCCGGTTTCAGGCGCCAGATCCAGGTCGGGTAGCCCGGGATGAAGGCTTCGGGGAAAACGAGCAGCGATGCGCCGGCGGCCACTGCTTCCTCGATCGAGGCAAGCGCACCGTCGATCGTCGCCTGGCGATGCAGGAGCTTCGGCGGCCGCTGAATGACCGCAATCTTGGATTTCATCGTCACTCTCCGGCTCGGCCCGTCGGGCAATCTTTGCAGCCGCACCGGCGCGACCGCCTGCCGACCGTAGCATGCAACGACGGTGGTGCGATTGCCTTGGGGCGGCATACGCCCGGCGGTGAAGAACCGCGCGGCCCTCGCGGCTGAGTGGCGTAGGCGGCAAAGCACCGCCCTCGGGCAGTGTCGAGCCTGCGTTGTTATTGTACAGTAATCAGTCCCGGTCACCCGGTCGCGGCGGGTGGCGAAATCGAAGCTGGGCCATGACGGGAGTGTTCGCTCTGCCTGAAATCGCGCCCCCCGCCGGTTTGCCCATCCACAGCGAAGATCGGTCGCCCGAACCTGCTGCAGGATGCCACCGCTCGCCCGGCCGCGCCTCACGATGGGCACCGCTGGTCCGCGCCGTCGTCCTCTGCGGCGCGCTTGTCGTATCGGCAGCTCCGGCCTGCGCCGGCTTCGAGGTGTTGACGACCACGGAAAACGACACCATCGCCAACGACATGGTCGTCCTACGGCTGAAGGGGAGTATCGTTCCGCCCCTCGCCGACGAGTTGCGCACCATCGCCTCGTCCCTGTCGCCCGACACCAAACGGGTCCTGTTCGATCTCGACAGTCCGGGTGGAAGTTTGACCGAGACCGGGAAGCTCGTCGCGGTGATCGCCGATATCCGGCAGTCGCGGCGGGTCGATACGCTCGTTCGTCACGGCGCGATGTGCGCCTCTGCCTGTGTCGCGCTCTTTATGCAGGGCGAAAAGCGCATCGCGGGCGGATCCAGCGTCTGGCTTTTCCACGGCGTCTGCTTCGCCCACACCAACGTGCCGTCGCTCAGCCTGACGGACCAGTTCATCGATATCCTGCGCGAAGCCGGCGCCGACGAGGACTTCCTTTGCCGGCTGGTCGACGAGGGTTATGTCACCGCCGCCGGCAAGCTCTGGCTGAGCGGCTACGAGCTGGTGAACGTCTACCACGCCAACATCATCACCCAGCTTCTCGAGCCATGGCGCCCTGAGCCGCCCTATTCCTGGCCGACCGGGCCGATGGAACCCCGCTAGCCAGCTACCGCGCCAGACCGCTCCGCACCCGCCGTTTCCCGGCCCCGGGAGCGGCGAAGGCGAGGAGGCGCAAACCTTCCTCCCTCAGCGCGGCGAGATCACTCCGCGCCAGCCGTCCGAAGGGCTCGAGCATCAGGCTGGCGCGCCCCTTCTCCACCACGATCTTCCAGAACCCGGCGACCATGCCGTCCACCAGGAAATGTCGGACGACCAGGTTTTGCGGCGCCGGTGTGCGGGCCGGCGACAACGACGCGGCCGCGGTTGGCGTGCCCGAGCGTCAGATTTTCGAATTCCGGCAGAAAGCGCACAGGCGCCGGAACGTCGGCGTCGGGCCGTGGAGCGTCGGGCAGGTCGAACAGCTCCCGTCCCCACTCGTCGCGAAACGTTATCAGCTTCGGCCGCAGGCGCTCAAAAACCGGGCGAAGCTTGGTGACGCCCGACCACGCCTGCGCATCGATGATGCTCGCCGGCCCGAAGGCGGCGAGGTAACGGAGAACCAGCGCCTCGGCCTTCGGCCGTTTGGCGAGAGGCGCGCCGAGCAAGGCTTCCGCCGTCGTCACCTTCGGCAGGCCGCCCTGCCGCCACAGCCCACGGGGCGGCACCTGGACCAGCGGCGCCGAATGGTGGAAGGCGTGCGACAGGGATCGCGCGTCGAAGTCCGGAAACGCCGCCGCGAGGATCGGCCTGAGCGCGGCGAGCGTCAGCGGCTCTTTCTCGATCGCCGCCCGCCCCGTCGCAATCAGCGCCTCCCTGTCGACGCCTCGCACATCCTTGCCGAATGACGTGGCGACCAGCGTGCGGTCGAGCACCGGCTGCACGACGGGGCGGAAGGCGCGCGCGTCGCTGGCTGTCACCAGATGGACCGTCCCGCGCATCACCGCCATCCGCACCGCCTTGCGGCTGGTGATCAGGTCGGACAGCTCTTCGGGACGAAACGGGTCGAGCCGCGACCACAGCCCGACATAAGGCGCCTGCGGCGATTGCGCCTGCATCCCGCCGAGCCGGCTGACCGCGTCAGCGACCGGCACCGCCGTGCGTTCAAGCAGCATCTGCCGCGCCAGCAGCGCCCGGTTGAGGGCGCGCTGGCTGAGGATCGTCCGGTCCGGCCTTGCCGTCGTTCTTCCCATTGCCGTCAAAGGTGTCGCGTTTCCGCCGGCTCGTTCCACCAGTTGTCGTTCCGCCCGTCCGCATACCGGACAGGTGCATCGGCCAGTTCGCTCAGTCCGCCCCGTCGAGGCACGAGAGGCTGACCGCGACGAAATCGCCGCCCAGTTCCTCGACCGTGCCATAGCCGAAGGCGTGGATGCCGCAATGGCGGCAGAAGACATGGTGGCCCACCTTGTGGCCGAACTGATAGTCGCTCAGCGCTTCCTCGCCGGTGAGCAGCCGGAACGCCTCCGGCTTCACCAGGGTGTTCCAGGTGCGCACCTTGGCACAGAACGAGCAGTTGCACTTGCCGGTGCCGGCGGCGAGATCGATGTCGGCCACGAAGCGGACGGCGCTGCAGTGGCAGCTTCCGGCGTAGGTCTTGACGGTCATGGGCAGACTCTCCTTTCGCGTGGCTGATGCCGGGCCCACCTTGCCTCATGCCTGCGTCAGGATCTGTCAGGAGCAGTGGTCCGGTGTCAGAGCGGCAGGCGTGCGCGCTCGAGGATCAGGAGCCGTTCCTTCTGCACCGTACCGCCGAATGCGGAAAAACCGCCCAGCCTGCCATCGCTGGCGAGCACGCGGTGACAGGGGATGATGATCGGCACCGGATTGGTCGCCATCGCCCGGCCGACGGCGCGCGCCGCGCCGCGCCGGGCGACCCGACCCGCCGTGCAAGTGCGCCATAGCTCGTCGTCTCGCCCCACCCGACCTCGCGCGCCGCCGCATAGATGCGTCGGGACGCCGGGCTCACCCCGGCGAGGTCGAGCGTAACCGGCGTGAGGTCGACGGCCTCCCCGGTGAAGTACCGCTGGAGGTCGGTAATCGCCGCCGACACCGCGGTGGGTGGATCGCGCGCCGCGGCCCCACCGGTTTCCCTTTGCAGCCACCGCTCAGTGTCACCCGCGTCCGCACAAGGCAGCTGCAGCCGCGTAATTCCGGCTTCGTTCCAGCCGGTGCCGCAGACGCCGAACGCGGTGTCGAAGAGGCAGTAGCCGTCGCCACGCGACTCCATAGGAAGCGCACCTCACATGTTCCCTTTTTGTTCTATACCGTTTGCGCGGAGGGATGCAAGAACCGCCGTCGGTCTGCCGCCGGCAACACCGATGACTGGCGAGGCCGTCCCGCCAGTCAGCGGTCTATTTCTCCTGGATGGTCTGGAGGAAATACACGAGCTCCAGAATACGGGCGCGGACCATCTGTTCCGACCCGTAGCTGCCCGGTTCGACGCCGGTCTCGGCCTCGAATCGGTCGCCCCAGATCGGCATGGCGCGGTCGCCGTGCCCCTTCACCTGCATCCGGCCGTCAATCGTCTGGTAGACGCGAAGGAACGGATATTCCCCGCCGTTGTTCTTGGAGAGGACCGTGAGGTCGGCCGGCTTGACCGTCATGAGGACCGCCATGCCGCCATCGCCTTTGCCGTCCACGCCGTGGCAGACGGCGCAGCTGACGATGTATTCATGGGAACCGAGGGAGGCATCCTGTGCCGCTGCCGGCAGCACCAGTCCGCCGGCCAGCATCCCGGCGCCCGCTATCGATAGCGCCCTCCTCACGACGTGCGGCGTGCGTGGCTTCATCATGACCTCCCGTCTTCCAGACCAGATGGTTGCGCTTCTTCCCCCAACCCGTAGATGGACAAGGGGTCTTCTCTCACCGGGCCTCCAGCCGATCATGACAGCAAACACCGGACCTTGACCCCGATCAAACCCGAATTTTGGGGCATTTCGGCGCGCTTGCTTCCGCGCCGCGAAAGCCTAGCCTTCATGGCGAACACCCTCCCCGCCTCGCGACGGAACCTGCGTGTCATGTCCAACACACAGCGCTTGCCGAGCGGAAATGCCCAGTGACGGGATGACCGCCGCCCGCCCGCAGGAGATCGCGCCCGGCGTCCATTGGCTTCCGCTCCGCGGCGTCAACGTCTATTTCGTCCGGTCCGGCTCCGGATGGGTACTCATCGACTCGGCATATGCGCGCGACGCAGCGGCGATCCGTCAGACGGCGGCGCACGTGTTCGGCGAACGGAGGCCGGAGGCGATCGTGCTCACTCACGGGCACCCCGACCACGCCGGCGCGGCGCCGCAACTGGCACGGGCATGGGGGGTGCCAGTCTATCTGGAGCCCGACGAATTGCCGGCGCTGGTGACGGAAGACCTGCACTGCCGGCCCGAGCTTCTCGATCCCATCGGCCGCTTTGCCCTCCCCCTGATACGCCCGCTGCCGAGCAAGCTCAGCGCTCGCCTCTTGTCGACCGACGGCCTCAAGCACGAACTGCAGCCTTTCGACCCCGGCACCGCCATTCCCGGCCTGGTGGAATGGGAGCGCGTCCCGACCCCCGGTCACTCGCCCGGCCACGTCGCCTTCTTCCGCCGAGGCGACCGCGTGCTGATTGCCGGCGACGCCTGCCTCACCCGCAACATCTTCTCCCCCTGGGACCTGCTGACGGGACGGCAGCGGCTCGCGCTGCCGCCCTACATTTCCTGCTGGGACTGGCGGCGGACCAGGGAGTCCGTTGCGATGCTCGCCGGCCTCGAGCCGCATGTGCTGGCGTGCGGACATGGTGTCCCGATGACCGGCCCCGGCGTCGCGGAAGACCTGCGCCGCTTCGCCGAGCACATCGCACAGTGAGGGTTGCAGCCGCGATGTGATGTCAATCGGCGTTCAAAACTGGCTCTGACGCACACTCGATGACGATTGGCCGGTTTCACGCCGCCCCGATCAATCTCGCCTGCAGGAGGTCGAGCTTTGCCCGGCCGTACATCTGCCGCTTCACGAGCTTGAGCTTGGTGATCTGGCCCTCCGTCTGGCCGTTCGACCACGGCTCGGTGATGGCGGAGTGAACGGCGGCTTTGTCCCTTGTGATGCCCGTTGCAAGCGACGCTATCAGGCTGGCACTGGCGTCGGCGATCCACGGGTCGAGGTCGGCGGCAACCGCCTTGCGGATCATCGAATGGAACCTATCGATCAGGTTGCGGGCTTCGACCAGCATGGGCACGTTCGCTTCGATGGCGGCGATGATGATGGTGTCGGCTTTGCTCAGATGATCGCGGGCCGTGGTCATTAGCCGAGCGATCGTTCTGGCGGAGGGCACCTTCTGCAGCTGCTGGTCGGAAGCCCGCTCAGCCCGCCGCCGCCGTGTCGCCCATTCACTGACAACGCGCAGTGATCCCCGGAAGCCGCGGGCTTGCAGCTGCCGCCATAGTGCGGCCCCGTTGTGGCAACCCGATGCCCATTGTTCGTCGAGGAAGGGAAGATAGGTCTCGAGCGAGCTCTGCCGCATACGGAACACGTCCGTTCTCTCGCCGCGGATAACCTGACGGACGAGCTTCCGGCTATGGCCGGTGCGGCGAACGATCTGCTTGATGGGAAGGCCCTCGCCAGCGAGCGTCATGATAGCGACGTTCATCTCCTCACGTCGCAGGTATCCCTCATACTGCAGCTTCTCAGCTGAGGTGAGTAGGTCCGGATTGATCCTGGTGGCGCCGATCGCGGTACGGATCGAACGCATGGATTTGCGAACGGCGTCGAGGAAAGCCGAACTCGCGTTCTCCATGAGATGCCAGCGGTCGGCGACTTGGGTCGCCTGCGGTAGTGCCCTTGCGGTTGCCTCGCCGTAGCCCCCGCCACGGTCTCGCGAGACGGTTCCAATCTCCGGATGATCAGCGAGCCACGCCTCGATGGTGGCAATCTCGCGGTCGGGAAGGAGCGTCACGATCCGCCGCCGCTCCAGGTCGCAGACGATCGTGCCGTAGCGGTGGTTCCGGCGCCAGGCCCAGTCATCGATGCCGATCACATTCAGCCGATCGTCAGGCAGGCTCGCTCGTCGCCGTACGACCCGAAGCAGCGTGTCGTTGCTCACCGGCAGCATCAACCGCCTGGCGAAGCTCGCCGCCGGTCTGCCGCCCAGAGCCAACCCGAGATGATGGACGAGGCATTCCAGCCGCGTCGTCCGCCGTGACCGGACCGCAAGCACGGCGTCACCGAAGCGCTCGGCAAAGATACGCCTTCGGCAATGGGCCACGGTGCAGACAAAGCGGCGCGTGACAACGCGAAGGTAGATCCTCTGACCCGAACACGGCAGATCCGACACCTGCCGGATGTAGCGGCTGTGAATGCGCCGCGACGCAGCTCCGCATAGCGGGCAAGCGGCGACACGGGCTTCGGCCCGGACGGTCGCGACAATCGTTTCGTCGGCACGCATCACGCTCTCCACGGCGAGGCCGCTCGGGACAAGGGACGAAATCCGAAACCTGGTGGGCATGGCGCTGATTCCTTCTCGACAACAGCGCCAGTCCGCCAAGCAACTTCATCGAGATTGAGTCAGAGCCAAAATTGCACGCCGATTTACAACCCTGCGAGCAGCCTCGGTGACGCATGGGTGGAGATGCTGGACGTCAGGGCAGTGTTCGAAAGCGAGCGGAAGGCGTGCGAGCGCAGCTTTGCCACCGTCGACTGGCAGAGCGGCTACCTGACCGACGTGCCACGCCTGTGCCCCTCCTGCGACTCGCCGCTGGTCTATCAGGCGGACCCGAACAATACTGACTTCCAAAGCATCGTGTGCTGCTGCAAAGCCTGTGGCGAGACGAACTCGGCCGAGGCGTTGGTCGTCCATTCCCTGGAGCGTCACCTCTACGCGGAGTCCTACATCGCGATGACCGATGGCGGCGAACCCCCGCTCCACCACTGCCCCGAATGTGGACTTGAAGCCTACGTGACTGTCGACGAACAAGACGGTTGTCTTTGGTGCGGCGAGTTGGTCGAGGGGGAGTGTGCTCGATGCTACACGGCGCTCACGCCCGATAATGTCGACCCAGACTACAGCGGCTTGTGCAGTTACTGCGGACACCTGGCCTCGAAAGATGATTGAAGCTTCACCGGTCCACATTTTGACCAGCGCCAAGGAAGTTCCCTTTAGCCGCGCGCCGAGCTTCACCGGCTCGATGCTTCACCGCAGCACCGACGGCATGCAGGGGGCGCATAGAAGCCGCTATTTGAACTCTTTCGCGAGGCTGCGTGCGGTTACGGATGCGTGCTGTGGCTTAACATTAAGCCAAATGTGCCGGTAGGTGATATCGGCGTGTTGCTGGTCATGCGGAGGCACTTCATCGCGTTCCGCAACTAAAACCACGTATCGAGTTCGCTTAAGTTCGAGATCATGGAGAACTCCGCCGGCATATTCTACAGTTTCAGCGATTGCCTCGGCGGCTCTATCTTTCGCTTCGGCCTTATCCTTCACAAGCTTCCATTCCGTCAGGACAAGCGCTCGCGCGCTTCGCCGTATCTTCTCTGCGTAATTTCCAATAGGTTCTTCATACACGAGGTCAGTTTCTGCCTTTGTGGCCGCAATTTTGAACGCCCAAATACCATGACTCAGCAGGTGAACAGCGCCTAGCTTCTCACATGCAGTTTCACGATCCTTGACGGCCATGGCCCACTTGAGTTCGTACATCTTCATCAACAGCTATCAGACGCTGAAGATGCTCAAACGCCAACTCCGTAACCGATCTCGCCTCACGTTCGGTGTCACTAAGAAGGTATTCAAACCGCGACCGAAGGGACGCGAATGCGGCAGCTGACGCGAGGTTGACTTCGTGCCGGCTCGTACTGGGTGCGAACCAGTCATGCTGGAGGAACTCACCCAGCACCTGACGAGCGGCCGGCGGCAGCGCAGCGCTATGAGTTGTGCGAAAAGCCTGGAGCGCTTTGGTGAGTTCGTCTAATTCGGGCGTGATTACGGTCTTGGCCTTCTCTTTGATCCCAGTGACCTGCCCGGCGAACGAGAGAAGCTTGACGGTCTCGGTCAGACCGAGAATGCGGGCGGCTATTGCCTGCCATTCGTCCCACCAAATCATCGCGCACTCCATGTTCGTTATTTGTTCTTGTCACGGTATGGCGCATATATCCCCTTGACGTATGTTGGCTCATTTCCTATATCTCTCTTACAGAGAGACGGACATGGCCAAGGCGCTGACAATCACTGAATTTTTCCGCCGGTTCCCGGATGACGATGCCTGCTTGGAACATCTGTTCAAGGTCCGGTACGGCAGGGAGCCGACATGCCCGAAGTGCGGCCAAGTAAATACCTTCCATAAGCTAGCGAAGATGCCGGCCTATACCTGCAATTGCGGCCATCACATTCACCCGATGGTCGGAACACCTTTTGCGCTGACGCGGACGCCGCTGCAAAAGTGGTTCTTTGCGATGTTCCTCTTCACCACCACCCGCAATGGTGTCGCGGCAAAGGAAATCCAGCGGCAAATGGGTGTCACCTATAAGACGGCGTGGCGCATGGCCCGGTTGATCCGCGAATACATGGCCTATGTGGACGGTGACGCTCCGGTCGGCGGCAATACCGGCGGTGCCGGCATCGTCGAAATCGACGAAACGTTCGTCGGCGGCAAGGACCAGCAGGGCTTTGACGACAAGAAGATCGTACTCGGCATGGTCGAACGAAAGGGCGAGGTCGTTACCCGCGTCGTTCCTGATCGGACCGTCGAAACCCTTCATCCTCTCATCGGCAAGTTCGTCAAGGTCGGATCGCGTGTGGTGACCGATGATGGCCGCCAGTATATGCATCTCGCCCGCGAAGGTTACTGGCACGCCGTCGTCAACCACAGCATTGGCGAATATGTTCGCGGCTCCGCTCATACCAACACCATCGAAGGCTTCTGGGCCATGGTGAAGCGGACCATCGAAGGCACGCATATCTGGGTTTCGGAGAAGCATCTGCCTAAGTATCTCGCCGAGATTGAGTACCGCTGGAATTTGCGGCGGAATCCGGAGTTGATGTTTCCGACTTTGATGATTTCTTTCCAGAGGCCATAGCCTCTAAGAGCCGCGCAAAGCGATCGGCGTCGCATTCCATCGGATGCTCCTTGGCGAAGCGGTCCAGTTCCCCGCGCTTGCGGGCTTCCTCTAGGCTAAGGTGTTTGCCACGCGACATGTCATTTCCTTTATAGTCTCTCTATCTCCCGTCCATTTAAAACTAAATTTGAGCGACACAAACTGAGCATTATCGGAAACAATCCTAATATCTATTTCGTAATTACCCGGTTCGATAAACAGTTTATCTGGGTCAATTGTTGAAGGAATACGATTATTGTGCGCCGCGAATCTCACGACATTGTCGTCAGATATTATTAGAATATCGAGATATTCTGGCGCCCCAGTCCTAATAGTTTTGGCGATGGCATCTGGTAAATCGGCAGATGCAAATGTAAGGTTTATGTTTTCTCCACTAATCAGCGTGTCGCCATTTTTGGACATTGATATCAAACGGCCATTAGCCCCAGTAACTGTCGCACTGGACGCCGCAATAACCTTTACACGGTAATATGTGACCGGCGTCCGGTCTATTACATTTCCGTACTTGTCGATCTGCGTCAACACAGTGCGTTTTCGCACGCAGCCGGGATCGTCCATATCAAATGCGCAAGAAAGTTTGGGTTCCTTTTCCTTTCTCAGCACTGTTGCGTAATTAAGTAGCCATAAAGCTGTGGCGGCTAATAGCGTGATGATAACGACGGTCCATCCCGGGATTCCAAGCAGCCAACTCATGCCGCTTTGCCCTGCGAAGGCACCGACAATCGCCAGCACCGTCGCCACGATCCCGCCGATGAGATAACGCCTGAAGCCAGCCGCCTCTTTGAGCGTCGCCCAACGATCCGTATACCAAACGCGCATAACCTTGGGCCCGACGCCCTA
Organism: uncultured Alphaproteobacteria bacterium; assembly: GCA_963710805.1. GTDB lineage: Bacteria > Pseudomonadota > Alphaproteobacteria > Rhizobiales > Kaistiaceae > Bauldia. The sequence goes on along the minus strand of CAVQBS010000052.1, from coordinate 170,146 downwards.
GTTGCGATCCCCCGCCACCATACCCCAGATAGGCACATACGCCAAGGGGATATATGCGCGGTATGGCGTGTCTGGCAAGAGTCCGATCAGGAAACGGCCTCCTGTCAGCAGCAGACCGAACCGTGGGGACAATCCGCCCCGGGCGCTTGTCTCCCGCCGCCAAGAGCATAAGTTTGGGAAGCGGTCGCCGCCGCGCCTCCCGTCGGACAAACGCACCATGGCCAAGACCAAGCCCGCCCCGGGCAAGTTCATCTCCATCCGCGGGGCGCGCGAGCACAATCTGAAGAACGTCGACCTCGACCTGCCGCGCGACAGCCTGGTGGTGATCACCGGCCTCTCCGGCTCCGGCAAGTCGTCGCTCGCCTTCGACACCATCTATGCCGAGGGCCAGCGCCGCTATGTCGAGAGCCTGTCGGCCTATGCCCGCCAGTTCCTCGAGATGATGCAGAAGCCGGACGTCGACCAGATCGACGGCCTGTCGCCGGCCATCTCCATCGAGCAGAAGACCACCAGCCGCAACCCGCGCTCCACCGTCGGCACGGTCACCGAGATCTACGACTACATGCGGCTGCTGTTCGCCCGGGTCGGCGTCCCCTACTCGCCGGCGACCGGCCTGCCGATCGAGAGCCAGACGGTCAGCCAGATGGTCGACCGGGTGCTGGCGCTGCCCGAGGGCACGCGGCTCTATCTGCTCGCGCCGATCGTGCGCGGCCGCAAGGGCGAGTACCGCAAGGAGCTGGCCGAGCTGCTGAAGCGCGGCTTCCAGCGGGTGAAGATCGACGGCGCCTTCCACGAGATCGCCGAGGCGCCGGCGCTCGACAAGAAGCTCAAGCACGACATCGAGGTGGTGGTCGACCGCATCGTGGTGCGCGGCGACATCGCCACCCGCCTCGCCGACTCCTTCGAGACGGCGCTCGAGCTCGCCGACGGCCTCGCCATCGCCGAGTTCGCTGATGCGCCGCCCCCTCACCCGGACGCCTCCGGCGACCACCCTCTCCCACAAGGGGAGAGGGTTTCCCGTCGCGGTTCCCGCGCCAAGTCCGTCAAGGCTGACGCCGCAGAAGCCTCGGTCGACGCATCGCCCCCTCTCCCCTTGCGGGAGAGGGAGGGCCGAGCCGAAGGCGGGGCCGGGGTGAGGGGTCAGGACATCTCGGCGACCACCGGGCCCACCCGCATCGTCTTCTCCGAGAAATTCGCCTGCCCGGTTTCCGGCTTCACCATCCCCGAGATCGAGCCGCGGCTGTTCTCCTTCAACAACCCCTACGGCGCCTGCCCGGTCTGCGACGGCCTCGGCTCGGAGCGCATGGTCGACGCCGCCCTCGTCGTGCCCGACCACTCCCTCACGCTGCGCCGGAACGCCATCGCGCCGTGGGGCAAGTCGTCCTCGCCCTACTACCTGCAGACGCTGGACTCGCTGGCGAAGCATTACGGCTTCTCCCTCGACACGCCGTGGTCGAAGCTGCCCGAGGCGGCGAAGCAGGCGATCCTCTACGGCACCGGCGACGACAAGGTGAAGTTCACCTACGACGACGGCCTGCGCACCTACGACACCACCAAGACCTTCGAGGGCGTCATCCCCAACCTCGAGCGCCGCTGGAAGGAGACCGACTCGGCCTGGATGCGCGAGGAGATCGAGCGCTACCAGTCGTCGGTGCCCTGCGCCGCCTGCCACGGCTACCGCCTCAAGCCCGAGGCGCTGGCGGTCAAGATCGACGGCCTCGCACATCGGCGAGGTCGCCGACTTCTCCATCCGCCAGGCCGACGCCTGGTTCGAGCGACCTGCCCGCCACGCTGACCGGCCAAGCAGAACGAGATCGCCGGCCGCATCCTCAAGGAAATCCGCGAGCGGCTGCAATTCCTCGACGATGTCGGCCTCGACTACCTCACCCTCGCCCGCACCTCCGGCACGCTGTCGGGCGGCGAGAGCCAGCGCATCCGCCTCGCCTCGCAGATCGGCTCCGGCCTCACCGGCGTGCTCTACGTGCTCGACGAGCCGTCCATCGGCCTGCACCAGCGCGACAACGCCCGCCTTCTCGAAACGCTCAAGCACCTGCGCGACCTCGGCAACACCGTCATCGTCGTCGAGCACGACGAGGACGCCATCCGCGAGGCCGACTACGTGGTCGACATCGGCCCGGCCGCCGGCATCCACGGCGGCGAGATCGTCGCCGAGGGCACGCCGGCGGAGATCATGGCCAACCCGAAGTCGCTCACCGGCCAGTACCTCTCCGGCACTCGCTTCATCGAGGTGCCGCGCTGGCGCCGCCCGCCGCAGAAGGCAAGGTGCTCCGCGTCACCGGCGCCACCGGCAACAACCTGAAGAACGTCACCGCCGAGATCCCGCTCGGCCTGTTCACCTGCGTCACCGGCGTCTCCGGCGGCGGCAAGTCGACGCTCCTCATCGACACCGCTCTACAAGGCCGTCGCCCGCCGCCTCAACGGCGCCCGCGACGCCCCGGCCCCGCACGAGCGGATCGAGGGCCTCGAATATCTCGACAAGGTCATCGACATCGACCAGTCGCCGATCGGCCGCACGCCGCGCTCCAACCCGGCCACCTACACCGGCGCCTTCACCCCGATCCGCGACTGGTTCGCCGGCCTGCCCGAGGCCAAGGCGCGCGGCTACCAGCCCGGCCGCTTCTCCTTCAACGTCAAGGGCGGCCGCTGCGAGGCCTGCCAGGGCGACGGCGTCATCAAGATCGAGATGCACTTCCTGCCCGACGTCTACGTCACCTGCGACGTCTGCAAGGGCAAGCGCTACAACCGCGAGACGCTGGAGGTCACCTTCAAGGGCAAGTCGATCGCCGACGTCCTCGACATGACGGTCGAGGAGGCCGAGACCTTCTTCGCCGCCGTGCCCTCGATCCGCGACAAGCTGGAGACGCTCGACCGCGTCGGCCTCGGCTACATCCATGTCGGCCAGCAGGCGACGACGCTCTCGGGCGGCGAGGCGCAGCGCGTCAAGCTGTCGAAGGAACTGTCGAAGCGCGCCACCGGCCGCACCCTCTACATCCTCGACGAGCCGACCACCGGCCTCCATTTCGACGACGTCGAGAAGCTGCTCGAAGTCCTCCACGAGCTGGTCGAGCAGGGCAACACCGTGGTCGTCATCGAGCACAATCTCGAGGTCATCAAGACCGCCGACTGGATCATCGACCTCGGCCCCGAGGGCGGCGACGCCGGCGGCGAGATCGTCGCCGCCGGCACGCCCGAGGACATCGTCAAGGTGAAGCGGAGCTACACCGGCGCCTTCCTCAAACCCGTCCTCGCCCGCGCCAAGGCCGCCCGCGCCCGCGGCGCCTCGGAGAGCGCCGGCCAGGAGGCGGCGGAGTAGTCGCGCAACGAAGCCGCCGCGACCCCTCTCCCCTTGTGGGAGAGAGCCTGCCCCGGACTTGATCCGGGGGTGGCCGCGAAGCGGCCGGGTGAGGGGGGAATGCATGAGCGAGACCCTCCGCAGGATACAGACCCTCGTCCTTGCCGGCGACTACCATGTCTCGGAACACGGTTTTGAGGAACTCCGGCGCGATGGTATCTTGATCGCCGATGCCGTGTCGGGTATCGCGACGGCCATCGCGGTAGAGGACTACCCGGAACGGCAGCGCGGACCGGGTATTCTGACGTTGCAGCGCGATGCCGCTGGCCGTTCGCTCCACGTGGTGTGGGCACTTCCGGCCAATCAGCGCCGGCCCGCTGTACTCGTTACCGCGTATCGGCCGAGCCCGGCGCTGTGGGACAGCGATTTCAGACGGCGGAAGCAGTGATGATCAGAAAATCCACCAAACTGATCCATGAAGGCCGATATGCCGCCGAGGTTGAGATCGACCTGCACTACAGCGACGACAGCTGGTCGCCGACCATGACGGCCGCCGACGCGCTCAAGCTCGAAACGGTCACGCTCGCGCTGCGCCGCGGCGACACGGCGACCGCGGCCAAATACGGGCGTGTGTTCGAGCTGTTGCCGGTGTCCGCGTGAGTCCGCCCCGATTAGTCACGCGTTTCGTTCACGCGGGCCGCTGTGCGGCCGAGGTGCCCATTGAGCTGATTCCCGACGACGACGCATGGGGCCCTTACCTTTCGATGGACGATGCCCTGAAACTCGAGCGGGTTCAGGCTGCCCTTGAGCGGGAAGACATCGCTGCCGCTTCGCGCGACGCGCGGGTGTTCGAGCTGTTGCCGGTGTTCGCGTGAGGCCACGCCGACAGGTCAGGGTGAAGCGGGTGAGCCTTCAGCCCTCCGGCTTGACCCGAGGGGACACCGGCGCCTTCCTCAAGCCGGTGGGGCTCGCGCCAAGGACGCCCGGACGCGCGGGGCCTCAGGCGATGGGCGGGAGGCGGCGGAGTAGATGTACTCACTAAGAAGCAGTTAGATTGCCTCGCGAAGTTTTCTCCCCCACCTCCGCGAGTTGCTCCTTGATTGAATCGACCACATAGGCCTCTGCCTTTGCATAATTCGGATAAAGTATTTCAATCATCGGCCTCATCTCATCCTTATTCCATTCCTGCGCTATGCCACTTGCATATTTCCTTTTTCCTTTTTCAAATATATCGCGATATCTATACGGAGAAATTCCTACAAATCGCTCAAATTGTACTTTATCACTACCGCCATCATGATCAATTTCGATAGCGTCAGAATGCATTTCTTCCGCATAGCTCTTCGCATATGGCTCAAGGTAGACTACACGCGCGACCCCCGCGGCTACAATGTGCTTAGCGCAGATGTGGCATGGAAAAGTAGTTGAATAGAGTGTCAGAGTCTTTGATAGGGACGCCGATCCGCGCGGCATCAGAGATAGCCGACATTTCCGCGTGGATATCGCGACCGAATTCCGGCAAGTCCATTACCCTCAATTCTTTTACGCTGTCTGGCCCGCTATCTCTAAGAATTTTTTCGAGAATACGCCCGGGATCGCCACCGGACAAAAGCTCGGCAGACAAATGGCCCGCCTCAGCAAGTCTGCGCACCACATCGACCAGCAGCTCCTCCCTTTTTTGATCGTTAGGGTCGCTTCCTTCGACGAAATCTCGTGAGTTCCGGTTTGTCGCCCGTCCAATAGGTGCCGCCTCCACTCTTGGGTACCTCATTGCAGCCCATCGAGGCGATTTCGCCAGTGTGTCGGAAGATCGCCGCGCCTACTTGGCGCGTCAAAGCCGACGAGCGCAACGAGGCGGACTTCGCTAAGTACATGCCGTACTCGTCATGCGTGGGCGAAGCGGAATTGTCACCGAAGAACGCTCGTATAAATCGACTTAGGGTGTCCTTGCACGCCGCCCTGTCTGAGGTTTCTATGACCACGTCGGCGAGGGGAAATGCGTCCCGTACGTTCTGTCCGAATCCATCGTGCGTTTCTTTTTCGTCCTGATCGACTAGATCGCGAGCCGCATTTTGCGTCGTAACCTGAGAGGGGACACCTTTCTTCGACCGGTTCTCCTTCTGGGAAATCCGTCGGATACGGAATTCGCGCGAGGCATTGGCTGAGATTTGAATGAACTGCTTGCCATATATGCTCCGCAGGAGTTTGACCTCTTCAGGCCTTTTGAATTGCCGAAGGATATAGGCGCGCGCCTGCAGTGGTTCCTCTTCATTGCCGCCAACTTCAGCGCGAAACTGCCGTATCGCACTGACGCCGAGTATAGCTAAAGCATCGTTCCTTTGGAGCCGCTCTCGGACTTCATTCGCGTAGGCAATGCGTTCTTTGAAAGAGTCGATGTAACCGGCCGCTCCGAGGGGGAGAGTTAGAGGCACCTCCTGCATCAACTGCGTGATCCGAAATACTCGTGCCTCGTACCCGACATCCTCCAGCGCCTCTCCAAGCGCCTTCGTGACGAATTCGAGATCCACACCAATCGGCCCGACCAAGCCAAAAACCAGCTCTGGCTGCTTTGCGAATGGGAGTGAATTCTCCGAGGGGGGCAACGGAATCGCGTTGGTTGCATTGTCAGTAGACATCAAATGTCAATCCCGCTTTTCCATGGCGTCCATGCCAATTTTCACTCACAATAAATGCAACTCAACCGCCGGAGGAAACGCAGATGGCCACAGATGTAAAATTGAAACCTGGTTGGCTCGCTCGGGACGTTTCGCGCGCGTCTGAACGCGTCACCGAATGGCGGCAAACAACAGAGAAAGTTATGCAGCGTTCTGGCGTTGTGCAGCTCCGAACCGTAACCAAGGGTCCTCGCGCGGTAGCCAACCCCAAGAACCAATCAAAGAAGACCTGAATATCCCTGATTGTTTTTGGTTTGGCAACATAACCGTCGGTTACCACAAGGGTACTGCAACCCGTGAGCGCGTAGCGCGTAGGGCGGATTAGCGAAGCGTAATCCGCCTTCATTCAACCCGATGCGCGGATCAGGTGCTCCCAGAACCGTCGCTGCCAGATGCCGCGTTCGCCGCGCGCCGCCCGCCGTCGGGCTCACTCGTTCGCCCTTCAGGATCGCCCGGGCGAACCGGGTCTTGATCAGCAAGCGTAGGGTGGGCAAAGCTTGTCCCCGCGGAGGCGGGGGCGAAGCGTGCCCACGCGGAAATACACCGACACCGTGGGCACGCGGCTTCGCCGCTCTGCCCACCCTACTCCATCACCCCGTGCGCAACACCGCCTCCAGCACCTGCCGCGCCGCGGTGTAAATCCCCGGCGCCTCGCTCTCCCGCGGCCCGCCGACGTTGAGCACGAGGCCGGCCGGCGCGTCGGCGAGCCAGGCGCGCACCGTCTCGGCCGCGCCCGGATCGTAGGCGTTCACGACGAGATGCGGCCGGCCCATCTGTTCGGCGATCTCGACGGTCAGCCGCCGTGCCCGCCGAGACGGCGAGCGCCGCCGGCCCCGACCAGGATCAGGCGGCGTCGCTGTCGCGCACGTTCCAGTGCCGTGCGCTCGGCCGGGTCGGCGCTCGGCGTCGGCGCAAGTGCGGATAGACCGCCAGCAGGCCCGGCGGGGCGCGCGCATGAAAAATCCTCCGCCCAGCCGCCCTTCGGGCACCAGCCGCCATAGGGAATGCCGAGCGCGATCGCCTGTCGAGCGCCGCGCGGTCGACGCCGCTCTGGCCGCCGGAGACGATCTTCATGGCTCGCCCGAGTGGGCACGTCCTCTCATCCGGTCGTCCTCCGGCTTGACCGGAGGACCGCTCTCCATCTGGCAAGACAGGCGAAGGTCAAACGACGGAACCTCAAGTGTTTTCGTTCGCGGCGACCGGTCCTCCGGTCAAGCCGGAGGACGACAGTGTCTGGCGCACGCTTCAGCGTGGAGCGGAGCCCCTTCCGGCGTGAGCAAGCGAGGGCTGAGCGCAAGCCGCGAACAAACGCGACACCTCCCGCCCCGCGCCTCAGCTCTTGATGCAGGAGTTGAAGGACTTGTCGTAGTTCTTCTGCCACTCCTTGCTGCTGCGCACCGCGCCGACGGCCGCCCCGCCGCCGCCGCCGACCACCGCCCCGGTCACGGCGCCCTTGTTGCCGTTGAGAATGCCGCCGACCACCGCCCCGGCGACCGCGCCGACTGCCGCGGTGCCGAGCGTCTGTCCCACCCCGTGGGTGTTGGAATCGGCGTACTGGGTGGCGTGCTTCTGGCAGTAATCCTTGGTGTGGGCCTCTGCCTGCGCGGCGACAAACAGCGGCGCGACAAGCACCGCGGCGGCAAGAACTCGCTTCATCGGTCATCCTCCTCGTCGGCCGTCCGGTCGGACTCGCCCGGAACTCACGGCCGCGTATGGGCAGGAGCCTATGTCCCCGCGCCCGCCAAATCCATCGTGGGGGCCTTGAAAGGCAAACTTTCCATTATCGCCCCGCCGGGGCCCACCGGGCATAACAAAAGAGATATCCCCGCGCGCCGCCCGCGCCTCATAATGCGTCGCATCCCCGCTCGTTGAGGGCGCCGTCCGGAGGCGTTCGTTCGGTGGAGCGGGGTGCGGCGTCCTGGCGGCCCGCCTCGCAAGCCGCCGCCTGGAGGTCCGAGGTACCACCCGCCGGCGACAAGCCGGTGCCGCAGACCGGTGAACGGTTCGGCAACGGGTGCGTGAGCGCGGTGCCTCCGCCGGATCCCGTCCCGCCAGACCCGGGGCGGATGTTTGGCGGATGCAAGCCCGGGAAACCGGGCTGAAGAAGGAGCCGCAGAGGACGGCGAGTGACCGGCAACGGCGCCGCCTGCTCACGAAGGTCGGGGTCGCCGGCCTTCGCATGGGGAAGCCCGCCCTGGGCCGCCCCCCCATGTGCCCCCGGCGTGGACCTCGGGTCGAAAAAACGCCGCGGCGGGCGTCTCTTCGAGCGCCCCATGAGACTAAACTCGGACAGGCGTTCTTGAAGACGCCCGCCACCCCTCGCTTCGAGGGGGAATGAGGGAAGCAATTCATGATCCGGCTCGGTGAGAACCCGAGCGCGGCAACGGTGGAGCGTGTCATTTTCGTGTTGCAGAGGCGGCTTGCGCCTCACCGTCATCCCACCGAAGCAGTCGAGCACCCGCCCCTGCTCAGCCTCCTTCGCCGCCTCCCATTGCCGTCTGCCCTGCGCTCACCTATATCAGGCCTGTTCCAGATTTTGCTCTGCCTTGCTGCAGCTACCCCTTCGGGGACTTCCTCAAGACAACGCGAACTTGGATACGACGGCCGAGCGATGGTCGCCGGCCAGACAACGCGCTTCGCGTTCTCAACAAAGGAAATACCGAAAATGGCTACAGGCACCGTGAAGTTCTTCAATACCCAGAAGGGTTTTGGCTTCATCACCCCGAAAGACGGCTCGAAGGACGTCTTCGTCCACATCTCCGCCGTCGAGCGGGCTGGCATGCACACCCTCACCGAGGGTCAGACGATCAGCTACGACGTGGTCAGCGAGCGCGGCAAGGACGCCGCGTCGAACCTCCAGAACGCCTGACCGCCGGCATTCGCTGGTAAGACGAGCCCGGCGCTCCCGCGCCGGGCTTTTCCCTGTCCGGAGCCCCGGCTCCGCTTGCGACCACACCCCTTTGCCCTTGAGGAGAGTCCCATGGCCTTCAGGCCGAACTACAATCAGGCGCGGGGCGACCGTGACCGCGCCAAGCAACAGAAGAAGCAGGAGAAGCTGCGCCGCCGCGAGGAGGATGCCGCCAAGCGCAAGGCCGAGCGCGGCGAAGGCCCGCCTGTCGACGAAGCGCCCGCCGAGCCGGGTTTCGAGAAACCGTAAGGAGTACGAGCCATGGCCAAGATCAAGTCGCGCAGCGAAAGCAGCGTCGTCCTCTTCGACGTCTTCTATGAAGACGGCGGCCGCACTTCGAACCGCAAAGTGCCGGCTGCCGAGCTCGGCGGTCTCGACGGCGACGCGCCCGCCCTCACTGTCATCATGAATCAGGACCGCCGTATCGCGGAGCTGTCCGGCAAACCGGCCCGGCCCATCAAGAGCGTCGTCCGCTCCCGTCGCTGAATTAGCGCCGGCCGCCGGGGACAATCACCTTCGCCCCGCATTTTCGACCCTACGACGGCGCGACGTAGTCCCGGGTCGCCTCGGGATCATCGCGGCTGACCGACAGCGCCGCCAGTTCCTCCCACACCCCATCGGGGATCGGATGGTTCGCCCAGGCCGCGACTCCGGCGACCTCCGATGCACGGCCGACCCCGCAGATGGTCGACGTGATTCGGGGGTCGCGCATGGAGAACTGGAGCGCCACGGCGCCCGGCGGGACGTCGTAGCGGGCGCAGATCGCTTCCACCGCACGAACGGGCGCGAGCGTCGCCTCGCTCGCCTCCTGATAGACGTAGCGCGGGTTGGCGGCGCTCCCCCTGGCGAGGACGCCGCCGGCGAACGGCGCCGCGTTGATCACGGCGATCCCCTTGCCATGGGCGAAGTCGATCATCGCCTCGGCGTTGCGGTTGACCAGGGTGAAGCGGTTGTGGGTGATCATCGCGTCGAAGTCGAACCGCTCAAGGATCGGCATCATGATGTCGACCCGGCCCGCAGCGATGCCAACGGCATCGCAAAGGCCCTCCTCCCTGATCTTGTAGAGCTCCGCCAACCCGCCGCCGGGCTTCGTGACCTCGTCAAGGTCAGCGGCGTATTCCGGGTCGTGCAGGTGCAGAAGCTGCACCCGATCGAGACCGAGCGCCTCGAGGCTCTGCTCCAGCGAGTGTCGCATCGAAGCCGCGTCGAAGCGGTTGGTCTCCGGATTGCGGTCGAGCTTGGTCGAGACGACGAACCCGGACGGCAGGCCACCCCTCTCGCGGATCACCGCACCAATCCGCGTCTCGCTTCGTCCCGCACCGTAGTTCCGCGACGTATCGAGGAAATTCGACGGCCCGTCGAAGATCGCCCGCACCGTCTCCCGCGCCTCTTCCTCGGTTGCCCCGTGTCCATAGACTTCCGGCATGCTGCCGATCGGCGCTGTGCCGTAGCAGACCCGCGAGACAGTCAGGCTGCTTTGGCCAAGCTTCGTCTTCTCGATTGTGTTGGTGGCGGCCACGTTTCTACCCCCTTCTTCAAGAAGGGCGGGACTGTGCGCCACGACCACTGTGCACGCAAGGACGACAACCGCGGATCGCCGCCAAAGCAATTCCCGTTGCCTCAAGGGACCAGCTTCCGGCATCCTGTGATCCAGCGACAACCCTCGGACGACGCCTTGACCAAAACCCGTCGATATTCCGCCCCCGACCGAACACTCGGTCTGGACATGCCGACCGGCCGGCGCCGTGCTTTTCGCGTCCTTGGCCGCAGGTACCCGTCGACCGGCACTCTCTCTGCGCGCCCACGCCGGCGGACGCCTGATCGTGCCTGAACTGAGCGCCGGCATCCTCATCTACCGCCGTCGCGCCGGGGCGACAGAGTTCTTTCTCGTGCATCCCGGCGGGCCGTTCTGGGCGAGGAAAGACGCCGGCGCGTGGTCGATCCCGAAGGGGCTCTGCGACCCGGGCGAAGACCAACTCGCCGCCGCCAGACGGGAAGTCGCCGAGGAAACCGGCTTCAGCCCCGAAGGCGCCTTCATCTCGCTCGGCGAGTTCCGTCAAAAGAGCGGCAAGCGCATCATCGCGTGGGCGGTGGAAGGAGACTTCGACCCGGCGCGACTGACCAGCAATCTGTTCACCATGGAGTGGCCGCCGAAATCCGGCAAACTGGCGGAATTTCCGGAGGTCGATCGCGGCCGCTGGTTCACCGCCAACGAGGCAGCGGCGAAGCTGGTGCCGGGTCAGCGGCCGATCCTGTCCGCCCTTCTCGATCAACTCGGCCTGCCGCCGCTGAAGCAGGAATAGCCCGGCGAAGGAGGTCAGGCCCGACCGAGCAGTGCCTGGCTGATCTCCTGCCACTCCTCGTCAAGCGACGCTTCGGCGACAGGCTTGTTCGCCCGCCGGTACCAGTAAGCAGCATTCGACAAGTCGCCCTCGACCCGGTGGAGGTAGGCATGCACCCATGCGGCATCGGCGCTCTCGTCGTCCTGGACGATCTCGTGGGCGCGGTGCCAGCTTCCCTTGTCCGCATACCAGAGCGCGACCAGCGGCCCCGCCACGCCGGCAGGTGGATCGTCATTCGCAACCGAGGCCTTGAACGCAGCGAAGTCCATTTTCACCCCTCGTCCGCCTACACCTTCAACAGCAGGCCCGCCGCGATCTGGCTCCATTCCGTATCGACGTCATCGGTCGACGGCGCCTTGCCCGCTTTCCCGTACCATTCCCGCGCCTCATCCTGCTCGCCCTTCCGCCGATGCAAATGGGCCCGCACCCAAGCTGCCTCCTTGCTGAAATCCGGCTCGAGCAGCTTGCGGGCGCGCTCGTAGTCGCCTCTGCCGACGTGCCACAAGGACTCCAGCGGGCCGTCGAGCCCGGTCGGCGGCGCGTCGTCATGCTCAAGCGAAGTCTGCAGAGCGGCAACGAGCATCAGCTGTTCCGATCCGGTCATGGCTGCCTCCTCTTTCTTGAGCCAACCAAGAGTATACCGGACCGGAGGCTACCACCACCGCGCCGGCGCGAAGTGGCCGGCCGCTTCCTCGATCACCTGGCCAACGCGGAACAGCATCTCCTCGTCGAACGGGCGGCCGATCAGCTGGAGGGCGAGCGGCAGGCCCTTTCCGTCGAGGCCGGCCGGCACCGCAATCCCCGGCAGGCCGGCCATGTTGACCGTCACGGTGAAGATGTCGTTGAGGTACATCTCGATCGGCGAAGCGAGCGCCATCGACTCGACACCGAACGCGGCGCTCGGCGTCGCCGGCGTCAGGATCGCGTCGACGCCCGCCTCGAACGCCGTCTCGAAATCCTGCTTGATCAGGGCGCGGACCTTCTGCGCTCTGAGATAATAGGCATCGTAGTAGCCGGCCGAGAGGACGTAGGTGCCGATCAGCACCCGGCGCTTGACTTCTTTGCCGAAGCCGGCGGCACGGGTGTTCTCATACATTGAAATGATATCGTCGCTGGGGACGCGGAGGCCGTAGCGGACGCCGTCATAGCGGGCGAGATTGGACGAGGCTTCCGCCGGCGCAACGATATAATAAGCCGGCAAAGCGTATTGCGTGTGCGGCAGCGAAATGTCGACGATCTCGGCGCCGGCATCTCTGAGCCAGGCCTTGCCCGCTTGCCACAGGGCCTCGATCTCCGCCGGCATCCCCTCCATGCGATATTCCTTGGGGACACCGATCTTCAGGCCCGCCGCCGGCTGGCCGACCGCCGCCTCGTAGTCCGGCACGGGCAGGTCGACCGACGTCGTGTCCTTGACGTCGACGCTCGCCATCGAACGGAGCAGGATCGCCGCGTCGCGAACCGTACGAGCGAGTGGGCCGGCCTGGTCGAGGGACGAGGCGAAGGCGATAATCCCCCACCGCGAGCAGCGCCCGTAGGTCGGCTTGATGCCCACAGTGCCAGTGAAGGCGGCGGGCTGGCGGATCGAGCCGCCGGTGTCCGTGCCGGTCGCAGCCGCACAGAGCCGCGCGGCGACGGCCGCCGCCGAGCCACCGGACGAGCCGCCCGGCACCAGCGGCGCGTTGGAGCCCGCCGACCGCCAGGGATTGACGACCGGGCCGTAGTAGGACGTCTCGTTGGACGAGCCCATGGCGAACTCGTCCATGTTCAGCTTACCGAGCATCACCGCGCCGTCGGCCCACAGGTTGGCGGTGACCGTCGACTCGTAGACCGGCCGGAACCCGTCGAGGATGTGGCTTCCCGCCTGGGAGTGGACGCCCGCGGTGCAGAACAGGTCCTTGATCCCCAGCGGCACGCCGTCGAGGGCGAGCGCCTCACCCCTGGCGATCCGCGCGTCGGAAGCGACCGCCATCGCGAGCGCCCGCTCCGGTGTCTCGAAGACATATGCGTTGAGGTCGCGAGCGGCTTCCATCGCCGCCAGATAGGCGCGCGTCAACTCGACGGCCGAGAACCGCTTCGCCGCGAGACCGTCACGGATCTCGGCGACCGTGAGCGCGGTGAGGTCGCTCATGCCGATGCGCCGGCCACGGTCATTCGACGACCTTGGGGACGACGAAGAACGAATCCTCGACGGCGGGGGCGTTGGCGACGATTTTCGCAGCCTGGTCGTGCTCGGTCACCTCGTCCGGCCTTTTCTTCATCGTGGTCGCGATCACCGAGGTCATCGGCTCGACGCCCTCGACGTCGACCTCGTTCAATTGCTCGACGAAGCCGAGGATGGCGTTGAGCTCGCCCTTCAGCGCCTCCGCCTCCTCTTCGCTGACGGCGATCCGGGCGAGGCGCGCCACGCGTTTCACCGTGTCTTTGTCGACGGACATGGGGAACTTTCCTGGTTGCCGGCGGCTATAGCAGAGCCGGTTTCGCCGGGGCAAGCCCGCCGCGACGCCGCATCGAAGCGGCCGGAATCGCGCTATGATCCGCCGCGGTACCGGCCGCCTCCCCGATTGGCGGCCGGGAGGACCGATTGGATGACGAGCGCCCCTTCCCCTGAGCCGACCGTCGGCGACGTCGGACTCTGCCGCGACTGCCTGACGCAGACGCCACCGGCGGCGCAGCGCTGCCCGGCATGCGGCAGTCCGCGCCTGCTTTGGCACGCCGAACTCCACCGGCTTGCCATCGCCCATCTCGACTGCGACGCCTTCTACGCCGCCATCGAGAAACGCGACGATCCCTCACTTGCCGACAAGCCGGTGATCGTCGGCGGCGGCAAGCGCGGCGTCGTCTCGACCGCCTGCTATATTGCCCGCATCAACGGCGTGCACTCGGCGATGCCGATGTTTCAGGCGCTGAAACTGTGCCCCGATGCCGTGGTGCTTCCCCCGGCGATGGAGAAATACGCCGCGGTCGGCCGTGAGGTTCGCGCGTTGATGCTGGAACTGACCCCGCTGGTCGAGCCGATCTCGATCGACGAGGCGTTCCTCGACCTGTCCGGCACGGAGCGGCTCCACCACGCATCGCCGGCCCGATCCCTCGCCCGGCTCGCCCGGCGCGTCGAAGAGGAGATCGGCATCACCGTGTCGGTCGGCCTCTCCTTCAACAAGTTCCTGGCCAAGATCGCCTCGGACCTCAACAAGCCGCGCGGCTTCTCGGTCATCGGCAAGGCCGAGGCGGTGGCGTTCCTGCGCGACAAGCCGGTCGGCCTGATCTGGGGCGTCGGGCAGAAGACCCGGGAGCGGCTCGCCGCGGACGGAATCCGGACCATCGGCACCTTGCAGGAGATGAGCGAGGCCGACCTCGCCCGCCGCTACGGCGTCATCGGCCTCAGGCTCGCCCACCTCGCCCGCGCCGAAGACAGCCGTGCGATCGATCCCCGAGGCGGCGCCAAGAGCATCAGCGCCGAGACGACGCTCGAAACCGACATTTCCGACCCGCACCGGCTGAAGGCGATCCTCAGGGCCTTGTCGGAGCGTGTCTCCGAGCGGTTGAAGAAGGCCGGTCTCGCCGGAACCACGGTGACACTGAAGCTGAAGACAGGTGACTTCCGTACGAGGACCCGCAGCCGCCAGCTCGCCGATCCGACCCGCCTCGCCGACCGAATCTTCCAGGCCGGTAGCCACATGCTGGCGCGGGAAGCCGACGGTACGCGCTACCGCCTCGTCGGCATCGGCGTTTCCGACTTCTCCGATCCGCGGCTCGCCGATCCCGACGACCTCGTTGACCCGTCCGCATCACGCCGGCGGGCGGCAGAAGCAGCCATCGACCGGATCCGCGACAAATTCGGCAGTCCGGCGGTCGAGACCGGTCTTGTATTCGAGGAGGAAGCCGGCCGCCGCCCCCGGAAACGCAACCCCTCGGGCCGCAACGAGGCCTGAGCCACCATTCCAGGCCGGACTGGTCGAAGCAGGACGGACGGGCATAATCCTTCTATTCTCGATGGTATTCTGGCAGATCACACTTCCGTCCCCAAGCCTACACCCCGATCAGAGTCACATTCGTGAGACGCTGGCGACTGACCGATCCGAAACTGATTGTCGTCGGCACCGTACTCGGCGGAGCGCTCGGCGGACTCGTCCCGGCGGCCGGTGCGCTCCTGCAGCCCTTCGGCGAGCTCTATATCGCAGCTCTGTCGATCTGCATCATTCCGCTGATCGTGACGGCGCTGGTCAGCGGCACGGGCAAGATGCTGCGCAATCCGGCGCTGCGTCGAACTTTCCCCCGCTTTGCCATCGTCTATCTGACGACCCTCCTCGTGCCCTGCAGCGTGGCTCTGGCGATCGGCTATCTTCTGGCGCCCGGAGCCCACCTCAGCCCCGATGCAGTGGCACGGCTCGGACAACAGATCGCGTCCGCGCCTTCGGCATTCAGCGCCCCGACCGCAAACGCCCAAGGCCTCAGCAGTTTCCTGCTCGCAGCAATCCCGAGCAACATCTTCGAGGCGCTGACCACACGGAACTTCGTGGCGATCGTCGTCTTTTCCATTCTTCTCGGCGTCGCGCTCGGGCTGGTGAACGCCCCCGCGAGCGACGACACGATTCGTATCGCCGGGGCTCTGTTTGCCGCGTTTTCAAAGATCTTCGAGTGGATCCTGGCGCCTCTGGCGCTGGGGCTCTTCTGCCTGATGGCGGGAATAGCCGCCTCCGTCGACATCGGCATGTTCCTCAGCCTGGTCAGCTTCATCATCGCGTTCTATTGCGCCGCGATCGTCGTCTTCGCCATCTATACGACCGTCCTCCTCGTGTTCCGCCGCGTCGACGGGGTGGCCGCGCTGTCGGAGCTACGGCGGCCGCTCCTGATCTCGTTTCTCGCCAACAATCCGATCATTGCTTTGAGGCCGACCATTACCAGCCTTGTCGAGAAGCTGAAGGCGGAAGACGAGGTCGCCAACACCGTGCTGCCGTTCGGCATCATCGCCAGTCAGCACGGACAGATCATCAACATCATTCTCCTCACCATGTTTCTCGCCAACATTTACGGTGTCAGCCTTTCGGTGGAGCAGGTCCTCACCCTCGGGATCGGCGGTATGATCGGCGGCACTGCGATCGTCGGTGGCGGCGCAACCCTTGCCCCGGTAATGGCCCCGATCCTCGGCTCAGTCGGCGTCCCCGGAGACATGGCCATCGTCGTCCTCGCGACGACCGAACAGATCATTGGCCCGATGATCTCGCTGCTGACGGTCTACGCCGCCTCGACCCTCGTCCTGCTCGGGCACAGACGAAGCAGGGTTCCGGGGCCGGACGATGCCGTCCGATCGCCCGACACCGAGCCTTGAGCGGCCCCGCCTCCGGCCTTCCTCCAGCCGCCCCCCGCCGGGTGCGCTTCGCCCCTCAATCGATGGACGGGGAAACGCGGAAAACGCCACCTTGACCGGATTAGGCGCTTTAGTAGGATGATAGTGGGAGGACTTTTATGATCATTCACTGCGTCGGCGGCCGGTCCGGCTGCTTTTTCCGCGCGTTTGCCTTGACCGCAGGGCGACCGCCACATGGCTGACGTCGCGCAAGCCGAAGCGCCCGGTGCGGCAGATTTCGCCTCGATCGTCCGTCTCGAAGGCGTTCAGAAGTTCTTCGGACGCGATCCAGGCCCTTCGCGACATCGACATCGAGATCGGCCGCAACGAGATCGTCGGCCTGATCGGCGATAACGGCGCCGGCAAATCGACGCTGATCAAGGTAATGACCGGCGTGCTAGCCCCGACTTCGGGCCGCATCTTCGTCCGCGACAAGGAGATCGAACTCGTCGGACTATTCGGTCCGGATGGCGCATGACCTGTCGATCGAGACGGTCTACCAGGACCGCTCGCTCGCCGACAAGCAGCCGCTTTGGCGCAACTTCTTCGTCGGTCGCCAGATCACCAACCGCCTCGGCTTCATCGACATCAAGCGCGAGAAGGAGCTCGCCAACCAGATCCTCAAGGACGCGATCGGCTTTCGCGGCGAAGGGATCACGGTCGATTCCACCGTCGCCAACCTGTCCGGCGGCGAGCGCCAGGGGATCGCGATCGGCCGGGCCATGCACTACAATGCCGACCTCATCATTCTCGACGAGCCGACCGTGGCGCTGGCGGTCGCCGAGGTGCGCAAGGTCCTCGATTTCGTCAGACGAATAAAGGAGGCCGGTCGCGCCTGCATCTACATCGAGCACAACCTCGCCCACGTGCACGAGGTCGCCGACCGGCTGGTCGTCCTCGACCGCGGCCGCATCGTCGCCGAGATCCTGCCGAAGGACATGTCGGTGATCGAGCTCACCGAATTCCTCATCGAGCTGCAGCACAGTCACGAGTAGGAGCAGGCATTGCAAAGGTGCGTGGCCCGTCGCTGGTCGAGCGGTTCGAAGGACTGCCGATCATCATCGTCTTCTTGCTGCTGCTCGCGCCTGTTCATGTACACCGCGCCGCAGGTCTTCCTGCAGCCGTTCATCTACACGACCTTCCTGTCCACCCTGCCACCGCTGATGCTGCTCGCCGTCGGGCTGACCTTCGTCATCGGCGCCGGCGAGATCGACCTGTCCTTCCCGGCGATCATCTCCTTCTCCGGCTTCGTCTTCGCCGTCCTCTTCAAGGAATACGACCTCGGCTGGCTGGCGGTGATCGCCGGCCTTCGCCTCCGGCATCCTTGTCGGCTTCGTCAACGGCATCATCATCGCCAAGATCGGCATTCCGTCCTTCATCGCGACGCTCGGCACCCAGTTCTTCTGGTTCGGCATGGCGACGGTGCTGTCCGGCGGCAAGTCCTATGCGCTGCGCGGCGTCGATGCAGAGCTCGGTCTGGCAGGTGATCGTCGGCCGCCCCTTCGCAGGCGTCGGAGACGGTCTGGCTCGGCCAGCTGCCGACTGCAGGCCTTCTGGACCGCGCTCATCGTCGATCGCCCTGTGGATGATCATGAACCGCCACCGCTTCGGCGAGCACGTGCTGTTCATCGGCGACTTCGAACGAGGTCTCGCGCGTCGTCGGCATCGACGTCGATCGCGAGAAGATCAAGATCTTCACGCTGATGGGCGCGCTCGCCGCGATCGCCGCGATCATGCTGACGCTGGAGAACAAGAACTTCTTCGGCAACCAGGGGCAAGGCTACCTGCTCACCGCCATCGCCTCGGTGCTGATCGGCGGCACCTCGATCTTCGGCGGGCGGGCGACCGTGATCGGCACGGTCTTCGGCTCGGCTCATCATCGGGATGATCGAGCCGGCGCTGGTGGCGACCGGCCTGACCGGCGCCTGGGTCCGCACCGATCCAGGGCCTCGTCTTCCTGGCCTCCATCATCTTCTACCTCTATGTCGACGAGCCGCAGCGGCGCGGCGCCTTCCTCGCGCGCTTCGGGTTCTCCGGAAGGTTCGGCCGCGGCCAAGTTGCCGACGACCGAGGCAGACCCGCGCATAGCAGCGCGGATACACGACCACTGAACTGACAGCAAAAGGGAGAGAAACAATCATGAGACCAGCCAGGACACTGCTTGCCGGCGTCGCCGCGATCGCCCTCGTCGCACAAGCCGGGACGGCCTCGGCCGAGATGATCGGCGAAGGCTTGACCATGTACATGCAGATGGGCGGCAACCCCGGCGACGGCGCCACCCTCGCCCGCCAGACCGGCGCGGCGCAGGCGGCCGAAGCCTTCGGCGTCGACCTCAAGTCGCAATTCTCCGCCTGGGCGCCCGAGACCATGATCAACCAGTTCAAGGAGGCGGTCGCTGCCAAGCCGGACTGCATCGAGATCATGGGCCATCCTGGCGGCGCCGCCTTCCACGATCTCGTCAAGGACGCCGTCGATCAGGGCATCGTCGTCACCGTCGGCAACTCGCCGATGACCGATCTGCAGAACGAGTTCGGTCCCGAGGGCATGGGCTATGCCGGTGTCGACCTCTATGCGGGCGGCACGCTGACCGCCAACGCCATGCTCGCCCACGGTCTAAAGGCCGGCGACGAGGCCATGGTGTATGGCGTGTTCAGCCAGGCCGAGCGCGGCCAGTCCGAGAAAGGTCTCGCCGATACCCTGGAGAAGGCGGGCCTCAAGGTTGATCGCCTCGAGATCACCCAGGAAGCCAACAGCGACGCCTCGCTCGCTGTGCCGGTGCTCGCCGCCTACATCCAGGCGCATCCCAACCTGAAGGCGATCGGCACCCAGCATGGCGGCATCACCAGCGTGCTCGCCGAAGTCCTGAAGAAAGCCGGCAAGAAGCCCGGCGACATCATCGTCGGCGGTATCGATCTCGCCCCCGCGACGATCGACGGCCTGGAATCGGGCTACGTCTCGGCGACGCTGGACCAGCTTCTCTACCTGCAGGGCTTCATGCCGGTGGTCCAGTGCGTCATGACCAAGAAGTACAAGATGCCTGGCCTGTCGCTGAACACCGGCGCCGGCACGGTGACTCCGGAGACCATCGGCGGTCTGGTCGATCTGATCGACGCAGGTATCCGCTAGTCTCCTGACGGGACCCGAAAATCCTGATGCCGGCGGCCCTGCCGCCGGCGTCTGCTATTCCGCGAGGACCTGCTCGACCGACCGGACCTTCTCGGCCCCGGTCTGCGGCTCGGATGCGTCGACGGCGAGCATCTCCTCTGGCGCGGCCGCCTTGCCGGGATGACCGAGCGGCGCCGAGAACGACACACGGCACAGGCCGCCAGCGGTCTCGACCCGCAGGTCGATGTCGTATTCGGCGAGAATGTCGCGGACGATGCCGAGCCCGAGGCCGCTCGATTCCTCGTCCGCCGCGTTCGGCAGCTCGCGCTCCCGCAGCGGATCCCCGGAGGGCTGATCGAACCCTGGCCCATCGTCCTCGACGGTGATGACGGCCAGCTTCCCTTCGACCCTGGCGCGGACCACGACCGACGACTGAGCCCACTTCCGCGCATTGTCGAGCAGGTTGCCCAGCACCTCGCCGAAATCGCCGGGATCGATGCGGACCGACAGGCCCTCGCAAACCTCGTCGTCCCAGGAGATCGCGTCGCCGCGCGGCAGGTACTGCATCAGCCGCAGCAACCGGTCGACCGTCTCGCCGACATTGGTATAGGTGCCGGCCGCCGCCGCCGCACCCGCCGTGCGTGCCCGGGCAAGCTCACGGTCGACGTGGCGGCGGATCGCCTCGAGCTGACCGCCGATCTTCGCCGCCGATTCGCCGAGCCCCTGAGGAATCAGCCGCCGCGCTTCCGCCCCGATGACGGTGAGCGGCGTCTTGAGGCCATGCGCCAGCGCTCCGGCGCGGTCGCGCGCCTTGCGGATCAGCTGCTCCTGCCGATCGAGCAGCTTGTTGAGGTCGGTGACGACCGGCTCGACCTCGCGGGCGGACGCCGAGCCGAGCCGCGGCTGCCTGCCTTCGTGGACCGCCTTCAATTCGCGATCGAGAACGCGCAAGGGGCTGAGGCTGTGGCGCACCTGGAACCAGGCGGTGACCGCGAGAACGAGGGCAATCGCCCCGAGGATCCACAAGACGTCGTGCTCGAACTCCTGGCGCAATTCGTCGACCTCGGCGTGGTCGAGCGCCACGGTCAGCTCGAACGGCTTCCCTTCGTCGGGCGAGACCCGCCGGCTGATCGCGTAGAGGGTCGAACTGCCCGGGCCGGCGGTCTCGAACGCCGTGGCGTCCGAGGATGAGTAGGAGCGGCTGCCCATGTCGAGGCTGTCGTCCCACAGCGATCGGGAGGTCATCAGCGTGCTGCCACCCTGGCTGATCTGCCAGTAGGCGCCGCTGTATGGCCGGTGGTAGCGCGGGTCGGTAAGTGGTCTGATCAGGGTTGGCTTGCCGTTGGCATCGACATCGAAGGCCGCTGCGAGCTCGGTCCACCGGACCTCCAGTTCCTGCTCTACGCGCTTGAGGATCTGCCGCTCGAACACCGAAACCAGCGACACCCCGGCAACCGCCAGCGTCGCGACAATCGAGATCAAGGCGACGGTCAGCAGCCGGAAGCGGATGGACGGACGCCGGACGGGCATCTCACGGCCCCATGACATAGCCGTGGCCGCGGCGGGTGGCGATCACGTCGCCACCGATCTTGCGGCGAAGCCGGGCGACCAGCGCCTCGATGGCATTGCTGTCAGGCTCGCGGCTGCGCTGGTAGACATGCTCGGAGATCTCGAACTGCGACACCACCCGCCCCTTGTTGTGCGCAAGGTAGCGCAGCAGGCGAAATTCGAGCGGCGTCAGGTCGACCGGGCGCGCGTCCCGAAGAACGCGAAGGCGACGGGTGTCGATGCGGAGGCCGCCGACCTCGAGAATCGGCGTGGTGTGGCCACCGATTCGACGGAGCAGCGCCCCCATCCGGGCAACCAGCTCCTCCATGTGAAAGGGCTTGGTCAGATAGTCGTCGGCGCCGGCGTCGATCCCCTCGACGCGCTGCAGCCAGGCATTGCGGGCAGTAAGGATGAGAATCGGGCAGTTCACGCCCTCTTCCCGCAGCTTTTGCAGGACCGAAAGTCCGTCGAGCCGGGGCAGGTTGAGGTCGAGGATAATGGCATCGTAGTCCTCGGTGCTGCCGCGGAACCAGGCATCCTCCCCCTCGGTGGCGATCTCGACCACATAGCCGATGGCGCGAAAGGATTTGGCGATGTCCCTGGCGATATCGGCTTCATCCTCGACAACAAACAGACGCATCACCGCCTCCTTGTCTGCAGGATCCGATTGCGAAGGGCATCGACGAGAACCTCCAGATAGGTGCCGTCGCGTGCCAGCACACGAAACTTGTAAACCCATCCACCTCCCTTCAGGCGCAGCAAATCCACGTCCAGCACCCGGCCGGGAATTGCCTGACGCACCGTGGGGATGACCCTGCTCAGCGACAGCGCCTCGCCATCCTTGACGAGGCTGCGCGCCTGGTTCGAGCTGCTGTTGTCCCACCCTCCGGCAAAGCCCGACCCGCCATTGTGGCCATTGTCCCCGTGGCCTCCCGACCCGCCATCGCCGCCGTTGTCCTCGCCGCCGCCATGACCGCCGGAACCGCCGTGATCGCCGCCACCGTTGCCGCCATCATGGCCGCCACCGCCGCCGCCATCGTGACTGCTCTCGCCACCGTCCTTGGCCATGACGGACGGCGCGAGGCAAGAGGCGCCGACGGCGCCGAGCCCTAAGGCCACGACCAGAGAATAAAGCCAGGACCGACGCGGCATGTTCCGTTCTCTCCAACCGCCCAGACTAGGCGATCCGGCCTGATATTTCGCTGACAAACCGCGTCAGGCTGGCGTGCCGCCACCGATCCACAGTGCCGCGCATTGGTTGGCACAGCCAGCCCGATCCCAAGCAAGGAGGCGACAATGTTCATCTGCTCACTCGGCATCGCCGCGGGCATGATTCTCATCGGGACTGCCGTGAGCCAGGCCTCGGTTCCGTCCGTCGACGACCAGGTCGGTTTCCACTCAGAACTGACGATCGCGGCCACGCCCGGCGACGTCGGCGACCCCATCCTCGTTGCGCGTCGGGGCGCCGACGATCGTTCCGGTGATGACCGGCACGACGACAAGGGCAAGAGCGACAAGGGCAAGAGCGACAAGCACAAGGGCGACAAGCACAAGGACGGCAAGCGCGAGAAGGAGAAACACAAAGGCGGGAAAGACGACGGACCGGGCCACGTTTGATCCGCCCTGGGCCCGGTCTGCGAGGCGCCGGTGGTCCTGCCACCGGCGCCTTTTTCTTTGGGCAAAGGTCAGGCCTGTCAACTTGCTGTCGAAGGCCGTCAGCGTGGCGTGGGGAGCTTCCGTCAATAGTGGGCCCATCGGCAACGCATCGCGATGCCACCAACCAGGAGAAACGACCATGCAGCTTCGCCCCATCGCCATCGCCGTCGGCCTCGCCTTTGCCACGGTCACCGCCGGCCCTGCCCTGATGTCTTCGACCGCCTTCGCCAAGGACCATTCCCATTCCGAGAAGTCGGATCATGGTGATCATGGCCACAAGGGCCATGACCGCAAGGATGGCAACCACGATCACAACCACAAAGGCGATCACAAGGGAGACAAGAACCATCGCTAGAAGGGCCGCTGGCCGGTGCACGCGCCCGGCCGGACTGAAAAGCGCCGGCGAAGCCCCCCCGCCGGCGCTTTTTAGTGCGCCGCCGATCGTGACCGCCTCAGCGGCAGCATGGCGACGATGCCGAAGGCCGGACCGATGGCGAGCCCGGCAAGCACGACCGGCCATCCGAAGGCATGGGCCAGAATCGGGGCGACCTGAACGGTCGCAATAGTCAGGGCAAAGCCGATGGCGGTCTGGAAGGTCATCAGGCTGCCGGCGAAATGGGGCGGCGAGGCATCGGCGACCAGTGCCGAAAATTGCGCCGAGTTGGGTATGACCGCGATCCCCCAGACCATGATCAGCGCGAAGGTCAGCCAGACCGGGCCGCCGAAGGTGAGTGCGGTGAGCACCGCCGCTGTTCCGCTCACCGCCATGGCGATGATGGTCACCTCCGCCTTGCCGATCCGATCCGCCACGCGTCCGGCCACCACGCAAGTGATCGCGCCGAGACCGATCGCGAGGAATGCAGTGAGCTTGGCGAGGCTTTCCGCGGCGGCCGTGCCAAGCGTTGTGGCATAGGAGACCGCCGAGGCGGCGCCGATCCACGCCCACATCGCGAAGAGCTCCCACATGTGGCCGAAATAGCCGAGATAGGCGTCACGGATGCGCCGCTCCGTCCACGCAATCCGGATGGCGCCCGGTTCGAAGCGCGGCGCCTTGGCGTGGTGTGGTCCGAGGCCGGCACCGACAACAATCAGGCCTCCGGCTCCGGCCAGGAGCGAAATCGCCACCACGGTCGAGCGCCATTCGGCACCGCCGAGAAAGGCGGCGAGATAGGGGACGCCGTTGCCGAGCGTCAGGGCGCCGACCAGGAGGCCAACCAGAAAGCCGCGATCGCGGGTTCCCCAGCCGACCGCGATCTTCATGCCGACGGGATAGACGCCGGCCAACAGAGCGCCGGTCGCAAAGCGGGCGCCGATCGCGAGGTTGCCGCCGAGCACCGTGACCAGCAGCGATGCGTTAGCGAGCGCCGCAAGCAGCGCCGATATTGCAAACACCCGGCGCGGATCGAATCGATCGGCGACCCCGCTGATGGAGACGACCAAGGCACCGACCACAAAGCCGGCCTGCACCGCGCTCGACAGGAGCGCCTGCCTGACGGGCCCGATGGCGCCTTCCCGCGCCATGTCGGGGAGCACCGCTGCCGATGTGAACCACAAGCTCATCCCGGCCAATTCGGCGATCACCAGGAGAGAGATCGAGACGCGCTTGGAGGGATGCATTGCCGGCCCGCTGTCTGGAACAAGCGCCCGACTTAGCACAAGCGGCCTGCCCCCGCGCCCGAGGGGCAGGCGTCGCAGCCACGTTTCCCCGTGTTTGCGTGCTCAACAATCAATCGGTGGAAGCAATAATTCTCTTGACGCGCACCAGCGCGTTCGCGAGATGCGCGGCCGTTGCCGGGTCGCCGGTCCAACCCGTCGACGCCTCGATTCGATCGGCGAGCTCAGTCAGCACCGCGCCCACCGCGCTGTTGAAATCCGTGCCCTGACCGCTGGACAGCAAGATCGCCGCCGCCTCGGGGGGAACTCCATAGGCCTCGAGCCTGGCCGTATCGACCGGCTCATGCTGCCCGGCGAGCTGTCGCTCGAGCCGATCGAGATAAGCGTGCTGCAGGGCGCGGCGAAGCGGCGGGATGGGGGTGCCCGGCTGACCGAGTTCCTCCCAGACGCCCCCCGTCACGTCGGTCAGAAGGTCGGTAATGGTGTAGGCCTTCGGGTCCAGGATCGCCTGCTGGTTGAGCATCGTGTAGACGCGACCACTGAGCAACGAGTCGAGAATCCTCGCCTGGCTTTCCTCGACCGCAGCGGTTGCGTCAGCAACCGCGAACAGCGAAATGAGCTTCGGATCGAGGAACTTCTCCGGCGGCGCCAACCCAACCTTGAGGAGGAAGGCGACGGCCTGGCGCTGTTCGTCGGGCGGCACGGGGACGAAGCGCGGCCCCTTGCCGGCCCTCGCCTCCGCTCGGTGTTCGACGACGCCGCCGATCATCTTGGCGACGTCGCGAATCCAGCTCGTGCGGGTGTCGATGAGAGTCCCGTACATCGCGGCGACGTCCTCGTTCGTCCCGTTCTGGTCGCGAGCGGAGCTGGCAAGGCGGGCGGCAACCCGGTCGAGGTTCTTGAGACCGAGCACGGTCGTTTCGATGCGATCCTTGCCGATCGTCTCGGTCAACACGGTCGGATCGAAGAACGACGGCACGTCCTCCCCGCCGAAAGCGAGCCATGGATTGTCAAGCTGGGCGTCCGCCCATTTGTCGAGGGTCGGCACCTCGTCGTCCGGCGTCGCCGCCTCCGGGATCGGCTTGTAGCCCCAGGCGATGGCGAAGCGGTCGTACGGCCCGACCTTGCCGACAAACTGCGTGACGCCGTCGCCCGGCTGCGCAACGAAGTTGACCCGGCCATAGGACATGATCGAGGCGACGGGGCCATGCTCGTCGGCAAAGGCGGGATCGCGCAGCTGTGCGACGCTGTAGGCCTGGCTCGCCTTCATGTTGTGGCGAAGACCCAGCGAGTGACCGACCTCATGGGTGACGACCGCCCGCAACGCCCGACCAAGAACCTCGTCGGACAGCGGCAGGGTGGCAGCGTTCGGATCGGCACCTCCCGCCTGCGTGAAGTAGACGCTTTTGACAAAATTGAGGAGGTCGGCCCACAAGAGCACATGGGCCGACAGAATCTCGCCGCTGCGGGGGTCGTGGATATTGGGGCCCATGGCGTTTTCGATCGGCTCGTCGACCCATCGGATAACCGACCAGCGGGCATCCTCCGGATGCCAGGTCGGATCTTCCTCTACGCTCGGCGCATCCTTGGCGATGATCGCGTTCTTGAACCCCGCCGCCTCGAAGGCCGGCTGCCAGTCCTCGACGCCCTGCTTGACGTAGGGCCGCCACTTATCCGGGACGTTGCGACCGATATAGTAGACGATCGGCTGGACAGGCTCCGACACCTCCTGGCTCGGATCTTTCTTCTCCAGGCGGCGCCGAAGGATGATCGACCGATCCCGGCCGCCCGCCTGGCCGGTCTCCCCATAGTCGGTGAACGAGGTGACGAAGTAGCCGACGCGATCGTCGAACAGCCGCGCCTTCATCGGCTTTTCGGGCAAGAGTGCGATGTTGTGGCCGATGACGACCGACAAGGGGCCGGTGGAAGGCGGAACGTCCGGATTGGCGAACAGCGCCGCTCCGCTCGGCGGGTTGAAGGTAAGCAGGCTATGGACATGCACATTCTTCGGGAACGCCAACGACTGCTGGACGTAGGAGCGCTGCGGGTCGACGTCGCCGACCATCAACCCACCTCCTGAAGGGTCAGCCCCCAACGCTGCGGCGACCGAGAACTCGTCGACGTCGGACGTGAACATATCGGTGACGTCGATGACGGTTCCGCCGTTCGGGCCGGTGCCCGCAACGGGGAACGACATCATGACCGGCGGGAAGTCCGCGGCCGCCACACCGCGGTCGACC
This sequence comes from uncultured Alphaproteobacteria bacterium, assembly GCA_963710805.1. Taxonomy (GTDB): domain Bacteria; phylum Pseudomonadota; class Alphaproteobacteria; order Rhizobiales; family Kaistiaceae; genus Bauldia. The sequence goes on along the minus strand of CAVQBS010000052.1, from coordinate 143,401 downwards.
GGGTCGAGTTTTGCGGCGGACGACGGTGCCGCGCCTGGATCGAGCGGATCCTGGGCGAAGTGCAGTCGGGCACGCGTCCGGTTGGTGAGGTCGCGGATGTAGACGGTATCGCCGACCCGCTCGAAACTTACCAGCGCCGAGCCGACGCTGTTGCCGAGAATGCCATCCGTTTCGGGCGGGTCGTCAACGACCTCCGCATACCAGAACATCTCGCGGCCAAAGAGCTCCTGCGGAATCTCGAAGAACGTGCGCCCGTCTGCCTCGATGACGTTGAACATCCCCGGCTTGACGGTCATTTGGGGCGCCGGCTTCTCCTTCGGCGTCGGCGGGCTGGGAGCGGCGGCGTCCTTGGCCACGACAGTGCCTGACATGCCAATCGCGATCAGAAAAACGGCAGTCGCGATACGCCAGAACATCGAAATACCCTCCGAAGCGGACAGACCGTTCATCTCAGGCTTCACGCCTGCCCGTGGCCAAGTCTGCCTGCAATCGGATGGCATGCGCCTAACATCAGCCGCAGCATTTGCTTCGATATTGATGCAAACCGGCGCGACCGTTGACAGCGGCTCAATCGCTAGCGGTAGTCGGGATTGGGATAGTCGAAGCGGCACCCGGCGTCCCACATTTTGCGCTGGTTACCATGGGCGGGATAGCCGCCGGCATCCCGCAGCAGCCGCGCCATGTGCATCAGGTTCCAGGTCATGAAGGTGGTATTGCGCTGGGCGAAGTCGCTCTCCGGTCCGCCTGAGCCTTCATCGAGATACGACGGGCCCGGGCCGATCGGGCCGATCCAGCCGCAATCCGCCTGCGGCGGCACCACATAGCCCAGGTGCTGGAGCGAGTAGAGGATCTCCATGGCGCAATGCTTGACCCCGTCCTCGTTGCCGGTAATCACGCAGCCGCCGGTTTTGCCGTAGTAAATCCACTGCCCCCTGTCGTTGAGCTCAGCCGACATGCCGTAGAGCCGCTCGATGATCAGCTTGCAGACAGCGGAGTATTGACCGAGCCAGATCGGTGAGCCGATGACCAGGATGTCAGCGGCGAGAATGGTCGGCCACAGCTCCGGCCATTCATCGGCGTCGAAGCCGTGCTCGCGCATATCGGGATACACCCCATAGGCGATGTCATGGTCGACGGCGCGGATCGAGGCCACCTCGATGCCGTTCCGGCGCATGATCGCCCTCGATACCTCCATCAGCCCGTCGGTGTTGGAGACCTCGGGCGACGGCTTCAGCGTGCAGTTGATGAACGCCGCCTTGAGCCCGGAGAAGTCGAAAGGGCTATCAGCGCAAAGCTGTTCCTGCATCGGCGTCAGTGCCATGGCGGCCTCCGCTGTGCTGGTCCTGTCGCGCAAATCCTCGCCTTCGCGAAGTCGCGACACAACATCCCCGCGTTTCATTTTCTCGTGACAGGGCCGGATGAGATCTGGCGGATGCCGATTTCGCCGGTGACGTCGCCATGGCCGCCGGCGGGCATCATCGCTGGCAATGATCGGCCGATCCTTACTCAGCCGCTTCGGCCTCGGCGACCAGCGGGCGCTGCGCCGGCATCAGCGAGAACACCACAAGGTTGGCAAGAACGCCGACGACCAGGCCGGCAATGTGCTCCGGCCGGTTGAGGACGTTGTCCCACACCGTGGCGACGATGACACCGGCCACCGCCCCGGCGAGGAAGGCGGCGACGCCCTTGCGATAACCGTAGATGGCAGCCACCAGCGGCACCAGCACCACCGGCGCCCAGTAGGTGTAGGCGTAGATGAGGATATCGAGGATGCCTGCGATGGTGAGCGCGAAGATCACCGACAGCACACCGACGGTGAACGTCACGATCTTGGCGAGCATCAGCGCTGACCGGTGGCCGAGTGGCTCCGACCGCAGCGGCGCCACCACATCGTTGATGAAGGCGATCGATGCCGAGTTGAGGAAGGAGTCCGCCGACGACATGACAATGGATACGATCGCGGCAATGACCAATCCCTTGAGGACCGGCGGCATGACGGTGGTGACCACCTGCGGAAGCGCGAGATTGGAATCGAGCGTCGGGTCGATGGCAAGGGCGATCAGCCCGATCACGCCGGTAACGGCGAAGAACGGGACGGAGAACAGCCCGGAATAGAATGTGCCGCGCGCCGCCTCCTTCACCGATTTGCCGATGCACAGCCTCTGAACATAAGGGGGCACCAGCGTCTCGCCGAACATGAAGACGAGGATCAGCGCGCCCAGCTCGAGCCAGCTGTAATGGCCGCCGGGAATCTGCAAGCGATCGGCGGGAATCGCGGCAACCAGGGCGTCAATGCCCCCGACATAGGTGATGCCGAAGATAACGACGAGCGGCATGCCGATGGCGAGGATGCCGAACTGGAACAGGTCGGTAACAACCACCGCCCGCATGCCGCCGAAGGTCGTGTAGAGAATGACGATGCTGCAGCCGAGGCCGATGCCCCAGATGCGGTCGATGCCATAGAAGACGTTGAAGACGATGCCCATGGCGCCGACCTGGGCGCCGACGACGCCGGTGCACAGGAATAGCGCCGCCAGGCCGGTGATGAACCGCCCGGTCTTGCCGTAGGCCGTCGCCATGATGTCGCCGACCGAGATGGCTTTCGGAAACCGGTCCATTTTCGGCGCGACGTAGTGCGCCACCAGAATTTCCTTCAGGCTGAACCCCCACAGCCCGACGATGCTGGCGACGCCGAACAGATAGACCTTGGCCCCGTTGCCGGTCGAGAAGCCGCCGCCGATGAAGGAGGCGGACATGGTGGCGAAGATGACCAGCGATCCGTAGGAGCGGCCGACGACAGCATATTCTTCAAAGCTGTCGGGCCTCCGCCCCGCCCACAGACCGAGAACGAGGATGAGCGCCAGATAAATCCCGACGACAACGATGTCGACCATGGCGTGCCATGCCTCCCCCGCGCCACAGCGTGATGCCCGCCCTCACAACGCTTTGCCATCCGAAGGAGCCGATGGCAACCTTGCGGCGAAAACAGCACAGAAAAGTATGGTTCGCCCGCAAAGATGCGGGAAGCCGAGCCGCACGGACCAGCCAGCAGATTCCTCCCGGCCTGCCCGACGGCGGCCGGGAGAAGAGGCCGGTCTCAGGCCTGGCCGCTAGTAGCAGCCCTTCTGCTTTTCGACCGAGCGGACGCGCGCGACGTTGCTGCGCTCGTATTTGTTGAGCGGCACCGAGCCCGACGTGGTGTACATGCAGCCGGCATTGGAGAAGACCGCCTTCCCCTTGGCCGTCTGGAAGCAGTAGCCATTCTCGTCGAAGATCGTGTTCCGCACCGTCCACAGCGCATCGCAGGAGAGCTTCTTCAACTGCGCCGTCGAGAAGTACTGGCTGTCGGTGCAGCCGACGACCTCGAAGCAGGCAGACCATGCGGGTTGCACGGCAAACGTCGCGAGCCCGACCACAACGGCGGCGATGCGTGCCGCCGGACGCATGACATGGGATTGCATGAGGGGATCTCCAGTGTTTACGGAGCCAGCAGAGCATAGGCCTGTCACCCCGCTTTGATCCATCGCAATCGGCGGGCGCCGACGTCGCGGCGCGGACATCTGGCGAACACCGGCGCAATCGTTCTGAGTTCGACGGCTTCCCACACACTGTCGTCCTCCGGCTCGACCGGTCGAGCCGGAGGACGACAGTGGCGGAGGTGGCGCTGACGGTGCGAAGCGGAAAACTGGAGTCTCAAAACACACTCCATCGTTGCCGCGCTCGCGAGCGAGCCGGGGTTTGCCTGCTTCGAGGCTCGCTTCGCTCGCACCTCAGCATGAGGGAGTGAGGAAACGAGGGGTGGCGGGCGCTGAATGAACGCCTGCGCGCCTCCGGGGTGAGCCGGAAGCAAATTGGGCGCTCAATCCAGCGCCCGCCGCGGTGGTTTTCGGCGTTCCGGTCCACTCCGGGGGCACACGGGCTCGTCCCTTTGCGGGGGAAGACGCCCATGCGAGGCCAGCGACCCCGGCCGTCGTGAGCAGGCGGCGCCATTCGCGGCACACAGCCGTCCTTCGAGGCCCTTCCTTGGTCCCGGCTTCACCCGGGACTGCATCCGCTAAACATCCGCCCCGGGTCTCAGGGGACGGGATCCGGCGGAGGACCACGCTCACGCACCCGTTGCCGCGCCGTCTCTGGACGTTCGGCACCGGCTTTCGCCGGCGGGTGGATAACCGAGCCTCCCGGCGGCGGCTTGCGAAGCGCGCCGCCAGGACACCGCTCCCCGCCCCACGCAGATGACGCCTCATGAGCGCGCCCCTCGGTGGGCGAGGATGGCGACAAGGATAAGGGCGCGGGCGGGGTGCGGGGATATCCTTTTTGTTATGCCCCCTGTTGGCAGGCGGGACGATACTGATCGGTTTGGCTGATCACCGGCGCACGCTTGGACGCCGCCCCGGCCGTGATGCTATCTCCCGGGTCGCACCACTCAGCAAAGGACAGCATGACCAACTCCCCGCGGATCTACATCGACGGCGACGCCTGCCCGGTGAAAGCCGAGACGCTGCGGGTCGCGGACCGCCACGCCCTGCCTGTGGTGATTGTCTCGAATGGCGGCCTCCGTCCGTCGCGGGACCCGATGGTCCGCCACGTCGTCGTGCCGAAAACGCCCGACGCAGCGGACGACTGGATCGCCGAGAATGCGCGGTCGGGCGACATCGTGGTGACCGCCGACATCCGCCTGGCGGCGCGATGCATCGATCAGGGGGTGCAGGCGATCGGCCCGGACGGGCGACCGTTCACGCCCGAACTCCATCGGCATGGCGGTGGCGATGCGCGACCTCAAGCAGCACCTCCGCGAGACGGGCGAAATCAAAGGCATCAACCGCGGCTTCACGAAGGCCGACCGCTCGCGGTTCCTCGGCGAACTGGACCGGCTGGCCCGACGGGCAAGAGCGGCGGGGTGAAGGCGATCATGGGGAGGGACAACTTCGCCACGCACGCTAAAGGGCGACAAGATGCTCCGGCGTCGCCCCGCGAACGGCAGCGAGCGGGATTCCGCGATCGAAGGTGACCAGGCGGCCACCGTTCTTCACCGCCATGGCGAGCAGGGAGATGTCGGTGAGTTGCTTCGGGCCGAGGACGTGGCGACGGTCAATGTGCGACCCATCGATCAGAGAGAGGTCGTCCGGCCAGAACTCATGCTTTCCCTGGCCGATGGCGATATCCAGCAGGTCCATGGCCTCCGTCATCGACATCGGCTTCGTGTAGCCCGGCTGCGTGAGTATCCTCAGAAACCCGTTCTCGGTAAGCGGGCACGACGCCCATCCATCCTCCCAGCCGACCCACCAGCGACGAACAGAAACGTTGAACAGATGGTCTTCGTCCGACATCGCAATGAGCGCGTTCGCGTCGAGAAGTGCGCGCATCAATCGCCGTCAGGATTTAAGCCTGCATCCTCAAGGTCCGCCTGATAGAGGAGCCGATCGACGAGCTCAGGCGTGACAACAGCTCCAGTGCGTTTGAGGAGAGGAAACCCGTCCTGAATCACCAGTTCGCGTTTCCCAGCCGGTCTGGTGAGCGCTTCCCGGGCGAGGTCTGAAATCACTTTTCCGGCCGTCTGCTTCCGCGCCGCAGCAACGTCCTTGACCAGCTGAAGAACGTCGTCGTCGATGTCGAGTGTGGTGCGCATGCATCAGATGCTAATGCATCAGATGCAGCGGTCCAAGGAGTCGTCACAACGGGATATTGTCGTGCTTCTTCCACGGGTTCTCGAGCACCTTGCCGCGCAAGAGGCGCAGGGCGCGGCCGACGCGGCGGCGGGTCGAGTGCGGCATGATCACCTCGTCGATGTAGCCGCGCTCGGCGGCAACGAAGGGTGACATGAAGCGCGCCTCGTATTCGGCGGTGCGCGCGGCGATTTTCTTCGCGTCGCCTGCCTCCTTGCGGTAGAGGATCTCCACCGCCCCCTTGGCCCCCATCACCGCGATCTGGGCGGTCGGCCAGGCGTAATTCACATCACCCCGCAAGTGCTTGGACGCCATGACGTCGTAGGCGCCGCCATAGGCCTTGCGGGTGATGACGGTGACCTTCGGCACCGTCGCCTCCGAATAGGCGAAGAGGAGCTTGGCGCCGTGCTTGATGAGGCCGCCATATTCCTGCGCGGTGCCGGGCAGGAAGCCGGGCACGTCGACGAAGGTGACGAGCGGAATTCCGAAGCAATCGCAGAACCTTACAAAGCGGGCCGCCTTGCGGGAGGCGTCGGAATCGAGGACGCCGGCGAGCACCATCGGCTGGTTGGCGACGAAGCCGATGGTCTCCCCCTCAATTCTTCCGAAACCGGTTACGATATTCCGCGCAAAGGCTTCCTGGATCTCGAAAAAATCGCCTTCGTCGGCGACCTTGAGGATCAGCTCCTTGATGTCGTAGGGCTTGTTGGCGCTGGCCGGAATCAGCCGGTCGAGGGACGGCTCGTCGCGTTCGGACGGGTCGGACGTGGGACACGGACGGCGGCGGAACACGGTTGGACAGCGGCAGGAAATCGATGAGACGGCGCATCTCAACCAGTGTCTCAACGTCGTTGTCGAACGCCCCGTCGGCGATCGCCGAGCGCGTGGTGTGGACGGTGGCGCCGCCGAGCTCTTCCGGGGTGACGGTCTCGTTGGTGACGGTCTTCACCACATCCGGCCCGGTGACGAACATGTAGCTGGTGCCGCGCACCATGAAGATGAAATCGGTCATCGCCGGGGAATAGACGTCGCCACCGGCGCACGGGCCCATGATCACCGAGATCTGCGGGATGACTCCGGAGGCGAGCACGTTCCGCTGGAAGACCTCGGCATAGCCGCCGAGCGCCGCCACGCCCTCCTGGATGCGGGCGCCGCCGGCGTCGTAGAGGCCGACGATCGGCGCGCCGTTCCTCAGCGCCATGTCCTGGATCTTCTGGATCTTCTCGGCGTGCGCCTCCGACAGCGAGCCGCCGAACACGGTGAAATCCTTGGCGAAGACGAAGACCGGCCGGCCGTTCACCACTCCCCAGCCGGTGACCACACCGTCCCCGGCGATCTTCTTCTCCGCCATGCCGAAGTCGGTGGCGCGGTGCTCGACATACATGCCGTATTCCTCGAACGATCCCTCGTCGAGGAGCACCGAGATCCGCTCGCGGGCGGTCAGCTTGCCGCTGGCGTGCTGGGCCGCAATCCGCCCCTTGCCACCGCCGGCCCGCGCATTGTCCCGCCGGCGCTCCAGTTCAACGAGGATTTCCTTCATTCTTCCCTCCCGCCGACTGCCGCGAGTCCGTCGGCATGATAGCCGAGCGAGCGGAGGCACGCTTACCAAAAGCCGTCACCGCCGCAATCAGCCGGGCGTCGGTCGTCGGCCGTGATGTGTGTGATCCCCGTCACTGCGGCGGCCGCCGAATGCGCGTAGATGCCCTCCCCACAAGAAAGGACGCCCCCAAACGCGGCGCCCCCTCGGGAGGAGCGCGGACTGACCGTCGCATGGAAGACGGCAGCCCGGTCCCACGACGAATTCCTGATGACATTTGAGCACACGGCTCTCCGGAGCCGCAGCCGGCGCCGGGCCGGACTCAAGCCGCCGGCCAGGAGACAGCAGCGATGACGACCATCACCAACAGCGCGGCGCTGAATATGAACAGCCTGTCGGCGCTCCTCTACCCTATCGGCAACCAGAGCAACTACACGAATGTCAGCACGAGCGGCTTCACCGCGCATGGTACCGGGCTCCTCGCGCCGACCATTTACGTCGAGGGGACGTTCTTCATCGACGCCAACACGACCCACATCGCCACCGGATCAATCACGAAAATAACCGTCGTCGGCATAGGCGGAGAGCACACCATCATCCCGGCAACCGGGGTCAACTATCTCGGCCTCGTCGCTACGCTCGGCAACAACAACAACCTCTTGGACCTGCTGCTTTCAGGCTACGACACCATCACCGGCTCAAACGCAAGCGACATTCTGCACGGCGGTGCGCTCGGCGACACGATCCACGGCGGCAGTGGTAACGATACGATATATGGCGACGCCGGCGACGACTACCTCTTCGGCAACGGCGGGGTGGATCATCTCATCGGCGGGGACGGCCAGGACTGGCTTTCCGGAGGCAAGGGCGTCGACATCATCGACGGCGGCGCCGGCACCGACATGGTCGACTACAGCACCGCCAAGGGCTCGGTCGTCGTAACGCTGGCCGGCGCCAACAAGGTCAAGGTCAAGGTCGCGGACAAGGTCAGCAATGTCAAGTCAATCTCTGGCGGCAATCACAACGATGCGCTCACCGGCGATGGGCAGAACAATGGGTTCTTCGGAAACGATGGCAGGGATGTTCTCAAAGGCAACGGGGGCTCGGATGCTCTGTACGGCGGAGCGGGCAATGACATCCTCCGCGGGGGCGCAGGCAATGATCTGCTGAACGGCGGACCCGGCAAGGACACTCTGATCGGCGGTAGCGGCGCCGACAAGTTCAACTTTATCGCGACGCCCGACGGCAAGGACATCGACACCCTAACCGACTTCAAGGTCGGCGAGGATTTCATCTCCCTTTCCAAGTGGAGCTTCCACATTGGCACTCCCGGCGACTACCAGCCGGTGACGGGCTTCTTTGCCGCGGGGCATGCCAAGGATGCCGACGACCGCATCATCTACAAGGCGGGAAGCGGCGACCTCCTGTTCGACGCCGACGGCAACGGCTCCGGCAAGGCGGTGGTCTTCGCACACCTCGACGCCGGGCTGAAGCTGACCGAGGAGAGCTTCCTCCTGACCTTGTGAGGTTTCAAAGCTCAAGCCCTGAACCATCGGCGCGGCGACGCAAGCGACAAGCATGGTGTCCACCGGCTGCACGCCCCGGGGCACTCCAGCCAGGAAGCGCAAGGTCCTCCACGATCCGGACGGATCGGGCCCGGCGAAGTGGCCCGCGTTCAATGCCAGCTTCGCTACCGTCTGCGGTCGTTCGCCGGAAAATCGGAGAAGGCGACTTGTGACCCAAGGCCGCCTCTTCTCGACCAACCAAGTTGACGGCTCTCGTCACGCTTTGCGGCCTGTGGCCATCCCATGTCAGGCTGCCGGCTACGGCACCACCTGGCTTCGTCCCTTCGACCGTTCTGCCGACGTGCAATTCGGATGGCCCTCGACGGTGTTGCCGCTGAGATGGAGGAGAGAATGGCTGAACATGATGGACCGCTCGGCTTCGTCGGACTCGGTCTCATGGGCTTGCCCATGGCGCGGCGCCTGCTGGCAGCAGGATGCACCCTCACGGTCTGGAACCGCAGCCCGGAAAAAGCCGGGATCGCCCTTGCCGAGGGGGCTCAGGTCGCCACCTCGGCCGCCGCCGTTGCCGAAGCCGCAGACATCATTTTCACCTGCGTCACCGATACTACGGCCATGGAAGCCGTGGTTTTCGGCCCCGACGGTATCGCGGAGGCCGGTGGAGAGGCAAAGCTTCTGGTCGACCATTCCTCGATCCACCCGGAAGCGACCCGTGCCATGGCGAAGCGTCTGGCGGCCTCAAACGGCATGTCCTGGCTCGATGCTCCGGTTTCAGGTGGCGTTGCCGGGGCCGAGGCCGGCACGCTGGTCATCCTTGCGGGCGGTCTCCAGGCCGATTTCGACCGCGCCGCCCTATATCTCGCTCATATCTCCCAGCGTGCGACCCTCATGGGCGGTTTGGGCGCCGGGCAGACGGCGAAGCTCTGCAACCAGATGATCGTCGGCTGCACCTTCGTTGTGATCGCTGAAGCGCTGCGATTGGCGGCCAACTCCGGCATAGATCCGCTCACCCTGATCAACGCCATGTCGGGTGGCTTCGCCAATTCGCGGCCCCTGCAGATCTTCGGCCCTAGAATGCTGCAGCGGATTGATGAGCCACTCGCCCATGTGGGCGTGGTGCTTAAGGACCTTGGACACATCGCTCGATGTCGGTCGCGGCGCCAAGTCGCCGATGCCAATGACTGCGACCGCCGGCGAGATCTACCGCCTCTTGGTGGCGCAGGGAGCCGGCCGGGCGGAGTTTGACGCGCTTTACCGCGCTTTGGGCGGTGAGCCCTGAATTCCGGCGACATTTTGGTTCATGGCGTATCTGCGACATGGGCACCCGATCCGCCCATGTCCGATCCATCGACGAAATCAGACATTGCGGCTTTGTGAGTACGCGCCCCAGACAGGGGCATCGATCTCCGCGAGGACGACTTGTTCGTCTTCTGACCCGCTCAGCATTCCCGCCCTTGCGTCGCAGGCGGAGGGTGGCTAGTCAGAGGCGATCCCGCGGGTCACCGCCTCTGAAAATGCCCGATGACCAAGGTTTGCGTCACGATTTGTACTGCGGGACGGCCCGGCATGCTGTCCGAGTGCCTCAAGTCGGTCACCGCCCAGGCCCTGCCCGAGGGCGCCGATGTCGCGCTCATCGTCATCGACAACAACCCGACGCCGCAGGCAAGCGCAGTCGTCGACGGAATCGCGGCGCAAGCGCCCTTCCCGGTGACCCTCGTTCACGAGCCGGAGCCGGGCATTCCGCACGCGAGGAACCGCGGCATCGACGAGGCGCTTGCCCGCGGCGCCGACTGGATCGTGTGCATCGACGACGACGAGATCGCCGACCCGGACTGGCTGAAGCGCCTGATCGAGGCCGGCGCCGCCTACAAGGCCGACGTGGTGCTCGGCAAACTGATCAAGATCTATCCCGAGCGGCTGCCGCTGTTCGTCCTGCCCACCAACTATCCGGCCCGCCAGGAGGGCGAGGAGCTCGAGGTTGCCTACACCCACAATGTCGCCTTCGCCAGCTGGCTGGTGCGGCCGGACAAGGGCGCGCTCCGCTTCGACGAGCGGCTGCGCTTCGCCGGCGGCAGCGACTCCCACTTCTTCCGCCGCGCCCGCAAGATCGGGGCGCGCATCGTGGCGACCGAGAAGTCGATCGTCCGCGAGACGCAGGTTCCCGAGCGGCTGAACCTCGCCTGGCAGCTCCGCCGCGAGTACCGGGTCGGGGCCGGCATGGCGCGCTCGGAGACGACGCTCGACACGCCGCGGCGACGGCGGCGGCGCAAGCCGGGCCAGCTCGTCTTCCGCATCTTCCGGATGGTCGTCACCATCCTCCTGTCGCCGCTGCTTCTGATCTTCGGCTTCAAGCGGTTCGAGGAGACGGTGGCAAAGGCGATGCGCAAGCTCGCCGCCTCGGCCGGGGCGCTGTCAGCCCATCTGGGGCGTTTGCCCAACCCGTACCGAAAGCTGGACGGGTATTGAGTCCGGACGGGAGGCAGGGACACAAAAGCGAGGGTCCGCAAAAAGGACGCCGGCGCTCCTATTCAGGCGTGAAGCATTCCCCAAAAAGGCTATCATCTCACTCATCATCACTGCTGCCCGGGCAGCCCCAAAGGTTCAATGCCGGGCGCCCACTCCAGAACATCTGCTTGATTGCCGTATCGGCGGCGCGAAGACGGGTCGCAATTTCATTATTTGAAAAGCGCACGGGCTGGAGGATCACTTCCTGCAGCGGGGGAAGTATAGCCAATCGTTTATCCCAAATGTGAACGCAATAATTCGCCTGGGTCTCGGTTTCCAGTTTGGTTGAAAGCTTGCGGAGAGCCTTGATGCTGTTGATCGCGGCCCGCAAGCTCGTCATGCCGTAGGCGCGCGGGTTGTGAGGCCCCAATTGATCAGTGGTCGTTCCCGTCGGCCGATGGGCTATACAATTGGTCACACCTTGATTGGCCAGTTCGAAATTGTGCCAGGCATTACCCAGAGAGTAGCCGATGGCGAAATAGATTTCAGCGCAACTCGACAAGCGCGTCCATTGCGTCGGGTGTGTCCCTTCCCAGATTTCGCACTGCTTGAGCCCCTCGCCCCAACTACGCGGCTTGCTGGCAGCCCAACCCATTGTGTTCCGTCTTGATTCCGGATCCGGCGCAATGCGCTCAGCAGCTGCTTTGATGTCCGGTTGGTAGTGCCAACCTGCCCAGGCCGGACAGATCTTGTTGCAGACGCTTCTCGCATTCTCGATCGTCGCGCTGAGCCGCTGCAAACGAACCCGAGCAACGTCGACATAGTTGACGATCACAAAGTGAGCGATACTGCGCAGCGCACCGAGTTGATAACCAGCGCCATAAACCTCACTGCAGCAATTTGTCGGGACACCATCAACCAGCAATCCAGGACCGTTATTGGTGGGTCCAATTCCTTGTGCCTGGCTTTGACCGGAGCTAGCCGCCAACGCCAGGACGAAGAACATTGCCGCAACGTATGTGGTAAGTTCGGCACGCACCCCTTTTGTTGCGGGGGCCAAGATCATGAACTGCCCCCCATTTCGACCGGACACCTGGCATAAGCAGGAAGGCTCAAGGATATCCTTGAGGACAGGCTTATGACGGATGACTATCAGCGGATCGAACTGATCACGGGGACGGCGCGTCGGCGGTATTGGTCGACGGAGCAGAAGCTTCGGATCATCGAGGAGAGTTTCGAGCCGGGGGAGACGGTGTCGTCGGTGGCCCGGCGCAATGGCGTGGCGGCGAACCTCCTGTACCGCTGGCGGCGCTTGATGAGCGAGGGAGGCGTGACGGCGGTGGGATCGGACGAGCCGGTCGTCGGCAATTCAGAAGTGCGCAAGCTCGAGGAGCGGGTGCGCGACCTGGAGCGCCTGCTCGGCCGCAAGACCATGGAGAACGAGATCCTCCGTGAGGCGCTGGCCAAGGCGAACTCAAAAAAACCGATCTTGCGGCCGCTGTCGCTGCCGAAGGGCGTTTCCCGATGAAGCGGGTGGCTGAGGCGCTTGGCGTTTCCCGCTCCAACCTGGCCGAGCGGGCGCAAGGCAAGACGCCGTCGCGCCGTCCCTACGTGAAGGCCGAAGACGAAGCCCTGCTGCCGCTGATCCGCCGCTTCGTCGACGAGCGGCCGACCTACGGCTATCGCCGCATCGCGGCGCTGGTGAACCGGGAACGCGCAAGGCAAGGGCTGCCGCCGGCCAACCGCAAGCGGGTCCATCGCATCATGCAGCAACACGCCATGCTGCTTCAGCGCCATACCGGCCGCCGCGAGCGGCGGGTCCACGATGGCAAGGTCATGGTGATGCGCTCGAACTTGCGCTGGTGCTCCGACGGCTTGGAGTTCACTTGCTGGAACGGCGATGTCGTCCGCATGGCCTTCATCATCGATGCCTTCGATCGCGAGATCATCGCCTGGGCGGCCGTCTGCGGTGCCGGCATCAGCGGCTCCGACGTGCGCGACATGATGCTGGAGGCGGTCGAAAATCGCTTCGGCGCAGTGCGAGCGCCGCACCCGGTCGAGCATCTGTCCGACAACGGCAGCCCCTACACTGCCAAGGAGACGAGGGACTTCGCCGCGGCGCTGAACCTGATCCCGTGCTTCACCCCGGTGAAGAGCCCGGAATCGAACGGCATGGCGGAAGCCTTCGTCAAAACCCTCAAGCGCGACTATGTTCGCATCAGCCCTTTGCCGGACGCCGACACGGTCCTCCGGCAGATCGCCGGATGGATCGACGACTACAATGAGATCCATCCACACTCAGCGCTCACGATGCGCTCCCCGAGGGAGTTCATCAGAGCTCAGGCCCAGTAGCCGGGTGTCCGGTGAAATGGGGGGCACTCCAGATCGCAAGATATTTTCGTTTGAGGGAAGTTGAGTCTCGATAACGAAAATACATCGTCACCTCCCCCTCAATCGCAGCTCACGGCTCCCAAACGCATCATCCACCGGTCACGGTCTGATGGTTACCCAAGCCCGTTCCATGTCGCATTGACCTGCGTCAAAGGGCTCGCCCGCACGCCGGGGCACTGGAACAGGTAGGCAGATCATTGGGGCATTCCATCAGCGATCCGTCTAATCCGCTTGAGCCTGCCGCCCGATCTCTGGCGCGCAGCCAGCCAAGCCGTCGCTTCAGTCGCTGAGCCATTCGATGATGAAGCGGTCGGAGGCGTGAATGCAGACCGCGACCAACCGTTCGTCGCCGATGGCGGTGAAGCGGTGCGGTGTCTCGGGTGCGATGACGACGATGTCACCGGGCCCGGCGACGACCTCTTCCCCATCGATGGTCATTGCCGCCTGGCCGGAGCGCACGATGCACGTTTCGGCATAGGGGTGCTTGTGCAAGCGCGGCCCCTTCCCCGGCTCGAGATCGCCGATGAAGAATGAAACGCCGGCACCGTACGACTCGCCCTGGAACTCAACGGCGGCGATCGCGCCCTTCCGCTGATCATCGGGATGCAGAATGTGGAACATTGGTCATCGTCGTAATACCCGAAGGTCCAGCCCGTCGTTGGGTTTAGGTTGCTTCGACCCGCCGACGGGCTGACCTCCACGCGCAACGGAAACTGGCGGCAAATCGCATCCGTCTGTAGCACCGCGCCGTCCGTCACTAGACCTGTGGCGGGGGCGCAGCCGGCGTCAACCCGTGGCGGTGCATGATCGCCATCATCCTTGTCGGGTCTGGCGGACCGCCGGCCGCGGCATTGATCACGTCCGCAAACTCGCGGAAATACTGCGGACCGATCGCGGCCGGCGTTACCACGCAAAGCACTTTCACGTTCTCGCTTCCATGGTTGTCGAACCGGTGAACCGCCCCGCGCGGAATGCACAGCGCCTGTCCCGCCCCAACGTCGATTTGCTTTCCATCGACGGTCCAGGTCAACACGCCGTCGATGCCGTAGATCGTCTCCTCATAGTGGTCATGGCTATGCGCCGGAGCCGCAAGGCGCTGTCCGGCAGGGACACTGACCTCGAATGCCGCGATGCTGCCCCCCGAATCTTCTCCGGTGAGCAGGAACCGCACCGCGAGCGGCCCAATACGGATTGCCTCGTCGGAAGGATTGATGCCGAGGTTGATAACACGTTGTAGCATCTCAGTCTCCCATCTGGTAAACTCCATTTACGAAACCATTCGTAAATGGAATTTACCGAATGTCAACACCCTCGTCGCGAAAAAATGCGCCAGTCAAGCGCGAAGACATGCTCATCGGCGCATTGCTCCGCGTTCCGGCCCAGGCGATTCAGCGCCGCATCATCAACGAGCTTAATGCTGCGGGTTTTGGGGAGTTACGCGTGCCGCATATGGCCGTGCTGCAATTTCCGGGGCCGGATGGGGTTCGCCCCACGGCTCTTGCCGAGCGTGCCGGCATGAGCAAACAGGCCATGAACCAGTTGCTCCGGAGCCTCGAAGGATACGGCTATATCGAGCGGTCCGACGCACCTGACGAAGGGCGCGCACGCACCGTTCACTTCACCGAACGCGGCCGAGCCGCATATGCGAAAGCCCACGACATCCTGCGCGACATCGAGCGCAAATGGAGCACGGAACTTGGGCCAAAGGATTTTGCCCAGCTCAAAGAGCTACTGCTCCGCGTCTGGGACAGCCCGTTGGTCCGCTAGCCCGGCCCACCGGTGACCTCCCACGAGAACGCTCTTCGATGCCGGATGACGAAGTCCGGACTGCAGCGACTTCCGGAAGTCGATCACGGTCGAAGCCGCTTCGCGCCGCGATCGGCCGCCGTCGAAAACCTTCACAAGTGCGGACGCAGTCGAGTTCCCGTTTGCCCGTTGTCGAGGCGCTCGAAAACTGATCACAGCACGCGCTTCCAGACCATGTGGCTGTACGATGCGCCCGTTGGCGAGGCCTCCACCGCGGAGACGAGGTCCATCGTATCACCGCGAATTGTTATTTCTGTCGTTCGGTCGGTCTTGCTGCAGCTTCGAAACAGGCACGTCGCCACGTGAAGGGACAGCTCCCGGTCCTGTTCGTCCAACGTGTAGGTTCCGGAATAAGTCAGGGCTTCGAGAACTCCGGCGCTGGGCGTCGAGCCGTCCGGTGACCCGGCCTTCTGCCCGTCATCGCTCATGACCTGGAAGGAGAAATTGCCCTGCCAATCCGCCATGAAGAGTCCTTTCGGACGATTTCCGAACTGGCTAATGCCGACGCCGCTCACATCCTCCTCGTAGATGGAGTCCAGCCGCCATGCTCCGACGATCTGTTCCTTCGGCGAAACTAGCGCTTCCCGGGCGGTTTCCTGCCCGGCGCTCATGGTGACGCCTGAATACGCAAACACGGCGGTTGCCCCCGCAAACAGGCCGGCGCGCAACGCGAGATTTGTCGCAGTCATCGTGGTCTCCTTCCGCAAAATGCCGATGCCTTGCCGAGATTGGTGGCGCCTGTGCTGGAGACCTCCATCGGTGTATCGGGACCGAAGAGCTAACCAGAGGAGACGGGTCCCTGTAACGAAAGAAACCGAAGGAAGCGCCGAAGAAACGCCGAAATCTCGAGGCGAAGCGGCGTTCGCTGGCCATGATCGCGGAGACGGCCGGAGAGCCCCAAAAACGCGATACGAAAAGAGGACCCTTGTGGCGGCTTGCTATGCGCGTCGCCGCTGAAGGATCAGCGCGGCGGCCTGAAGCTCGGCGAAGCGGGCGGCACGGCGGGCGAGCGCCACCTCGTCCCGCCCCCAGTGGCTCATCTGCCAGTCCTCGTCGACATGGGCGGCCGCCCACGCCTCCTCCACCGACAGCCGCCCCCGCGCCAGCGCCAGCGCCAGGATCGCCGAGCCGGTCAGCGTCGTTGCCACGTGCAGCGCGGCAAGGCCGAGGGCGTCGAAGGGCTCGGCCGCCTCGGCGATGGCGGCCAGCGCCGCCGCATCCTGGGAAACGTGGACGATCCCCTCGGCGAGGATCAACCGCGCCCCCAATTCCTCGCGAGCCCAGTCGAGCAGCGGCGCCCACAGAGCGTTTTCCGCCTCGACCAGCGAGTCGGGCCCATCGGCCCGGTAGCAGAGCAGGTCGGTGCCGGCATGGGCGACGATATCGGCCCGCACCGCCTCCATCTCGCCGCCAACCCGATCGATGGCCGTGTTGACGATGCGGGTGAGCGGCATGGTGCCGGGCTCGATGACCTCGGTCTGGGCATCCCACTCTCGCGCCAGCGCCCCCGCCACCATCGCGTCGTCCACGACCACCGGCTTGCGCGCCGGCGTGCGCAGCGGCTTGCCGTCGAGAAGCACGGCGAAGCCGGTTTCGCCCGGCCCGACCGTCGCGGCCTCGTAGAACCGCTTCGGCCGCTCCTGCCTGGCGAGACGCTGCGCCGCGGTCCGGGGATCGGAGGGGTTCTTGTCGCTCATGCGTGCCCGCCGAATTCGACCGCCGTCACAGTTCGAGCATCTCGCTGGTCGCGGTGACCACCTCGTACCAGTCCATCCGGTCGAGCGGGTGGTTGACCGCCTGGATCGCGCCCTCGATCCGCTCGCGCCTGCCCGAGCCGATGATCGGGATGCCCTTGGCGGGATGGCGGGCAACGAAGGCGATCGCCGCCTCAGCCGCCCCCGGCAGGCCGTTCCGCGCGGCGATGTCGCCGAGGACGGTCCTGACCTTGACGACATAGGGATCGTCGCCGGTCATCAGCCGGCCGCCGCCGATCGGCGACCAGATCATCGGCACGTGGCCTTCCATCAGCGCCGTATCGAACACGCCGTTCGAGATCGGATCGAGATGAATCGGGGAAAACTGGACCTGATTGGTGACGATCGGTGCCTTCAGCTTCGAGGCAAGCAGGTGGTAGCGCGACGGCGAGAAATTCGAGATGCCGACATAGCGGGTCTTGCCCTCGGCGATCAGGGCGTCGAGGGCGCCGGCAGTCTCTTCCGGGTCCATCAGATAATCGGGCCGGTGGAGGAGGATGACGTCGGCATGGTCGATGCCGAGCTTGTCGAGCGAACGGCCGACCGAGCGGCGGATCTCCTTCTCGCTGAAATCGTAGTGGCGGATGCGGTTCACCTCGCGGTGCGGCGACACCCGCTGGATGCCGCATTTGGTGACGATCTCGAACCTGTCGCGGAGGCCTGTCTCTTTCAGCGCCTTGCCGAGAAATTCCTCCACCGTATAGGGGTGCGGATAACCGTAGGTGTTGGCGGTATCGAGCGTGGTGACGCCGTGATCGAGTAGGAAGCGGAGGAACTCGGCCAGCTCGCCCGGCGCCGCGAATTGCTCCTCCGAGCGCATAGACCCCCAGATGACGGCGGAGAGCTCCGGTCCGTCCTTGTGCATCTTGACCCGGGCGACAGGTCCGGTCTTGTCAGGCATCAGCTTTCCTCCGTCTGTTGGTCGCGATCGCCCATCTCGGCGTCGAAGCCGAGAAGGTTCCAGCTCTGTTGCATATGTGGCGGCAACGGCGCCGTCACGTCGAGGGTGCCGCCCGCGGGGTGCGGGATGACGATCCGCCGGGCATGCAGGTGGAGTTTGTTCTGGATACCGCCGGGGAGCTCCCAGTCGCCGGCCTCGAAGTATTTGGCATCGCCGATGATCGGGTGGCCGATATGGGCGGCGTGGGCGCGCAGCTGGTGGGTGCGGCCGGTCACCGGCCGCATCGTGAGCCAGGCGAGCTTCGCGCCGGCCTGATCGACCACCGAATAGAGCGAGACGGCGTGGCTCGCCTCTTCGTCGCCATGGGCGGCGACCCGCATCCGCTCCCCTTCCGGCCCCTCCCCCTTGGCGAGCCAGGTGGAGATGCGGCCCTGGCGGGGCTTCGGCACGCCCTTGACCAGCGCCCAGTAGATTTTCCGCGTCGAACGCCGGCGGAAGGCGGCGGCGAGCTTCTGGGCGGCGAGCCTGGTACGGGCGACAACGAGGACGCCGGAGGTGTCGCGGTCGAGGCGATGGACAAGGCGCGGCTTCTGCCCCTTCCGGTCACGCCACGCCTCCAGCATGCCGTCGAGGTGGCGGGTGAGCCCGGAGCCGCCCTGGACGGCAAGGCCCGGCGGCTTGTTGAGGACATAGACCTGATCGTCCTCGTGGAGGAGCATGGCACGGAGCGCCTCGGCGTCGGTTTTCGGGCGAGCCCCCTCGCCCGGAGCGGATCGCTGCGCGCCTCGCTCCGCCCCCCGATCAAGCCGGGGACGGGCTCTCTCCCCACCGGGGATAGGTGCTGGTGCGCTTCCCGCGCCGCCGGCAGTTCCTGCAGCACTGCCGCCGAGCGGCGGGATGCGGACGGCCTGGCCCGGTTCGAGGCGCGTGCTGGTCTTCACCCGTCCCCCGTCGACACGCACCTGGCCGGAGCGGATCAGCTTCTGCAGGTGGCCGAACGAAAGGTCGGGAAAATGCGCGCGAAACCAGCGGTCGAGGCGCATGCCGGCCTCGTCGGCCTCGACGGTCCTGGTTTCGACGCTGGTCATGGGTACCCCTCTTCTGCCGCGAATTGCCTAACGCCACGACCGTGCGTATCAAAGTGCTAATTCGACGGACGGAGGGGGATACCGTGCCTTATCGCCCTGGCGCGCGGGAGACAGCCAAAACGCGGCAGGTCGCCATGTGGCCGAACCTGCCGGAGTCCGTGTTCACCGATCTTGGCATGGACAAGGACCAACTCGCCGCCTTGAGCCACGCGCTGATCGGCGAAATCGTCCTGCCCGGCGAAGACGGCTACGCATCGGCGGCAAGGACCTCGTTCCAGACGACGGCGCGGCGACCGAAGATCATCGTCTATTGCGAGGTCGAGGCCGATGTCCGCTGCTGCCTCGAGTGGGCGGACCAGCACGGCTGGTGGGTGACGCCGCGCTCCGGCGGCCACAGCACCGCCGGCTACAGCGTCAACGACGGCATGGTCATCGACGTCAGCCGGATGAACGGCGTCTATGTCGATCCCGCCACGATGACCGCGACGGTCGGGGCGGGAACCAATTTCGGCACCCTCAACGCCGTCCTCAACTCGTACAAGCTGCATGTCCCGGGGGGCGCCTGCCCCGATGTCGGCATCGCCGGATACATGCAGGGCGGCGGTTATGGCTACACATCCCGGGCGTTCGGCATGAACTGCGACAACGTCATCGCCTTCCGCATGATGCTCTGCGACGGGCGGACGGTCACCGCCAATCCACTGCAGAATGCCGACCTGTTCTGGGCGGTGCGCGGCGGCACCGGCAACAATTTCGGCATCCTCATCGACGTCACTTATCGTTTGCGCCCGATGTGGAAGGTCTGGGCCTTCGGCCTCGCCTGGTCGTGGGATGCGGCACCTCGCGTGCTTGCCGAAATGCAGGCGCACTACATGCGGACCGGCGCTTCGCCGAAGCTCGGCTACATGGCTCTGATTACCCGGCGGGCGGACTTCGGACACCAGCCGATGCTGACGATGCGGGGCGTCTACAACGGCTCCGCCGAAGCCGGCCGCAGCGAGCTCGCCAAGCTCCTGGCGATCGGCGATCCGGCCTTCGACGTCGACCTCACTCTCCCCTACTTCGACGCGATCAAGGCTCTGGACGAGCACGACCTTCTCGACATGCCCTGGGACAGGGTCAAGGAGGACAAGCAGGCCTGCTACATCGACCGCCCGCTGGCCGAAGCGGACTGGAGACAAGTGCTCGACCACTTCGCCGACACGCCGACGGGAACCTGGGGCATGGGGGTCATCGAGCCCTATGGCGGGGCGATCAACCATGTCGCCCCGGACGCTTGCGCCTTTGTCCATCGCGACGTCGAAATGGATTTCTTCGTCGACACGTTCTGGGCCGACGACCGCGACGCACCGCGCGCCCGCGCCTGGCTCGACGGCTTCATGGAGATGATGGCGCCGTTCTCGAACGGGCAGGTTTACCAGAACTATCCGCGCCGCACGCTCACCGACTCCGGCAGACGCTACTTCGGCAGCAATCACGACCGCCTGGTCGCCGTGAAGAACAAATACGATCCGCTCCCCCGGATGTTCCATTTCGAACAGGGCCTGGCGACCGGCCGCGAGGATCCCGGGCCACCCGTCACCCCGGGGCGGGCGCATTCACCGCCGGACCCATCGTCTACGAGCCGCATTCGGAGGAGCGGGGCGAAGGGTCGGGCCGTTGACCGCGGCCGCGCGCCCGACAGCCGAAGGGCCTCTACGTCCTCTTCATGACCGAGTTCTGGGAGCGGTACGGCTTCTATACGACAGTCTCGCTCCTGGTCCTGTACGCGACCCAACAGCTGGGGATGCCGGACGACGAGGCGGACCTTCTGTTCGGGAGTTTCACCGCCTTCATCTACGGGACGACCGTCGCCGGCGGCATGCTTGCCGATCGCCTGCTCGGCTTTCGGCTGGCGATCTTCCTCGGGGCCGCCACGATGGCGGCGGGCTATGGCCTGATGGCCATCGGCAACCCGACGCTGCTCTTTGCCGGCCTCGCCGTGCTGATCATCGGCAACGGCTTCCTCAAGCCCAACGTCTCGAGCCTGCTCGGCCTGCTCTACGGCCCCGACGATCCGCGCAGGGACAGCGGCTATACGCTGTTCTACATGGGGATCAACATGGGAGGGATGCTCGCGATCCTGATCGCGGGCTTCGTGGCGACCCGGTACGGCTACGGCGTCGCCTTCCTGCTTGCCGGGCTCGGCAAGTGCCTGGCGTTTGCCACCCTCTACTTTGGCCAGCGCTATCTGGAGGGCAAGGGACTCGCCCCGGTCGGACGGCCGCTGTTCCGGACCGGCCTTGCCGGCGCACCCAATCTCGTCTGGTTCGCGCTCGGTGTGGTGGGGGCTGTCGTCGTCGCATTCTTCTTCCTGAGGCACGACATCGCCGCCGGCGGCGCACTGCTCGTTTTCGCCCTCGCCTTCCTCGTCGGTGTTCCTCCACGACGTCGCCCACGGCGATGCGGCGGAGCGACGGCCGGTCTTTGCGCTCCTCATCCTGTTTGCCTTCTCGGTCGTCTTCTGGGCCGTCTACAGCCAGGCGGATTCGTCGGGTGTGCTTTTCATCGAGCGGGCTGTGAACCGCAGCGTGTTCGGATTCACCGTGCCTGCGAGTTCCTTCCTCTCGCTCAACCCGCTGTTCATCATCACGCTGGCGCCGCTGTTCTCCTGGCTCTGGCTGCGACTGGCGCACCGCCACGTCTCGCCTTCCGCCGCCGGCAAGTTCGCGATCGGACTGTTCCTGCTCGGCGCTGCCTTCCTGGTTCTGCGGCTCCCGACCACGTTCTCGGGGCTCGACACACCGGTCGCGCCCGGATGGCTCGTTGCGTTCTTCCTGCTCTACAGCTGCGGGGAGCTCTGCGTCTCGCCGGTCGGCCTCTCGACAGTCACGCGCTTAGCACCGGCCCGGCTGCTCGGTTTCGCCATGGGCATGTGGTTCCTGTCGAACGCGCTTGCCAACTATGTCGGCGGCGTCATCGCGCGCATCGCCGCGGTGCCGGAAGGAACGCAGACTTCGGTAGCACGTTCTATTTACGAACGCGCGTTCCTCGATTACGGAACGATAGCCATTGCCGCTGCAGCCGTGCTGTTGATCGCCCTCCCGTTTGTTGCACGACTTATCAGGAAGAAGGACGGCGATTCCGGCCGGCCCGACACCGCGCCCGTCGGCTGAGTTCCAAGCGAAGGACCAACGGATTGCGACGGGACAGCGGGGAAGACGGGATAGCGGAGAAGATGAAGGTCGGGGAATGAGCGACAAGCCCGCCAGACACACCCGCGCCATCCCGCCCGGCATCTGGGTGCTCGGCTTCGTCTCGCTGCTGATGGACACCTCGTCGGAGAGCATCCACGCCCTCCTGCCGGTCTATCTGGTCACCATCCTCGGCGCCTCGACGCTGACGGTCGGCATCATCGAGGGCGTGGCGGAGGCAACGGCGGCGATTACCAAGGTGTTCTCCGGCGCGCTGTCGGACTGGCTGGGCAAGCGCAAGTTCCTCGCCGCCCTCGGCTACGGCCTGGCGGCGCTGAGCAAGCCGGTCTTTCCGCTCGCCCATTCGGTCGGCTGGCTGTTCGCCGCCCGCTTCGTCGACCGGGTCGGCAAGGGCATCCGCGGCGCTCCGCGCGACGCCCTGATCGCCGACATCGCCCCGCCGGAGGTCCGCGGCGCGAGCTTCGGGCTTCGCCAGTCGCTCGACACGGTCGGCGCCTTCCTCGGGCCGCTGCTCGCCATCGTCCTGATGTGGCTGAGCAACGACAACTACACGCTGGTCTTCTGGGTCGCCGTCGTGCCGGCGCTCCTGTCGTTCGGGCTGATCGCCGGGGTGGTGCGCGAGCCCGAGCGGCCACCGGCCGAGCGCACGGTCCGTGCCCCGCTGTCGCGGGCCGAGATCGGGCGGCTTGGAGGGAACTACTGGATAGTGGTCGGCATCGCGGCGGTCTTCACTCTCGCCCGCTTCAGCGAGGCGTTCCTCATCCTCAAGGCGCTGTCGACGGGCCTGCCGCCGGCCTTCGCCCCGGCGGTGATGGTGCTGATGAACCTCGTCTATGCGCTCGCCGCCTACCCGGCCGGCATCCTGTCGGACAGGGTCAACCGGATGGTCGTGCTGATCGTCGGCTTCGGATTCCTCATCGCCGCCGATCTCGTGCTTGGCCTGACAGGCAATATCCTGGGGGCGGCGATCGGGGTCATCCTCTGGGGATTGCATATGGGCCTGACCCAGGGGCTGCTTTCCGCGCTGATCGCCGACACCGCGCCGGCGGAACTGCGCGGTACAGCGTTCGGCATGTTCAACCTCCTGACCGGGCTGGCGCTGCTTGCGGCGAGCGTCATTGCCGGCGAGCTGTGGAACGTGATCGGCCCCGAGGCGACATTCCTCGCCGGCGCCGTCTTCACGGTGCTCGCCCTCCTCGGGCTTTTCACGATCCGCTACCGGCTTGCGAAACGGCGGGACAGGTTGCACGGTCACGACCAAGAGGCGAATCGATGATCATCTACCTGTGGATCGGACTCGGCAGCGCGCTCGGAGGGATGGCCCGCTACTGGATGTCCGGTGCCATCGCCCGGGCGATCGGCGAGACGTTCCCGTGGGGCACGCTGGTCGTCAATGTGGTGGGGTCGTTCATCATCGGCTTCATCGCCATACTCACCGCGCCGGACGGCCGCATCTTCCTCGCCTCAACGACCCGGCTGGCGCTGATGGCCGGCTTCTGCGGCGGCTACACCACCTTCTCGTCGTTCAGCCTGCAGACCCTCAACCTGTTGAACGACGGGGAATACCTCTATGCGGGCGCCAACATTCTGATCTCGGTGGTGGTGTGCCTGGTTGCCGTGTGGGCCGGCGCGGCGATCGCCAACAGCATCAACACGCTAAGGTGGATCTAGCCATGCAGATCCCGCGCGACGCCGTTCTCTTGCGCATCTTCATCGGCGAGGACGACCGGCACGGCCACACGCCGCTCTACGAGGCGATCGTGCTCAAGGCGCGGGAGATGGGGCTCGCCGGCGCCACAGTGCTCCGCGGCCCGATCGGCTTCGGCCACTCCAGCCACCTCCACACCACCAAGATTCTGCGGCTGTCGCAGGACCTGCCGATCGTCATCGAGATCGTCGACTCCCGCGAGAAGATCGACGCGTTCTGGCTGGTGCTCGACGAGATGATGGGAAGCGGACTGGTGACGCTGGAGAAGGTCCAGGTCATCCAGTACGGCGAGGAACGGAAGGGCAGCTGACGGCGGTCAGCCCGGCACCACCGCTTCGGTCGCGATTGACCTGAGCCTCGCAACGTAGTCGCCGGGGAAGCCGTGGTGGACGGCGCCGGCGATCAGGTGCCGGAGATAGTCGGGCGACGGCAGGCCAGGATCGGGCGCCGGCACCGCGACATAGGTCAATGCCTCGACCGTGATGCCGTCGGTCCGTGCCACCGAAACGGACAGGCGCCGGTAGCGGCTCTCGTCCGGGTGGCGGTCGGGAAAATGCCCCTCGCGCCGGTCGAGATCGGCGAAATCATCTGCCGACATTCGGTAGAGGGCCCCCCACACAGTTTCACCGGCGCACGCCTCGATGCTCGCCACCGCGCAAAGCCGGACCGGCGAGCGGCGGGGAAAATGAAGGCGATGCCCGTCAAGCCGGGCGACGGCGACGAACGGCGAGGCCGGGCACCGTCCGGCCCACTGGGCCGGGTCGAGGTTGGAGCCATAGGCGAAGTAGATCATCTTGGTGCGGTCAGCGGCGCAAGTAGTGATAACGACATTGCACGACACGAACCGTGTCTCGCGTCACTGTGTAGACCAGCCGGTGCTCCTGATCGACCCGGCGCGACCATGCGCCCTGGAGGTGCTTCAGGGGCTCGGGCTTGCCCGTCCCGGTGAACGGCGTTCGGCAGACCTCTTCGATCAGCCTGAGAATGCGCGAGGCCTTGCGCGGATCGGTCTCGGTCCAGTAGCGCAGATCGTCCAGGGCCTCAGCCGCCAAGACCAAGTTTCTGACGGAGCTCATCGACACTCGCAAAGGCCTGGTCGCCGCTCCTGTCGCCGTGGAGCGCATCAAGCAAGCGGCGGGCGTTCTCCGGCGAGCGAAGCAGGTAGGCGGTTTCCTCGAGGGAGGAAAAATCGGCCTCGGAAATAACCACCACTGAGTCGCCGTTCTTGCGCTCGACGCGGAGCGGCTCGTGGTCGGCGCAGACCTGATCGAGGGCCTCTTTGAGGTGAGCCCGGAGGGCCGAGTATGTCGTTGAGCGTGCCATGGCCTACATGTACAAAAGACCGGTACAATATTCAAGATGTCACGACAGCCTCGGCAGGCCTCCTACGCCCCGCCCCGCTCCCGCCGGAGCTTGGCCCAGTAGTCCAGCCGCTTGCGGACTTCGCGCTCGAAGCCGCGGTCCGGCGGGTCGTAGAAGGTCTGGCGGCCAAGCGCATCGGGGAAGTAGTCCTGACCGGAGAAGGCGTCAGGCTCGTCATGATCGTAGCGGTAGCCAGCGCCGTAGCCCTCGCCTTTCATCAGTCCGGTCGGCGCGTTGAGGATAATCTTCGGCGGCACCAGCGAGCCGCCCTCCTTCGCCGCGCGGGTCGCCGCGCCGAAGGCGGTGTAGACGGCGTTCGATTTTGGCGCTGTCGCCAGATAGACGGTCGCCTCGGCCAGCGCCAGTTCGCCCTCCGGCGAGCCGAGATAGTCGTAGGCATCCTTGGCGGCAAGCGCGACGACCAGCGCCTGCGGGTCGGCAAGGCCGATGTCCTCCATCGCCATGCGGACGAGACGGCGGCCGATATAGAGCGGCAGCTCGCCGGCATCGAGCATGCGGGCGAGATAGTAGAGGGCCGCGTCGGGGTCGGAGCCGCGCACCGACTTGTGGAGGGCCGAGATCAGATTGTAGTGGCCGTCCTGGCTCTTGTCGTAGAGCGGCGCGCGGCGCTGCACCACGGCCTGGAGGGCCGCCGGGTCGAAGGTCTCGCCGGGGCCGGCAGCACGCCAGACCTCCTCGGCGAGCGTCAAGACGGCGCGGCCGTCGCGGTCCGCCATGGCGATCAGCATCGCCCGCGCCTCCTCGTCAAGCGGCAGCCGGCGGCCCTCGGCGGCCTCCGCCCGGTCGATGAGCTTCGCCAGCGCCGCCTCGTCGAGCGGCCGGAAGACGAGCACGCGGGCGCGCGACAGAAGCGCCGCATTCAGCTCGAAGGACGGGTTTTCGGTGGTGGCGCCGACCAGCGTCACCGTGCCGTCCTCCATCACCGGCAGGAAGGAATCCTGCTGGGCGCGGTTGAAGCGGTGGATCTCGTCGACGAAGAGGAGCGTCCCCTTCCCCGTCTCGCGCCGCGCCCGCGCTGCCTCGAACACCTTCTTGAGGTCGGCGACGCCGGAGAACACCGCCGAGATCTGCTCGAAATGAAGGTCGGTCTCCTGGGCGAGGAGCCGCGCCACGGTGGTCTTGCCGGTGCCGGGCGGCCCCCAGAAGACGAGCGAGCCGGACTTGAGCATCCGGGTGAGCGCGCCCTCCGGCCCGAGGAGATGATCCTGGCCGACGACCTCGGCGAGCCGCTCCGGCCTGAGCCGGTCGGCGAGCGGCCGCGGGGCCGCCTTCTCCAATCCTGCCGCCTGAAAGAGCGATGCCATTTCGTCGGGGTTTTCCTCGCGTCGACCGCATGCCGCACTGTGCGGCAGCCACCTACCGCACGCGGACTATAGCGGACACGCAGCAAGAAGGGACCGTCCAGGAGGACGCGCCCGGCCGATGGAGGCTTGCGGTGGCTCCCTTGACCGACGGTCGCTCCTACGTACGGAACTGGGTACGGATCACCCGGCCGTTCCGCTTGATGGTGATCTGCCAGTATCGCTGTTTTTGCGAGCACACCTTGGCCAGCGTCCGGGTGGTGTCGATGGCGACGCCGTTGACCTCCAGCACCACGTCTCCCCGGGCGAGGCCCGCATCGTCAGCGACCGTGCCGGAACCCACCGACTCGACGATCACGCCGGTGGGATCGCCATCGAACGACAGCTCCTCAGCCACGGCCGGCGACAGGTTGAGCACCTTCGCCCCGGTCAGCGGCGAGATGCCGGCAATCTCGACCTCGTCGCGCGGCACAGTCTCCGGCGCCGCCTCGAGCGCCAGCGAAGCGACGTACTGCTTGCCGTTGCGCAGGACACCAACCCGCGCCTCGTTGCCGATTCCCTTGGTCGCCAGCCGGTAGTTGAGCGCCGACGGATCGTCGATCTCGACCTTGTCGACGGAGGTGACGAGGTCGCCGGACTTGAGACCGGCGCGGGCGCCCGGACTGTTCTTGGCGACGTCGACCACCAGCGCGCCGTGGGGGCGGGACAGGCCGAGACCGTCGGCGATGTCCTGGGTCACCGCCTGGAACTTCACGCCGATCCACGGCAGCTGGACATGGCCGCTGGTCTGGGCCGACCGGGCGACGACCTGCACCATATTGGAGGGGATGGCAAAGCCGATGCCGCTGGAATCGCCGCTATGGGTGAAGATCGCGGAGTTGATGCCGACCAGCTTGCCCTCCATATCGATCAGCGCCCCGCCCGAGTTGCCAGGATTGATCGCCGCGTCGGTCTGGATGAAGAACTGGTAGTCGGAGATGCCGACATCGGTCCGAGCGAGCGCCGAGACGATGCCGCTGGTCACCGTCTGGCCGACGCCGAACGGATCGCCGATGGCAAGCACGAGGTCGCCGACCTCGAGGTCGTCGGAATTGGCGAACTCAAGGGAAGGAAAGGTCGTCCCGTCGGGGACGCCCTTCGGCTTGAGCACGGCGAGGTCGGTGCGCTCGTCCTTCAGGACCACCTCGCAGTCGAACTCGCGTTTGTCGGCGAGCGCCACCTTGATTTCGCTGGCGTTGGCGATGACGTGGTTGTTGGTGACGATGATGCCGGAGGGATCGATGATGACGCCGGAGCCGAGGGAGCGCTGCACGCGCTGGGCGGGCGCGCCAAGCCCCTGGTCGCCGAAGAATTGGCGGAAAAACGGGTCAGCCATGAACGGCGACACCGACGTCTGGACGACGCGCGAGGCGTAGACGTTGACAACCGCCGGCGCGACGCGCTTGACGATGGGTGCAAAGGACAGCTTGATCTCGGCGGCGCTCTGCGGCAACTGCCGGTCCTGAGCAGCCGCCGGAACGATCAGAAAGACAGCCAGCAAGCCGGGGGCCAACGTGGCGGCAACGACACGATCCACCCATTCCCTCATCGTTTATCATCCCTCCTAGTGCGTCGCGCCCTCGGCTGAAATGCACCATCAAATGGGCAAGCCCGTGGCGACGGGAAGACCGCGAAATAGCGAGGAAATCATCATGACAGCAATGGAAGCGCGACTCGACGGGGTGATCGACCAGGCCATCGCCGGCAACCGGATCGTTGGCACCGTCATCCTCGTCGCGAGGAACGGCGACATCGTCTATCGGCGGGCGGCCGGCATGGCCGACCGCGAGGCCGGCCGCGAAATGCCGGAGGACGCGATCTTCCGCCTTGCCTCGCTGACCAAGCCGCTGGTCGCCGCAACCGCGTTGGCGCTGATCGAGCGGGGCACTCTCGGGCTGGACCGGCTCATCTCAGACTGGCTTCCCGACTTCCGGCCGCGGCTTCTCGACGGGTTCACGCCGGACATCACGATCCGCCACCTGCTGACCCACACCGCCGGCCTCGGCTATGCGACGGACGCCCCCGACGATCCCTATCGGGAGGCCGGGATCTCGGGCGGCCTCGACGAGCCAGGCCTCAGCATGGAGGAGAACCTTCGCCGCATCGCTGAGGTGCCGCTGTTCTTCGAGCCGGGCACCGGCTGGCGTTACTCGGTCGCGCTTGACGTGCTCGGCGCGGTGATCGCCAACGCCGATGGCGGAACGCTTGGCGAGGCAGTCGCGGATCTGGTCACCGGTCCGCTCGGCATGCCCGACACGGCCTTCGCGGTAACCGACCAAAGCCGGCTGGCGGCGGCCTATGCCGACAGCGCGACCGGGCCGGTGCTGATGAGCGATCCGCATGAGATCAGCGTCGGGCCGGGCAAGGGTATGGTCTTCTCGCCGTCCCGGATCTTCGACTCGACCTCGTTCCAGTCCGGAGGCGGCGGCATGGCCGGCACGGCGCCGGACTTCCTGCGCTTCCTGGAGACGATCCGGACCGGCGGCGGCCCGATCCTGAAACCGGCGACGGTGGACGACGCGCTGCAGAACCAAGTCGACGATCTCCGCGCGCAAAACGAGCCAGGGACCGGCTTCGGATATATGTCGGGAATCGTCACCGACCCGTTGGCGGCCAAGGTGCCCCACTCGGCCGGCACGGCCCGCTGGGGCGGCGTCTACGGACACAACTGGTTCATCGACCGCGAGGCCGGCCTGTCGACGGCGATTCTCACCAATACGGCCGTCGAGGGCTGCATGGGCCAGTTCCCGGGCGACGTCGCCCGTGCCGTGTACGGATAAGAGAAAGGGCGGCCGAGCCGCCCTTTGAGACTGGTCAGGCAGCTTCGCAGGGCGCTTAGGCCGCCGCCTCGGCCCCTTCCGCTTCCGCCATGCGGGCGCGGTCCTCGGCGCCGCGCGCCTCGCGGTCGCGGTCGACGAACTCGATCACCGCCATCGGCGCCGCGTCGCCGTAGCGGAAGCCCGCCTTGAGGACGCGGATATAGCCGCCGGCGCGCTCCTTGTAGCGCGGCCCGAGCGTGTCGAAGAGCTTCTTGACGGTGCCGCGTCGCGGAGCTGCGAGATCGCCTGACGCCGGGCATGCAGGTCGCCGCGCTTGCCGAGCGTGACCAGCTTCTCGACGATCGGCCGCAGCTCCTTGGCCTTCGGCAGGGTCGTCACGATCTGCTCGTGCTTGATCAGCGACGCCGCCATGTTGGCGAACATCGCCTTGCGATGGCTGGACGTACGGTTCAGCTTGCGGCCGGACTTACCGTGGCGCATGGCCCTCTCCCTAAGTACGCGGCGCGTCGCGTGCTCAATAATGGTCTTCGAGCGCTTGGCCAGCTCCTCGATGTTCTCCGGCGGCCAGTTCGGCGACCTCCATGCCGAGATGCAGGCCCATCTGGGCCAGCACTTCCTTGATCTCGTTCAGCGACTTGCGGCCGAAGTTCGGCGTGCGCAGCATCTCCGCCTCGGTCTTCTGGATCAGGTCGCCGATATAGACGATGTTGTCGTTCTTCAGGCAGTTGGCCGAGCGCACCGACAGCTCGAGCTCGTCGACCTTCTTGAGCAGGTCGGGTTGAAGGCGAGCTCGGGATCGCCTCCTCGGCGCGTCTCCTTCGCGCGGCTCCTCGAAGTTGATGAAGATCTGCAGCTGGTCCTGCAGGATGCGCGCGGCATAGGCGACCGCGTCCTCGGCGCGCACCGAGCCGTCGGTCTCGATCGTCAGAGTCAGCTTGTCATAGTCGAGGACCTGGCCCTCGCGGGTGTTCTCGACCCTGTAGGAGACCTTGCTTGACCGGCGAATAGAGGCTGTCGACCGGGATGAGGCCGATCGGCGCGTCCTCGGCCGGTTGCGGTCGGCCGGTGACGTAGCCCTTGCCGGTGTCGACGGTGAACTCCATGCGGATCTCGGCGCCCTCGTCGAGGGTGCACAGATCACGTGGTCCGGATTGAGGATCTCGATGTCGCGACACCGTCTGGATATCGCCGGCGGTGACGACGCCCGGGCCCTGCTTGCGCACGACCATGCGCTTCGGCCCCTCGCCGTGCATCCTGATGCGCGATCTCCTTGATGTTGAGGACGATGTCGGTGACGTCCTCGCGCACGCCGCGCGATCGACGAGAACTCGTGCAGCACGCCGTCGATCTGGACGGCGGTCACCGCCGCGCCCTGCAGCGAGGACAGCAGCACGCGGCGCAGCGCGTTGCCGAGCGTCAGGCCGAAGCCGCGCTCGAGCGGCTCGGCGACGATGGTCGCGAAGCGCTTCGGGTCGGGCCCGGACGACGATCTCGAGCTTGTTGGGCTTGATCAGTTCTTGCCAGTTTTTTTGAATCACGAGCCTCGTCCTTTCAGTTGATGCCGCCGTGCGGGAGGCAGGCGGCGCAGCGGCCGTCGCGGCCGCGCTTTCGAGATAACTGGCGCGTCGAAGCAGCCCGGAGACCTAGACGCGGCGGCGCTTGCGCGGCCGGCAGCCATTGTGCGGGATCGGCGTCACGTCGCGGATCGAGGTGATCGTGAAGCCGACCGCCTGCAGCGCGCGCAGCGCCGACTTCGCGGCCCGAGCCCGGGCCCGCAGACCTCGACCTCGAGCGTCTTCATGCCATGCTCCTGCGCCTTCTTGCCGGCATCCTCGGCCGCCATCTGCGCGGCATAGGGCGTCGACTTGCGCGAGCCCTTGAAGCCCATGCATGCCGGCCGACGACCAGGAGATCGCGTTGCCCTGGGCGTCGGTGATGGTGATCATCGTGTTGTTGAACGTCGCGTTCACGTGCGCGACGCCCGACGTGATGTTCTTGCGCTCGCGGCGGCGGACGCGCGCTGGTGTCCTTGGCCATTCGGTCCTGTCTTGACGCTCGCCGTCGTTACGGACGCGCTATTTCTTCTTGCCGGCGATCGGCTTGGCCGGACCCTTGCGGGTGCGCGCATTGGTGTGGGTGCGCTGGCCGCGCACCGGCAGGCCGCGGCGGTGCCGCAGGCCGCGATAGCAGCCGAGATCCATCAGCCGCTTGATGTTCATCGCCACCTCGCGGCGCAGATCGCCCTCGACCATGTAGTCGCGGTCGATCATCTCGCGGATCTGCATGACCTCGGCGTCGGTCAGCTCGTTGACCCGGCGCTCGTCGGGGATGCTCGACCTTGTCGACAGATCTCCTTGGCCTTGGTCTGGCCGATGCCGTGGATATACTGAAGCGCGATCACGACGCGCTTGTTGGTCGGGATATTGACGCCTGCGATACGGGCCACGCTCGCTTCTCCTGCTGCCGACCGTTTCCGGAAACAGCCGAAAACCGATCACTTCACCGATCGCATCCGGGAAACGCAGAAGACGGCCCCGGCTCACCATTCTGGTCAACCGGCACCGCTGCAGCTGACAAATCCAGAAGTCGTGCCGGTAGATAGCCGATTCGACGGCGTCGACGTCAACCGGCCGCGCCTGCCGCTCACGCCTCCGCCAGCGCGCTTGAGATGCGCGTCGATCAACGCCGCGACCTCGTCGATCGATGCCCATGCCGTCGATCTGCACAAGCTTGTCCTTGCTGCCGGTAGTAGTCAGCCACCGGCGCCGTCTGCTGGCGGTAGACCTCGAGCCGCGTGGCGGTCGACTTGTCGTCGCCCCGGCGTCGCCACCGGTCTCCTTAGCGCGCCCGCGCAATGCGGTCGATGCAGCGACCTGTCTCGTCGACCTTGATCTCGATGATCGCGTCGAGCCGTTAGTGCCCCGCTCGTTCAAGCATCTCGTCGAGCGCCTCGGCCTGGGCGACGGTGCGCGGAAAGCCGTCGAGGATGAAGCCCTTGGCGGTGTCCGGCTGATCGATCCGCTCCGAGATGATCTCGATCATGACGTCGTCGGGCACCAGTTCGCCGCGATCCATGATCGCCTTGGCCTTGCGGCCGACCGGCGTCCCCGCCGCCACGGCCGCGCGCAGCATGTCGCCGGTCGACAGCTGGACGATGCCGTGCTTGTCGACCAGACGCTGGGCCTGGGTCCCCTTGCCGCGCCCGGCGGCCCCAGCAGTATCAACCTCATCGCGTCCGCCCCCTCAGCTTCGCCTTCTTGACCAGCCCCTCATACTGGTGGGCAAGCAGATGGCCCTGGATCTGCGCCACCGTGTCCATCGTCACGCTGACCACGATCAGCAGCGAGGTGCCGCCGAAATAGAACGGCACGCCGGTCGTGCGAGATCAGGATCTCGGGCAGCAGGCAGACCGCGACCAGATAGAGCGCGCCGAGCACCGTGATGCGGGTCAGCACGTAGTCGATATATTCGGCCGTCCGCTCGCCCGGCCGGATGCCGGGGATGAAGCCGCCGTGCTTCTTCAGATTGTCGGCCGTGTCCGTCGGATTGAAGACGACCGCGGTGTAGAAGAAGGCGAAGAAGATGATCAGCGCCGCATAGAGCAGCGATGATAGAGCGGCTGGCCGCGGCCGAGCAGCGCGGTGACGTCGTCAGCCAGGCCGGGCCGCTGCCCGGCCGAGAAGTTGGCCAGCGTGATCGGCAGCAGCAGCAGCGAGGAGGCGAAGATCGGCGGAATGACGCCGGCGGTGTTGAGCTTCAGCGGCAGGTGCGAGGAATCGCCCTGGAACATCCGGTTGCCGACCTGTCGCTTGGGATACTGGATCAGCAGCCGGCGCTGGGCGCGCTCCATGAAGACGATGAAGGCGATCACGACGACCGCCATGACGACGACGCCGAGGATGATCACCGGTCGACAGCGCCCCT
Source organism: uncultured Alphaproteobacteria bacterium (assembly GCA_963710805.1). Taxonomy (GTDB): domain Bacteria; phylum Pseudomonadota; class Alphaproteobacteria; order Rhizobiales; family Kaistiaceae; genus Bauldia. The sequence goes on along the minus strand of CAVQBS010000052.1, from coordinate 109,964 downwards.
TCCCGCCCGAGTTCCAGCGTGCCGACCAGGGCATGCGGCAGGTTGGCGACGATGCCGGAGAAGATGATCAGCGAGATGCCGTTGCCGATGCCGCGGCTGGTGATCTGCTCGCCGAGCCACATCAGGAACATCGTGCCGCCGGTCAGCGTGATGACCGTCGTCAGCCGGAAGAACATGCCCGGCGTCCATGACGATGTTGGTGCCGCCCTCGAGGCCGACGGCGATGCCATAGGCCTGAAGCGCGGCCAGCAGCACCGTGCCGTAGCGGGTGTACTGGTTGATGACCTTGCGGCCCTGCTCGCCTTCCTTCTTGAGCTGCTCCAGCGTCGGGACGATCGACGTCAGCAGCTGGATGATGATCGAGGCGGAGATGTACGGCATGATGCCGAGCGCGAAGATCGCCATGCGGCCGACGGCGCCGCCGGAGAACATGTTGAACATGCCGAGGATGCCGCTCGACTGGCTGTTGAAAGCCTGGGCAAGCGCCTCCGGATTGATGCCCGGCAGCGGGATATAGGTGCCGAGGCGATAGACCAGCAGCGCGCCGAGCGTGAACCAGATCCGCTTCTTGAGCGCTTCGGCCTTGGCAAAGGCGCCGAAATTCAGATTGGCTGCAAGTTGTTCAGCCGCCGATGCCATGGTTCCGTTCCTTCCGGCCTACTCGACCGCGTTGGCCCCTGCCCCGACGATCTTGACCGAGCCGCCAGCCTTCTCGACCGCCGCGACCGCCGACTTCGACGCGCCGGCGATCTCGAACGTCACCGCCGCCTTGAGCTCGCCGTTGCCGAGCAGCCGGACGCCGTCCTTGACGCGGCGCACGACGCCGGCGGCCTTCAGCGCCTCGGCGGTCACCGGCGCCTTGGCATCGAGCTTGCCCGCATCGATCGCCTGCTGCACGCGGCCGAGGCCGACCTCGTTATAGTCCTTGGCGAAGATGTTGTTGAAGCCGCGCTTCGGCAGGCGCCGATGAAGCGGCATCTGGCCGCCCTCGAAGCCCTTGATGGCAACGCCGGCGCGCGACTTCTGGCCCTTGACGCCCCGTCCGCCGGTCTTGCCCTTGCCCGAACCGATACCGCGGCCGACGCGCATGCGCCCCTTGCCGGCCCCGGCGTTGTCGGCGATCTCGTTGAGTTTCATCGCTTATTTTCCTTCGTCGACCACGCGGACCAGATGGCCGACCTTGGCGATCATGCCGCGCACGGCGGGGGTATCCGGCAGGGTGCGGCGGCGACGGATCTTGTTGAGGCCAAGACCGATCAGGGTCGCACGCTGGTCCTTCGGACGGCGTATCGGGCTGCCGGTCTGCTCGACGGTCACGGTTTTGTCGGCCATGTCCAGGTCCTTGAAATGTCTCAGGCTTCCGCCGGTTCCGGATCGACGTCGCGGCGCCGCGCCTGCAGCGCGGAGACCTTGATGCCGCGCCGGGCGGCGACGCCCCGCGGGCTGTCTTCCTTCTTCAGCGCCTCGAAGGTCGCCCGCACCATGTTGTACGGGTTGGTCGAGCCGAACGACTTGGCGACGACATCCTGCACGCCGAGCGTCTCGAACACGGCGCGCATCGGGCCGCCGGCGATGATGCCGGTGCCGGCCGGCGCGGCGCGGCAAATGACCTTGCCGGCGCCATGACGGCCTGTCACGTCGTGATGAAGCGTGCGGCCCTCGCGGAGCGGCACCCGGAGCATCGACCGCTTGGCCGAGTCGGTCGCCTTGCGGATCGCCTCGGGCACCTCGCGCGCCTTGCCGTGGCCGAAGCCGACCCTGCCCTTCTGGTCGCCGACGACGACAAGCGCCGCGAAGCCGAAGCGCCGCCCACCCTTGACGACCTTGGCAACACGGTTGATGTGGACGAGCTTGTCGACGAATTCGCTGTCGCGGTCGTCTCTGTCCCGGCTCCGTTCGCGCTCTCTTGCCATTATCCGTTCCGTTGGTCCGATATTGTTGTCGAGGTCCAGCCGTTCAAGCCGTCGTCAGAAATTCAGTCCGCCCTCGCGGGCCCCGTCGGCCAGCGCCTTGACGCGGCCGTGATAGAGATAGGGGCCCCGATCGAAGACGACGTCCTTGACGCCGGCGGCGACCGCGCGCGCGGCGACCAGCTTGCCGACCTCGGCCGCCGCCGCGGTATCGGCGCCGGTCTTCAGGCTTTCGCGCAGATCCTTGTCAAGCGACGAGGCGGCAGCCAGCGTCTTGCCCGCGTCATCGTCGATGATCTGCGCATAGATATGCTTGGACGAGCGGAACACGGAGAGCCGCTTGCGCCCGCGGGCGGCAGCGCGAATGGCGCGCCTGACGCGAGCAATCCGTCGATCGGTGGTGTCCTTGGCCATGGTGCTGCTCGCTACTTCTTCTTGCCTTCCTTGCGGTGAATCGTTTCATCCGCGTATTTGATCCCCTTGCCCTTGTAGGGCTCGGGCTTGCGAAATTCCCGGATTTCCGCCGCAACCTGGCCGACCCGCTGCTTGTCGGCGCCGGTGACGACGATTTCCGTCGGCCGCGGCGTCTCGATCTTGATGCCGGCCGGAATCGGATACCGCACCTCGTGGCTGTAGCCGACGCTGATCTGCAGGTCGGAACCCTGGACGGCGGCGCGGTAGCCGACGCCGTTGATCTCAAGCCGCCGCTCGAAGCCCTTGGTGACGCCCTCCACGAGGTTCGACACCATGGTCCGCGACAGCCCCCATGCGGCGCGGGCGCGCTGGGATTCGTCCCGCGGCTTGACCGAGATCGTGCCGTCTTCCATCGTCAAGACGACGTCTTCGGTCGCCTCGAAGGCGAGTTCGCCCTTCGGCCCCTTGACAGAGACCTTCTGTCCCTCGACCGAGGCCGTGACCCCCTGGGGCACCGTGACCGGCTGTTTGCCAATTCGCGACATCTCAACAACTTTCCGTTTGCGCGCCGACTAGAAGACGCGGCAAAGCACCTCGCCCCCGACATTCTGTTCGCGGGCATCCGAATCCGACAACACGCCCTTCGGCGTCGACAGGATCGACACGCCGAGGCCGCTCGCGACCCGCGGGATCGTCCGCACCGACGAATAGACGCGGCGTCCCGGCCGCGACACGCGCTGGATCTCGCGGATCACCGGCTCGCCGTCATAGTATTTCAACTCGATCTGAAGCTCCGGGCGGCCGTCCTGCTCCAGGGTCGAATAGCCGCGGATATAGCCCTCGGCCTGGAGAACGTCGAGGACGCTCTGGCGCAGCCTGGAACCCGGCGTTGACACCGTCGACTTCCGCCGCATCTGCGCGTTGCGGATGCGGGTCAGCATATCGCCGAGCGGATCGGACATCGTCATCGCGTTCTCCCTACCAGCTCGACTTGACCAGGCCGGGGATCAGCCCCTGCGAGCCCAGCTCACGAAGCGCAATGCGCGACACCTTGAGCTTGCGATAGTAACCCCGCGGCCGGCCCGAGACCTCGCAGCGGTTGTGAATGCGCACCGGCGACGAGTTGCGCGGCAGTTCGGCAAGCTTCATCCGCGCCTGAAAGCGCTCCTCGAGCGACAGGCTCTGGTCGCGCGCAATGGATTTCAGCTCCGCCCGCCTCTCGGCGTAGCGGCTCACCATCCTGCGGCGCTTCTTGTTCCTTTCGATCGCACTGGTCTTTGCCATCTGGCTATCCCTACTGGCGGAACGGAAAATTGAAGGCCTTGAGCAAGGCTTGCGCCTCGGCGTCGGTCTTCGCGGTCGTGCAGATGATCACATCCATTCCCCAGATCTGGTCGACCTCGTCGTAGTTGATCTCGGGGAAGATGATGTGCTCCTTGATTCCCATGGCATAGTTGCCGCGGCCGTCGAAGCTCTTCGGATTAAGGCCGCGGAAATCGCGGACCCGCGGCAGCGCGACGGTCACCAGCCGGTCGATAAACTCGTACATGCGGTTCTGCCTGAGCGTCACCTTGCCGCCGATCGGCATGCCTTCGCGCAGCTTGAAGGTGGCGATCGACTTCCGCGACCGGGTCATCGCCGGCTTCTGGCCGGCGATCATCGCGAGGTCGGCGAGCGCCGACTGCACCTTCTTGGAATCCGCCACCGCTTCGCCGACGCCCATATTGAGGACGACCTTGTCGACCCGCGGCACCTGCATCGGGTTCTTGTAGCCGAACGTCTCGACCAGACCCGGCCGCACCGTCTCGCGGTAGTGCTGCTTGAGCCGCGGCTCGTACTGTGCCTCAGCCATCGATCATCTCTCCGGTACGCCTTGCGTAGCGCTCCTTGGCGCCGTCCTTGTTGAAGCGGAAGCCGACCTTGGTCGGCTTGCCGTCGGCCGGATCGGCGAGCGCGATATTCGACATATGGATCGGCATCTCCTTGGCGATGATGCCGCCCTGGTCCCTGGCGGTCTGCCGCTGATGGCGCCGCGCGACGTTGACGCCGCGCACCACCGCCCGGTTCTCGCTCGGCAGGACGCGGATGACCTCGCCGGTCTTGCCCTTGTCCTTGCCGGTGATGACGACGACCCTGTCGCCCTTCCTGATCCGCGCGGCCATCTACAGCACCTCCGGCGCGAGCGAAATGATCTTCATGTGGTTGCGGGCGCGCAGCTCGCGCGGCACCGGGCCGAAGATGCGGGTGCCGATCGGCTCCGACTGGTTGTTGATCAGGACGGCGGCGTTGCGGTCGAAGCGGATCACCGAGCCGTCGGCGCGGCGGATGTCCTTGGCGGTCCGCACCACCACGGCCTTCATCACGTCGCCCTTCTTGACGCGGCCGCGCGGGATCGCCTCCTTGACCGAGACGACGATGATGTCGCCGACCGAGGCATATTTCCGCTTCGAGCCGCCCAGCACCTTGATGCACATGCACACGGCGGGCGCCGGAATTGTCCGCGACATCAAGATTGGTTTGCATCTGGATCATGGTCTTGCCGGCAGAGGCCGTCCCCTTATTCCGCTTCCGCCGCCGCGCCTTCCAGCACGACCCAGCGCTTGGTCTTCGATATCGGCGCCGTCTCCTCGATCAGGACGATGTCGCCGACCTTGCATTTATTCTCGGCGTCGTGCGCGTGATACTTCTTCGACCGGCGGACGGTCTTCTTGAGCAGCGGATGGGTGAACCGGCGCTCGACCGCACGACCACGGTCTTGTCGCTCTTGTCGCTGACGACGGTGCCCTGGAGGACGCGTTTGGGCATGGTGGTGTTCTTCAGCCTTTTTCTCTTCGCAGCCGCTTCGGCGCCGATCGTCCTCAGCCGGGCGATGTCGCGGCGAACCTGGCGCACGCGGGAGGTGTTCTCGAGCTGGCCGCGTCGCCCGCTGGAAGCGCAGGTTGAACTGCTCCTTCTTCAGCTTGGCGAGCTCGTCAGCAACCTGGTCTTCGGTCAGCAACCGCACTTCCGAGGCTTTCATCACGCGTCCCCTCTGGTCACTCGGCGATGCGCTGAACGAAGCGCGTGCGGATCGGCAGCTTGGCGGCGCCGAGACGCAGCGCCTCGCGGGCGATGTCCGGCGCGACGCCGTCGACCTCGAACATGATGCCGCCCGGGCTTGACCCGGCACACCCAGAATTCCGGCGTGCCCTTGCCCTTGCCCATGCGCACCTCGGTCGGCTTCTTCGACACCGGCACGTCCGGGAAGATGCGGATCCACACGCCGGCCGGCGCGCTTCATGTGGCGGGTGATCGCGCGCCGCGCCGCCTCGATCTGGCGCGCCGTCACCCGCTCGGGCTCCAGCGCCTTGAGGCCGAAGGAGCCGAAGTTCAGGTCGGCGCCCGAGGTCGCCTTGCCGTGGATGCGGCCCTTGTGCTGCTTGCGGAACTTGGTGCGTTTCGGCTGCAGCATCTGACTGTTACCTTCGAATTACGCGACCGGCTCGCGGCGGCGGCTGGTCGGCTCCGATCCCTCGACCTGCTTGCGCTCAGACGCCATCGGATCGTGCTCCATGATCTCGCCCTTGAAGATCCAGACCTTGACGCCGCAGGTGCCGTAGGCGGTGTTGGCGGTCGCGACGCCGTAATCGATGTCGGCGCGCAGCGTGTGCAGCGGCACCCGGCCCTCGCGATACCACTCGATGCGCGCGATCTCGGCGCCGCCGAGGCGGCCGCCGCACGTGATGCGGATGCCCTCGGCGCCCAGCCGCATGGCCGACTGCACGGCCCGCTTCATCGCCCGCCGGAAGGCGACGCGGCGCTCGAGCTGCTGGGCGATCGACTGGGCGACGAGGGTGGCGTCGATCTCGGGCTTGCGGACCTCGACGATGTTGATGTGGACCTCGCGAGTCGGTCATCGCCGCGACCTTGCGGCGCAGCTTCTCGATGTCGGCGCCCTTCTTGCCGATGACGATGCCCGGCCGGGCGGAATGGATCGTCACGCGGCACTTCTTGTGCGGCCGCTCGATGACGATCTTCGACACCGCCGCCTGCTTGAGGTCCTTCATCAGCACCTTGCGGATCTCCATGTCCTCGTGCAGCAGCTGGCCGTATTCGCCCTTGTTGGCGAACCAGCGCGAATCCCAGGTGCGGTTGATGCCGAGCCGCAGCCCGATCGGATTGACCTTCTGACCCATCAGGCGGCCTCCTCGACTTCGCGGACGACGATGGTGAGATTGCGAGAAGCGCTTCTGGATCCGGCCGACGCGGCCGCGGCCGCGCGGCGTCCAGCGCTTCATCACCATCGCCTTGCCCGACATAGCGCCTCGGCGACGACCAGCGAGTCGACGTCGAGCTGGTGGTTGTTCTCGGCATTGGCGATCGCCGACTCCAGCGTCTTCTTGACGTCGCCGGCGATCCGCTTGCGGCTGAAGGTGAGGTCGGCGAGCGCCGCCGCCACCTTCTTGCCGCGGATCAGCGCGGCGACGAGGTTGAGCTTCTGCGGCGGAGATGCGGATCATGCGCGCCTTGGCCTGCGCCTCGTTGTCGGCGAGCGCCGCGGTCGCGTCTTCGGCTTGCCCATGTCAGCCCCTCCTCGCCTTCTTGTCGGCGGCGTGGCCGTGATAGGTGCGCGTCGGCGCGAACTCACCGAACTTGTGGCCGACCATGTCCTCGCTGACCAGCACCGGGATGTGCTTGTTGCCGTTGTGGACGCCGAAGGTCAGGCCGACGAACTGCGGCAGGATGGTCGAGCGCCGGCTCCACGATCTTGATCACTCGTTGCGCCCGGCGCGCGCGCCTTCTCGGCCTTCTTCAACAGATAGCCGTCGACGAACGGGCCTTTCCAAACTGAACGAGCCACTTGCGAGCCTCTTCCTATCTGCCTTTGCGCGCGTGACGGCTGCGCGCGATGAATTTGTCGGTGCGCTTGTTCTTGCGGGTCTTCTTGCCCTTGGTCGGCTTGCCCCACGGGGTGACCGGATGGCGCCCGCCGGAGGTACGGCCCTCGCCGCCGCCATGCGGGATGGTCGATCGGGTTCATGGCGACGCCGCGGACGCTCGGCTTGCGGCCGAGCCAGCGGTTGCGCCCGGCCTTGCCGATGTTGATGTTGCTGTGGTCGGGATTGGAGACCGCGCCGACCGTGGCCATGCAGTTCTGGTTGACCAGCCGCTGCTCGCCGGAATTGAGCCGCAGGATCGCGTAGCCCTGGTCGCGGCCGACATACTGGGCATAGGTGCCGGCCGAGCGGGCGATCTGGCCGCCCTGCGCCGAGCTTCATCTCGACATTGTGGACGATGGTGCCGACCGGCATCGCGGCGAGCGGCATGGCGTTGCCCGGCTTCACGTCGGCCTGGCGCGCGGCGATGACCTTGTCGCCGACCGCCAGGCGCTGCGGCGCCAGGATGTAGGTCGAGCTCGCCGTCCTCGTAGCGGATCAGCGCGATGAAGGCGGTGCGGTTGGGATCGTATTCGAGCCGCTCGACCGTCGCCGGCACGTCGAGCTTGCGCCGCTTGAAGTCGACGAGGCGATAGGCGCGCTTGTGGCCGCCGCCGCGCCAGCGCACGGTGATGCGGCCGTGATTGTTGCGCCCGCCGTCGAGGTCTTGCCCTCGGTCAGCCCCTTGACCGGCTTGCCCTTGCAGAGGCCGGAGCGGTCGACCAGGACGAGCTGGCGCTGGCTCGGCGTCGTCGGCTTGTATTTCTTGAGTGCCATCGCTTGCGCCTCACAAACCTGTGGTCACGTCGATCGACTGGCCCTCGGCGAGGGTCACGATCGCGCGCTTGATGTCGCTCTGGCGGCCGAGAATGCCCCGGAACCGCTTGGTCTTGCCCTTGCGGATCAGCGTGTTGACCGCCTTGACCTTGACCTTGAACAGCGCCTCGACCGCGGCCTTGATCTCCGGCTTGGTGGCGGTGCGGGCGACGCTGGAACACCACCTTGTTGTGCTCCGAGGCAGCGGTCGACTTCTCGGTGATCACCGGGCTGCGGATGATGTCGTAGTGTCCGAGCGCGCTCATTTGAAGCGCTCCGTCAGCGCCTCGACGGCGGCCGTGGTCAGCACCAGCGTGTCGCGCCGCAGGATGTCGTAGACGTTGATGCCCTGGACCGGCAGCACGTCGATCTCGGGGATGTTGCGCGCCGCGAGCCGGAAATTGTCTTCCATCGCCGCGCCGTCGACGATCAGCGCGTTGGACAGCCCGAGCCCGGCGAGGCTGCGCGGCCAGCGCCTTGGTCTTCGGCTCCGATCACGCTCGCCTCGGACAACACGATCAGCTTCTCGTCGCGCGCCTTGTCCGAGAGCGCATGCTTCAGCGCCAGCGCCCGCACCTTCTTGGGCAGGTCATGGGCATGGCTGCGCACCACCGGACCGAACGCCTTGCCGCCGCCACGGAACTGCGGCGCCGCCTTGTTGCCGTGACGGGCGCGGCCGGTGCCCTTCTGCTTGTAGGCCTTGGCCGACGTCATGCGGATTTCGCCGCGGGTCTTCGACTTGTGCGTGCCGGCCTGGCGCTTGGCGAGCTGCCAGCGCACCATGCGCTGCAGGATGTCGGCACGCGGCTCGAGACCGAAAATCTCGTCCGGCAGCGCGATCGACTCCGCCGACTTGCCGTCGAGCGTGGTGACCTTGATATCCATCACTCGGCTTCCTTCGTCTCGGCTTCCGGCGCAGCGGGCGCTTCAGCTTCCACAGCCGGTGCCTCGGCCGCCGGGGCGGCATTAGCGGGCGCGCCTTGGTCTTGAACGCACCGGGCATCGGCACGCCGTCCGGCAGCGGCCGCTTCACCGCGTCGCGGACGAGAATCCAGCCGCCCTTGGCGCCAGGCACCGCGCCCTCGACCAGGATCAGGCCGCGCTCGACATCGGTCCTGACGATCTTGAGGTTCTGCGTGGTCACCCGGAGATCGCCCATGTGGCCGGCCATCTTCTTGCCCTTGAACACCTTGCCGGGATCCTGGCGCTGGCCGGTCGAGCCGTGCGTGCGGTGCGATGACCGAGTCGCCGTGCGTGGCACGCCCGCCGCCGAAATTGTGGCGCTTCATGACGCCCTGAAAGCCCTTGCCGATCGAGGTGCCGGTGACGTCGACGAACTGGCCGGCGACGAAATGGTCGGCGGTCAGCTCGGCGCCCACCTCGATCAGGTTCTCCGGGCTCACGCGGAACTCGGCGACCTTGCGCTTCGGCTCGACCTTGGCGTTGGCGAAGTGACCGCGCAGCGCCTTCGGCGTGTTCTTCACCTTGCGCAGCCCGACGCCGAGCTGCAGCGCGGTGTAGCCGTTCTTCTCCTCAGTCCTGTGCGCGACGACCTGGCAATTGTCGAGCTTCAGCACCGTCACCGGCACCTGCTCGCCCGCCTCCGTAAAGACGCGGGTCATGCCAATCTTCTGCGCAATCACTCCTGAACGCATGGCGTTACGCCTCTTAGAGCTTGATCTCGACGTCGACGCCGGCAGCCAGGTCGAGCTTCATCAAAGCGTCGACGGTCTGCGGGGTCGGATCGACGATGTCGAGGAGCCGCTTGTGAGTCCGCATCTCGAACTGCTCGCGACTCTTCTTGTCGATGTGCGGCGACCGGTTGACCGTGAACTTCTCGATCCGCGTCGGAAGCGGCACCGGCCCGCGCACGCGCGCGCCGGTCCGCTTGGCGGTGTTGACAATCTCGCGCGTCGACGCATCGAGGATGCGATGGTCGAACGCTTTGAGCCGGATGCGGATGTTCTGGCCGTTCATGGGTTTTCAGAAGACAGAAAGACGACGGGGCAAAATGCCGGTGAGACGGCACCTGTCCGTGACCTTGATCCTGTCCCTCTCTCCTCTTCCTGTCTCTTTTCCGGATCGACTCGACTGATTTCAGGATCTCGGACACGACGCCCGAGCCGACGGTCCGACCGCCCTCGCGGATGGCGAAGCGCAGGCGCTCCTCCATGGCGATCGGCACGATCAGCTCGACCTCGATCGCCACGTTGTCTCCCGGCATCACCATCTCGGTGCCCTCGGGAAGCTTGACGACGCCGGTCACGTCGGTCGTCCGGAAGTAGAACTGCGGACGATAATTGGTAAAGAACGGCGTGTGGCGACCGCCCTCCTCCTTGGTCAGGATGTAGGCCTCGGCCTTGAAGTTGGTGTGCGGCGTCACCGAGCCTGGCTTGCACAGCACCTGGCCGCGCTCGACGCCCTCGCGGTCGACGCCGCGAAGCAGCGCGCCGATGTTGTCGCCGGCCTGGCCCTGATCGAGCAGCTTGCGGAACATCTCGACGCCGGTGACGACGGTCTTCGAGGTCGGACGGATGCCGACGATCTCGACCTCGTCGCCGACCTTGACGATGCCGCGCTCGACACGGCCGGTCACCACTGTGCCGCGGCCGGAGATCGAGAACACGTCCTCGATCGGCATCAGGAAGGGCTGGTCGACCGGACGCTCAGGCTGCGGAATGTAGTCGTCGACCGCTTCCATCAGCTTGAGGATCGAATTCTTGCCGAGTTCCTCGTCGCCGCCGTCGAGCGCCACCAGCGCCGAACCACGGATGACCGGAATGTCGTCACCGGGAAACTCGTAGTTGGAGAGGAGCTCGCGGACCTCGAGTTCGACGAGGTCGAGAAGCTCGGGATCGTCGACCATGTCGCACTTGTTGAGATAGACGACGAGCGCCGGAACGCCGACCTGGCGGGCGAGCAGGATGTGCTCGCGGGTCTGCGGCATCGGGCCGTCGGCCGCGCTCACCACCAGGATGGCGCCGTCCATCTGCGCCGCGCCGGTGATCATGTTCTTCACATAGTCAGCGTGGCCGGGGCAGTCGACGTGAGCGTAGTGCCGCTTCTGCGTCTCGTACTCGACGTGCGCCGTGTTGATCGTGATGCCGCGCGCCTTTTCCTCGGGCGCCGCGTCGATCGAGGCGTAGTCCTTGAACGTCGCCCCGCCGGTTTCGGCCAGGATCTTGGTGATCGCCGCCGTCAGCGTCGTCTTGCCGTGGTCGACGTGACCAATGGTCCCAATGTTGCAATGCGGCTTGGTCCGCTCGAACTTCTGTTTCGCCATCGGGGCTCTCCGTTCTTCCTAAGTCTTTGCCGCGGATCAGGTTCAGGCGAACTTCGCCTGAACTTCCTGCGCCACTGCCTGTGGAACCTGCTCGTAGTGATCGAACTGCATGGTGTATTGCGCGCGCCCCTGGCTCATGGAGCGCAGCGTGTTGACGTAGCCGAACATGTTGGCCAGCGGCACCATCGCGTTGACGACCTGCGCGTTGCCGCGGGTGTCGGTGCCGGCGATCTGGCCGCGGCGGGAGTTGATGTCGCCGATCACCGAGCCGAGATAATCTTCCGGCGTCACCACCTCGATCTTCATGATCGGCTCAAGCAGCACCGGGCCCGCCTTCTGCAGGGCTTCGCGAAGCGCGGCGCGCGAGGCGATCTCGAAGGCGAGCGCCGAGGAGTCGACGTCGTGCGAGGCGCCGTCGACCAGGGCGACGTGGATATCGACCACCGGGAAGCCGGCGAGCACGCCGGAGGTCAAAACCGATGCGAGCCCCTTCTCGACGCCCGGAATGAACTCCCTGGGCACCGCGCCGCCGACGATCTTGGACTCGAAAGCATAGCCGCCGCCCTGCTCCGCCGGCTCGACCTCGATCTTCACCCGGGCGAACTGGCCCGAACCGCCGGTCTGCTTCTTGTGGGTGTAGTCGATGGTCGTCGGCCGGGTGATCGTCTCGCGGTAGGCCACCTGCGGCGCACCGACATTGACGTCGACCTTGTAGGTCCGTTTGAGGATGTCGACCTTCACGTCGAGATGGAGCTCGCCCATCCCCTTGAGGATGGTCTGGCCGCTCTCCGGATCGGTCGACACGCGGAAGGACGGGTCCTCCGCGCCAAGCCGCGACAGCGCGACGCCGAGCCGCTCCTGGTCGCCCTTGGTCTTCGGCTCGACCGCGATCTCGATGACCGGATCGGGGAACTCCATCTGCTCGAGGATTACCGCCTTCTGCGGATCGCAGAGCGTGTCGCCGGTCCGCGACTCCTTGAGCCCGGCGAGCGCGATAATGTCGCCGGCAAAGGCTTCCTTGATGTCCTCGCGGCTGTTGGCGTGCATCAGCAGCATGCGGCCGACGCGCTCCTTGCGGTCGCGCGGCGAATTGAGGATCTGCTGACCGGATTCGACCTTGCCCGAATAGATGCGGCAGAAGGTGAGCGAGCCGACGAAGGGGTCGTCCATGATCTTGAAGGCGAGGATGGCGAGCGGTTCGCTGTCCGACGACTTGCGCACCACCTCGTTACCGTCGAGATCGACACCCTTGATCGGCGGCACCTCGAGGGGCGACGGTAGATAGTCGACCACCGCATCAAGCAGCGTCTGTACGCCCTTGTTCTTGAAGGCGGAACCGGCGAGGACCGGAAAGAAGGCGCCGGTGATCACCGCCTTGCGGATCAGGCGCTTGAGCGTCGCCTCGTCGGGCTCATTGCCCTCGAAATATGCCGCCATCGCGTCGTCATCGAGCTCGACTGCCGCCTCGACCAGTGCATTGCGGTACTCGGCGGCCTGCTCCTTCAGGTTCGCCGGAATCTCAATGTCCTCGTAATCGGCACCGAGCGACTCGTCGTGCCAGACGACGCCCACCATGCGAACGAGGTCGATCACGCCCTTGAAATCGTTCTCCGCGCCAATCGGAAGCTGGATGGCCACCGGACGGGCGCCGAGGCGCTTCTTGATGTCGTCAAGACACTTGAAGAAGTCCGCGCCGGTCTTGTCCATCTTGTTGCAGAAGACGATGCGCGGCACCTTGTACTTGTCGCCCTGACGCCAGACGGTCTCGGTCTGCGGCTCAACGCCCTGGTTGGAATCGAGCACGCACACCGCGCCATCGAGAACGCGCAGCGAGCGCTCCACCTCGATGGTGAAGTCGACGTGGCCGGGCGTGTCGATGATGTTGAGGCGCTTGCCCTTCCACGCCGCGGTGGTCGCCGCCGACGTGATGGTGATGCCGCGCTCCTGCTCCTGCTCCATCCAGTCCATGGTGGCAGCGCCCTCGTGGACCTCGCCCATCTTGTGGCTCTTGCCGGTGTAGAAGAGGATCCGCTCGGTCGTGGTGGTCTTGCCGGCATCGATGTGGGCCATGATGCCGAAGTTGCGGTAGTCCTCGATCTTGTGGGTGCGCGGCATGTCAGCGGCCTCTAAACGTACGTCTTACCAGCGGTAGTGCGAGAACGCCCGGTTGGCTTCGGCCATCCGGTGGGTGTCTTCGCGCTTCTTCACGGCATTGCCGCGGTTGTTGGCGGCGTCGAGCAACTCGCCCGACAGCTTGTCGGTCATCGTCTTCTCGTTGCGGGCGCGGGCTGCGGCAAGCAGCCAGCGGATCGCCAGCGCCTGGCGGCGGTCGGAGCGGACCTCGACCGGCACCTGGTAGGTAGCGCCGCCGACACGCCGCGACCGCACCTCGATCGCCGGCATGACGTTGTCGAGCGCCGTGCGGAACACGCCCAGCGGATCCTGCTTGGTCTTCTGCTCGATCACCTCGAAGGCACCGTAGACGATCTGTTCGGCGACCGATTTCTTCCCCTCGCGCATGACCGAGTTCATGAACTTGGTCACCACTTCGTTGTGGTACTTTGGGTCCGGGATGATCTCGCGCTTTTCGGCGCGGTGGCGACGGGACATCTTGCTTGCCTGTTCGTCTCTATGGCTTTCGCGACAAAAAACGACCCAGAATTACTTGGGTCGTTTGGCTCCGTATTTTGAACGACGCTGGCGACGGTCTTTGACGCCCTGGGTGTCGAGCACGCCACGAATGATGTGGTAGCGGACGCCCGGAAGGTCCTTGACCCGGCCGCCGCGGATCATCACCACCGAGTGCTCCTGGAGGTTGTGACCCTCGCCGGGAATGTAGCCGATCACCTCGAACTGGTTGGTGAGGCGGACCTTGGCGACCTTGCGGAGCGCCGAGTTCGGCTTCTTCGGCGTCGTCGTATAGACGCGCGTGCAGACCCCCCGCTTCTGCGGGCTCTGCTGCATGGCCGGCACCTTGTTGCGCTTGACCGGCGCGCGGCGCGGCTTGCGGATAAGCTGATTGATCGTCGGCATTCGCGGCCTTGATGTTCGTCGGGGCCGATCGGCTGGCCCTCTTGATCCCAAATTGCAGTACAATTCAGCGCCATGGCCCGCCTTGGCGGGAGGCGCTGAGAAAACAGAGGATCACGGCACCGCCGCGATCATGTCGTTCGGTTCTGACGTCGCTCGTCTTCCTTCGCGCAGCGTTTAGGGCTTCTTCTTCCACGGCTTGGCGCCGCCGGAACAAAAGGCCTACTGCCTGCCCGAAAGCGCGCGGAACCTAGTGGTTCGGGCCTGCCCCGTCAACCCTACCGCCGAAAAAAATCGGCATCTCGCCCCGCGGGGTCGAATTGCAGAGAGACGGACTGCCGTCGCGGCGGCGCGGCTGGTCAAAGCGGGGGATCCAGCAACAATATTGCCGTCATTGGCCGGGATCGGGCGCGGACCCGGCGGGCAGACGCTGCACGGCACGCAAGCGGGGTTGTCGCAATCGTCCATCTCGCCTAGTTTGGCCAAGTCGCATTGGAGGGCTCGCTGCCATGTCCTCGTGGTCAAGAAGGACCGCGATCGCTGTGCGCGTAGATGATCGCGCGATTGTCGGCGCATGACAAACCCACCACTTTTCGTATTTTGGGAAGATTGCGAAGACCTTCCGCGCCCTGCATATATAGATCTGTGCAAGCGGACCAGAGACCTGCATCTGTCCGATCGGTTCGATTTAGTTGAACTGAACGTCGCTTCCTTGAAAGCACTGACACCTGAGCTCCGCTCGGATATCTACGAAGTATACCCAAACGGACCTGGTCGATCCGCTTCTCAGCACGCGCGCAGACTGGCGCTCATGACGGGTATCGCCCGTGTATATCTGCTTCACAGGTTTGGCGGCGTCTGGCTGGACGCCGACGTGATCGTTTTGAACGATTTTTCCGCCATAAGCTCCAAGCTCGAAAGTTACCAATTTGTTGGTTCGGAGAATGGAAACGACGGAATCACAAACGCCTTTATGGGCGCCCGGCCGGACTCTGATTTCATGCGTCGGTACTGGTCTCGGGTCTCTTCGCGACTGGATGAAGGCTTGAACCTGAGTTGGGGGGAAGTGGGAACCCAGCTTCTGAAGAGAATATATCGGGAACACCAGGAAGGCTGTTACATATTTCCGGTCGGCACGCTGGTAACATTCAGCGCGGCAGAGAGGCACCGATTTTTCGAGGAGACCGAAGAATTGGACACTGTCCTGCGCGCCGATGCCCAAGCCAGCACACTGTATAATAATAGTATTGATCTATTTTTTCGCAGCCTATCCGATGCCGATATTCTGAATGGCGACTGGACACTATCCAAAATATTCCGGCGTGCCTTGCGAATCACTGGTGGGAACCCGGACAGCCTCGACAGGCCGACCGTTGTCGATTGACGAGGACCAGCCGTACCGGCGGGCCTTGACCCGGCGCAGGAAGTGATGTCCTGTCGCCTTCCGCCACCGTTGGGATGTTTTGGGCTGGTCTCTGCCGAGGAACGGGTGAGAGCGCGTGGTTTGGGCCTGCCCGTCAACCCTACAGCGAGTAATTTTTTTCGGAAGCGCGCCCGCGGCGGGATTGTTGCGCCGACCAGCTGCAACAAAGCCCTTTCCAGGGCCGCGAACCGTCGGCATGATCCCTTTGGCTGAGAAACTGCAAAGGTAGGGGTTCATCATGCGCGCAATCCTGACCGGGGCCTTCGCCGCTGCCCTTCTCGCCGGTCCGGCGATCGCGGCAGAGCCCTCCGTCGACGTCACGCCAGACCACGTAGCCAATATCGCCCGCGGCTTCGGATCGGCGCTTCTCCACAAGATGAAGAACGGGCAGCCCGTCGTCCTCGGTCGTATCGAGGGACAGAACTATGTCGTCTTCCTGATCAACTGCGAAGACCGGCCGAGCTGCGCGCTTATCCAGTTCAGCGCGCAGTTTCCCGGAGAGAACGCGGATCCGGAGAAGATCAATGCCTGGAACCGGCAGAAGCGGTTCGGCAGGGCGAGCATCGGACCGGACCAGAAGATCTGGGTATCAGAGGCGGTGGTCACCGGGGAAGGCATTCCCATCAAGTCGCTGGAGCGATACTTCGGCTTCTGGAAGCTTGTCCTCAAAAATCTGCCGCCCTTCGTCACAACCGACTAACTGGAGGCGGTGCCCCCAGGCTGCGCCCACCGGGTGATTGCGACCACCTGTTCCGATTGATTGCGACCGGTCGTTCCGATTGATTGCGACCACCTGTTCCGGGCGATCGCGACCAGGCTGTGGACGGGGGTGATGAGCACCGTTGGGTGATCTTCGAATCGGCATTGGCTCGGCTCCTTTCGAGAGGAGCCGGGGATGCCAGGACAGAGATTACCCATGCGCAAGATCCGCGACGTGCTTCGGCTCAGTGCCGGCGGCCTGTCCAAACGCAAGATTGCCGCGAGCCTTGGGGTCAGCCCGACGGCGGCGGGTGAGTGTATTCGTCGAGCACGGCGTGTTGGCCTTGGCTGGCCGCTGCCGGCGGAGATGAGCGACGAGGCGCTGGAGAGCCGTCTCTACCCGCCGCCGGCGAGCCCGGCCAAGGATCGGCGGCCGCAGCCCGACTGGCCGATTGTCCATCGCGAGCTGCGCCGTCCGGGCGTGACGCTGCAGTTGCTGTGGGAGGAGCATCGCAGCGCGCATCCGGACGGATACGGTTATAGCCGCTTCTGTGAGCGGTATCGGGCCTGGGAAGGCCGGCTGTCGGCAACGATGCGGCAGCCCCACGTCGCCGGCGAGCGCCTGTTCGTCGATTACGCCGGCACGACCCTGGAGGTGATCGACGGGACGACCGGCGAGGTGTTGACAGCGCAGCTGTTCGTCGCCGCCCTCGGCGCCTCCAACTATACCTATGCCGAGGCCACCTGGACCCAAGGCCTTGCCGACTGGATCGGCTCGCACACGCGCGCGTTCGGCTTTTTCGGCGGCGTGCCGGCGATGGTGGTGTCCGACAATCTGAAGTCCGGCGTCACCAAGGCATGCTTCTACGAGCCAGCGGTGAACCGCAGCTACGCCGAGATGGCGGCGCACTACGACACGGCCGTGGTGCCGGCGCGGCCCTACAAGCCGCGTGACAAAGCCACGGTCGAAGTCGCCGTGCAGGTGGCGACGCGCTGGATCATCGCCAAGCTGCGCAATCGCCGCTTCTTCTCGTTGGCCGAGCTGAATGAAGCCATCGCCGAGCTGGTGACGGCACTCAACAAACGCGTGACGCGGCATCTGGGGGCGAGCCGGCGGGACCTGTTCGAGGCATTGGAGCAATCGGCCCTCAAGCGGCTTCCGGCCGAGCCCTATGTCTATGCCGAATGGAAGCAATGCCGGGCCGGCCTTGACTACCACGTCGAGGTCGAGCGGCACTATTACTCGGTGCCGCACACGCTGCTGCGCGAGACGATGTGGGCGCGGATCACCGCCCGCACGGTCGAGGTGTTCCATCGCGGCCAGCGCGTCGCCGCGCATGTCCGCTCGTCCTCCAATCGCAAGCACACGACGGTGCGCGAGCACATGCCGTCGAGCCACCGGCGCTACGCCGATTGGACGCCGGAACGCATCCGGCAGCAGGCCGGCGAGATCGGACCCGAGACCGCGGCACTGGTCGAGATCATCCTGCGCGAGCGCTCGCACCCCGAGCAGGGGTTCCGCGCCTGTATCGGCATCCTGCGGCACGCCAAGGGTTTTGGCCGGAACCGCCTGGAGGCTGCCTGTGGCCGGGCCCTCGAGATCGGCGCCCGCTCCTACACCTCCGTCACCTCGATCCTGAAGACCAACCGCGATCGCAAACGGCCCGCACCCGCCACGGACGGGCCGGCGATAACCCACGACAACATCCGTGGCCCCCGTTACTTCCACTGAGGACAAGACACGCCATGCTGACCCATCCCACCATCGACCAGCTCAGAGCCCTCAAGCTCGACGGCATGGCCGACGCCTTCGTCGAGCTTCAGGCTCAGGATAATGCCGCCGACCTGGCGCACGCCGAATGGCTGGCCCTGCTGCTCGACCGCGAGGCGGCAACCCGCAATACCAGGCGCTTCCACAGCCGTCTGCGCAGCGCCAGGCTGCGTCACGGCCAGGCGACGGTCGAGGACGTCGACTACCGAACGCCGCGCCGGCTCGACAAGCCGCTGTTCCAGCAGCTCGCCGCCGGACGCTGGATCGCCGAGCACCGCAACCTGCTGGTCACCGGGCCGTGTGGCGTCGGAAAGTCCTGGCTGTCATGTGCGCTGGCCCACAAGGCGTGCCGCGACGGTTACACTGTCCACTACGCCCGCCTGCCGCGGTTGTTTGCCGATCTCGAACTCGCCCACGGCGACGGCCGCTTCGCCCGCCTGTTCCGCACCCTGGTCAAGGCCGATCTCCTGGTCCTCGACGACTGGGGGCCGGAGAGGCTCACCGCCAATCAGCGGCGCGATCTGATGGAAATCGTCGAGGAGCGTTACGGTCGGGGTTCGACACTCATCACCAGCCAACTGCCGACCGATACCTGGCACCAGGTGATCGGCGAGCCCACTTTTGCCGACGCCATCCTCGATCGCATCGTTCACAACGCCTACCGCCTCGCACTCGACGGCCCGTCGATGCGCAAGATCCAGGCTGGCAAGGCCGAAACCGAACTGCCGGGTGCCGACCTCAAGGACCAATCCCATGCTTGACGAGGCACGCCAACACTGACATCAGAAAATGCATCCAACGGCGCCCTCACGCATCCGCGCCCACTGGTCGCGATCGATCGGAATAGCTGGTCGCGATCCGTCGGAATGAGTGGTCGCGATCGCCGGAATGCGCACCCAGGCGATCGGGGATTGCAATCCGGCCGCAGTGAGGCGAATTGTCGAAATCTGCGGCCTCCCCTCTGACTGGCCGCCCCAACCCCTGAAGACCAAGAAGACACATGGAGACCCTGCCGCGACGGTCGTCCGCCGCGCCCGCCTTGTTCCGGGCGCGAGCCGCCGTGTCGATCGTGTTCTTCCTGCTCGGCACCGGTTCGGGGATCTGGGCCGTCCACATCCCGCTGATCCAGGAGCGGCTGGCGATCGATCCGGCGGTGCTTGGCCTTGCCCTTCTCACCCTCGCCATCGGAGCCATGCTGTCGATGCCGCTCGCCGGCTGGATCGTCGGTCGCCTTGGCTCGCGGGTGCCGACGGCCGTTGCGACGATCGTCTACCTCGTCGTCGTCCCGCTACCGATCCTGGCCGGCAGCGTGCCGCTGTTCTTTGCGGCGGCGTTCGCCTTCGGCCTGCTGATGGGAACGCTCGATGTTGTCGCCAATGTGCAGGCTTCCGAGGTCGAGGCGGCGCGGCGGCGGCCGACCATGTCCTCGTTTCACGCCTATTTCTCGATCGGCGGCCTGACCGGAGCGCTGATCGCGGCCTGGGTGATCGCCATCGGCTGGGGCGACGGGCGCGGCGCGGTAGCCGCCACGCTTGTCTTCCTCGTCTTCGCCGCGGTAGCTGCCGGCAACCTCCACCCGAGCGAACGGGCGGTCGAGGCCGGACCGCGCTTCGCGCTGCCGACGCGGGCGGTGCTGGCGCTCGGCGCCATCGCCTTCCTCGGCTACGCCATCGAGGGGGCGGTCACCGATTGGAGCGCCCTCTTCCTGACCGTCGTGCGCGACGCCACGCCCGCAACCGCGGCGGTCGGCTATGCACTGTTCTCGCTGGCCATGGCCGCCTTCCGGCTGTTCGGCGACCCCATCGTCGCCCGGTTCGGCAACCGCCGGGTCCTCGTCGGCGGCGGCCTCTTGATCGCCGCCGGACTGGGGCTGGCGCTCGCCGCGTCCTGGCCGCTGGTCGGCGCGGTCGGTTTCGGGCTGGTCGGCGTCGGCGCCGCCAATGTCGTGCCGGTGCTGTTCAGCGCCAGCGCACGGGTCCCCGGCGTCCCGGCGGGCATCGGCGTCGCCGCCGTGGCGACCATGGGCTATACCGGCTACCTGTTCGCCCCGCCCATTCTCGGCTTCGTCGCCCATCAATACGGCCTGTCGGCCTCGATCGCGCTGGTCCTGGCGATGGGTCTCGCCATGGCCTGGCTTGGTCGCCGACAACAAGTCTGACGAAAAAAGCCACCACCGTCTGTCTCACCATTGGCCTCGACTAATGGTCAGGCTGCCTGCCTCGGCTGAGCGGAGCCTCGGCCTCGCGGGCGACGAGCGCCACAAGCGCCGACTGGCGTGAGACACCGGTCTTGGAGAAGACAGCCTTCAACCGGTCGTTCGCCTTCCCTCGCGCGATCCTCATCACATCGGCTGCCTGCGCCAGCGTCATCCCCTCGCCGAGAAGGGTGGTCAACCGCGCCTCGTCGACGGTGAGCGAGAAGGCCCTTCGCAGCTGCCGTTCGATGGGAACAGGCTTCCGGCGGAGGTCGGTGATCAGGAGGAGCGCCCGGCTATGCCTGAAGGCATCGGCCAGCAAGCCCCCAGTCGGCACGGCGTCTATCGACAGGGGGCGGCCCCGCGGACCGGCAATCAAGATTGGCGAAGCCTCCGCAAGGTCCGCCGGCGAGGCGCTGGTCACGGCGAGATTCACCAGGCGCTGCAAGGCGACGTTGCCTTCGCGATCCCGCGCACCAAGCCGGCCGCCGGCGATGAAAAGGTCAGGCCCGAGCAAAGCTTCGGCTGCCGAGTTCAATTGCGTCGCCTGACCGCGCCAGTCGACGAGGATTGCCGGGAAACCCGCTCGTTCGAGCGTCGTCAAGGCCGTCTCCACCCGCGATTTGGCGAAGCGTCGTGCGAGGCCCATGATCCGGGTGAAATGAGGCTGCAACCGCGTCAGACGGATGGCGTCGTGGGGCAGGAACGGCCCCTGTCGGGCATCCCTGAGGAACGGCACAACCCACGGCCCGCTTTCTTCCGACTGGCACGACACAGCTGCCCACCAAGGCAAACCGTGGCGCAGAAAGAAATCGTTGTATGCCGGAAGCTCCCGGCGCTCGTCCCGGGTTGTGATCTGATCTTCGACGACGACCGGCCGACCGAGCAGGAAAAGCGGAAGAGCCCGTTCGGCGCGGTAATCCCGCATCCACCAGCCGCCGCGAACGAACTCGTCGAGCACGCCTTCGATCTCCGCACCGACCAGAACATGCGGTAGCCGCACCGGGCCGGAAACCGGATAGAAGGTGGCGCCGACGGCGTCCATCGCCCGCGCAAGCCGATCCAGCGCCGCGGGCCAGGTTTCCGGCGCGAGCACGGCGTTATAACAGGCGTTGATCGCCTGATCCGGATATCCTTGTTCAGACACTCGGCCCCCGAGCGACTTGCTCCCAAGACGAGACTACCATCTCGCGCGGTCAGATCGCTTCACTAGCGTGGTTCACCTCGGCCGCATCCTGCCACGGGAAAACCTGAATCGGAGCAATCATGGGGAGAGGATACCCCGGCGGCCACGGCACCCGCATCCCCCGAATGGGGTATGCCGACCTTGAGGGCAATTGAGCGCCAGCCAACCCAAGACCGGGGCAGCGGTCAATCGGACAAGAAAGGGGCCGCCCCGAAGGACGGCCCCTTGTCAGTTTCGGCCGGCTGCGGCGGGCTTACTCGGCGGCGCCGCTCAGCTCGGCAACCTGCTCCGCTTCCTCGCCCTCGATCTCGGCGCTGCGCCGCCGCTCCTCAAGGATCAGCTCATCGCGATGCGTCGCGACCTGGCGGAGCCGGTTGATCGTGCCACCCGTGCCGGCCGGGATCAGACGACCGACGATGATGTTCTCCTTGAGACCCTCGAGCGGATCGACCTTGCCCTGAACTGCCGCCTCGGTGAGGACGCGGGTGGTCTCCTGGAAGGATGCCGCCGAGAAGAAGGAGCGGGTCTGCAGGCTCGCCTTGGTGATGCCGAGCAGGACCGGGACCCCGGATGCCGGCTGCTTGCCTTCCGCCACCGCCAGATCGTTGACGATGTCGAGGTCGAGCTGGTCGATCTGCTCGCTGGGGAACAGCTCGGTGTCACCCGGCTCAGTGATCTCGACCTTCTGCAGCATCTGGCGAACGATCACCTCGATGTGCTTGTCGTTGATGGTCACGCCCTGGAGCCGGTAGACGTCCTGGATCTCGTTGACCAGATACGCGGCGAGCGCCTCGATGCCCTTGATCGCCAGGATGTCGTGCGGCGCCGGGTTGCCCTCGACGATATAGTCGCCCTTCTCGACGGTGTCGCCTTCCTGAAGATGGAAAGGCTTGCCCTTCGGGATCAGGTACTCGACCGGCTCGGCCCCCTCCTCGCTCGGCTCGAGGATGATCCGCCGCTTGTTCTTGTAGTCGCGGCCGAAGCGGATGGTGCCGTCGATCTCGGCGATGATCGCGTGGTCCTTCGGACGACGCGCCTCGAACAGCTCGGCCACCCGCGGCAGACCGCCGGTGATGTCGCGCGTCTTGGCGCTCTCCATCGGGATACGGGCGAGCACGTCGCCGGCGTGGACTTCCGCGCCGGAGTCGACCGAGAGGATCGCATCGACCGGAAGCAGGTAGCGCGCTTCGGTGCCGCGGGCGGTCTTCTTGGCCTTGCCGTCCTTGCCCTTCACCACGATCGCCGGCTTGAGGTCGCCGCCGCGCGGATTGGCCCGCCAGTCGGTGACGACACGCTTGGTGATGCCGGTCGACTCGTCGGCCGTCTCCGAGACGGACACCCTGTCCACCAGGTCCTCGAATGCGACGATGCCGTCGATCTCGGTGAGCACCGGACGGGTGTAGGGATCCCATTCCAGGAGCCGCTGGCCGCGCTTGACGGTGTCGCCTTCATCGACATGGAGGCGAGAGCCGTAGGTGACGCGATTGACCGAGCGCTCGGTGCCGTCGCTGTCAACGATGGCGATCTGCATGTTGCGGCCCATCGCCACCAGCCGGCCGTCCGAGTCGCGCACCAGGTTGCGGTTGCGGATATGGACGGTGCCTTCGAAGTTCGACTCCATCGTCGACTGATCGACCACCTGCGCCGTGCCGCCGATGTGGAAGGTGCGCATGGTGAGCTGGGTTCCCGGCTCGCCGATCGACTGCGCCGCGATGACGCCGACCGCCTCACCCATGTTGACCGGCGTGCCGCGGGCAAGATCGCGCCCGTAGCACTTGCCGCAGACGCCGTTCTTGGTCTCGCAGGTCAGCACCGAGCGAATGCGCATGGTCTGGACCTTGGCGTTCTCGATCGCCTCGACGTGACGCTCCTCGATCAGCGTGCCGGCCGGCACGATGACCTCGCCGGTGGCAGGCGCCACCACGTCCTCGGCAGCGGTTCGGCCAAGCACCCGGTGGCCAAGCGTCGCGACCACCTGGCCGGAATCGACGATCGCCTGCATCTTCAGCCCGGCATCGGTGCCGCAATCCTGCTCGACGACGATGCAGTCCTGGGCGACGTCGACCAGACGGCGGGTCAGATAGCCGGAGTTGGCCGTCTTCAACGCCGTGTCGGCGAGACCCTTGCGGGCGCCGTGGGTCGAGTTGAAGTACTCGAGCACCGACAGGCCTTCCTTGAAGTTCGAGATGATCGGGCTCTCGATGATCTCGCCCGACGGCTTGGCCATCAGGCCGCGCATGCCGGCGAGCTGCTTCATTTGCTGGGGCGAGCCGCGGGCGCCGGAGTGCGACATCATGTAGATCGAGTTCATCGGCTTCTGCCGACCCGAGTCGTCCTTCTCGACCGCCCGGATGCGGGCCATCATCTCCTCGGCGACCTGGTCGGTGCACTTGGCCCAGGCGTCGACCACCTTGTTGTACTTCTCGCCCTGGGTGATCAGGCCGTCGTTGTACTGCTGCTCGTATTCCTTGGCGAGCTCGGCGGTCTTTTCCACCAGCGCGTGCTTGGTGTCGGGGATCAGCATGTCGTCCTTGCCGAACGAGATGCCGGCCTTGAACGCCTGGGTGAAGCCGAGCTGCATGATGCGGTCGCAGAAGATGACCGTCTCCTTCTGACCGCAATGCCGGTAGACGGCATCGATCATGTTGGAGATCTCCTTCTTGGTCATCAGCTTGTTGACCAGATCGAAGGGCAGGTTCGGGTTCTTCGGCAGTAGCGCGCCGAGCATCAGCCGGCCGGGGGTCGTCTCATAGATGTGAGACACCTCCTCGCCGTTCTCGTCAACGGTGCGGAAGCGGCCGCGGACCTTGGCATGAAGCGTCACGGCGCCCGAAGTCAGCGCATGCTCGATCTCGCCGACATTGCCGAAGGCGGTGCCCTCGCCGGGCTCACCGTCGGCCATGATCGACAGGTAGTAGAGGCCGAGCACGATGTCCTGCGACGGCACGATGATCGGCTGACCGTTGGCCGGGTGCAGGATGTTGTTGGTCGACATCATCAGGACGCGCGCCTCGAGCTGCGCCTCCAGCGACAGCGGCACGTGCACCGCCATCTGGTCGCCGTCGAAGTCGGCGTTGAAGGCGGCGCAGACCAGCGGGTGAAGCTGGATGGCCTTGCCCTCGATCAGCACCGGCTCGAAGGCCTGGATGCCGAGGCGGTGGAGCGTCGGCGCCCGGTTGAGCAGCACCGGATGCTCGCGGATCACCTCGTCGAGGATGTCCCAGACCTCCGGCTTCTCCTTCTCGACCAGCTTCTTCGCCTGCTTGACGGTCGACGAATAGCCCTTGGCGTCGAGCCGCGAATAGATGAACGGCTTGAACAGCTCAAGCGCCATCTTCTTCGGCAGGCCGCACTGGTGGAGCTTCAGCTCCGGGCCGACCACGATGACCGAGCGGCCGGAATAGTCGACGCGCTTGCCGAGCAGGTTCTGACGGAAACGGCCCTGCTTGCCCTTGAGCATGTCGGAGAGCGACTTCAGCGGTCGCTTGTTGGCGCCGGTGATCACCCGGCCGCGCCGGCCGTTGTCGAACAGGGCGTCAACCGCCTCCTGCAGCATCCGCTTCTCGTTGCGGATAATGATGTCGGGCGCGCGGAGCTCGATCAGCCGCTTCAAACGGTTGTTGCGGTTGATGACGCGGCGATAGAGGTCGTTGAGGTCCGAGGTGGCGAAGCGGCCGCCGTCGAGTGGCACCAGCGGACGCAGGTCCGGCGGAATGACCGGCACGACGGTGAGGATCATCCACTCCGGGCGATTGCCGGATTCGATGAACGCCTCGACCAGCTTCAGCCGCTTGGCGAGCTTCTTCGGCTTCAGCTCTGAGGTCGAACTCGGCGATCTCCTGGCGGAGATCGACAGTCAGCTTCTTGAGGTCGAGCGCGATCAGCATCTTGCGGATCGCATCGGCACCGATGTCGGCGGTGAAGGAATCCTCGCCGTATTCGTCCTGCGCCTTGAGATACTCGTCCTCCGACAGGAGCTGGCGCTCCTTCAGCGGCGTGAGGCCGGGCTCGATGACGATGTAGTTCTCGAAATAGAGGATGCGTTCGAGATCCTTCAGCGTCATGTCGAGCAGCATGCCGATGCGCGACGGCAGCGACTTGAGGAACCAGATGTGGGCGACCGGCGCGGCGAGCTCGATATGGCCCATGCGCTCGCGCCGCACCCGGGCGAGCGTTACCTCGACGCCGCACTTCTCGCAGATGATGCCCTTGTACTTCATGCGCTTGTACTTGCCGCACAAGCACTCATAGTCCTTGATCGGACCGAAGATGCGGGCGCAGAACAGCCCGTCGCGCTCCGGCTTGAAGGTCCGGTAGTTGATCGTCTCCGGCTTCTTGATCTCGCCGAACGACCACGAGAGGATCTTGTCGGGGCTGGCGATGGAGATGCGGATCTGGTCGAAGATCTGCGCCGGGGGCTGGGCCGGACCGAAAATGTTGGCGATCTCTTGATTCATCGACTGTCTCCTGCGACGCGTCCGGCCGGGCGAGGAACTCCCGGCACGGAACGCATGTGAAAGTTAGCAAAGGCGTCCGGTTTCACGCTTCGACGGCTCACTCGGCCGCATCCGCCGCGGGCAGATTGCCCTGCGACTGGCCGGCCTTCGAGTTCTCAAGCTCGACATCGAGCCCGAGTGACCGCATCTCCTTGACCAGAACGTTGAAGCTTTCCGGAATGCCGGCCTCGAAGGTGTCGTCGCCGCGGACGATCGCCTCGTAGACCTTGGTGCGGCCGGCAACGTCGTCGGATTTCACGGTGAGCATCTCCTGCAATGTGTAGGCCGCGCCATAGGCTTCAAGAGCCCACACCTCCATTTCACCGAAGCGCTGGCCGCCGAACTGGGCCTTGCCGCCCAGCGGCTGCTGGGTGACCAGGCTGTACGGCCCGATCGACCGGGCATGGATCTTGTCGTCGACCAGATGGTGCAACTTGAGCATGTAGATGTAGCCAACCGTCACCTCGCGGTCGAACGGCTCACCCGTCCGCCCGTCGAACAGGTGCGACTGACCCGACCTGTCGAGGCCGGCCTCTTCCAGTAGCTCGACGATGTCCGGCTCGCGCGCGCCGTCGAAGACGGGGGTCGCGATCGGCACGCCGCGGGTCAACTGCTCGGCCAAGCGGACGACGCCCTCGTCGTCATATTCGGAGGCGTCCTCGTTCTTGCTGTTGGTGCCGTAGACCTCCTTGAGCACCTTGCGGATCGGCTTCAGGTCGTGACTCTGCTTGTATGCCTCGACCAGTTTGCCGATCTTCAGGCCCATGCCGGCGCAGGCCCAGCCGAGATGCGTCTCGAGGATCTGGCCGACGTTCATCCGGCTCGGCACGCCGAGCGGGTTGAGCACGATGTCGACATGGGTGCCGTCGTCGAGATAGGGCATGTCCTCGATCGGCACGATCTTCGACACCACGCCCTTGTTACCGTGGCGGCCGGCCATCTTGTCGCCGGGCTGGATCTTGCGCTTCACGGCGACGAAGACCTTGACCATCTTCATCACGCCGGGCGGCAGTTCGTCGCCGCGCTGCAGCTTCTCGACCTTGTCGATGAAGCGCTTCTCGAGGCCCTTGCGGCTCTCGTCGTACTGGTTGCGCAACGCCTCGATCTCGGCCATCAGCTTGTCGTTGGAGACAGCGAACTGCCACCACTGGCTGCGCGGGAACTCGCCCAGCGTCTCCTTGGTGATCTTGCCACCCTTCTTGAAGCCCTTCGGCCCCGACACGCCCATCTTGTTGACCAGCATCTCGGTCAGGCGGCCGTAGACGTTGCGGTCGAGGATCGCCTGCTCGTCGTCGCGGTCCTTGGCGAGACGCTCGATCTCCTCACGCTCGATCGCCATGGCGCGCTCGTCCTTCTCGACGCCATGGCGGTTGAACACCCGCACCTCGACGACAGTGCCGGTGACGCCCGGCGGGACGCGGAGCGAGGTGTCGCGGACGTCCGAGGCCTTCTCGCCGAAGATGGCGCGGAGCAGCTTCTCCTCCGGCGTCATCGGGCTCTCGCCCTTCGGCGTGATCTTGCCGACCAGGATATCGCCGGCCTGCACCTCGGCGCCGATATAGACGATGCCCGCCTCGTCGAGGCTCTTCAGCGCCTCTTCCGACACGTTGGGGATGTCGCGGGTGATTTCCTCCGGCCCGAGCTTGGTGTCGCGCGCCATCACCTCGAATTCCTCGATGTGGATCGAGGTGAAGACGTCATCGCGGACGATCCGCTCGGAAAGCAGGATCGAAGTCCTCGAAATTGTAGCCGTTCCACGGCATGAAGGCGACGAGGACGTTGCGGCCGAGCGCCAGATCGCCGAGGTCGGTCGATGGTCCGTCGGCGATGACCTCTCCCTTCGCCACCCGGTCACCGACACGCACCAGCGGCCGCTGGTTGATGCAGGTGTTCTGGTTGGAGCGCTGGAACTTCATCAGCCGGTAGATGTCGACGCCCGACTTCGACGGAT
The DNA here is from genome assembly GCA_963710805.1 of uncultured Alphaproteobacteria bacterium. Classification (GTDB taxonomy): domain Bacteria; phylum Pseudomonadota; class Alphaproteobacteria; order Rhizobiales; family Kaistiaceae; genus Bauldia. Next base: position 81,875 of record CAVQBS010000052.1, on the reverse strand, counting down.
CGAGGTCCTCGGTCGCCCGGATGACGATACGGGTGGCGTCCACCTGATCGACGATGCCGGCGCGACGGGCCGGCACTGCAGCGCCGGAGTCGCGGGCGACGATCGGCTCCATGCCGGTGCCGACCAGCGGCGCTTCAGAGCGCACCAGCGGCACCGCCTGGCGCTGCATGTTGGAGCCCATCAGCGCGCGGTTGGCGTCGTCGTTCTCGAGGAACGGGATCAGCGCGGCAGCCACCGAAACCAGCTGCTTCGGCGACACGTCCATGAAGTCGACGCGATCCGGCGGCACCATGATGTTGTCGCCGGCATGGCGGCAGACGATCAGGTCCTCGGTGAAGTTGCCCTTGTCGTCGAGGACAGCATTGGCCTGGGCGACGGTGTATTTCGCCTCCTCCATCGCCGACAAGTACGCCACCTCCTCGGTGACGCGGCCTTCCTTCACCCGGCGATAGGGGCTCTCGATGAAGCCGTATTTGTTGACCCGGGCGAAGGTCGCCAGCGAATTGATCAGGCCGATATTCGGGCCTTCCGGCGTCTCGATCGGGCAGATGCGGCCGTAATGGGTCGGGTGCACGTCGCGGACCTCGAAGCCGGCCCGCTCGCGGGTGAGACCGCCGGGGCCGAGCGCCGACAGGCGCCGCTTGTGGGTGATCTCCGACAAGGGGTTGGTCTGGTCCATGAACTGCGAGAGCTGGGAGGAACCGAAGAACTCGCGCACCGCCGCGGCGGCGGGCTTGGCGTTGATCAGGTCCTGCGGCATGACATTGCCGATCTCGACCGACGACATGCGCTCCTTGATGGCCCGCTCCATACGCAACAGGCCGATGCGGTACTGGTTCTCCATCAACTCGCCGACCGAGCGGACACGCCGGTTGCCGAGATTGTCGATGTCGTCGATCTCGCCCTTGCCGTCGCGCAGCTCGAGCAGCGTCGTGATGACCGCCAGGATGTCCTCCTTGCGGAGAACGCGGACGGTGTCCTCGGCGTCGAGGTCGAGCCGCATGTTCATCTTCACCCGGCCGACCGCCGACAGGTCGTAGCGCTCGGGATCGAAGAACAGCGAGGTAAACATCGCCTCGGCCGTCTCGATGGTCGGCGGCTCGCCCGGCCGCATCACCCGGTAGATGTCGAACAGCGCGTCCTCGCGAGACTCATTCTTGTCCGCCGCAAGCGTGTTGCGGATATAGGCGCCGGTGTTGATGTGGTCGATGTCGAGGACCTTGAGCTCGTCATAGCCGGCCTCGAGCAGCGTGTTCAGCAGCTTCTCGGTGATCTCGTCACCGGCCTCGGCATAGATCTCGCCCGATCCGGGGTTGACCATGTCCTCGGCGAGGTAATGGCCGTAGAGGTCCTCGTCGACGACCTTCAGCGCCTTGACGTTCTTCTCGGCAAGCAGCCGCGCGCCGCGCGCGGTGATCTTGTGGCCCGCCTCGACGATCACCTCGCCGGAATCGGCGTCGATGAGGTCGTTGACCGGCTTGAAGCCGCGCATGCGGGCCGGGTCGAAGGGGAAGCGCCAGCCGTCGTCGGCCTTGGTGTAGGTGAGCTTCTGGTAGAAGGTGCCGAGGATCTCCTCGCCGTCGAGGCCGAGCGCATAGAGCAGCGAGGTAACCGGGATCTTCCGCCGCCGGTCGATGCGGGCGTGGACGATGTCCTTGGCGTCGAACTCGATGTCGAGCCACGAGCCGCGATAGGGGATGATGCGGGCGGCGAAGAGCAGCTTGCCCGACGAATGGGTTTTGCCCTTGTCATGGTCGAAGAAGACGCCCGGCGACCGGTGCATCTGGGAGACGATGACGCGCTCGGTGCCGTTGACGATGAAGGTGCCGTTGTTGGTCATCAACGGCATTTCGCCCATGTAGACTTCCTGCTCCTTGATGTCCTTGACGGACTTGGCGCCGGTGTCCTGGTCGATGTCGAACACGATGAGGCGGAGCGTCACCTTGAGCGGGGCCGAATAGGTCATGCCCCGCTGGCGGCACTCGTCGACGTCGTATTTCGGTGGCTCGAAGTCGTAGCGGACGAACTCCAAGAGCGCCGTATTGGAGAAGTCCGAGATCGGAAAGACGGACTTGAAAACCGCCTGCAGGCCCTCATCGGGGCGACCGCCTTCCGGCTCGTCCACAAGCAGAAACTGGTCATAGGATGCCTTCTGAACCTCGATGAGGTTCGGCATCTCCGCCACCTCGCGAATCGAGCCGTAAAACTTGCGCACTCGCCTGCGACCGGTGAACGTCTGCGTCATGTCCACTCCTCGTTCCAAATGAACTGCTGTCCAGAAGGTCGAAGGCTCACGGCCTTCTGGACAACGGTCCTCTTTTTCCGTCCGCGGGGACGCCGATGACCGACGCCTCCGCTTTTTTCGCGCCCGGGGCGAAGCCCGGGATGATCTTCGGCCTCAGGGCCTCAGATCACTTGAGTTCAACCTTGGCGCCCGCCCCTTCGAGCTGAGCCTTGATCTTGTCGGCTTCGTCCTTGCCGACGGCTTCCTTGACCGCCTTCGGCGCCGCCTCGACCAGATCCTTCGCCTCCTTCAGCCCAAGGCTGGTGATCGCCCGGACTTCCTTGATGACGTTGATCTTGTTCGGACCGATTTCGGCCAGAACCACGTCGAACTCGGTCTTTTCTTCGGCAGCGGCCTCGCCACCGGCGGCCGCGCCGCCGGCCGCCATCATGGCAACCGGAGCCGCGGCGGAGACGCCCCACTTCTCTTCGAGCATCTTCGACAGCTCGGCGGCCTCGAGGACCGTCAGCGTCGAAAGCTCATCCACAATCTTCGAAAGATCAGCCATTTCATTGATTCCTTTTCAGTTCGAACCTCTGGATCACAAGAACCGGCTTACGCCGCCTCGCTCTTTTCCGCATAGGCACCGACGACCCGGGCAAGCTGCCCGGCCGGCGCAGCGAGAACCTGGGCGACCTTGGTCGCCGGCGAAGCGATCAGCCCCACCAGCTTGGCCCTCAGTTCATCGAGCGACGGCAACGCGGCGAGCGCCTTGACGCCCTCCGGGTCGAGATTGGTCTGGCCCATCGCCCCGCCGAGGATCACGAGCTTCTCGTTTCCCTTGGCGAAATCGACGGCGACCTTGGGCGCGGCAACCGGATCGCTGGAATAGGCGATCACTGTCGGACCCTGGAAGAGGTCCGATACATGCTCGACGTCCGTGCCTTTGAGGGCGAGCTTGACAAGGCGGTTCTTGGCGACTTGCACGCCGGCTCCAGCTTCGCGCATCTGCGCCCTGAGGGACGTCATATCCGCGACCGAAAGGCCGGCGTAGTGGGCGATGACGAGCACGCCGGGGTCCTTGAACACCGACGCAAGCGTCTCTACGAGCTGGCTTTTTTCCGCTCTATCCACTTGCCTCTCTCCACTTGGCGGCCCGGTTGGGGACCGCCGGTTGCACCTGCCGCCCGGCCTCGGCCAAGACGACGCTTCCGACCTGTCCCCCAGCCGGCGTGTTGCCACGCCGAATGGGCCGCGAAGAGGTTCGAACCGGAAACTCCGGTTCCCTCCCGTCTATTGCAGGCTGACTTCGATTAAGCCGGACGCTCGGCGCCTGCAGTCTCGGACAGGATCGCCAGACCGACGACTTGCCGGACTGGCTGCGCACACTCAACAAAACGCTGCGTAAGTTTTTGTCTCTCTTGACGAAATCCCAAAGGAGCTTCAAGAGAGGGTCTCACCACCGTCATTTCGAGGGACGCACAAAGGCGCGCCGTTCTAAGGGCCGACGCGCCCAGAAACGCTATTTAGAGACTCCGGCGGCCATTGCCAAGTCTCTTTTTCGATGAAATGCGCGGACCGGGGAATGCCCTCGCCGGACCGCACCTATTCATCCGCTCAGCGTTGCGGGATCGACCCGCACGCCCGGCCCCATGGTCGAGGACACCGCCACGCGCTGGAGGTAGGTGCCCTTGGCGCCGGACGGCCGGGCTTTTTGCACCGCGTCGGCAAACGCCTTGATGTTCTCGACCAGTTGGGCATCGTTAAAGCTCGCCTTGCCGACACCGGCGTGAACAATGCCGGCCTTCTCGACCCGGAACTCGACGGCGCCGCCCTTGGCCGCCTTGACCGCGGCAGCGACATCCTGGGTTACCGTGCCGACCTTGGGGTTCGGCATCAGGCCGCGCGGCCCGAGAATCTTTCCGAGCCGGCCGACCAGCGGCATCATGTCGGGGGTGGCGATGCAGCGGTCGAAATTGAGCTCGCCCTTCTGCACCTGCTCGACCAGGTCCTCGGCGCCGACCACATCGGCCCCGGCTTCCTTCGCCTCGTCCGCCTTGGCGCCCCGCGCGAAGACGCCGACCCGCACGGTGCGGCCCGAGCCGTTCGGCAACTGGCAGACGCCGCGCACCATCTGGTCGGCGTGGCGGGGATCGACGCCGAGATTGAGCGCCACCTCGACGGTCTCGTCGAACTTGGCGCTCGCCTTCGACTTGACCAGCTTCACCGCCTCGTCGAGCGGGTAGAGCGTGGTGACATCGATGCCCTCGCGGGCGGCCCTGATACGTTTTCCGTGATAAGCCATGGGATCACTCCACCACCTGGAGGCCCATGGAGCGGGCCGAGCCTTCGACCATCTTCATCGCGCCGTCGACGTCGACGGCGTTGAGATCGGCCATCTTCTTCTCCGCGATCTCGCGCACCTGATCGCGGGTGACGCTGCCGACGACGCCACGACCGGCGGTCGCCGCCCCCTTCTGGACCTTCGCCGCCTTCTTGAGGAAGAAGGACACCGGCGGCGTCTTCATCTGGAAGGTGAAGGACTTGTCCTGGTAGTAGGTGATGACGACCGGGATCGGCGACCCCTTTTCCATCTCCTGGCTCTGGGCGTTGAACGCCTTGCAGAACTCCATGATGTTGATGCCGCGCTGGCCGAGCGCCGGGCCGATCGGCGGCGACGGGTTGGCGGCGCCGGCCGGCACCTGCAATTTCAAAAAACCTGCGACTTTCTTTGCCATCTCTCGTTCCCTTCAACGCCGGCCGAGGCCGGCAGGAATGGCGTGGTCCGGCTCCGGCGCCTGGCACGCGCCCTCACCTCCCACGCCGCTCAAACGGGCTCAGATCTTCTCGACCTGCCCGTACTCCAGTTCCACCGGGGTAGCCCGGCCGAAGATCGACACCGCGACCTTCAGCCGCGCGCGGACCTCGTCGACTTCCTCGATCTGGCCGTTGAACGAGGCGAACGGCCCGTCGGACACCCGCACCTGCTCGCCCACCTCGAAGCTGACCGACGGCTTCGGCCGCTCGACGCCCTCCTGCACCTGCTGCAGGATACGGTGCGCCTCCACTTCGGAGATCGGGATCGGCTTCTTGTCGGCGCCGAGGAAGCCGGTAACCTTCGGCGTGTTCTTGATGAGGTGATACGCCTCGTCGGTCATCGCCATCTTCACCAGGACATAGCCCGGGAAGAACTTGCGCTCGGCGTCCACCTTGCGGCCGCGGCGCACCTCGACGACCTTCTCCGTCGGCACCAGGATCTCCTCGAAGAGATCGTCAAGCCCGGCGGCGTGGGCCTTCTCCTTGATCGAATCGGCGACCTTGCGCTCGAAATTCGAGTAGGCGTGGACGATGTACCACCTCTTTTCCATGTTCGCAGCGTGCTGGACTGCCGACATCGCTTGCCTCACTGACCGCCGGTGCCGAGGAGGAACGACACGCCGTAACTCATGGCCTGGTCAGCGACCAGGAAGAAGATGCTCGCCAAAATCGCCATCACCAGCACCATCACCGTCGAGATGGCTGTTTCGCGGCGGCTCGGCCACACGACCTTGGCGGTTTCCGCCCGCACCTGCTGGAGGAACGTGAAAGGGTTGGTTCTCTCTGCCATGAAATGCTCACATAGCTAATCGGCGTGCGAACCCTTCCGGCTCGCCCGCCGCGCTTGGGCTCGCTACATAAGGCGTTGGTGCGCGATACTCAAGCCTTTGCTGACGGAACCCCTGGAACAGGTCGGGGACCGCCGCGCCGGGACACCAGCTGCCAGTCGGTGGCCCCGCTCAGGAGTGCGAACGGCAGGGAATCGCGCTGAACGTGCAGGTCCAGCCGCCGGTCTTCTTGCTGCAGGACACCTTTCTGTCCACCGATTTCGCGTAGTTGTGCCAGTAAGGTCCATATTTCCGCCAGACCTTCTGGACCCAGTTGAACTTCGCCTCTCCGAGCGCATCGGCCCGCGTCGCGTGCAATTGATTGCTCGCGGCGGTGATGGGAGATGTCTTGCAGTCGGCGGCGAAGGACGCGTCGGCACCCGCGGCAACGACGATGAACACTGCACAGGACGCTATGGCAAGCGGGCGGACGATGGTGGGCAACAAGGCTCGAATGGGCACGGCGAGAACACCTCCAGAAACAAGAAAGCTGCCCCGGCCGCTGACGCCGGAGCATCGCCCCCTGGCTACCTGACGAAGCGAGCCAAGGCATTGACGCATATCAAGCCTTCGGTTCTGTAGCGCGGTGCACCCGCGCCGCCCTCCGGTGGTCTTCACCTGGTCATCTTCGCCGGGCTGCCTGGACGAAAATGCTCCAGCCGACAGGACGGTCGTCCGTGCCGGCGACCGTCGTCGATTCGCGGCGTTCAGCTGGCGCTCATTTTCGTGGGGTGGAAGACTGACCTTCGACCGCGTCAGGCAGTTCGATCGCCTCTCCCAGGTCGAGCGGCGCAACCGATGTGGTCTGCGCTTCCGCGCCACGCAATGGCTGGATGGCACCGTCCTTGTCGATGTCGATTCCCGCTTGCCACGTGGCTGCTGGTATGTCCGCGCGGGTTATGGTCTCGGATGTGACGATGAAGAGCGCCCCCTCTCGGTCCGCGTGCGCACTATGGACGTGCAGCGCCTCGTCCAGCCGGACCGGCACGATGACGAACCGGTCGCCGACCTGGATACGATGCGACGCTGCCTCTGTGTCGTGTGCCCCATCGCCTTCGTCGAGCCCAACAAGCGCCGCCGGATCGATGTCATCCGGTCCGATGGCGAGCGGTCCGTCCTGACGGCTCTCCACGGCAAGCCCGGTCAGTCCGGACTGGCGGATCATGACCAGCCGCAGGTCGTCAAGCCCCCTGACGACCGCCTGAGCCTCCTGGACCCGCCGCTCTTCCTCCTTCGCCGGCGAACGGCCTATCGCCAACGTCTCCTCTTCGGAAAGTCCACTCAGCGGCGCCTCGGCGATCTGCCTCGCAGCCCGGCCTGCCATCTGCAGCTCGACGCCGCGCTTCGGCAGGATGCCGGCGGTGTAGACGCCGGCGCCCTTCAGGCAACCCAATACCTTCCAGATGAACTTGAGCCGCTTGAAGGCGGTTATCTTCTCCGGCGGCAATCCCTTCAGCTCCAGCGCGTCGCCTGCAATCCCGACGCAGTTGAACAGCACCCCGAGAAGCCCTCCGACTTCAGGGAGCTCGGTCACCTCGACCTTGAAGGCGTACGGTTCGGCCAGTCCCGTCGACAGCTTGCCCATGATCGCGCTGGCGTCGAACGGCGCGGACCCGCCATCGAAAACCAGGCCTGCAATGCTCGCCTCGAAGCCGTAGGTTCCGACATTCCTGAAAAACAAAGTCGGCCGCGGCAGGCGGTCGTTGCCGACCAGCGACCCGTCCTCGGCCGCTACCCGCCAGGCGCGGTCCGAGCCGGTAATCCGCACCGGCCCCTTTTCCGGATCGCCGATCTCCCCCGGCGTCACCACCGATTGCAGATATTCGCCCCAGGCCAGCAAGTCGAAGCCGAACCAGTCGACCACGTAGCCGATCAACGGCGGCGCCTCGAAGTCGGTTTGCTCAAGCCGAAGCACCGGCGCCAGGTGGAACTTGTCGAGCATGGCGGAAACCGGCCCGTCGGTCAGCGCGTCGACGACCTGAATGCGGAGGGGATCGCTGACCAGGATACGCCGTTTCTTGTCCTCGTTGACGAACCGGACGTTCCACACCGCCGGCTCGAAGCCGACGTCGAACGACGCTTCGCCGGTAAAGGTGAAGCCTTCGGGCTCGATGAGCTCGACAGTGACGCTCTCATGCTCCAGGACGGGCGACTGCTCCCTTGGCCAAGCATAGTAGAAATCCCTCGGCCTGCCCGGCGCGAGGCCCGTGAGCTCCAGCCAAAGGGCCCCGCCCTTCGCGCTTTCGGCGGCGTCCTTGGTCTCATACAGCCGTCCGCCGTAGCTTTTGGGCGTGGCCCGCACCACGATCCGCTTGCCGCTCTGGTAGGCCGCCTCGAGGGCCTCGTCGGCCGGAAGCGTCACCGTAATCCGGGTGCCGACGGTATGCCGGGTGCCGGAAATGTCGGGGATCGGGCCGCTCGGGATCCGGTCATCCTCAGCGACAACGAGGATCTCACCCTTGCTCTCTCCGCCGCTCAGTTCCATCGTCGTGGCGATATCGAGGGTGGAGTTGCCCTCCTGGACCTGCTTGCGCTCGGCAAACTTGCCGCCGACCAGCGCGACATCGAAGGCGAAGATCGCATCGGCACCCGACCAGTCGTATTCCCAAAGCTGGCCGACGCAGAACCCGCCCGGCTCGCATTTGGGCGGCGCTTTGGTGCAGAGATAGGTGAGCTTGCCCGAAACCCGGAAGTGGACCTCGAGGGCCTCAGGATCGTCCTTCGCCGGTCCGTAGGTGCCTTCAAATGCGAACTGCTGCTCGGCGACCTCTTCGGTCGTCGCACTGTGGGTCAGCGTCGATGAAACCGTGACCGTGCCGCTGATCTTGCCGTCGCGGAGCGACCCAACGCCTTCGATCGCAAAGTCGATGCACGGCAGATCGCCCAAGGTCTTGGCGGTGCGGTTGAAGGTGAGCTGGCGCGCCTCGTCTGCCTGCGCCGGGGCGGAAGAGATTGCACCGACCAGAAGCAACAGAATGCCCGCCGCGATACCGCGAAGGAGGCCACAAGAAGGTGTTGGCCATTTCACCCGATCGTCCTTCCTGAAGCATGTGGTTGTTCCGACCCCGGTGGCCGGGAAACCACCCTTGCCTAGCTGTCAATCGGGCCACAGCATTGAGGCACATCAAGCCTCTTGCCGTGGGAGCGCGGCGCACCCGCCGCGCTCTCTGGCGGTCGTCACCTGGTCATCTTCGCCGGTCTGCTCGGCGCAAGAACCACGCCACCGAAGATGCTCGTCCTTGCCTTGGCAAGGCATGCGGCCTTGGCGCGCTTGAGGTCGTCGTAGGCGTCGGACTTGCACAGCGCGAGCTGGTCGGGAATGTCGCTGAGGTTGTCCTCGCAGGCCTTGACGTTGTCCCAGTAGTCGTTCACCGCGCGGTTCTGACAATAGATCTGCGCGTTGGTTGGGCCGGAGCCGTTGTCTTTCGCCACTGCGACGAAAGGAACGAGGACACTGAGCGAGGCAAGGACGACAGTCCGCGCCAGCGAGCGGGTGATGCGGTCGTGTGAAATGGTGGCCATGGCGTTTTCTCCATCGGTTGGGGGTGCCCCCCTGGCCGCGATGGATAAGGAGCGGTGGCTGAACCACCCCGGAATCGCGCGTTTAGCTGGCGCTCAGGTTCGCAAAGGCCGGTAGACCGGCGTGCGACCAAATCCGGCCGATTCCGACATGTGTACAGGGAGCTGAACGCACGCTGCCGGCAACCGTCGCATCGGGAAAAGTGAGATGCCGGAGATGGCAGGGGCAGAGGGACTCGAACCCCCGGCCTACGGTTTTGGAGACCGTCGCTCTACCAACTGAGCTATACCCCTCCAAGGCAATCGGGCATCAAATATCAGGTCGCCCGCGCCCGAGGCAACCATTCCGTTTTCAAGCGGTGTCGAAGTGGAGCGGGTGAAGGGAATCGAACCCTCGTCATCAGCTTGGAAGGCGCGACCTTCTCCAATCAGATCAACTAGTTAGGTGTAAAACCGTGCTGATCGGACCTCAAAGCAATCAAATGGTTGCGACGGAAAAGCAAAACCCGGATCGCCACCTCGTAGCGAACTTCCTGCTCGCGCAGGGGCTGAACGGCGCCGCGCTCCGACGCCTGAAGGCGACCTGGCCGTCGTTGTCGAGGGCCGAGATCGTCACCGGCTGGCGCATGGCCGCGAAGAAGCGGCGCCGCCAGGCGGAGACGCCCGTCCGCTAAAGAAAAGGCCCGCCCTCGCGCAAACGAGGGCAGGGCCAAAATTGCAAACAGCGCGTAGGAGGCGCTGCCGCATGGACAACATACCCCGGCGGTGCGCCAGAGCCGCAAGCAATTTACCCGTACTTCGACACGGTCGCGACGTGGTTCGCGACGCCTTTGGCGCGCGCTACGCTCGCCTGGCTGCGCAGGCAATGCGGCCGAGGCGGGCTCCACGACGAGGTGCGGCGCGCGCGCTTCGATCGCAACTACTGCCATCGGGTCGAGTCCTGCGCCAGCCGAACGAGGCGGTGCTGCGGTGGCTGGCCGATCGCGACGACGCCCTGGTAAACGTCCTTCACCCGGCCGTTGATTACATCTTCGCCGACGCCGTAGATCTTGAGCGGCTGAAGGAAATCTTCGACCGCTGCCAGGTGCGCCGGTGGCATGGAAAGAACCAGCAAGTTCGGTTCCATCACGGCACCCGGTACGACGGCGGCCGATGGTCGGCGCCGAACCTTCTGACCAACTACGCTGACAAGCCCTGCCGCCTGCGACCGGCGAAGTCAATTGCCTTCACGTCGAGTGGCGCGCCAGCGGCGCCGACGCCGGCCGCCGCGCCGGCGTCAAGAGTCCAGCTCGACCTGGTCGGATTTGACCATCGGTCGTTCTGGCAAAGTCGTCTGTTATTGATCGACATCGACCCAGAACGCCTTGGCCGAACCCTGCGCAATCAGCGCGACGGCACGAGGAGCCGGGTCCCGTTGACCGTCCAGTATCGTCTTACCAGTGATACACCAGCAAGCAATGCCCACTCGCACACGCGACCGCGAACACGTACGTCCACCTCGACCGCCGTCTCGGTCACTCAATCATCCACGGATATGACACGCACCAACAAGTGCTCGACTGCGTTCGCGGTGTCCGTCACCTGGACCGCGTCGTCACCCGGTTGGAGAGCGAGCACCTGCTACCGAAGTAGTCTCCGGTGGGCGTAGGTGACGTTGCCGTCCGGCGTGCCCAGGTCCTCGTCACCACCACCGCGAGGCGGCTGCCCGAGCTCCCCACGCTCCATCTGCGGACCGCTCGCCGCGAGGGCGCTGTTCAGCAGCTCCAGTTCGTCCGCGGGAAGCTCGTCCATCTCGTCGACCACGGCTTCGATCTCGTCCCTGCCCGCCTCCTTGATGCGCCTGACTTTCTCGTGACCTGGCGAAGCTCTTCGTTCATCGATGGGGGTGCGACGGGATCGCGACAACCGAGCCTTTCGGCCGGTCGCGACCACCCTTCGCCTTCGTTTAAGTTTAGTTAAGGACTCGGTTGCCTGTGGCGAGTTCCGCTAAACCTTGGTCGGAATTCACGTCGCCCGTGGTTTCCGTCAACGGCGCCGACGGCGGTAGCGTGCCAACTCCCACAACAATGTCCCGCACAAACGCATCGCTCGGCCTGCGCGAGGCCCGCGCCTGGCCTGCATCCGGGCGCGCGGCGTGGCGTCGGCGCTGGAGATAGGCGACGCCGCCGTGCGCGGCGAGGGCAGCCCCGCCGCGACGGCTGGGAGGCGAAAGAGCGGTTGGGATTCTCCATCGCGATGGCGCTCGTTCGCGCCGGCCGCGTGCGGGTGACCAGGCACAATCAATTTGAGGTTCTGCCATGAATCGGCGAAGACCCGGCCCACGTTGGGTGACCCCGTTACGCCCGGGATGAGCGAGCGCGACATCGCCGCCACCGGGCTGGCGTCGCGTCGGCAGATCCAGGACTGGAAAGCCCTCGCCTCGATTCCGCAGGACGAGTTCGAGGCCGCGCTGGCAGGACCGACCAAGCCCACCACCACCGGCTTGGTCCGCCAACCTGGCCCGGAGCCGGGCCGGGTTGGTCCGCAGGACGAAGCAGCGTTGTTGTCCTCATTGCGGCGGTAAATTGGTGATGACATCCATCCTCGACACGCTGGCTGCGGACCTGCACGACGTGCTAGGCCCGAGGCCCGCGCCGGGACGCTGAGGCGCGTCGGTGCCTCGACGCTCGACGAGTTCGGCGACCCGGTGCCCGGTCCGGTGACGACCTACTCCTTCAAGGGCTGGCACGAGCAGTATGAGGCGGCGTGGGCGCAGGCTGGGATTCCGCTGACCGACGCCAAGATAATCATCTTGGCCGCGAGTATCACGACCGTGCCCGTGCAGGGCGACAAGCTCAACATCGAAGGCAAGTGGTGGCAGGTGAGCCGAGTTGAGGTTGACCCGGCGACGGCGACCTTTTCCTGCCAGTGTTCCGAGGTGAGTGCGCCGACGTGATTGAGCGAGTTCGCCTTAGGAAAGATGGTGCCAATAATCGGAAGATTAAAGGGGCCGCGCGTCGTGGGGCTTCCTCTCGAAGAATTGCTCCCGGGAAAAAAAGCCGGTCCCAGCCGGTGACCGGCCTTAAACCGCCGGCTGAGGCCGCTATCGCCTTCCTGGAGGGTTTGAAGGTCTGTGAGGGGCCGCTGGCTGGCCGTCGCATCCAGCTCCGGCCGGATTCCAGCGGGAGTTCATTTGCGGTGCTCTTGCGCCGGACATCTCGATTGCCGCCCTGAGCGTCGGCCGCGGCAATGGCAAGACCATGCTCGGTGCCGGCCTTGCGCTCGGCGCGCTGCTCGGTACTTGGGACCGCCAGCCGCGCCGGGAGATTGTGATCGCCGCGAAGACCCGCGACCAGGGTGCGATCTGCTGGAAGTACATCGAGGGCCTGGCGCAGAGCCTGCCGCTCAAGACCCGCAAGCTGCTCACGTTCGTGCGCGCTCCAAGATCACAGATCCGCTATGACGGCGCTGGTGGTGGGCACGTCCTGAACGTCCTGGCGTCCGACGCCCGCAACGCTCTCGGTCTTTCTCCGGTGTTCGCCGTCCTGGACGAGCGTGGCGCCTGGGACGAGTTCCGTGGCTGACAGCCTCCAAGATGCCATCACCTCCGCCGTGCGGCAAGCGCAGCGGTCGGGCGTTGATGATCATCACACGTCGGCGCCGACCGACAACCACGCGTTCAGCGAGCTGCTGGACGAACCCGGCGAGGGTGTGTTCGCGCGGGAGCACAAGGCGCCGGACAATTTGCCGCCCGACTCTCGTCGAAGCCATCACCGCCAGCAACCCCGGTGCCGAGGAGGGCATCGGCGGCAGCGTCGAGTGGTTGCAAGCCAGCCGAAGGCGTGCGCTGGCACGTGGCGGCAGCTGCACTCTCGACCTACCGACTTTTCCACCTCAATCAGCGGGTCAGCCACGAGAACCGCGCGGTCCTGATCACGACCGACGCAGTGGCTCGCGTGCGAGACCGATACCCTGCCACCGCGGCAGGGTCCGCTGGTCTGCGGCATCGATCTTGGCGGCTCGCTGTCGATGTCGGCATGGGCCTCGTTCTGGCCCGAGACCGGACGCCTTGAAGTTGTGGTGCATTCGCCTGCACGCCGTCGCTGCTCGACCGCGGGAGAAGCGACGGCGTGAACGACCGCTACGGGCGGATGCAGAGCCGTGGTGAGGTCATCACGTTGGGCGCCAACGTGGTGCCCGTCGACCAGTTCATCGCTGCGATGCTGGCGAAGCTCGACGGGTATCCGATTGCCACGATCTGCTGCGACCGCTTCCGTCAATCCGAGTTCTTGGAGGCGCTGGCGAAGACCAGTGTGCGCGTCGCGCCGACCTGGCGCGGTCAGGGCTGGGTGGATTTGGGCGAGGACTGCGAGCGATTCCGGCAGTTCGTCTTCGACGGCAAGGTGAAGGCGCTTCCGAGCTTGCTGATGCGGTCAGCGCTCAGCGACGCGGTGATGCTCATCGACCCGGCCGGCACGCGAAGATTGCTAAGGGCCACTCAGCAGCGGAAGAATTGACGCCGCCGCCGCCGCGCTGCTCGCCGTCGCCGAGGGCGCGCGCGTCGCCGGCCGCATCGCTAAGCCGAGACGCGCTGCGGTGTGGGCCTAAAGTATCATCGTTACTCCGCAGCCGTCTACCGCGACCGCCGATGGCCCGCGCTGCGACTCGCCGCCAAGCGCAGAGACGGCTGGCGATGCACCTCAGTGCGGCGCGCGCGGTCGGCTGGAAGTCGACCACATCATCCGGTCAAGACGCACCCGAGCTCGCGTTCGACCTCGGCAATCTACAGACCCTCTGCTCGCGCTGTCACACCAGGAAAACCGCAATCGAATGTCGGCATCGAGCCGCTCGACCCGCAGCGCCAAGCGTGGCGCGACCTTCTGAAGGAGAATATCAATGCTGGAATCCGTGAAGATTTCTCGGCGGCAGAGCGAAATTCGCCAGACCCTCGCCGGCCTGGTCGGCAAGACCGAGCCGACCGAAGATGAGACGCGGCAGATGGAGTCGCTCGACGGCGAGTACCGCGCCGAACGAGACCCGCTACCGCGCCGCGCTCATCGCCGAGGACGAGGAGCGCAAGCGACGCCAAGGACGATCTGGAAACCCGCAGCGACACGCGAATACGCCGACCTGATCGACAAGTTCGAGTTGCGCCAGGTCGCGCTGTGCCTCGACGAGGGCCGCGCGCTCGACGGTGCCGACCGCCGAGGTCGTGCAGGAACTGCGCAGCCAGGGCGGCTACCGCGGCGTGCCGGTGCCGTGGCTGGCGCTGGAACGTCGCGCCGGCGAGACCGTCGCCAGCGGCACGCCCGACCCGATCGACCATGCCGATCATCGACCGGCTGTTCGCCGACGCCGCCGCGGCGCGGATGGGCGCCAGATGATCAGCATCGACGTCGGCACCGTCGAATATCCGGTCACGACGTCGTCGTGACGGCCGGATGGGCGGCGACCGAGACCGGCGACGTCGCCGGGCCGACCGCGTACGCCACGACCGACCGCCCGCTGGCGCCCGACAACACGCTGGGCATTCAGATGAAGATCACCCGCAAGGCGCTGAAGCAGTCCGGCGCCGCGCTGGAGCAGGCCGTCCGCCGCGACATGAACGGCGCCATCGGCCGAGGCGATGGACCGGGCGGTGTTCCGCGGCGCCGGGCTCGAACGGCGAGCCGACCGGCGTCTTCACCGGCGCGGCCGCGTTCGGCATCACCGAGACCGCCATCGACGCGGCGCCGACCTGGGCCGCGTTCCGCGGCGCCGTGGCGCGGTTCATGGCGGCGAACGCGGCGGCCGGCCCGGCGTGGTCCGGATGCTGCTCCGGCCGGAGATCTGGGACGTGATGGACGACACGCTCTTCGACGCGGCACCGCGGTTTACCGAGTGGGACCGGATGGTCAAGAACATCCCGGCCGCCAACATCGTGATGTCAGCCCGAACGCTGGCGGACGCCGAGTCGCCCCCCGAGATCGAGCGCCCTGCTCACCGTCGTCAAGGCGGCGTCGCGCCGATCTTCGTCGGCACGTGGGGCGCCATCGACCTGATCCGCGACCCGTACAGCGACGCGGCGTCGGGCGGGCTTCGGCTGACCGCCCTGGCGACGATGGACGTGACCATCTCCCGCGCCGCCCAGCTCGAGTCCTCGACCGGCATCGTGCTGAGCGTAGCGGCGACGCCGATGCTGCTTTGCCGCCGGCCTCGCCGGCGAGACTCGAGGTCCGCCGCGCCGGCGGGGCGACCCGCCTGCGCGGTCAGCTTCCCCTACGGCCGGACGGCCGTGCTGTCGGACGGCGGCCGGAGCGGCCGCCCGCGCAAGGAGGCCTTCGCGTCGCGGGCGTTCGCCTACCGCGTCGAGGACCCTCAGGGGACATCCACTTGCTGGTCGGGCACTCCTTCGACCGGCCCCTCGCCAGCAAGTCCACCGGGCACGCTCGACCTGCGGGACAGCCGCCGACGGCGCTGACTCTTCGACGCGACGATCACGCCGGAGATCGCCGTCGACCAGCTACGGCGCCGACGTCCTGGCGATGATCACATCCGGCCTCGTCGTCGGGCTGTCGCCGGGCTTCAGGATCCCGCCCGAGCGGGCGGTGGCGCAGGTCCGAGAACGATCACGCAGGAGCCGAACGACCCGGCGCGCGGCATGCACGGCGCCGTCATCCGCACGATCCTGGAGGCACTGCTCTTCGAGCTGTCGATCGTGACGGTCGCGGCCTACTCCGACGCCACCGTGACCGCCCGATCCTGGGAACCGACGGCGGAGGCGGGCGCTCCGCATCACTGGAGGCCCGCGATGGCGATGAACATCCTTCACCAGGCGGAGGGCGCGCCGGCGTCCTACCCGGACTCCGGTCTCAACTCGACGCTGCCGGACTTCGAGGCGGCCCTCTGGCAGCGCGTCGAGTCGCACATCGCCCACCGCTGGACGCCGCGAACGGTCCTGTGGGTCGCGGAGGGTCCCGGAGAATTCGTGCCCTCACTCGCGCCGGCGACCATCGTCACGACGCAGGTCTGGGACGGCGGCGACTACGGCGACGTCGTCCTCGATGCGTCGCCGCTCGGCGGCTGGTGCCTGCCCGCGGAGGGACCATACTCGATCATCGCCACGGTCGGCGACACCGAGGAACTCCCTCCCGAGGCGGTCATCGAGGCGGTCGTGCGCCTCAGCAACTACCTCGACGCGGCCAAGCACAGGCCCGGCATTGCGCGCCGTCGCCGCGGGGACGGTGTTGGCCACCTACGACCGGACGAGGGCGCCATCGCGCAGGCACTCCAGCGATCCGGCGCGGCCGACCTGCTGCGACCCTATCGGAGGGCCTGACCCATGTGGCCATTCCGGCGAAAGCCGAGGATCGAGAAGCGCGCCAGCGGCTCCGGCTTCACCGCCGAGATCGTCGCCGCCCGCGAGTTCTACATCTCCGGCCGGCGCGGCATCGGTGAGCTGACCGCGACCGCGCAGGCCTGCATCAGCCTGTGGGAAAATGGCTTCGCCATCGCCGACGTGACCGGGACCGACCTGCTGGACCGGCGCAGCATGGCGATGGTCGGGCGGTCGCTGGCACTGAGGGGTGAGGCTCTCTTCCTGATCCGCGATGACGGCCTGATGCCGTGCTCGGACTGGGATTTCGAACCCGCGCGAGTTCGGCCCGTCGCCTACCGCGTCTCCGTCAGCGAGGCCGGCGGCGGCACGTCGCAGACCGCCCTCGCCGCCGAGGTCCTCCACTTCAGAATTGGCACCGACGTCGCCGCGCCCTGGCTGGGCCAAGCACCGCTCCGCCGGGCCAGCCTCACCGCCTCGCTGCTCCACGTCGTCGAGGCGGCTCTGGCCGAGGTCTACGAGTTCGCGCCGCTCGGCAGTCAGATCGTCCCCTTTCCCGAATCTCCCGACACCGACATGACCACCATCGGCCGGTCGTTCCGGGGTCAGCGAGGGCGGGTGCTCCTGCGCGAGTTGGTGGCCGTCACGGCGGCCGGCGGACCCACGCCCGCCGCCGACTGGCGCCCGTCCGACGTCACGCCCGACATCCAGCGGGCGATGCCGCTCGACGCCCTCCAAGCGGCCCGCAGCGCCGTCTGCGCCGCCTTCGGTATCTTGCCCGCCCTCATGGACGAGCGCATTGCCGGGCCGGCAGTGCGCGAGGCGCAGCGCCACCTTTGCCAGTGGACCATCCAACCGATCGCCGAGATCATCGCCGAGGAGGCGACCGACAAGCTGGGCACCGACGTGGCGCTGGACACGCTGCGGCCGACCCAGGCGTTCGACTCCGGCGGTTCGGCAAGGGCGCTGAACACGCTCGTCGAGGCCATGGCGCGGGCCAAGGAGGCGGGCCTGCCGCCGGAGGCGCTGGCGGCGGCTTTCCAGCGGCTGGACTGGGAGTCCTAAATTTGTGGCGAAGCGAGGTGCCGGCGCCAAAGACATCTTGAACGGGAGCCGGGCGACGGTGGTCAATCGCGTCGCCCGGATACTCGAGACCGGCGAGCCGACAAAATTCGCCCTGATGGCGACCTGCCGCCACGGCCTTCGAGTGGCGTTCATCGGCGCCGGCAATTCCTGGGCGACGTCCAACTCGAACGCCAGCAGGATCGTCCTGGTCGCGCTGGCCAAGATCGGTGCCAAGTGGCCCAGGTGGGACGAGGGTCAGCCCGGTTACACGGAACCCGGGGTGCTGCCGATCAAGCAATTCTATTGCGCGAGGTGCGGCCGGCGTCTCGACGGCGGTTACAAGTACTGCAGTCTGACCTGCAAGCGGGCGGTCCGCAATGATCGGAGCGTCGCCGGTGGATGGAAAAGCGCCAGGCGGCCGCGGCCTACAAGGCGGCCAGGCGGGCGATGGCGCCGGCGAGGCAGTGTGCCCACTGCGGCACGACCTTCCGGTCGACGAAGCCGGTCCAGATGTTTTGCAGCCATTAGTACCGGCGCTGCACCGGGGGGCTCGATGCAGCACCTAGACGACCTGGAGGACGAGGTCTGCGGCTGGTGCGGGACAGGAATTCACCGGGCGCTGCTACAATCAGAAATATTGCAGCGCCGAGTGCCAGAGTCGGTCCTACAGCGCCTTCGCGAGGTCGGTGGTGACCGAGGAGGGAAATGCCAGGGCCGGCCGAACATGCCCTACCTGCGGCGATCAGTGCGACGCCGTCAAAACCGGCAATCAGATCCACTGCAGCGGCACCTGCCGGCAACTTGCCTACCAGGACCGAAAGCACGGCATCAACCGCACCGCCCGGTCCTGCCCGGTCTGTGGCGAGACCATCGATCTCAGGCGCCGACCGGACGCCAAGTACTGCAATCGAAGCTGCGCCGGCAAGGCGATCTACCGGCGCGCAAAGGCGCGTGGCGCCGGTGGGCTCAAAATTGAGATCGGACGGGCGTCACGCCCCGCTCGCTCGTCCGCCCAGGCGGGTGGTGGTGTCATCCTCCCGACCACCACCCGCCGAGAGTATATAGGAACTATGGCGCGCGGAAAAGCGAGATTCCGGAAGCCGACGTTGTCCGGGCGGTGAGAGCCCGCGCGGACGGCGGGCCTCGAGGTGCGCCGCGTCCGCATCGGCCCGGACGGGGCCATAGAAATCGACGCCGGCGAGCCCGTCGACGACCTTGACAGGGAGTTGGAGGAGTTCGAGGCGAAGCGCTATGATGCGCAGCGGCCGGGTGCAGGAACACCCGACCGCCACTTGCCACCTCAAGCTGAATAGGAGCACGAGGCAGCCATGCGCATTCACCTCAGGGGCATACACACCGTCAAGGCCAAGGGCCGCGTCTACCGCTACGCTTGGCGAGGCGGTCCCCGCCTTCCGGGCGCGCCCGGATCGGCCGAGTTCGTCGCCGCATACAACGAGGCGGTCGCGAACCTTCGGGCGCCGAACTCCAGGCGCTTCAGGTCCGTGGTCGTCTCCTACAGGTCGAGCCACGACTTCAAGAAGCTCGCCAACTCCACCCGCAAGAATTGGTCGCCCTGGCTCGACCGTATCGGCGACTACTTCGGCGAGCTCAGCACCGCGCAGTTCGACCGACCGCAGAAGATCAGGCCGGTCATCCGGCGCTGGCGGAACCAGTGGGCCGACAAGCCGCGCACCGCCGACTACGCGATGCAGGTCCTGTCCCGGGTCCTTTCCCACGCCGTCGAGGACGGCAGGATCGCCGGCAATCCGTGCGAGGGCATCAAGGGCCTCTACAGCGGCGACCGGTCCGACATCATCTGGACCGACCGCCGACGTTCGAGCGCCTGAGGAAGTGCCTGCCCGCCGGAGGTCATGCACGCGGTCGACCTTGCGGCGTCCACCGGCCTTCGGCTGGGCGACCTTGTCCGGTTGTCGTGGTCGCACATAGGGGACGACTCCATCGTGGTCGCCACCGGCAAGAGCCGGGGCCGGCGCGAGGCGATAATTCCCCTCTACGACGGCCTGCGGGACGTGCTGGCGCGAATCCCGAAGGTGTCCACCACCGTCCTGACCAGCGCCGCCCGCCGCCCGTGGACGCCCAACGCTCTCAGCGCGGCGTTCATGAGGGCAAAGAAGGCCGCCGGCCTGACCGACCGCGACCTGCATTTTCACGACCTGAGGGGCACCGCTGCGACCCGATTCTACGTCGCCGGCCTGCCCGTCCGGGTCATCGCCGAGATCCTGGCGTGGTCGCGAGGACCAGGTCGACCGGATCATCCGCCGCTACGTGGACCGGGCGGCGGCCACCAAGGCGGCCATCCGGCTGCTGAACGCCACCGGGCCCGAACATCGGGAGAACAAAGAACTGTAAAACCGGGTGTAAAACTTCGCCCCGATTCCGGCTAAGTGTTGGAGCGGGTGAAGGGAATCGAACCCTCGTCATCAGCTTGGAAGGCTGTTGCTCTACCATTGAGCTACACCCGCATCGCCGCCGGGAACCGCCGCTTCCCGGTCAACTCGCGGCACCGGATGGTGGGGGAGGTAGGACTCGAACCTACGAAGGCGTACGCCAGCGGATTTACAGTCCGCCCCCTTTGCCGCTCGGGACACTCCCCCATCCGGAACCGGGCCTGTCCACGCCGAGAAACGGCCGAAGCCGGTCACCGACGGGGTTCCCGCCGCCGCGTGTTATGGCGATCACGCCATGGCCTGTCAACGACGGCTGAGATGGGCACGCGATGGCAGCCGCGCCAGTGCCGACGGCAATTGAGGCGATCGCGTCGCGCGCCTATAAGCGGGACGAATGGCCAGCCGCAACCGCCCTCGCCCGGCCACGGGCCGCCGCCCGCCTTACGGACCGCGCACGCCCGTCGAGCGGCGGCCGGATGCGTTTTTCATCTACGGCATTCATCCCGCTGTCGCCGCCCTCGCCAACCCCCGACGCACGGTGAAGCGGGTGATGGCGACGACGAACGCCCTTGCCCGGCTGAGGGAGGCGGGCGCCCGCTTCCCCGTCGAGCCGGAAGAGACCCGCCCGCGCGACCTCGACCGCCTGCTTGGCGGCGAGGCCGTGCACCAGGGGGTCGCGCTGGAAGTGGCGCCGCTCGAGCCGCCCGGCATCGAGACGCTGGCTGGCAAGCGGCTGGTCGTCTGTCTCGACCAGGTGAGCGACCCGCACAACGTCGGGGCGATGCTGAGATCCGCCGCGGCATTCGGCGCCGACGCGCTGCTGTCCACCGCCCGCCACGCGCCGACCGAGACCGGCGTGCTCGCCAAGGCGGCGTCCGGCGCCCTCGACCTGATTCCGCTGGTTTTCGTGCCCAATCTCGCCCGCGCCCTCGACCAGCTTTCGGCGTATGGCTTCACCCGCATCGGTCTCGACGAGACGGCCGGGACGCCCATAGAGACGGCGATGGACGGCGACCGAATCGCCCTCGTGATGGGAGCGGAAGGCCGTGGGATGCGCCGTCTCACCCGGGACAGGTGCGACCGCCTCGCCCGCCTGCCGACCAGCGGCACGCTTGCCAGCCTCAACGTCTCCAACGCCGCCGCTGTCGCCCTCTACGTTGCCCGCCGACATCTGGATCGCGGCGGGTGATGGCGCCGCTGCTTGCGACGGCTTATCTGCGCTGCTACGCCTGAAGGTGCGCCGGCATAGCTCAGTTGGTAGAGCACCTGATTTGTAATCAGGGGGTCGCGGGTTCAAATCCTGCTGCCGGCACCATCGCTCAGAAGGTCCGTTCCGGACACATAGGTGACGGTTCATCGCGGAGACACGGGTAACACCTTTGCTCCGAGGGTTGGCGATCGGCTCCAGCCTGCCGCCTGCCGGTTTCGTCGTCGAAGCAGCCTACATCTTAGTGCGCAATGCTGGCGAGCCAGAGATGGCCGTTGAGCTGCTTGATGCCGACCGTCCCGCCGGCGAAGACCCGGCGGCGGTGATCTTCCTGCGACTGAGGCAGATGCGCCCGCAGGTGGCAACGGTAACGGCCTTGTTGTGGAAGGGATAGTGGAACTCGGGCAGCCCCCCGATGGGGCGGGTTGAAGTGCGTCCGATCCCCGCATTCCTCTGTGGAGGCGACCGCACTTACTCTCGCTCACGAATGTCAACGGGTAAGAAAAGTCATCAGCGGACCCGTTCAAAGTATCCAATCCTCCTCAGGAACTCTCGAACGGTCTCCTTGTCGTAGGTTCTAGTCTAGACGGACCCGTCCACCATTTCTTTTCCATCTGTTCTTGGCTTGAAGCAATTCATCCACTCCGCATATTGCCACGCTTCCGCGAAAAATTTGGCGCGAGCGAACTCGGGCCTATCTCAATGACTTCGGCTGTTTCCCAATCCAAGCGGTCTATCCTTGGTTCTCTTCCGGGCGGGTAGTCTGGATGAGGAACACGGTGTTCCTTTCAAGCCCGTCGCGAAGTGCTCCTTGGGATAAGAACACTTCCGCGTTTCGCTCAAGTAGATGTGGTAGATCCTCGAAATACTTATGTACGACACTACGCGCCACCGTCCTCTGTCTTGTCGTCGTTGGTCGTGAACGTTCTCTTTTCGTTAAATGGCGTGCCTTTCTCGAACTACTTCCTTAAACAACTTGATCAAAATTGGTAGGATCAACGTTCTTCTTCTAGCCCACGCGCGACGAGTTCTTCTGCTGTGATTTGCTCGTCCGACCAGAAGACGAGATCCAGGACGGCCTCGTCTTTAACGTTCTCCTTAAACAGCGCGACCGCCTTGTCCAGCTCCTCCCCAGCGAGCTTCAATTCAAGAATTCTTTCCGCTAGCTCGACAAGTTCGGGGCGACTAAGGGTCCTTGGCATGCTGTTTTCCCGTATCTAGGAGATCACTCGAGGGGCATCTGTCGGAAGCGAGGTAGGCGCCGTGTCGGCGCATGTATCGCTCCCGCATGGAGCCGCGGGCTAACTATCAGCAGATTGTCCATATCGTAGACACCACCGCCATGTTCGATCGGCCGGATGTGATGCAAGGTGTAACGACCACCGCTCGCCCCGCCGTATTGAAGTGCCGACGGCGCGAACGGTGCTTCCCCGCGCGACATGAGGATGCGATTCCGCCGATTGAAACCGCTTGACAATACGTCGTCTCGAGCGACTTCCCGCCAGAAGTCTGCCTGCATTTCTGAAAAACTACCGTACGAACGATTGCGTAGCCGATCGACAATCTGCCTAGGGATCAATCCTGCATTGCCTTCGGTCTGAAGGAGCCATCCCTCACCATCTAAGATCCGCGGTAAGCGAGTGCCGCCAACCGCCGTGCCGGTGGAATTCCGTGCTGCAGTAGCCGCTCCTTGCGTCAGGATTGGTGCCGTTGGTGGATTGGCTTCTCTGGCTAATGTTCTTTGGAGCAGCGCGTCTAGGCCGTCTATGTCCCGAACACGCTGGAGGTCGTTGACAGCCCGTCCTATGTTATTTCGCTGAACATGGAATAGGATCTTCAGGCGCCCCATGGCAACTTCGCCGACAAAATCCACGAAGCGAACGACTACCGATATCTGCGCCCTCGTAACATTTGTCGGGATACAAATACTTGCACAGTGTGTGAAGATCGACCGTACACGCGGGTCCATCGATTGATAGAGCCGGCTCAGACCCTCATCGGCATTGAGGAGCGCACGCGTCTCGGAATTCAGGCTCGCTTTCCAAGTGTCGTACTCGCCGGCTCGCATGATGGCCCGGCTTGCCTCGTCGTCCGCTTCTCGGAGGGCGCGGCGAAGCGCTTCTTCGTTGGTGATGTCGGGGGTTCGGCGACTGATCTCTCGCGCCCTGCCTTTGACGCCACGCAGCGACACCATGAATAGAATTATGTCGACTAGTGAGGTCGCGCCGTCGGCCAATAGGACGAGTGCCAGTTCGGCACTGGCGCGCTGCAGTTGGAGAGTTGTCGTCGCCGAAAAAACTCGGTCGATGGCTGTTGCGATGCTGTCGATCGCCTCAATCAGGTCAAGACCACCGTAGAGGAAGAGGGCGACATCAAATGCCACGTTGAGGCCGGGAACGAATTGCACGGCGACACCGGCCGCGATAATGCCGAGCGTTTTCGCAAGAATCTCGACGCCATTCTCAAGAAGAGCGTCGAGGATATGCTCTGCCGCGTCGCCGAAATAGCCGTGGTCCGAAGCCCATGTGAGAGCGTGGAGAAACTTGTCAATGTCGGCAGCGCCGGCCACTTCGACATCTGCGCCGGCGACCCCGGCGTCGAACAGGTCCTGCGCATTCGACCATCCGGCCAGGATCCCGAGCAGCGCTTCGAGGCCGCTTAAAATCCCGACGGCGAAGATCGCGTTCTGTATCTCCAGCGCAGCGGACTCCACCTCCGTGAGTTCCTCCTCACTCTCGGCTGCGCCGAGACGCTCTGGCAAGGCCGCGAAAGCGTCGGCGAAGTTTTCCCGGAAGTCGTTGTAGGCGGCGACGTCTGGGGCAAGACTGCAGTTGCGTATAGCCTCCACCAACACTTCCGCCGATCTGTTCCACCGGGCATAGAAGGCGTAGCGCCACAGGGCGCGCGTGTAGACAAGACCGGCAGCGGCGAACTCGCGCGCCGGGTTGGCATACTCGAGTGCCGCGTGTGACGTTGACAAGTAGAAACGGCGGATCCCACGCGCGCGCTCGAACGGCACCGGCAGCCCGACTTCCCAGATTTCCTCAGGAAGTTCGGCACTCATCGTCAGGAGCGTCGAGTAGGCCTCGGCGGTAGCAACAAAATAATCCTGGACGACCGAGTGGTCGAAAAAAAGTAGCTGGCCGAAGAGTGTCGCCCATGTCACGGGGAAGGCTTCCGGGGAAGCGTCGAGCGCCATACCGGGAAGCACATCGAGTGTGCTCTCCTCCTCATCGGCTGTCACGAATAGCCATTCGCGATATGCCTCGACGCCCGCCTCGTTGTCTGGTAGCGGCTCGCTGCCGAAGAGGAGGAGAAGGCCCGCGCGCTGGCCGTATGTTCGTGTGTCGCAGTTGTCGGATCGGCGGAGCGCGTCGATCTCGTCTGCCAGCTCTACCCGGAGCTGAGACCGGAAGCGCTCTTCCTCGCTGACAGCGGGGTCGCTCTCGATTGAGGGCGCCTGCGCCTCATCCTCATACTGTCGGCGAACAACGTCGTCGCGCGCCTGGGCGACGTGCGTCAGCTCATGCGCCATGAGGTGGTCGCCGGAGGCGGTGCCCGGGGAGTATTCGCCGGAGTTGAATGCGACATGGTCGCCGAGCGTGTAAGCGCGGGCGCCGAGCGCCCGAGCCGTGCTGGCCGCCTCCGCGTCGCGGTGGATGCGCACGCCGGAAAAGTCCCGACCGAAGCGCGGCTCCATCTTGGCGCGCACCTCGCCCGGCACCGACTTCGCCCCCCTGCTGCATCCTGGCAATGCGCGGCTCGAGGTCGGAGGGCACTTCAATGCCACCCTCCGCGTCGCCCGCCATGCGCTGGACGCGCGCCGGGTGCACCTCGCACTCCTTGCCCTCAGCACAAGAGGGGCAGCAGGCGCTGCCGCCCATGCGCATCACCTGATCGGCGACGGCGTCCGCTTCCTGTTCGTACGCGTCGCCCGGCTGGGCGACGGAAAGCTTCGTCTGCAGCGGGCCCTCCCTCGGGACGGAGGCCGGAGCGAGCGCAGTCTGGATGTCCGTGCCGCTGGGGCGTGACAGCCGCTGAGCGAGATCCGGGAAGGCTGCATCTCGCATCTCTCGAGACGATGCGACTGAAGCTGTGTCCGGGCGCCGGTGCACCAAGCCGGCCTCGCGCTCCGTCACGCCGTGCGTCGCGCCGACCCTCAGCGCACGTTCCTGGTCGGCGATATGACCGGTCTTCGCACCGCCCTGGCGATCGTCGCGGCCGCTGTTTCGCGGCTTGCGGCTCGGAGCGACCGTGGCAGCCACGACGCGGGTTCCGGCCTAGCTGTCCAGCACGGCCTGCACCGCCGCCGCGGCGTCGACGTCGCGACTGGCCTGCTCCTGGATTGAAGCGATGCGGGCGTTGGCGAGCGCCAGCCGCGCTTCCAACCGGGCCGTTTCCTTCTCGATGAGCGTCGCAAGCGCGTCCTGATACGACCCCTTGACCGGCGACCACTCGTCGCGGATGGCGCTGTCCAGCGCAGCGCTGCTGGAATTGTCGGCATCGAACGCCACGGTGTCCGCGCCGATGTCGACCGGATCGGTCAGCGAAGCCAGCGTCGACAACGCCGCATCGAAAGCGACGACGGCGGCCGCCAGATTGCCGGCATCCCGGGCCTTCCTCGCGGCTTCCAGGTGCTCGTACACGTCCTGGGCGGTGGCCGCGGCATGCGCCGCGTGGTTGGCGATCTGGAGGCGCCCGGCTGCCATCGCCTGGGTCTGGCTCGTGAAGGTCTCGCGGGCGGATTCGTACTCGCCGTCGGCCGTTGCCAGGTCTGCCTCGGCCGTCGTGACCGGGGTCGTGATCGCCGCATCGACGGCCGGAATCGCCGCGCGCAGGGGCGTCAGCCAGGCGCTGTCGGCAGCGTCGGGGGCTTCGCCGAGGGCGGAGCGCAGGGCCGCCTTCTCGTTGTCGACGACCTCCGCCAGTCCGCCGGCAGCACTCAGCAGCCCGCGGATCCCGGCGATGTCATCGAAGTAGGTCTGCGCCGCCTGCCGGGCACCGGCATCGATGTCATCGAGCGCCAGTGCCTCGGCCTGGACCCGGATGAGCGTTTTCTCCATATCTCGCAGAATGGCGTCGCGCTCGGCGTAGGCGGCCTGCAACGCGGCGGCTTCCGGAGCGGCACTGCTGACCGCCATGGCGGTGGCAAGGGTAGCCCTAAGATCGTCGATTGTTTCTGTCAGTGTCGGCACGATGACCTCCCGGCTTGCGCCTGGCTGGTGGTTCTTAAGGGAAACGGGGCGATGGTCCCGGCCGAGTGCGGAACCGGCCGTCCCATCTTTTCCAGTTCCTGGGCGATGGCGCGCTCCAGGTGATGCATGGTGATGCGACCGCCATCGGCGGCCGCAGAGAATCCCGCGGTGAGCGCACAATTGCGGATCTCGCCGCCGACCAAGTCGTAGCGCTCGACGATCAGGCCGAAATCCAGGGCGTCACCGCGCGCGACCTCGGGGACGTGCAGCGCCCACAGCGCCATCTGTTCGAGGGGCGTCGGCCGCGGCACGTGGATGGAGACGCCGATGCGCCGGACGAACGCATCGTCCATGTTCCGCTTGAGGTTCGTCGCCAGGAAGACGATGCCCTGGTCGAACGCTTCCAGACGCTGCAACAGGTAGTTGGTTTCCAGGTTGGCGTAGCGGTCGTGGCTGTCGCTGACGCCGGTGCGTCTGGCGAACAGGGCGTCGGCCTCGTCGAAGAACAAGATGGCGCGAAAGCCCTGCGCTGCCTCGAACAGCTCGGCCAGATGCTTCTCCGTCTCGCCGATGTATTTGGAGACGACGGTGGACAGGTCGACCCGGAGCAGCGGCATGGCGAGGCGCGTGGCGATCGCCTCGACCGCATGGGTCTTTCCGGTCCCGGCCTCGCCGTGCAGCAGCGTGACGACGCCCGACGTCCGCGGCGCATCCATCTCCCAGTCCTCGTAGACCCTTGCCCGATGCCGGACGCGCCGCACCACGTCCTCCAGCAGCGCCGCGGTCTTTCCGTCGAGCACCAGCGCCGACCAGAGGACCGCGGGATGCACGGCCTGGCCGAACGCCGTCGGCGGCAGCGCCTGGATGCCGAGAAACGCCCGGTTGACGTGCTCGGCGGTCAGCGGCGCCTTTGGTCCGGCAAGGGTGCGCGCCTCGTCGAGACAGCGGCGCATGGTCTCGACCGGCACGTCCTGGAGGGCAAGGCACGCGATGGCTTCGCCGATGGCGGCGTCCACCGGCGCGTCGAGCAGGGACAACCACGACGCCTCCCGTTCGCGGGTCGTGGGACGGACCGGCCGCACGGTGACGATATCGCCATCGCCGCTCTCGGAGATCAGGCGCCCGCCGAGCGGAGCCGAGACCAGAACGGGGACGCCGAGCGCCGGCGCATCCGGCATCCGCACATCGGCCCGGGCGTCGCGAACGTCGACCAGTGGCACGACGCCCCATGCCGCGGCGAGGATGCAGGCGATCTCGAACAGGTCTTCGACCCCCTGTCCGACCGGTCGCAGGTCCAGCAGCGGCAGCCCGAGCCGCCGGGCCAGGGCCTCCGCCAGAGCCCGCGCGTGGTGAGGCGCCGGCGCATCGAGGACGAGGCCGCGGAACGGCCGTTCGGCGAACCGCCGGCCGAGCTCGTCCGCCTGTGCGTCGCGCCGGTCCCGCGGGGCCGTCCACGTCCCGCAATCGCGCAGCCGCACCCTCGCGGCGCCGCAGACCACGGACTGGTCCCACGCCGGCGGCTGGAGTGCCAGCGGCAGCGCGGGAGAAGCGATGAGGCGGCGCTCGAACAGGTCCGCGGTATCAGGTATCAGCAGGCCGAGCCGCCACAGGCTGCTCCCTTGCAGGTGCCGGCGCAGGGTCATCCGGTCCGTGTCGCGGCCGACCGCGAGGCCGAGGGCGTCGGCAACCGTCAGCCGGCGGAATCCCGGGGCAAGGCTCTGAAACACAGTGCCGATCCGCTCATCGCAATGCGGCGCGAGGGCGAACGCCAGCAGTTCCAGCTCGAGCGCCGACAGGCCGTACGCATGGGCAACCCGAACCAGGGAATCATCGGCGTGAAGGGCCGCTTCGGCGAGCATTGCCATCATGCCGTCGGCGGTCTCCACGAGGCGCGCCTGTACGTCAGCACCCTCGCCATCGAAGCCCGGAACCGGGGGCCGGAACCCGGCCGCGACGAGCCGGAGCAGCACCAACGCCACCAGCCGGTCGCTGAGCCGGCCTCCGTCCCGCCCCGGGAGTTGTGCAGAGATCGTCATCGAATGCTCCGATCGTCCCGGTAGACGAAGCGAATGACCCGACCGAGCAGCGGCAACCAGCCTGGATCGATGTCCCAGCCAGCCCGGCGCAGCGCCAGATCGACCCGCTCCATCGGCAGGTGCAGGGTCGCGTGCGTCGGCGTCAGCTCGAGATGCCCCGATCGCAGGATCAGGCGCGTCCAGGGATCGTCGCCCGCGTGCGGCGAGGCGGCGGAGATGTCGGCCGGCAGCCGTTCGGCAAGGCGGGCAAAGCCCGCCTCCGCCCATGCGTGCGCGCTCGCTCCCGCTTCCGCCCAAAGAGCGTCAAGCGCTGCATCGTTCTCCGGGGCCGCTGCCCCCGCGATCACGCCCAGCAGGACCGCATTGCGCTGCCGCCATGCGGGCCGCTCCCCCACCGGGATGGTGCCAAGGACGACGTTGCCGGCCAGACGGCCCAGCGCATGCAGGCAGGCCTGCGGCGCGGCGTCCGCCGGCGGCTGTGATCTGCGGTCGCCGAACCGTGCCAGAGCCGGGCGGATCAAGAACAAAAGTCCTGCCATGTCCACCGGATGGCCGGGCGCCGCCGCGGCGGCTTCGGCGACGACTTCGGCATTCGATCCGACCGCGTCCGCTCCTCGCAAGGCTGGCTCGGCGACGGGGTGGGCCGACGCCTCCGAGCGGGCGCGCCCGGTGGCCGGCAGCGTCACCGAACCCCGCAAGACGGACCGGTCCGCATCATCAGATGCCGTCTTCCGGTTGACCGGCGCGACACGCGTCTCGCTCGCGGTCGGTAGCGCCGAAGGAGGCATGTCGGCGCCGGCGCGTCCGTCGGCGGCCACCCGGAGCGCCCGGGCCTCGCGCGGGTGCCGGTCGGCCACGCCGCTCGCCAGAGCGACGGCCGCCGCAAGCCGGACAGCAGCCGGGGATGACCGGCGGATCCACGTGGCGCTCGCGGGCGAGACCCGGACCAGCGCCTCGCGACACTCCTCGATTTCCGTGTCCGACCCGGCCGCGGACAGCGCCGTCGGTCGGGCAACCCCCGACGTCGGCGCACCCACAAGGAAACGGATCAGTCCGTCCAAAACAGGCGCCGGAAGGGTGGCGGCGATCCCCCCGGCGCTGCGATCGAGGACGAGAGCGAAGATCGCGGCCGTCTCCCGCGCACCCAACTGCCGGCAGGCCATGACGATGGCGGCGAGGCGCGCACGGCGGTCCCGGCCGACCGCGGCCGGTGCGTCCCCGTCGATCAGCATGTCCACCCACCAGGTATCGTGATCATCCGCCTGCGCGGCCCGAAGGGCCTCCGCGCAGGCGATACGAACGTCGGGGAAATAGGCGATCTCGCCGTTGATGAAGGGCGCGCCCGAACGTGCGAGGACGGGAGCCGCCAAGGTATCGACGCCCGTTCGGATCGCCCGACACCACGCCCGGACCAGCGCGTCGGACGATGCGATCGCGCTGTCGCCGGTCCGGAGCGTCGCTTCGGGCAGGCGCAGGCGCAGCTTCAGTTGCCGGATCAGCAGGACGGACCGTTCCGGCAGACGCGACAGCGGCGAGCCGTGCAACGCCTGACCGAGGCCGTGCGTCGCGACCCGGTCGAGGTCATGCCGCAAAGGCCCGGTCTCGAGGCCCGGCGGCACGAGAATTGCCGTATGCATCCGCTCGACGAACGCCTGCTCGATCATCGGCTCTCGACCCTCACGGCACCCGCGGGCGGAACTTGCCGGCACGGAACAGGACGCCGGCGAGCCCGGTCCGGTCGCCCTCGCCCGTCGCCTTCAGCGCGGACTTGAGGGTGCCGATCAGCTTGCCGTCCTCGGTGCTTGTCGCGAACTCGGCCATTACCGCGTCGAACGCGTCGCTTGGCTTGCTGCCTGCCTCGACCAGGGCGGTGTAGCGTTCCTTCATCGCATCGCTCGGCTCGAGCGATGCAAGGTCGGCCGCCCCCGTCCGCACCGCCTTCAGCGCGGGCCGCGTCTTCCTGAGGAATGCCGCGAGCTTGTCCTTGCCGCCCAGCAGATCCACGGCTTTCTTCTCCGGAAGCTCGAGCACGCGCCCGACGGTGATGTCGCTCTCCAGCCCCGGGACGAAGTCCGCTGCCTTGCGCCCCGTGAGGCCGGAGCGGAGGCTCGCGTAGAACAGCTTGCCGCGATCGTCGGTAAAGACGGCGGGGGCCACCTTTTCGAGTTCCAGATCGGCGATGCTCTGGTCGCCGGTCGGGACCGCGACGGCGATGTCGCGGGTGCTGATCGTTTGGACGTCGCGCAGCATGGCATCCATGCTGTCGCCGTCCAGAACCAGGGCGAGCGCGGCGATCGGCTCGAACGCCGGCACCTCCAGGGCATAGGCCTCCGAGATCTCTTCGACGGCGCGGGTTCGCGCCGCCTCGGAGGCAGTGCCGGCGGCTTCGAGTTCCTTGGCACGTTCGTCGATGCGACCACGGAACCGTTCCAGAACCCCCTCGCGGGCGATGCCGGGCGCGGCCAGATGGACGGCTTCGGTCAGCACCCGGCGCACCTCCGGCAGGGACGCCGCGGCGGCGATCATCGCCCGGTCCTCGGAGGAGGTCTCACGCAGTGCTTTGCGCACCAGCGCGAAGTCGACCGGCTCTTCCGATTCCAGCGGCTGCATTGCCATCACCTTGTCGATCGTCGCGTAGGCCATCGGCACTCTCCTTCGCGTCAGCGTCAGCAGCGAAAGCATCAGGTAAAGCACGTCGAGCAAAACGACCCGCTGTTTGACGTAGCAGACGAAATGCCGCGGAAACGAATACGAAGCCTCCCGCGCCAGTTCTTCGCTGGAGACCGTCCCGAGGTCTATCCCGAAAGTATTCGCGGCAAGCTCCCTAAGGGACGTCATGGCATCGGTCTCGGTCTCTCCGACGACCGGATGCGGCCGCCGAACACCCTGCAGCGGCACGATGACCTTCACCACTTCCAATTGGCGATTGATGATGGCGTCCATGTGCGTCACCAGTGCCCAGACCTTGCTTCCCAGCAACCGGACGAAGACGGTGAACGGGCTGTAGGCGGAACTGATGTTCATGGCCCGGACGACCTCGACGTACCTCGCGCCCATGTCGGAGGATTCCGCCGGCGCTGCGGCTCCGGCGGCTTCGGCCGTGTCCGCAACCACCTCCACGGAAATCCGATCGATCCAGGTCTTGCGGAGCGAGCGCACGACAATCGGGTCCTTGGCGAACGCGTTGCCGACATCCTCCAGGATGTCGTCGTCGTGGAGGGCAACGACGTAGTACGGGAATACCGTCGTCCCCTTGAAGTACCGGTCCGCGGCAAGGATCGTCCCGAACACCAACGCGGCGTGGGGACTGGCTGTCATCAGACCGGACAGGGCACCAATCGCGTCGTGGGAGTCCGCCCCCTCCCTGATCTGGCGCACGTCGATCGGTTGCACCGGCAGGAAGCCGACGGGCGGGATGTTGCGGAAGCCGCGGTCGTAAAGGTTGAAGTACAGCGGCTTTGCCGGAGGCGTGACATCGACCGGGGCGACGCGCAGGCTTTGCGCCAGCATGCACTGGAACTGGTGGATGCGCGCGAAGCACGCCGCGTCCGCGGGCGCGCCGATCGTGACCCGGCTGGAGGACTGCGCGGCGGTCGCGGCGAGGGGGCGTCGCGGAATCCAGCTGTCGAGGAACACCAGGCTACCGTCGTGAGCCACGTAGACCATGGCGAGTGGCACGCAGCCCGAAACGTGCTCCATCGGTCCGGTCGGATCGCAGAAGCCATTATCGACCGCAAAGGGCTTGTCCCACCGTTTGATGAGATTGTGCTCGAAGACGTTGTAGTAGTAGGCGGAAAGGACGCCGCGCAGGTCCCACTCCGTGCGGATCTCCTCCGCCCCCGGCAGCGCCACCGGGAAGTAGGCGAGGGACAGGCCGAAGCCGCCGCGCCAGCCGTCGGCCTCGCAATGGATGGCGCGCTCGTGCCCGCAAAGCTCGCCGTAACGCGCGGCCTCACCCTGCGGCGTTTCCTCCGGCTCGATACAGAGCAGGTAGGGGCCCGGCCGGATCGCGGCCCCCGGATCGCGCGGTGCGGTCGGATCGGGATTGACGCAGATGCATGGCATGAACCGGTGGGTGGCGACACCAACCACCATCGGCCGCGCCTTGTGGGCGGTGATCAGGTCGTTGAAGCAGAAGTGATAGGGTGCCCCGACGATGATGGGGCGGCCGTTGCCGTCGATGGCCTCACCCGGCGACAGGGTCACCATCTCGCTACCGGAGATCGAACCCTTCTCGGGAATGCGGGTTTCCCCTGCGGCCAGTGAGTTCGGAATACCCGGGCGGCCGCGCACCCGGGATCGACAGCCCGAGCCCCCAGGAGACGCCTTGCGGAAATATGCGGCCGAGGAAACGCGTCCGGTGGTCCCAGTAGATGTCCTGGGCCTTGAACGCCTCCGCGGTCAGATAGCGGCCGTTGAACCAGTTGATCCGGAACAGGCCGTTGTAGCCGGAGATATCGCCGTGCCGGCCCTCGGGAAAGCCGTCCCCGAAACGACCGGTAAACCAGCGTCGGAAGTCCAGCGCGATCTCCTTCGACGGGGACTCGACCGCCGTTTCGACCTTGCCGTACGACGCCGCGAAGTTGACGAGCATGCGCAGGTCGGCGGCGTCAAGCTCGACCGGTCCCTCCATGTCCTTCAAGAGGCTGACAATACGGTCCTTGCTGTTGGTGGGCATGGCGATGGTCTCCCGTTGGCCGGTCGCGTCAGGCGGCCGGCTGCCATGATCTGACGATCGAGATGTCGCGCCCGCCACCCATCGGCGGCACGCCGTCGCCCCACCAGCCGGCCAGCGCCTCGCCCGCGGCGCCGATCAGCGGCGACGGCCCGGCCCCGTTGACGTGGAGGTGGTAGAGCGTGCCGGCGGCGAACGCGCCCGGCGCGCTGGTGATGGTCAGCCAGTCGTCAGCGATCTCGCTCGTGTCGAGGACATCCTTCCAGCTCGCGCCGTCGAAGGTCTGCAATGACACGACGGCGGCGCGGGCGGCGTCGTTCAGCGCCGCGAGCTTGTGCGAGAAGTGCAGCTTGAACGTTGCCTGCCCGTCGCCCTGAGCCTCAATGCGCATCAGGCACAGCGGCCGGCGATGGTCTCGTCCGACGAGGCGCTGGCCGAACACCTGCTCCGCCAGAAGCTGGCTCGATGGCAGGATGGCGCGCGGGCTGTTGTCGACCGAGCAGGACCCCGGTGCGGCGGACACCGCCCGCCTCGTCGAGCACCAGCTCGACCCGGGCCAGCAGCAACGGCGCCTCGATCGTCTGCAACCAGTAGGCGGACAGCGGGGGAATGTCGGGTCGTTGCGTGTTCATCACATGGTCGAGCAGCGCTTCGCGGGGGTTTGCCCAGTCACCGTCGTTCGGACGCGGCATCAGCTTGTCCAGCCACGGCCGTTGCAGGTCGATGAATTCCGGCTCGGGTGGTTTCGCGACCAGATCGATGCGGAAGCGGTCATTGATGCGGCCGAAGGGCGCCAACTCGTCGCCGCTCGAACACGGCGGCTCGATTGCCGGAATCCGATCGCTCAGGCAGGCGAGATAAGACAGGACGACAAAGGCCTGACGCCCCTCCCGGGCTTCATCGGGGCGATCGAGCCCGGTCATCTCTTCCCAGAGCGGCGTATCATGCAGCTGGGTGATGTCGAGGCACTGGTCCTGGTTGACGTAGATCTCTCGCCCCAGGGCGTCGACCGCCAGCCCCGCGGCGACGATGATCTCGGGCCGCGGTTCCGGTTCGGCAGCCGGTCCGTCGGAAACACGCAGGCCCCAGACCGTTCCCGCCCCGTGCGCCAGCGCCAAGTGCAGGCGATGCCGCAGCACGTGCGCGCGCTGTTCATCGGTGAAGTCCCGGGCGCCGAGCAACTGGCCGTAGAGAAAGCGCAGACGCGACCAGGGATCGCCCGGCACCGCTGGGTCTTCCGTGTCCGCCGGTCCGAAGAGCAACGAGTCGCCTGTCAATGACATGGATGACCTCCTGTCGTCTCGGGTCCGCCGCCGAAGTCCGGACAGCTCAGGACGCCGCCTTTCGACAACGTCGATTTGCCGACGAAGAAGCCCGCGGCCGGACGATTGGCCGGGCGGCGCGAGAGGGTGTTGCGGCCGCCGAGTTCGGTCGTGCCGAGGATGCCCGGCGCGAAGGCCTCGCCCGGCCCGAAGCGCGTGCCGAGGCCGACATACGTGGTGACTCCCAGGCGGAAGCCGCTATCCAGCCAACAGATGCGGTGGATGGTGTGGGCGGGCTTGTTGATCTCGATGGCGGTCTCGAGGATGTCTTCGCGCACCTGGCGACAGGCTCCCATGACCATCACCGTGAAGCGGTGGGCGAAGCGACGGTAGAGAGGGATCGGCTCGGTGTCGTCGAGCGGCGGCTCCGGGTCGCGGCGCGGGCACGGGACTTCGCCGAGCTCCCGCCGGGCGGCCCGGCGGCGGCTGAGAATCCTCGAACGATGCGCGCAGCTCCATTTCCCAGGCTTCATCGCCAAGGTCCCCGCCAGGGGCCGAGCCGAGCCGGACGGCACCGCCGAGAACACCGACCGGCGTGCCGTCGGCGTGCCGCCTCAGGTCGCCGAGTTCGACGCCGCCGCTGCGCCGCAACCGGAACCCCTCAACGACGACGACCGGCGCTTCGGCGAGGATGGTGCACAGGCGCTCCATCGCCGGCACCGTGCCGCGCATGCGATAGAGCCAGGCGGCTTCCAGCAGCAGCTGCCGCCGCACCGCCTCGCTCAGCCGGGTGTCGAAGACGAGACCGGTGAACCCGGCCAGCCAGTCCAGGACGTCGGCGGGACAGTTCGCCGGATCGAGCAGGCCCGGGATCGCGCTGATCCGATCGTTGAGTTCCGTATCGAAGGCCTCGAACAGCGCCAGCGCCCGGTCGGCGATCCCGGCCGCCTCCTCGTCGGCGCGCCAGTAGGCGGGCAGCCGGTTCAGCAGCGACGGGCGCACGAAGGTGGTGCGCACGGCCTTCAGCGCCGGCGAGCGGCGGCTGTCACCGTCGAAAACGATTCGCAGCCACAGAAAACGCCCTTTCGGGTTCTTGATCAGACCTTCCAGGGTCTCAAGCGGCAACGCCTGCGGTTCGGCGGCACGCGGCCACAGATCCTCCGACGGCAACGCCCGATCGGCATCGAAGAACGGCCGATCAGCGTAAGCCTCGCGGCGATCGAGCAGGCCGACCGGGAGCCACTCATCCCAGTCGTCAGGCGTCCGCGAGCCGAGCGGCAGATCGGCCCAGGCCTTGCTGACTGCCTGCGGCTCGCTCGCCATCGGCATCGTCGCCGTGAGGCGTTCCGCCGGCGGACGCGGATCGCGGCGCAGGGCCTCCGGCAGGCGCGCATCCGAGGTCTTGGCATACACCGCGAGCGTCGTGTTTCGCGGCAGGCAGACGTCCAGGAACACTCGGTGCCAAGCGCACCCATACTGGTTGCTGTCAAGCGTATAGGTCTCGAGGATGCCTTCGGACGCGAGCCGCGGCGCGCTTTCGAACAGGCGTCGCGCACCGTCGGCGGTGGTCGCCCACATCGCATCCTCGTGGTCCAGATACAGGGCGCGACCGTCGAAGCCGCGAACGGCCCACACCTCGGTGCGGGTCAGGCTGCGGCTGTCGGAGCTCCAGACATAGCGGAAGAACAGGTGGAGGCCGGTATGACCCGCCGCCGGGAATGCTTCTCCGATCAGCACGCCGTCCGGGAGAGCGAGCAGGTACAGCGGGTCCTCCAGCTCGTCGAGGTCCACCGCGCTGAGGCCGGTCGCGTCGAGCACCAGCAGCCCGCACGGTTGCGTCGCGTCGTCGGGGCGAAGCAGGAGGTAGGCGGCGCCGCGCGGATGTCCCGAACCGGCGATCGCCGTGTAGGGATCAAGCGGGTTGCCGACGGCCCCTTCCGGCGTGATCGCGTCGAGCGGGACTTCCGACCAGTCGCCGGCCGGCGGACGCTGCCACAGGCGCGGCGCGGCGCTGTCGGCGATCAGGACGCCGCCCGCCCAGACGGCGACCGCGCCGATTGTCACGGTCGC
Source organism: uncultured Alphaproteobacteria bacterium (assembly GCA_963710805.1). Classification (GTDB taxonomy): domain Bacteria; phylum Pseudomonadota; class Alphaproteobacteria; order Rhizobiales; family Kaistiaceae; genus Bauldia. The sequence goes on along the minus strand of CAVQBS010000052.1, from coordinate 45,276 downwards.
CGGCGGCAGCACCTCGGCCAAGACCTGCAGGCTGCCGCCGTCAAGGACAAGGAGGCGGTTGGCGGCGCGATCCCAGAGCCACACCCGACCAAACGCATCCGCTTGCAGCGCCGCCGGCGTCATCGCCTGCCCGGGCTCGGGCGCGCGCGGCCGGAACGGGCCCGCCGGAGCCGGGACGGCCGGTTCCATCAAAGAGATCCAGCCGGAGGGTGCGAGGCGAAACAGCCCGTGCCGGACGGGATCAGCGAGCACCGCCACCCCCGGTGCACACAGATCGGGGCGGCAGGCGATGGCGACGGCCCCGCCGACGCGATCGCGTCGCGCATCGAACGCCGCCGTGCCTGGCCGGTCGTGGTCTTCGTCCACCGCTTCCAGCGCGGCCAGCCTCACCGTCTGGGTCGCCGGCTCGATCCGCAGGCGGTCGAAATCGCACCGCGACCAGAGGTCGGCCATCGCCACATGCTGGAAGGCCAGTGCGCCCATCAGCATTCCTCCCGGTCGATGGGAACGGGGACGCTGGCCGTCCCGCCGGCGGGTCCGCCGCCCGCCACCGGTTCCTCGCGCGCGATCGGTTCGGCGACCTCGCCGGCCGCGAGCTGCACCTTGGCCAGATGGGGAAGCTGCCACTTGCGCAGGTGGACGGCCTCGCTCACGTCGCGGGTCTGGCCGCGCGCGTCGATCTCGGCGCCTTCGAGGCGGACCTGGTAGACGAGGCGCACGCCCTCGACCCTGAGGATCGCGGCTTCGATGTCGCCCGACCGCACCGTGCGGCCGAAGTCCCAGCCCCCGCCCGTCGGTCCGTACGGTGGCAGCGGCGCCAGGAACTGGTGGATCGCCAGCTCTACCCAGCGGTCGACCGTCTCGGGGCCGTATCCCGGTTCCGTCTCGTAGGCGGCGGACGCCCAGACGCGGACGTATTCGGGCGGCGTGACATAGAGCTCCGTCGTCACCAGGCGCCGGGTTTCCAGGTAGCAGCAGATCTCATCGAGCAGGGTCCGGTCAGGTGTCGGCGTGTCGGGATGGATCGGGTCGTAGGCCGGCACCACGACGAGCGTCACCACGCCCGGCACCTCGTCGACGCGCTCGAACGGCATGTGCCGCGACAATACTTCGACCCGCCCGACGCAGCCCTTGAACTCCTCGGTGACGAGGAAGGCGAAGTCCTCGCGAGCGACGGCGCGGTGGTTGTGCTTGAGGACACGCGGGGCCCGCCGAGCCGCTTCCAGATCGCTTTCTGCGTCGGCGCCGCCGGTTGCGGCGAACGGATTTTCGACCTTCAGCAATCCCGACTCGCCCGACGCCCGGACACGCTTGACGGCACCTGCGGCGACATCGCCGGCCGCGCCGCCGCCGACGCGATAGCCGAGCACTCGGACCGCCTCGCCCGGCCGTGGCACGCGACCGTTCAGACCGTCGCCGAAGACGATGTAGGACTCCTGCAGCATGCAGAACGGATCGTCGGCCCGGGCATCGGCGAGATGATCGACGAGCGTCCACGTGGTCCAGCCGTCGCGGCCGCGCACCTGGACGGTGAGCGAGCCCGGCAGAACCGGCGAACGCGACAGTTTGAACGTCTGGTTCGGGCTGCCGCTGCCGAAACCGAGCAGTTCGCCCGCGGCGCTCACCGACTGCCGGGCACCGACCATGTTGACGCCGACGCGGTGCAGACGCGGCGACGGCGCGGTCGGCGACGCCCTCCGCACCCGGATCCAGGCGACGACGCGGGGACCGTCCTTGTCGTCGTCGATACGGGGCGGCATCTCGCCGATACCGAGCAGATCGGGATCGATGCCAGTGTCGTGCCAATCGCCGAAGCCGGGCGCGCCGGCTTCCGTGTAACGCGGCAGGCGCAGGCGAACGACACCGCTGCGGCTGAGGTCGGCCGTGTCGTCGCTCATGACCGCGAGGCGGCGGTAAAGGATCTCGTCGATCCGTGGCGCCGCGGGGTCCTTGTAGGTCCCGGTCGAAATCTGCCAGATGAGGGCGTCGCGGGGGCGCGGCGTGTCGGGCCGCGGGCAATGGTGGTGGTCCGTCGCCCCGCACAGGTCGTCGTCGATGCGGAAGCCGAGCGATATCGGCCGAGTTGCAATCTCCTGCCGGATCTGACGCATGAACGCGGCCTTGTCCGCGGCCCGCTCGTACAACGTCTTGCCGGCGAGCAGCGCGATCCAGAGGCTTCGGTCGAGCGTTTCGTCGAGCGCCGTGACCGGAGGCTCGAGCCCCCCTTCCGGCTCCTGCAGCCGCAACGGCTCGTAGGCATCGAGGGATACCGCGGCGGCGTCTGCCTCCGTCAGGTCGAAGTGGTCCTGGATGAGCTGCCGGATAGCGGTGTCCCCGACCGTCGATGCGGGCGGTGCCGGCATCGGCACCTTGACGAACGCCTGCGTCGCCAGCGGCAGCACCGTGATCTCATCCTGGATCTCGAAGTCGACGCCGCCCTCGGCCGACACCACCGTCGCCGGCGCGGCGCCGCCGAACGGCACCAGGATCGGCTGGATGCGATCGGCCGGCGGCGTCAGGCGGACGAGAGTTCGCGCTTCCTTCGCCGGCAGGCGATCGATGTTCAGGAGGTCCAGGAACTCTGCGTGCGCCTTCTCGGGCACACGGTTCATCCGGTAGAGCAGATTGGTGCCGAGATACGCGAACAGTTCGACCAGCGCGATCCCCGGATCGCCGGGGTTGTGGTCCGTCCATTCGGGCGCGTGGACCGGAATTCGCCGGACCAGTTCGTCGCGCAGATCCTCCCAACTGCGATCGTCGAGAACCACCGAGTGGCGGGTCATGGCGTCGCCTCCGCGCCGTTGAGGTCGAACTGGACGACGAGGTTGCGTGGTCCCGGCCGGTCCTTGAGCCGGTACCGCACGTCGATGTGCAGCAGCGTCGGCGTCAGGCGGTCGGTCTCGACACGGACATCGTCGAGAGTGACGCGATGCTCCACGCGCTCCACGGCCGCGCGGATCGCCTCGCTGATGGCGGTGCGCGTCGCCACCGTGTTCTGGGCGAACAGGAAGCTGCGCAGGCCGACTCCGAAGTCCGGCCGGCCGAAGCGCTCGCCCGGCTCGGTCAAGAGGATCGCCCGCAACGCCTGACTGACGGCGTCCTCGGCCTCGATCCAGCGCCAGCCGGACAAGTCCAGAAGCGGCAGGCTCACGCCGCGACCATACAGTTTCACGGCTTCGACCATCAGGATCCCCCCGGCCGGCAGCGCTTCAACAGCGGCATCCAAGTAAATCCCGGTATGTTTTTCAGGATGTTGTAGATGACCTGAAACAGTATCCAGGCACAGATCGTGAAAACCGGGATCCCGTAGGTACACACCAACTGAAAGCCGAGTTGTGGGCTCGTATCCGACATCAGCGGGCCAACGGAAACGCCGGAGTCCGGGGGCGTTACGACGGAAGCGTTCGGACGGGCGCGGGCTTTCGGAATCCGCGGCAGATCGCGCAGCAGCTTCTTCAGGTCTGGAAGCCGGATGGAGACGGGCTGCACACCGAGCATATCCATCGGCTCCGCGATCTGGAAGACGTCGCTGCGGCCGGTCCAGACTATGCGGGCGTTCTCGCAGGGCGTGCGACCGGCGATACGGGCGTAGGCCCAGACCGCGTACAGGTGATCGCTGTCCAGCCGCGGCCGAACCGCCTCGTGCCGCGCCTTCAGTTCCGCCTTCGCGGCCTCCTGCGACGCCGCAAGGAAGCGGTCGGCAATCGCCCCGAGCGCGGTATCGAAGCTCGCCGCGGTGGCGAACATGCCCGGAAACGCGAACAGGCCATAGGCGGACTGCTCCAGCATCGAAAGCCCGACCGCCCGCGCCCGGTCGGTCGGCAACACGATGGCGTCGGGACCGCCGGCGGCGGTGAACCGCCGGATAACGGCGAGATCCACATCGGGGATCGCGGCGGAAATCAGCGCATCCCGGTGATCGGCGTAGACGCTGCCGGCGTTGGCCGCTTTCTCGTCCCAATCGCCGAGCAGGGCTTCCAGGGCCGCCCCGGCCGCGTGCGCACTGACCTCGTGCGCCGGCAGGGGGACCTGCGGCCACGGCAGCGGGTTGATGTCGCGCCAGGCTGTCGTGTTCAATTCGATCCAGACGGCCAGTTCAGCCGCCGCCAACTCGACGGTCAGCGCCGGCACCTGCGACGGAGACGATGTTTCCCGGTTCTCGACGGTCGCCGCCGTGTCCGCGGGACCGGCCGGCGTCGGCGCCGTCGCTCCTACCAGCAGGTCGCCACGGAAGGCGCGCAGGCGCAGCAGTGCAACCGCGATGACGCGCTCGATCTCGGCGCGGTTGGCGGTCGACCCGTCCGCGTTCAGATCGCTGGGCAGGACACCCCGGAGGATCGCGCTCAGCCGGAGACTTAGTCGCCGCGCCAGCGCCGCCCGCCCGGCGGGTCGGTCGAACCGGTACGTGATGGTGACGAGCGGGACTGGATTGGAGGCCAGCAACCGGTCCGCCGCCTGCGCGGCACGAGCGATGACGGTCTGCCACCAGGTCGCAACGTTCTGCAGGCTCCCTGCCTCGAGCCGCATGGCGTCGAGCAGGTAGCCGGTTAGCCGATCGATGCCGACGACCGTATCGACGATCGCTGGACGGGGATCGACCACGTCCGGCGGCGACGCCAGAACCGTCGCGGCGAGAAGAGCCGACAGCGCCTCCCGCATCCGCCGCCGCATGGCGACGAAATGCGCCTGCGGATCGGGTGCCATCGGCGATCCGAAGAACGCCGCGCGCAACTCCGAGTCCGCCCGCGCCCTGAGCTTCACGCCCGCGTCGGCCAGTGCATTCGCGTCGACCCTGTCGTCGGCCACCAACGCCGAGGAGTGGATGGGCAGGTAACCGTACACCACGGTATGGATGTCGCCGCCGGGTTTCGATTTCGGCACCCTGGCGAGGCGCGCGACGGAAAGCCCGAGGCGGTCGCCGGCGGTGACATCGATCTTCAGGCGGGCGTGGAGGCCGCCGAGATCAGCCGACGGGACCGCCGCCTCGACGTCGGCCGGGTCGAGCAATCGGCTTGTGTCGTTCAGTCTGCGCATGGCCGGATCGGCGATCCTGATCCAGGCGCCCTCGCCGCGCGGTCCCTCGATCCAGTCTTCCCGAATCTCCGCCCCTGCGTTGCGGACGAGGCGCCGGATGATGGCGCCGGCTTCCACAACCCGCTTCGCCGCGACCTTGGGGTAGCCGTGGCTCCGGCACGCCAGTTCCGCGGTGCACAGGTGATAGTGCTCGTGGCTCGGCAGATAGAGCTTGCGCAGCCACGGGTGCGGTCCCTCGTCCGGAATCGCGGCGCCGATCGGTTCCACCTCATCGGCTGCCAGCGCGATACGCGCGATGCTCGCCGGATAGAGCCGCGCGCCCGAGACGTCGATCATCGCCGCCGGCGGCTCCGCATAGTCGCGCCACGGCAACAGCCGCTCGAAGGCGTCCGTCGTCGCGCCGCCGTCGGCCTTGCCGAGGCTAGCGAAGAAGGCGTCGATGAACTCGTCGGTAGTGAAGGTCAAGAGCGACGGCCCCGAGGTCTCGGGCGGCGATGCCGCCGGCCGCACGAACCACGGTCGACCGAACAGGAAGGTCTCCCGGTTTTCGAAGCGCTGGGCCGGGATGACCAGCCGGCGGCGGGATTCGACGTTCATGCCGGCCTCACCAGACGTTGCCCGCGCCGGGCGTGTAGCTCGACGACACGACCGAGTTGGTGATCAGGGTCTCGCATTTGACGACCCCGCTGAACTTGGAGAGCGGAGCGTCGACGGTGAGCTTCGCCGTGGTGATCGTCGCGCCGGCGGGCGCGTCGATGGTCACCTCGTTGGACGCGGTGACGGAGATGGTTCCCTCCGCCGAGATCTCGATGGATTCCGAGCCGCTGGAATGGGTGATCGTGATCTTGGACTCGCCGTCGTCGAGCAGCACGTGGTGGCCGGCATTGGTCAGGATCTCGACGGTCTCGGCGCCGGAGGTGTCGTCGAAGACCAGCCGATGGCCGGCGCGTGACGTGATGCTGCGGACATTGTTGTCGCCGTTGGCCACGTCGTCGGGAGGGCTGTCCTGACCGTTCCAGAGGGCGCCGATGACGATCGGGTGACGCGGATCGCCTGCTGCGAACGCGACCAGAACCTCGTCATCGGGTTCCGGGATGAACCAGGTGCCGCGATCGCCGCCGGCCATCAACGTCGCCAGGCGGGCCCAAGCGAGCGCCTGAGCGTTCTCGTCCTCCGAGACCCACGGCAGCATGATCTGCACGCGGCCCTGCCCGTCGGGGTCGTCCACGTCGCGCACCAGCGCCGGGTACACGCCGAACAGGCGTTGACGGACGACGTCCGAGAACGGCGACGCGGCGCCGAGGCCCGGTGCGAGGGTCATGACACCCTCCCGATGTCGGCGCGTTCGGCCTGGAAGTGGGTGCGGAATCCCTGGGCCTGGTCGAAGGTGTGGCGCAACTTGACGACCACGTAGACGCCGGAGAAGTGCGGACCGACGTCGGTCACGTTGACGCGCGAACCGACCTTCATCGACGGCGTGCCGCTGGTCGTGCCCGAAGCCCTGAGAAACGCCCGGGAGCGAGCGCGCATCCGCGCTTCGGCGAGGCGCCGGGCCTCCTCCGCCGTCACCGGCATGTCGAGATGCAGGTGCTCGACGGAACCGTCGTGGATCTCGCCGAGGATCGCCGCCCCGGTCCGGCCCCCGCCTTCCGCTTCGGCTGTCGCGTCGCCACTGCCTGCGCGTTCGTGGATGCCGCCCTTGTCTGCGACGGAGTAGCCGTGCACCCGGACCTCGGCACGCTGATGAACCAGGTCCGCGCAGACGGAGAACCGCAACAGGTCGCCGTAGCGGGTGAGGAGGATCGGCTGCTCGCCGTCGACCCGGCGGGGCCGGAACACGATCTGCCTGTCTTCGACCAACACGGCCGCATCGACGGCGCGGGCACGTTCAAGCAGGAAGGCGAGATCGGTCTGATTAATCTGCCAGAGGGCGCGGTGATCAGGCCCCTCGGCCGAGGCCGACACGGCCGTGCCCCCTTGCCCGGCTACAGCTTCGGCCATGGCGCTGTCGGTGCTCTGCTCGTGCAGGCGCGTGTGCTGGCCGAGGCCGAGCCAGAACAGGGCGTCGTTGGCGCGTACGGTCAGCTCGGGCGGGCGCCCCTGCGGATAGTCGCCCTGCAATGCGGTGACGCGGCCTTCGAAAATCGTAGTCCGGCGATCGGCGCCGCCCGCCGTGACCCGGATCGACTTGCCGAAATCCAGGTCTCCGGACACGTCGTGTACGAAATCGACGGCCGACAGGTCGCTGGACCGGTCCCAGTTCAGGAACACCGCCTCCAGGCAGGAGAAGCCGGTCTCGTCGGCCTGCATGTCGAGCCGTTGCAGGTCCTCGCCGAGAGCCGTGTTATGCTCGCCGTCGATCACGAAGACGGGCCGAGCCTCGATGACGGCGTCGTCCGATAGCGCGGCTGCGGTCATTGCGGCGACCATCCCTGGCCGAACGGCGTGGTGCGCGCCCGGCGTTCGAGTTCCTCGTCAATCAGCATGCGGACCACCTCGCGGAGTTCCTCGACCTGGACTTCAGTGGAGGTACCCCGTCCGCCGTCCTGTCCGGCGTCTCCGCCGCCGACCACCACTTCGCTGTGCACCGTGCCAATCCGCAGCATCAGCTCCTCCCGCAACCGCAGCCGCCGGACGAGCCGCAACCGCACGTGCAGGCGGTGGCCCGGGGGGCGGCGCGCCGCTCGCCTGTGAGCGTTTCCCAGCGCGGCCGGTGGCCCGACAGCGATGACGCCAGCGGTCCGCCGATCCGATCCCGGGCGTAGACGGTTGCCTCGGCCTCACCGAACGCCGGCACCCGGATCGGCGGCGTTCCGCGCACCGGAACCGGCGCCCGGTTGCCCGGCAATGTCGGCGCGACGGTCACGTCGGTGTCGCGCTGGAAGCCCGCGGGTCTCACGCGGTCGGCATCGCCATGCTGACGCGCCTCCACCACCGCGCGGGCGGTATCGACGGCTCGCGATCCGGCGGGCAGCCCCTGCGGCGCCCACACCGTCGGCGGCATCGACGCCGTGATCGGCGGCGCGGCGAAACCTGCGCGCGCGGGGGTCATCGCCACGCCGGCCCTTGCGGTCCCGCCGATCCCCACCACCGCGTCGATGCCGAACACGTCGGCCGCCGCGGAGACGCCGAGGTCGACGCCGGCGCGCAGATCAAGGTCGAAATCGGCTGACAGCCCTAACGACGCACCGAGGTTGACATCGATCCCGGCTTCGACGCCGAGCGACAGGCTGACGTTCGCCTCGAGCTGTGCGTCCATGCCGAGGGCCAGATTGAAGCCGGTGCCCTCGAGCAGATCGTCGAGGCTGTCGACCCCGTTGCGCCGGCCGATCCGGTTGGCGTCGTTGGCGACGTCGCCCTGACGCACCGGCTGATCGGGGCTCGGCTCGACCTGGTAGCGGAAATCCTGTTCGGTGATGGTGATCGAAACCTTCGAGCGCAGCGGCACGCCGCTTGGCGAGAAGTAGTCCAGCGTTTCCGAAAAGGCCGTCATCACGCCGTTGAACGTGACCGCGCCCCACCGGAACTGGATCCGGAGGGGTGCCCGGTTGCGCCGGCTCGGCTCGTCGCGAATGAAGGCGGCGAGCGCCGCCGTCTTGTGGCGAACGTCGAGCGACTTCCTCCTGGGCTCCGGACTGCGGCCCCTGCCGCTGCGGGTTCGGACGGGTCGTGTCGAAGACGGCGTCGAATGTCAGCGTGGCATGAGTTCCTCGCCACGTGCTGGACCTGCTGGCGGCCCTGCCGTCCGCGGTCGGCTTCCTGTCCGGCCTTTGCCTGGATTTGCAGGCTCTCCGGGTTGAAGTCGAAGACGATCGCCTGGTCGCTTTGGACAGTCCGGCCCCGGCTATCGAAGGGCGTGATCGAGGCGGCGAGCAGCGGTCCGGTCATGCACCCACCCTCCACAGACCTTCGTGCGCGATGTGCAGCTCCTCGATCGGCACCGCGCTCGCCTCGCCAGCGTTCAGGCTGGGGCCGACGACCTTGGTGACGATGCCGTTGGTGAACGCGAACTCGGCTCCGTTGGAGTTGTCGGTCGCCGTGTTCGCCGGAAAGATCACGATCGTTCCGTCGACATAGGGCAGCGGAAACGAGCCGTCGGTGCAGCGGGCGATCCACTGCCAGAAGGCAACGTCGACGGTCATGCCGCGCTTCAGCACGAGTGTCGAATGCGTGGTCTTCTCGACCAGCCGTCGGATGCCGAGGTTGTAACCCCCTTCCCTGACCTCGCGGATCTCCAGCGTGCTGTCGAGGCCTGTAACCTCGGAGAACGCACCTCGCGACGGCTCTGCCAGACCCTCGTCGCCGCCAAAGCCGGACGGCGTGATCTCGACCGTGTAGCGGAAAGCGGTGAGGAACGACGGCGTCGTCATGCCGCGTCCTCCGTCGCGAAGCCGCCCTCGGAGAGACGGGTCAGCCTGAAGACGATGAACTCCATCGGCACGGCTGGCGCGACGCCGATCAGACAGATCAGGCGCCCGTCGTCGAGGTCCGCCTGGCTCATCGTCGTTCGGTCGCAACGCACGAAAAAGGCTGTGTCGCGCGAGCCCCCGGCGAAGGCGTTCGCTTCGAACAGCTTGCGGAGCCGCCCCTCGATCGAACGCCGGATTCCGCCGCCAGAGGCGCTCGTTGTTTGGCTCGAAGGTCGCCCATTGCAGATCCAGGGCGATCTGGCGCTTCAGGTAGTCGATCAGCCGGCGAACCGACACGTGTGCCCATTCCTGCTCGTCGGACGTCGTCCGCTGTCCCATAAGTTCGGGGCCGCGCTCGGTGACACGGATCGCGTTGATGCGCTCGGCGTAGAGGAAGCCGCTCTCGGGCAGTCGCGGATCGTCGTAGAGTTCGAGGATCTGCCGGACCCGCTCGTTGGCGGCGGCGTAATGCGCCCAGCCGGTCTCGCGCTCCTTGCGGGCGATGATGCCGCAGACCACCCCGCACGGCGGCAGTATCAGTCGGTCCAGCTCGGCCGTGGCCTCGATGTCGACCTCCAGATATGGTGCGTACAGCGCAACGCGGTCGCTGGTGAGCCGCGTCCGCCAGTCGATGATCTCGCCCGCGTCCAGTGCCGGCGGCAGATCAAGCACCGCGACGACATCGTCGCGGGCATCGCACCACTCGCGCAGTTGCGAGTGGGCGTCGATCAGACCGGCCTGGTCATGTGACAACGCGAGCAACGGATACACACGGATACGGCCGGGCTGTGCCGGCAGCGGCAGGCGGTCGCCGCAATTGCGAAACCGCGTTATGTCTTCCGAATCGGGATCGGCCTCGACCGGCGTGTCATCGTACTGGCGCGGGTGTGCCAGGTCTGGTGCGGCGACCAGCGACACCGGCTCCGTCTCGTACAGGCTGTCGTAGCGTTCGATTGCCGTCAGCGGCGTCGGCTGGCTCTGGAAGATGCCGGCGGCCGGCGCGGTGAAGAAGTGGGCGCGCGCGGTCGTCGTCTCGGCGTCGCTTCCCTCCTGGCTGTCCGGCAGATCGACCGGGTCGACGCGAGATACGGCTCCGGACGTGAGTCGCGTCGTCGGGAAGGAAGGTCGTGAGCCAGGTGTCGCGGTCAGGCCGCACCAGCTCCGACCCGGCCTGGCGGGCGTCGAACGGCAGCAACGCGTTCTGGCGTTCAACCGCTACGAAGTCGGCATGATCGGGACGTGCCGGATCATAGCCTTCCGGCTCGGCGAAACGCTCGCTCCACGCGCGGGCGCCGAGCAGCCTGACGAAGAAGCGCGGATGCCGCGGATCGAGCCCCATCGACCGCCAGCGTTCGCTGGCGCCATGCAGCGCTCCGGCATCGATCTCGATGTCGAGATCGAGGGTGATCTCGTCAGCGACAAGGATGCGGTGGGCGGGTTGGCCGGCGGCGGCTCGCCCAACGCGATCGAGGCAGGCAGAGCGCTGGAGAACCGGATCCGCTTGCCCAGGGCATCCGGCAAGACTTCAGTGACGAACCGCAATTCCGAAGGCGGCGCACTGCCGGGAACGGCGAGAAACCGCACGAGGCTGCCGGGAACGAGGTCGCTCGCCGTCGTCGCGATCGCCTCAAACGCCGCCAGCGCCGGAGTGGCCGCGGCCGGTCGAACCAGCGTCAGGCGGCGACGGCGAAACAGTCCGCGCATGGCCAGGCGATTACCCCAGACGCCCGGGTTGCGGGCCGACAGCGACAAGGGCGCGCCGCCCGACGTCAGTGCCGGCACTGTCCAGCGGGCCGTCGCGGCGTTCGCGGCATCAACCACGCGCAGGATCACCGCCTTGCGGCCGCCGTTCGTGAAGAACGCCCGGACACTGTCGCCGAGCAGACGCCCGTCGCCCGGCGCACCGAACAGCTTCAGGTATTCCTCGTAGGACGTGACCGGCACCGGCGTCGCCAGCGGGCCGCGTTCCGTCAGTCCGAGAAACGCGGTTACGTCCATCCGCACGTCGCGCGGCGCCGCCCGGACCGGCCGCTCCTCGTAGATTTCCGGCGGCAGGCCGGGTCGCCACAGGGCGCCGGTATATGCCTTCGACAGGGACGCCTGCGTTGGCATCGTCGTCGCTCAACCCCGCTCGCCACCGTCAGCTGAACGCGACGTCCTCACAGACGAGGCCGAGCTCCTCCATCGCCACATCGGAGCCCTCCTTCGCCTGCAAGGTCGGGCCGGTCCACTTGTTGACCTGGGCACCGGAGAGCGTCCAGGTGCAGACTGTCTGGTTGCGATCCTCGGACAGGAGCTGGATCACCACAGTCGCCCGCGCGTCCATGTTGCCGGCACGGACAAGCTCGATCCATTTCCACAGGTCGAGGCCCCCGACGAGCCCCCGCTTCAGGGTCACGTCGCCGACCTTGTACATCAGCGGAACCTTGCGCGGTGCGTTGGTCGGGTCCGTGCCCTCGCGGTAATCGGCGTAGGTGACCTCGGAACTCAGGCCACTAACCTCGGAGAAGGCGCCGCTCACCTCTGTGCCGGCCTTCGGCTTGATGGTGACCCGAAAATTGAACGGTCCGTAAGGATTGTCGCGGGGAATTGCCATCGTCGGGCTCCTGAGCTCCTCGATTTCGTCAGATGATCGAGGCGTCGGCGGTCCATTGGCCGATGCGGAAGATCACGAATTCGGCCGGCTTGGTCGGGGCGACGCCGATCAGGCAGATCAGGCGGCCGTTGTCCAAGTCGCCCTGGCTCATCGTCGTGCGGTCGCACCGCACGAAGAACGCCTCCTGCGGCTGGGTGCCCATCAGGGCGCCGGTCCGCCACACGTCGTAGAGGAAGGACTCGATGGTCATGCGGACCTTGAGCCACAGGTCCTCGTTATTCGGCTCGAACACGACCCATTGGGTGCCGGCGTCGATCGACGCCTTGAGGAAGTTGAACAGTCGGCGGACGTTGACGTAGGTCCACTCCGGATCGGAGGTCATGGTGCGCGCGCCCCAGACCCGGTGGCCGCGGCCCTCGAACGACCGCAGGCAATTGACGCCGTCGGGGTTCAATGTGTCCTGCTGCCGCTCGTTGACGTTGCGCGAGAAGCGGACGATGCCGCGGACCGTCTCGTTGGCCGGTGCCTTGTGAACGCCGCGTTCGATGTCGCTCCGCGCGTAGATGCCGGCGACGGCGCCGTCCGGCGGCAGCGGGATGGTGTCGCGGCCCGGTCCCACCGTCCGGCTGGGATTGCGGGCGATCAGCCACGGGAAGTACAGGGCGCTGTAGGACGAGTCGTGCTGGCCGCGCGCTTCCAGAATCGTCTGCTCATCCCGCGTGCTTTCGGCGGAGATGATGGCGAAGCGGTAATGCATGCGTTCGCAGTGCCCGATGAGGCCGTCGCGGGCGAGTTGCGCCTGGGAGCCGGTCAGCGCGCCGATTGACGGGGCTGCGACGATGGCCACTGGCGCGGCTTCCATCGCGACGAGGCCGGTGGCCGTGGCGTCGACGCCGCCTCCGATAATGGCGTTGGCCGTTACCGCCTGACCGTCGACGCCGCCGGCGAGAATGATGTGGTGGTTGGGATCGGTCAGCAGGACCGACGCGAGGCCGGCCGCGAAATTGATCCGGTTCACGTCGTTGGGCAGCGCCTCGGCCGGGACGGTGTTGATGGACAGGTGGATGCGGGCGTCGCGGTCGACCGGCGGCTCGATCCCGGCCGCCGGATCCTCGTGACGCAGCACCTGGCCGATGAAGACGTCCGAAAGCGGGTGCGGCGACAACCCCTGGTAGCTGTCGAGCCGGTTGCCGTCGACGGACTCGACGAGCACCGTCAGCGAGACCTTCTGCACGGTGGCGATGCCCGCGCCCGCCAAGTTGATGGCTCCAGCGGCGTTGCGCAGGGTGAGCTGGCCCGTGTTGTCGAAGTAGGCGAAGTAGACATCGGCGGCGACGAGGGCATCGCCAGTGATCGGACTGGTCGCGCTGGCGACACCGATGTCCCGCGTCCGCGCCGCGCCCGCATGGGCCTCGACCACGTCGCCCGGCCGCAGGCCGGAGACGGACGGGCCGGCGCCGGTCGTGCGCAACAGGTTGCCGCTGCGGACACCGCGGGTGCGTACGCGCACATTGCCTGCGAGGCCCGGAAAGCGCGCGCGGTAGGACACCGTGCTGGCCCCCGCGGCCATGTTCCCCGACACGGCGGTGCCGGTCCCTCCGACGGGTGGTGTGTAGACGCGCGCCACGTAGACGCGACGGCCGCCGTTCTCGAAGAACAGGTTGACCGCGTGCGCCAGGTAATTGGTGATCGGTGCGCCACCGATGATCAGGTCCTGCAGACCGCCGAACCGACGGATGTATTCGTCGGTCGAGGTGATCAGGACCGGATCGCCTGCGATCGGCCCGAAGGCCGCCTGACCGACGAACCCGGCCGTGGACGTGGCCACGCCCTCGATCGACTTGGCGCGAAAGCTGGTTTCTTCCGGGTAGACGCCGGGATGGAGGTATTCAGGCATGTCGGCTGTCTCCTGTCTCGATGCCTTGCGGACGGCTCATCGGTCGCATCCCCTCCTCACGGCGTCACCACGTCCCAGCGCCTATTGCGCCCGATTTCGACGGGAACCTGCAGCGCTGGGGCCGGAGGGATGGTGACGCCGGTGACGTCGTTGCGCAGGACGGCCGTGACGGGCCGGTAGGGGCCGCTGGCCGGCTGCGGAACGAGCGTGTCGAAATCCGGAGGAAACGCCCGGATAATGGGCTGGTTCGGGTCCGGCGGGTTGCGCAGGACGTGCACGGTCAGGTCGCGGCCGATGCTGGTATTGATCGACCCCACCGTTGCCGGCACAACGCCGTCCGCCGGCGTCGGTGGCGTGAAGGCCACGCGTTCGTTCTGAAGCAGAAAGCGGTACTGGCCACGCGCGTCGGCGTGCGTGATCAGTCGGGTCGCGGCGCCATCGCCGCGCCGCGTCACAATGTCGAGACGGGCGTACGGGTGCTGGACGCCGGCGACGGTTCGCACCATGCCCCAAACCGACGTCTGGCCGCTGCGCACGGGATGGCCGATGGCCGGGCGCAGAAAGACCGTATGGACGATGCCGGCGATCGACGACGCGCCGGTGTCCAGGCCCCGTTCCAGCGCGCGACGCAAAGCGGTGCGATCGGGCACGGTGAAGCGTGCCGACCGCTCGACGTAGCGACCGAGCGGGTCGCTGATGTGCACCGTGACCGTTCCGGGACGCAGGTCGATGTACCCATAGATGCCGGTCTCCCGGTGGAACTCGGCCGGCCGGTTCGACCGGTCGAGGAAGCGGACGATCAGGCCGGCCACCGCGCGCGTCGGCTGCAAGACGCTCTCGGCGACATAGTGCAGAACCCGGATACCGAGCGCTCCGATGACGACGCTGCGTTCCGATGCATGCGCGGCGGCGAATGCGAGCGTGGTCATGATGGCACCGCCGGGACGTAGACGTTCGTGCGGCTGCCGACGATCGCCGGGTCGCTGCGCTCGACGGGATCGAGCAGCGCAACCCGCGCCAGGTAGGGAACGGACAGCCGGTAGGGCGGCTCGAGCGCCTCCCAGATGCGGAACATGTCTTCGTTCGAGAGCAACTCCAGCGAGAGCTCGAATCTCAAATCCGTCGCGCCACGTATAGGCCGGATCGAGCAGATCCCCGGACAGGATGGCGTTCTCGTCGAGGATGCGCATGCAGGCGCTGATCATGGTCTGCTCGCTCACCGCCGAGCTGCCCCACACCGTCAGCAGGTACCGCAGTTCCAGCGCCATGGCATGGCGCGGGGGATCGGCGAGCCCCGCGCGCGGCAGCTCCATGTGCCGGCGGGTGCGATCGACATCCACGCGATAGAGGAAAAGCGTGAGGTGATCGGTCACGGCTGGCGTGAAGTCGGTAGCGCAGAAGGCGCGGAACGTGTAGCCGCCGAGGTCGCCGAACCGATCGAAGTAATGGGTCCGCAAGAGACGCATGATCGATGTGGTGGTGCCTTCAATCGTCATGGCTGCGCCCGTTTGTCGATGGCCGGGCTGCTTCTGCGGACGCGCCCGCGAACAGGTCGACATCGCGCCAATAGCGGATCAAGGCGATCAGCTCCTCGTCCGTCTCGGCATACCCTCGGGTCCTCGAGGCTAGGTGCTCCACCATTCCGCGCCAGCGGTTGAGCCCGGGACGGCTGCGGTCCGGCTCGTTCCAGATTCGAACGACGAACACGGTGGTTCGCGCGGTCATTTCGTCGTGCGGATCATCGATCGTGGCCATGCCCGCCCGCATCCCATTGAGTCACCGCGAAGGCGCACCAACGGTCAGCCCGCGCTCGACGACAGCCAAGCACACCGTCGCCACCGCACCGTCACGGCGGTGTCACCTACCCCGTCACCGGTACGAGAAATCCGTTCGCGCGTGTCGGGGGGGATGCCCGACCAACACGCGGCGGCGACGAGATCGCATGGGTTGGCAAGAGGATCGAAGCCACGCCGGAGGGACTCCGGCACCGGCGACCGACGACGGGTTGCGCGTCGGAATTACGACGAGCGGTCGATCCGCAGTCTCAGGGAACTACGCAGCGCCTCGGCATCGCGGATGATGTTTTCGACCCTGTGCAGGGCGGCCTGCAGGTCCGGCTGGCCGGACGGCATCCCCGACGGCCCGGTCGCTGGCACCGGCGCGCGGCGCGCCACCGCGTTCGGCGCCGTCACCGAGGCGCCATCCTCCCCGGTCACCGCCCGGTACAAGGCCTGCGTTTCCGGCATCGGCGCGACGTCCAGTTCGTCTCTGAGGCGTTGCGTCAGCCAGCGATAGAGGACCATCGCTTCGGTACGGCGCCCGCTCAAGCCGTAGATCGTGAGCATCTGCCGGTGGATCGTTTCCCGGAGAGGATCCTCGTTGAGAACGGACCGGCAGCACGCCAGCGCGTCCTCGTAGTTGCGCCCCATCGTGTAGTGCTGCGCCAGAGTCAAGTTGGCGGCGATGAAGCGGTCGCGGAAGCGCTCCCGCTCGATCAGCACCCAGTCGTCATGGCAGCCTGGCGCGAACTCGCCCCGGTAGAGATCGACGGCCCGGCGGAGGGCGCCAGCGTCAACCTCCGGCGGCGCGGAGGTGCCGCTTCCGCCGAGCAGCCTGTCGAAGGCAACGCTGTCGATGAAGGCGTCGCTGTCGTCCAGAAAGCAGACGAAGCCGGCATCGTCGGTCTTCAGGTAGCGGCCGGCGGCGACGCCCTCCGGCTCGAGTACCCGTCGCAGCCGCCACAGCGCCGATCGCAGGCAGCGGCGGGCGTGGTCTTCGTCCGCATCACGCCAGAGCGCGGTCATCAGGCTTTCGCGAGGATGCAACTTGCCCGGCTGCGAAGCCAGGATGACGAGCAGGTCCCGGAGGCGCGGCGCCAGTGGCACAGGCGTCGCCGACCCAGCGGTCCGAATATGGAAACCGCCAAGAAACTGGATGACCAAACTCGACTGGACGTTGAAAGGAGGCATGCCTCGTGTCTCCTAACTTGGGGTGCCGCAAAATCCCATTCTGGCCAGCCAACAGTTTTTCGAAAAACGAGAATGATCCCTTGCCGACAACCTCCCCTGATTATGTCCCCATTTTTTCGCGAGTCGAGGACCCTAGCTCTTCCCGAACGCAAGAGCGGTTGATTTCCGACTTCGTCCGCTCGCCCGACACGCACGTGAAGCCCGCCCGCTTCCATTCGTCAGCGCACCATC
Organism: uncultured Alphaproteobacteria bacterium; assembly: GCA_963710805.1. GTDB lineage: Bacteria > Pseudomonadota > Alphaproteobacteria > Rhizobiales > Kaistiaceae > Bauldia. The sequence goes on along the minus strand of CAVQBS010000052.1, from coordinate 28,140 downwards.
CCGGGGCGTAGCGGTCGCCGTGACCTCCGTGATCCGGTATTGGCGCAGCGTCTCCGCAAACTCGCCGACCACTGCAGCGGGCACGAACCTCGGCTTCCTTGCCCGGACCGCATCGAGTTCCCCGCTGAACGCTACCGACGAGGCGGCCTGCAAGGCGGGGCGATCGAAGCCAAAAAGGGCGCGGCAGGTTGCGTTCAAGGCTTCGATCCGCGCCAGCGTTTCGGCTTCCGGCCCCGCAGCAGCGAGCGGGCGCGACCGTGGTAAACGGTAGGCGCAGAGGCGCGCCTGTCTCAGCGTTCCTGCCTAGCCGATGAGGAGGGAACCGATGGTGAAAACCCTTACCAACAGCCTGCCGGTCGTGACGCGACGCGCACTTCTTCGGGGGCTGACGGCGATTGGCGGACTGGGAGCCACTTACAGCGCACTCTCCGTGCTGGACCTCCTCGGCGGCGGTGCGCGCGCCGCCCTCTTGATTCAATGGCGGAAGAGTTCCAGCAGTTGACCCGGCCCGCGCGCGTCGAAGCAGCCTTGCAAGGCGGTGAGAAGTTTCACCCCGGCTTTCGGACGAAGGTCTTTGCCGAGAACGCCGCCACCATTGCGTGGGCGAAGATGCCATACCAGGCTGGCGGCCTTGCGTTCCACGCCGACCTCGCTCAGCCGCAGGTTTTCGCCGAAATGATCAGCCTCAATCCGATCGGCCGAAAAGTCTTCCTTGCCGGCGATTGGTTCAGCCACTGGCCCGGCTGGCAGGTCGGCGCGCTCGACGGTGCCCCTATGCCACCGACCGGATCGCGCAGGTCGCGGCAAATCGCGGGTGACAGCGCGACGGAAAGCCGACACGGGCCTCAGGAGCGTTCCGCTATTTTTCGGTGGCGGTAAATACGCCGTCCCAGTCCGCCGGCGGCGGCGTCTCGCGCCAGGCGGCGATCCGCAACTGGTACATCCCATAGAACTTCTCGAGGGTGGGGATCTCGACCGCACGACAGGCCGCGATCGCCTTGTCGGCGGCGTCCCAGTCACGGGCGCGATAGGCCGCCAGCATGGCCTCATGGCTGGGCAGCAGTTGACGAAGACGATCCGCCGAAGCGGCGAGGCAGCCCTGAAGGGTGTAGAGCCGGCTCGGCTCCGAGCGCCCCTTCACCCGGATCATGTCGAGCTCGATGACCGGCTCGCCGCAATCCGCGGCCGTCAACTCGCCGAGCACGGCGGTGAGCCCGTACACCTTCGACAGCCCTTCGACCCGCGAGGCGAGATTGACGTCGTCGCCGATGGCCGAATAGTCGAAGCGGATCGAGGAGCCGAGGTTGCCAACGCAGCAGTTGCCCGAGTTCATCCCGATGCCGATGGCAACCGGGTTGAAAGGCCGACCCGCCTTTTCGGCCTGACTCCGCCAATCGCGGTTGAGATCTTCCATCCGCGCAGCCATTTCCAGCGCGGCAAGCGAGGCATTTCTGGCATGCTGCGGGTCCTCGAGGGGCGCATTCCAGAACGCCATGATCGCGTCCCCCATGTATTTGTCGATGGTGCCGCGATGGTTGAGGATGATCTCGCTCAGCGGACTGAGCAGATCGTTGATGAACTGGGTCAGCTCGTGCGCCGTCAGCCGCTCCGAGATCGAGGTGAAGTTGCGGACGTCGCAGAACAGCAGGGTCAGTTCGCGCACCTCGCCGCCGAGTTCGAGGCGGTCGGGGTTGGCGATCAGCTCGTCGACCACCGCCGGCGACACATAGTGCCCGAAAGCGCGGCGGACCTCACCGCGCTGCTGTTCGACGCGGCGGTAGATATAGAGCGTCGCCGACCCGACCAAGGCAACGATCGCCATCGCCGGATAGGTGGGATCGAGCAACAGGCCGGCATAGCGGTAGGACAGCCAGGCGCCGAGAAATATGGCGATGATGACCAGCGCGCCGAGCAGCGCCGACCCGCCGGCCGAGATGCGCGGCAGGATGACGGCGAGGACAGTGCCGACGACGAGGACGAACAGCACTTCCAGCGCCAGCGCGTCGTCCGGACGGGTGAGGCTGCGGCCGGATAAAAGGTGCTCGAGCGCCTGAGCCTGGACCTCGACGCCCGGCAGGGCCGCATCAAGCGGCGTCGCCTGCAGATCGTTCAGCCCTGCCGCGCTGGACCCCACCAAGACGATCTTGCCGGCGAGTTCGTTCGGATCGTCCGAGCCGGCGAGCACCTTCCAGGCCGGAATGAAGGCAGACGGATTGCTTGGGCGGGACTGGATGAGAACTTCCCCGTCGGCGTTGGTCGGTATCTCCAGGGCTCCCACCTTGATGTGGTTCAGCCCGGTCGAACTCACCAAAAGCGGTCTCTCCGCTGGCGTTCGATGCCTTGAGGATGTAGGTGCTCGCGCCCTGAGCGACGCGAAGCGCCTCGGCGACCAGCGTCGGCACCAGCTCGTCGCCGACGCGGAAGACAAGGGGCAGGCGCCGCACCACCTGATCCCGGTCGGGAATCCAGTTGATCGCTCCGATGCCGGCGGCAGCCTCCTCCAAGGCCGGCAGGTTGTTCGAACTCCCAGCGAAGGCGGGAATGAAGGGACGGGGATCGTCTCCGGCGACCGCCATGCCAGCCTTGACCGGTACCGGCGTGGCCGTCGCACTGTTGGTGAGCAGCGTTGCGAGGACCGTAGGGCTGTTGGCGATTGTGCCGGCCAGGATCGCGTCATGGCTCTGCCTTGCGGCAATGAGCGGCGCCAACAGCCTGGCTTCTTCCGGGGTGAGGCGCTTGACCAGCTGTTCCGGCGACGTCTGATCGGGCTCGGCGAACAGGATGTCGAATGCGACGGTCGCCGCGCCCTCCGACAAAAGCCGATTGAGCAGGTCCGCCACGATCGTGCGCGGCCAGGGCCACTGTCCGATCCGCGCAAGGGATTCCTCGTCGATGTCGACGATGCGCACCGGCAGCGACGGATCGTAGGCTTGCGGCTCCAGACGCTGGTAGTAGTCGAAAGCGACAAGCCGGAGCGCCTGCAGCGAGAACGGGTCAACGATCCGCAAAGCGGTCGCCCCGATCAGCACCAAGCCTACCAGGAGAATGTAGGCCCAGCCCGCCCTAACGGTCACGTGCGCGCTCCTCGACTGACGCCGGGGCCGTTCGCCGTCCTGGCCTTCGCAGATAATCGCGTCCGGACCGGAATGCGGCCATGCCTCAGAAGATGAAGTCGTCGGCTGTCAGGGCGCCGGCGTTGACAACCTCGAGAATGATCTTGTGGCCGGCGCCGAGCCCGGTGATTTCCACGTTGTTGCCCACCTGGGTGATGTCGAGGTCTTGAAACGAAACGGAATGGAACGCGCTCAAGTCGATCCTGTCGCTGCTCGATCCGACCGCAAGAAAATCCTTGATCGTGTCAGTCCCGAAACCCGGCCGAAACGCGAACTTGTCCCGGCCGTCGCCGCCCCATGCGGTATCCTTTGCGCCATCGCCCTCGAAGTACAGGGTATCCCTGCCGGCCCCGCCGGCATACTGGTCAGCACCGGCGCCGCCCCGCAGAACGTCGTTGCCGTCCTCGCCGTATAGTTGATCCCGGCCGTCCCCACCGAGAATGACGTCGTTGCCGGAGGCCAGGCCGTCGGTCCCTCCGTAGCCACCGACGAGAACATCATTTCCGCTGCCTCCCCGGATCGTGTCGTTGCCATCGCGCCCCCAGATTTGATCCTTGCCGTCACCGCCCTTCAGGCTGTTGGCGCCGTCGTCGCCGAGGATGGTATCCGCCCCTGAACTTCCAACGACATTCTCGATCTTGCGCAGTGAATCCGTGCCGATATCGTCGCCGGTCGCTTTGCCAACCGTCGCCGCCGGCGCGGGCATGAGGTCGACCTTCACGCCGTGCGAGATCGCCGAATAGTTGACCGTATCCTTGCCGCCGCCGCCGTTATAGGCGTCGTCACCGTCACCCTTGCTGGCCTTGATCGTGTCGTCGCCGCCCCCCGCCTTGACCGTGTCGTCTCCGACCCCGCCCGTTATCCTGTCGTCGCCGGCTTGGCCTTTCAGAATGTCAGCTCCCTTCCCTCCAGCAATCTTGTCGGCGCCGTCCCCTCCCTTCACGCTATCGCCGCCGGACGACCCGGTGATCTTGTCGTCGTGGCTGCTGCCGGTGATGGCAAACCCGTCGTGCTGTTTGCTGAGGTTGATCTTCACCCCCGACTTCGCCAGCGCCGCCGACACTGCCTCGACATGCTCGATGGCGTTGTTCGCAGCCTTGTTGAGGTCGCCCGAGGTAGCTGCCAGCCTGATCGTGTCGGTGTCGTCACCGCCGTCGACCGTGTCGGCCCCGACAAACCCCAAAATCGTGTCGGCACCGGCGCCCGCGTCGATCATGTCATCGCCCGACGAGCCGGTGATCGTGTCGTCATGATTGCTGCCGGTGATGGCAAACCCGTCGTGCTGTTTGCCCAGGTTGATCTTCACCCCCAGTAAGGCCAGCGCCGCCGATACCGCCTCAACATGCCTGATCGCGCTGTTCGCAGCCTTGTTGAGGCCGCTCGAGGTGGCGGCCAGCCTGATCGTGTCGGTGTCGTCGCCGCCGTCGACCGTATCGGCCCCGACAAACCCCACAATCGTGTCGTCGCCGGCGCCCGCGTCGATGATGTCCTCGCCCGACGACCCGGTGATCGTATCGCCCTGGGCGCTGCCGGTGATGGCGAACCCGTCGTGCTGATTACCCAGGTCGATCGTCACCCCCAGGGCCGCCAACGCCGCCGATACCGCCTCAACATGCTTGATGGCGCTGTCGGCAGCCGTGTTGAGGTCGCCCGAGGTGGCGTCCAGCGTGATCGTGTCGGTGTTGTCGCCGCCATCCACCATGTCCGCGCCGACAAACCCTACGATCGTGTCGTCGCCGGCGCCGGCGTCGATGATGTCCTCGCCCGACGACCCGGTGATCGTGTCGCCCTGGGCGCTGCCCGTGATGGTGAACCCGTCGTCCTGGAGATGCAGGTCGATGGTCACCGCCGACAGAGCCAGCGCCGCCGATACCGCCTCGACGTTGACGATATGGTCGTTGGCCGCCGTGTTGAGGTCGCCCGAGGTGGCGGCCAGCTTGATGGTGTCGGTGTTGTCGCCGCCATCGACCGTATCGGTCCCGACAAAGCCGACGATGATGTCGTCGCCCGCCTCGCCGTTGATGACGTCGGCGCCGAGACCACCCTCGATGGTGTCCGCCCCGTCGCCGGCATTGATGGTGTCAATGCCCGACGACCCGGTGATCGTGTCACCCTGGGCGCTGCCGGTGATGGTGAAGCCGTCGTCGTGGAGGTGCAGGTCGATCGTCACCGCCGACAGCGCCGTCGCCGCCGACACCGCCTCGACATTGACGATGTGATCGTTGGCCGCGGTGTTGAGGTCGCCCGAGGTGGCGGTCAGCCTGATGGTGTCGGTGTTGTCGCCGCCATCCACCGTGTCGGTCCCGACAAAGCCGACAATGATGTCGTCGCCGTCGCCGGCATTGATGGTGTCGATGCCCGACGACCCGGTGATCGTGTCGCCCTGGGCGCTGCCTGTGATGGTGAACCCGTCGTCCTGGAGATGCAGGTCGATGGTCACCGCCGACAGAGCCAGCGCCGCCGACACCGCCTCGACATTGACGATGTGATCGTTGGCCGCGGTGTTGAGGTCGCCCGAGGTGGCGGCCAGCTTGATGGTGTCGGTGTTGTCGCCGCCATCGACCGTGTCGGTCCCGACAAAGCCGACGATGATGTCGTCGCCGGTCCCCGCATCGATGATATCCGCCCCGCCGCCACCCTCGATGGTGTCCGCCCCGTCGCCGGCATTGATCGTGTCGATGCCCGACGACCCGGTGATCATGTCGCCCTGGGCGCTGCCGGTGATGGTGAACCCGTCGTCCTGGAGATGCAGATCGATCGTCACCGCCGACAGCGCCGTCGCCGCCGACACCGCCTCGACATTGACGATGTGATCGTTGGCCGCGGTGTTGAGGTCGCCCGAGGTGGCGGTCAGCCTGATGGTGTCGGTGTTGTCGCCGCCATCGACCGTGTCGGTCCCGACAAAGCCGACGATGATGTCGTCGCCGGTCCCCGCATCGATGATGTCCGCCCCGCCGCTACCCTCGACGACGTCGGCGCCGCCCAGAGCATGGATCGTGTCCCCGTCCGAACCGCCGACGATGATGTCGATGAAATCGGTGCCTGTCAGATCCGCAGCGGCAGACAGGCCCGAGGCGTCGATGATGACAAGGTCCTGGTCCGGCGCGGAAGTCCAGTTCGTAAACACCACCGTTGACAGATCGATCGACGTATCACCCGAAACGAAGGTGACCTCGACGTTGTCCGGATCAGGTGTGCCGACGACCGACGCAGGAACGCTATTCGAAAAGATGGTGAAGACGGCCACGCTACACGCCTCGATTGATGACAGCTTGCGTTGGACGGGGCCGCGACCCGTCCTACGGAGGCGCGGGTGGCGGCGGTTCGGGCGACTGCTCGACCACGGTCTGATCGATCGTCGACTTACCGGTGAACTTTGCAGTCTCGCCCTGGCTCTTGCCGATCACAAGTGCGCCACTACCGCCCTTCGCGACGTCGTTGAGCGTTACGGAGGTAACATTGAACTGCACCGCGCCAAGCGCACCGATCTCGACGGCCTGGTTGATCCTGAGCTGGAAGGACCGGGAGTCGAATTCGGGATCGGACGGAACACGTCCCTCCCGTGCATACGACCGTCGTGCAGTCTCTGTGGCCGGCAATCGACTTCGCTTTCGCCTGGCAGGCCGAGTCGTGCTTAACGAAGACAGCGCCGCCACGGATGACGAGCGTCGCCACCGGCGTGTTGATCTTCGCGCCGGCCTTGTGGCTGATCTGCCCGCCGACGAAACGGAGAGCTCCCTTCGTCAGGCTCGCGGCGAACGCGCCCGAGGTCGCTTTCGGATTGTAGACGAACTCGTCGATGACAAGGTCGCTGTTCGGACCGATGGTCATCGTCGACTTGTCATTGAACATGACCTGAAGCGATCCGCTGCCGGTCGTCCGGATCCGCTCCTTGGAGACGATATCGGTGCCGACCGCGAGTTGCCGGGCGCCTCCCCCGGGCGGAGTGCCGGTTGACGAGGGGCGAACCGCGGCGGCCGCGCCGACAGTCTCACTGCGGGCGCGGTCCGGAGCCAGCATGAGCGCCGTCGCCAGGCTCATGCATGCCACTCCGATGGCAAGTCGTGCTTTCATGGCAACCTCTAGAATCTGCCCTGCGGGCCGATCATCACAAGCAGGTTTTCGTAGTCATCCCTGTCCAGGTTCGATGCATTTTTACTGTACTCGATCGCCAAGCCGATGGCGAAGCGGTCCCGCAACGGGATCTCGAGATTTGCGCCGACGGCCCACAATGTATCCTTCCGTATGGTCTTGAGCCCGGCGTATTTTTCGGTCGGCGCGATCCCCTTGAAATCGGTCCACGCAACCCGCGCATAAGGCGAGAATGACCAGTTCTCCAAGCCGAAGAGGTCGAAACCCACTTGCATGGCCACGTCGGCGGCATACTGGTCGTAGCTTTGGTACTTGGCGGCGGCGTGGTTCTGGTTGAAGGCGATGCGCGACACCAGGTTGACGTTGTCCCCCAGCTGCCCGTTCATGTTCACGGCATAGCTGAACAACTCACCCGTCTGGTCCCTCGCCATCGGATAGTTGTGGGACTTGTAGTAGGAGCGGTCCTTGTATTCGAACTGGGGCTCGATCCACCAGCCGTCGGTGTAGGTCAGACGCGCCAGAACCCCTCCGCCGACCGCCGACTGATAGGGCGCGTCGCCGAGCAGAATGCCTTGCGCCAGCGCGTAGGGTTTCACTGACAGCACCCCGTCATCGGTCGTGAATCTCAAGCCGGTGTTGAGCTCCGCGAATCCCAGGTCTAGCCGGTCAACTTCAAACTGATCGGCGTAGTAGCCGGAAACGGTCGCTTCGAAGTTGATGTTCTCGCTGAGAGGCTGGGTCAGACCGAGGGTCCCGAGCGCGAAGCTGTTCCAGTCCGGCTTCGGCTTCTCGAAGGGAAGCGGTTCGTTCAGACCAAGTGCGACCGAGCCGTGGTTGGCATTGGTCTGATACCGCACTCCGACCTGGCCGAAGCCGCTCCAGGGCGATGGCCTCGTCGCCCGATCGGCTGCAGCGAGCAGTTGGGTCGCGTCCATGCGCTGCGTCTCGGTCAGACCAGGAAGCGCCAGGGCATCCTTCAAATAGCCGGCCGCAGCGGCATAGGATTTGGTTTGCATGTAGAAGCGCGCGGCCTCCAGCTGAAGGTCGGCATTGTCGGGTTCATAGAAGATGAGGCGCTCCACCGCGCCTATGGCCGCGTCATAATCCTTCAGTTGGACGGCGATCTCGACGAGACGCCAATTCAGCGCGCGATCGGAGGGATCGGCCAGCAGCTGCTGATAGATCGTATCGAGTTCGCTCTGGAGCGACGCGGAATCCTGCGGCGCGCTCAACGCCGGCAACGGCATGAACGCAACAAACACCACTCCCCACAAGAGGAAGCGCGATACCGACATAGGACGCCGTCCCCAACCCCAACGCGGTACTCATATTGGCAGGACCGTGCCGCAGAGACCACCCCGACGGGAGCTTCTAACGAACTCTTGATATTTCAATGGAACGGTGGTGAAGAAAAGCCAATTCTTTAGGCACAAAAACCGGGGGGCACCGCAAGTTTTGCAACCGTCTCCCCACGCGGATCGATGTATTCCATGTAGAATGCAACGCCGTTATCGTTGAGGAAGCGGATTTCCCGCGCTTCCTTGCCGCAAAACAGCGACTTGATCGTTCTCATGATGTAGGCGTTGAACTGAGGGATTTCGTCGTCGGCCATGGCTCGGCCGACGGAATAGCCGAGGCTGAGCGTCATGTCGCTTGTATCGACGGTGGTCAGGGCGACCTCGGGCCCCGCGTCCCTCGGCAGGCTGGTCTTCAGATTTTCGGCAAAGTCCGCCAGCCTCGCCTTGACGTCGTCGGGATTGGCGGCGGCGCTCAGACCACTCGACGGGGGATCGGAGGCCGTCGCCGCCGAACCCGCCGCAGCCGCGTGGGCTGACGGCCCACCGAGAATATCAAGTCCGCTTGCATCGCCGCTATTTGGCGGTTCGGGCTCGATAAGCCCGACGAGGGTCTGGAAGGCCAACCCGAACTCGCCCGTCGAGGAAACTGCCAGTCCACCGGCTCCGGCGACCAGACCGATGACGAATGAGACGACTAGGGCGCCAAATCCGAAGCCTCGGCGTGGTTGGGCCGCGGGTTCGTGAGGCTGCGGCCGATCGTATGGCCGCTCCGCTTCGCCCGAACCGAGACGCCGAGGGTCGAACACCGGCTCGCGACGAACCAGCGTCGTCTTCCGCCTGTTCCGCCAACTGGAGAACAACGCTGAAACCACCAGGAAAACGAGAACCGCGGCGACCGCCGCGATCGTCCCGTAGAGCAATGGGCTTTCACGGATGATCGAGATGATCAACTCGAACATGATCCCTGGCCGGGCCCCGGTTGGTCCGCCGGCAATGTTAATGCACCGGCGTCCGGTCGGCCAGCGCGCCGCCCCGGCTCAAGCCGCCGAAGTTCGCGCGTTTTCCACCAACACCTGATCTGACCCAGCGACGCGAGAGAACCCGTGCTCGCCGTCCGGATCGTTGACCGATATGCTCGCCAAAGGGCAGGCAAGGCGCGAAGGGTGGGAAAGACGCGATGATCGACTGGCATATCGAGGCCGTGACGTTCGGCAACTGCAACTGCGACCAGAACTGTCCCTGCCAGTTCGAACTCTACCCGACGCAGGGCCATTGCCGCGGGCTCGAGATCGGCAAGATCGAGGAGGGGCACTTCGGCGACGTCCGGCTCGACGGTCTCTGCTACGCGGTGACCTACGCCTGGCCGGGCGCCGTCTATGAAGGTAACGGCGAAATGCAGGCGATCATCGACGAGCGGGCCGACGCCCGCCAGCGCGAGGCGCTGATCACCCTCCTCCACGGCGGCGAGACCGAGGAGGCGAAGACCCATTGGTGGGTCTTCCATGCCATGTCGAGCACCGTCCATGAGCCGCTGTTCACCCCCATCGACGTGGAGATCGACGTCGACAGGCGGCGGGCCCGCGCGTCGATCCCGGGCGTGCTCGACTTGACCGGACGCCCGATCATCAGTCCGGCGACCGGCGAGGAGCATCGCGTCCGCATCGACATCCCGCACGGCATCGAGTTCGAGATCGCCGAGATCGGCAGCGCGTCAACCAAGGCCGACGGGGCGGTCAAGCTCGACCTGAGCAACAGCTACGGACAGTTCAACCGCATCCATCATACGGGCAAGGGCGTCGTGCGGACCCGACCCGTCTGAGCAGCCCGTCTCTCGACAACCAGCGCCCGAACGCCGCCTCGAAGGCGAGGCTCTGTCGTCGCGCGACGCCGACGCAGGTCTGAGGCGAAAGCCGTATTGTCCCGGCACGCATCGTATTATAAGATACATATCACATAGAATGATACATACGGGGGCGGATACGAATGAGGGCGCGCGTCGCGGTCCACAAGGATTTTACGGTCGGTCCAATCGACGACCGGATCTACAGCGCATTTCTTGAGCATCTCGGCCGGGCGGTCTATGGCGGCATCTACGAGCCCGGCCACAAGACCGCCGACGAGAACGGTTTCCGCGGCGACGTGCTGGAACTCGTCCGCGATCTGAATCCGCCCCTGGTTCGCTATCCCGGCGGCAATTTCGTCTCCGCCTATCGCTGGGAGGACGGCATCGGCCCGCAGGACCAGCGGCCCGTGCGGCTGGACCTTGCGTGGCGAACCCGCGAGCCCAACGAGGTCGGCACCGACGAGTTCGGCCGCTGGTGCGAGGCTGCCGGCACCGAGATGATGCTGGCGGTCAACCTCGGCTCCCGCGGCCTCGACGCCGCTCGCAACCTCCTCGAATACTGCAACCATCCGAAGGGCACCTACTGGAGCGACCTCAGGATCGCCAACGGCCACAAAGAGCCCTACGGGGTTCAGGTCTGGTGCCTCGGCAACGAGATGGACGGGCCCTGGCAGGTCGGCCACAAGAGCGCCCACGAATACGGACGCGTCGCCCACGAGACTGCCAAGGCGATGCGGAAATACGACCCGAAGATCGAGCTCGTCGTCTGCGGCTCCTCGCACAGCCACATGCCCACCTACCCGGAATGGGAGGCGACGGTTCTCGACGAATGCTACGACAATGTCGACTACGTCTCGCTGCACATGTACTTCGAGAACTATGAGCAGAACTATCTGAATTTCCTGGCGAAACCGCTGGTGATGGATCGCTACATCCACACCATCGGCGGCGTCATCGACTACGTGAAGGCCAAGAAGCGCTCGAAGAAGGACGTCTATATCTGCTTCGACGAATGGAACGTCTGGTACCACAACCGCCGCAAGGACCACGACGATTTCGAGAGCTGGGACTGGCCGGTCGCCCCTCCCCTCCTCGAGGATGTCTATAACTTCGAGGACGTGCTGGTCGTCGGCTGCGTGCTCAACACGTTCATCCGCCGCAGCGACCGCGTGAAGATCGCCTGCATCGCCCAGCTGGTGAACGTCATCGCGCCGATCATGACAGAGACCGGCGGCGCGGCCTGGCGGCAGACGACCTACTATCCGCTCTACTATGCGTCGGTCTACGGCCGCGGCGAAGCGCTCGCCCTCTCCGTCGACGTCCCCACCTACGATGCCGAGGTCGCCGACGACGTGCCTTATCTCGACATCGCGGCCGTCAGGAACACCGACGGCAAGACGATCACTTTCTTCGCCGTCAACCGGCACCCCGACGAGGCCCTGACGGTTGACATCAACCTCTCCGGTTTCGCACCCCGGGACATCGTCGAGCATGTCACCATTGCGCACCCGGACCTGCGCGCCGCCAACACGGCGAAGGCGCCGAAGCAGGTCGGCCCCAGGAAGGGCAAAGGTGCTGCAATCGGCGACGACGGGCTGCGCTGCAAGCTTCCTCCCCGGTCCTATCATATGATCCGTATTGGGACCTGACTGAGACCGGGCCTGCGGTGACCGGACGGCGCGCCATGCCGTCCGGCGCCGCAGTCTTTATCCGCATCTCTGATATATATCATGAGGGCTGTTGACCCTCATTTTCGTAGGATGTATTTTTCAGAGGTTAGAAAAGGCGTGGCTCGACCGCGCAATTTTCGAGGGAGGAGAATCAGATGCGTAAGCTGATAATGCTCGCGCTGGCTCTGAGCGGAGTGACGCTCGGCAGTGCGCAAGCGGCTGAAGATTATCTCGCGGGCATCCCTCGCAACGAGATACTCATCGCCGAGAATCCACAAGGCAGAATCGCCAATCCAGGATGGTTCAACAGGTGGGTGCCGAATCATGGCGGTTCGTCCACCGGTCTCCAGCAGTTGGCGTTGGACACCCTCTGGTACATCGATCCCGATGCCGGCATTGACGGCGTTTGGGAAAACGCCCTCGCCTCCGAGCCGCCGATATACAACGACGATTTCACCGAGATGACGGTGAAGCTGCGGCCGGGCATCTATTGGAGCGACGGCGTGGAGTTCACTGCCGACGACTTGATCTACACGGTCAAAGTGCAGATGGAACACCCCAGCATGTCTTGGGGCTCGGCCTTCCTCGGGAGCGTTGACACCATCACGGCCCCCGACAAGTACACGGTGGTGTTCAAGCTCAAGAGGCCCAACTCGCGCTTCCACGCCAACTTCACCGTCCGTTGGGGCGCGTGCTGGATGATACCGAAGCACATCTTCGAAAAGGCGGATGATCCAAGCATGTTCGACTTCAATCCGCCGATCAGCTTGGGCCCGTACGTGCTTAAGAGCTTCGACCCGAATGGCGAGTGGTACATTTGGCAGAAGCGCGACGACTGGCAGCGCACGACACTCGCCCGCTTCGGGGAGCCCATGCCGAAATACGTCGCGTACATCGATCCCGGGCCGCCGGATAAGCGCGTGATCATGCAACAGAACCACCAGCTCGACATCATCCACGACACTTCGCCTGAAGGGGCCATCGCCCTGATCAAGTCGTCGCCGACGTCGCGAGGCTGGTTCAAGGGCTTTCCGATTGCACACCCCGATCCGACCCTGATTGCGGTTCTGTTCAACAATCAGGTTGACATGTTCAAGGATCGCGATGTGCGTTGGGCCCTGGCGCTGGTGCTCGACATCAAGGCGATCGACATGGCGGCCTATCGCGGGGCGGCGACGATCTCGGCAATCGGCGTGCCGCCGACCGGGCTCTATCCGGGGTACTATTTCGACCCGCTTCAGGACTGGCTGAAGGACTTCGAGATCGACACCGGAAAGTCGAAATACAAGCCGTACGATCCGACCGTCGGGCAGCAGATCGCCGACATGCTGCGTCCTTCGATGGGCGACCAGATTCCGTCCGACCCGAAGGCGATTGCGGCGGCGTTTGGCTACGGTTGGTGGAAGCCGAACCCGCAGGTGGCGACCGAGCTGCTGGAGCGTGCCGGCTACAAAAAGCAGGGCAATCAATGGATGAAGCCGGACGGTACTCCGTTCTCGATCACCATCCTGGTGGAGGGGGACCCGCGGCCGGTGACGACTCGGGCCGGCACCATGGTCGCCCAGCAGTGGCGTGAGTTCGGCATCGACGCGAAGACCCAGGCCTACCCGACGGACTTCTTCCCGCGGATCGAGACCGGTGACTACGAAGTCGCCATCGGCTGGAGCGTCGAGACCTGGGGCGGTCACCCGGACCTGTCCTACTTCCTCGAACTCGTGGCATTCGGAGTTCCTGAAGCCACCCGGAGAAAACCAACCGCCGCGCAATCGCCAGCGTTGGAAGAACGCCGGAGCTGGACAAGATCATCGAGCAGATTCGCTCGATCGGCTTCGATGATCCCAAGGGCATCGAACTGGGCGAAGCAGTACATCAAACTCGCTGCGCAAGAGATGCCGAACATCCCGCTGATGTCCTACAACGTGTTCACGGTGATGGATCAGACGTACTGGACCGGCTTTCCCAATGCCGAGGACGATCCCTACACGGATCCCGTTCCGAACTGGTCCAACAGCAGGTACATGATGGTCAAGCTCCGGCCAACCGGCGCAAAGTGAAGTTGACCTGAATCGAAAATTGCGAGGCGGCCCGTCGGGGCCGCCTCGCAAGGTATCGATCGGCCGACTATTGAGCAGACACGATGCGCACCTACGGCATATACGTTCTACGCCGTTTTGCACAGTTTGTGCTCGTGGTGTTTATCGGCATAAACGTCGCGTTCGTGATCACCCACTCCACCCCGATCGATCCCGTTGAGCAGGCGATCAGCTCCGCCACGCAGTTCGGCTTTTCCGACCCGACTGCCGTGGACCAACTGCGGCAGTCTTTGCGCGAGCTGTACGGCGTCGAAGGAACGTTCTGGGAGAAATACATCCACTTCTGGACGCGGCTGGCGGTGGGGGACTTTGGCCCGTCGCTTTCAGCGTTTCCCGCCCCCGTATCCGCCCTCATCGGCAGGGCATTGCCTTGGACCATAGGGCTCCTCACGACGTCCACCCTGATTTCCTGGGTGCTCGGCAACTTCTTGGGCGGGCTCGCAGGCTACTATCGTGAGAACCGTATCTTGAAGGCGATCGGGATTGTGGCCACCGGTCTGCAGCCCATACCGAGCTACATCATGTCCCTGCTCGTCCTCATCATGTTCGGCTTCGTGTGGCCGATCCTTCCGATCAGCGGCGGGTTCCAAATGAACTTGACCCCCGAGCTCAGCTTTGCCTTCGTCCGCAGCGTGGTGGAGCATTCGATTTTGCCAGTCCTTTCACTGGTCCTGATCACGATCGGTGTGTGGTTCATCGGCATGCGCTCGATCGTGTCCAATATCGTCACGGAGGACTACGTCCTTTATGCCGAACTCGCCGGCGTCGATCGGCACCGGATTCTCGCCTCCTACATCATGCGCAACGCCCTCGCGCCGCAGCTTACCGGCCTTACCCTTTCCCTCGGCGCGATCTTCAACGGCGCCATCATCACCGAGTTCGTGTTCGGGTATCCCGGTGTGGGTACCTTGCTCGTACGCGCCGTCGGCACGGGTGACTACAGCCTGGTGCTCGGCATCACATCAATCTCGATCATCGCCGTGGCCACTGGCGTCTTTATCATCGACGTGCTGTACCCTCTGATAGATCCCCGCGTGAAGCTTACGTAGGCCCATGTTGCGCATCCTCCGCGACCTCTTTCGCTACAATCGGGAATTCGCCATCGGAGCGACTCTCGTTCTGATGATTGTCGCGCTATCGGTTGCTTCTTTCTTCTCTCCCTATCCGACATTGAGCACCTACGTCGTGCCGCCGGACATCCCGCCGTCTTGGGCCTATCCGCTCGGCACCAATTCGCGCGGACAGGACGTGTTCTGGCAATTGTCCGCCTCAATGCGCAATAGCCTGTTGTTTGGAATATCGGTCGCCTTCATAAGCCGGATCATATCGCTCGTTGTGGGCCTGACCTCCGGCTATCTCGGTGGGTTTGCCGACCGCGTGCTCATGTCGATCAACGATACGTTTGTCGTCATGCCGCTCTTCCCGATCCTGATGCTCTTCTTCTTCCTGATGCACGACAACATGTCGTGGCCATTGCTGGCGCTGGCCATGGCCGCGCTCGGCTGGCCTTACGACGCCCGTCTCATTCGCTCGGTGGCGCTCAGCCTGAGGACACGCGAATTCACCACGCAGAGTGTCTTCTCCGGCATGTCGACCCCAAGAATCCTGATCGAGGAGCATCTGCCATACGTGCTCCCGATTGTCTTCGCGACAACGATGAACAACATCAACTGGTCAATCGGCCTGGAGGTGACGCTGTCGGTGATCGGCATCACCAACATCGAGACGCCGACGATTGGCACGATGATCTATTGGGCAAACCAGCACACGGCGATGGTCGCCGGCGTCTGGTGGTGGGTGTTGGCGCCGGTTGCAACCGTCGTGATGACCTTCATAGGGCTCTTCCTCCTTGCCGTATCGATGAACGAATATATCGATCCACGCAGCCGGCTGGCCCGTATGGAGGGCTCGCGCTGATGGCAGCGCTTCGAGGAAATGGCAATAGCTGGCGCGAGGCCGGCGGCGACGGCTCGGCCGAGCCCGCCCTCAAGGTCGAAGGCCTGCGCGCCTACTACCTCATGGCCTATTACGGCGTCGAACGCGAGGTGCGCGCAGTCGACGACATCACCCTCACCGTCAACAAGGACGAGATCTACGGACTGGCCGGCGAGTCGAGTTGCGGCAAGACCACCTTCATCAAGACCATTGCCCGCGCCGTCAGGCCGCCGCTCGAGGTTCTCGGCGGCACCATCAAATACAGCTTCCTCGATCGCAATCTCTACGACGTCGACGAGGACACCCTTGCCGACATCCGCTGGAGCCATCTCTCCTGCGTGCTGCAAGGCTCGATGAACGTGCTCAACCCGGTGCGCCGGGTACGCAAGTCCTTCCTCGACTTCGCCTATCCTCATATGGGCCTGTCGAAGAAGGCCTTCTTCGAGGCGGTCAACCGCCATCTGGATCGCCTGCGGCTTTCGCCTGATGTCCTTTCCGCCTATCCGCACGAGCTTTCCGGCGGGATGCGCCAGCGGGTCGCCATTGCGCTGGCCACGGTCTGCGAGCCGGAGTTTGTCATCGCCGACGAGCCGACCACGGCGCTCGATGTGGTGGTGCAGCGGGACGTGCTGGCGATGATCCTGGAGGCGCAGCAGCAATTCGGCTCCTCGATGATCTTCGTCACTCACGATCTCACCGTCCACGCCAACATCGCCAACCGGCTGGGCATCATGTATGCCGGCCGCCTGGTGGAAGAAGGGCCGACGGCGGAGGTCTTCCACGAGCCGCTCCATCCCTACACGTCGCATCTGATCGCCAGCCTGCCGCGCATCGGCGATCTCAAGCCGAAAGCGGCGCTGCCGGGTGCGCCGCCGAGCCTTGCCGACCCGCCCTCGGGCTGCCGCTTCCACCCGCGCTGTTCGCTGGCCATGGACATCTGCCGCGAATCTCATCCCGCCATGACGACGGTCGCGCCCGGCCGGCGCATCGCCTGTTTCGCTGTCGATCCGACGGCCAAGGCCGCCGGCGACATCCCCGTTGCCCAGATCGCCGCCGAAGCGGACGCCGCCGCGAGGCTCGGACAGTGAGCGAGCTGCTCGTCGCCGATCACGTCACCCGCATCTTCTCGATGGGTGGACTGTTCAGCCGCGGCACCTTCCGCGCTGTCGACGACGTCAGCTTCTCGCTCGACAGCGACAAACCGGAGATCTTCGCGATCATCGGCGAGTCGGGCAGCGGCAAGACGACGCTCGCGCGGATAATCCTCAACACGCTGGCGCCAAGCCAGGGCGCCATCCGCTTCCGCGGCAAGGACCTCGCCGCGATCCGCGGCCACCGCGAACGGCTCGACTTCATGCGCCAGGTCCAGCCGATCTTCCAGAACCCCTTCGAGGCGTTCAACCCGCTGAAGCGGGTCGACCGCTACCTCTACGCCTCGGCCGCCCGCTTCGCCGGCGCCCGCGGCCAGGAGGAGCGCGACGCCAAGGCCGATGAGGCGCTGCAGAAGGTCGGCCTGTCGCTGGAGGAGGTCAAAGGCCGCTTCCCCCACGAACTCTCGGGCGGCCAGCTGCAGCGCGCGGCGATCGCCCGCGCCCTCGTCTCCTCGCCCGCGTTGATCATCGCCGACGAGCCGGTGTCGATGGTCGACGCATCGCTGCGGATGTCGATCGTCAACCTGTTCAAGTCGCTGCGCGACGACCTCAAGGTCTCGATCATCTACATCACCCACGACCTCGCCACCGCCTATTACATCAGCGACGGGGTGATGATCATGCGCAGGGGCAAGGTGGTCGAAGCCGGCGACGCACATGTCGTGCTCGCCAATCCGCAGCATCCCTACACCAAGCTCCTGCGCGATTCCGTCCTCTCGCCCGACGATGCCGGCACCGGCCGCCTCACTGCGGAATCGCGGATGGCCGAGGAGGAGGCCGTTGGCTAGACTAGTCCGCCAGCGCCGCGCGCGGCGCTGACGGTCGACGCCGCCCAGCGGGGCGCGCCGATCTCGCCGATCTGGAACTGGTTCGGCTACGACGAGCCGAACTACACCGACCTCCCCCACGGTCGCAGGCTTCTCAGCCAACTGGCGAAGCTCGGTCCCGGACCGGTGCATGTGCGCATGCACAATCTCCTCACCTCCGGCGACGGCACGCCGGCGCTGAAATGGGGCTCGACCAACGCCTACACCGAGGACGAGTCCGGGCGGCCGGTCTATTCGTGGACGATCCTCGACCGCATCTTCGACGCACTGGTGGAGGCAGGCCTTGTTCCTTTCATCCAGGCGGGCTTCATGCCCGAGGCGCTGTCGACCGGACCGGCGCCCTATCAGCACGACTTCCCGCGCACCGGCATCACCACCGGCTGGGCCTATCCGCCCAAGGATTACGGCCGCTGGGGCGATCTGATCGAGGCCTGGGCGCGCCATCTGGTCGAGCGCTACGGGATGGCGCGGGTCAAGGAATGGCCGTGGGAGGTATGGAACGAGCCGGACGGACTCTATTGGCGTGGCGGCATCGAAGAATTCTGCCGCTTGCACGACGTCGCCGACGCGGCGATCCGGCGGGCGATCCCGCAAGCCCGTGTCGGCGGCCCGCACACCTGCGGGCCTTCAGACCCCCAGGCCGCTGCGTTCCTCTCCGCCTTCCTCGACCACTGCGCCCACGGGCGAAACCACGCAACCGGCAGGACCGGCACCCGCCTCGACTTCGTCGCGTTTCACGCCAAGGGCAGGCCGAGCCTTGTCGACGGTCGCGTGCGGATGGGCATCGCGCGCCAGCTCGGCTCGATCGCCGCCGGGCTCGACATCGTCCGTTCGTTTCCCGAGTTTGCCGGCCTGCCGGTGATCCTCGGCGAATCCGACCCTGAAGGTTGCGCGGCGTGCCCGACGGCGACGCACCCGGAGAATGCCTACCGGGACGGACCGCTCTATGGGGCCTCCGTCGTCGAGGCGACCATGCGGACCCTGGAGATCGCCGAGAAGGCCGGCGTCGCCATCGAAGGGGCCGTCACCTGGGCCTTCGAGTTCGAAGGCGCGCCGCTCTTTGCCGGTTATCGGGAGCTGGCCACCAACGGCTTCGACAAGCCGGTGCTGAACGCCTTGCGCATGATGGCCATGCTGACGGGCCAGCGGCTGGCAGCGCAAAGCAGCGGCGCCCTGCCGCTCGGCGCCATCCTTGCCGACGGGGTGGCCGCGGCGCCGGACGTCGGCCTTGCCGCGACGGCAGACGACGGAACGGTCAACATTCTCGCCTGGAACTACCACGACGACGATCGACCGGCCGAGGGCGCCGTGAACGTGGCGCTGGAGGTGTCCGGGCTTGCGGATAAGCCGCTCCGATGTCGCCACTTCCGCATGGACGGCAGCTACTCCAATGCCCACACCACCTTTCTCGCCGAGGGCGCGCCGCAATCGCCCTCCGCCGAGCAGCACAAACGCATCGCCGAGGCTGGCCGCCTGGCGCTGTTCGAGGAACCGCAAGCGTTGCGACCCAACGATGGTGCGATCAGGCTCGATTTCCCGCTGCCGCGCCATGCCGTCTCCCTGGTATCGCTTTCTCCAGCCTGAACGGACGGAAAGAGATGCAATATATCAGCAATGCTGATATAGTCCGCGACCTCCTTCGAGACAAATTGTCAAATCCTCCATGAAACCCAGCTTCCTTACGATCAATCCCGACGACGGGATCGATGTCCTGAAAGGCCTCGCCTCCCTCGTCCGGGTGCGCATCCTCAAGCTCCTGCGCAAGCGCGGACGGCTGAACGTCAACGAAATCAGCCGCGAACTGGGTTTGCCGCAGTCGACGGTAGCAACCAACATCCAGATGCTCGAGGAAGCCGGCCTGATCGAGACCCACACGGTCAAGGCGAAGAAGGGCCACCAGAAGATCTGCGGGGCCAAGTTCGATGAAATCATCGTACGATTCGAGGCCGAAGAGCCGATCCTCGACAAGAACCTCGTCGAGGTGTCGATGCCGCTCGGCCTGATGACGAGCTGCGAGGTGAGCGCGCCCTGCGGGCTCTGCTCGACCGAGGGCGTCATCGGTCTCCTCGACGTTCCCGACCTCTTCCTCGACCCCAACCGGGTCCAGGCTGCGCTTCTGTGGTTCGGCCGCGGTCACGTCGAGTACAAGTTCCCCAACAACGCCAAGCTGCTCAACTCCGGGGTGGAGTCCGTCGAGTTCTCGATGGAGCTTTCCTCCGAGGTGCCGGGCACCAACCTCAACTGGCCCTCCGACATCACGCTGTGGGTGAACGACGTGGCGGTCGGCACCTGGACATCGCCGGGCGATTTCGGCGACAAGCGCGGCGTCTACACGCCGTCCTGGTGGAAGCTTGAAGGATCGCAATACGGAAAGCTGAAGACCTGGCGGATCGGCAAGGCCGGCTCCTTCATCGACGGAATCCGCATTTCCGACGTGACCATCGACGATCTCGACCTGCCCAGGCACCATTCCATCCGCATGCGGATCGGCATCGACGCCAAGGCCGACCATCCCGGCGGGGTCAACGTCTTCGGCAAGGGCTTCGGCAACTACGACCAGGATATCGTGATGCGACTCTATCTGCGCCGCTGAACCGCGATCACTGACCGCGGTCCGCCGCCGTTTTCGCCGCAAGGCAACCGTTTTCCTCAAAAAGCGCACTTTTCGGACACCCAGCCACCGAAGTGAGCTGATTTCTACCCTCCGGACACGGTGATCGGGCCTTGCAAGCCGGCAGGCTTCTATGCATTAATCTCATTAGGAAAAGCTTTTCCTCGATTAGTCGACTGCGTCTTCGCGGCCAAGGTACTGAGAGGATGGGTTTTTTCGGACCGGATGCGAGACGTGGCGGGATCGGCGTGGAGGCAGGCTTCGGGAGGACACAAAAAGCCGCGCGGCGCCTGGACGTGCCGACGATGCTCCGGATGGTGGGCCGGATGGTGGGGAAGAGCCAAACAGGAAGAACCGGCGCGAGCCGGCCATTACCAAATCAACGGGAGGAACCGATGAAATTCTCTAAAGCGCTGAGTGGATGGGCGGTCGGCTTGGCAGCATCTGCCTTTCTGGTCGTGTCTGTGCCGGCAACGGCCGACGAACTGGTCATGTGGGAACGCAGCGGCGGCAACAAGGGGATGGTGGATCAACTGGTCGAGATGTGGAACGACAAGAATCCCGACCGCAAGATCAACCTTACCTATATCCCGCACGCAGAGATGGTGGCGAAGCTCGCCCAAGCCATTGCCTCCGGCGATGTGCCCGACCTGATGGGCATGGACCTCATCTATGCTCCACAGTTCGAGAAGGCCGGCCAGCTGGTCGACCTGACTGACATGATCGGCAACTGGCCGGAACTGAAGACGGCAAGCCCTGGCCACATGATGGTCGCCACCTATGACGACCGCATCTATGGCGTGCCGCTTTACGCCGATGTCTCGGCGCTGTTCTACAACAAGGACCTGTTCGAGCAGGCAGGGCTCGATCCCAACAAGCCGCCGACCAGCCTCGCCGAAATCCGCGAAGACGCCGACAAGATCACCGCCCTCGGCGACGACATCAAGGGCTACTACCTGCCCGGCTCCTGCGCCGGCTGCAACATCTTCACGGTCGGTCCACTGATGTGGGCCTCGGGAGCCAAGATCGAAGCGCGCGACGCCAATGACGAGCCGCTCGTCGGCGATGGCGTCAAGCAGGTTCTGCAATGGGCACGCGACATGATCAAGGCCGGCAACGTCCATGAGAGCGACCGTGCCGAGAACGGCGAGACGTTCCATCTTCAGTTCGGTTCCGGCAAAGTCGGCATGATGGGAACCGGTAACTTCAATATCACCCTCGCGCGCGACCAGAACCCGGACATGAACTTCGGCATTACGCTGCTTCCCGGCGTCGAGCCCGGCTCGTCAGCGTCCTTCATCGGCGGCGATCTGGTGGTCGTACCCAAGGGCTCCAAACGCGTCGATGATGCCGTCGATTTCATGAAATTCCTGCTGTCGGACGAGGTTCAGGTCGAGGGCTATGCCAAGCTTCTCAACCTCACAACGCGCTCCGACATGACCGACAACAAGTACTTCGAGGCCGAGCCTCTGGTGCAGCAGGTTGCGAAGGCTCTGTCAGTTGGTCGCACGCCGTACACCCTGACGTTCTTCGAGCAGATCAACTCGCCGCAGGGACCCTGGCTGCAGATGCTGCAACGCGCCTACTACACCGACGATGATCTGGACCAGATCATCGCCGACGCGAAGGAGCAGATGAAGGCGATCGCCGCACAGTAGAAGGTGGTCGACACCCGGGGCATCGTCCCCGGCGGAGCCGTGGCGCCAAGCGATTAGGCGAGGCGCCGCGGCTTGTTGGATCGTCGACCGCGACGGCGACCTGACGAGATAACCGATGGGCAGTGAAGATGTATGCCAACACGCGCGCAAAACTGATCGGGCTGCTCTATCTGGCGCCGGCGCTTCTCTTCGTTTTGGTGTTCACCGCCTATCCCCTGACCCAGATGGTGTGGATGTCGTTTCACAACTGGTCGATCATCGAGCCGCCGAAATGGATCGGGCTCGCCAACTACATCAGGGCCTACACCGATCGGCAGTTCTGGACGTCGCTGCTCTTCACTCTGAAGTACACGCTCTATCTCACGCCGATCCTGATGATCGGCGGCTATCTTATTGCCCTGCTGGTTGCGCAGAACACGCCCCTTCGGAAATTCACGCGGGCCGTGGTCTTTATGCCGGTGGTCATCGGGCTCGGCGTGTCGAGCCTGCTCTGGTACTGGCTGTTCAACTACAACTTCGGCCCCATCAACCGGATGCTCGGTCGACATTGGTATTGTGGACAAACCGATCGTCTGGTTCGGTGAGGACGCCACGCGGGCCCTTTGGGCCGTGATCATCTCGATCGTTTGGAAAGTGATCGGTTTCGGAATGCTGCTGTTACGTGGCCGCGATCCAAGCGATCCCGGGCGAGGTCACCGAAGCGGCAATGGTGGACGGCGCCGGGTATTGGCAGCGGGTGCGCCAGATCACGCTTCCCCTCACCTACCGGACAATCCTGCTCGTAACCCTGGTCAGCGTTATCGGCTCGCTGCTTGCCTTCGATCAGTTCTTTCTGATGACCGCTGGCCAGCCGTTCAACAAGACAGCCTCGTCCGTGTTCTGGATCTATCTGAACTCGTTCCCCTACCTGAAGCTCGGCTACGGGGCGGCGCTTTCGCTCATCCTCGCTGTCATCATCCTCGCCTTCACCATTTTCCAGATGACGCTGACACGACGGAGTCAGGCGTGAGCGCAATGACACAAGGCCCGCTGCGGTGAGCGCGGAATATGCCCTTCAAGCCCGCTCGGCCTCCGCAAGCGTGGCAGCGGGCCACCGCAGTGGTGGTCGCATGCGATACCTTCTCGGCGCCATTTGCATCGCTCTTTGTGCGCTGATGTTGGCGCCGATCGTCCTTTCCGTCTCGGCCTCACTGAAGACGACCGAGGAAGCCTCGGCCCAGCCGCCGACCTATTTCACGCACCAGTTCAGCATCGACAGCTACAACCGGCTGTGGACCTATCAGGAAGGTTTGCCGACCTACCTCATCAACAGCGGAGGCGTCGCGCTTCTGACGATCGGACTTTGTCTGTTGCTGACGATTCCGGCCGGCTATGCTCTTGCGCGGTTTCCCGTGCCCGGCAAGGAGTTCCTGTTCGTCTTTCTCCTCCTGGCTCTGATTATCCCCTATCAGGCGTTGCTGACGCCCATTTTCTTCATGTTCGCGGATTTGAGACTAACCAACACCCTGCTCGGGCTCGCGATTGTGCACACCACGATCCAGTTGCCGTTTAGCATCTACATCATGCGGAACAGCTTCGAGGCAGTGCCTCGTGAACTCGAGGAGGCCGCTGTCATCGACGGCTGCTCAAGCTGGCAAGTGCTGCTCAAGATCATCATGCCCACGATCCGGCCGGCGATCGTAACCGTCGCACTCTTCGCCTTCATCACCTCGTGGAACGAGTTTCTCGGAGCACTTGTCATGATGAACAAGGGTTCGACTTTCACGCTGCCGCTGATCCTTGCCAATGCCCGCCAGGAGACGAGTATCGGCGGCACCGATTGGGGAATGCTGCAGGCGGGGATCACCATTTCTATGATCCCCTGCATCCTCTTCTATTTGCTCCTGCAAAGATATTATGTCTCCGGCTTCCTCAGCGGTGCGGTGAAGTGATGCGGAACGGACTGGGCGACGCATGACCGGGGGCCGACCCACCGACGCCGACCGCGACGCGACCGAAAGGGCGGGTGCTCCCGCCAAAGTCGCGCGGCCGACCATCCGCGACGTGGCGCGGCTTGCCGATGTTAGCGTCGGCACCGCGTCGAAGGCGCTCAACAACAACGGCAGCCTGCGGCAGGAGACCCGCGACCGCGTGATCAAGGTCGCCGGCGAGATCGGCTTTCGCCCCAACGACCTAGCGCAGAGCCTGCATCGCGGTCAGAGCTTGACGGTCGGGTTGATCTCAACCGACAGCTTCGGCCGCTTCACCATGCCGATCATGGAGGGGCTCGAGGAGTGCCTCACCGACAGCCGCATGGCGATCTTCATGTGTAACGCCACCGACGATCCGGAACGCGAGGCGCTTCATGTCGAGTCGCTGGTCGGCAAGCGGGTCGACGGGATCGTCGTGACCGGCCGCCGCGCCGACCGGCGGCCCAAGCTGAAGGTGCCGGCGCGCGACCTGCCGGTCATCTACGTCTTCTCGCAGGTCGACGATCCGGAGGCCCATTGCCTCCTCCCCGACGACGAGGGCGGCGCGACGCTCGCCACGCGGCACCTGATCGGCCTCGGGCGGCAGCGGATCGCTCACATCACCGGGCCGGAGCGCTTCGAGGCGGTACGGCTGCGCCGTGACGGCTACCGCAAGACGCTCGCCGCCGCCGGAATGCCGGAGCCGGAAGGCTTCTACCTCCCCGGCGTCTGGTCCGAGGGCTGGGGCCGAGAGGCCGTGGCGCAACTGTTGCGCGGCCGCGGGCTGCCACCCGACGCACTCTTCTGCGGCAACGACCAGATCGCCCGCGGCGCCGCCGACGCACTGCGCGAGCGCGGCATCGTCGTGCCCGACGGCGTGTCGATCGTCGGCTTCGACAACTGGGAGATCATGGCCGAGGCGACGCCGCCCGCCGCTGACCAGTGTCGATATGAACCTCAAGGATCTCGGCCGTCGCGCCGGCCGCAGCCTGCTCGACAGAATCGGCGGCAAGCGGCTCCACGGCGTCGAACGGCTGCCCTGCACGCTCGTCGTCCGCGACTCCTGCGGCGCCGAACGGCAGGCCGTCCCGGCGCCGGCTAGTCAAACAAGAGGACATCCATGCGTCGGTATTCCCCGGTCCCGTTCAATGAGGTCAACGTCGAAGGCAGCTTCTGGCGCGAACGGCTCGACACGGTGCTGACGCGGACCATTCCGAGCCAGTATCGGCAGCTCGAGCGCACACGGCCTGCTCGAATCGCTGAAGGTGCCGCAGCCGCCTCCGCCGCTGCGCATCCCGCGCGAGCCGGCACAACTTCACCACCCAGATCTTCTGGGATTCCGACGTCGGCAAGTGGATCGAGGCGGCGAGCTATGCGCTCTCCCACCGCCGCGACGCGACGATCGAGGCCGCAGATCGACGAGATCACCGACTGGCTCGCCGAGGCGCAGCTTCCCGACGGCTACCTGAACTGCTGGTATATCGGCCGCGAGATCGAAAACCGCTGGACCAATCTGCGCGACAATCACGAGCTTTATTGCGCCGGCCACATGCTGGAAGGCGCGATCGCCTATTTCCTGGCGACCGGACGCCGCCGGCTGCTCGACATCATGGAGAAGTACGTCGACCACATCGCCACGGTCTTCGGCCCGGGGCCGGACCAGAAGCACGGCTATCCCGGCCACCAGGAGATCGAGCTGGCGCTGATCAAGCTCTACCACCTGACCGGCGACAAGCCGGCGCCTCGACCTCGCGGCCTATTTCATCAACGAGCGCGGCAAGCCAGCCGCACTATTTCGACGCGGAGGCCAAGGCGCGCGGCGAGGGCCCGGAGGACTTCTGGCAGAAGACCTACGAGTACAACCAGTCGCACAAGCCGGTGCGCGAGCAGGACAAGGCCGTCGGCCACGCGGTCCGCGCGATGTACATGTACACGGCGATGGCCGACCTCGCCGCCGACCTCGACGACGCGGCGCTGAAGCGCGCCTGTGAGGTGCTGTGGGAGGACGCTACCGCGCGGCGGATGTACGTGACCGGCCGGCCTCGGGCCGGCGGCGGCCAACGAGGGCTTCACCACCGACTACGACCTGCCCAACGACACCGCCTATGCCGAGACCTGCGCCTCGGTGGCGCTCATCTTCTGGGCGCAGCGGATGCTCAACCTCGACCTCGACGGCAAATACGCCGACGCCCTGGAGCTGGCGCTCTACAACGGCGCTCTCTCCGGCCTGTCGCGGGACGGCGAACACTATTTCTACCAGAACCCACTGGAGAGCGACGGCACCGCATACGCGCTGGGAGTGGCACCCCTGCCCGTGCTGCACGATGAACGTCTCGCGGCTCGTCGCTTCCGTCGGCGGCTACTTCTATTCGACCGGCGCCGACGAGATCGCCGTCCACCTCTATGGCGGCGCCAGCACGACGGTCGACGGTCGGCGGCCGGAAGGTCGGGCTCAGGGAGGAGAGCAACTATCCCTGGTCCGGCGCGATCCGCATCGCCGTCGATCCCGAAGCGCCGGCCGACGTTCGCCCTGAAGCTTCGCATTCCCGGCTGGGCCGCCACGCGACGCTCAAGGTCAACGGCGAGACGGTGGACGTCGGCGCCAACAGCAAGGACGGCTACGTCGCCATCCGCCGCAGCGTGGTCAAAAGGCGACGCGGTCGCGCTCGACCTGCCGATGCCGGTGCGAGCGCATCTACGCCCATCCCAACGTCACGATGGACATCGGCCGTGTCTGCCTCAAGCGCGGCCCCTTCGTCTATTGCGCCGAGCAGGCCGACAATCGCGGTTCCGGTTCCCCACGTGCGGCTGCCGCGGAACGCCGGCGTCGAAACGGTAGAGAAGCGCGACCTGTTCGACGGGGTCGTTACCCTGGTCGCCTCGGGCCGCGCCGCCCGTGTCGACGACTGGGACGGCCACCTCTACCGACCCGACCCGCCCCTCGACGAGCCGGCGAAATGGACCGCGATCCCCTACTTCCTCTGGAACAATCGTGAACCGGGAAGCATGGTCGTATGGATTCCCGAGGCCTGACCGACCGGTCTCGGGAAGTTCGACCCCGGTCCGTTTCCAGAACTCCCAAGCAGTCTTCGGGATCGCCTTGGAACCGCGCGATCTAAGATCGTGGCACGCACCGACGTTTGTCGCGGCAAGCGAACTGGACCCCCATGGAAGATGCGAGGCAATCTCTGATAGTACTTTTCCGGATGAGCAAGTGGCTTGACCAACGTGATCGGCTGACCCAAGGTAGCGGTGCCAGACTGCGGCCATGTAAATTTCGCCTGTAGGCTTGGATTTCATACTATCCCTGGCTGCAGGCCACCGGCCCTGACGGATACCCCAAACGGGGGATGCAAAAGCGGTTGAAATCGCGACTATGGAAACTGGCAAGGTGCGCCGGCGATCCTCGTCGACGCAAGAGGACGAAAAGCCAGGAGGCGTCACGATGAACGAAGAGGTTGCAGCACTTCGCGCTCGGCTGGCTGCACTCACGCGCCTGCGCGACACACAAATTGAGCGCTGGATCGCACTGGCTTGCGCAGATTCCAATCCCGTTGGTTGGACTGACCGTTTCGTGAAGGAAGCCATCGCGGCGCTCGAGACCCATCCTGGATCTCCCGAGGCCAAGGCGCGGGCCCGGCAGGAGATGAAGGATATTCACCGCTGCATCCTTGTGGGCGTTGCCAAACGCCGCTCGATGCTGCGCTCAGCCGCTCCGGCAACTCCGCAGGATTACGCCCGCACGAACGCTGCGCGTCGCCAGAGTCGACTGCAGGCATAGCGGGACTCTTCAGCTCACCTTGACTTTGCCCGACTTCGCGTTCCCGAGCCTGCAACAAACATCTTGTTAAGCCCACTCCTCCACAGAGCCGCTGATTTGGCAAAGCGTTCAGCGTTGAG
>CAVQBS010000051.1:0-106446 GCA_963710805.1 uncultured Alphaproteobacteria bacterium | reverse complement strand
AGTTTTTCTCTCATTTGAAAAAGGGCCTGCCGATTGAAGCGCAAAAGCTGATCGACGGGACCCCAATTTTCAAAAGCGACAGAGACAACCGCTATCTGCCTCTGCAAGCCGCCGACTTGCTGGTCTGGCACCGACGCCGCGAACACGAGACGGGATCAAACCTGCCCCTGACCAGCGAGTTGTTGAATAAAGGCGGCCATCTCGCTCAGGAGATTCCCGACGAGGTTGTTCGTAAATGGGCCGCGCATCATAGCCAGCAGCCCGGCACCAGGCTTCTTCTATCGAAGGGCCGGTGGCGGGGCTTGAAAAATGAGATTCGACGTCTGCAAGAGGCCGGCATCGACCCCTCTGAAATCAAACGTCCTGGTATGTACTACCCCATGAGCGCACCGGGAATCCTGCGAATGACCGCAGCGTTGAGGCGGTGGCTATCCAATCCGCGCTGGCCGCCTCGGGACAAGTCGTCGTAGCGCCCGCTCGAATTCCTCACCGGTCTCGTCAACGCCAACTTCGCGAGCGGCCTCTATGAACCGCTCGCGCTGGCTTTTCTCTTTCGTCGCCGCTTCCGGCTTCTCAGCTTTTTTCGGACTTGAGCGAGCTTTGGGCTTGGTAGCCATGGGGCTTCACCCTCCACTAGTCGTTCGATAGGTCAGGCGCTTTCCGACGATGCCCTTGATGGCCTGATCGGCCCGCATGGTGTCGTTCACGCCCAGCGCGATCCGGTTGTTATAGCGGAAATCGAATTCCGCCAGATAGCGGTGCAGGTGCTTTTCGGCGCAATGCTGATAGACGCCGGTCATGCCCCGCTTCAGGATCGAAAACACGTTCTCGACGGTGTTGCTGTGGACGCTGAAACCGTCGTCGTATCGGACATATTCGCCGCGCTGTGTTTGACGGTTTCGTGCGCGGCGAAAGTCCCGGCAACGTCGTGTATAGAGGCGGCTTTCGTCGGTGATGATGCGCGACTCACGGGCGATGTTCTCGCCCACGATCTGGTTGACGGTTGCCTTGTCGGCGTTCTCGACGTGGAAGGAACGGACTTCGCCGCCACGCTCGACTAGGGCGATGATGGCGCGCTTCGCCGGAGTGCCCTTCTTGCCCTTCTTGATGAACGGGCGACCGCTGGTGGTCACGTCGCGCGGGGTGGACCGGCGTCCCTGATAGGTCTCATCGGCCTCCACGATCTTCCCGCTGCCGCCCATCGGCGACAAGGTGCCGTTGCGCATTGCCTCGCGAATACGGTGCGACATGAACCAAGCGGTTTTGAGGGTGACGCCAAGAACGCGGTGGAGCTGGTTGCTCGACATGCCCTTCTTGCTCGAAGTCAAGAGGGCGACGGCCTGCAACCAGACATGCAGCGGAACGTGGGAAGCCTCGAAGACGGTCCCGACCTTCACGGTGAACTGCTTGCGGCACTGGTAGCACTTGTAGGTGCCGATCCTGGTGCTCTTGCCCTGCATCTTCGAAATGCGCTCGACGCCGCCGCAATGCGGGCAGGTCGGACCCTGCGGCCAAACCCGCTCTTCGAGGTAGCGCGTAAGCCGCTTCCTCGTTGTGGAAATGTTTGGCGGAAAGAACGGACGGCATCTCGGTAGCTCCCTTTCTGTCCTCCACAGATAGGGATTCGAATTGGGTCCGTCAAGTATAATATTGGGATTTTTTTCCTATATCACCATAACGCAGTTCCGGGTGGCGGGGATAACTTTTCGCGGGAATCAGCAAGCGGGGATAGATCACCGGTTTATCCCCGCTCGCATGAGCCGGCTGAGAATCGCCTCATCACAAGAGGCGAGACCCATGCGCTCACATCCCAGGAAAGTCGGTGATCTTGAGAAATCCAGCCGGCGGAGAAGAAAGACGCTCCACCGTCGGGCCGTCCGATCGGTGGCGGAGACCGTTGCCGCCGGCGTCGAGCCATACGATCGTGCACGGCACCTGCCGAGGCTGATCCCGGTCGAACCGGATCGGCTGGCCGACGACAGCCCCGAAAACCGGAGACGGATCATTGCCGCGCTGGCTCGCGCGCTCCGGGCGGAGCGCAACCGAGGGCGCGCCGGACACTGGACCTACGACCTCAACCGTCACATCGCACTGAAGCAGGCCTACGCGGCCGACCGCCGGCTTCTCGCAAGGGTGCAGAAGCTGGCGGCGTACCCCAAAAGAACACGCGCCGCCGAGGCAGGCGGCGCGTGATGTCGCGATGCCGTGGCCGGCTATTTGCGGCGACGCTGCTGGCCAAGGCCCATCTTCTTGGCGAGGGCCGAGCGCGCTGCCGCGTAGTTCGGGGCGACCATGGGATAGTCGGCCGACAGCCCCCACTTCTCCCGATATTCCTCGGGCGAAAGATCGTAGTGGGTCCGCAGGTGGCGCTTCAGCGATTTGAATTTCTTCCCGTCCTCGAGGCAAACGATGTAGTCGGGAAAGACGGACTTCTTCGGATTGACCGCCGGCTTGAGCGGTTCGGGCTCCGGCTGGTTCATGCCCTGATGGGTGCTGCTCAGCGCCCGGTGCACTTCGGCGATCAGGGTCGGGAGATCCTGCGCCGGGACCGAATTGTTACTCACATATGCCGACACGATCTCGGCAGCCAGATCGATCAGATCGGCGCTGGCAGTTTGTTCGCTCATGGTTCACCCTGTTCAGATGGAGTACAAAACCAACGAAACGCCTGACGGACGGTTTGCCTGCAAATTGCGCGTTTCGTCGAAAGCTGAAAGGCAGCGGTTCAGTCGATTGCCCCGCCGAATCTGGTTACTTCCAAATCGTATATAGTCTACGCTGCACAGAAACAAGTGTCAAAGCCCGGGCGCATAATTTTACTGTCCAAACCTTTTGACGGCCGTTCGGCACGGTTGTCAGCGCAATATTCCGCATTGGCGAACATCTTCGCCGGGAAGAACAATTCCCCGCCTTCTTCGGCCGGTCGGCCGAATCAGCCGCGCTCGTCACTTGCGAAGAATTGACGCGGGTGACCGGCAAGGTCAAACCTTATCAAAGGTAGTAGAGCATCAAGTAGGCAGCGAGCAGGAATACGGCCCAGAAGGCCATGCTGCCGGTCGGCCAGGTGCGGGCGAGGATCCCGGCCGGTCCATGATGCCGATAGATCGTTTGCACCGTCCGCTGGACCGCTCGCTGTCCGCGAGCCGCGAACGCCTCGGCGGCGCGGCTGGAACCGCCGTCCATCCGGCGCATCAGCGCCGGACCGAGCCGCCGCCACAGCCAGTCGACGTCGAGGGTGATCGTCTCGGTGCGTTTCAGCCAGCTGAGCATGAGGAAAAAGGCCAGGCCCGAGAACAGAAGCAGTTGTAGCTGCGACACGACATGGGAGGCCGTGTAAGGCGTGAAATCGACCGGGAACGGGAGGATCGCGTACAGCGGCGCCGGGAACAGGCCGATGCCGATGCAAAGAACCGCAAGCAGGATCATCGCCGCCCGCATCGTCCACGGCGGATCCGGCGGCCGCAGCCCCGAATCCTTCTGGAAGAAGACGAACCAGGGGAACTTGATGCCGGCGTGGAGGAAGACGCCGGCCGAGGCCGCCGTGAGCAGGAACCATACGATCGTCAGGTGATCCCGCGCCGCGCCATCCACGATCATCGACTTGGCGACGAACCCCGAGGTCAGCGGGAATGCCGAGATCGACAGCGCGCCGACGATGCCGCAGATCGTCGTGATCGGCATGGTGCGGAACAGACCGCCGAGCTCGGTGCATTTGGTGCGGCCGGTCATGAACATCACCGAGCCGGCCGACATCAAGAGGAGCGCTTTGTAGATGATGTGGACGAAGGCGTGCGAGGCGGCGCCGTTCAGCGCCATCTCGGTGCCGATGCCGATCCCGGTCACCATGAAGCCGACCTGGTTGACGATCGAGTAGGCCAGGATCCGGCGCATGTCGTTCTCGAGGATCGCATAGACGATCCCGTAAAAGGCCATGATGAGGCCGATCCAGATCAGGATCTCCTCGCCGGCAAAACCGCGTAAGAGAACGAAGACGGCGGTCTTGGTCGTGAAGGCGGAGAGGAAGACCGTACCCGACCACGAGGCCTGCGGATAGGCGTCGGGGAGCCATGCCGAGATCGGCCAGGCCGCGGCGTTGAGCAGGAAACCGGCGAGGATCAGCACATTGGCCGGCGAGTCGGCACGCATGGCGTCGAAGGCGAGCGACCCGGTCTCGGCGATGTGGCCGGCGATGCCGGCCATCAGCAGCACACCTCCGAGGAGGTGAATCACGATGTAGCGCTGGCCGGCGCTCCGGGCCCCTCTTCCGGCCATCCAGATCACCAGCGTCGAGCAGACGGCCATCAGCTCCCAGAACACGAAAACGGTGATCAGATCGCCGGCGAAGACGACGCCGAGAGACGCGCCGGCATACATGTAGGCAAGCGGGGTCTCGGCCAGTCGCTGTTGCCTCAGCCCGAAAAGGCCGCCGGCAAACGCCATGATGGAGAAAACCGTGCCGAACAGGCGGCTCAGCCGGTCCGAGCGAAACGGAACCAGCTCGTATCCCAGCCAGTGGATATTGCCGGCGGTTCCTTCGGGCAGAACCCAGATTAGCCAGAGGACGACGAGCGGCGCCGCGAGGACGACGATGTCCCGTGCCGTGCCGCGCAGCCGGAGGAGCACGACGCCCGCCGCGATCAGCACCAGTCCCGGCAGCAGGACCGGGAGCAAGGCGCCGAGGCTAGCGCCCATAGTAGTCGTCCTTCCGCTTCAAAAGGACGCTGAGCCCCTTGGAGCCGATCACCAGCACCACGCAACTGAGGAAGCCATACCAGGCGTAGAAGCCGATCGTCCCGTCGATGCCGAAGTCACCGTGGTGATCGATGAAGAGATCGGCGAGAACCGTCAGGGCGAGGACGACGATGAAGACGATCCACAAGAGGCGGATGGTCGATGGCCGCACCAGCCAGTAGTCTTTGCCGTCTGATGAGGGCATGGGCTCCGGATTTCTCGGAAGGGACGCGAAAAGGCGGCGGGATATTGTCCGCCCCGTCGCTTCAGCGCAAGTCAGGCCGAGACGACCCCAGGGCAGCGAAGTCGGGTTAACGCGGATTCCCGATTGACGCGGAGGGTGATTGTCTTGGGCTATCGATTTGATTCGGAGCCCGCCGCCCATGGACGCCGTTGTTGAGAAGCCGCGCCTCGCCAGCCTTCTGAAGCATTTCTCGCATCTCTGCGACCCGCGCCAGAAGTGGCGCGTGGCGCACCCGCTGCCCGAGGTCCTGCTGCTGGTGGTTTGCGGCACGATTGCCGCTTGTGACGACTATGACGACATCGTCGATTGGGGCGAGGCGCATCTGTCGTTCCTGCGCCGTTTCCTCCCCTATCATCACGGTCTGCCCTGCGCCGATTGGCTGCGCACGCTGATGAACCGCATCGATCCGGAGCTGTTCCAGGCCTGCTTCATCGCTTGGGCCCGCGAGTGGCGGCCGGGTGCTCCGGCGCTTGTTGCCCTCGACGGCAAAACCTCGCGACGCAGCCACGACCGTCGGCGGGGCCGCGAAGCACTGCATCTGGTCTCCGCCTTTGCCACCCATGAGCGCCTCGTGCTTGGACAGGAGGCGGTCGGCGAGGCCTCCGGCGAGCAGGACACAATCCCGCAACTCCTCGACAAGCTGGCCCTTGCCGGCGCCCTCGTCACCATCGATGCCATCGCCTGCAATCCAAAGATCGCACAGGCGATCATCGACCGGGACGCCGACTACATTCTCGCCGTCAAGGACAACCAGCCGAGTCTGAGACAGGAGATCGAAAGCTTCTTCGAGACCGTCCCGCCATCACCCCTCGACACCGCCCTCGACATCGACAAGGACCATGGCCGCATCGAGACCCGAAGGGTCAGCGTCGCCCACCAGGTCGATTGGCTGCTCTCCAACCGCCGTCACCCCGGCGAGTACCGCTTCCCCAAGCTCGCCGCCCTCATCCGCGTCGAGACCACCATCGAGAAGCCCGGCAAAGCCACCAGCGAAAAGCGCTTCTACATCGCCTCCGCGCCGCTTTCCGCCACCCGCGCCGCCGCCGCCATCCGCGGCCACTGGCGCATCGAGAACTCCCTCCACTGGGTGCTCGACGTCATCTTCAAGGAGGATCTATCCCGCCTCAGGGTCGGCCACGGCGCCGTCAATATGGCCGTCGTTCGACACTTCGCCCTCAACATCGTCAGAACCACTGGCGATACACGATCCCTCAAACGCCGCAGAAAACGAGCCTCTTACGACCCAAAATACCTCGAAACCCTCATCAACCCTTCAACCCGTTAACCCGGACTCGTTGCCCTGGAGACGACCCGGTCATCGTATTCCTCCGGGGACCGCGTCGGACGCGACCGGCACTTGACTTGCCCCGGCCAGCATGTCGGCGAGATCGTACGGAATCGTTGGCCAGACAAACAGGACGACGGTGAGGATCGCCGTGGCGACCAGCGGAACGACGACCGGCCAGGGCGCCTCGGCGTCCCCGGCCGCCCGTCCCCCGTCCGCCGGAAGGCGCGATAGACGATCGGCAGGAAATAGCCGGCGTTGAGCAGCGTCGAAATGACGATGACGCCGACGGCGAACCACTGGCCGGTGCCGACCGCGGCGAGCAGCATGAACCATTTGCCAAGAAAGCCGACGGTGGGCGGAACGCCGATCATCGACAGCGAGCCGACGGCGAAGGCGCCCATCGTCCACGGCATGCGTCGGCCGACGCCGTCCATCTCGCTGATCTCGTCGTCTTGGGCGCCGACATGGACCGAGCCGGCGGAGAAGAACAGCGTGATCTTCGACACGCGTGCGCGGCGATGTGCATAGCCGCCGCCGAGGATGGCGAGCGGCGTGAACAGCGCGGCGCCCAGCACGACATAGGAGAGCTGGCTGACGGTCGAGATAGGCGAGCCGCGCTTGAGATTGTCCTGCCGGAGCGCGATCAGCGAGGCGATGATGATGGTGACGCCGGCGACATAGAGCAGCCAGTCGCCGGTCGCCCGCCTTGGCCAGCGGTCGACGCCGAAGACGTAGACGATCACCTTGAGGATGGTGAAGACGCCGGCCTTGACCACCGCGACGGCGTGCAGCAGCGCGCTGACCGGCGTCGGCGCGACCATCGCCGCCGGCAGCCAGCAATGGATCGGCATCACCGCCGCCTTGCCGATGCCGAAGACGTAGAGCGCGAGCAGCATGCCGAGCGTCGCGGCGCCGACGCTTGCCGGCGAGGATGCCGCCCGGCGCTGAAGTCGAGCGTGCCGGCGGCGATGCCGGTCCAGGCGATCGCCGGCAGCAGCAGGACGGTCGAGGTGCCGAGCAGCATCAGGAGATAGAGCCGGCCGGCGCTGCGCGCTTCCTCGGTGCCGCGATGGGTGACCAGCGGATAGGTCGAGAGCGTCAGCACCTCGTAGAACACGAACAGGGTGAACATGTTGCCGGCAAGGCGACGCCCATGGTGGAGGCGATGGCGATCGCGAAGCAGACATAGAAGCGCGTCTGGCGCGGCTCGCTGTTCGGCGCGCATGTAGCCGATCGAATAGACCGAGTTGACGATCCACAGCCCGGAGGCGACGAGCGCGAACAGCATGCCGAGCGGCTCGATCGCGAAGGCGATCGACAGCCCCGGAACGACGGTCGATCAGCGTCGAGCGCCGGGCGCGCGCCGGCGAGCACCGTCGCCAGCAGCGACAGCACGACCGCGAACAGGAGCGACCGCGCCGATCAGCGTCACCGCCTCGCGCAGGTTCGGCCGCCCGGCGAAGCAGCGATCAGGAGCACCGCGACCGCGGTCGGGATCGCACAGGGCAAGAGCGATCAGCGTGCCGGAGGCTCATGCTCAGCGCCCGAGCAGGAGTGCGTTGGCGGCGCGCTCGGCGAGGCCGACGGTGAGCTCGGTGTCGATGCCGAAATAGATGTTCGCGGCGGCCAGCAGCCAGATCGGGACGAGCATCTCGAGCGGCGCCTCCTCGACCGTCGCGCGACTTCGCGGGACGGCTCGCGGAACCAGGCGCACCTCGATCGACCCGCCCGATATAGACGACCGCGATCAGCGAGCTCGACAGCACGATGAGGAAGGCGAGCCACCACCAGCCCTTCTCGAGCGCGGCGACGACCAGATACCATTTGGAGATGAAGCCGGCCGTGCCGGGCACGCCGATCAGGCTGAGGCCGGCGACGACGAAGGCGCTCATGGTCATCGGCATGCGCCGGCCGATCCCGGCGAGATCCTCGAGCCCGATCCGTGCCGACGCGGAAGAACGACCGCGCCGAGCCGCCATGAACAGCGCGCCTTGATCAGCGCGTGGTTGAAGAGATGAACGAGGCCGCCGGTGAGCGCCGGTGGCGGTGGCCAAGCGCGAGGCCGAGCATGATGTAGCCGATCTGCGCGACCGAGGAATAGGCGAGCATCCGCTTGACGTCCGACTGGAACATCGCGACGGTGCCGGCGCCGAAGATCGCGGCGATCGACAACGCCACGAGGATCGGCGTGACCGGCAGGTCGGCGAAGACGAAGCCGGCGCCGAAGACCGTGAAGACGATAGCGGACGAAGAGGTAGATCGCGACCTTGGTCGCGGTCGCGGCGAGGAAGGTGGTCGCCACCGACGGCGCGTAGGCATAGGCGTTGGGCAGCCAGACATGGAGCGGGAACAGCGCCAGCTTCAGGCTGATGCCGACGATGATGAAGGCGAGGGCGGCGAGGACCGGCCGCGCGGATTCGACAGCGGCGATGCGCTCGGCGATCAGGTCGATGTTGAGCGTGCCGGTCATGCATGTAGAGCAGGCCGACGCCGATCACGTAGAAGGTCGCGCCGATCGTGCCCATGATCAGATACTGGTAGGCGGCGACGAGCGCCCGCCGGTCGCGCCCCATGGCGATCAGGACGTAGGTCGACAGCGACGAGATCTCGAGGAAGACGAAGGCGTTGAAGGCGTCGCCGGTGATCGCGATGCCGAGCAGGCCGGCCAGGCGAGACAGATACATCGCGTAGAACCAGGCGACGCGGTCCTCGGGGATCTCGCTGAGCGACGCTGAGCCGGGCGAACGGCGCGATCACCGCGGCGACCGCCGAGACCAGCAGCAGAATCAGCGCGTTGACGATATCGACCCGGTACTCGATGCCGATCGAGCGGCTCCCAGCCGCCGAGGTGGTAGGAGATCACCCCCTGGCTCAGAACGCGGACCAGAAGCAGCGCCGAGATCACCGGCATGGCGAGGCTGACGACGACGGTGACCAGCCACGCCAGCCGTCGGCCGGCGGACCAGCGCGACGAGCAGCGCCCCGATCAGCGGCACCACGACCTGCAAGGCGGGCAATTGCTCGCCGATCAACGGTCGTCATCCCGCTTGAAGATCTCGTCTTCCTCGATCGTGCCGTAGGCCTCGTTGATCCGCACGACCAGCGCCAGGCCGAGCGCCATGCGTGGCGATGCCGACGACGATGGCGGTGAGGATGAGGACGTGCGGCAGCGGATTGGAGTAGACCGTGAAGTGCCGGGTCGATGATCGGCGCGGTGCCGCCGAGGATCTTGCCGGCCGAGATGTAGAGCAGGTAGACCGAGGTCTGGAACAGCGACAGGCCGACCAGCTTCTTCACCATGTTGCCGCGGGCGATGACGATGTAGAGGCCCGACACCATCAGGAAGACGGTGATCCACTGGTTGTAGTGGGCGACGACGCGGCCGGCGAGATCGATCAGGTCGCTCATCGCCTGCCCCGCCCGGCAAACGCGTAGAAGATCGCGACCATGGTGGCGCTGACGGTGATGAAGACCCCCGCTTCGACGAGGAAGACGCCCCATTCCTGGCCGTGGACCGGATCGTGGGCGAGGTGCGAATAGTCGAGGAAATTGCCGCCGGTCAGCCAGCCGACGACGCCGACGCCGGCATAGACGAGGACGCCGAAGCGGGATCATCGCCTCGACGAGCGCGGCCGGCACCAGCCGCCTGGCCGAGGCCGAGCCCGTAGATCAGCGCATAGAGGATGATGGTCGCGCCGGCGATGACCCCGGCCTGAAAGCCGCCGCCCGGCCCGTAGTCGCCGTGAAACTGAACGTAGATGGCGAAGACCAGCACGAACGGCAGGATGACCTTGGTGACGACCCGGAGGATGACGTCGAGCCGCATCGCCGCTCTCTAGTCCTTGCCGCCGGCGCCGGGCGGGGTGGCGTGCTTGAGAAGCATGCAGCACGGCGATCCCGGCGGTGAAGATCACCGTCGTCTCGCCGAGGGTGTCGAAGCCGCGGTAGCTGGCCAGCACCGAGGAGACGACGTTGGCGATCCCGGTCTCGGCGAGCGAGCGCTGGATGTAGTCCGGACCAGCGAGCTGGACCGGAGTGTCGGCGATGCCGAAGGGCGGCGTGGCGCTGACGCCCCAGATCAGCACTGCCGCGGTGCCGACGGCGACGAACAGCGGCAGCAGGATCGAATGGACCGGCCGCGCCTCCTCGGTCTTGGTGAGATAGAGCGTGCCGAGGAGCAGCACGGTGCCGACACCGGCGCCGACGGAGGCCTCGGTCAGCGCGACGTCGACCGCATCGAGCACCAGAAGCACGCTCGCCATCAGGAAGCTGTAGATGCTGGAGAGCACGACGACCGCGAACAGGTTGCGGACCCGCACCACCCCGATGGTGGTGGCGGCGAGCAGCGTGAGCAGGACGAAGTTGATCAGGGCTTCGATGGCTCGCCCTCCACTTCCTCGATCGGCTTGCCGCGCCGGTCGAGCGGCCGGGCGCCAGCATGGAGTGCGGCGCGGGCGACGGCATGGGTCGCAGCCGGGCTGGTCAGCGCGATGAAAAGCACCAGCAGCACCAGCTTGACGCTGACCAGCGAGAAGCCGGCGAACAGCACTAGGCCGAGGAGGACGAGCGGCACGCCGAAGGTGTCGGCAACCGACGCGGCATGCATGCGCGTGAAGACGTCAGGCATGCGGACGAGACCCAGCGCGCCGATCACCATGAAAACACCGCCGATGACGACAATCACGCCGCCGATCCACTCAAAGATCTCGGCTGCGGTCATAGCGCCTCCTCCTCATCCTCGTCGCCATAGCCGAGCGGGCCGATAGCGGAAGAACTTGAGCACGGCGAAGACGCCGATGATGTTCAAGAGCGCGTAGGTAATGGCGATGTCGAGGAAGGCGGGACGCCCGGCAAGAAACCCGAACAAGGCGAGGATGGCGATCGCCGCGTTGCCGATCGAGTTGGCGGCGACCAGCCGGTCGAAGACGCTCGGCCCCTTCAGTGCTCTGACCAGCATCAGCCCGGCGGCGACAAGCACTGCGATCATGCCGGCGGCCAGCATCAGCCCCTCCCCTCGAAGACGGAGACGCGGCGGTCCATGTCACCGCTCTCCAGGCCGGTCGCAGTCGCGTCGGTCAGCGCATGCACGAGCAGGCGGCGATCATGCCGGTCGACCTCGACGGTGATGGTCCCGGGCGTCAGAGTGATCGAGTTCGCATAGGTCACCACGCCGACCGGTGTCTTCTGGGTCGGGCGGACCGACATCAGGCGCGGCGAGATCGGCAACGACGGCGTCACGATGATGCGGGCGACGTCGAGCGCCGATTTGACGATTTCCTTGGCAAGCCACGGCCAGTAGAGCAGGCCCGGCAGGATCAACTCCGCCGGGTGGCCCTCCTCGTCGGCGTAGCCGAAGCGACGGCCGACAAGAGCCATGAGGATTGCCGTCAGGGCGCCGGCGCCCAGCAGAAAAGCGTCGGTGTGCCCGGAAAGCAGCATCCAGAAGAAAAACAGCGAAACCGCCAGGCTGACGAGCCGCATGATCCCCCTTTTTCGCAACCCCTTCGGTCCGGCCGCACATTACCCGCCCCGCCGGGGGGATCAACCGCGAACCAAGGCCGCAGCCCCCCTCACCTTGCGCTCACGCGCATTTGTCGTTGAGGATGGCGGCCCGGGACATCATATAGGGGCAGCCTGGCGCCGGCACAGCGCGCCGGGCGCCTCCGTCAATCGAGAAGCATGAGGTTTCGGCCATGACGTCGAACGCACCTCCCGAGAAGATCAGGAAAACCGACGCCGAATGGCGGCAGTCGCTGACGCCGGAGCAATTCTACGTCACCCGCCAGGGCGGTACCGAGCGGCCGTTCACCGGGCCCTATCTGGCACGAGCACCGGAGCGGGGCTCTACCGCTGCGTCTCCTGCGGGGCGCCGCTGTTCCGCTCCGAGACCAAGTTCGAATTCCGGCACCGGCTGGCCGAGCTTCTACCGAGCCGGTCGACGGCGATGACGGTCGAGGAACTCACCGACCGCTCGCACGGCATGGTGCGCACGGAGGTGCGCTGCGCCAGCTGCGAAGCCCATCTCGGCCACGTTTTCCCGGACGGACCGCGGCCGACCGGTCTGCGCTATTGCATGAACGGAACCGCACTGAAGCTGAAGCCTGATGACAAAACGACTACGTGAGGCAAGCGCACACGGCGATCACGGCGGCGGCCGCAACCCACGGCCGCCGGTCGCCGAGCGGCGGCCGGTGACGACGCAACCCATCACGGCATCACCCGCACCGACGACTACGCCTGGCTGCGGGCCGACAACTGGCAGGAGGTGATGCGCGATCCGTCGGTGCTCGCCGCCGACATCCGCGCCTATCTCGAGGCCGAGAACGCCTACGCCGACGGCGGCGATGGCCGACGTCGGAGGCGCTGCAGGACAAGCTCTTCGCCGAGATGCGGGCGCGCATCAAGGAGGACGATTTCACCGTCCCCTCCCCCGACGGCCCCTACGCCTACGCGCATCGCGCTATCACGCACGGCGCCGAGCACCCGCTGATCGTGCGCACCCGCCGCGACGGCGGCGACGAGACGGTGCTGCTCGACGGCAATGCGCTGCCGAGGGCAAGGCCTATTTCCGCCTCGGCGGCGCCGCCCACAGCCCCGACCACCGCTCCTCGCCTATGCCTCCGACGACGATGGGTCGGAATTCTTACGCTATCCGCATCCGCGACCTCGCAGACCGGCGAGGACCTTGCCGACGTCATCCCGGCGACCACCGGCGGCGCCGTCTGGGTCGACCGACGGCGCGCACGCTCTTCTACGTCCGGCTCGACGACAACCACCGCCCGGCCAAGGTCTTCCGCCACGCGATCGGCACCGACCCGGCGGACGACGTGCTCGTCTACGAGGACCCGATCCCGGCTTCTTCATCGGCGTCGGCAAGACCCAGTCGCGACCGCTTCATCGTCATCGACAGCCACGACCACGAGACCTCGGAAGTCGCGCCTGATCCCGACGCCGACGCGCCCGACGAGCGCGCCGCGCCTCAT
Organism: uncultured Alphaproteobacteria bacterium; assembly: GCA_963710805.1. Lineage (GTDB taxonomy): Bacteria > Pseudomonadota > Alphaproteobacteria > Rhizobiales > Kaistiaceae > Bauldia. The sequence continues at coordinate 93,200 of CAVQBS010000051.1, read as the reverse complement.
CGCGCAGCGCGACGCACGGCGGAGAAGTACTCGCCTCGACCACAGCGGCGACCGCTTCTTCATCCTCACCAACGCCGGCGGCGCCGAGGACTTCAAGATCGTCACCGCGCCGGTCGCGACGCCCGGACCGGCGAGAACTGGCGCGACCTCGTGCCGCACCAGCCGCGGCCGGCTCATCCTCGACATCACGGCCTACACGGATTTCCTGGTCCGGCTGGAGCGCGAGAGCGGCCTGCCGCGCATCGTCATCCGCCACCTCGCCGACGGCGAGCGAGCACGCCGATCGCCTTCGACGAGGAGGCCTATTCGCTCGGCATGGTCGGCGGCTACGAGTTCGACACCGACGACGCTGCGCTTCACCTATTCCTCGATGACCACGCCGGCCCGCGTCTACGACTACGACATGGCGACGCGCGACGCGGATGCTCCGCAAGGAGCAGGAGGTTCCGTCCGGCCACGATCCCGACGACTACGTCACCCGCCGCATCTTCGCCACCGGCGCCGGACGGCGAGACGGTGCCGGTCTCGCTCCTCTACCGCAAGCGACACGCCGCTCGACGGCTCGGCGCCGTGCTTGCTCTACGGCTACGGCGCCTACGGCATCGCGATGCCGGCGTCGTTCTCGCACCACGCAGCTGTCGCTGGTCGACCGCGGCTTCGTCTATGCCATCGCCCATATCCGCGGCGGCAAGGACAAGGGCTATCGCTGGTACGCCGACGGGAAGCGCGAGAAGAAGCCCAACACCTTCACCGACTTCATCGCCGCCGGCCGAGCACCTGGTCGCCGAAGCGCTTCACGTCGCGCCGGCCGCATCGTCGGCTGGGGCGGCTCGGCCGGCGGCATGCTGATCGGCGCCGTCGCCAACATGGCGCCCGATCTGTTCGCCGGCCTCATCGCCGAGGTGCCCTTCGTCGACGTGCTCAACACCATGCTCGACGACACGCTGCCGCTGACGCCGCCGGAATGGCCGGAATGGGGCAACCCGATCGCCAGCGAAGCCGACTTACAGGACGATCGCCGCCTACTCGCCCTACGACAATGTCGGCGCGCACGCCTATCCGGCGATCCTGGCGCTCGCCGGCCTGACCGACCCGCGCGTCACCTATTGGGAGCCGGCGAAGTGGGTGGCGAAGCTGCGCGCCATGAAGACCGACGACAACCTGCTGCTCCTGCTCAAGACCAACATGGACGCCGGCCATGGCGGCGCCGCCGGCCGCTTCGACCGGCTGAAGGAAACCGCCTTCGCCTACGCTTTCGCGCTGAAGGTGACGGGCAAGGCATAGACGCGGGCGACGTCAAAGCAGCGGGCCGATCAGCCGGGCCGCATTCTCGGCGAAGCGCTCGCCGAACGTGCGCTTGCTCCATTCGGCCTGCTTCAGTTCGTCGCTGTCGCGGATGTAGGACTCCTGCAGGGCGCGCATCTCGGTCGAAAACGCCGGGTCGTAGACGAACAGCGTCACCTCGTAGTTCAGCCACAGGCTGCGCATGTCGAAATTGGCCGAGCCGAACATGGTTATGTCCCGGTCCACCGTGATCGACTTGGTATGCAAGAGGCCATTCCGATAGAGGTAGATGTTTACCCCGACGTCGAGGAGATCATCGAAATAGGAGCGGCTGGCGTAGCGGGTCGTCACCGAATCGACGCGCTCCGGCACGACGATGGACACCGAGACGCCGCGACCGGCCGCCCCTCGCAAGGCGCGAAACAGCGAGCTGTCAGGAACCAGGTATGGCGTCGTGATCACCACCTCCTTGGTGGCCCCGCCGATCAGCGCCAACATCATCTGCAAGAGCCCGTCGACGCTCTCGCCGGGGCCGCTCGGAATCACCTGCACGTCGGTCGCGCCGCACCCGGGATTGAGCCGCAAGCGGGCCTTTCGGACCAGATCGGTCGTTGCCTCGTTGGTCTCGAGCCGCCAGTCGCCGATGACGATCGCGGCAAGCGGGGCGACGACCGGCCCCTCGAGGCGAATCATCGCGTCGATCCACTCGCCGACTCCGGCGTCCCGCTTGAAGAAGTGCGGATCGACCATGTTCATGCTGCCCGTCCAAGCGATCTCGCCGTCGATGATCCCGATCTTGCGGTGAAGCCTGAGGTCGGTGCGTCCGACCAGGCTGCGGAAGAGGCTGACCGGCAGGCCGGGATGCACATCGACGCCGGCATCTCTCAGCCGTTTCGGCTGCTGCCCTTTCCACCACGGGCGTCCGCCAACGGCGTCGACCAGCACATGGCATGAGACCCCGCGGCCGGCGGCCCGGATCAGCGCGTTGGTCACCTCGTCCGCCGCTCCGCCCTCGCCCCAGATGTAGAACTCCATCAGGACGCTGGCCTTGGCTGCCTCGATGTCGCGGACGATCCCGGCCAGCATGGCGGCGGTGTCGGAAAACAGTGTGTAGGCGCTGCCGCCGACGGCATGGCTGCCGACCAGATTGCTGCCCAGCACATCGAGCCGCTTCGCTGCCGCGCTATGGCGCAGCCAGTCGACTTCCGTGACGCCCTGTTCCTTGCCGGTGTCGAACAGGCGCCGATAGTCGGTCTGCAACGCCTTGATCTCGCGCTCGCGCCGCGGGTCGATCCGCCGCTCGCCGATCAGCAGATAGATCAGCGCGCCGGCAAAGGGCACCACCGTCACCAGAAGCAGCCAGGCGAGCGCGACGCCCGGCTCCGGCCGCTTCATGATGACGCGGACACCGATACCCATCACAATCAGCCAGTGAGCGATGACGCCAAGGAAAACGAGACTCATGGCGCCATGAATAGCAGGCCGACGCCGAAAAGGCGCATTCAGCCCGTGGCGGCGGCCGGAACCCGACCGGATGGGCCACCGACCCGCCGCCGCGTCGCGACGGCCTCCGCCAGACGCTCGAGCACCGCGACGGTTGTGTCCCAGCCGATGCAGCCGTCCGTGATGCTCTGCCCGTAGGCGAGCGGCTGGCCCGCAACCAGGTCCTGCCGACCGGCGACGAGATGGCTCTCCACCATGGCCCCGATGATCCGCCTGTCCCCACCCGAAACCTGACTCGCGATGTCGGAGACCACCAGCGGCTGGTTCTCCGGCTTCTTGCGGCTGTTGGCGTGGCTCGCGTCGATCATTACCGCCGGCCCGAGTCCTGCCTGCTGAAGCAGCCCGCAGGCGGCCTCAACGCTCGCTGCATCGTAGTTGGGCGACTTGCCGCCGCGCGCAGGATGACGTGGCAGTCCTCGTTGCCGGCCGTCGCGGCGATGGCCGAGTGGCCGCTCTTGGTGACGGCGAGGAAATGGTGGGGTTGTGAGGCCGATTGCACCGCATCGACGGCGATCTTCACGTCGCCGCCGGTGCCGTTCTTGAAGCCGACCGGGCAAGACGTGCCCGACGCCAGTTCGCGGTGGACCTGGCTTTCGGTGGTGCGCGCGCCGATCGCCGCCCACGAGACGAGATCAGCAAGGTACTGTGGCGTCGTCATGTCGAGGAATTCGCAGCCGGCCGGCAGGCCCAGATCGTTGATCTCGAGAAGCAGGCTCCGGGCGAGGCGGAGCCCCTTGTCGATGGCGAAGCTGCCGTCGAGATCGGGATCGTTGATCAGCCCCTTCCAGCCCACCGTCGTCCGCGGTTTCTCGAAATAGACCCGCATGACGATCTCCAGCGCCTCGCCAAGGCTGCGGCGCAGCGCGGCGAGCCGTCCCGCATAGTCGAGCGCGGCCGCTGGATCGTGGACCGAACACGGGCCGATCACCACGACGAGGCGATCGTCGTCGCCGTGCAAGATGTCATGGATCGCTCGGCGCGCTTCGGTGACGACGCGGGTCGCCCCCGCGGTGCGCGGGAATTCCGCGATCACCTCCGCAGGCGTGCTCAACTCCCTGATCTCGCGGATACGGAGATCGTCAGTGTCTGTCGGGTCTATCGTACTCAGCATGGTTCCGGCTCCTTGGCTCTCCCGCCGGCGACCATCAAAAAAGCCGCCGGGGTGATCGGCGGCTTTCGGGACATTCCTGGTTTCAATCGGTCAGATCGAACGAACCCCTACCTCCGCCGGTGGGTGCGGATAGCCAAACCAGAAATAGAAGGTTGCGGCGGCGTGGTTCATGGGGCGGGTTTCTAGACCACAAAAACCAGTTTGTCACGCCTTCCTGAGTGCCAGCCTAAAGCCAGTGTTCGACCAGCCGCAGCCCGGGGTCGTTGGGATCGGGACGGGACGAGAAGCCGAGGGATTCCATCAGCTCGATCATCCGATGGTTGTCGGCGAGGATCTCGCCTTCGATGGAGCGCATTCCCTGGCTCCGCGCCGCCTCCATCAGCCCCTTCATCAAGGCCGAGCCGATCCCCTGCTTCTGCCGCTCGTCGCTGACGACGATGGCGAACTCGCACGATCTGCCGTCGGGATTGATGATGTAGCGGGCGACGCCGATCTCCTTCTCCTTGCCGCCGTCGCGAACGATGGCGATCAGCGCCATCTCCCGGCTGTAGTCGATCTGGGTGAAGCGGACGAGCATCTCCGGCGTCAGCTCTTCGATGCTCTGCATGAACCGGAAGTACTTCGCCTCCGGGGAGAGATTGCGCACGAAGGCCTGCTCGATCTCGGCGTCCTCGGGACGGATCGGGCGGATGATCAGCTCGGCGCCGTCCGGCAGGACGCTCCGCGTCGTCAGATGGGCGGGATAGGGATGGATCGCCATATGGGCATAGGGCACCGGCGTCGTCTGCGGCCGCTGCACCTTGATCCGGGCGTCGATGGCGATCGCGCCGTCCGCCGTGACGAAGAGCGGGTTGATGTCGAGCTCCTCGATATGGGGGAGCTCGCACACCATGTCGGAGATGCGCAGAAGTACCTCCTCGACCACCGCCTTGTCGACCGGGGGCATGTTGCGGAACGGGCCGAGCAGGCGCGAGATGCGGGTCTTGTAGATCAGCCGCTCGGCCAGCACCCGGTTGAGCGGCGGCAGCGCGACCGCGTTGTCGTGGAGAAGCTCGGTCATGGTGCCGCCGGCCCCGAACGAGATGACCGGCCCGAAGACCGGGTCTTTCTTGGCGCCGACGAGAAACGATCGGGTGTCGCCCGCCACCACCATCGGCTCGATCGTCACCCCGCGGATGTCGGCGTCCGGCTGCTGCGCCTTGACGCTTTCCACCATGTCGTCGAATGCCAGGCGAAGATCGGCGGCGGTCATGATGTTGGTGCGGACGCCGCCGACATCCGATTTGTGGGAGATGTCCGGCGAGCTGATCTTCATCGCCACGGGGAAGCCGACGGTCTCGGCAACGATGAGGGCTTCCGGCGCCGTGGCAGCCTCGCGGGTGGGATTGCAGCGGACATGGAAGGCGCTGAGCACGGCCTTCGATTCCGTGTCGGACAACATCGTCCGGCCGCTGGCGAGCACCGCCTCGATGATCAGCCGCGCACCCTCCACATCCGGCAGCTTGCGATCGTCGGAGAACGGGCCCGGCGTCTGCAACAGGAGCCGCTGGTTGAGATTGAACCGGGCGAGGTAGGAGAACGCCTCCACGGCGCGCTCGGGCGTGGTGAAATCCGCAATTCCGCTCTCCGACAGAAGGTTGCGTGCCTGCGTGACGCGCACCTCGCCCATGAAGCAGGCAAGCACCGGCTTGGCGGGGCGAGTGCCCGCCACCTCAATGATCGCCTTCGCCGCCTCGGTCGGCTCAGTCATCGCCTGCGGCGTCAGCATTGCCACGATCCCGTCGACATTCTTGTCGGCAAGGCAGGCCGAGACCGCCGTGCCGTAGAGCTCGGGCGCCGCGTCTCCGAGAATGTCGACCGGATTTCCATGCGACCAGTAGGCGGGCAGCACACCGTCAAGCTTGGCGACGGTCTCCGGGCTGAGGTCGGCGAGTGCGACCCCGAGGTCCCCGGCCCGGTCCGCGGCAAGCACGCCGGCGCCGCCGCCATTGGTGACGATGGCGAGCCGGTTGCCGCCGACCCGGCGCTTGTGGGACAGCATTTCGGCCGCCGCGAAGAGCTGCCCGAAGGTCATGGCGCGGACCACGCCTGCCCGTTCGAGGGCGGCATCGAAGACGGCATCGGAGCCGATCAGCGCGCCGGTGTGGGTGCTCGCCGCCCGCGAGCCCCGGTCTTGCCGGCCGGCCTTGAGCACGATCACCGGCTTGGAGCGCGCCGCCATGCGCAGGCCGCTCATGAAGGCACGGGCATCCTTGACCCCCTCGACATAGAGGAGGATCGCATCCGAGGCCGCGTCGGTCGCCAGGTAGTCGAGGATGTCGCCGAAATCGATATCGACGGCGTTACCCAGCGACACGATGGTCGAGAAGCCGAGATGATGCGGCACCGCCCAGTCGACGATGGCGGTGCACAGCGCCCCGGACTGTGAGATCAGCGCAAGCCGGCCTGCCGGCGCCGCCGAATTGAGGAACGTGGCGTTCAGCCCGATGCCGGGCCGCATGATGCCGAGGCAGTTCGGGCCGACGAAGCGCAGGTCGGCGCGATGCGCGGTATCGAGCAGCCGGCCTTCGAGGCCGCGGCCCGCCTCCCCGGTCTCGCCGAACCCGGCCGATAGGACGAGCGCCCCGCCGATCCGCTTCTCTCCGCACTGGCGGACGATGTCGGCAACCACGGCAGCCGGCGTCGCGATCACCGCGAGATCGACGGTGGCCTCCACCTCCGAAACCGAGGGGTAGCATTTGTGTCCGGCGACTTCGTCGTGCTTGGGATTGACCGGGATCACCGTGCCGTCGAAGGTGCCCGACGTCAGGTTCTGGAACACTCGGCCGCCGACGCTGTCAGCGTCCTCGCTGGCGCCGATCACGGCCACGACGTGCGGATTGAAGATCGTTTCCAGCCGGTGTGGTCCCACTTTCCCCTCCGGAGCCGCGTCTCGTGACGCCGGGTTCTATATCCCCAAGATGATGACCTTGTGATGCAGATCAGGCATGCAGAAGCGGTCGCGCCGGTGGCGCGACCTCAGATGTCTGGTGGGAACGGCGATTCAGGCGCCGATCGGAATTTTCAGCTGCTGGCCGACGAAGATCAGGTTCGGGTCGCTGATGATCAGCGGATTGGCTCTGACGATATTGTGATAGGCGCTGGCGCTTCCGTAGTTCGCCGCCGCGATCGCCGACAGCATATCGCCGGGCTGCACGACGTGGATCCGGTAGCCGATGTAGTTGGGAACGATACGCGGGCCGTAGATGACGGGAACCGTGACCTTGTTGATCTCCGACCCGTCCTGGGCGCTCTCCTCGTAGACCTCGACGAACAGGCGGTCGAGCTGGAACGCCGCGCCGGCGACGTCGGCCGCTATCTGGAACTGCCCGTGCTCGCCGGTGCCGCCGCCCACGTTGAAGAAGCCGGTCCGTTCGTCGTGACCGTCGTGAACGCGGTACTGCAACGTCGCCTCGAAGCCCTGGCCGATTCCGCCGACAAGGATCGGATTTCCCACCAGGTCATACGGTCTCGGCTGCTGGATTTCGTTGGCCATCGCCCTGCCTCCTCTTTGCGGACCCGGGATGAGTCCGCTCTCATCCGGTTCGAGTAGTCTTGCAAAGTCCCCGACTGCCGTCGGGGCCCGGATCGATAGCGCGGTAAATCGTCCGTTTCTGGGCAAGGGCAAATTGCGGCCTCTTTCGCCATCGTGCCGGTACTCCAGGCCGAATCGGTTGGCGTGCTAGACTTGGCAATTCAACGCCCGGAGCAACCGCTTGGAGGAACAACTCGTCGATCTGACCGGAATCGCCTTCGTCACGGCCGTTGCCGCCCTGCTCGGCTTCGTTCTGATGCGCTTCCGGCAGCCGCCGATCGTTGGCTACATCCTCGCAGGCGTCGTGCTCGGACCGACCGGTTTCGGCCTGGTTGCCCACACCGACTCGATCACCGAACTCGCCGAGCTCGGCGTGATCATGCTGCTGTTCCTGATCGGCATGGAGCTGTCGGTCCGCGTCTTCCGTACCGTCGCCGCGGTGGCCTCCATCGTCACCGCCGGTCAGATCGCGGTCAGTCTTCTGGTGACCGCCCTCCTCGGTCTCCTGTTCGGGTGGCAGCTCGAGGCCGTCATCGCCCTCGCCTTCATCGTGGCGATCTCGTCGACGGCGGTCGCCATGCAGATGCTCGACGAGCTCGGCCAGCTTCGCACCTCCACCGGCAGGATCACCGTCGGCGTGCTGATCGCGCAGGACATCGCGGTCGTACCGATGCTGGTCATTCTCAGCTCGTTCGGGGCCGGTGGCGACGTCCGCGTGGTGATCGTCAAGCTAGTGATCGCCGCAGTGCTGATCTTCGCCCTGCTGCGCTACCTGTCATCGCGACCGGGCAAGCTGAAGCTCCCCTTCACCGAGCGGATGAGCGGCCGGGTGGACATGGTGGCGCTGGCGAGCGTCGCTTTCTGCTTTGGGGCGGCGGCGCTCACCAGCGTCTTCGGCCTGTCGGCCGCCTTCGGGGCCTTTCTCGCCGGCCTGATCATTGCCGGATCGACGCTCCGCGCCGAGGCGATCGCCGCGACGCACCCGATCCAGAGCCTGCTCATCGTCGTCTTCTTCCTGTCGATCGGGCTGCTCATCGACCTCGACTATGTGCTCGCCAATTTCGGCACGGTGATCGTCGTCGTCATCGCCGTGCTGGCGGCGAAGACGGTGGTCAACGTCCTGCTCCTCAGGCTGGTGCGAAGGCCGTGGGAGGAAGCATTCCCCGGCGGCCTCATCATGGCGCCGATCGGCGAGTTCTCCTTTGTGCTGGCGGCAAGTGGCCTCGCCTCCCGCGCCGTCTCGTCCGACACCTACCGGCTCGCCATCGCGGTGATCGCCATTTCACTCTTGGTCAGCCCCTTGTGGATGGTGTCGCTGCGGCGCTTCCAGGCGATCGCCCAGGATGGAATCTCCAGCTTCCGGGAAGCGCTGACCGAGGTCTATGCCAGCGAGATCGAGGAGTTCGAGCGCGGCCGTCTCTTCATCACGCGCAGCGTCATCTATTCCCGGCGGCGGGTGCGGGCGGCACGAATCGCCTGGCAGCGCCGGCGCCGGGCGCGCCGATCTGCGGCAGTCGCGGCAAGCGCGACGCCAGCGGATCCGCCAACAGCGGAGGTCGGCAGCCAAGAATCCGTTTCCGGGGACGGGTCGCCGCCGGACGGGGGCGGCGACAAAGGATCGACAAAGTCGTCGACCATATCCCCGCCAGCGGAAACGGAGGGCAAGGCCCCATGAAGGCGCCCATCATTGTGCTCTGCGCGCTGTTTCTGTCGCTTGCCGGCGGAACGGCACTGGCTGCACCGCCGCCGCGCGTCGAGGGACTGCTCTGCACGCGGTCGCTCAAGGCGTCGGCGCCCAAGGGCAGTATCTGGTGGACCGCCTTCTACGGCGAGCGCACCGGGCTCTTCGACCAGCACGAGACGACCCATGAGGTCCGCTGCTTCAAGAGCGAGGCCGCCTGCAAGGCGTGGCTCTACTGGGCGCAGACGGACTGGCCGTACCTCAACCAGTGGCTCCCCTGCGCGCGGGGCTTCCCCAACTGATGGCAGCAGCGAGGGGCGGCCAATGCGGCCGCACCCCTTGGCGGTCATCAGGCTTCGCGAGACTAGCTGCCCATCGCCTTTTCGTAGAGCTCGAGCACGTAGTCCCAGTTGATCAGGTTATCGACCCACGCCTCGAGATACTTCGGCCGGGCGTTGCGATAATCGATGTAGTAGGAGTGCTCCCAGACGTCGCAGCCGAGGATCGGCGTCGCGCCGTGAACCAGCGGGTTTTCGCCGTTCGGCGTCTTCGAAATCTCCAACTTGCCGTCGGCGACCGACAGCCAGCACCAGCCTGAGCCGAACTGGGTGGCGCCGGCCTGCATGAAATCCTGGCGGAATTTGTCATAGCCGCCGAGGTCCGAGTCGATCGCCTTCGCCAGCGCGCCGGGGATCGACGTGCCGCCGCCGTCCTTCTTCATCCACTTCCAGAAATGGATGTGATTGTAGTGCTGGCCGGCGTTGTTGAAGAGGCCGGCATTCTTCGAATAGCTCTGCTTGACGATGTCTTCGAGGCTCTTGCCTTCGAGGCCGGAGCCTTCCAGCAGCTTGTTGCCGTTGGTGACATAGGCCTGATGGTGCTTGTCGTGGTGATACTCCAGCGTCTCCTTGGACATGTAGGGCTGGAGAGCCTCGTAGTCGTAAGGAAGGGACGGCAGTTCGAAAGCCATGGCAAGCTCCTCTTTTTTGTCGGCGTGAACGCAACCCCGGCCAGACCGGCGGGGCAGCGGCGAGATGAGCGCGGTTTGGCGGGACCATAAGCCCGCTCGCCGCCGCGGACAACTGCGATAAACGGTCGATCCCGGCTCGGGACGCAACGCCCCTCATCCTGCAACGCGGTTCGGCGGAAGATCGTTCCGGCCCGGTCAAAATCCCGGCGGCAGCCTCTCATGCAACGGGTTGGCCTGTTCGTAGGCGTAGGATGCCGCGAGCACCGCCCGGTCGTCGAACATGCGCCCGACGATCTGCAGCCCGACCGGTAGGCCAGCTTCGGTGAAGCCGCAAGCGACGCTCGCCGCCGGCTGCTGGGTGAGGTTGAACGGATAGCTGAAGGGTGTCCAGCCGAGCCAGGCATTGCCGTCGTCCGCGAATGGCGAAATGAGGCCGACGTCGAAGGCAGGCGTGGCAACCGACGGCGTCAGCAGCAGGTCGTAGCCGTCCATGAACTGCCGCATCGCGCTGCCATAGGCGCCCCGCGCCAGGGTCGCCTCCAGATAGTCGGCAAGCGGAATCCGCTCGCCTTCCTCGGCGATCTGCCGGAGGCCCGGGTCGACCAGCGCGATGCTCGCCGGCGGCACATCCTTCAGCACGAGACTGGCGCCTACCCACCACAGCGTGCGGAAGGTGTCGGTCGGATCGCCGCCCGGCGGATCGACCGCTTCGACCGTCGCGCCGAGATCGGCGAACTGGCGGGCGGCTTTCGCCACAAGCGCCTCGACTTCGCGGGTCGACCCACTTCGCAAAGCCGAGGCGCGGCGAGAAGGCGATGTGCTTGCCCCGCACGGCCTCGCCGAGGCAGATCGGTGTAGTCGCCCGGCTCGTCGCCAAGCGCGTGCCAGTCGCGGAAGTCGGGCCTCGCGATGACGGTGAGGAGCATGGCGGCATCGCGCACCGTGCGCGCCATCGGCCCGACATGGGCGAGCGTGCCGAACAGCGCAGAGCGGCTAGGCGGGCACCCGGCCGAAGCTCGGCTTGAGCCCGAAGACGCCGGTGAAGTGCGCCGGCATGCGGATCGAGCCGCCGCCGTCGGTGCCGAGCGCCAGCGGACACAAGCGGGTGATCAGCGCCGCGGCCGCAGCCCCGCCGCTCGAGCCGCCGGGCGTCTTGTCGAGGTTCCAGGGATTGCGCGTGATCCCGGTGAGCGGCGAATCGGCGACCGCCTTTCCAGCCGAACTCCGGCGTCGTCGTCTTGCCGATGAGGACAGCACCGGCTTCCTTCAGCCGGGCGACGGCCGGCGCGTCGACCTCCCACGGCCCCTCGGCATCGACCGTCAAAGACCCGCGCCGCGTCGGCCAGCCCCTGGTCAGCAGGAGATCCTTGATCGCAACCGGAACGCCGTCGAGCGGCGACAGCGCCTTGCCCGCCCTCCACCGCCGCTCGGAGTCTTCGGCCTGTCGGATCGACGTCTCCGGATCGACAAGGCAGAACGCGCCGAGGCGCGAATCGAGCGTCGCGATGCGAGTGAGTAGCGCCCTGGTGACCTCCACCGGGGAGAGGCTCCCCGCCGCGAACGCCTCCGACAATTCGACGGCGGTCATCTCATGCACTTCTCTGAACGCCAATATCCTGCTCCCGGCCTGGATCAGCGCCGCAGGATGCCGCCGAGGACGCTGCGGAAAATCTCCCGGCCCACCGACCCGCCAAGCGCCTTGCCGATCTCGCCCGAGACGGTGCGACTCACCTCGCGGGCGGCTTTCTGGGTGGTCGACAGCCGTTTGTTGCGCGGCACGTTGAGGCCGAGGATGTCCTCAAGCATGCCGCCAACTCCGCCGGGAGATGGTGCGTCTGCCGGCGTCTCGGCCGGCGGTTCCGCCGCCGCCTTGGTATCCACCTTGGCCTTGAGGATTTCGAACGCCGACTGCCGGTCGACGACCTTATCGTAGATCGCGCCGATCGGGCTCGCCGTGATGATTGCCGCCCGCTCCTCTTCGGTGATCGTCCCGATCCGCGAGGAGGGCGGCCGGATCAGCGTGCGCTCGACGATGGAGGGCACGCCCTTCGCCTCCAGCGTCGAGACCAGCGCCTCGCCGACGCCGAGCTTCGGTGATCACCTCGAAGGTCGAGAAGTCCGGATTGGGCCGGAAGGTCTCGGCCGCCGTCTTCACCGCCTTCTGTCGCGCGGCGTGAAGGCGCGCAGCGCATGCTGGATGCGGTTGCCGAGTCTGCGCCAGCACCGTGTCCGGCACGTCGAGCGGGTTCTGGCGTGACGAAATAGACGCCGACGCCTTTCGAGCGGATGAGGCGGACGACCTGCTCGACCTTGTCGAGCAGCGCCTTGGGCGCGTCGTCGAACAGGAGATGCGCCTCGTCGAAGAAGAACACGAGCCGCGGCTTTTCGCGGGTCGCCGACCTCGGGCAGATCCTCGAACAGCTCCGACATCAGCCAGAGCAGGAAGGTCGCGTAGAGCCGGGGCGACTGCATCAGCTTGTCGGCGGCGAGCATGTTGACGATGCCGCGCCCGTCGGGTGCGGTCCGCATCAGCTCGGCGATCGTCGAGCGCCGGCTCGCCGAAGAAATCGCCGCCGCCCTGCTGTTCGAGCACCAGCAGCGCGCGCTGGATCGGCGCCGACCGAGCGCCTTGGAGATGTTGCCGTAGCGGACGATCAGCTCGCTCGCCGCGCTCGGCGATGATAGACGAGCAGCGACTGCAGGTCCTTGAGGTCGAGGAGCAGCAGCCCCTCCTCGTCGGCGATCCGGAAGGCGATGTTGAGCACGCCTTCCTGCGTGTCGTTGAGGTCGAGCAGCCGGGCGAGGAGGAGCGGCCCCATCTCCGAGATGGTGGTGCGGATCGGATGGCCCTGCTCGCCGAAGAGGTCCCAGAACACGACCGGGCAGGCCTCGAAGGCGTATTCCGTCGGTGAAGCCGATCTGCTCGGCGCGCTTGGCGAGGAAGTCCTTCGGCTCGCCGGCCATGGCGATGCCGGACAGGTCGCCCTTGACGTCGGCGCAGAAGACCGGCACGCCGGCTTCCGAGAAGCCCTCGGCCAGGATCTGCAGCGTCACCGTCTTGCCGGTGCCGGTGGCGCCGGTGATCAGGCCGTGGCGGTTGGCGAAAGGCAGCGCGACATATTCCGGCTTGGCGCTCGCGCCGACGAACACCTTGCCCTCTTCCATCACCGTCATTCTGCCACCCCGATAGCCGCCTCGAACGCAGTCGCGCCAGACTACCGGCGGGAGGGCGGTTGCGGCAACGGTCCTGCCCCGCCGGGTCGGGTCATGGCCCAAAACGGCAAGGCGGCTCACACGGCGGTAATATTTGCGTTACCGCCGGCCTGCACCGGTTGTGTCCGCCGGCTCCAGCAGGCCACTATCACAGCCTCACAAACAGCCGCGCTCGTCACACGGATGTCGGCAGAGGCGTCGATGCCGACGAGGAACCTCTGCGTTCTGCAGGACAAGGAACGCCATCGTTGAACACGTCGCGCCGCAGGGACGAAGGATCGAATAACACCGCCGAATCGGGTGTTCTTGGCTCGCCCACAATTATCAACCGGAGGACGGGATGAAGTTGAAAGTCAGTTTGATTGCCGCCGCTTTCCTTGTGGCCACCACGAGCCTGGCGGCGGCCGATAGCGAGATCATCGTGCTTCGTCAGCAGATCATGAAGACCAATGGTCAGGCCGCCAAGGTCTCCGTCGGCATGATCAAGGGCGAAATCCCCTTCGATCCGACCGTGGCCGCGGCAGCCGCGCTGCAAATCTCGCATGACGTCGAGGATTTCACCCAGCTCTTCCCGGCGGGGACCGAGACCGGCAACAACACCAAGGCGGCGCCGGCCATCTGGAGCAGTCCTGACGACTTCAAGGCGAAGGCACAGGTGGTTGTCGATGCCGCGGCGGCAGCCGCGAAGGCCGCCGCCGACGGGCCGGAAGCCTTCGGCGCTGCCTTTCAGAAAGTGGGCGCCGGTTGCGGCGGGTGCCACGAGACATACCGCCTGCGCTGATCTGATCCTCCCAGGATCGCGACGGAACGGTGCGGCCTCCGGGGCCGCGCCGTTTCTTCTATTCGCTGAGCGCCGCGAGGATGCGCGCCCAGGAGCGGATGCCCTCATGAAAGCTCTGCAGAGCTCGTATTTCTCGTTGGGACTGTGGATGCGGTCGTCGAACTCGAGGGCGAAGCCGACCATCAGCGAGTCCATACCGAGGCTGCGCTTGAAATCGCCGACGACCGGAATTGAGCCGCCGGAGCCGACAAGCGCCGGCTCGACCCCATTCGTCCGCAAGGCGCGCCCGGGCGCCGGCGCAGGAGGACGCCTTCGACGCGGATGGCGGATTGCCGGGCTGCCGCCGTGGTCGCTGAACTCGACCCGGCAGTCGGCGGGCAGGCGCTGCGCGGACATGGGCCTGGAAGGCTCTCGCGGATCCTGCTGCGGATCCTGGTCGCCGACCAGCCGGAATGAGATCTTGGCGCGCGCCTTGGCCGGGATGACGGTCTTGAAGCCTTCGCCGGTATAGCCGCCGATCACGCCGTTGATCTCGCAGGTCGGCCGCGCCCAGATCTGTTCGAGCACCGCTGCGGCTGGCTTCGCCGGCCGGAACGGAGAGGCCGACGCCGTCCGAGGAAGTCGCCTTCGCGTCGAAGCCGAGCGTGTCCCAGATCGCCCTGACCTCGGCCGGCAGTTCGTCGACACCGTCGTAGAAGCCTTCGGCAGCGTGACGCGCGCCGTCCGGCGTCGTGCAGGCTCGGCCGATGATGTCGGCGAGCACCTGGATGCGGATTGCGCGCCGCCTCGCCGAACATGCCCGGAATGCAGGTCGCGGTCGGCGCGGTGATCATCGATCTCCTCGCCGACCAGATGCCGCGCAGCATGGTGGTGATCGCGCCGGCGTCTCCTGGTCCCACATGTTGGTGTCGCAGACCAGCGCGATGTCGGCCCGCAGCTCGTCGGCGTTCGCTCTGAGGAACGGCGGCAGGCTCGGGCCGCCCGATTCCTCCTCGCCCTCGAACAGGATCGACACGCTTGACCGGCAGCGCGCCGGTCACCGCCTTCCAGGCGCGGCAGGCCTCGACGAAGGTCATCAGCTGGCCCTTGTCGTCGGAGGCGCCGCGGCCGACGATGCCGCTGTCGCGCCGTTCGCGGCCTCGATGCGCGGCTCGAAGGGCGGCTCTTCCACAGCGCCGAGCGGATCGACCGGCTGGACGTCGTAGTGGCCGTAGAAGAGCAGATGCGGGTGCCCGTCGCCGTCGTGTCGTGCGGCCGACGACCATCGGATGCCCGTCGGTCGGGCGCACCGAGGCGTCGAAACCGATCGTCCCGACAGTTCGCTCGCCAGCCATTCCGCCGCATTGGCGCAGTTGTTCCGATAGGCCGGATCGGTGGAGATGCTTTCTATCCGAAGCAGTGAGAACAGCCGCTCCAGGCTCTTCGAAAGGTCGTCATCGATCTGCTTCAGGACGCGGTCGAGCATGGTCGGCCCCTGTGATGGCGGGTCGGCACCCTATAGCCGGATCGGCACGGCATCGGAAGCTGCCGGCTTGTGTTTCCGGGACGAGTGGGGTGACATGCGCCGCGAACGAACATGCGAGGAAACGATGGACGAGCTTATTGCGAGAATAGTTGCCGACACCGGGATCGATCCGGCCGTTGCCCGCACATCCGTGATCGTCATCCTCAAGTTCCTGCGCCATGAGGGGCCGGCGGACAAGGTCGACGCGCTGATCGACCAGTTGCCCGGCGCCCGCGAGGCGATGACGGCGAGCGACGCCGGTGGCGCGGCCGGGATCATGGGAATCTTCAACGACCTGACGGCGGCGGGCCTCGGCATGGGGCAGATGCAGGCCGTCGGGCGGAGCTTCGGCAGGTACGCCCGCGAGAAAGCCGGCGACGCCGCGATCAACGAGATCCTCGCCTCGGTGCCGGGTCTCAGCCAAGTCGTGTGAGGCAGGCCGCGACGCGGCAGTGTCATGACGTACGAGGAATTCAACGCCTTCTGCCGCTCGCTGCCCGCCACGACCCACGTCGTGCAATGGGGCGGCTCTCACGTCTGGAAGGTCGGCGGCAAGGTCTTCGCCATCGGCGGCTGGAGCGACGATGGCGAGGCCTTCACCTTCAAGGTCTCGCGCATTGCCTACGAGATGCTGAAGGAACAGCCCGGCTTGCGCCCGGCGCCGTATCTCGCGTCGCGGGGCATGACGTGGATACAGCGTTACGACGGCGCCGGCCTAGGCGACAGCGACCTCAAGAGCTATTTGCAGGAATTGCACCGCCTCGTCTCGCTTGGGCTGTCGAGAAAGCGACAACGGGAGCTTGGTCTGGATGTCGAAATAGGTGAGGTCGAAACACGGTGAGCGGATCGACGCGCTTTCCTCCGGCCAGCGAGGCTGACTGGCAGGCGCTCGCGACGCGGGGCGGCAAGACGACCGGGCTGTCGTCGCTTTCCTCCTGTTCTGACGACGGGCTTCAGATCGGACCCATCTATCCTGCCGGGCACGGTCCGACCCTCCCCGGACGGCCGCCCGGCTCACGGTGGACGGTCGTCCAGCGCATCGATACCGGCGACGCCCCTTCCCTCGCGGAGACCGCGCGGACGGCGATCAAGGGCGGCGCCACCGGCATTTCGCTGGTCTTCGATGACAGCGCATCGGCCCGCGGGCGCGGCCTCGCTCCAGACTCGGCCGGCCTCGCGCACCTCTTCGCCGAGGCGCCGCTTCACGGTGTAGACCTCCGCATCGAGGTCGGCGATGCTAGCCTCGGCGTGGTGGCGCATGCGGGCGAAGCGTTGGCGAAGACTGGCTTGGGGCTCCTCGGCCTTGCCTTCGATCCGGCCGCGACCCTGGCGATGCGGGGATTCCTGGGCCGTTCCTTCGACCACACCTTCGGAGCCCTGCTGACAATCTTCGCGGCGATGGATGACGCTGGTATCGACGGGCGGTTGATCGTCGCCGACGGGAGCCCGTGGCACGACGGCGGCGCGTCGGAAGCGCAGGAGCTGGCGGCTGTGCTCGCCGCCACCGTCGCCTGCCTCCGTCAGGCCGAGGCACGCGGGATGGAACTTCCCGGCTATGCCGGCCGTCTCGGCGTCATGCTCGCCGCCGACGCCGACCAGTTCCTGACCATCGCCAAGTTCCGGGCAATGCGCCTCCTGCTTGCCCGCATGGTCGAACTCGCCGGCCTGCCGGATGCAACGGTTCGCGTCGACGCGGAGACCTCGTGGCGGATGATGGCCCGCCGGGACCCTTACCTCAACATGCTGCGGACGACCGTCGCGGGCCTTGCCGCGGCGGCCGGCAGCGCGGATTCGGTCGCCGTGCTGCCGTTCGATCTCGGTGGCGACCCCTTCGCCGAGCGCATGGCTCGCAACATCCAGACGATCTCGCTCGACGAAGCCTCCCTCTTCCGCGTCGGCGATCCCGGCGCCGGATCGGGCGCCATCGAGACGCTGACGGCAGAGCTGGCAAGCGCTGCGTGGGACGCGTTCAGGGTAATCGAGGCGGAAGGGGGGCTCCCCGCCGCGGTTCGTTCCGGCACGATTCAGGCGCGTATTGCGGCAAAAAGGGAGGAGCGATTGCGGAAGGTGGCGCGCCGCGAGATCGAGCTGGTCGGGGTCAATGTCCATGTCGACCGCAGCCGGCCGCTGCCGCCACCGGTGGGTCCGGTGCCGCGCCCTCCCCCTGATCCGGATGCCGCGGAGACCGCCGCGCCCTTGGAGCCGGCACGGCTGGCCGAGCCTTTCGAGCGGCTTTGCGACAGGGCGGAGCGGCTTGCGGCATCCGGCCTGCGCCCCGTCGTCTTCATGGCTTGCCTCGGCCGACCAGCCGATTTCTCGGAGGCCGCCGGTCAGGCGGCGGACGCTCTGGCGGCCGGCGGAATCGAATCAATCCCCTCGCCTGGCTTCGAGACACCGGAAGAGGCCGCGGCGTCCTTTCGCGATTTAGGCGCCGTCGCCGCCTGCATCGTGGCCGGTTCCGGCGTGTCCAGCGACCTTGTCTCGGGCACCATTGCGGCGCTCAGGGCTGAAAACGCTGGGTTTCTCCTCGGATGCGGCATATCCCAGAACAGCACAGACGCATTGCTCGCCCCCAACTCCGATTTGCCCGCAATCATCGATAAATTGCTTGACGCGATTGCGATCGGCGGAAAAAACAGGCAGAATCATAGGGTGCATTGAAGATGGGGTGGGGGCGCAGGACCGTGACCTTCACATTGAGAACGCTGCAGCGGGCGCTGGTGCGTAAGATTGCCGTTCTGGCGTTGGTTCCACTGATGGTGGGGCCGGCAAGCATTGGTGCGTCGGCGGCAAGCAGCCAGCGATTCGACGGTGACTGGGCCATTTACATCTTTGGCAAGCCGGGACCCTGCGCTTTCGGCTATAAGTTGCCGATTACGATCAGCGACGGCTACGTCCTCTACAAGGGTCGGATGGTCCACCCCTCGGTGATCGGGGTGAGTTCGGCCGGCGCCGTTGCGATCCACCTCGGCGACGGACGCACCACCGTGACCGGCGCCGGCGCCATCAACAGCGAACGCGGATCGGGCCGCTGGTCGGCGCCATGGTTCCGCTGCACCGGATTTTGGCGCGCCGAGCGACAATGAGCGCGCCCCGATCACGGTGGACGGGGGCACTCCAGGCAACAGCAAGTGAAGAAGCGGCGCGGCGCGTTCCGGACTTTGCCGGGATCGACTGGCATGCGCCGTCGCCTGGTCGGCTGTCGCCGCCGACCGAGGACTGGCTGACGCCGGAAGGCATCCCGGTCAAGGCGGCCTACGGCCCCGCCGATATCGACGGCCGCGATTTCGTCGAGACCTGGCCCGGGCTGCCGCCCTATCTCCGCGGCCCCTATCCGACGATGTACGTCGAGCGGCCGTGGACTGTTCGCCAGTACGCGGGCTTCTCCACCGCCGAAGAATCGAATGCCTTCTACCGCCGCAACCTCGCCGGCGGACAGCGGGGTCTGTCGGTCGCCTTCGACCTGCCGACGCACCGCGGCTACGATTCCGACGATCCGCGGATCGCCGCCGACGTCGGCATGGCCGGCGTGGCGATCGATTCCATCCTCGACATGCAGACCCTGTTCGACGGCATTCCGCTGAACCGCATGAGCGTGTCGATGACCATGAACGGCGCCGTGCTGCCGGTCATGGCGCTCTACATCGTCGCGGCGGAGGAACAGGGGGCTGCACAGCGTGAGTTGAGCGGGACCATCCAGAACGACATCCTCAAGGAGTTCATGGTCCGCAACACCTTCATCTATCCGCCCGAACCGTCGATGCGGATCGTCGCCGACGTCATCGCCTACACGGCACAGCATATGCCGCGTTTCAACCCGATCTCGGTGTCCGGCTATCACATGCAGGAAGCCGGAGCGACCGCCGACCTCGAACTCGCCTATACGCTCGCCGACGGGCTCGAATATGTGCGCGTGGCACGGGATCGCGGGCTCGACGTCGACCGGTTCGCGCCGCGGATTTCGTTCTTCTTCGGCATCGGCATGAACTTCTTCATGGAGGTGGCGAAGCTGCGCGCGGCCCGCCTGTTGTGGGCGCGGCTGATGCAGGAGCGGTTTGCGCCGAAGGACGCGCGTTCGCTGATGCTGAGAGCGCACTGCCAGACCTCGGGCTGGTCGCTAGCCGCCCGTGACGTGTTCAACAACGTCACCCGCACCGCGATCGAGGCGATGGCGGCGGCCCAGGGCCACACCCAATCCCTTCACACCAACGCCCTCGACGAGGCGCTCGCCCTGCCGACCGACTTCTCGGCGCGCATCGCCCGCAACACCCAGCTCTTCCTGCAGAAGGAATCGGGTGCCACCCGGATCATCGATCCGTGGGGCGGCTCATACTACGTTGAACGGCTCACCGCCGAGCTGGCCGAGCGCGCGCTCGGCCATATCACCGAGGTAGACGGGCTCGGCGGCATGGCGAAGGCGATCGAGGCGGGTGTACCGAAGCTCAGGATCGAGGAGGCCGCCGCCCGCACGCAGGCGAGGATCGACTCCGGCCGACAGACCGTGGTCGGCGTCAACCGCTATGTCCCCGACGACGAGCCCGAGATCGAACTCTTGCGCGTCGACAATTCGGCGGTGCTTTCCGCCCAGGTAGCGAAACTGAAGCAGTTGCGCGACGAGCGCGACGATGCCGGGTGTCGCGCCGCTCTCGCCGCTCTGGCGGCCGGAGCGCAGACGGGAACCGGCAATCTCCTGGCGCTTACCATCAATGCGGCCCGCGCCCGCGCGAGTGTCGGCGAGATGAGCAAGGCGCTGGAAGCAGCGTTCGGCCGCTTCCAGCCGGAGGCCAAGGTGGCGACGGGCGTCTACGGCGCGGAGACCGGCGAGGCGGATGAGGCGCTGCGAAACGCTCGAGCCGTGATCGCCAAGTTCACCGCCGACGACGGCCGAGCGCCCTCGATTCTTGTCGCCAAGATCGGCCAGGACGGGCATGACCGCGGCCAGAAGGTAATCGCCTCCGCCTTCGCCGATCTCGGCTTCGACGTGGTGCTCGGTCCCCTTTTCCAGTCGCCGGAAGAGGCCGCCGCGCTGGCGGTCGAAAAGGATGTGCACGTGGTGGGGGTCTCGACCCTGGCGGCCGGCCACCTCGTCACCGTGCCGGCCCTCAAGCGCGCCCTCGAGGCGGCAGGCCGGCCCGACATCATGGTCGTCGTCGGCGGCGTCATCCCGCCGCATGACTATGAGGCTTTGAAAGACGCGGGCGCCGCCGCGATCTTCCCGCCCGGATCGCCGGTCGCAGGCGCTGCCGCCACGCTGATCGACGAGCTCAACCGGCGCCTCGGCTACGAGCCCCCGTCGCGGCGGAACTACCCGGCCGGCGGACTGGACGTCGGGCATTGAGCAGTCCATAATCCAACTAGTTGTCTAGTTGGATTGGCGAAATGACCCTCACCGTGGGTGCCTTCGAGGCGAAAACCAAGCTTTCCGAACTGCTCGACAGAGTCGAGCACGGGGAGGAAATCATCATAACGCGCCGCGGTAAGCCTGTGGCACGATTGACCATGCCGACCGGACGCCCAAAGGAGAAGATTGCAACGGCCGATGATCTCCTGGCAATCGGTCGATCCATCGATCACCTCGTCGAGGGCGAATTCACTTCGGGAGACATCGACGCGATTCTCTACGACGAAGAGGGTCTGCCCAAGTGATCGTCGACACGTCGGCGATCGTTGCCATCCTTCGGCGGGAGCCAGAGGCAAAGCAGTTCGCCCAGGCGCTGCTCGACGCTGAGAACCCGAAGATTTCGGCGGCAACCTACGTGGAACTGGTCAACGTCCTGGATCGCCGAATCGGCGAGGAGGCCGTCGTTGCCTCCGAAACCTTGCTGACGAAGGCTAATGTCGGCATCGTGCCCCTTACCCTGTCTCAAGCCCGTTGGGCGCGCCACGGTCGTCTCACCTTTGGCGTCGGCCGCCATGAAGCCGGTCTCAATTTCGGTGATTGTTTCGTCTACGCGCTCGCCAAGGAGACCGGGGAGCCCCTCCTGTTCAAGGGCAACGACTTCGCCCACACCGACGTCACGCCTGCAGTCTGAGGTGTGCTGTTTTGGGACGGATCCTGCGGCACGATACTTGACTGCCCGATCCTCCAGGGAGACCACGCATGGATCGACGCAGCTTTCTCTCCGGTGCCTTTGGCGTGGCGGCGCTGTCACCGACCACGGCGAGCGCGGCCGAAGCGCCGGCGCTCCGCGGCGCCATCGACGCCTATGCGCGCGGAGTCCAGCCCGGCTCGCCCGACGATCAGGGCAGCCTCCTGCAGGCGCTTCTGGAGGATGCGGCGAACGAGGATCGACCGATCTTCCTGCAGCCCGGACGCTACGTTGTCTCCAATATCGTCCTCCCCTCCCGCTCGCGAATTCTCGGAGTTGCCGGCGCAACCCGTCTCGTCTTTGCCGGTGATGGCCGTCTTCTGACCGCCGAAGACGTCGAGCTTGTCGAATTGAACGGTCTCGCCTTCGACGGCGGCGGCCTCCCCCTTGCCGACGACACCGAAGCGCTGGTTCACCTGGCCGGCTGCGCTTCGGTGACGATCGAGAACTGCGCCTTCACCGGTAGTGCAAAATCGGGGCTCGCCCTCGACCGGTGTGGCGGGCGGGTCGAGCGCAATGCGGTCGTGCGCGTCGCCGCCGCCGGCATCCGCGCCATCGAATCGACGGGGCTCGCGATCGCCGGCAACGATGTCTCCGATTGCGGCAATGGCGGCATCCTGGTTTGGCGCTGGAGCGAGGGCGAGGACGGCAGCATCGTCACCGGCAACCGTGTCGCCGCGATCCGCGCCGACGATGGCGGCACCGGGGAGAACGGCAACGGCATCAACGTCTTCCGGGCCCACGGCGTCATCGTCAGCGCCAATCAGATCGCTGACTGTGCCTTCACGGCGGTACGCGCGAACGCGGCCAACAACGTCCAGATCGCCGGCAACACCTGCCGCGACCTCGGCGAGGTCGGCATCTACTCGGAATTTGCCTTCATTGGCGCCGTCGTCGCCAACAACATCGTCGACCGCGCCGCAAGCGGGATCAGCATCGCCAATTTCAAAGAAGGCGGCCGGATCGCGATCGTTGCCAACAACATCGTCCGCGACCTGACCGGCAAGGGCCCCTACCCGGCCGACCCGCCCGGGTTCGGCACCGGCATCGCCGTCGAGGCCGACGCCTCCATCACCGGCAACGTCATCGACGGTGCGCCGCTGTCCGGCCTGATGCTCGGTTGGGGACCGTATCTGAGAGACATCGCGGCGACCGGCAACGTGATCCGCGGGGCGCCGGTCGGCGTGGCGGTCAGCGTCGTCGACGGAGCCGGCAGCGCCATCATCGGCAACAACGTCATCGCGGGCGCCGACCGCGGCGCCATTGTCGGCATGCGGTGGGCCGAGCGCGCCTCCGGCGATCTGTCGCAAAGCGGCGCCGAGCAGTTCCCGCATCTGACGATCGCGAACAACCGCGTCTGAGATCGCCCTCAGGCGGTCGCGACATCCTTCCGATCGATCCAGCGCCGAAGCCGGTCGAGCGCGCCGTCGAGCACCGCGTCCCGCTTGGAGAAGCAGAAGCGAATGAAGGTTCCTGGCGAATCGGACTTGTAGAAGGCCGAGACCGGGACGGCGGTGACGCCGGCTTCGGTCGTCAGCCTTTCGCACACCGCCACGTCGCTGCCGTTGAGACCAAGGGAACTTGCATCGACGGTCAGGAAGTAGGTGCCGGCGCACGGCGCGACACCAAACCCGATCTCGGCAAGGCCCCGGGCGAAGCGATCCCGCTTTGCTTCGAGGTCGCCGGCCAGCGCGCGATAGTAGGCGTCATCCTTGGCAAGGCCGTAGGCAACCGCCTTCTGGAGGCCGGGTGGCGTGGTGAAGGTGGTGAACTGGTGGGCTTTGGTGATCGGGTCCAGCAATCCGGGCGCGGCGGTGACGTAGCCCACCTTCCAGCCAGTGAGCGAAAAGGTCTTGCCGGCCGAGCCGATCCGGATCGTCCGCTCGCGCATGCCGGCGAGCGACATCAACGGCCGGTGCTTCCGACCGTCGAACAGGATGTGCTCGTAGACCTCGTCGCAGATCGCATAGGCATCGTTTGCGATGACGAGAGCGGCGATCAGGGAAAGCTCCTCGTCGTCAAAGACTTTCGCCGCCGGATTCATCGGGTTGTTGAGGAGGATCGCCTTGGTCTTCGCGCTGAAGGCGGCGGCGAGGGCGTCGCCGTCGAGGCGCCAGTCCGGCGGGGTCACGCGGACGAACCGCGGCACGCCGCCCGCCCGCCTCACCAGCGGCAGGTAGCAATCGTAAAGCGGCTCGATCAGGATGACCTCGTCGCCCGGCTCGATCAGCGCCGCCATGCAGTCCGACAGGGCCTCGGTCGCGCCGGAGGTGACCAGCACCTCGGTCTGCCAGTCGACGTCGAGGCCGTAGAAGCGGCGGTTCGACTCGGCGACCGCCTTGCGCAACTCCGGCACGCCCATCATCGGCGGATACTGGTTGCGGCCCGCGATGATCTCCTCGGCCGCAAACCGGCGAATGTCCTCCGGACCGTCCACGTCGGGAAAACCCTGGCCGAGATTGATCGCGCCGCTTTCCTTGGCGAGCCGCGACATCACCTCGAAGATAGAGGTCGGTAGTCCCGTATAGACCGGATTGGTTGATTTCACGGATCGGCTCAGCCCCAGCAATGACGGCGACACTATGGAAGGGCCCCGAGCCGCGCAAGCGCGCTCCGGCGACGCGTCGCCGGCTGTGCCGACTGACACCCTCCTCCGGTCAGGATCGCCGACGTCGATCAATCGAACGGCGTCATCCGCGCGATGGGCGAGGCAATGCCCGCATCGTGGTCGCCGGCCGGTCGCCGAGATCCTCACGAAGACTTCCTGCACCGCGTCCTCAACGATTGCGTCGCTGGGCAAGACACGACGAACCGCCGCGTGAAGTTTCGCGTCGGTCCGGGCATAGAGCTTCCGGAAGGCGCTGCGATTTCCCGCCGCCACCTCCCCATCAACGAGACAAGCTTTTTCTCCCGGTCATCCACCACCCTTCTCGGCCCCCAGGTGACGACAGGTGATCGGGCAACCCGAACGATTTTCGCCGTCCGGATCGTGCATTGGGCGCAATTGTCGCCAAATGCCAACTGTGCCGGCAATGCAACAGACACCGACTGAAGAATTATGCCGCGATGACTTACGTGCAACTAACCATTCCCTACTGACATGGCAGCGACCACTAAATTGCGTTTGTCCGTTCAATTCTTGCAGTGCAATAGCTATATGGTCGCGACCGCGAACCCGGGCGCATCCTTCGTTGACGCAGTAGCTCCTCTCTGGTGATAGTTGATGGCCTCTTCGATCTTCAAGCCAAGCCGGATCGTATCCGTTTTGATCATCCTTGCCGCGGCCGGCTGGATCGCATCGGGCATGCTCGCTCCCGAGGCCAGTCAGGAACCGCCGCCGGTCGACAAGCCGGCGGAGGAGCCGAAGCCCGTCGCGCAAAGGGTGTCGGTCTCCACCGCGATCCCTCAACAGCACCAGCGTCAGGTGACCCTGTCCTGCAACACCAAGGCGGATCACAGTTCGATGGCGGTCGCGCGCGGGCGCGGCGTCATCGTCGATCTCAACGTCGACCGTGGGAGCAAGGTCCACGCCGGTGACGTGGTCGCCAAGCTGTCGGACGAGGGGCGCCAGGCGGCCGTCAAGCAGGCGCAGGCACTCCTCGACCAGCGGCGCGCGGAGTACGAGGCGAACAAGAAGCTGATCGAGTCGGGCAACTCGCCGAAGCTCCAGCTTCCCTCGCTCGAGGCCGCGGTAGCGGCCGCCGAGGCAGCCCTGTCGATCGCCACCTCCGAGGCCGACCGAGCGGTGATCCGCTCGCCGCTCGACGGCGTCGTGACCTCGGCCCCGGTCGAGATTGGACAGGCGATCGAGCCGGCGACGACGATCGCCGAAATCATCGAGCCCGATCCGATGCTTGCCGTCGGGGCGGTGAGCGAGCGGGAACGTGGCCAGTTGATAGTCGGGCAACAAGCCACCGTGCGCTTCATCGACGGTAGGGAGGTGAAGGGGAGCGTGCGCTATGTCGGTTTGAGCGCCGACAGGGCGACGCGGACCTATCCTGTCGAGACGACGATCGGCAACGCAGATGCGTCGATCCCTGACGGCGTCACGTGCGAGATGATCGTTGACACCGCACCGATCGAGGCGGCGTCGATCCCCCGCTCGGCGCTGGTCTTCTCGGACGACGGCGAGCTGGGGGTGCGCTATGCCGACGACGAAAGCCGCGTCGGTTTCATGCCCGTCTCCATCATCGATGACGGGCGCGAATCGGTCTGGGTCACGGGGATCGACCACGCTACCCAGGTGATCATCGCCGGGCAGGATTTCGTCAAGGAAGGTGACCTGGTCGAGGCGGTGTCTGCCGTTGCGGCAGCGGAGCCGGCCGGATGAGGCGAATTGTCGATTTCGCGGTCGACCATGCGCGCCTGACGATCGCCATTCTGATCTTCCTGCTCCTGGCGGGCGTTAACGCCTATGTGAACATCCCGAAGGAAGCCGAGCCGGACATCACGGTTCCGATCATCTACGTCCAGCTCTCGCAGAACGGAATTTCCCCGGAGGATGCCGAGCGGCTGCTCGTCAGGCCGGTGGAGACGTCGCTGAAGAGCGTCACCAACGTGAAGGAGATGCGCGCCGCGGCGTTCGAGGGCGGTGGCTATGTGCTCCTTGAGTTCGAGGCGGGCTTCAATTCCGACACCGCTCTCCAGGACGTGCGCGCCAAGGTCGACGACGCCAAGGCCAAGCTGCCGGCGGACGCCGACGAGCCGCGTGTCCAGGAGGTCAATCTCAGCCTCCTGCCCGTCATTGTCGTCACCCTCGGCGGCAACTTGTCGGAGAGGACCCTGAACCGGCTTGCCCACCAGGCGCAGGATGCCATCGAACTGGTGCCGGGCGTCCTGTCGGCCACGCTGCAAGGCTTGCGGGACGAGGTGGTCGAGATCATCGCCGAACCGATGCTTTTGAAGAGCTACGGCGTTTCGCTGGACCAGTTCGCGGCTGCCGCTGCGCAAGGCAACAGCCTGGTGGCGGCCGGCGCACTGGAGGGCGACCAGGGCCGTTTCGCCATCAAGGTCCCGGCGCTGATCGAAACGCCGCAGGACGTGCTCAATATCCCCATCGCCGCCTCCAGCGCGGCGTCGGTCACCCTCGGCGACGTGGCGAAGATCCTGCCGACCTTCAAGGACGCGACCTCCGTCACCCGCGTCAACGGGCAGCCGGCCGTCGCCATCGAAATCTCCAAACGCTCCGGCGCGAACCTCATCGAGACCGTCGACGGCGTGAAGGCGGCGGTCGAGAACCTGAAGAAGACCTGGCCGGAAGCGGTTGACGTCCAGTTCCTTCAGGACAAGTCGACGATGATCAAGCAGATCCTCGCCGACCTGCAGAACGCGGTGCTCACCGCCGTGATCCTCGTCGCCGTCATCATCCTGTTCTTCCTTGGCGGCCGCGCCTCGCTCTTCATCGGCATCGCCATCCCCTTCGCCTTCCTGACCGGCATCCTCGGGCTCTACATGACGGGGCTGACGATGAACATCGTCGTCCTGTTCAGTCTGATCCTCGCCGTCGGCATGCTGGTCGACGACGCGATCATCGTCTCGGAGTTCGCCGAGCGGCGAATGAGCGAGGGCATGCAGCCGCGCGAGGCCTACTCGTTCGCTGCAAGCCGCATGACCGGCCCGGTGGTCGCGGCGACGCTCACCCGCATCGCGGCCTTCTCGCCGCTCCTCTTCTGGCCGGGCATCGTCGGCCAGTTCATGGGCTACCTGCCCCTCACCCTCATCGCCACCCTGTCGGCGTCGCTGGTCGCCGCGCTGATCTTCACCCCGACCCTCGGCGCCCTGATCGGCAAGCCGCAACTCGTCCATCACGATGCGGCGCGGCGCGAGGGCGGCTATCTCAAGACCGTTCGAGTCGCCATTCGCCACCCGGGCATCACGCTGTTTCTGGCTCTCGCCATGTTGATCGGCGTTCCGATGGCCTATTCGAAGATCGGAGCGGGCGTTGAGTTCTTCCCCAACGTTGAGCCGGACGCCGGCGTCGTGCTCATCCATGCCCGCGGCAACCTTTCGCTCGACGAGAAGGACCGGCTGGTCCGCGAGGTCGAGTCGCGCATCCTCAACATGGACGAATTGTCCACGATCTACTCCCGTGTCGGCGATATGGGCCGGGGCTCGCAGGACGTGACCGAGGATGTCATCGGCCAGATCCAGTTTGAGTTCGTCGACTGGCAGAAGCGCCGGCCGGCCGGCGTGATCATGGACGACGTCCGTGCGCGCACCGCCGACATACCGGGGATCAAGGTGGAGGTCACGGCGCCGCAGGCCGGCCCGCCGACCGGCAAGCCCATCCAGATCCAGCTCTCCAGCGACTACCCGGACGCCTTGACCGAAGCCGCCAGGAAGGTCGCCGGCGAGCTCGCCAAGCATCCCCAGATCCGCGACCTCGACAACGGACTGCCGCTGCCGGGAATCGACTGGCGCCTGGAGATCGACAAGGCGGAAGCCGCGAAGTACGGAGTCAACGTCAACTCGGTCGGCGCGGTCGTACGGCTTGTCACCAACGGACTGAAGATCACCGACTATCGCCCGGAGACCAGCGACGAGCCTGTCGACATCATCGTCCGCGTGCCGGAGGACCGGCGCACGCTGAACCAGATCGACGACCTGCGGATCGAGACACCCGCCGGGTCGGTGCCGATCGGCAATTTCGTCAAGCGGGTGCCGGAGCACAAAGTCGGCACCATCAACCGCGTCGACGGCAAGCGCATCGTCAAGGTGACCGCCAACGTTGCAGAGGGGGTCCAGACAGCGGCGCTTCAGCAGCAGATCAAGCAGGAGCTTGAGAACACCGACTTTGGCGGGCTGGTGTCGTGGAAGCTCACCGGCGAGGACGAGGAACGAAACAAGGCAAGCGCCTTCCTGGCCAGTGCCTTCGGCGCTGCAATCTTTCTCATCTTTGCGGTGCTCCTCGCCCAGTTCAACCGTTTGTCCAGCGTAGGGCTGATCCTCTCGGCGATCGTCCTGTCGACCATCGGCGTGTTCATCGGGCTGATGGTGATGGGCCAGCCTTTCGGCATCGTCATGACCGGCATCGGCATCATCGCGCTCGCCGGCGTCGTGACGAACAACAACATCGTGCTGATCGACACCTACGACCGGCTGCGGCGGGAGGGCATCCCGGTCGAGGATGCGATCCTCAGGACATGCCGCGAGCGCGCCCGACCGGTGCTGCTGACGGCCGTCACCGCCATCCTCGGCGTGCTGCCGATCGCCTTCGCCCTCAACGTCGACTTCATCAATCGAGAAGTCACCTACGGCGCGCCGTCCACCCAGTGGTGGATCCAGCTCTCCACCGCAATCGTGTTCGGTCTCGGCTTTGCGACGATCCTCACCCTGGTGGTGACGCCCGCCTCCCTCGCCTTCCTCGCCAAGCTGAGACGGGGATACGACAGGATTTGCGGTCGCAAAGCGCCGGCAGCAGGTGGTGGGGCGCCGGCCCACGCCCGTAACCCCGACTCGCACTCCTAGCCTTTAGCCTTGGACCGGCGTCGCGAAGCCGGACGAGGTTACCAATGGACGCTCAGCGCGGCGAGCGGCCCGTGCATGATCGTGTCCAGGTGCCAGACGTTCTTGCCTGAGCCGCCGTCATAGTCGACGCCCAGCACCCGGTATCCGACCGACGCAGCCACCGACGCGTTTCCGCACTGGAATGAGCGCGTGTAGCCGCCGAAAATCTGCCAGGAGATGTTGCTGCCGGCGCCGAAGCCCCCGATGTCGCCGACGAAATCGACCTCGTGGCCCGGAGACAGCTGCTGACGGATGCGCATACCGACGACGGCATCGACCCAATCGAAGCTGTCGGAAATCTTGAACGACTGCTTAGCAACCCGCTTCCAGCCGAAGCGGGAGAGGTCGATCGTCTCCTTGGTGTTAAGGGTGAGGGCCGCGGATGAGTACCAGTAACGAGCCCCCGCATAGAGGTCGAGGGCACTCCATGCTCCCTCTCCCTGCTCCCAGCGGCCAACCTCATAGGCTGCTCCGGCTTGGGCGATTCCAAGTGTCGCCAACAGCTTCGCCTTGACGGTTAAAGTGATCTGCAGCTCTTTCAGCGGGTCGAAGTGTATTGTATCGGAGCGGGCGAAGCCGAACTGGGCATAGACGCCGTCTCCGAACAGAGCGAACCGGCCCTTCTGTAACTCGACGTAGCCCATCGCCGGGATCACGCGGTTGGCGTCCTGGATTATTTGGACGAAAGTCGCCGAAGCGTGGGCGTTGTATCCGCGAATGGTGAAGTCGCCGACGAAGCCGGGTGTCCAGGCATACGGCGTGACGGTGATCGCCCAGTCATTGGCCGTCTCGTAGTTCTGGTCGGCAATGCTGAAATCGGTTGCGGACGCCGGCACGTGCAGGACCGCAAGCGCGGCCCCAACGATCAGCAATCTGGAACAGAGCACCCCCATCACCCTGCCTCCCGCCACGACGGATTTTCACCACTATCGCGGCTTCATCGGCGCGGGTCCCCTGTCGATTTCGCCGGTGGGGCGGATAACCCGGAATTGTTGCAGGATCGCAACATCGATGGAGCCGATGCTGGTTCAGGCCTGCCTATTCGGCGGGTTCGGCCATCGCGCTGCTCGCCGCCAAGCGCTCGCGCGAGACCTCGCGACGCCGACGGAAGGTGGCGAACTGCTGGTCGGCAATGACGCCGATCAGGATCACCGAGCCCATCACGGCGAAGTTCAGCGACGAGGGAATGCCGAGCAGGTTGACGAGGTTCTGCAGCACCTGGAGCAGCACCGTGCCGAGCACGACGCCGATGATGGAGCCCTCGCCGCCGCGCAGAGAGAAGCCGCCGAGCACCGCCGCGGCGATCGCGTAGAGCTCGTAGAAATTGCCGTGGCCCGAAGGCAGGATCGAGCGCGTGTACATGGCGAAGAAGATCGCCGAGAGCGCCGCCAGCGTCGCGGAAATCACGTAGGCGGCGACGATCACGCGTGTCGTGCGGATGCCCGAGTAACGCGCCGCCTCCTCGTTCTTGCCGACCGCGAAGAGATAGCGGCCGAAGACGGAGCGATGCAGCACCACCCACATGATCACCGCGATCACCAGCATGATGAAGAATGCGTGTGGAATGGGGACGGAGTGGAAGCTGTCGCCGGTGATCAGTGCGACAATGTCGGTGCGCCCGGTGGTGATCCATTCAAGGTCCGGGAAATTGACCCCGAACGGAAACCCGGCGGTCGCGTCCCTCGTGTAGAAGCGCGCGACGCCGCGATAGATCAGCAGGCCGCACAGCGTCACGACGAAGGGCTGGAGCTTCAGCTTGGTGATCAGAAGCCCGTGCACCAGCCCCATCAGGACGCCGATCGCCAGCACCAGCGATCGCGACCGCGAGCGGCCACGGCACGCCGTGATTGGCGATGAGGTCGATGAAGATGACGCCGAGCAGCGCGATGATCGAGCCCACCGAAAGGTCGATGCCGCCGGTGATGATGACGAAGCCCTGGCCGATGGCGAATATGCCGAACAGGCCGACCAGATTGGCGGTATTGGCGATGTTGATCGGCGAGAGGAACCGCGGATTGATGATCGCGACCACCGCCCCCACGACGATGATCAGCACCAGCAGACCCAGGTCTTTCTTCAGCATCCCCTGTCCCCGTTCCTAGATCGACCTTCCGACGGCCAGCCGCAGTATGTTCTCTTCGCTGCACTGGGCACGATCGAGAGTACCTTGGATTTGCCCCTCGTGCATCACGGCGACGCGGTCGGAGACGCCGATCACCTCTTCCATGTCGGACGAGATCATCAGCACGGCGACCCCGGAGTCCGACAGCACGCGCATCAGGTGATAGATCTCGGCCTTCGCGCCGACGTCGATGCCGCGCGTCGGCTCGTCGAAGATGATGGCCTTGGGCTTCATGGCCAGCCATTTGGCGAGCACGACCTTCTGCTGGTTGCCGCCCGAGAGCGACGACGTTGGCTGTCCAACGTCGGGCAGCGCGGATGTCGAGGTCGGAGCGGCTGCGCTCCGCCTGCGCGAACTCGGCGTCCTGCGAGACCAGGCTGCTGCGTGCGTAAGCGCGCAGGTCCGGGAGCGTGATGTTCTGCGCAATCGAAAGATCGAGCAGCAGGCCGGCGCCCTTGCGGTCCTCGGGCACGAGAAAGATGCCGGCGCCGACCGCGTCGACGGAGGTCGCAAAGTGCACCTCCCGTCCGTTGAGGGCGACGCTACCTCCCAAGGGCCGGTCGATACCGAACAGGACCCGGGCGAGTTCCGTACGCCCGGCGCCGACGAGGCCCGCCAGTCCGAGGATCTCGCCGGCGCGGAGGTCGAGGTTGATCTCGCGGCCAGGGTAAGTGGACGTGCGCACGCCCCTTGATGGACAGCACCACCTCGCCACCGGTCTTCGCCGGCGGCACGTAGTGGACCTTGAGGTCGCGACCGACCATCAGCCGGACCATCGCGTCGTGGTTGATCTCGGCGCCTTCGAGCGCGCCCACCAGATTGCCGTCGCGCAGCACGAGGACGCGGTCGGAGGCCTCAACCACCTCATTCAGCCGGTGCGAGATGAAGATGACCGAGATGCCTTGCGACTTGAGGCCCGCGATCACCTCGAGCAGCTTCTCGGTCTCGGCGATCGGCAGACTCGAGGTCGGCTCGTCCAGGATGACGAGGCGCGACTGGAGACTCAGCGCCTTGGCGATCTCGACGATCTGCTGCTGGGCGAGCGAGAGCCGCGCCACCGGCGTCGCTGGCGAGAACGTCGCACCGAGCCGGTCGAGCAACGGCTGCACGGCTTTCTGGAGCTTGTCGTCATCGACCAGTTGCAGAAAGCCGTACTTCCTGGGTTCGCGCCCGATATAGACGTTCGCCGCAACGTTCAGATTGTCGAACAGATTGAGTTCCTGATGGACGAAGGCGATGCCGGCCGCCATCGACTGCGCAACCGAGAGCGACGGATGCGCGATGCCGTCGATCTCGATGGTGCCCCGGTCGGGCTCGATCACCCCGCCGAGGATATTCATCAGGGTCGACTTGCCGGCGCCGTTTTCTCCGACCAGGCCGACGACCTCGCCCGGCCGCACCTCCAAGCTGAAGTCGGCCAGCGCCACGACGCCGGGATAGGTCTTGCGCAGACCCGACAGCTTGAGGAAGGGCTCGGCGGAAGCCGGCGATACGGCAGCAGCCGGTTGCAGACGCGGTCATTGCGCCAGAGATATCACAGGACAATCGGATGAATACCCGCAGCCGGGAGCGCCGGCTGCGGGCATTCGAGGACGCTTCTAGCCGCCAGCCAGCTTCTTCTTGAAGTCTTCCTCGAACTGCTTGACGTTGTCCTGGGTGAGGGTCAGGCCCGGGATGATGATGATCCCGTCGGCCGGGATCTTCGACTTGTCGCCGTTCAGGTAGTCGGCGATGAGGTGGGCGCTCTGGATGCCCCACTCATAGGGCTGCTGCACGACGGTGCCGGAGATCGAGCCTTCGGCGACGCCGCCCAGCGTGATCGGGTCTTCGTCGAAGCCGACGACAGTGATCTGCCCGAGCTTGCCGGCATCACGCAGCGCCTCGTAGATGCGCGGCGTGTTGTACGAGTAGAAGCCGACCATGCAGTTGACGTCGGGGTTGGCGACGAGCACGTCGTCGACGTTGGCGCGGGCGCGGGTCTGGTCGATGTCGTCACCGCGGACGTCGACCAGTTCGAGGCCGGTGCCCTTGACGGCATCGTTGTAGCCGTGGATGCGCTCCTTGGCGTTGTCGGCGCCGGGCAGGCCGACGAAGCCCATGCACTTGCCCTGCTTGCCGGCCATTGCCTTCTTCATCAGCTCACCAGCCATCGTGCCGAGCTGGGTGTTGGACGAGCCGATGTATGCGACGCGGTTGGACTGGGGCGCATCGAAGTCGAAGGTGAAGAACGGGATCTTGGCCGAAACGCTGTTGATCTCGTCGATCGAAGTCGGCGGATCGACCACCGAGACAGACACGGCATCGACGCCGGCCGCGACAAGATCGTCCAGCATGCGCTTCTGCACGGCCGAGTCGGCGCGCTCAGGGTATTTGAACTCGAGGTTGAAGTTCGGCAGATCCTTCTGGGCCTTGGCAACGGCCGCTTCCATGATCTTCCAGAAGTCGGACGGGCCATTGACGACGAACGCAATGGTCTTCTTGTCCTGGGCCATCGCCCCGGACGACGCCGCAATGGCGAGGGCCGAAAGGCCCGCAATCATCATACGCTTCATCGATGTTTCTCCTCCCAGTTTGGTCTCGTCTTGACGACCGGTCGAGGCCTGGACCACGACCCTAAATTGCCGACAGGGCTTCCGTCTCCGGCAATCCCCCGCTGGCAAGTCCGTACACTTTCCCTCCGCTCGGTCACCGGCCAAAAACTGGTCGGCGCGTCCAGGACGTCAATCGGTGCCCGGCTCCCTCATCCGCCGCTCCTACCGAAGGCCTCCCTGCCGTCGATAGGGTTAGATAATCTTATTAGTAATAGTACTGAATTCGGCCGCCCGGCGCAACCGACGCGGCCTCCCCTCGGCGGTCGGACGAAAGGAAACTTTCGCCCGATCCGACCTAATCCAAGGGGCAGTATAGCCTTTCATCCTATGAAAGGCCAGAGCGCGCTGGAGATGCCGCACCTCTGCCGGCTTCTCCGGCGATGCACAAAATGAGGCTGGAGTTCGGCGCGGGATTGGTCGTATCATGGCAGCAATGTCGGCGAAGCCACGGGGCACGGTCGGCAGGCCGCCAATTGCGTCGCATTAAGACACCCATGGGAGGCGGCAACACAGGCAGGCCCGCGGTTCAGCGCTCAGCGTGAGCCGAACACGGTCAAAGGGGGGAGGTACGCGCCTAGTCCTGGTTCAACCCGACGGTTTCGGTGTGTCTGTATTTTTTCGGCTCCGAAAACCCGAAGGTCAGGATGAAGCAGCGCTATCACGCCGGCTCGGCCTTCCCCCGCCTGTCTGGAACCCCGAACGATCCGCACGAAGGCGCACCGGCCACGGCCGAATCGTGGCTTGTCACTCTGCCGCTTCATGAAGCGGGCGGACCTCGCCGAGTTCCTCTGGCGTTGGCGTGAAGCCAACCGGGACACCGTGAGCCTCGGCAAGTTCGCGCTCGAGGCGCTGCTCTTCCGTGATGCGCGGCTTGGAGAAGCGGGCGAGCAGGCTGAAAACCACCGGCGTCAGGAACAGCGTCGCCAGCGTCGCGAAGCCGAGGCCGCCGACGACGATCCAGCCGAGTGCCTCCCGCGCTTCCGCCCCGGCCCCGCTGGTCAGCAGCAGCGGCAGCCCGCTCAGCACGGTGGAGATCATGGTCATTACCACCGGCCGCAAGCGGATCAGCGACGCATTGTAGATCGCCTCCCGCACCGATTGCCCCTGATCGCGAAGCTGGTTGGCGAATTCGACGATCAGAATGCCGTTCTTGGCCATCAGCCCGACCAGGAGCACCAGTCCGATCTGACTGTAGATGTTGAGCGATCCCCCGGTGAGCAGGATCGCGAACACCGCCGCCGCAAGGCCGAAGGGGACCGTGGCGATCAGGATCAATGCACTGATGAAACTCTCGAACTGCGCGGCGAGCACCAGAAGCACGACGATGAGCGCGAAGACGAAGGTACGCAGCACGCCGGTTGACGTCCGGTCGAGCTCGCGCGCCTCGCCCGAATAAAGAATGCCCATGCCGGGCGGGAGCGTTGCGGCGGCGACCTCCTGCAGGCGGTTCATCGCCTGACGGAGGTCGACGCCTTCGGCGAGCGTCGCCGTCATCGGCACTGCCCGGCGCTGATCCTCGCGCTCCAGATTGGGGGCGACCGCGGTTTCCTTGAAGGTCACCAGCGAGGCGAGCGGCACCATCTTGCCGCTTGAGGAACGCAGCTGGATCCGGTCGAGGCCGGAGGGATCCTGGATCATCCCTTCCGGCGCCTGCAGCCGGATCTCGATCGGGTCGTCGCCGATGTAGAAATTCCCGAGGTCCTTGCCGTCGAGCAGTGCCTGGACGATCTGCGAGATGTTCCCGATCGAGATGCCGAGATCGGCGGCACGCTCACGATCGATGTTGATCGAAAGCTGCGGCTGGGTGGTGTCGTAGTTGAGCCGGACGCTGCCGAAGATCGGATCCTCGCTCATCGCGGCGAGCAGCTTGTCGGCAGCGGCGGCGATCGCTGCGTAGTCGGTGCCGGTGACGGCGAATGTCAGTCCCTGGCCGCCGCCCCTGATGCCAAGGCTGTTGGGCGAGAAGGCGAAGACCTGGATGCCCGGAATCTTCGCCAGGCGGCGATTGAGGTCAGCGGTGATCTCCTGCTGGCTGCGCTGCCGCTGATCCCACGGGGCCAGCGACACGAACATGAAGCCGCCGCCGCCGAAGCCGCGGGCGGTGGAGAACACATTGGCGACTTCGCCGCTGTCGACGAAAGGCTGCACCACCTGCTCGGCTTTGCGGATCTGTTCGGCCGTATACTCCACTGTCGCCCCCTGCGGGGCGCGCACCGAGATCGGGATGAAGCCGCGATCCTCAGGCGGCGTCAGTTGGCTCGGCAGATAGGTGAACGCGATACCGGCGGCGCCGGCGAACAGGACAGCCACGACGACAACGACGATCGGCGCGCCGAGGCACGCCGACAGCAGCCGCGCTGTAAAGCCGCTCGGCGCCGCGGCCGAACGCCGAGATCCCCCGGCCGATCGCCGTGCTGCTGGTGGGCGCTTCGCCGCCGATCCAGCGCGAGGCGAGCATCGGGCAGAGCGTCAGCGCGACGAACGCCGACAGACCGACCGCGAAAGCGAGGACGAAGCCGAACTCCGAGAAGAGCCGGCCGGCGGTTCCGGGGAAGAACGAGATGGGGATGAAGACGGCGGCGAGCGTCGCCGTAGTGGAAACGACGGCGAAGAACACCTGCTTGCTGCCGATCACGGCCGCGGCGCGCGGACCGAGCCCGAGGTGCCTCTGCCGCGAGATGTTCTCGACCACGACGATGGCGTCGTCGACCACCATGCCGGTGGCGAGAACCAGGGCGAGCAGCGTCAGGATGTTGATCGAAAAGCCCACCAGATAGATCGCCCCGACCGTGCCGATCAGAGCGATCGGCACGGTGATCGCCGGAATGAAGGTAACCCGGGCCGAGCGCAGGAACGTGTAAATGATCGTGACGACGATGGCGGTGGCAAGCAGCAGCGTCAGGATCACCTCGCGGATCGCGCCGCTGATGAACGTGGCGTCGTCCGACGTGATGGTCAGCGAAACATCCTTGGGCAGCGACGCCTGCAGCTCCGCGACGGCCTGGCGGACCCGGGACGAAATCTGCAGCGAGTTCGACTTCGCCTGCCGGATGAGGGCGAGGCCGACCCCCGTCTTGCCGTTCATGCGCAGCGCCGTGCTCTGGTCGGCGCGCCCGAAGACCACGTCGGCGACATCCCTCACCCGCGTCGTCGGGTTGATCTCGATGGCGCCGATATCCTCGGCCGATTTGGCGCTCGCATCGGCGCGCACGAGCAGCGTCTGGGTGGCGTCGGAAACGCGCCCGGCCGGAGCATCGAGGGCGACGCTGCCGAGCGCCGTCATCAGATCGCGGGCCGTCAGGCCCCGCGCGGCAAGCGCATCGGGGTCGACAATGATACGGACCATCTGCGCCCGGTCGCCGTAGACGGTCACGTCGGCAACGCCGTCGATGGCGGCAAGCCGGTCGACGATGACGTCGTTGACGATCTTGGTCAGCTGGTCGATCGGAAGATCCGGCGAGGTCACCGACAGCCGCATGATGGCGTCGGAATTGGCATCGGCCTTGATGATCACCGGCGCATCGGCGTCGTCGGGCAGGCTGCGCAGGCCGCCGATCGCATCGCGGAGGTCGTTGGCGGCGACGTTGAGATCGGTCGACTCGCTGAACTCGATGGTGACCCGGCTTTGGCTGGCACTGCTCCGCGACGAGATCGATTGCACGCCGGGCGTGCGCGCCACCGCGCCCTTCGATCACCGCGGTGATTTCCTTGTCGACCGTCTCCGGCGTGGCGCCGTCATAGTTGGTGCGGACGGTGATGACCGGTCGGTCGATGTTGGGCAGTTCGCGGATCTCGACCCCGAAGATCGCCGCGATGCCGGCCACGACAATGAGCAGGTTCAGGACGATCGCGAGCACCGGCCGCCGCACGAACAGGGCGGAGAAGCCGGCGGCTCTTGCTGAAAGGTTGATCGGCGCCTTGCTCATCAACGCCGTCACCTAGCTCCGGCGCTCGGCGGCCGCTGCCGATCCGGCGCCGCCCGTGCCTTGGCCGCTCAGCGGTCCGGGCGGGTTGGCCTTAGCCGGAGGTCCGGTCTCGCCGCCATCGCCCTCGCGCGCGATCTTCTGGCCTTCCCGCAGGCGCAACACGCCTTCGACGACCACCTCGTCGCCTTTACCCAGATCGCCGGCAACGGTGACCGTGCCGCTGCGGCGGGCGACCACCTGCACTGCGGTCCGATGCACCGTGTCACCATCGGCCTTCCAGACGAAGGACCCGTCGCGATCCCACTGGATCGCCAGCGACGGCACC
The DNA here is from genome assembly GCA_963710805.1 of uncultured Alphaproteobacteria bacterium. Lineage (GTDB taxonomy): Bacteria > Pseudomonadota > Alphaproteobacteria > Rhizobiales > Kaistiaceae > Bauldia. The sequence continues at coordinate 55,020 of CAVQBS010000051.1, read as the reverse complement.
GCCGGTCGCGGCGTGACGGCCACCGAGAACGCGATGTTGATCGCCATCCCCGGCTTGATGTTCTCGGCTTCGTTGGGCAGCGTCGCCTCGACCTTGAGCGTGCGGGTGGTGGGGTCGATCCGGTTGTCTATGGCGCTCAGCTTGCCGGTGATCGTCACGCCGGGGATGGCCGCCGCGGTCGCATTGACCTCGTCGCCGACGGCAACCTGGCCTGCGACCCGTTCAGGCACGTCGAACGAGACCGTCACCGACGACATGTCGGCGATGGTCGCAATCGCCGTCGACGAGGTGACAAGGTCGCCGACCGAGACGTCGGTCAGCCCGATGATGCCGTCGAAGGGGGCCCTGATGGTGCGCTTGGCGAGATCGAGCTGGGCGCTTTTGAGATCGATGGCCGCCTTCTGCTCGGCCGTCTTGGCATCCGACAGGGTGACCGCCGTTACGTTGCCGGACTTCGATAGCCGCTGGGCGCGCTCCACCGCCTGCTGCGCCGAGTCGAGCGCAATGTTGGCGAGGTCGACCGCGACCTGCTGGTCTGCGTCCTGCAAGCGGACCAGCACCTGGTCCTTGTCGACGGGGGTGCCCGGCGTGAACGCGACGTCGTCGACGATGCCAGTCACCTGCGGATAGATCACGACCTCGCGCGCCGCCGCGGCGGTGCCGATCGCGCGGACATCGGTCCCGCTCGAATCGAGTTCGACCGGCGCGGTCACGACCAGGGTCTCCCCGCTGCCGAACCCGTGGAAGCCGCCGCCAGGGCCTCCTGCCCCTTGGCCGGCCGCCGGGTCGCCCGCGCCAAACAGCATGGCGGGCCGCTCATAGAACACATAGCCCCCCGCCAACGCGGCAATAATGACAGAGAGAGAAGCAGCTGTTTCGGGACAGACATTCGCTACCTGTGGCTCGAACTCCTAAAAGCCCGCCCCCTGCCCTATCTAAACCGACAAATTCGTCACGCGCTCGAAAATTCTGCCTACTCTTAACCCGGCAAACATGGAATCAGCATTAAATTCCTCGCGAGGCTCTTTATTTGCCGTTTGGAGTTTGCAACATTCCGAACGGAAACGCTTGAGATAATGCCCGGTAGAGGCAAAAGAGTGATAGCGATTCGGAGAGTTCCCGTGGGCGGCGCGAGGGGCGGTCGTTACGGGCGCGCGGGGTGCCTCGCGTGGAGTCGACAATGTCAATATCGGTGACATCCGATGTTGAGGGGCGAACCGGCGCCGATCAGGGCATGGCCCCGACCGATACCGGCAATCCGGACTATTTCCATAAGGTCGTCGACTGCCAGTGGGCCTGCCCGGCGCATACGCCGGTGCCCGAATACATCCGGCTGATCGCCGCGGGCCGCTACAGCGACGCCTACATGGTCAACTGGTATTCGAACGTCTTCCCCGGCATCCTCGGGCGCACCTGCGACCGGCCCTGCGAGCCGGCCTGCCGGCGCGGCCGCGTCGAGGAGGAGCCGGTCGCGATCTGCCGGCTGAAGCGCGTCGCCGCCGACAACAAGAGCGATATTCGCGACCGCCTGCCGAAGGCGCCGGAAGACAAGAACGGCAAGCGCATCGCCCTGATCGGCGCCGGCCCGGCCTCGCTCGCCGTGGCGCGCGACCTCGCGCCCGCTCGGCTATGACCTCGTCCTCTACGATTCGGAAGCGCGCGGCGGCGGCATGATCCGCAGCCAGATCCCGCGCTTCCGCCTGCCCGAGACGGTGATCGACGAAGAAGTCGGCTACATCCTCGACATGGGCGGGATCGAGACCCGCTTCGGCTGCCACGTCGACAGCCTCCGCAGGCAGTCCTCGACGAGGGCTACGACGCGGTCTTCGTCGGCTCCGGCGCGCCGCGCGGCCGCGACCTCGACATTCCCGGCCGCCAGGAGGCGGCGGCCAACATCCATATCGGCATCGACTGGCTCTCCAGCGTCTCGTTCGGCCACATCGACAGGATCGGCCGGCGGGTCATCGTGCTCGGCGGCGGCAACACGGCGATGGACTGCTGCCGGACCTCGCGCCGGCTCGGCGGCGACGACGTAAAGGTGATCGTCCGCTCCGGCTTCGACGAGATGAAGGCGTCCCCCTGGGAGAAGGAGGACGCGATGCACGAGGGCATCCCGATCCTCAATTTCCTCGTGCCCAAGGAATTCACCCACGACAACGGCAGGCTGACCGGCGTCGTCTTCGAGAAGGTCGCGGCCCACTACGACGACAACGGCCGCCGCCGCCTCGTGCCGACCGGCGAGCCGGACCAGTCCTTCGAATGCGACGACGTGCTGGTCGCGATCGGCCAGGAGAACGCCTTCCCATGGATCGAGCGCGACATCGGCCTCGACTTCGACCGCTGGGGCATGCCGGTGGTCGATCCGGTGACCTACCAGTCGACGCTTCCCAACGTGTTCTTCGGCGGCGACGCGGCGTTCGGCCCGAAGAACATCATCTGGGCGGTCGCCCACGGCCACGAGGCGGCGATCTCGATCGACCGGCTGTGCAACGGCGAGGACGTCGCCGACCGGCCGCCGCCGCAGGTGACGCTCGTCAGCCAGAAGATGGGCATCCACGAGTGGAGCTACGACAACGACATCTCGCTCGACGACGCGCCGCAAGGTGCCGCTTCGCGACCAGAAGATCGCGCTGGCCGACATCAAGGCCGAGGTCGAGCTCGGCTTCGACGCGCTGCTCGGCTACGAGGAGACCCAGCGCTGCCTCAACTGCGACGTGGAGACGGTGTTCACCGACACGCTCTGCATCGAGTGCGACGCCTGCGTCGACATCTGCCCGATGGACTGCATCACCTTCACCGAGAACGGGCCCGAGACGGACTTGCGCCGGCGGCTGACGCGCGCCGGCCACCAATCTCGAGCAGGACCTCTACATCTCGGCGCCGCTCAAGACCGGCCGCATCATGGCCAAGGACGAGGACGTCTGCCTGCACTGCGGCCTGTGCGCCGAGCGCTGTCCGACGGGAGCCTGGGACATGCAGCAAGTTCCTGCTCGACATGACACAGGCCGCCGGGGACAGCCGGAACTCTACCGATGAACGCCGCAGACGACTGCCCGCAACGTCGCGGGTCAACGACTTCGTCGTCAAGTTCGCCAACGTCAACGGCTCGGGCTCGTCGAGCGCCAACCGGCTGTTCGCCCGCTCGATCCTGCGCATGGGCGTGCCGGTCGCCTCGCGCAACATCTTCCCCTCCAACATCCAGGGCCTGCCGACCTGGTACGAGGTGCGGGTCTCCGAGGCCGGCCATATCGGCCGGCGCGGCGGCGTCGACCTGATGGTGGCGATGAACCCGCAGACCTGGGACAAGGACGTCGCCGAGCATCGACCCCGGCGGCTACCTGTTCTACGAATTCGACCAAGCCGATGCCGCCGTCGAAGTTCCGCGACGACGTCACCGTGCTCGGCATGCCGCTGACGGCGATCTGCAACGCCCGCTACACCGACGCGCGCCAGCGCCAGCTGTTCAAGAACATCATCTATGTCGGCGCGCTGGCCGAACTGCTCGGCATCGAGGCAGTCGATGGTCGAGAAGCTGATCGGCGAGCAGTTCAAGGGCAAGGACAAGCTGATCGCGCCGAACATCGAGGCGCTTGCACATGGGGCGCGAGGCACGCCCGCACCGAGTTCGGCGACGGCATCGATCTGCGTATCCACCGTGCCGACGCCGTCGGCGACCGCATCTTCATCGAGGGCAACGACGCGGCCGGCCTCGGCTGCGTCTACGGCGGCGCGACCGTCGCCGCCTGGTACCCGATCACCCCCTCGACCTCGCTGGCGGAAGTCGTTCGGCAAGCACTGCAAGCGCCACCGCGTCGACCCGGCCACCGGCAAGAACCGCTACGCCATCGTCCAGGCCGAGGACGAACTGGCCTCGATCGGCATCGTCATCGGCGCGGCTGGAACGGCGCCCGCGCCTTCACCGCCACCGCCGGCCCGGGCATCTCGCTGATGCAGGAGTTCATCGGCCTCGCCTATTTCGCCGAGATTCCCGCCGTGATCTTCGACGTCCAGCGCGGCGGCCCGTCGACCGGCATGCCGACCCGCACCCAGCAGTCCGACCTGCTGATCTGCGCCTACGCCTCGCATGGCGACACCAAGCACGTGCTGCTCTTCCCCGAGGACCCGCACGAGTGCTTCGAGTTCGCCGCCCTCTCCTTCGATCTCGCCGACCGGCTGCAGACGCCGATCTTCGTCATGCTCGACCTCGACATCGGCATGAACGAGTGGCTGTGCGAGCCGCTCGCCTGGGACGACAGGCCGCCGCTACGACCGCGGCAAGGTGCTGACGGCCGAGGAGCTCGAAGCCGGGCGCGAGTTCGGCCGCTACCTCGACGTCGACGGCGACGGCATCGCCTACCGCACCTATCCCGGCACCCATCCGAGCAGGGGCGCCTTCTTCACCCGCGGCACCTCGCAGCACCCGCTACGCGCGCTACAGCGAGGAAGGCGCCGACTACGTCGACAACATGCAGCGGCTGCTGCGCGAAGTTCGAGACCGCCAAGACGCTGGTGCCGGCGCCGATCCGCGAGGACGCCGACGGAGCCGACCCGCTTCGGCGTCATCTACTACGGCTCGACCGCGCCGGCGATGCACGAGGCGCTGGAGGCGCTCGCCGCGCGACGGCATCCATCTCGACACGCTGCGCGTGCGCGCCTTCCCCTTCGCCGACGCGTCGCCGATTTCATCGCTCGAGCACGACCGCGTCTTCGTCGTCGAGCAGAACCGCGACGCGCCAGCTGCGGCACGCTGCTGGTCAACGAATGCAACATCGACCCGGCGCTGCCTGGTGCCGATGCTGCACTACGACGGCACGCCGATCACCGCGCGCTTCATCGCCCGCGCCATCGGCGATCACCTCGCTGCGCTGAAGGTGACGCCGTTCAGGAAGGCCGCGTCATAGCTCCTTCGGGGTGGTCGCCGGTATCACCGACGCGCCGCCGATGACCGCGGGAGCTACGGTTGGCCCGGACGGTGGGGCGAGACCGGCGGCGAACTGTGCCGGGCGCCGCCGCATGGGGGGCTGCTCGACAAATCGGTAGCAGAGATCGGCGACGACGAGCGTCACGACAACGACCAGTGGTAGGTACAGAAGCCGCGGGAACGCGTCGGAATCAGCGACGATGCGGTAGAGCAGGAGCGTGAGATCCAGGTGCACGATGTAGATCGCGTATGAGCGCTCGCTCAGCCATCGCACGCCTTTGTAAAAAGGCACGCTCTGCGCGCCGGCGACGAGGGGAAACAGCAAAGCCAGCCCGGCCGGCACAACCGTGAACAGTATCGCCTCCGACAGGCCGCCGAACAGTGGCGTCGACACCAGCCACGCTGAAAACCCGAGGATCAGGCCGCCGGCTGCAAAGAGTTGCCCGCGAAAGCGCAGCAGCAGGTCGCGCCTCGCCCGCCACAGGAAGATCATGGCCACGCCATAGGCGATGGCGTCAAGGCGGAAGATGACGACCTTGCGGACCAGCCGGTCGAGATTGCCGTGCTGCGGTGCAAAGCCGAGGCGGGCAGCAAGGGGAACCACCAGGAACACGGTGCACGCAATCGCGATCGCCGAACGCGGCCGATAGGCGGCGAGCGCCAGGCAAAGGGCGCTGAAGATCAGGTAGAACCACTCCTCCACCGACAGCGACCACGACACCCCGAACCAGTTGTCCTTCGGCATCGGCCCGGCGAGGTTCTGCGTGAAGGTCATATAGCTGATTACGTGCGACACGACGTGCCTGTGGGGCGGCGCGATGACGAGCAGAACGCAGATCCAGAAGAAATACAGTGGGAGTGTGCGCATCCACCGGCGGACCATGAACCGTGCCCACGCGCGCCGGTCGGGTTGCCGCTCAACAATGTCGAGGAGCAGCCCGCCGATGAGGAATCCACTCAAAACGAAGAACAGTTCGACGCCGAGAATTCCGCCGAGCTCAAAGAAATGCGGAAGCTTGCCATCGAAAAGCTGGGTCGTCAGGAGCGCAAAATGCACGCTCGCCACCATGACCACGGCCAGGGCACGGAAAACGTCGAGACCCGGCAATCGCTGCCTGGTCGACAGCGCCTCCGCGCGATTGGGTAGTAAAGACTCCGCCAAAACAAATCCCAGCCCGTATCAGGAATTGTTGACTATTGTGCCATACAGTCCTGCCCGAACGCGGTCTTGCCACTATCCTTGCCGCTGGTACATCGCCGCTGGAAAAGCCGCACGGTTGGGGTATCTCTAGCCCATGACCTACATCGTCAAGCCCAAGCTGCACCACCCGAAGCTGCCGAAGCAACCGGCTCGGCTTCACCCATCGCGACTACGAGGGGCAGGTTTCGACGCTCTGCGCCGGCTGCGGCCACGATCTCGATCTCGGCCGCCATCATCCAGGCCTGCTTCGAGCTCGACCTGCCGCCGCACAAGGTCGCCAAGATGTCGGGCATCGGCTGCTCGTCGAAGACGCCGACCTATTTCCTCGGCCAGAGCCACGGCTTCAACAGCGTCCACGGCCGCATGCCGTCGGTGGCGACCGGCGCCAGCCTCGCCAACCGCGACCTCATCTATCTCGGCGTCTCCGGCGACGGCGATTCCGCCTCGATCGGCCTCGGCCAGTTCGCCCATTGCCTCAGGCGCGGCGTCAACATGGTCTACATCGTCGAGAACAACGGCGTCTACGGCCTGACCAAGGGCCAGTTCTCGGCCACCGCCGACGCCGGCTCGACCTCCAAGCGCGGCGTCGGCAACAAGGACGAGCCGATCGACCTCGTGTCGATGGCGCTCCTGCTCGGCGCGACCTTCGTCGCCCGCGGCTTCTCCGGCGACAAGAAGCAGCTGGTGCCGCTGATCAAGGCCGCCATCAGCCATCGCGGCTTCGCCTTCATCGACGTGATCAGCCCCTGCGTCGCCTTCAACAACCACGCCGGCTCGACCAAGAGCTTCGACTATGTGCGCGAGCACAACGACGCGGTGAACGCCATCGACTGGATCGAGGGGCGCGACGAGATCGTCGCCGACTACGCGCCGGGCACGGTCGAGGAAGTGACCCAGCACGACGGCACGGTGATCAGGCTGAAGAAGCTCGAAGCCGACTACGATCCGACCGACCGCCTCGCTGCGATGGCCTACAACCAGACCCACCACGCCCGTGGCGAGGTCGTCACCGGGCTCCTCTACATCGACGACGCGCCGGGCGACCTCCATGACCGGCTGAACACGGTCGAGGTGCCGCTCAACCTTCTCGGTGACGAGGACCTCTGCCCCGGTCCCGGCGCGCTCGCGGCGATCAACGCGGGACTGCGCTAGCCGCCCTTCATGGCGCCCGACCACGAGTGCTGCCGGCGCCGCGCCCGAGACACTCCCTGTCTTGCCCGCTGGCGCGGGCATCCAGCAAACACCGACGCGTCCATTTGGGCGCCGACGGCGGCGACCGCATCCCCGCTGCTGCCGGGATGACCGCTTGAGCGCGAGACGCTGGCGTCCGCCTCCCGCCAGACGGCTTCAGGCGGGCGGCAAGCCGGTCACCGTCTTCACCCCCCGGGCCTCCTTACTCGCCATGCTGAGGAGCCCGGCGAAGCCGGGCCTCGAAGCACGCACCAACCCCGACCCTCCCCCTTGCATTCCCGCCATCGCCGGGCCATCACCTCGCCCATGTTGATCGTCACCGGCGGCGCCGGCTTCATCGGCTCGAATCTCGTGCATGCCCTCAACCGGCTCGGCCACGACGACATCGTCGTCGTCGACGACCTGACCGACGGCCGCAAGTTCCGCAACATCGCCACCGCCCGGATCGCCGATTACCTCGACCGCGACGATTTCCGCGACCGGATCGCCCGCGGCGCCGCATTCGGCCCGGTCGAGGCGGTGTTCCACCAGGGCGCCTGCACCGACACCACCGAGTGGGACGGGCGCTACATGCTCGACACCAATTTCGAGGCCTCCAAGGAGCTTTTCCTCTGGTGCCAGCGGCGAGCCGCGACGCTGATCTATGCGTCCTCCGCCGCCGTCTACGGCGGCTCTTCCGAGTTCAGCGAAGCCGTCGAATTGCTTGAGCCCCTCAACGTCTACGGCTGGTCCAAGCTGCTCTTCGACCGCTGGGTGGCCCGGCACCGGCAGGACCTCACGGCACGCGTCGTCGGCCTCCGCTATTTCAACGTCTACGGCCCCGGCGAGGTGCACAAGAACCGGATGGCGAGCGTCGTCCATCACTTCAGCCGGCAGATCGAAACCGACGGCGTCGTCAGGGTGTTCAGCGGCTCCCACGGTTTCGGCGACGGCGAGCACCGGCGCGACTTCGTCTTCGTCGGCGACGCCGTGAAGGTGAATCTCTGGGCCTTCGAGTCGCCGCGCGCTGGAGGCGTCTACAACGTCGGCACCGGAGCCAGCCGGAGCTTCAACGACATCGCCCGCGCGGTCATCGGTTTCCACGGCCGCGGCGCGATCGAATACATCCCCTTCCCGGCCGACCTGATGCGCGCCTATCAGCCGGTCACCGAGGCCGACATCGGCCGGCTCCGCGACGACGGCTACACGGAAGACTTCGTGCCGATCGAAGGGGGCGTGCCGGAGACGCTGGGCAGCAACGACGGCGTCGCGTAACCGGCCACGGAGCCGGGATGGCAGGCCAAAGGCTGCCATCCCGAGCGTTCTCTCATGCGAACAGGAACGCCGCCGGGTTGAGATCGGCAATCACGACATCGGTCAAGGTGACCGTGTTGCCGGTATCGTCGGTGATCACCGACGGGCCGTTGCCGCCGTCGTCATCCGCGTGAGCGATCATATCGGCAAAGTTGGTGTATACACCCGCGAATTTGATCATGTCGGTTACCCCGAGGAGGCTCGCCGCGAAGTCGGTGACAACGTCGTGCCCGTATGCGGCACCGGAGAAGACGAACGTGTCGCTGTCGTCGCCGCCGGTCAGCGTGTCATCGCCGTCGTTGCCGTCGATCACGTCGTCGCCGGCATCGCCGCTGATCTCGTTGGCCCCGCTGCTTCCGAGGATGAAGTCGGCGAACTCCGACCCTTCGACGTTCTCGATATTCGAGATCGTGTCGGTGCCGCCCCAGGAATTGATTGCCTGGCCCGCATCGACCACATCGTCCAGGGTATCTCCGTTCACGTCGAACCCGACGGCGGTCACCTGCCCAGCCGAAAGATTGACGACAGCGCCGTGCCGGCCCGGCAAGGGATCAGGCAGCTGCACGGGGGGGTCCTGGCCCCCGCCGAACTGCCCCCAATTGTCCTGTTCGCCGTCCTCGAACCGGTAGTTCACAGTGTCGATATCGTCGCCGCCGTCGAAAGTGTCGTCGCCGGAGAACCCGATGAAGAAATCGTCCCCGGCGCCGCCGCGCAGATCGTCATTGCCGGCAAGCCCCACCAGGATGTTGTCTTCGTCGCCGCCGATCATGACGTCGTCGCCGTAGGTCAGGATGACCCAGTTGAAGTTGGAGACTTGATCGACGTCGCCGAAGGAATTGACAGCGGTGTGCGCGGAGATGGTGGAGCCGACGGTGACGTCCGAGTTCTGAGAGATTGACCACGACGCCGTTTCGCGCAGCTGGATTGTTGTCGGCGAGCTCGTGATACCACTCGCTATTGTAATTCAGCTTGTTGAAGCCGCCACCGCCGTCATAGACGTCCGCCCCGGCGCCCGCCTGCACTTCGTCGTCGCCCGCGCCGCCGTGGACCTCGTCGTCGCCGGCCCGCGTCTCGACGTAGTTACCGGCATCGCTCCCCCAGAAATAGTCGTCGGCGTCGGTCAACCGGAATGCCACGACATCGACGATCGTGTCGGTGTCGCCAAAGGTGTCGTGCGCGGTTCCCGCGTCGACTATGCCCAGCGCGCCGGCGTCGTGCTGGCTCGCCGAGATATTGACGGCTGCGCCGATCTCGCCCGGGTCGTCGCCCCAGAACCCGTCAAAGTCCCTCGGGAACTTTTCGGCGTCGTAGTTGACCTTGACGACGCCTCCTTGAACGCCGGAAGCGTCGGTGAAGGTGTCGTCTCCGGCAACGCCCACGAACGTGAAGGTCTTGCCGCCGCCGAAGAAGGCTCCATCGGCATTATCCGTGTTGACGACCCCCACGCCCGCCAGGAACGTGTCGTCGCCTTCGGTGCCCTCGACGCGCTCCAGGTTCGCGAAGGTCACGTCGACCGAACCGGCGGCAATCTCTCCGGTGATCTCGCCGGCCCCGGGAGACCCGCCCGTGTCAAGTACGACGTTCAGGCCCCCTGGCTGGTTGTCCAAGGTTCCGAAGAAGCCGATCCCGTCGTAGCCGCCACCGCCGTCGAGCGACATGTCGCCGGCACGACCGGCGGTGAACGAATCTCCGTCGCCGTCGATGATCGTGTCGTCGCCACCCCGACCGTCATAGCTATGGAAGACCCCGTCGTGGTCGCCGCCGGCGATGTAGTCGTCGAAGGTGGTGCCCGTGACCCGTTCGACGTTCAGGACGGTGTCCGTATCCCCGGCGGAATCGACAGCATGGTGTGCGGCCACACCCAGCGGTCCGCGGTCGTCGCCAAGATCGATGCCGACAAGGGCATCGTCGGACAGATTGACGATGACACCATAGGTGCCGCCACCACCGCCGCTGTCGGCGTCACGCCCGTAGTCGATTTCGTCCTCGCCGTCGCCGCCGTCGACATAGTCGGCGCCGGCCGACATCTGGAAGTGGTCGTTCTGGTCGCTGCCGACAAAGTGATCGTCGAAGATCGTGCCGCGGATGCTGTGCATGTCGTTCAGCGTGTCGGTGTCACCGAAGCCATCCTTGGCATGGTGCGCGGCAACATTGACGAGGCCCCCGCCTATATCGGCGGCGATCTGGGCGTCCGACAGGTTGACGATCACACCCTCGTTGCCGCCCGCGTTTTTATCCTCATCGTAGTAGACCCAGGCATGGTCGCCGTCGTCGGTGAATTCGTCCGCGCCGTCGAGGCCAAAAACGCCCTGATAGCCACTGTCGGGAGGACCGGCATAGAACTTGTCGTCGCCGGCGGTGCCGGTGAAGTTCTCGACATCAACCGGTTTGTCGGTGTCGCCGAAGGTGTCCTTCACCCGGCCGGCAGCCACGCCGTCGTGAGTGACGTCGCTGAGGTTGACGATGATCGCGCCGACGCCGCCCTCTTCGTAGTATCGGGCATCATCGTCTTCGGCGCCGCCGATGAAGGTGTCCTTGCCGGCGCCGCCGGTGAATGTGTTGTGGCCGCCGTTGCCGGTGAAGGTGTTGTTTTTAGCGTCGCCGTGAAAGGTATCGTCTCCTGACCCGCCGATGACGTTTTCGATCTTCTTGATCTTGTCCTCGGTGGATCCGTTGACCTTGACCTTGACGTAGGACGAGCCGTCGAGCGTCACCTTGATCGAGCCGGACTTCTCGCTGTAGTCGGCCGTGTCGATGCCCGCTCCGCCATCGAGCTTGTCCTTGCCCTTGCCGCCGCTGAGCCTGTTGTCGCCACTGTTGCCCTTGATGACATTGTCAAGTTTGTTGCCGGTTCCGTCGATGTCGGCTGAACCGGTAAGGGTCAGCTTCTCGACCTTGCCTTTCACCCGCTTTCCATTGCCGAGGTCGAACGAGATTGAGGCCCTGACCGTGTCATTGCCGGTTCCACCATTTTCGTTCACGACATCCTTCTTGTTGTCGACGTAATAGGTGTCGTTCCCGGCGCCGCCCTTCATCTTGTCGGCACCCGAGCCGCCGATCAGCTTGTCGTTGCCGGATAGGCCCTTGAGATAGCCGCGAAGCAATTTTCGGGCGATTGGACCTTCCACGGGACCTCGATCCTGAGCCTGCAATTACTGCCTGTCGTGTCTTCCTGCTTTTCGGCGGTAGTGACGACACGACGTATGTCGGAGGGGGCATCACATTTCCGGGACAGGAGCAGCGTGACGCCGCTTTTCTCCTCCCCTCCTAGGGGAGGCGGGGACTGCCCAAAGGGTGGCGCGGGAGGCGGAGCGTCCCAGCGGCGCGGACCGCATCGACGACGTCGTAGAGATCGATCGCCTTCATGCAGCAGCGCCCGCCCGGCTCCCGGTCGCACACCCGCCGGCGGCAAGGCGCTTCCGGATAGCGCGAGGCAATGACCGTCTGGTGCTTGCCATAGGGACCGGTGAGGCCCGGATCGGTCGGGCCAAACAGCCAGATGCCGGGAACGTCGAGCGCCGTCGCCAGATGCATCAGGCCTGAATCCAGCCCGACGGCGAAGTCGGCGCCGGCAACGACACGGGCAAGGTCGGCGCCCGCCAGAACGGCGGGCAGAACGTGGACGCCCTCGATATCGACGGCGAGCCGCCGGGCCCGCGCCTTTTCCTCGGCGTTTCCCCATGGCAGCACGACGTCGCGGCCGCTCCCGGTGATCTCGGTCAGGAGCGAGCGCCAGTTGTGCTCTGGCCAGAGCTTGGTGTCCCAGCTCGCGGAATGGACGGCGATGGCGTAGCGCGACGGAAGGTCGATCGCCGAATCGGCGCGGAGCGGAATCGCCAGCCCGTATCGCCCCTGGCCAACCGGCAGATTGTAGCCGACGGCGGCGGCAAGCAGGCGTCGGCTCCGCTCCACCGCGTGCATCGCGCGCGGAACATGGATCCGCCAGCGATAGAGACGGCTCGCCGCCGGCTCGCGGGCGCTTTCCGCGTCATAGCCGGCGACGCCGCGCCCGGCGAGAAGCGCCGGCAGGGCGCTCTTCAGGAGGCCCTGCAGATCGACGACGAGGTCGTAGCGGCGGGCACGGAGCTTCCGGCCGAGCCGCACCGCCTCGATGGGCACCAAAGGCCACCGGGTCGGCGGCGAGCGGAGGCGACGAAACGAGACCGAGTGGATCGTCGTCACGCCCGGATGGAGGGCGACGAACGGCGCGAACGCCTCCTCGACCAGCCAGTCGATCTCCACGTCCGGCCGCAGCGTCCGGAGGTCGCTCACGGCAGGGAAGGTGTGGATCACGTCGCCGAACGAGGTGAGCTTGACGATCAGGATCTTCATGGCGATAGGGCCGCCAGGTCGTCGATCAGGTCGAGCCGGGCCGACAGTCGCCATTCGGACTGGGCCTCGCGCTGGCCGGCGCCGTGGCCGGTACGCACGTGCACGAGGCGCCCGACCCCGGCCGCGTCTGCGGCGGCGAGGTCGCTCGCGGTGTCGCCGACCATCGCCGATCGGGAGAGGTCGAGGTCGAGGAGCCGCGCCGCCTCGAGGATCATGCCGGGGGCGGGCTTCCGCCAGCCGCAGGTGGCGCCCTCCTCCGGTGCGTGACCGCAGACGCATTCGGCGTCGAGCACGACATCGTCGACGGCAAGCCTTTCCCGCAGCCGCTCGGCGACGCGCTCATAGGCGTCCCAGCCGAAGTAGCCGCGTCCCACCCCCGACTGGTTGGTGACCAGCACCAGGACGTAGCCGGCATCCGCGAACCGCCTGAGCGCCGATCCGGCATCGGGAAAGACGCGCAAGGCGTCCGGATCGGAGAGATAGCCCGGATCTTCGACCAGCGTCCCGTCGCGATCGAGAAACAGGGCCGGCCGTTGCCGCCGGGGGGCGGCAGCGAGGTGAACGCGGTGCATGTCGTCACCCACCGGCGTCACCGCCCGGTCGTGAAGGCGTCGTCGATGGCGGCGCAGATCAGATGGCCGAGGAAGATGTGAATCTCCTGGATATGGGAGGTTTTCTCCGCCGGCACGACCAGGCAATGGTCGGCGAGGCCCCGCGCCTTGACCGCGCCGCCGTCGCGGCCGGTCAGGCAGGCGGTGGCCAGCCCCATCTCGCGCGCGACGACCAAAGCCGCGGCCACGTTCGGCGATTTGCCCGAGGTGGTCAGGCCGATGAGCAGGTCGCCCGGACGGCCGAGGGCCTCGACCTGCCGGGCAAAGACGCGCTCGTAGCCGTAGTCGTTGCTCGCCGCCGTCAGGGTCGAGGTGTCGGTGGTCAGCGCAATCGCCGGCAACCCCCGGCGGTCGGTCTCGAAACGCACCGTGCATTCGGTTGCGATATGCTGCGCGTCGGCGGCGCTGCCGCCATTGCCGCACAGGAGAAGCTTGCCCCCGGCGCGGAGCACCGATATAGCCGCTTCCGCAAGAACGACGGTCGGCTCCAAAAGGATGCGCGAACGCTCGAAGATGGCGAGGTGGTCGGCGAAGCGGCGGTCGAAGTTTGCCGCCACCGTGGCGCGATCGGGGTTCAATGCAGGTCGGCCTTCAAGGGAATTGGCAGGAAACCGGTCCAAACGGCGATGGATGCTAGCCTCATAGATCGCCTTGCTCAAGCCAACGTGCTCGTTGTCGGCGACGTGTTGCTCGACCGCTTCGTCGAGGGCGCGGTGGCGCGCGTCTCGCCCGAGGCTCCCGTCCCGGTCCTCAACCACACCGCCGAGCGCGCCCTCCTCGGCGGCGCCGGCAATGTCGCGGCCAACCTCATCGCCTACGGCGCGTCCGTCACCCTCGTCGGGGTGATCGGCGACGACGAGGCGGCCGAGCGGCTCCGCGCGCTTTGCGACTCGTTCGTCCTCGACGCCCGGCTGGTCGTCGATCCCGACCGGCCGACCACCGTCAAGACCCGCTACATGAGCGGCTGGCACCAGCTCCTGCGGGTGGATGCGGAGGCGGTCGACACATTGGCCCGGCCCGTTGCCGAGGCCCTGCTTGCCGCGGTGCGCGATGCTCTGGCTGGGGCCGATATCGTGGTGCTGTCGGACTATGCCAAGGGCGTGCTCGGCGAGAAGACGATCGCCGCGGTGATCGCCGCGGCGCGGCAGGCCGGCGTTCCCGTCATCGCCGACCCCAAGAAGCCGGATGCCCGGGTCTTTTCCGGGGTGACGCTGGTGACCCCGAATACCCATGAGCTCGAACGATTTACCGGGCTGCCGGTCGACAGCGACGACGCGGCGGCTGCCGCGTGCCTCCGGATTCTCGATACGGTCCACGTCGAGGCCGTCCTGGTTACCCGCGGCCATGCCGGGATGACCCTCCTCGAGCGCGGCGTGCAACCGCTGCACGTCAGGGCCGAAACCCGGCGGGTGTTCGACGTCACCGGGGCGGGCGACACCGTGGTGGCGACGCTGGCGGCGGCCATCGCCTCCGGTTTGACGCTGGCCGACGCCGTGCGGGTCGCCAATGCCGCTGCCGGCGTCGCCGTCGGCAAGCCTGGTACGGCCACCGTCCACCCGCGCGAACTGAAACAGGCGCTGGGCATCGAGGCGGCGGCCGATGTCATGGAGCACCGGGAAGCGCTGGATCAGGTCGCCTACTGGAAGCGCCAGGGCCTGGTCGTCGGCTTCACCAATGGCTGTTTCGATCTCCTCCACCGCGGGCATCTCTATTCCCTGGAGCAGGCGTCGCGCCGGGTCGATCGGCTCGTCGTCGGCCTCAACAGCGATGCCTCCGCCAGCCGGCTGAAGGGCCCGGGTCGCCCTGTCCAGGACCTCGCCACCCGCGCCGCCATTCTCGCCGCGTTGCGGTTTGTCGACATGGTGGTGCCGTTCGAAGAGGACACCCCGGTCGACCTGATCCGCGCCGTCATGCCCGATGTGCTCTTCAAGGGTGCGGACTACACTGAAAGCGAGGTGGTCGGCGGCGATATCGTCACCGCAAACGGCGGGCGGGTCGAGCTGCTCCCCCTGCTGCCCGGCCATTCGACCACCAGCACGGTCGGACGGGTGCTCGCCGATCAACGGCTTCCCAGCGGTTAGAGCAGATTCGACCTACTCGGGGTCATATCCTGCGGCCTGGAAGTAGTTTGTGCATTCGGCTGTCGAGAACTGGTCGAGGCAGTTGGCGACGACGGCCCAGAGCTCGTCGACGGTTCGGGCTGCGGCCTTGCGCAGGAGCGCTTTGAGCTTTGCGAAGGCCATCTCGATGGGGTTGAAGTCGGGCGAATAGGGCGGCAGCAGGAGAAGCTTGGCGCCGGCCGTCTCGATCGCAGGGCGCACGCCGGCGACCTTGTGGGCAGGCAGATTGTCCATGACGACGATGTCACCGGGGGTGAGTTCGGGCACGAGAACCTGTTCGACGTACGCGAGGAAGGCCGGCCCGTTCATGGCGCCGTCGAGCAGCATCGGCGCTGCCAGGCCGTCGAGCCGCAGCCCGGCGGCGAAGGTGGTGGTCTTCCAGTGGCCGTGCGGGATCGAGGCCCGGCAGCGCTCGCCCTTCTTCGCCCGGCCGCGCAGGCGCGCCATCTTGGTCGAGGCCGAGGTCTCATCGATGAAGATCAGCTTCCCGGGATCGAGATCGAGCTGGCCGTCGAACCAAGCCTCCCGGCGCGCCCTTACATCCGGCCGCTGCTGCTCGCTGGCATGCGCCGTCTTTTTTTGTACGTGATGCCGCGCCTGGCGAGGAACATCCACACCGTCGAGGGCACCGCCCGCACGCCGCAGTCCTCAGCCAGCCGTTCGCCGATCTCGGCCAATGTGAGGTCCGGCGTCGCCTCGATCAGATCGAGGATGAACCTCTCATGCGGATCGAGCTTCGAGCGTGACGGCTGCCCCTGCTTGCGCGCAACCGTCTCGCCGGTCTCGCGATAGCGTCGATACCACCGGCCCGAAGTCGAAATGCCGATCTTGAACCGCCGGGCTGCCTCCCGCGTCGAAAGCCCTTCCGAGATCGCCTCGATCACCCGACCTCGAAGATCCGCACTCAAGCTGCGCGTCATCATCCTCTCCCCGCAAATCACCTGCGGACAGTGAATCAGACAACGCACCCAACCGGAATCCCATCCCGACTCTACGTTCAACGAAAATGCTCTAGTTCGGCTCCCCGCCGCCCCATCTCATCCGGCTGATCCCGCTTGCGGCCGTGCCGAGCATGACTTCCATCGACCGGCGTGCGCCGTCCGGATCGCCATTCGCAATGCACTCGTAGGTCGCGTCGTGCATGGCAATGGCGGCTTCGAGAGACGACGCCAGGTTTCCCTGCTCGTAGAGGCTTGCTTCGAGAAGCGGCGCCAGGATCCGGCTGAGGCGCTCGATGAGCACATTTCCGCTCGCGGAGAAGATCGCAACGTGGAACGCCACGTCGCTTGCGTACTGGGCGGCCTCGCCTTCGGCCTCGTGCATATCCTTCAGCGCCAGCCTGATCCGCTCGATCCTTTCGGGCTTGCCCCGGCTGGCGGCCATGGCCGCCGCGCCGGGCTCGATCAAGCCGCGAAGTTCGATCAGGTCGGCGAGGAAGTCGGGGGGAAGCTTTGCCGGCCCGGTGTGCCAGGCAAGCACGTCGGGATCAAAGAGATTCCAGTTGCGACGAGCGGGAACGACCGACCCGGCCCGGCGGCGCGTTTGAACCAGTCCCTTGGCGGCCAGCACCTTGAGGGCCTCACGCACTGCCTGCCGGCTTACGCAATATCGTTCGGCCAGTTCCGCCTCGCGCGGCAAGGTGTCTCCCTCCTTGATGGAACCGGCCACGATTTGGCGGCCTATTTCGTGCGCGACGCGGCCGTGCTGGGAGGCCGACGGATAGAGCCGATCTGGAACGGCATGGGGGTCTTGAGAAGCGGAGAGCGAGGGCCGTCGCGAACTCGCGGGGCTTTCCAGCGCTCCGCCGCTTTATCTCGGCGATCTCCCGGGCAGAGGCCGCCAATACCACTTCCATGGCTTGTCTGGCTGCGTCGGCGTCGCGCGCCACCATCGCCCGGTGAACGGCCCTGTGACGTTCGACGGCGTCCTCGAGGGACGGCTCCGTGGAGCCCTGAAGTAGAAACGCCGCCTGAAGCAGGGGCGCGATGATCGTGCTCAATCGATCGATCAGGGAATTGCCGCTTGCTGCGAAATTCGCGACATGAAAGGCAACGTCGGCGGCATAGAAGGCGGCCAGGCTGCGCGTGTTGCCGGCCATGTCCTCCAGAGCCGCGCCGATCCGGGCAAGCTGCTCCGGCGTGCCGCGCCCTGCCGTCAGCGCCGCCGCGGCCGGCTCGATCAGGAACCGCAACTCAATCAGATCGTTCAGGAAATCCGGCGACAGTCCCGCCGGACCGTGCCAGGCTAGGACGTCCGGATCGAGCAGGTTCCAATGGCAGCGGGGAGCGACGGCGGTGCCGGTTCGCCGACGGCTGGTGACCAGACCCTTTGCCGCCAGAACCTTCAGCGCTTCGCGAATCGCCTGGCGGCTTACCCGGTATGTCTCGGAAAGCTCGGCCTCACGCGGCAGCAGCTTTCCCTCCGCGATGCTCCCCGAGACAATCTGACGGCCGATCTCGTGAGCAACCTGACCATGCAGGGCACCGGAAGGGTAAAGCCGGCTGGAGTACAAAAAACCTCGGCGTGTCGAATAAAGTTAACGTTTACATACAACTTAGCAGCGATTTCAGTTCAGGTCTAGGTCAAAAAAAGAGCGCGGCGAAAGCTTTGGCAAGTCGCGTCTTCCGGGGCGGGCCGGCAGACTGCTGCTTCAGATTTTTCGTCATCGCCCTCCCCCTCAGGTTACTTCAGGTCGCCGTCAAACGATCGCATAGCCGGCGGCCTCGAACGCCGATGTCAGGTGCCGGCGCCCCATCAGCGAATACGCGTAGGGCGGCGCCTTTTCCGGGTCCTGCTCCGCCTCGACCACGGCCCAGCCTTCATAGCCGATCTCGGCGAGCGCCCTCGCGAAAGCGTGGAAGTCGATGAAGCCGTCGCCAGGAACCGTGAACACACCGTCGAGCACGGCGGAGAGGAAGCTTTGATCCCTCTGCCGAACCGCCTTCAGCACCTCCCACCGGAGGTCCTTGCAATGGACGTGGTTGATCCGGCGGCCATGCCTGCGCGTCGTCTCCACGATATCGCCGCCGGCGAAGGCGAGATGACCGGTGTCGAGCAGGAGCCCGACGGCCGCGCCGGTATTCGCCATCAGGAGGTCGATCTCGCGCTGCGTCTCGATGACCGTCCCCATGTGGTGGTGGTAGGTCATCGGCACGCCATAGTCGGCCATCCACTCGGCCAGTTCGGTCAGCTTCCGCCCATAGGCGGGAAAGTCCTCGTCGGCCAGGTGCGGGCGGCTCGACAACGGCGCGTCCATCCTGTTCTGCACGGTGCCGGTCGTCTCGGCATAGACATAGGCCGGCGCGCCGAGTGCCTTGTAGGTGTCGATCTGCGCCATCATCCGCTGACACTCGGCCTTGACCGAGCGCTTCAACAGTTCTCCGGAAAACCAGCCGGAGACGAGCTTCAGGCGGTGCTTCTTCAGGATCGGCCCGAGCACCTTGGGGTCCATCGGGAACTTCACCCCGGTCTCGGTTCCGGTGAAGCCCGCCTTGCGGGTCTCCTTCAGGCAGGTCTCGAGGCTGGTCTCGCCGCCAAGCTCGAGCATGTCGTTGTTCGACCACGCGATCGGCGCGACGCCAAGGTGTATGGGGCCGGACATGGCTGTTCAGTCCTCCTCAGTTTGACTGGATCGGCGGGGTTGATCGCCGCACTGATCCAGGATTGCGAGTGGGATTCCTGCGGGGTTCGCGGCCGCGGAGGCTCTGACGGCCGAGGAGGACAGACATGTCCTCCATCGGCCGGTGCTGTCGGGTCAGACCCCGATGCGTTGCTTGCCTCTTGCCTTGTCGTGATCGGCGCGGGCCTCGCGAACCTCCTTGCGCTCGCTGACCTCGGGCACCCCGACGTCCCACCAGGCGTCGCCCGGCGTCCATTCGTAGGGCTGCACCTTGATCACGATCACCGCAGTGCGATCCGTCTGCTTGGCGCGGACGAAGGCCTGCTCGAGCTCGCCGATCGAATGGACGGTCTCGGCGATCGCCCCCATCGATTCCGCGTGCTTGGCGAAATCGACCTCGACCAGCTCCTTGATCCGGCAATCGGCGAGCAGGTTGTTGAACGACTTCGACCCCTTGAAGTTCTGCAAGCGGTTGATCACCGCGAAGCCGCCATTGTCCATCACCACGATGATCAGCTTGTGGCCGGTCAGCACCGTGGAATAGATGTCCGAGTTCATCATCAGGTACGAGCCGTCGCCGATCATCGCGATCACGTCGCGATCGGGATCGGCCATCTTGGCGCCCCAGGCGCCGGAGATCTCGTAGCCCATGCAGGAATAGCCGAACTCGCAGTCGAAGGTGCCGACCGACTTGCCCTTCCAGTTCTTGCACATCTCGCCCGGCAGGCCGCCGGCGGCGGTCAGGGCCAGATCGGTCGGGTCGGCGATACGGTTCAACGCGCCGACCACCTGGGCGTAGCTCGGCACCTCGGCATTGGTCGGACCGGAGAGCTTGTCGACCAGCTCGTTCCACCCGGCATATTCCTTGGTTCCCTTCTTCGCCCAGCTTTCCGGCGCGCGCCAGTCGGTCAGCGCCTCGTCGATCTCCTCGAGACCGACCAGCGCGTCGCCGACCACCGACAGCGCGCGGTGCTTCACCGCGTCGAAGCGGGCAGCGTTGAGGCCGATGATAGCGGGTCTCGCTGTCGAAGACGCGTCCACGAGCCGGTGACGAAATCCTGCAGACGCGTGCCGACGGCAAGCACAACGTCGGCCTCGCCCGCCAAGGCGTTGGCCGAAGCGGAGCCGATGACGCCGATCGGCCCGACGTTCATCGGATGGTCGTGGACGAGGACCGTGCGGCCGTTGATGGTCTCGGCCACCGGCACGTTGTGCTTCTCGGCGAAGGCGGCGAGCGCCTGCGATGCGTCGGAATAATGGACGCCGCCGCCGGCGATGATCAGCGGCTTCTTGGCATGGCGGAGCAGCGTTGCCGCCTCGCGGATCGAGTCCGCGTCGGGCCGGGTGCGCGGGATGCGGTGCACCTTCGGCTCGAAGAACTCGACCGGATAGTCGTAGGCTTCGCCCTGGGCGTCCTGGGCGAGACCGATGAAGGCCGGGCCGCAGTCCGCCGGATCGAGCATCATCGCGACCGCCTGGGGCAGCGAGGAGATGATCTGCTCGGGCCGGGTGATGCGGTCCCAGTAGCGGGTCACCGCCTTGAAGGCGTCGTTGACGGTTGTCGTCGGATTGCCGAAATGCTCGACCTGCTGGAGCACCGGGATCGGGAATGCGGTTGGCGAAGGTGTCGCCGCCGAGCAGGAGAACCGGCAGGCGGTTGGCCAATGCCGACGGCTGCCGCCGTCACCATGTTGGTCGAGCCTGGTCCGATCGACGAGGCGGCGATCATGATCTGGCGCCGCCTCTTCGCTTTGGCGAAACCGACGGCGGCGAGCGCCATCGATTGCTCGTTCTGGCCGCGCCAGGTGGGGAGCACGTCCTGAACCGGCTCGAGCGCCTCACCGAGGCAGGTCACGTTGCCGTGGCCGAAGATCGCGAAGACGCCGGCGAAGAGTGGCACCTCCTTGCGGTCGATCACGGTCTTCTGGGCGGTGAGATACCTGACCAGGGCCTGCGCCATGGTCAACCGGACGGTCTTCATGTCTTGGTTCCTCCCCATTCTTGCGCGGCGCGACCGCCGCGTATCGCGTCGACTATAATGCCGCGGATATTCTAGGCAATTGAGTAGCGGAACAAACGTTCCATCTCGCCAGATTGCCGCAGTCTTGATGGTTTTCAATCGGGCATCCGATGCGGATCGTGCCTTCCCGTGGCCCGCGAGATCAGAACGCCACCTGGTAGTCGACCCATCCTCCATTGCTCGCGGATTCGAGTGCAGCGGCAATGAACTGCATGGTGCGGGCGCCGTCCTCGACGGTGGGGAAGTCGAGCGCCAGCCGGTCCGGTTTTTCGCCAAGCTTGCGCGCCACGATCGCCTCGGCGGCGTCGGCATAGAGCACGGCGAACGCCTCCTGGTAGCCCTCCGGATGGCCGATCCCGACCCGGGTCGCGTGCGCTGCCTCCGGCTTCAGCCCGGGGCCGTCGCGCTCGAAGATGACGGCCGGCTCGCCAAGGCGCGAATGGAAGAGCTGGTTCGGCGTCTCCTCGAACCATTCGAGCCCGCCCTTCTCGCAGAACATCCGGAAATGCAGGCCGTGCACCGCGCCGGCGCCGGCCTGGGTCACCCACAGGACACCCGGCGCATTGTTTTCGAGGCGGAACAGGATGCCGGCATAGTCGTGGGCGTTCCGCCCCGGCACTACCGCGGTGATGTCGGCGGTCAGCCGCGCGAAATCCTGGCAGCTGACGAAGCGCGCCAGGTGGTGGGCATGGCTGCCGATGTCGCCGAGGATCAGCGAGTCGCCGACCCGCTCGGGATCGAAGTGCCAGTTCCGCGTTTCGTCGTTCTCGCCGGGCGTCAGAGCCGCAATGTGGCCCTGGAGGTACTCGACCTCGATCATCCTGACGTCGCCGAGGTCGCCGTCACGGACCATCGCCTTAGCCTGCCTGACCATCGGGAAGCCGGTGTAGTTGAAGGTCTGGCAGAAGACGATGCCGGCCGCGTTGACGCGATCGACCAGGTCGCGGGCGTCGCGCAGGCTGGTGGTCAGCGGCTTGTCGCAGATGATGTCGAGGCCGGCATCGAGCGCCATCAAACAGAGCGGATAGTGGCTGTCGTTGGGGGTCATGATGGCGACGACGTCGATGCCGTCCGCCCGTCCCTTCTCGCCGGCGAACAGCGCCTCCGCCGTGCCGTAGGCGCGGTCCTCGGCGACGCCGATCGCCATCCCTTCCGTCTTCGACCGCTCGGGGTTCGACGACAGCACCGAGGCGACCACCTCGTAGTTGTCGTCGAGGCGGGCGGCGGTGCGGTGGACCGGGCCGATGAACGATCCCGGCCCGCCGCCGATCACCCCGAGACGGAGCCGCCGGCCGAGCTTGGCGATGGTCTTGTTCATGATGTCATTTCCCCCCTTGTTCTGTCGGCTCGAAACCCGGCGGCTGCCGGAACCCGTCGGTATGGGCCGCAAGAAGCCGCATGATGGCGAGCAGCCGGAGATCGGACCAGCGCTTGCCGACCGCCTGCACCCCGATCGGCAGTCCCTGGCTGTCGAAGCCGATCGGCAGCACCCCGGCGGGATGCCCAGTCAGGTTGAACGGGCAGCAATAGTCGAGCATGGTCCAGTAATCCTGCTGCCGGCCGTCAATGGTGATCGGCTCGCCCGACTTGCGGTGGGTGAACGCCGTGCACACGACAGGCGGGCAAAGCAGCACGTCCCAGTCGTCGAAGAAGCGTTCCCAGGCGGTGATGAACCGGTCTCGCTCGTCGAGCGCTTCCAGGAACGCCGACAACGTTGCCGGCGTCCTGCCCTCCGGCACCGGGTAGATTGCGGCCGACGGGACATCGACCAGCTCCGAGAAGAGTTCTCGCTCTGCGGCGAAGTCGATCGGCGGCAGCGCCGGTTCAACCCGCTCGATCGAACCGGAGAGCGAAGTCGCGAAGCGCTCGACCGCGTCGGAGATCTCCGCCG
Source organism: uncultured Alphaproteobacteria bacterium (assembly GCA_963710805.1). GTDB lineage: Bacteria > Pseudomonadota > Alphaproteobacteria > Rhizobiales > Kaistiaceae > Bauldia. Next base: position 31,821 of record CAVQBS010000051.1, on the reverse strand, counting down.
CCACCGGCGTCCCCGGGAACGACGGAGCGACGGCGACCTTCAGCTCTTTCTCACGCGGCGTAGCCGCCTCGGGCAGGGCGACAGGCGGCACTTCATGATCCCGGCCGTCGGGGCCGGCGATCGCCCTGAGCGCCAGTTCGAGATCCTCGACGTCGCGTGCCATCGGCCCGACCGAGAACATCATGCGGAAATTGCGCGTCATCCCCGGCGGGTCCGCGAGCTGGCCGGTGAGCGCGACAGTCCGCTCGGTCGGCTTGAAGCCGTAGATGCCGCAGAAATGCGCCGGCAGGCGGATCGAGCCGCCGAGATCGCTGCCGATGTCGAGCGGTGCGAGCCCCGCCGCTACCGCCACTGCCGCACCACCGCTCGATCCGCCGGGCGTGCGTGCGAGGTCGAAGGGGTTGTTGGTGCGCCCGAAGACCGGGTTGTCGGCCTGCAGGCCACGCAGCCGCGGTGGCACGTTGGTCTTGCCGACGATAATGGCGCCGGCCGCCTTCAGCCTGGCGGCGACGGCACTGTCCTCGGCCGGGAGATAGTCGGCGCACGCCTTAAGACCGACCACGGTTCGCATGTCCTTTGTCTCGTGCGCATCCTTGAGGGTCACCGGCACGCCGTGGAGCGGACCTAAGGTTTCGCCGCGCGCGATTGCATCATCCGCCTCGCGGGCGCGGCGGCGAGCGCCCTCCCCGTCGAGCGTGACGATCGCGTTGAGCCGCGGGTTGTAGCGGCCGATCTGGGTGAGGTGCGCCTCCAGCACCTCGGTGGCGCTAACCTTGCCGTCGCGGATCGCCGCCGCCAACGCATGCGCCGGTTGGTAGACGATGGCGTCCATCTCCCGCCCTCCTCCGCGCGAAGCTAAGGCTCCGTCACCTCTACCCACCGCGCCTCGCGCGCCGACTGGACGATTGCGTCGACGACGCGCTGAATCTCCCATGCCTCGCGGAAGTCGGGCTGGAACGGCGCGCCGCCGGCAAGCGCGGTGATCAGCGCCTTCACCTCGATCGTCTTGATGTCGTTGAAGCCGAGTTGGTGCCCCGGTGCCGGGCAGAACTCCTTGTAGAAGTCGTGGTGCGGGCCGGCGAGAATGGTCTTGAAGCCCTCCCGACCTTGCGGCTGGCCGGTGGTGTAGAGATGCAGTTCGTTGAACCGTTCGTGGTCGACCACCACCGTCCCCTTCGAGCCGGTCACCTCGAAGGCGAGCATCATCTTGCGGCCGGCCGCGACCCAGGTCGCCTCGATCGAACCGGTGGCGCCCGAGGCGAAGCGCACCAGGGCGCGGGCCTCGTCGTCGACCGTAACCGCCCGCATCTCGCTGGTGCCCGGCGCGACCGGCCGCCGGTCGGTCACCGTCTTCAGCTGGCCGACCAGCGATTCGATCGGACCCACCACGAAGCGCGCGATCGAGATGATGTGGCTGCCGAGGTCGGCGACGACGCCATGGCCGCCGGCCGCGTCGAGCCGCCAGGTGAACGGCGCCAGCGGATCGGTCATGTAGTCCTCGGCGTGGATGCCGCGGAAGGAGACCACCTCGCCGATCTCGCCGCTCGCCACGATCTCGCGAGCGAGCGCCACCATCGGGTTCTTCAGGTAGTTGAAGCCGACCGCCGTCTTGACGCCCTTGCGCTCGGCGGCGTCGACCATCTGCTTGGCCTCCAGCGCGTTCGGCGCCAGCGGCTTCTCGCAATAGACCGGTTTGCCCGCCTCGATGGCGGCGAGCGCGATCTCCTTGTGGAGCGAATTCGGCGCGGTGATGTCGACCAGGTCGACCGCCGGGTCGGCGACCAGCGCCTTCCAGTCGCCGGTCGAGCGGGCGAAGCCGAGCGCCTTCGCCGCCTTCGCCGCCACGTCGTCGTTGACATCGGCGAGAAGCTCCAGCGACGGCGCCATGGGGAGCTCGAACACCCCCGCCGCGGCGCGCAGCGCATGGGCGTGGCTGCGGCCCATGAAGCCGCTGCCGACGAGGCCGATACCGAGTGTCTTCATCGAGCAAGCACCGACTGGTTGACGACGCAGGAGGGATCGAGCCGGCCGTCCAGGGCGTCGAGGATGTTGCGGGCGGCATGGATGCTGAGCCGTGCGGCTGCCTCCTTGGTGAGGCCGGCGCAGTGCGGACTGAGGATGGCGCGGTCGCAGCCTAAGAGCGGGTGGCCGTGCACCGGCGGCTCGTCGAGGAAGGTGTCGATGCCGGCGCCCGCCAGCTTGCCGTCGTTCAGCGCTTCGGCCAGCGCGCCTTCGTCGATCAGGCCGCCGCGGGAGGTGTTGATGAGGATCGCCTCGTCCTTCATCGCAGCAAGCTCGGCCGCCGCGATCATGTTCTCGGTCTCCGGCAGCCGCGGCGTGTGGAGCGAGATCACGTCGACCTCCGGCAGGACGGCGCGCCAGTCGTCGACCTTGTCGACACCCGCCGCCGCCATCTCCTCGGGGCTGACCATGGGATCGTAGGCGAGCACTTGCATCGAAAAGGCCTTGGCGAGCCGCGCGACCGAACGCCCGACCCGCCCGCAGCCGATCAGCAGAAGCGTGCGCCCGCCGATGTCGAAGGCGACCAGCCGGTTGCGGTCGTCCCAGAAACCGTCGCGGACCGCCTTGTCGTTGGAAGGCCCGAACTTGGCGATCGACAGCATCAGATAGAAGACGTGCTCGGCGACGGTGTCGGCATTGGCGCCGATCGCCAGCGCCAGCGGAATTCCCCTGGCACTCAGCGCATGAACCGGGATGTTGTCATAGCCGACGCCGTGCCGCGAGACGATCCTGAGGCGCTCGGCGCCCGCTACCGCCTCGGCCGGCAGCGGCGCGGTGCGGATGAGCAGCGCATCGGCGTCCGCCAGCATCGCCTTGAAGGTTGCCGGCGCCTCGTCAGGGATCGTGACGATCTCGAGATCGGGACGACCCTGCAGGACGGCCAAGCCGTCGTCGTGAATGGTACCGGAGATGAGGACGCGCGGCATCGGCGGGAACCCGTTTCTTCTGTGGGGCGGCGAAACCTAGAAGCCCTGATCCGAGGTGTCCAGCCGAAGCGATGCAAGCCGCTGATGATAAGCCCTCACGGCGGCTCATGCGTATCCGGACAGTGGCGGCTCGTTCGCCTTCAGGCCCTCTTGCCGAGGTGCATGGGGGCCCGTCTTCAACAGGCGGAGACGGCTTTTCGCGCCTATTGCGCCTGCAGGATCTCCTCCTCGTAAACAAAGTCCGGCGTCACGAAATCCAGACACGTGTCGGCGAAGCGCGCGCCGGGGTAGACGTCGAGAATGGTCAGCCGCACCCATCGCTGGGCCAGTCCGGGCAGGTAGACGGGAAGTTCGCCATTCTGATCGATGAGGTTCACGGTCGTTTGAATGCCGGTGTCGCTGGTGATCTTGACGGTCTTGACGCGCCCGTTGTCCGCGTAGACGCGAGGAGACTTGCCATAGCCGTTGCTGACAATCAGGCGTCGAAAGGCCGGGCCTTCGTTAACGCGGATGGTGATCGACTCTCCGAGGCCATTGCCCTTGGCGCCCTCGCACCAGGCGGTGCGTCGGTCGCCGTCTGCCAGATTTTCCGGTCCGTAAGTGTTGCCGCTCTGCGGCGCCAGAACCGAGCTGACGCAGTAGTGGGTCGCGGCGGCAAACTGGGTGGCCCCTTGCGTCCAGCAAATCTCCTTCGCCTGGCTCGCCGTCATGGTGATAAATCCGAGCGCCAGGCTCGCCAGAAACCCTGCCACGCGTGCTCGCCAAATGTTCATCACGCAACTCGCATAAGAACTTGCTTGGTCATGGAGACGCCCTCCTGGCTGACAAAAAGCAGGATGGGCGCGAAGGTTGGTCGTTGGCTTTGACCTAGGTCATTTCACCGACGAATGTCGGAGCGTCACCCGGAAAGACGCCGCGAAAAGGGGCGGCGAAACCTGGAAGGCCCGACCCGTCGTGTCTAGCGGCGCGATTGGGGCGATGGCAACCCCTCAGGGGCGGCTCGGATAGCGTTTCCGATGCGTCTGCGTCACGGACCAAACTCCGGCATCCCGGCGTCACTTGGGCACGCGGCTTCTCCGCTTTGCCCACCCCACTCGATGCTCAATGCCCCTGATCACCTGTCCCGGCGTCGACAACCCGGAGCCGCCAGCGATGAACCGCGATGGCCGCCCAGATCGCCTCGACCACCCCGAAAGGCCAGGCGCCTTGCAGAAAACCGTAAAGCGAGCCGAGCAGGCACGCGCCGGCGAACCCCAGCACGAAGCCGGGGCCGTGGTCCTCGAGCGCATAGAACACCAGCATCAGCGTGACCGCGAAAAGGCCGAACAGCGAAAGCGGATCCATCTCAGACCATCCTTCCCGGTCGCCGTCGCGTCGCTCCCTGAATTGGCCTCCAGGCGAGCCGAGGACGGCGTTGTGGCGATGCATCCGGCTGGACGCGCCGGCAACATCGTCGTCCGGCTACCGAACGACAATTCGGCGCCCAAAATCGACGCTTGGGAGTGCCCAGGAAAGCAGCACTGCCGCGTCCACCCTCGGACTATTCCAGGGAAGTCCCGAAGATCCCGGCGAAGAGATAAACGATCCACGCTGCGGTGACCAACAGCAGGGCGGGGATCGGCTGCCAGAACGCGAGAATGGTCACCAGCAGGTTGAAGACACAGCCGATCGCGATGACCTTCCGCGCCTTTCGCACGTTCGCTTTGTGTCGCGCATCCTTGGTCAGGTCCTTGGGGCGCGTCGCGACAACGGACACGGCAAGCCAGCCCACGTTGTGGACGAAGTTGGTGAAGCAGTACAAAACCACCGGCAACGTCAGATACGCGGTGTTGAGAAATCTCCCGAGGACGGACGCCGAGTACGGGAAGATGACCACCGTCAGCATCAGCAGGCCGTTGGCGTAGATGAACGGGCTGGAAGTCCTTCCCAGCTGGCTCAGCATGTTGTGGTGATTGGCCCAGGCGATCAGCAGCGTCAGGAAGGTCAGGAGAAACGCAAACCACGACGGCCACTGCGCCGCGAGGTCACCGGCGAGTTGAGCCGCACTGTTGATCTCGCCGAATTCCGGTACCTTGATCTCGAGGATCAGCAGCGTGATGGCGATCGCAAAAACGCCGTCGCAAAACGCCTCCAGACGGCTGTTCTTGATGCGCTCGATCATGACGTTCGCCGCCGCAAACCGACGTTGGCCTACACGATCGCGTACACCAATGTCCGGGCCGTGATGAAGATGAGGATGAGCGAGCCCGGCGTCCACAGCATGGCGCGCGTGTCGTGGGTCTGCGCCGTCAGATACGCCACGAAGTGCAGGAGCCGCGTCGCCACATAGCCATAGAGAAGCAGCTGCGCGAGCAAGAGCGGCGGCACGGTGACCACGAAGAGCAGGCCGGCGACCAGGAAGTACGGCAGGCTCTCCAGGTCGTTCGCCTGGATCCTGCGGATTCGCTCGACGCGATCGTTGGGCTTGATTTGGTCGGGGCTCGAATTGGGATTGAAGCGCGTTGGCTTGACGTCCTCCGGCGAGCGGAATCCGCCATTCTCCTTCATCATACGGAAGATGGTGAGCCAGGACATGCTCACCCCTTTGAGGATCATGAGGGTCGCCGCGATGGCGTAGGTCGCGAAGAGCGGGTCATCCTGGCTCAGCTTGTCCATCGTCTTTGTCTCCAGCCGACACCCCGGGGCAGGCCGATCGGCGACCGGGATTATGAACGCCTTTCTTTTTTTTTCGAGCTCATCTTCGGCGTGATCGAACGCCAGGCGCACGCCGTCGAGCGCTGCCAGCTCGGTTGCAAGCCTGCCGATGTCCTCTGCCGTGTTCTCCACCTTGCGGTCGAGCAGGACCGGCCCGTCCTGTGTCACGGCGGTCGCCCAATGGACCTCCTTGGCCGCGTCGATTCCGACACTGATCCGCATGGTGTCCGTCTCCCTCTGCTGATTGCGACAACGCGTCCCTCGCCGGCCGGCAGCGCCCTAATCAGCGATCGATCGCACAGAGTAATCAGCGGTCGAGCGAAGGTGACGGGACGGGCGACCATGCCGCCTGAGCCATGGAGAACAGCGCGAATGAAAGCCATACCCATCCCGTCGCGACCCGCGAAAGCTGGCACGCCGGCCTTCACAAGTCAGCACCGCCATCGCGGCGAACTGAGGCTTAGGGCGGAGTGAGACGCAGAGCGCGGAACGGCTGCCTGAGGCGCGGGGGGCGTTCACCTGGTCACGGTGAAGCTCTGCTCGGCAAGTTTTCGGCCCGCGAATGAAATCTCGAAGGTCCAGGTGCCGGGAACGATTTCCCACGGATTCTCGAAGCCGAAGCCGAGATAGACGGTATCGGCGATCTTCTTCGCCCGCGAAAACCGGCTCTCGAGGATCGGCTCGGGGCTGGCGGGATAGGCGAGCCCCGGCGGCGGGTAGGTGAGGATGAAGTCGAGAGAAACTTGGTCGCCGGCCGGCGCGCCGACGACGACATATTGCAAGCCGAATTCCACCCCGAGCCGTCCCGGGATGATGGTCGTCGCCTCGCGCAACTCGACGACAGTCGGGGCCGCGATGGTGCCCGTCGGCGCATTCGGATCCGGCGTCTGCTCCCCGATCGTGACCGTGTAGAGTCCCCTGTCGACAATGTCGATCCGGTCGACACGGACATCCGCCGCCTCAGCCGCGTCCCGCGCCACAAGCAGCATTGCAACAAGCAGCATCAAGCGCATGGTCCCCCCTCATCCGCGCCGGCCGCGGTTCCGCAACGAGAATGGACGATGCTCGAAACTTCGACAAGCCGGTGGAGCGCGCCCCTCAGCCGCCCTCCCTCCGGGCTTGTCGATACCCGCCCATGGCGGCAATATCACCCTGACGAAAGGCGTCATCCGGTGGATGTCGATAGAACGCAACCGGGGGCGTTGAACGTTCCGATTTGGTTTTCGGGACCATGGACAGTTCGGAATGAGGGCCAAGACTCTGACCGCCCCGGCTTGAGGATCGGGATCATGTCGAGAACGAACACTCGCACAGGCGGGTTGAACCGTTCATTTCCAGTCACGGCAGTTCCTTGGCGCGCGAAACGCGTTGCCTCGTTTTTTGCGATCGGCCTGTCGATCTGGGTTTTTGCATCGACCTTCGCCTCCGACGGCCGGGCTTATGCCCAGGCCTACGATCAGGAGATCTGGAACGCATTGGCGGCGATTGTTCCGGAGGAGCGGGTGGCGGAATTCTATGGCTATGCAATGAACGGCGTGGGGGCATCGGCACGCAGCCTCTCTTTCAGCCGAGCAATCACTCCGGCCTACGAAGGCGAACTGGGCAGCATCCTGGTCGAGGAGCCGGCCGTCCGCGGAGCGGTTCTCAACTTCGTCCGCAACATGCCCCCCGACAACGTCGCTGCGATGGAGCGCTACCTCCAGGCGGGGTCCATCGACGTCGCCGAATGGATTCAGACAAGCGTGCCCCCCGAGTTCCTCGACGACGCGCTGAATGCCGCCTATCGACTCTCCGGCGAAGTCGGCGGGACGGCCCTTGGAACAGCCCTGTCTGCCCAGGCCGAGGCCGAGATTGCCGGCGGTGCGGGGAGCATCCTGCGAGGGCTTCTTTCCCGCGTCGGCCAGTCATTCGGCACCTTTCTCGAATGGCTGTCGAGCACGACGGTGCAGGGCATCCTCGGTGTGTACACCATCGGCACATTCACGCAGGAGCAGATCAACGAAGCGCTTTTCGCCTATCAGGACGAGATGGAGGCAATAGGCGACGCCGCAGACATGGAGGCGTTCAACAACAATCTGCAACTGATGCTGAAGGCGTTGACCGACGGACGCGCCACGCTCGCGCCTGGCCTGACGATGGCTGAGGCCGTCCGGCAGTTGCGCCGAAACATGAACATGGGCGGCAGCTACTTCGGGAACATCCTGGTGCACCGGAATCCGCCGGTCGAGCCCGGCGAAGGGTCGGGCTACGTCGGGTGCTATGCCGACAATGCGGATGCCGATCCCCTCGGCCTTGAAAATCGCGTTCTTGGCGACGCCATGCTGCCCGCTGCTCCGGCTCCAGCAGCCGGTGATCCTGCCATGACCACGGCCAAGTGCACCAGCTTCTGCGCCGGACAGGGTTTCACATTCGCAGGCACTCAGTACGGGGCGTTCTGTTTCTGTGGAAACTCGTATGAGGATGCCGGTATTTCGCCAAACTGCAATATGAAGTGTAGTGGCGATACCGGCGAGATTTGTGGCGGCCCTTGGGCCAACAGTGTCTACCGCGTGAACTAGGCTAGACTTAGGCTCGTCACGCTAGCCGAGGAATGCCGGTTAAGCAGAGGAGCCTAAACATTTCTCACGGCCTAGTACCTCGCTCCCGTCGTCTCACTTCACCTCACATCGCCTCCCTCAGCTCCCGCCGCGCAGTCCCGACGATTCTCCACGCCGATTGCAGGAACAGGCCGGCGATCGCCGAGGCGACGATCAGGTCGGGCCACGGCGTCGCGGTGAGCCACACCAGCGCCCCGGCGACGATGACGCCGACATTGCCGAGCGCATCGTTGCGGCTGAACAGCCACACCGCCTGGACGTTGGCGTCCCCGGTCCGGTGCTTCAACAGGAGTGCTGCGCTCGCGACGTTGACGATCAGCGCGCCGAAGCCGAACAGCCCAATGAGGTCGGCTTCCGGGATCTGGGTGACGACGACGCGGTAGGCGGTGGCGGCGAGCACCCCCATGCCCATCACGGCGAGGAAGACGCCCTGCAGCAGGGCGGCCCGCGCCCGCCATGCCGCGCCCCAGCCGATCGCCAGCAGCCCGAGCAGCGTGATCGTTCCGTCGCCGAGGAAATCCAGCGCATCCGCCTTCAGGCCCTGCGAGCCGGCGAGGAAGCCGCCGCCGATCTCGATCATGCCGTAGCCGACATTGAGCGCCATCACCGCCCACAGCGCCCGCTTGTAGGCCGGTGCCGCGTGGGTCAGATCGCCGAGGTCGTCGTCGTCATCATCCATGCGGGCGACCCTATCATGGCTGAGCTTGGCCAGGCCGGCAGCAGGGACCTACCCGCCCTGCCCCCACGGAAACGTCGAGCGCGGCGGCAGCGCGCCGTCGCCCAGCGCCTCCTCGATGCGCAGCCCCTCGTTCCACTTCGCCATGCGCTCGGAGCGGGCGAACGAGCCGACCTTGAGCTGCTTGCGCGCCCCAGCCGACCGCGAGATGGACGATGGTCACGTCCTCGGTCTCGCCCGAGCGGGCCGAGACGATCGCGCCCCAGCCGGCGGCGCTCGCCGCGTCGAGCGCCGCCCTGGTCTCGGTCAGCGTGCCGCGCCTGGTTGGGCTTGACCAGCACGCGCGTTGCAGGCGCCGCGGCTCGGCGCGCCTGGCGGACCCGCTCGGCGTTGGTGACGAGATAGTCGTCGCCGATGATCTGCACCCGGTCGCCGGCCGCCGCCGTGAAGGCGATCGAAGCCCGTCGTCGTCGTCCTCGGCGAGCGGGTCCTCGATCGAGACGATCGGATAGCGCGTCGAGCCAGCCGAGCAGCAGCTCGCTCATGCCGTCGCGTGTCGAGCTCGCGGCGTCTCGAGGCCGAGCCGGTAGCGGCCGCCGCGGCCGAACTCCGAGGCGGCGATGTCGAGCGAGATCGCGACCTGCTCGCCGGGCGTGAAGCCGGCCCGCTCGATCGCCGCGCACCAGCATGCTCGAGCGCCTCCTCGTTGGTGTCGAACTCCGGCCAGCAGCCGCCCTCGTCGGCGACGCCCTTGAGCGTGCCGGCCTCGGCCATCAGCAGCCCGGCCGCGCGGTAGACCTCGGCCGTCCATGTCCAGCGCCTCGGCGAAGCTCGTCCGCGCCCGGGCGACCACCATGAAGTCCTGGATGTCGACGCGCCGCGCCGCATGCGCGCCGCCGCCGAAGATCTGGATCTCGGGCAGCGGCAGGCGCACGGCCGTCGACCGCTCGGCAAGATGGCGCCACAGCGGCAGGCCCGCGCGCCGCGGCCGCGGCATGCGCCACGGCCATCGAGACGGCGATCGTCGCATTGCCGCCGAGCCGCGCCTTGTTCGGCGTGCCGTCGAGCTCGATCAGCGGTGTCATCGACCGGTTTCCTGATCCTCCGCATCCAAGCCGTCAGCGCCGTCGCGATCTCCGTCTCGACCGCTGGCGACGCGCCTGCGCACGTCATAGCCGCCGAAGCGCGTCGCCGCCGTCGCGCTCAGGTCGAGCGCCTCGCCCGATCCCGGTCGAGGCGCCGGCCGGCGCGATGGCCCGGCCCATGGCGCCGCCGGCGAGCGCGACCTCGGCCTCGACCGTCGGCCGGCCGCGCGAATCCCAGACCCGCCGGCCGTGCACGCCGGCGATCGTCGTCTCGCGTCAATGCCCCAGCTCCTCCGCCCAGGCGTCCCTGCACCTGCGCCAAGCGTCGCGCGGCGGCTGCTCCAGCAGCGCGCGCGCCACCTTGCCGCACCACGCTCCCGCTCCGCCTCCTCGGTCAGGTACTCGACCGGCGACTTGCCGTCGACCCGGGCGAGCAACAGCCCGGCAGCAGCGACGCGGCGCGCGCCTCGAGGTCGGCGACCGGCTCCCAGCCGACACCCGTCGAGATAGCCCGTCGGCCAGCGCATCGAACGCAGCCGAGAAAATCGCGCGGCGCCGCCGGGCGGCCAGAGACACTTGAGCAGCAGATGGTTGAGACAGAAGGCGAGGTCGAAGGCCGGATCGCCGTACCAGGCGCATTCGGCGTCGAGGAAGACCGGCCCGATCCGGCCCGATCAGGATGTTCTTCGGGCTGACGTCGCCGTGGACCAGCGCCTTCTGCGTCGCTGCCGTGCGGTCCGCCAGCCCGTTGAGCTCCGCGGCAATCGCGGGATGCCTGACGCCGGTGGCGCGGAGATAGGGGTCGAGACGCAACGCCTCGAACAGCGCGCCGGTTTGAAACATCGCCGCGACGGCCGGATCGCCCGCAGTCGCCGCGTGAATCGCGGCGAGACGCTCTCCGACGGCGGCGGCGAAGTCCCGCTCGACCCGGCCGGCAAGCAGCTCCGCCTTCCACAGCCGGTAGTCGGCCGGGTCAAGCCAGTCCATGGCGAAGAACATTGCCTCGTCGTCATGGGCAAGTACCCCCGGCGCCGAGCCCGGCACCCGCTCCGACGCGGTCTCGTACCAGAGCTGCTCGAAGCGATTGCGCTCGACCGGCGCAAACCAGTCCTGCTTCACCGCAAGCTTCGCCATGGCGCGCTTGACGCAGAACACACGGTCGCCGGCCGTCACCTTCCAGATGTCAGACGAGACGCCGCCGGTCAGCCGCTCGGCATCGATCCGCATCCCCTCAGGGATGACACCGAGGCGAACAAGACGTGAGGCAATGTCTTCTGGAAGATTCATTCTGCTCGCGATGGACGGACCGTCCGGGTCTGGCGTCAGACCCAATCGGCATGGGCTATACTGCCGGGCGGCGCCCAGTGGAGGAGCAATGCGCAGCTCGTCGCCGCAAGAATAGACGTCAGGACTCGCAACGGGAAGGCAAGTCGAATCCATGGTCCATCGCATCGGCATCGACACCGGCGGAACGTTCACCGACATCGTCCTCGTCGACGACGAAACCGGCGAGGTCCAAACCGTCAAGATCGCCTCGACCCCGTCCGACCCCGGCCTGGCGGTGCTCGACGGCCTTCGCCGTCTTGACGTGGCGCCGCAGTCGATCGTCTCGATCGTGCTCGGCACGACGATCACCACTAACGCGGTGCTGCAGCGCAACGGGGCGCGGGTCCTCTACATCACGACCGAAGGGTTTGAGGATATCCCGCAGCTGCAAAGGGCCGACAAGCCGGACCCCTACGATCTTCAGTGGGAAAAGCCGCGTCCGCTGGTCAGCCGCCGCGACTCGCTCGGCGTCGCCGAGCGGGTGCGCAGCGATGGAAGCGTCGCCCGGGCGCTGGAGCCTGCCGAGCTCACGCGGGTTGGCGACCGGGTGGCTGACTGGCTGGCTGCCGTCAAGCCGGAAGGCGCCGGCGAGGCGGACCACGCCATTGCCGTCAACTTTCTGTTCTCGTTCGCCAATCCCGCCCACGAGCGTCTCCTCTCGGGCTATCTGGAGGACCGGTTTCCCGGGCTGGCGATCTCGCTGTCCAGCGAGGTATCGCCGCTCTGGCGCGAGTACGAGCGCGCCAGCACGACGATCCTCGACGCCTATACGCGTCCTCTGCTGAAGCGCTTTCTGAGCGGGCTGGAGAGGCGCCTCAAGGCCGAGGGCTACCATGCGCATCTGGCGATGATGAAGTCGAACGGCGGGCAGATGCTCGCCAGCGCCTCCGCCGACCGGCCGATCCACCTGCTTCTCTCCGGACTTCGCCGGCGGCGTGATCGGCGGCCGCGCCTTTGGCGATGCCACGGGACGGCAAAATGTCATCACCTTCGACATGGGCGGCACCAGCACCGACGTCGCGCTGATCCTCGACGGCGCCCTGCCGTACACCACCGATACCAGCTCGAGTTCGGACGGCCGGTTCCGATCGCGCCGATGCTCGACGTCATCACCATCGGCGCCGGCGGCGGCTCGATCGCCTGGATCGACAAGGGCGGCCTGCTCAAGGTCGGCCCGGCAGCGCCGGCGCGGATCCCGGGCCGGCCGCTACGGGCGCGGCGGCACCGAGCCGACCGTCACCGACGCCAATGTCGTGCTCGGGCGGCTCGGATCGCGCTCGCTCCTCGGCGGCGGCATGGAGCTTGACGCCGCGGCGGCGCGAAAAGCGCTGGAAGGGCTTGGCGAGCGGCTTGGGCTCAGCGCCGAGGAAGCGGCGCAAGCGGTGATCGCCATTGCCAACGAGAACATGGCCAACTCGATCCGCGTGCTGACGATCGAGCGGGGCCTCGATCCGCAGGATTTCGCCCTGGTGGCGTTCGGCGGTGCCGGTCCGGTTCACGCTGCGGAGGTCGCGGGCATCCTCGGCATCCCGGAAGTCCTCATCCCGCCCAATCCGGGCCTCACCTCGGCGCTCGGCACCCTGCTCGCGACGCCGCGCGTCGATACCCAGAAGACCTATGTGCGCAGGGGCGCGGCCATCGATGCGCGCGAACTGAACGCGATCCTTGGCGATCTCCAGACCAGCGCGCGCGCCGATCTCGCGGCCGAGGGCCATCCCGGCGAACCGGCGATCCGCTCGTCCGTTTCCATGCGCTATGCCGGCCAGAGTCACGAGCAGGAGGTGCCGGTTCCAAACGCCATCGACCTCGCGGGCGGGCTCGAGGATTTGTTCGAGCGGTTCCATGCGCAGCACGAAGCATCCTACGGCTATCGGATCGACGGCGAGACGATCGAGATCACCACCTGCTCGGTGTCGGCAAGCGGCAGCGGTCTCACTCTTCCGGCGGCGAAAGAGAGCGACGGACACGATGCCGTCCCCACCGTGCACCGGATGGTGGAGGTCGGCAGCGGCAGCAGGGCGGAATGTCCGGTCTATGAGCGTTCCGACCTCGCCGCAGGAACGACGATCCACGGGCCGGCGATCGTCGAAGGATATGACGCTGCGACGCTGGTGATCCCCGGCCAGAGGGCCATGGTCCATCGGAGCGGCGCGCTTCTGATGGGCGGCGAGGGCGCCGTCCATGCTGAACGCGGGCCGACCGAGCCGGTGACCCTCAGCATCGTCAACAATGCGCTGGTCAACATCTGCCGCGAGATGGGCACAGCGATGGTGAGGACCGCCTACTCGCCGATCTTCAACGAATTGCGCGACTTCTCCTGTGCGATCTTCGACCGGCACGGGCAGATGCTGGCACAGGGCGAATACTGCCCTGCCCAGCTGGGGGCCATCGTCTACACCGTCGAGTGCCTGCTCAACGAGATCGGGCACGACAGCCTCGAGCCCGGCGATGTGGTGATCCACAACGATCCCTATCGGGGCGGCTGCCACATGCCCGAGCACCTGATGCTGAGCCCCATTCACCACGACGGCACGCTGGTCGGCTATGCCGCGATCATCGCCCATTTCGCCGAAATCGGCGGCATGGTGGTGGGCTCCTTCGCGGCGACAGCGACGGAGGTCTTCCAGGAGGGCCTACGCCTGCCGCCGGTCAGGCTGATGCGCGGCGGCAAGCGCGTCCAGGAGGTGTGGGACATCATGCTCGCCAACCACCGCACCCCGCGCCATACCTGGGGTGACCTCCACGCCATGCTCGGCGCGCTCAAGGTTGCCGAGGACCGCTACCGGTCGCTCTGCGACAAGTTCGGCGCCGGGTTCCTGTCGGAGGCTTCCGACGCGCTGCTCGACTACGCCGACCGCTGGATGCGGGAGGAGATCCGGAGCATTCCCGACGGGGTGTATGAATTCTCCGACAGCCTTGAGGACGACGGCGTCGGCGACCAGCCGATCCGCATGCACGTCAAGGTGACGGTCGACGGCGACGCCTTCACGGCGGACTATTCCGCTTCCGACGATCAGGCGCGCGGGCCGGTGAACGCCACGCTTGGCGTCACCATGTCGGCGACGTTCAACGCGCTCTATCAGCTCGCCGATCCGGCGATCCCGAAGAACGCGGGCTGCTATCGCCCGGTGCGGGTGATCGCGCGGCAAGGCTCCTGCCTCAACGTCGCCTATCCGGCTCCCTCGGTCGGGGGCAACACCGAGACGCAGCCGCGCATCGTCTTCCTGGTGCTCGGCGCGCTCTCGGCGGCCATCCCGGAGCGGGTGAGCGCCTGCGAGGGCTGCACCGCCTGCAACTTCCTGATCGGCGGCATGAACCCCAAGACCGACGAATACTATGCCCACTATCATTTCGAGGCGAGCGGCTGGGGCGGCCGTGCCGCCCGCGACGGCAACGACTGCCAGAACCACATCATCGGAAACTGCCGGATCACCCCGGTCGAGGTGTTCGAGACGCGGTTTCCGCTGATGGTCATGTCCTACGGGCTGAGGACCGATTCCGGCGGAGCCGGCACCTTCCGCGGCGGCCTCGGCAGCCGCCGGGTCCTGCGTGTCGAAGCGCCGGAGGTCCGCGCCAGCATGCTGATGGACCATGCCAAGGCCGGTCCCTGGCCGCTCTTCGGCGGTCTGTCCGGCGCGCCCGCCCGCGTCACCGTAAAGAAGGCCGGCGACACGGCGTTCAGGCCCTTCACCGAGGCGTTCGGCACCGCCAGTGCGTCAAAATTCGCCGACGTCCGGCTCCACGATGGCGACGAGGTCTGCATCGACAGCTGCGGCGGGTCGGGCTACGGCGAACCCCGCCAAAGAAGCGGCGACCTCATCGACCGTGACGTCGCCGAGGGCTTCATCTCCGCTGCGGCGCGTGCGGAAGTGTATGGCCGCGAGGTGCCCATGCGGGAAGGCATCGCGGCCGACTCGGAGACGATCTGACCGGAAACACTCTGGCCTCTGGGGGCCACCCGGCGTGACACGGCGGAAAGACCGGTCTCTCCCGGGCGTCCTCAGCCTATGAGCTGCTCGGTGTTCGGATCGAAAAGCATTGCGCGAGCGGGATCGATCTTCAGCTTGATATTCTGACCGGCAACGCTGGTATTCGGCGGCAAACGCGCGATCACTTCAGCACCACCGAGTGTCAAGAAGGCGAGGTTGTCGGCGCCCGTCGGCTCGATCACGTCGACCAGCGCATCGAAAGTAGTGCCGGCGGCGGCATCGCCCGGGTCCGGGGTGATCGCCTCGGGCCGCACACCAAGCAGAACCCGCGCCCCCTTATGCAGCCGAGCGGCCTCGCCGAACGCACCGATCGTCAACCGGATGTCATCGCCCGCCCGATCGATGCGCCACCACCGCCTGACCGCGATCCTCCTCCAGCGTACCCGGCACGAGGTTCATCGGCGGCGAGCCGATGAAGCCGGCGACGAACAGGTTCGCCGGCCGGTCATAGATTTCCTGCGGCGTCGCCATCTGCTGAATGGCGCCGCCCTTCATGACCGCGACCTTGGTGGCGAGCGTCATCGCCTCGATCTGGTCGTGCGTCACGTAGACGACGGTGACGCCGAGGCGTCTGGTGCAGCTTCTTGAGCTCGGTCCGCATCTCCACCCGAAGCTTGGCGTCGAGGTTCGACAGCGGCTCGTCGAAGAGGAAGACTTTCGGGTCCCTGACCAGCGCCCGCCCCATGGCGACACGCTGGCGCTGGCCACCCGAGAGCTGGTGGGCTCGCCGGTCGAGAAGCGAATCGAGCTGCAGCAGCGATGCCACCCGGAGCACCTCGGCGTCGCGCTGTGCCCGGGGGATGCCGCGCACCTTCATGCCGAAGCTCATATTCTGGTGGACGTTCATTGACGGGTAGAGGGCGTAGGACTGGAACACCATGGCAATGTCCCGATCCTTGGGCGCGAAGTCGTTGACGATGCGTCCGTCGATGAGGATATCGCCGGCGGTCACCGGTTCGAGGCCGGCGATCATATTGAGGAGAGTCGACTTGCCACAGCCCGAGGGGCCGAGCAGCACCAGGAACTCGCCATCGACGGCGTGGAGACTGACGTCGCTCAGCGCCGCAAGGGTTCCGAACTTCTTGGAGACTTTTCTGACTTCCAGCGACGCCATTGCCTGCCTCGCTACCCCTTTACCGAGCCGGACATCAATCCGCGAATGAAGTACTTGCCGGCGATCACATAAAGAAGCAGCGTTGGAATGGCAGCAAGCATCGCCGACGCCATGTGGATGTTGTATGGCTTCTCGCCCGTGCTGGTATTCACGATGTTGTTGAGCGCCACCATGATCGGAGCGTTGCTGCCGAACGCATAGGCCGAGCCGAACAGGAAGTCGTTCCAGATATTGGTGAACATCCAGATCACCGAGACGATGAGGATCGGCGTCGAGATCGGCAGCATGACGCTCCAGAAGGTGCGGAAGAAGCCGGCGCCGTCGACCTGAGCGGCCTTCACCAGTTCCTGTGGGACGCTGTAGTAGAAGCCGCGTGCGAATACGGTCGTGAACGGCAGACCGTAGATGGTGTGGACGAAGATCAGCCCGAGCAGGCTGCCCGACAGGCCGAGGGTGCCGAGCGTCCGCGCCATCGGGATGAGGATCGCCTGATACGGCGTGAAGGTGCCGAACAGGATCAGCCCGAACACCAGCCGGTGATAGGGGAAGCGGAACTTGGTCAGTGCGAAGCCGTTCAGCGCGCCGACCAGCGTGGCGATGACGGTTGCCGGGATGACGATGATGAAGGTGTTGCGATAGAAGCCCTGCAGGCCGACGCACTCGACGCCGACGCACGCTGTCGACCACGCGGCCTTCCACGGATCGGTGCCATCCGCGCCGAGGGCCGGCCGATGGGCCGCCCCGGCACGCTTGCGGCGACGGCGCTGGTTCCCTGGCGGCCGCCCGAGCCTGCCTCACGGTGTCTGGGGCGCGCCGTTGCCGCGTGACGATTTGACGATCGCTTCGAAGATCTTGATGTTGTCGACCAGTTCCTGGCGGGTGAAGCGATACGGCGCCTTGCCCTCGACCGCGTCCGCCCAGGCCTCGAAGTTGCGGGTGACGGCGTCGATCGCCTCGTAGGTCACGTGCCGCCGCCGCTCGGGAGCGTCCGAGTGGATGAGATGGGTCGGCTTGCCGCGGTCGACATTGGCCTCGCTGATGATCTCGACCCAACCGGCGTCGCCGAAGACGGTGAAGCGACCATAGAACGGCGTCACCGACAGCGACGTGAAGCTTGCCCGAACGCCCGACCTGAACACGATGCTCGCCGAGACGAAATCCTCCGCCGGTGGATCGAAGATCAGCGAGCCGGTTCGGGCGCGCACCTCGGCGACCGGTCCGGCGAAATGGGCGAAGAGGTCGGTCATGTGGATGCCGACCGCCGTCATCATGCCGGCTGGCGCGTGAGCGGTGCTAAGCCGCCAGTTGGAGGGGTCGAGCCTGCGGAACTGGTCGTGGCTGATATTCGCCTCGAAGAGGAGAAGCTTGCCGAGCGCTCCCGCGTCGACCAGCCGCTGCAACTCCTCGAAGGCCGGCTCGAAACGGCGTTCGTGACCGATGCCCAGACCTTGCCGGCTTTCTGACAGGCGTCAACCACGCGCTGGGCGCCTTCGGCGGTCATGGTGAGCGGCTTTTCGCAGAAGAGCTGCTTGCCGGCGGCGATGATACGGAGCGCCTGCTCCTCGTGCAGCGCATGGGGGGTTGCCAGAATCACGCCTTCCACCGCGGCGTCGGCCAGCACCGTGTCGAGATCGGCTTCGAGCGGAAAGGGATGCTGCTGTCGGAAGGCGGCCACATCGTCGGGCGGCGACGGATCGACACCATAAAGCACCTCGAAGCGCGGACTCTTCTCGAGGCAGGAAATGATCTGCTTGCCCCACCACCCGAGGCCGGCCACTGCGACTTTCATGCGAACCTTTCCTCTCTCGGCTCAGTGTAAGCGCCGCCTCACCGCGCGCATCCTATTCCCTGCGGCGCCGCACCTATGGACTTTCCGGCTCCAGCCCGTCCGAGACCTCGACATCTTCGCTTTCGAGCTTGACGCCGGAGAGAAGCGCAACGGTCTCGAGCAGGTTGGCGAAATCCTGGTGCAAATAGGCATCCGGATCAGGCTGCAGTTGCGCCGCGCCAAAGTGGCCCTGCAGCAGTTCGCGCATGGCCACGGTCACCGGCATCGTTATCCCGTGTTGGCGCGCAAGGGAGAGGCCGAGGTCCATGTCCTTGCGCATCCCGATCGCGTGAAACATGGTCGTCCAGTCGAGGTTCACGACCGCCGGCGTCTTGTACCGGGTGTAGGTGGAACCGACGACGCTGCCGTTCAGGAACTCGAGGAAGGCGTGGCGCGGCACGCCGGCTTTCTCGGCGAGGAGCGTGACCTCCATCATGTTGGCGGTCACGACGTAAAGCATCAGGTTGACGGCAATCTTACACATGCGCGCCAGTTCGCCCTCGCCGACATAAGCGGCGCCGCGCGGGGCAATGGCCAGAAGCAGCGGCCGGACCTTGTCATAGGCCTCCCGCGGCCCCGATACGACGCAGGAGAACTTGCCGGCCCGAACGCAGCGCGGGTTGCCGCTGACCGGCGCCGCCAGGAGCTCGACGCCCACCTTGTCGAGCCCCGCCCGCACGGCAGCCGACTCGTCCATGCCGATCGTCGAGCAGTCGACCAGGACAGGCGGCATCTTGGGCGCACCGTCGCGGAACATGCCCGCGGGACCAAAGCAGACCTCATGCACGTCTTTGCCGGTCGACAGCATTGTGAAGAGCACATCGACATCGGCGAGGTCGCTCATGTTGTCGACAACGGTCGCGCCTTTGAGCTCTTCCGTTTCGGCCTTGGCGCGGGTTCGGTTCCAGATCGAGACCTCGTACCCCGCCTTGAGCAGCCTCGCCGCCATGGGCGCTCCCATCCGGCCGACGCCGATCCAACCGATCTTCATTTCCTGCTCCTTCGTTCTATGCCCATTCCGACGCGGAGGGGGTCCGCGCGTGACTATTGGATTCCGCGATGGCCGAGCCGCGGACCGCCTCGGCAATCAGTTCGACGGCCGGGCCCGCCCCCTTGTCGCCGATCACCACGATGCTGGTTGCCGGGGCCCGGCTCCAGCGAGCAAGGCGCACAGGTGCATGGAACACCCGCTGGACGCCGTGGATCACCAGCGGGCGCTCGTCGTCACTGGTGTGAATCACCCCCTTGAGGCGGAGGATGCGATCGCCGTACCGCGCCACCACAGCGCCGAGCCGCGGCGACAGCCGGGTCCAGTCGAGCGGGCGCTTCTCCTCGATCAGTCGCGCTCCGACCGTTGGATCATGCGCCGGGCCGCCCTCGAAGCGGATCGGCTCGCGCGCCCCATGCGGCAGATTGCGATG
Source organism: uncultured Alphaproteobacteria bacterium (assembly GCA_963710805.1). GTDB lineage: Bacteria > Pseudomonadota > Alphaproteobacteria > Rhizobiales > Kaistiaceae > Bauldia. Next base: position 12,143 of record CAVQBS010000051.1, on the reverse strand, counting down.
ACCGCCGAGACCGAGCCAGCGATCGACGTCGGGCTCGCCGGTCCGGGGATCGAAGAGCGTCGCGCCGAAGAGCAGGTCGGCGTCGATCGCTCCCTGGCTGGCGAACGACACTGACGAACAGGGATTGAGGGCTACAAGCCGCGTCTCGAGCGCCGTGACGGCCTCGGGGCCGACGAGGTCGATCTTGGTGATCACCCGGCGATCGGCAACCGCGCCTTGCCGGAGCGCCACCGGCTGCGTGTCGAGGAGTTCTGAGCCCGTGGACGGCGTCGACGGTCGCAATCAGCGCATCGAGGCGGATCGCCTGACGCACCCGCGGATCAGCCATCATCCGCCGGAGGGACGGGGCCGGATCGGCAAGCCCCGAGGTCTCGACCACGATCCGCCGCGGACGATCGAAGGTGCGGCGGGTCAGCATCCAGACGGCCTCGGCGAGATCGTCGCCGGCGGCACAGCAGAGGCAGCCATTGGCGAGAAGGACCACATCGTCCCCGTCGATCGCCTCGGCGAAGATGGCATCGTCGATGCCGACCGCTCCGAATTCGTTGACGATCACCGCGGTCCCTGACATGGCCGGTTGCCTCAGCAGCGCCCGAATGAGGGTGGTCTTGCCGCTGCCGAGGAAGCCGGTCACCAGCGAAACCGGAATGCGGCCGCCAGCGGTGCCTCCTGTCATCCTCTTCCCCTTGCCATCGACGCGGACCGGTCCAGGAGACCGGCTAGAACTCCGCCTCCGACTCGGGCTCGCCCTCATAGGGCCGCACGATCCACGACCCGTCGGTCGGCACGCCGGCGCGCGCGAACAGCGCATCGCGGTGCTCGTCGACGCGCCGGCGGAAGGCGGCAAAGTCGAGATCGACGAGCTTATGGTTCCGTTTGCGCGCCTTGCCGGCGACGAACACGCTATCGACATTGCCGACGTTGGCGAACTCGACGACCCCGGCGACCGGATTGTTCATCGGGATCAGGTTCATCGCGTTGGTGTCGACGAGCACGATGTCGGCTTCCTTCCCGGGCGTCAGGCTGCCGGTCTTGTGGTCGAGGCCACAAGTCTTCGCCCCCTGCAGCGTGGCGAACTCAAGCACGTCGCGGCTGGTCAACGGCAGAGGGTCGACGCCGACGCGCTGCTCAAGCGCCTTCTGGTGGACGATGAGGCGGGTGCCGGCGAGCAGCGCGCGCATGGCGCTGAACATGTCGCCCGGCACCGTCGTCACAACGTCGATCGAGATACTCGGCTTGATACCGACTCCGAGGAATCGCAAGGCCGGCGGCATGCCGTGGCCCATCTGCATCTCGACCTCCGGCGCGATCGATCCGGTGCCGCCGCTGTCGGCGATCATCCTGAACTCTTCGTCCGCGATGGTGTTGCAGTGGACGTAGGTAGTGTCGTCCTTGAGGAGGCCACGCGACTTCATCTGAACGATTGGCTTGCTGAAGCCCCACAGCCCGTCGCCGACATGGACCGTGATCCGGACGCCGAGCTCGCGCGCAGTCTGGAAATCCTTCTCGGTAATGTCGAGCGTGGTGAATTGCGGGCCCCGCGCGGCGACCGCCATCGTCACCAGGCCGTCGTCGGAAGGAAAATGCTCTCTCCTTACCCGCTTGATGTCCTCGTAGTCGGTGTCGCTCTTGTTCGGTGGGAACCACTCGGCATTGGAATTGCCGTAGCCGAAAACGCCGCGGATGCCGGAGTCCTTCAGCCCCCGCACCGAGCCGTCCGCATGCTCCGGAGAGTTGTTGTTGTGGGACCAGTCGTAGAGCGTCGTGATGCCGCTATCGAGCGCCTCGAGCGCGCCGAGAAGGTTGCCGACATAGTTGTCCTCGGGCGTATAAAGTCCGCCCATGACGACGCGCACGCCGGTGAAGTACTGCGCGTGGGACCAGTCGGGTCCGGTGGCACGGAGCAGCGCCTCCCAGGTGTGACGATGGGTATCGACGAAGCCGGGGATCGCGATCATGTTCTGGGCGTCGACGATCTCGACATCGTCGGCGTCGATCGTCGGCCCGATCGCCGCTATCTTCGTGCCTTCGATCAGGATGTCGCCGCGGTGAAAATCGCCGACATCGGGGTCGACCGAAATGATCGTCGCGTTGCGAATGAGCGTCCGCGCCATGTTCTTCCTCCCCCTGGGCAGGCGGCAATTCCGCCTCACCTTCCTTCCGGGACCGGAGCCATCAGCCGCCGGCCCGCCTGGCGGCGCCTTGCGCTGGCGCCCGCCTTCCTCAGACGCTACTTCTTATCGTCGTCTTCAGGAATGAAATAGCCCGCCTTTTCCAGGCTGGGTGCACCGCTGTAGCCCCAGATGGTGATCAGCGGTTCGGTGTCCGATCCGTTCTCGAGGCCGTGGTATGTGTTGCGCGGGACGAAGGCCACGTCGCCGGCCTCGACATAGAACGACTCGTCGCCGACATGCTTGATGCCCTTGCCGTGGATGACGTACTCCCACTCCTCGGCGTTGGGATGGCGGTGAAGATCGTGCTTGGAGCCGACGCCCGGCGCCAGGATGGTCTTGCCGATCACAGTCAGCTCCGAACCGATCGTCTTCTCGGTGACCAGCCAGCGAACATCCATCTTTATCCAGCCCCGATCCTCTCGCAGCGTCTTGTCGGATTTGACGGTTTCGGGGGTGATCTTGAAGCGGCTGGTCTCGGTGACGGCCATGGTCTCGTTTCTCCCGGGCAAGGTGTCTTTTTCTGAAAAGGCTGGCTTTTGGTACCTGTTTGCCGCCCGCGCCGCCTCGACAACCCGCGGCGATTGATCGATGTCGTTCATGATTGTCTCATCCCCTCCCCGGCTGACGATAACGAGGATACCGCGCACCTCGGCACTGGCGAGAGGGCAGCGTCTCCAAACTCAAAACGATTTAAGTTCGTCGGTAGACGGAAAGCAAGCGGAAAAGGTGCTGCAGCGCGAAACAACCGACAGGCGAGCGCCCTGAAATTCAGGAATTCTGTTGAGTTATGGACCCCTCGGCAAGCTTAAACGGCGAAGAAAAACGGATCGCGACACAACGATAAGACGTTTCGTCATCAGGTATTCGACTCGTCCTTCGGGGGCGTTCGAGCAAAAACGATTTAAGACTGTCCCTGGACAAGGATCGACCGCAACAAATCGGCGTTCGAGGGGTCGGCCTTGAGTTCGCCGCTCTCGATTCGATGAGCGATTTCGACGAGCTTGGTGTTGACCGGGGCTTTGCCACCGAGTTCTGAGCTGCTCGCGCACGACAAGACCATTGATTTCATCCACCTCGGCGCGCCGGTCCTTCATCCAGTCCTGCAGAACGGTGACAAGGGTGTCGGGACGGGTCCATCCGGTCAGCACCGCGTCGAGGAGGACCGTCGCGTAGTGGTCCGGGTCATTCGCCTCGACGCGCGTCTCTCCGAGGATCGGAACGAGGTCGTGGCCGAGGGCAAGCGCCGTCCTGACGGCCTCCCGGCCAGACGCCATCATCACGTCGCGGATTCCGGGAATCTTGATCGCCTCGGCGAGCGGCAGGTTCAGGATGGAGGACGGCAGGAATTCCGACGCATTGACGACGAGCTTCATCCACTTCGCCGACCGGATGTCATCCTGGATCTCGACCGCGCCGGCGTGGCGCATCACGTCGGCGACTTCGTTTTCGCGGCCCCGCGTCGCCGCGTCATAGGCTCCGATGCCGAACCAGGTTCCGGAGGGCGGGGTCTGCCGTCCGACCACGCCGGGCTCGAACATGTAGCCCGCCACTTCGATCACCGCGCCGATCGTTCGCTCCGGCCCCATGATCGACGCGACATCGTCGATCGTCATGCCGTTCTGCAGGCCGACGACGAGCCCGTCCCCGGCGACCAGCGGCTTGATCAGTTCGCACGCCCATCGCGTGTCGTAGGCCTTGACGCCGATCAGGACGATGTCGAAAGGCTCCCGCAGCGTCGCCACTTCGCACATATGGAACACATTGACCGGCGCGGTGAATGTCTCGTCGGGCATCTCGACCCGAAGGCCGTTGGCGCGCATGGCCTCGACATGGGCCGGCCACTGCTCGATGAAGGTGACATCAAGCCCGGCGCGAATCATATCGGCGCCGAAGGCCGCTCCGTTTGCCCCGGTCCCGACGACTGCGATCCGCTTGCTGGCCATCTGCCCGTCCCCCATTGTTCTTTCAGTCATCCTGTAGGCTTGGCGTCAATCGCTACGGTATGACTTGCCTGACGTCAGTCGCGTCAGAATCAGAGAAAGCAGGATGATCGCGCCGTAGGTGGCCGATATCCAGAAGGTCTCGATGTTCGACAACGTCAGGATATTCGAGATGATGCCGAGCAGGATCACCCCGAACAGCGCGCCGATAATCGAGCCCTTGCCGCCATTGAGACTGATGCGCCCGATGACCGCCGCCGCGAAAACGGTGAAGATCATGTTCTGCCCTTGCCCGGAGAGGACGGATGCCATCCGCCCGGTCAACATCAGGCCGGACAACGCAGCCAGCCCGCCGGCGATGGCGAAGACGGTCCACACATATTGATCCACCCTGACGCCGGCAGCACGGGCGGCTTCGGGGCTGCCGCCAATCGCGTAGAGCGCGCGTCCCCAGCGGTGATAGCTGAGGACGAGGAAGCCCACCAGGTAGAGGATGGCAGACACCCAGACCGAGGCCGGCAGCCCGAGCCAGCGTGCATTGCCGAGATAGAGGAGCGGTTCCGGCAGGTCGTAGAGCGTCCTGCCGTTCGTCATGCCGATCGCGACGCCCCGCAAGAGGATCAGCATCGCCAACGTCGTGATGAACGCATTGAGACCGAGCCGCACGATCAGGAAGCCGTTGAAGGCGCCGATAGCGATGCCGACCACGAACAGCGCAGCAATCGCCAGATCGGGATTGACCTCGAGCCCGGAGCCGTTCAGCGCGGTGTCGAGCATGAGCCAGGCTGCCAGCATCGGCGCGACCCCGACGATCGACTCCAGCGACAAATCGAACTTGCCGACAATCAGGATGATTGCCTCGGCAAAGACCAGCACCGACAGCTCGGATGATTGCTGAAGGATGTTGACGAGGTTCCTCTCGGTGAAGAACGCCGGATGGAGGAACGTGCCGACGATCATCGCGAGGACGATCAATTGCAGCAGGGCCAACTCGTCGCTCAAATGCGACCAGGGCCGCCGCCGCGAGCCGGACGCTCGCGCTGTGAGTTTTCCGGAGGTCACGGCTATTGACCCAATCCTTCGATTGCAGCGACCATTTCGGACTCCTCCCAGGAGCCGGTGAATTCGCGCACGATGCGTCCGCCGAACATCACCAGGACGCGATCGCAGATCGCCAGTTCGTCGATCTCGTCCGAGACAAGGAGCACCGCCGAGTCCGTCGCCGTGATGATGTTGAACAGAGCCTGCTTCGACGCAATGTCGACACCCGCCGTGGGATAGCCGAGGACCAGAACGTCGGGATCGGAGGCCAGCGCACGGCCCATGACCGTCTTCTGCTGGTTCCCGCCCGACAGCTCGCTGGTATTCTGGGTGGGATCGCTGACCTTGATCTGCAGTCTGCCGATCAGGGAAAGGGCCAGATCGCGACGGCGGCGGCGGGAGATGAAGCCCAGCCTGCTGATGCGGTGCAGAACCGGCAGGGCGATGTTCTCTTCGACAGAAAGATTGCCGCAGAAGCCGTCGGTGTGCCGGTCTTCCGGCACGTAGCCTAAGCCGAGATCGCGGGCGAGATCGACGCGGCCCTGCCGCAGCACCCGGCCGGCGACGGAAATCCGGCCGCTGGTCGGCCGGCGCTGTCCGACGATCGCCTCGGCGAACTCGGTCTTGCCGGACCCCCCGAGCCCGGCGAGGCCGACACGTTCGCCGGAGCGAATGCGGAGCGAGGCGTCGGACACGGCGCCCTCGATCGAAAGAGATTTCGACCTCAAGGGCGATGGGTCGCGAATCGACCTGGACGCTGGTCGCACCTTCAGATGTGGCCGGAACGTGGTGCCCAACCTCCTCGCCGGCGGCATAGCTGTCGCCGACCATCGCCGCGACGAGCTCGTTGTGGCCGAGATCGCCGACCGGCGCATCGGCGACCAGACGGCCGTCGCGCATCACGACAACCTGCTCGCAGATCTCGTAAATCTCCTGCAGATGGTGCGAAATGAACAGGAACGTCATGCCCTCGGCCTTCAAGCGGGTGACATGATCGAAGAGCTGGCGGATCTCGCGGGATTCGAGCCGCGCGGTCGGCTCGTCCAGGATAATGAAGCGGCTGCCTTGTCGGAGGGCGCGGGCGATCTCGAGAAGCTGGCGCTGCCCCACGGTCAGTTCGCCGGCGCGCTGGTCGGCATCCACGTCGAGCCCCCAGATCTCAAGCGCATCGCGGGTCAGCCGCCGGACCTCGCGCCAGCTGATCGTTCCGAGGCCCCGTCCCGGCTGATCGTTGATGAACAGATTTTCTCCGACCGTCAGGTCCGGGATGATCGTCGACTTCTGGTAGACGCAGGCGACCCGCGACCGCCACGCATCCCGGGCCGAGACGTCCGGGGCCGGCTCGCCTGAGAAGCGCACTTCGCCGGCATCGGGGCGGTCCAGTCCGGTGAACAGGCGGACCAGGGTCGACTTGCCGGCGCCGTTGCGGCCGGCAAGCGCGACGGACTGGCCCGCCCTCACTCTCATCGTGACATTGTCGAGGGCGAGCGTCGTGCCGTAGCGCTTGCTCACCGCACGCGCCTCCGCCAGCGGCACGACGCTCGTGTCGACGGGGGAAGTCATCGCAGCGTGAAGCTACCAGCGTCCCGCAGCGATGCTACTTGACCTGATTGCCCCACAGGGCCGGATCGTCGACATTCTCCTTGGTCACGAGCACGGCCGGCAGCAGATCCATCTTGTTGCCGTTGAACTCGACGACCTCGCTGTCGTGGTCAGTCTTGCCCAGCGCGAGTTCCTTGCCGGCCAGGGCGTCCTGCAAGTAGACGACGCCGTACTTGGCGTACTGGTCAAGGGGCTGGGAAATGCCGGCGTCGAGATCGCCGCTGCGGATCAGCTCAAGCGCCTGCGGGCTCGCGTCGATGCTGATGTCGTAGATATGTCCCTCTTCGCCGACCTTGGCGTCGCGTCCGGCCTGCTTGAGAACGTTGAGGGTCGCAGACAGGGCATAGTCCGACTGCTGGAAGATGCCCTTCAGATCCGGGTTGGCGCCGAGAACGGTCTGCAGCGCCGCCGCCTGCTTGGTGGCATCCCAGTCGGTCGGCCGCTCGATCAGCTCGATGTTCGGGTATACCTTCGTCATGCAGTCGTGGAAGCCTTCGCTCCGCTCCCGACCGTTGATCGTCGAGAAGGCGCCCTGCAGCGACAGCACCTTGCCCTCGCCGCTGATGGCCTTGGCCATGTCGTGACAGGCGATCTCACCCATGCCGACGTTGTCGGCACGAACGATCGCGTAGACCTTACCGCCGTCCGGCCCGATGTCGATGGAGACGACCGGCACGTTCTGCGACGCCGCATTGTCGAGAGCGGGGATGATCGCCTTGCTGTCATTGGCAACGACGATGAGCCCCTGTGCACCAGCACCGATAAGGTTCTGGACGTCGGTGATCTGCTTGCCGGAGTCGCCGTCGGCGTTGGTCGGCGACAGTACCTTGAAGCCCGCCGCTTCGGCGTCCTTGACAGTCTGGTCCTGCAGGATCACCTCGAACTGCGAAAACAGAAACGGCGCGGAATAGCCGATGGTTTCGCCCGCCGCGTAGCCGTGGCCGGCCATCGCCGCAAGCAGTGCAGCGCCCGCGACCGACGCCAGGCACGCATTCCACGCGCGCCGGCTTTGCCGGTTCGTATGGTTGGTCCGATCAAGATTGGTCATGGTTGTTCCTCCCTTGGGTATCTGCGATTCCCCCGCAGCGCAGGCATCCGATGCCGCCCGGGCCAACAGCCGCCCTCCTGATGGTGCGACGCTCGGTCCGAGCTGGCCCCTCTGCCGATGCCAGCCTTGCGCTGGTGTCGCCCTTCGCGACACAAAACGATTTAAAGTCGGACGCGAAAGTGTTGCAAGCAGAAAATTCCTTGCACGACCCGGAGGTGATTCAAGCGAGACGGCGATTTGGTTCGGGCAAGGTGAGTCCCGCGAGGTTGACCGATCCGATTGGCTTGCGGACCCCAGTGTTCAACGTTTTATCCGCCGTTCCTACGCATCGCGACGGAGTTGGAGCCCTCCGGCGCCAACCGGGATTCGACGATCGCTCGGTGTCCCGGGCAATGCCCGCCCCGTAGGTGGGTTAGCCGTCGGCGTTGTAAAACGTTTCGCGAAAGCGTTTACTGGGGATGCTCGCTTTGTCTGTCGCGATCGAAGAACGGAGGAGCAAGGAAGTGCCGGGACTCGAAGGCAAGACTGCGCTGGTTACCGGCGCCAGTCGCGGATATGGCAGGGCAATCGCCGAACGGCTCGCCCGTGACGGAGCCTTTGTCGTCGTCCACTATGCTACCGACGCAGCGGCGGCGGAGGCGACCGTTGCATCGATCGAAGCTGCCGGCGGCGCCGCAGCCGCGGTCGGCGCGGCCCTCGACGGATCGCCAGGCGGCGTCGAGGCGCTGTTTGCCGACGTCGACCGGAAGCTCGGTGCAAAGGGGCGGGCCAAGACCGTCGACATCCTCGTCAACAACGCCGCGATCAGCCCTCGCGGAACAATCGAGAACACTTCCGAAGCGCTCTACGATGAGGTGTTGGCGGTGAACGCCAAGGCGCCCTTTTTCATTCTGCAGAATGTCCTGCCCCGCATGCCGGACGGCGGGCGGATCATCAACATCTCGTCGCAGACCTCACTGATCGCCTTCCCGGACGTCGCCGCCTACTCGATGGCGAAGGGTGCGCTCGACCTCCTGACCAAGGTGGCGGCAAAGCACCTCGCGCCGCGAACCATCACCGTCAACGCAGTGATGCCGGGTATCGCCGACACCGACATGAATGCGAGCTGGCTGCGGGGCAAGCCGGAGGCGGTGGAAGCCGCGTCGCAATTCAGCGCATTCCACCGGATCGCCGACGTGACCGACGTCGCAGACATCGTCGGCTTCCTGGCAAGCCACGACGCCCGCTGGCTGACGGGCCAGTTGATCGACGGCGGTGGTGGCAGCCGACTCTAGCCGGGGCGAGAGCGGGTCGTGAACCGACACACGGAACGAAAGCGCCTCACACGGTACTCGGACAGCGAGGCCATGCCTCTCCGTATAGATGGGCCGCTTGCCGGGCTTGGCCTTTTTTGGCATCACCCGCGGGACTGCGCGCACCACGTGCGCGGACCGTTCGTCCGCCGTCGCAACTCGAACGGCGGGAAGAAACCGATCTCCACCCTGTCGAGGCGAGAGCACGGACGATGAAGGATCACGACGGCCCACGGCACAAGCGCCGTCCTCCGACGATCCGCGACGTCGCGGCATTGGCCGGGGTTTCGCCGGCGACCGTCTCCAACACGCTCTCCGGGCTGAGGGGGGTTACAGCCGACCGCCGCCGGGCGGTGCTTGAGGCGGTCGCGGCGCTTGGCTACAAATCGAACCACATGGCGTCGAGTTTGCGGCGCGGTCAGACCCGGACGGTCGGCATCGTCGTGCCCGACCTCGGCAACGAGTTTTTCGCCGGCCTGGTTCGGCAGTGGGAGAAGCTGGCACCGGCGAGCGGGTTCGAGATGCTGGTGGTGGCGAGCGGAGAGGACCCGGTGACGGAGGCGCGCCGTATCGAGTCGCTGATCGCCCGACGGATCGACGGCCTTCTTGTTGTCGCCGCCGACGACGACTTTGGCGCCGGTCCCGACTTCCGCGCCAACCTGCCGCCCACCGTCCTCGTCGATCGCGCTTTTGGTCACCCCCATTTCGACACTGTCGCCTCCGACAATTTCGATGCCGGCTACCGAGGCTGCCGTCATCTGATCGAACTCGGCCATCGCAATATTACCTTGCTGATTTCGTCGACTGACCACACTCACCTCGGGGACCGCATCGAGGGTTACCGCCGCGCCCTCGGCGAGGCAGGGATCGCCGATCGCGAGCGCATCGTCTTCGGCGGCCCCAATGTCGAGGGCTGCCGGAGCGCGATCGAGCAGGATCTTCAGACGGGCGAGCCGTCCGAGCGCCGTCTTCGCCGGCACCTTCTTCGCGACGGTCGGAGCGGTGAAGGCGGTCAGCGCCCTCGACTTCGCCTTCCCGGAAGAAGTCTCGCTGCTCGGCTTTGAGGATTCGGAGTGGATGACGGCGTTGCGGCCCTATCTCAGCACCGTGCGACAGTCGGTCGTGGACCTCGCCCAGCGATCATGGATGACGCTCGTCGATCGCATGGCTGACGAGAAAATGGAGTTGCGGCGGGTCATGCTCGCGTTTGACTTCGCCTTCCGCAAGTCGACCCGCCCCCCGGCGGCGCCATACCAAAACGACCCACCCCTGGCGCAGGCTGCTCTGCCCTAGACTCGAAAAGATCTGTGCGAGACACGCGGCGGCGGCTGACCGGGCATGCGGAAGGTCGCCAGCGATGTCGCGCATGACAAGCCGAGCGTGATCTCCGATCGTGACTGGCACAAGCCGCGCGGAAATGACGGCGTATTTCGAGCGATGCCGAGAACCGGTCCGATCTCGTAAGGCCCCAGGATTGAGCCCCGGGGATGCACGCCAGGTCGATCTCGAGCGCATCGCGGTCGCTGACGTCGGCAATGCCGGTGGTCTCGGCGACGTGCGGGTTCGCGACAGAACGCGGGAAGCGGCAGGCCACAGTCGGCCACACGGCAAGTCCCAAGGGGCCAGAACCAGTTTGAATCGTTGATGCGGCTCAAAGCCAACGCTGCCGGCTTGATGTACCGGCAAAGGCAATCACCCAATCGAGCCTTTCGATTCAGTTGTTCCCACGATCGGGACAGCACTCCACGATCCAGTCGGGCAGACCGACCACCAACCCGGGAGAAGAAAAACCATGCCCACCCAAGAGAAGGACATCTATAGCCCGTTTTCGCCGGCGATCTCTTATGCGTCGCCGGGGCAGACTTGGAAAATCGCGAATGGCGTCGATGTCGGAAGCGGTGGGACGATAACGATATACAGCTCCGTAAATGACGCCAAGCTCGTCAACAGGGGCCATATCTATTCATTTGAATCAAGTGCCCTGTATTTCATCGGCAACAACCCCAGTATCGTCAACAAAGCCATGGGCATCATTACCGCCGAGGTCGATGCGATTCATATCAATTCCGCCGGGAGCCACGCCTCCGTCGCCAACGAGGGTACGGCTATTGGCGGGGCGATTGGTCTTTTGAGCCTTGGCCCCGGCGACCTTGAGGTCGACAATTCGGGAGACCTGTACGGCTACGAAGCCGGACTCCGGGTTACCGCGACGGTCGCCGGCTCCACGCCCGGACCCGAGATCGACAACGAGGGAACGATACACTCCGGGATGATCGGCGTGGACGTCCACGCGCCCGGGCTGAAGACCACGGTGACAAACGCTTCCGGTGCCAAGATCAAAGGTCCCGACGTTGCGATCCACGTCGATGCAGGCCGTTTGCTGCTCAAGAACCACGGGGTGGTCAAGGGCGATGTCGTGAGCGAGGCCGGAGTGACCAAGGACAAGATCGTCAACACCGGCAGCATCAAGGGCGACGTCCATCTCGGAACTGGAAACGATACGTTCAATAACAAGGACGGCCAGGTCGGTAAGCTCTACGGCGAGAGCGGCAATGACAAATTCATCCTCGGCTCACATACCGAGAAGATCGTTTTCGATGCTGGGCTCGCTTTCAACATCGACCGCGTCAAGCATTTCGAATCCGGCAAGGACAAGTTCCTGCTGGACATGGACGTATTCGGCGCCCTGACCCCCGGTCAACTGCCTGCGTCCCAGTTCAACCAGGGGAACAGCGCTGGTGACGTAAACGACCACATCATCTACCACAAGAGCACCGGTGCGCTGTACTACGACTTCGACGGCACGGATCCCATACCGCAGGTCCAGTTCGCGCAGCTGGACGCCGGAACCACGCTCCACGCCTCCGATTTCGACGTGATCGCCTAGACCCCGCCGGGGCGCGGGGTCCTGCCCGACCTGACCCTTTGGCTCTACTTCAGCGCGGAGCACTCTTCCGGTATCTACCTCGACGGTGCAGTGCCGGGGACAAGGTCGATCGGCCGATCGCAACGTTTCCGGTCACGACCACTTGCTGACCGCTGTCTA
>CAVQBS010000050.1:0-15496 GCA_963710805.1 uncultured Alphaproteobacteria bacterium | reverse complement strand
CCGGCGTCAGCGCCTATGAGACAGATTTAGCGGATTGAGTAAGGGAGGATTTCCGGCTCATCGTAGCCCTTGGAGGGAGCGAAGATGAGACAGAAATCCGGGACGGTGAGATCGCCGGCCGAACGGGTCGTGAAGGACATTCGCCGCGCGACCCGGCGGCATTTTTCGGCCGAAGAGAAGATCCGTATTGTGCTTGAAGGGCTGCGCGGCGAGGACAGCATCGCCGAGCTGTGCCGCCGCGAAGGGATCGTCCAAAACCTCTATTATCGTTGGTCTAAGGAGTTCCTCGAAGCCGGCAAGAAGCGACTGGCGGGCGACACGGCGCGGGCGGCGACCTCGGACGAGGTCAAGGACCTTCGCCGCGAGGCGAGCGCCCTCAAGGAAGTGGTGGCTGAACTCACCCTGGAAAACCGTCTGCTCAAAAAAAGCGTGACGGGGGATGGGGAGGACGACGCATGAGATACCCGGCCTGCGAGAAGCTTGAAATCATCCGGCTGGTCGAGCAGTCCCATCTGCCGGCGAAGCGTACACTCGACAAGCTCGGCATCCCGAGGTCGACCTTCTACCGATGGTACGAGCTGTTCCAGAGCGGCGGGCCGGAAGCTCTCGACGATCGTTCGCCTCGGCCTGATCGGGTCTGGAATCGTATTCCGGACGATGTCCGCGAGCGGATCAAGAAGCTGGCGCTGGAGGAGCCGGCATTGTCGCCCCGGGAACTGGCCGTCCGCTTCACCGACACCGAAAGCTACTTTGTGTCAGAAGCTTCGGTCTATCGCCTGCTCAAGGCGCTCGATCTGATCGCCAGCCCCGCCTACATCGTCGTCAAGGCGGCCGACGAGTTCAAGGACAAGACCACGACGCCCAACCAGCTCTGGCAGACCGACTTCACCTATCTCAAGGTCATCGGTTGGGGCTGGTTCTATCTGTCGACCGTCCTCGACGACTTCTCGCGTTACATCGTCGCCTGGAAACTGTGCACGACGATGACCGCCGAGGACGTCACCGCCACCCTCGACCTGGCGCTCAAGGCCGCCGGGCTGGATCAGGTCACAGTCGTTCACCGGCCGCGGCTCCTGTCGGATAACGGCGCGAGCTACATCTCCGGCGACCTCGCCAAATGGCTCCAAAGCCAGGCCATGGATCACGTTCGAGGGGCGCCCTATCACCCGATGACCCAGGGCAAGATCGAGCGCTGGCACCAGACGCTCAAGAACCGCATCCTGCTCGAAAACTACTACCTGCCCGGCGACCTTGAAGCCCAGATCGACGCCTTCGTCGCCGACTACAATCACCTGCGCTACCACGAGAGCCTGGGCAACCTCGCGCCGGCCGACGTCTACTTCGGGCGCGGCCAGACCATCCTCATCGAACGGGAAAGGATCAAACGACAGACCATCGCCAACCGACGCTTGCTGCATCGCCGGCAAGCCGCATAACATCACCAACCAGACGAGCCAGAGCCTCCCTCAAATGACCGCGCTCGCTGTCCCAAATTCTCTGACGACGGACATGCCGACTATGTTCGGAGCCGCGATTCTCGTCAAGTCCGTCCCCTTCGGCATTGTCACAGGGGGACTGACAAATGACGACCAAGGGCGAACTTATCGTTTTGGCGCGGCCGACCGCCGTCGAGGTTTTGATGCAGAATCTCCTTTGGATGGCCGCTTCTTCGAGGCCGAATCCAATTGAGGAACTGAATGCATACCGGCGCCGAGTTCTTGAGGAAGCTGCTCAGTCGGCAGTCGAAGGGGTTGATCCGGCGATGTCTGATCTACTCGCACAAGAGCTTTCTGAGGCTTTGGATAATTTTCTGTCAAAGACAATTTCCCGGGCGCAAGCGACCCAACAGTCTCGGCAATAGATGTTTTGAATTGAAAATTCACAAGACTCAGCCGAGCAATCTGGTTTTTGGTGGGGCGTCTTGAGGTCATAGGATCGTGTTGCTCACGATAAGCAAGGCCAGCCAGCAGCCAATGGCAATCATTCCGTAGGCTCGTTTCTGGCCTTTGGTGTATTTCGGCGGCTGCGCTCCGTACCAAGCGATCGAGGCCATGCTACCGGCCACGAAAAGGATGCCGATGACGATCTCAGCGAGCATCTTTCTTTTTCGCTATGGGCCGCCGTGGCCGCTTCTCTGCGTTGTCCGGCTTCTTCGCCTTCCTCGGCTTCGGTGGCGTTGAAAGCATCTTCTTGATAACCCGCGAGAGGCGGATTTCGTCTTCGTCTTTGAAGGGCTTCGATGTCATGAAATCAGATCCACTCCGAGACCCGAAGCTAAAGGTCAAATGGGCCAAACGCCACATCCACGACCTTGATCAAACCGTCCGATCCTTCATCGCAAAAAAACCCTGGCGCGTTAGCGAGGAGGCAGATTCGGAGAGCCCCGAGAATCGTATCCAGGTCGTCGCGAGCCTCCGGCGGGAACTCCCCGATGCGATTAGTCTCGGCGCTGCCGACGCCGTGCATAACCTTCGTATTGCTCTCGATCAGCTCACCTACCGGCTTGCCGAGCTGAACGGTGTCAATCGGCGTTCAAAACTTGCACGCCGATTCACATCCTGGCGATGACCTTTCCGACGCCCGGTACTGAATTGAGAAGATCCTCTTTTTCGACCCAGACGGCTGATCCGCGCACGTGATCCTCGATCAAGGCGTCGAGCTCAGCGAGTTCCCTCTCGCCGTGGCGACCAAAGCCCGGTGAAGACGCGACCTGCTGTTCATGGACGACCTCATTTCGCGTACACCTTCCAGGTCCAGTTGGCGTTGTAAGCGCCGTTGGCCTTGTAGCAGGCCTGCTGGACCGGGTAGCAGGTGATGCCCGCCTTCGGGCTAGCATCCGTCCGTCTCCTCCGCGACGACGGACTCTTCAAAACTCTTCAAAACTTTGGAGAAAATCCCGGGGCTCAGGTCACCTTCGGGGTCAGTCCGCCTCCAATGCGGTCAGCATTGCGAGATACTGCGTTTTGGTCGGCTGGATGTGATCGACGCAGATCTGGGCCAGCCCCCACGAGTTGGTTCGCACTAGGAGGTCGAGCATGATCCGGTGGTGCCGGCGAGACATTTCGAGGTTCTCGGGATCGCCGAAGGCCGAGCCGCGGATGGCGTAGGTCAGGTCCATATAATTCTTGACAAGTTGCAGCAGGAGGTCGTTGCCACAAAGGCGGAAGAGCTCGGTGTGAAAGAGATCGTTTGCTTTGTGAATGCCTTGGAAATCGCCGGCTTCGACCGCCGCCTCGTAGTCGGTGTTGATAACCCTCA
Source organism: uncultured Alphaproteobacteria bacterium (assembly GCA_963710805.1). Lineage (GTDB taxonomy): Bacteria > Pseudomonadota > Alphaproteobacteria > Rhizobiales > Kaistiaceae > Bauldia. The sequence continues at coordinate 12,238 of CAVQBS010000050.1, read as the reverse complement.
ACTGGTCGATGGCCGCCTCGTCGGCGGGTAGCCTGATCATGAGCGCCGCCTGGCGCTGGAGAATCTCCCGCACCTCGTAGATCTGGCGGACCTCCTCTGCGGTGAAACGACGAACAGACACACCGCGGTTCCGCGCCTTGATGACGATCCCCATGCGCTCGAGCCGCGCCAATCCCTCGCGCACCTGATGCCGGGACGCCGAGAAGCGTTCGGCGAGGTCTTCCTCGCGCAGCTTCGCTCCGGGCGGCAGGCGCCCGAGCATGATGTCCTCCTCCAACGCCTTGGCAATCTGTTCTGCCGCCGGGTCTGTGGCCTTCCTCAGTCCCGCCGCCGACCCTGACGTTTCCGTTTCCAAAAAACCCGGTTGCTCGCCCATGTGCTCCATACCGTCCTTATTGTCGACAACATGGCCATATTTAAGCGCATAAGACGCCATATGTGTACAATATTGTCGACAATTCGTTCCGGTCTGGTATTGTTCAAGCCGGTGGGGATGGCTGAACGCCGACGGGCATCGCTGTGGCCTTGGGGATTGCAGAGCACATTAGTCCGGGGGCAGGACCGACTCTCGCAGAGGGCGAGCCGGTTATTGCGCTGCGGAGGATCGCCAAGAGCTTCGGCGCGACACGGGCGGTCGACGGCGTCGACCTCGACATCTACCCCGGCGAAGTGCACGGGCTGGTCGGCGAGAACGGCGCCGGCAAGTCGACTCTTATGCGAATCCTGGCGGGTTTCTTCGCCGACTACGACGGAGCGATCACCATCGGCGGATGCGAGGTCGACATTGCGTCGCCGGCCCAGGCTCGACACGAGGGCATTGCCCTTGTGCATCAGGAGTTGAGCCTCCTGCCGGAGCTCACCGTCGCGGAGAACATTTTCCTCGGTCGTGAACCGCCCGGCCTTCTTCCCGGCTTCGTAAGCTTCGCATCGATGACGCGTCAGGCCCGGACCGTCCTCGCCGAGTGCGACGTTGTCGTGGAACCGTCGACCCGGGTCGACCATCTCAGCATCGCGGAGCGTCAGCTGGTCGAGATCGTCAAGGGTGTCTCGGCTTCGCCGCGCGTCTTGATCCTCGATGAGCCGACCTCGTCGCTGACCATCACCGAGGTGCGAGAACTTTTCGCGATCGTCCGCCGGCTGGCCGGGCGGGGCACGGCCATCGTCTACATCTCCCACAAGCTTGATGAGATCTTCGCTGTCACGGACCGCGTGACGGTGCTTCGGGACGGCCAGAAGGTCGCCAGCGCGCCGACCGACCAATGGACCGAAAGCGCTCTGGTCCGGGCGATGGTCGGGCGCGATCTCTCGGCCCTTTTCCCTCACACCCCAGCGACGCCCGGGCCATTGCGCCTCGAGGTCCGCAACTTGGTGCGCCACGGCGCATTCGGCCCGGTGTCGTTCTCGCTCCGCTCGGGCGAGATCGTCGGGCTCTACGGCATCATCGGAGCCGGCCGTTCGGAGCTCGCCGAGACGTTGTTTGGCCTGACGCGCGCTGACTCTGGGACGATCATCGTCGATGACGAGGCCGTGGTGATCCGCTCGGCTGGCAGGGCTCTCGGCGTTGGAATCGCCATGGCGCCTGAAGACCGCCACGCGCGCGGGCTGGTTCCGATGCTCTCGGTCGCCGCCAATCTCTCACTCTCAACGCTGGGGCGGTTCACCACGGCCGGATTCATCGACCGACCAGCGGAGCGGGGGGCGGTCATGAATCTCCTGAGGACGCTTCTTGTAAGGGCACAGTCGCCCTCCCAGGAGGTGGCTTCGCTTTCCGGCGGAAACCAGCAGAAGGTGGTCCTCGGGCGGGCACTGATGCCGAAGCCCCGCATCCTCGTGCTTGACGAACCGACGCGCGGCATCGACGTGGTGGCCAAGGCGGAGCTCCACGGGATCATCGACGGCCTTGCCCACGAGGGGCTGGCAGTGCTCCTGATCTCCTCCGAACTCCCCGAGATTCTCGGCATGAGCGACCGCATTCTCGTGATGCGCGACGGCCTGCTCGTCGGTGAGGTTCCCCGGGCCGAAGCCAGCGAAGAGCGCCTCGTCGCCATGGCCGCGGGAGCGCGTCATGGTGAGTGATACCAATCCGGCCCCTGCCTGGAGCACCGGGCTCAGCGTCACCGCGCTCCGCGACTACGGTATCTATCTCGCCCTCATCCTGCTGATCGCCTACTTCTCGATCCGGGTGCCGGAGTTCCGCACCTGGGACAACGCTCTCCTCATCCTCCTCCAGGTCTCGGTGATCGGCATCATCGCCGTCGGCATGACCTTCGCCATCATCACAGCGGGAATCGACCTCTCCGTCGGCTCCCTGCTCGCCGTGGCCGGCATCATGTCGGGCCTGTTCGCCCAGCAGGAGCCGACCGCGGTCAACATGATTCTTCGCCTTCCTCGTGCCGATCCTCGTCGGCATTGTCGGTGGCGCCTTAAACGGAGCGATCATCGCCGGTGCCGGCGTCAACCCGCTGATTGTGACGCTCGGAACCCTCACCGCTTTTCGGGGCTTTGTCGTCTGGTTCCGGGTCAACCCGATCTACAACCTCCAGCCTTATTACCGCGTGGTCGGACAGGGAACCCTTTTCGGCATACCGGTGCCGGTGATCATCCTCGCCCTCGTCGCGATCGCCGCCTGGATCACGCTGAGCTATACGCGTTTCGGACGCTACGTCTACGCAGTCGGCGGCAATCGCGAGGCGGCGCGGGCCGCCGGCATCAACGTCGGCATGGTCACCTTCTCCGTCTACGTCATCAGCGGACTGTGCGTCGGTATCGCCGCGCTCATCTTTACCTCGCGGTTGATGGCCGCCCAGGCGATTTCGGGCCAGGGCTTCGAACTGCAGGCGATCGCCGCGGCGGTGGTTGGCGGCGCGTCGCTCTTTGGCGGCCGTGGCAAGATCTCAAATACCATCGTCGGCGCTCTGATCATGGGGACCCTCTTCAATGGCTTCGTGATGCTCGACGTCCCCCAACCGATCCAGCAGATGGCGGTCGGCGTCATCATCATCGTCGCGGTCTGGCTGGACGCGGTCCTGAGGAAGCGGCGCCGCACCATCCGGGGACCGGCGCGATGACGCGTCCCCCTAAGACGTGCCGTGGCGGATGGTCCGCCACCAAAAAAAGGAGACCGTCTTATGAAGAACCGTTTCGCCGTGGCTTTGGTCAGCATCGGCACACTCGTCGGCTTTGCGCCTGGCATCGCCGCCGCTCAGGAGAAGATGACCATCGGCATATCCAATCCGAACCTCGCCTTCCCTTTCGCGGCGGCCTTGCAGAAGGCGGCGGAGGCGACCTGCGCGAAGCTCGATATCAACTGCATTTCGGCGGACGCCGCCCTCGATACCGGGCGTGAGCTCGCCAACGTCGAGAGCATGCTGGGCAAGGGTATCCAGTGCCTCGACTTCGTCGCCGTGAGCCTCGACGCTTCGGTCGCCGCCATCCAGGCCGCCAACAAAAAGGGTGTGCCGGTCGTCCAATACAACGGAAAGGCCAATGGCGGCGACTACGTGACCTTTGTCGGCTCCGAGCAGTCCGACTCCGGGGTGAAGCTCGGCCAGTTCCTCGAGGGGCTATACAAGCAGCTCGGAAAGGACAAGCTTCGCGGCATCTATCTGCGCGGCGTCGCTGGCCAGATAACCGACATCGCCCGCAACGACGGGATGAAGAACTACCTCGCCAGCGCCGGCCTCGGCGACAAGATCGAGTTCGTCGAGCAATACGCGGACTACGACCGCGGCAAGGGTCAGGCGGTCGCAGAAAGCATGCTGACCAAGGACAAGACCTACGATTTCATCGTCGCCAACAACGACGACATGATCCTTGGCGCCTTGCAGGCGGTGAAGCAGTTCGACCTGTCTTTGCCGATGGCGGGGGTCGACGGTTTGCCCGAGGCCCTCGAGGCGATCAAGAGCGGCGACCTCGCGGCAACCATCTTCCAGGATCCCGAGGGACAGGGTGCCGGCGGCGTTTTCGCCTGCTACCTCACCGTCAAGGGCGTTCACCTGCCGAAGGAGCTGCTGATCCCGTTCGTGGTAGTCACCAAGGATAACGTCGACGACTACCTGGCTATCGCCAACCGCGTCTACGTCAAATAGCCGGCACATGGCCACGGGAGATCATGGACGGGCAGCGGTGATGAAGGCCGACACCCCGCTTGGCCGGGCACCGGCGACTGCGACCCGGACCGGGGTGCCGGACGAACTCGCCTATGCGAGCGCGGCCGACCTTGCCGCCCGTATCCGCCGCCGTGATCTCTCGCCTGTCGAGGTCGTCGACCATTTCATCGGCCGCATCGAGGCGATCAATGCCGACCTGAACGCCTTGGTGATACTCGGCTTCGAAGAGGCGCGGGACAGGGCAAAGGCCGCCGAGCGGGCGGTAATGTCGGGGGAGGATATCGGACCGCTGCATGGCGTCCCGCTCGCCATGAAGGACTGCTTCGATTTCAAGCCTGGCTGGCGCAACACCTTCGGTGGCGTCAGAGCGATGAAGGACTTCGTTGCGACCACATGGTCACTCTTTCCCGAGCGCATCGAACGAGCCGGGGCGATCATTCTGGGCAAGACCAACAGCCCAGTCTTCGGCTTCCGCGGCACCTGCGACAACTATCTGTTCGGGCCGACCCGCAACCCGTTTGACCTCGCGAAGAACTCCGGCGGCTCGTCGGGCGGAAGCGGCGCGGCGGTTGCCGCCGGCCTGCTGCCGTTCGCGGAAGGCGGGGACGGCGGCGGATCGGTCCGCATCCCGGCCGCCTGGTGCGGGGTCTACGGTTACAAGCATTCCTTCGGTCGGGTCCCGGTGCGCCTTGATCCGAATCTGTTCGGAGCGACCAACCCCTTCATCTTCGAATTGCCGCTCACCCGCACCGTCGAGGACGCGGCGATCGTCCTCAATGCCACTGCCGGCTATGATCCGGACGATCCCTACAGCTACGAATTGGATGAGGACTTCGTCGCGGCGACCCGCCGGTCAATCCTCGGAATGAAGATCGCCTACAGCCGGAACTTCGGCGGCGTTCCGGTGGCGCCGGTGATAGCCAAAGCGATCGACCGCGCCGTCGGCGCCTATGCCGACGCCGGTGCGCTCGTCGAGGAGGCGGAGATCGACCTGCCGTATTCGCAGCAGGAGCTCTGCGATCTCTGGTGCCGGATGATCATTCCGAACTCGTTACTGGGGCTGGAGCGCCTGAAAGCCGACGGCTACGACCTCCTCCGCGATCACCCCGACGACTTTCCTCCGCAGTTCCACCACTGGCTCGACATCGGCCGGCGCCAGACAGCGCTCGACGTGCTGCGCGACCAGGTGATCCGCTCGGAGGTCTACCGCACTATCCAGTCGGTCTTCGCCGATCACGACCTCCTAGTGTCGCCGACGCTCGGCTGCATGCCGGTCGACAACGCGACCGACGGCAACACGGTCGGGCCGTCCGAAATCAACGGTGAGGCAGTTAACCCCCTCATCGGCTGGTGCCTCACCTATCTGATCAACTTCACCGGACATCCCGCTGCGTCGGTTCCCGCTGGACTATCGCCCGACGGCCTGCCGATCGGCATGCAGATCATAGGTCGTCGGCACGCCGATGCCGACGTCCTCGCCGCGAGCGCGGCATTCGAGCGCGTCCGCCCGTGGCGCGACGACTATCGCGTTGCCACAGCTAATCTCACCGGAACGTGACGGGGCGCGATTTCAGCAGGAAAGTCACCAACCAAGGGAGTCAGACAATGAAGGGACGCTTGCCAGTGACGGTTGTTGCCGCCTTTGCAGGGATTGCCATCTCTGGAGCCGCAATGGCGCAAGATATGACCATCGGGGTCTCCTACCAGAACCTTGCCTTCCCCTACGTCGCCGCCCTGCAGAAGGCGGCGCAGAATGCGTGCAAGGCGCTTGCCGTGGACTGCATCGAGACCGATGCGGTCAATGACACGAACAAGGAGCTTTCGAACGTCGAGAGCATGCTGGCGAAAGGCATCGACTGTCTCGCTTTCGAGGCGGCCAGCCTTGATGCCTCGGTTGCCTCGATCCAGGCGGCGAACCAGAAGAACGTTCCCGTCGTTCAGTTCAACGGCAAGGCGAGTGGCGGCGACTACGTTACTTTCATCGGTTCCGAACAGACCGACTCCGGCGTCAAGCTCGGCCAGTTCCTTGAGGGCGTCTACAAGCAGCTTGGCAAAGACAAGCTCCGCGGCATTTATCTCCGCGGTGTCGCCGGACAGATCACCGACATCGCCCGCAATGATGGCTTGAAAAACTACCTCTCGTCGGCTGGCCTGGGCGACAAGATCGAGTTTGTCGAACAATACGCCGACTATGATCGCGGCAAGGGCCAGGCGGTGACCGAGAGCATGCTCACCAAGGACAAGACCTACGACTTCATCGTTGCCAATAATGACGACATGATCCTCGGCGCGCTGCAGACGGTGAAACAGTTCGGGCTGAACCTTCCGATGGCCGGCGTCGACGGCCTGCCGGAATCGCTGGCGGCGATCAAGAGCGGAGATTTTGCCGCCACGGTGTTCCAGGACCCTGAAGGACAGGGCGGCGGCGGGGTGTGGGGATGCTACCTCGCCGTCAAGGGCGTCAACTTGCCGAAGGAGCTCCTCATTCCGTTCACGCTGGTGACGAAAGACAACGTCGACAACTTCGTCGCCATCGCCAACCGGGTCTATGTGAAATAGCAAGCGGCAAGCCGGGGGCCGGGCGCCGCTCGGCCCCCGAACCAGGGAGTGTGTCGAGATGGACGTTCGTTCTATCGAAGACGTACCGGCATCGCCAGAGCACCAGGGCACCACGCCGGTCTGGTGGCTGTTCAAGCCGCGCGAGATGCGGGATGAGACACTGGGCGGACATCTCGAACTGGTGAGCGAGTTCGAGGTGCTTGGCGGTGGCGAGGTCCATCCCCACAGCCATCCGACCTTCGAGTTCTACTATGTGCTGTCGGGTCGCGGCATCATGGTGATCGAGGGTGAAAGCCGGGAAATCCGACAGGGCGATCTGGTGAAGATCCCTCCAAACGCGGTGCACAGTCTCAAGCCGGTCAGCGACAACGCCTCGATCCGGTGTCTTGCTTTCGCGGTCGCTGTCAAGGATGCGCCCGTCATCGATTACTCGTCGGAGTGACCGAAGCACAGGGAGGAGTACCGATATGTCACGACCGGTCACCATTTATGCCGGTATGGCAGGCGACACCGATGAAGGCCGCTTCGTCAGTTCCGGGTTGTACCGGAGTCATGATGGCGGAGCCTGGGAGCGGATCGCCATGTCGCTCGATTCGCCGGCAGAGGTTCATGCGATCCTCACGGACGGATCGCGGCCGAACCGGGTGACCATCGGCACCCAAAGCGGCATCTTTCGCAGTGACGACAACGGGGACACCTGGCGTCGCCTTTCCGCCCCGCCGCCGGAGCTCGCCGTGTGGACCTTGTTCCGCCATCCGACCAAGCCGAACGTCGTCTTTGCCGGCTACGAGCCCTGCAGCATTTGCCGCAGCGACGACGATGGGGAGACCTTCGAGCAGCTGCCTGTCAAAGGGTCGTGGCCGGACGTCACGAGCGGACCGGAGATGCCGAAGCGGGTAACCGGGATCGCCGTTGCCCCGGGCGATCCGGACGCCCTATACGCCAGCGTCGAGATCGGCGGGCTTCTCCGCAGCCGCGATGGCGGACGAACCTGGACCGCTGCCATCGACGGCGTCTATGTTGCCGAGGACGCGGTCGATCTTCACGGCGTTGTGGTCGCTCCTTCCCGGTCGGATTTGGTGACCGTCACCACCCGGGTCGGCACCTTCCGCAGCGCCGATGGCGGTGAGCATTGGCGAAAGCTGCCGGTCCCATCGCTTCGCGAGAAGGGCTCCTACTGCCGCGCCATCGCCTATGCCCCGGATGACGGCGAAACGCTCTATGTCGGAGCGGGCAACGATTTCGACGGCGACCAGGGTGCGCTCTTCATCAGCGGTGACGGCGGGGAGAGCTGGCGGGCGGTCGATCTGCCCGGTCCGTTGAAAAGCACGGTCTTCGCTATCGGCGTCAATTCCGCGCTGCCTGAACACGTCGTCTGCTCGACGAAGAACGGTGGCGTCTTTGTATCCGACGACCGCTGCAGATCCTGGCGCTACGCCCCTCTGCCGCGGGGCGCCGGCCACGTCTTCTCTCTGGCTATCGCTTGACGGACATCGGCCCATGGCGAATCCCTTCAAGGACAAACTCGGAAACGACGAAGTCGTCGTCGTGCTCAATCCGGATCATCCGTCCGCATCACTGACGGAGTTCGTTGCCGGGCTCGGCTTTGACGGCGTGTTCATCGATTGCGAACACGGCATGGCGACCGTGGAGCGCGTTCAGGAAATGTGCCGGGCCGCGCGTGCTGTTGGCGTCCAGTCAATCGTTCGGCCGGAAAGCGCCGCGCCGTTTCTCATCACCCGCTATCTCGATGCCGGCGCCGGTGGCATCATGGTGCCGCATATCGAGACCGCCGCAGCGGCGCGCCAGGTGGTCGAAACGGTGCGCTACGCCCGGCCAAAGGATTTCGTCGATAGGGTGGTCATCGCGATGGTGGAGTCGGTTACTGCCGTGGCCAACCTTCCGGAGATTCTGACTGTTGATGGCATCGACGTCTTCTTCCTCGGTCCCAACGATCTCTCCCATTCCATGGGCCACCCAGCCCAGATCCATCATCCCGAGGTCAAGGCGCTAGTGAAAACCGCCGCGAAGACGATCCGCGAGAAGGGAAAGGTGCCTGGAACGCTGGTCGTGACGGAGACCGCCGCCGAGTTCGTCGAAGCCGGCTGCCGCTATCTCTACGAGCACGCAAACAATTTCCTGGTCTCCGGTGCCGACCGGTTCCGGCAACATCTCAACGGCTCGGCGGAGATGACACCGTGACGACGAAACGTCTGCACTCTGGACCGCGCATGAGCCAGGCGGTGATTCATGGCAACACGGTCTATCTGGCGGGTCAGGTTGCCGACGATCCCGTGCCGTCAGTGGCCGAGCAGACCAGGCAGGTGCTTGCCCGCATCGACCGTCTCCTCGCCGAGGCCGGAACGGACAAATCAAGACTCCTCTCCGCGAATGTCTGGCTCGCCGACATAAGCCGGTTCGATGAAATGAATGCAGTCTGGGACGCGTGGGTGGCTCCCGGCGATACGCCCGCCCGCGCCACCGTGCAGTCAGCGCTCGCGCGGCCGGCAAACCTCGTCGAGATCATGGTGATTGCCGCTGTCGCCTAGATGTGGAGCCTCAACAGGTTGTCCTCGGTTAGAGCGAGTCTGCTGATTGGCGGTTTTGATTTTAGGCTGCCGTGCGGGCGATGCCAGTTGTATCGGTGGAGCCAGACCGGCAGCTCTTCGGCTCGACGATCAGAGCTTTGATAGGCTTGGGCGTAGGCCCATTCGCGCAAGGCGGTCTGGATGAAGCGCTCCGCCTTACCGTTGGTCTTCGGGGTGTATGGCCTGGTCCTGATTGTCCGGTGTCAGCGCCTATGAGACAGATTTAGCGGATTGAGCAAGGGAGGATTTCTGGCTCATCGTAGCCCTTGGAGGGAGCGAAGATGAGACAGAAGTCGAGGCCGGCGAGAGAGCCGGCGGAACAGGTCGTTAAGAACATTCGGCGCGCAACGCGTCGGCACTTCTCGGCGGAAGACAAGATCCGGATCGTGCTTGAGGGTCTGCGCGGCGAAGACAGCATCGCCGAGCTCTGTCGCCGGGAAGGGATCGTCCAGAACCTCTATTACCGGTGGTCGAAGGAGTTCCTCGAGGCCGGCAAGAAGCGGCTGGCCGGTGACACGGCGCGGGCGGCGACCTCGGACGAGGTCAAGGACCTGCGCCGCGAGGCATCGGCTCTCAAGGAGGTTGTGGCCGAACTCACCCTGGAGAACCGTCTGCTCAAAAAAAGCGTGACGGCGGATGGGGAGGACGACGCATGAGATATCCCGCCTCCGAGAAGCTGGAGATCATCCGTCTGGTCGAGCAATCGCATCTGCCGGTCAAGCAAACCCTCGCCAGGCTCGGCATCCCCAGGGCGACATTCTATCGCTGGTACGACCTGTATCAGACCGGCGGGCCGGAAGCCCTCGACGATCGCTCGCCCCGGCCGGATCGGGTCTGGAACCGCATCCCGGACGATGTCCGTGAGCGGATCAGGCTGCTGGCGCTGGACGAGCCTGACCTCTCGCCGCGAGAGTTGGCGGTGCGCTTCACCGACACCGAAAGCTACTTTGTCTCGGAAGCTTCGGTCTACCGGTTGCTCAAGGCGCTCGATCTGATCGCCAGCCCCGCCTACATCGTCGTCAAGGCGGCGGACGAGTTCACCGACAAGACCACGGCGCCCAACCAGCTCTGGCAGACCGACTTCACCTATCTCAAGGTCATCGGCTGGGGCTGGTATTATCTGTCGACCGTGCTCGACGACTTCGCGCGCTACATCATCGCCTGGAAGCTGTGCACCTCGATGGCGGCCGAGGACGTCACCGCCACACTCGACCTGGCACTGCAGGCGTCGGGTCTCGACCAGGCCACGGTCATCCATCGACCGCGGCTCCTGTCCGATAATGGCCCGAGCTACGTCTCGGCCGACCTCGCCGAATGGCTCGATGGCCAGGCCATGGATCACGTCCGCGGTGCTCCCTATCACCCGATGACCCAGGGCAAGATCGAGCGCTGGCACCAGACCCTCAAGAACCGCATCCTGCTCGAAAACTACTATCTGCCCGGCGACCTCGAGGCCCGGATCGGCGCCTTCGTCGCCCACTACAATCACCTGCGCTACCACGAGAGCCTCGGCAACCTGACACCGGCCGACGTCTACTTCGGACGCGGCCACACCATCCTCATCGAACGGGAAAGGATCAAACGACAGACCATCGCGACACGACGCTTGCTGCATCGGCGCCAGGCCGCATAGCATCATCAACCAGACGAGCCAGAGCCTACCTTAGATGATGCCGCTCGTTGTCTCAAAAACTCTGACGACGGACATTCGCAGGATATCGCCGCGACCTTCCATCGGCAATTCCGCTCCGTCGTTGGCAGCGAATGGTACCGTCGGCTATTCCCCACGGTCAGATGGTCCAAGGATACCGAGGTCGAGTGTGTGACCACGGCCGGCGGCGGCCGGTTCGTCGTGCCCGTCGGCGGCTCGTTCACCGGCCGTGGCGCGGATCTCATCATAATCGACGATCCGCTGAAGGCCGACGACGCCCAATCCGAGACCGGTCGCCGCATAGTCAACAATTGGTTCGGCAATACGCTCGTCTCCCGCCTCAATGACAAACGTTATGGTGCCATTGTCCTTGTCATGCAGCGCTTACACGAGGACGATCTCGCGGGCCAACTACTCAGCCAGGGTGGTTGGGATCACCTGGACCTGCCCGCGATCGCTGAAGCCGACGAAGAGGTGACGATCGGCCCGAAAGCGCTTCATAGACGAAAGAAGGGCGAGGCCCTCCATCCGGCGCGAGAACCCCTCGAGGTTCTCGAATGCATCAAGGCTGACATGGGCTCCCTTCGTTTCAGCGCGCAATACCAACAGCGGCCTGTTCCAACCGACGGCAATCTCCTCCGTCGCGATTGGCTGAAGAGCTACGAGGGCGATGTCGATCGGAGCGGCGGCGGTCAGATCGTTCAGAGCTGGGACGTGGCGAGCTCCCTCTCGTCGACCGCAGACTGGTCCGTCTGTACGACCTGGTTCGCCAAGCGCCGCCAGTACTCTCTGCTGCACGTATGGCGAGGCCGGCTCGAGTTTCCCCAGCTGAAACGAAAGGTGACGGACTTGGCATCAATTTTCAGGGCCAACGCACTTCTCATCGAAAAGACGGGCCCTGGCCTGCATCTGTTCCAGGAGCTACGCGCCAATCCGGTGTCGCGCGTACCGGTCCCGATCGGCATCGTCCCCCAAGGCGACAAGCTGGAAAGGATGGAAGCGCAGTGCGTGCGCTTCGAGGCGGGGCAAGTGCTTTTGCCGAATGAGGCCCCTTGGCTCGCTGAGTTCCTGCGGGAGCTGTTTGCCTTCCCCAACAGCCGACACGACGACCAGATCGATAGCGTCTCGCAGTTCCTGCAATGGGCGGAGACGCGATATAGCAGGGATCAGTGCGCCTCTCTCTTTGGGCCCAGGATTTCTATGGCGATGACTAGTGGCGCCAGCCAGGCCCGTGGACTGGAGTTGGAGTTGGAGTCCCCCGTGTGTGGATGCCCCCGTTGATGCAAGGTATCCCTCCGGTGAAGACCGCGGTTTCGCTGTCGAGGGCTGCG
>CAVQBS010000049.1:0-44215 GCA_963710805.1 uncultured Alphaproteobacteria bacterium | reverse complement strand
ATCAGGGCCGCGACGTGCGTCTTGCCGACGTCGGTGTTCGTGCCGGTGATGAATAGTCCAGACATGAGCGGCCGGTTCAGAGCACGAGGAATTCTTCGACCGCCTCGCGCATCGCTTGACGATTGGCCGAGCGCCGGTCCAGATTTCAAAGGCAATGGCGCCGCCTGTTCGATCAAAGCGTGAGGCCATCGATCGTCGGGCACTCGCAATCGGCAGCTTTGCGCATCAGCCAGGTGTTGGGCGGATTGTAGACGACATCCGCCACGACCGTCTTTTTCGTGAGTCGTTCAAGGGAAATGGGCACGTAATTCGACGAATTGCTACCGACCGGGCGGCCGGCGGCGCCGGCGCGCTCTGCGGCCTGATCAACGGCGCGCTGATCAACTACTATGGCATCCCGCCGTTCATCACGACGCTCGGCATGCTCTACGCCGCGCGCTCGCTGGTCGTCTATTTCACCGGCGGGCAGCCGATCGCGCCGCTGCCGGACGCTTTCAGCACCATCGCCCGGGCGGATTTCCTCGGCCTGCCGCTGCTCCTCTACTACGCGGCGGCGGTGGTGATCTTCGCCCAGATCCTCCTTCAGACGACGACCTTTGGTGACGCGGTCCGCGCCATCGGCGGGAACCGCGAGGCGGCGAGCAATGCCGGCATCAACGTCCGCGCCATCTCGACCGTCGTCTACACGCTCTCCGGCTTGTCCGCCGCCTTCGCCGGCGTGCTGATGTCGGCGCGGCTCGGGTCGGGCCAGCCAAGCATCGGCGTCGGTTTCGAACTGCAGGTGATTTCGGCGGTGATCATCGGGGGGACGAGCCTGTTCGGCGGCATCGGCTCCGTGCTCGGCAGCCTTCTCGGCTCGCTGATCCTGAGCATCCTGACGACGGGGCTGATCCTTCTTCGCATCGACCCGGTGCTCCAGGACTTCGTCATCGGGGTGATCATCGTGGCCGCCGTCGGCATCGATCAGCTCAGGCGGCGTCGGATGTACCGCTCGGTGGGGACGCGATGAGCAGGGATCTGGCCGGCCGCGCAGTGATCGTCACCGGGGCCTCCCGCGGTATCGGCGGGGCGATCGCCGCCCGGCTTGCTGCCGACGGCGCGCGCCTGGTTCTGACGGCCGCGCCTGATGAGGCCGAGCCGCTAGTTGCGGCGGCTGCGGACTGCGGCAACCCCCCGGCGCTGGCGCTGGATCTGGCGGAGGCCGACACCGGGCGGCGGCTGGTCGATCTCTGCCTCAGGAAACACGGTTCCCTCTACGGTGTCGTCAACAACGCCGCCCGCCATTTCCCCGGCGCGGTCGGAGAGATCGGGCTGGCGGACTGGGACCGTGCGATCCGCATCAACCTCACCGCTGCAATGCTGCTCGCCCAGGCCGCGCTTCCGCACCTGCGGGCCGCCGGTGGCGGCGCCATCGTCAACGTCTCGTCCCAGCGCGCCTTCGCCTCGGGCCACGGCGAGGCGGCCTATGAGAGCGCCAAGGCGGCCCTCCTCGCGCTGACCCGATCGATGGCGGTGGACTATGGACCCGAAGGCATCCGCACCAACTGCGTTTCGCCCGGGCTGATCCTTTCGGAACGGGCGAGGGAATGGCTGGCGGGCGGCCCGCGTCGCCGCGAAGCGATGTCGGCGGTCACACCGCTCCGGCGCCCCGGAGAGCCAGCGGAAATCGCCGCCGTGGTTTCGTTTCTTCTGAGCGATGACGCATCCTACATCAATGGAGCGGTGATCCCGGTCGACGGCGGGGCCCTTGCCGGGCTCCCCGAGAACGCCGCTCTCGCCCTCACCGAAGAACCATGACCGCGCCAGGCCTCCGCAGCGTGCTGCATCCCGTGATCGTCACCGGCGACATGGCGAATGCCCTTGCGTTCTACCGCGACCTGCTCGGCTTTCGACTCAAGAGCAAGATGACCCACGACCCCGCGGCGCTGGCGCGTCTCGGCGGCCCCCGTGACGCCAGGGCGACGGCCGTCATCCTCGATGCGCCCGACGGATCGGAGATCGAGATCGCCTGCTTCACCAGCCCCCGCGGTGCGGCGCGGTCGGATGCCGGATGGCCCGATGCAGGCATTCGATCCATCACCTTCATCGTCGAAGGGCTCACCGACATGCTCGATCGAATGGCGAAAGCCGGGTATCCGCCGGCCGGCGACGTCGTTCCTTTCATAGTCGAGGGCGACGCGTTCCGCGTTGCGTATGTGAACGGTCCCGACGGCGTCGTCCTGACGCTCCTCGAACGGGAGCGGAAGACATGACCGCCCGCTACAAGAGGACGATCCTCGCGACATGCTGCCTTCCCTGGCGGGACGACTTCACGCTCGACGAGCCGCTCTTCCGTAAGTCCGTTCGCGGTCTCGTCGCCGCCGGGCTTCCCGACCTCTACGTCTTCGGCACTGCGGGGGAGGGGCATGCGGTCAGCGAGGATCTGTTCCGACAGGTCGTCGACGTCTTCGCCGACGAAATGAACACCGCCGGCGGCACCCCGATGGTCGGGGTGATCGCGCTGTCCCTCGCCACGGTGCTTGATCGCATCAGCTACGCGGCGTCGCGGGGCGTGCGCGTCTTCCAGTTCAGCCTGCCCGCCTGGGGGCCGCTCAACGACAAGGAGCTGCGGCGCTACTTCGAAGAGATCTGCGGCAGTTTCCCGAACTATCAGTTCCTCCACTACAATCTCCTGAGAACCGGCAGGCTTGTCCGCCCGCACGAATATGCCGAGCTTGCCGAGGCGCACGCGAACCTCGTCGCCACCAAGTACGGGGCGGGCGATCCGGAGACGGTTGCCGGCCTGCTCCGGGAGGCGCCGGAAATCCGCCACTTCTTTACCGAACTCGGCTTCCACCTCGGGTGTCCGCTTGGCGAATGCGGTCTGCTGGCGTCGATCGCCGCAAGCAACCCTGCCTCGGCCCGGGCGTATTTCCAGGCTGGCGTCGTCGGCGATCAGGCCGCCTTCGCGCGCCTCTACCGCGATCTTGCAGGGGTAATGGGCGCGATTAGGCGCGCCGCGGGCGGCTTCGGCCTCACCGACGGCGCCTACGACAAGATCATCGCCAAGGTCGCGCAGCCCGATTTCCCGTTACGCTTGCTTCCGCCTTATCAGGGGGCGACGGACGAAGGCTACCGCGACTACCTCGCCGAACTTTCGGAGAGGTTTCCGGCCTGGCTGCCGCCTAAAGCGCAGGCCGAGGGCGTCACCGAAGGGACCGACTGAGACGTGCAAGTGTTGGGGCCCCGGTGGACACCAACGCCTCCTTCATGGGTGACATTTCTGGGGCGAGGAAATAGAGGGCGGTTCCCGTGCACAGTCTGCGGTGATGTGCCCCCCGGGCGATCGCTGTGAGAAGAAAATCGCCAGCTGCTCGAACCGCGAGATTGCCAGAGTCACGCGATACCTGTCCAATCGACGTCAGCCAACGCCGACGGAGATCTCATCCAAAGGATAGAAAGGTCTCTTGAGCTTTCGCCAGGTCAACGCACGAAGGTTCGGAGTCGCCGGCCCTGCGGTATCGAGAACGTAGGTGGCAGTCGCGAACGGGTACGTCAGACGATAGTTCATGGGGTTCTTCACCGACACCATGCGCTGGGTGCGAACATCGAGCCCGGCCGCCGCATATGGTTCATAGCCCCATTCGTAGGAGGGGTATGACGCAACGAGAATGCGGATGCCGCCCACCGCCAGCACTGCGCTCGGCCCCATCGACGCGGTGACCCCACCGAGAAAACCACCGTCATACGTGAACCGGCCGTCGAAGATCCGCTGAACCGTTGCAGCGATCGGAACCGGCTCGCCACGCGACGGATCGAGCCGGTTTCCAATCGTGGTGTTGAGAGAAGTCCCTTCGCCGGCGGCGTGCGCGGCTTCCGCCACCACGGGATCGACAAGGTGTACCAGCGAAAGCGCATCGGGCGCATTCCGCAGCAAGCCTTCGAGCAGGGCCGTCCCATCTCCGGTGGCGCCGCCGCCAACACAGTCCGAAGTATCAGCGAGAACCGCCGGCCCCTCCCTCAGAGCGAGCGCAGCGCGGATCGCATCGGCGACCGCCACCGTCGTGACGTCAAAGGCATGCCGTCGCACATACGCCTCGTGCAAGAGGCGTCTAGCCGCCGCCTCGGCGGCTGTCCTGTCGGCGTCGGCGACAACGACCGCCGCGAATCCCATGTCCTCGACGTCGAGCCACGGCTGCACCGGGAAGTAGCTGACGGCACGAACCGGGCCTTCCTCCATGCTCCGGGCGAGCCGATCGAGATCGAGCATCGGACCCGAGCCGAATGTATGTTCGAGATGCGGCGCAAAGAGCATTGGCGCCTTGGCGATTGTCATGATCGGTGTCATCCGTCCGGCGATCGTCTCGAGCAGGAGCCGGACAGCAGAGGCGGCTGTCTCCGGCGCGTCGTCATGCGGGTAGTGCTTGTACCCGACGAGGATCATGCAGTTCCCGATCATCGCCGGCGTGATGTGGGCATGGAGGTCGCAACTCGTTGCGATCGGCACATGGCCGATAAGTCCCGCCACCCGGACAAGCAGATCCCCTTCGACATCGTCGACGCCTTCGGCGCACATCGCGCCGTGCAGAGCGAGGAAGACGCCGTCGACCGGGCCGGCGGCATCGAGCGTGTCGAGAAGGCGGTCGCGAAGATACGCGTGACAGTCGCGCGTCACGATGCCGCCGGAACCGCCATGGGTCGCGATCAGCGGCACGATCTCGTGTCCGGCTTCCCGGAGAACCTCGATGGCGCCGGCCATCTCCGTCCGTGTTCCGGCCAGCCGATCGATGACGGCGCTGCCGGTTTCGAGGTATTTGTTGCGGAAGTCCTGCAGTTCGGTCGGCCGCGGGCAGAACGCGTTGCTTTCCTGCATCAGCGCTCCGATGGCGATCCTCACGGCTTCGGGCCTTCGTCGCCGTAGTCGACGGGTGTGCCGTGCCAGCCGGCCTCGCGCTTTGTCCAATAGAGGTCGCGCAGCCGCCATGTCACGGGCCCTGGTTTGCCGTCGGCGACCTTCGCGCCGTCGATCGTGGTGATGGGAATGATCCCGCCGGCTGTCGTGGAGAGGAACACTTCGTCGGCGCTGCGGAGATCATCCACTGCGAGCAGTTCCTCGGAGTGTTTGAGGTTCGTTTCCTCGCAAAGCTCGAATACGGTCCGTCGCGTAATGCCGTCGAGCACGCCCACATCTGGCGTGATCAGGCTGCCGCCGATCACGGCGAATATGTTGAAACCGGGGCCTTCGGTGACGTTGCCCGCCCCATCGGTGAGCACGACCGTCTCGCCGCCGCGGTCGAATGCCTCGAACAGGCCCATTTCGAAGTCGAGCCAATGATAGTGTTTGACCGTTGGGTCGACCGAGGTCGGCGGTATGCGCTGGATGTTGCTGACGATGAGGTGAAGGCCTTCCGCCTGCTTCTCCGGCGTCGCCACCCACATGTAGGGGATGCAGAAGACGTAGAACTGGTTGATCGCCAGGCGGGGATCGCGCACACCGACAGGCGGACGTCCGCGGGTCATGATGATCTGCACATACGCGTCGTGAAAGCCGGTGAGCCGCAGGCACTTCAGAACAATCGCGCGCCGGGCATCATCGTCGTAAGGGGGGACCATCCTGAGTTCGATTGATGTTTCGCTTGAAGCGGGCGAGATGGTCGTCGAACCGAAAGATCAGCCCTTTCCAGACGGAGATCGTGTCCTGATTGGCGTCTGAGCGCAGGAAGCCCCAGTCGAGCAATGGGATACGTGCCTCCTCGACCGGCACGTATTCGCCGCCGACGAAGGCGACGCCTTTCGAGAAGTCGGGATCGGTCGGTGCGTTCGTCATGCGATCATCCTCGGCGTCGGGTCTCGCTGGACAATGTTGGAGAGCGGCAAGCCGCGGGCGAAGCGATCGAGATTGTCAGCGACCTCGCGCCAGCGGCGCGCCAGCATCGCCTCGGTCCATGCCGAGACATGCGGGCTCATCAGAACGTTCGGCAGGGTGTCAAACGGGCAGTGAAAGGGCAGGGGAGCCGGATCGGCTGCGCTCGGATAGCGCCACCAGACATCGAGCGCCGCGCCGCCGAGCCTGCCGCTCTTCAGCTCATCAAAGAGCGCAGCTTCATCGATGATTTCGCCGCGTGCGACGTTGATGATCACCGCGCCGGGCGGCAGCAGCGCCAGACGTCGCGCGTCGATCAGGTTTCTTGTCAATTCAGTCAGCGGACACGCGATCACCAGGAAGTCGCATCGCGGCAGCATCTCCTCGAGCGCATCCATACTGCCGCTCCACGCAAGCATTGCGGGATCCTCCGGCTGGGTACGCGACACGGCGATTACGGCCATATCAAACGCTCTGGCGCGGGCGGCGATCGCCTTGCCGATGCGGCCAAAGCCGACGATGCCGACGGTTGCTCCGGAAACCTCTCCGTGGGTGGGTCCGAAGGTGCGATGACTGAGACTCCAGTCGCCCTTCCGGATGGTCGTATCGAGTTGCCGCACGCCGATGCGTGTCTCCAGCATGGCAAGCAATGTGAACTCTGCGATGGGAATTGCATGCCCGAAGGCGTTGGCAACGATGCAACCTTGTGGAATGACCGACCAATCGACACCGTCTGTCCCGGCGTTCGGCAACTGAAGCAGCCGGAGGTGTGGCGCGTAATGAGCGAGTTCCGCGTCCCAGCCTTGCGCGATTGCGGCGTCAGCCGTGCCTAGGGCGTCAGCCAGTCTGACCGGCGAGTCGTCATGCGCGACGCATACGAAGTTCCAGGCGGCTCCGGGCCGGTCGAGCCGGTGCAGATTGCGCGTCGCGTATGGATCGACGAGCACACAGCGCATGGTTCACATGCCCACGCCGCCAGAGACTTTGATCACTTCGCCAGTGATATAGGCGGCTGCCGGCGAACAGAGAAAGGCGACGGTGCCCGCCATGTCTCCGGGCGTGCCCATGCGCGGGATCGGGTAGCTTTCGACGCCGTAGTCGTAACCGTGCATCACAGCCGACGTCAGAACCGGGCCAGGCGCAACGGCGTTCACCCGGATGCCATTGACGCCGAATTCGCGGGCGGCCCACTTGGTCATGCCGATGAGGCCGGCCTTGGCAGCGGCATAGGCGGGACCGGACCGTCCGTCTGGCCCCTTCGCGGGCAGCCCGCCGATCACCCCGGAGATGGAGGAGATGTTGACGATGGCGCCACTGCCGCTTCCGATCATCTTGGGCAAAACGGCGCGCATGCAGAAGAACGCCCCGCTCAGGTTCTTGTTGATTTCGGCGAACCAGATTTCGTCCGGAAGGTCGACAAAGCCGGTGCGCGCCCCGCCGCCAGCGCAGTTGACCAAGATGTCGAGCCGGCTGTGGAGAGCGTATGACTCCGCGATTGCCTGGTCGACGGTGTCGGAACGGGTAACGTCGCAGGCGAAGGAGGCAACGCTCCCCTCGACGGCAGCCTCGACGAGATCGAGAATCACGACGCGCGCCCCGCGGTCGGCGAGCGCCGCGGTGATGGCCCGGCCGAGGAACCCCGCGCCCCCGGTGACGACCGCGACCTGATCGGCAAGCTCACCCGGCATCAGGACTGCACCATTTCACGCATCGCAGCACTGATCTTCTCGGCCGTCACGCGATAGACCGCTTCCAGCGGCGGCGAGAAGGCGACCGGGGCCCGCGGTGCGCCGAGCCGTCGGGGCGGGCAGCGCAGCGTCGGCCCAATGGATTCTGCCACACTCGCCACGATCTCTGCCCCAAGCCCGCAGACCTGGACGGCCTCGTGGACGACCAGCAACCGACCGGTTCGCTCTGCCGATGCAAAAACCGTCTCCATATCCCAGGGCCAAAGCGAACGCAGATCGATGACCTCTACGTCCAGTCCGCTTTCCGACGCTGAACTCCGCAGCCTTCATGGCGACAGGCGTCATGGCTGACCAGGAAACGACGGTTAGGTTATTTCCCGCGCGGGCGATCCGAGCACGGCCGATAGGCACCAGGTGCTCGGTGTCTTCGGGAACCGCACCACGCATCTGCCAGTTTGCCCGCGGCTCGATGAAGATGACCGGATCATCGCAACGGATCGCCGATTTCAAAAGCCCCTTGCAATCCGCCGGCGTCGAGGGCGCCAGCACGACGAGGCCGGGAACGTGGACGTACCAGGATTCGAGTGACTGCGAATGCTGCGCGGCCGACGATGCCATTAGGCCCTGCGGCAGCCGCATCACCACCGGCACGCGCGCTTGCCCGCCGAACATGAACCGGGCCTTCGCGGTCTGATTGACGATTTCATCGATCGCCGGCAGCGCGAAATCCGCAATGCGCATTTCGACTACGGGGCGGGTGCCGACTAGCGCGCCGCCGAGCCCGGCCGATACAATCATTGCCTCCGATATCGGTGAGGCCACGATCCGGCCTGGCCCGAATTCCTCGATCAGGCCCTTGTATTGCCCGTACAACCCGCCGATGTGTAGGTCCTCGCCCACGGCCCACACCAGGGGATCGCGGCGCATCTCCTCGGTCAAGCCGTCGCGCACGGCTTCCAGAATTGTGCGCTCGTTCATGCGGGCGCTCCAGCATCCTGCACGTCGATCAACGCCTGCTCTGGCTTCGGGAAGGGCGAGGCGCGCGCCACTGAGAGCGCCTCGGCGATCTCAGCGTCGACCTCGACAGCTAACGACTGCGCCTCGCTGGCGAGCCCGGCGTCGGTCAAGTGGCGCCGCAGCAGCAGAATTGGGTCGAACGCCTCGCGGCGCGCGTGCTCCGCTGCGTCCCGATAGGTCCCTTTGTCTGCGATTGTGTGCCCCCGGAGCCGATAGGTTAGCGCGTGAATGAACCTCGGTCCCTCTCCGCGCCGCAAATGCTCGACGAAGGTCGCCGCGAGGTCCGCGACGGCGATCACATCATTGCCATCGATGGTCGCGCTCGTGATCCCCAACGCTTCGGCGCGCGCCGCCGGCCCCTTGCCGCTGGTGAGATACGCAGTCTGGGTGAATGCTGCGAAACCGTTGTCCTCGCAGACGAACAGAACTGGCAGCTTGAAAATGGCCGCCCAGTTCAGGGCTTCGAGAAACGGACCACGGTTAGCGGCGCCGTCGCCAAAGAAGCTCGCCACCACGGCGTTGCTGCCGCGTACGCGCAGGCCCTGGGCTGCGCCGACCGCAATACCAATGCCGCCGCCGACAACCCCATTTGCGCCAAGCATGCCCACCGCGAAATCCGCGACATGCATGGAGCCACCTTTACCGTGGCAGCTCCCGGCGGTGCGGCCGAACAACTCGGCCATCATGGCGGTTAGCGGTGCGCCCTTGGCGATCGAGTGGCCATGCCCGCGGTGCGTGCTGGTGATGAAGTCGGTTTGCTCGAGGGCTGAGCAAATACCGGTCGCAACGCCCTCCTGTCCGATGGAAAGATGCAAGGTGCCGGGAATCTCACCGTCCCGTTGCGCCTTCTCGGCAACTTCCTCGAAGCGGCGAATGCGCAGCATCGTCCTGAGCAAGGCAAGGTGGCGCGCGGCCTCGTTGGGGTTGATGGAAGTCATGCTGCTGGTGTCTGCCGCAAACCACGCATTGGATCGAGGCGTGCGGCTATCGTCGCTACCTCGTGCTGCAGAAGGGACACGATGTCTTTCCGCCGCTCGGGGCGCATACGTTCGGCGATGGCGGCGACGCTGAGAGCCGCTGCCGGCTTGCCGTCAGCGCCGTGTACAGCGACCGCCACCGCCGTCATGCCGGCGACGAGGCGGCCGTTGTTGAAGGCGTAGCCGTTGGCTCGCGTCTCGGCGACGAGGCGATAGATTTCAGAAGCGTCGAAGCCGGCCAGTGCGAGCTGGCCGCTGTTAACCTCCGTTGCCTTACGCACGTCCTCGTCAGCGAGCGCCGAGAGCAGCGCAAGACTGCCGGAACCCGCGCCAAGGGGTCGCCGGTCGCCAATGTTGAGGGTGAGCGTGCGGATTGGAAAGGAACCAACCTGCCGGTCGACACATACCGCATCGAACCGATCGATGACCGACAGGAATACCGTGTCGCCCGTCTTCTCCGCCAGCGCCTGCAAGCTCGGCCGCACCAGTTCGACGATGTCGAGGCGACTCCGCGCGGCCATCGCGAGTGCGTAGACCTCAAGCCCGAGACGATAGCGCCGCGTGGTTTTGTCCTGGTCGGCAAAGCCGAGGTCGGCGAGGGCGTTGAGCAGTCTATGGGTCGTCGTCTTGCCCAGCCCGAGAGCGATTGCGACATCGGCGAGGCGGGTGCCGCTCGCGCCCGCCTGCGCGAGCACGCGGAGAATCGCCGCCGCGCGCTCGAGGCTCTGCACGTTGCCCTGACGTTCGGAGGCTTCCGATTCCGATCCCACTGGACAGGTTTCTGTTGGTGCGTTACGAATAGCGGAACTTAAGTACCATATTTTGGAACTATTAGGGCGTCAAGTTTCGGGATGGGTAGTCCTTTTAGGCTCTCTGCGGGTTCTCTCGGACCTCCGTGGACCGCTTTACGGAACGAGTTGGCCATTCCATGAGTGAGGGGATCGTGCTGGCCGACACGGCAACCGACTTTGAAAAGCCTATGACAGGAGCCGTCGTGGTCTGCGGTTCGCATGGCGGGAGCTACCCGGGCTGCCTCCTCGCCCGTGCCGGCGTGCGCGGCGGCATCCTCAACGACGCCGGCATTGGCAAGGACGAGGCGGGGCTCGCGTCGCTCGTCGTTTTTGACCGGTTGGAGATCCCCGCAGCTGTCGCGGACCACCGCAGCGCGCGTATTGGCGACGCCAGTGATATGCTGAGGCGTGGCGTGGTTTCGGCGGTCAACAAGGCGGCGGTGGCGTTAGGCTGTTCGGTTGGTGATCGGGTTGCCGACTGCGCAGCCCGCATGACGGCCGCGGATCGGCACGATATTCCAGCCCCGGAGTGCGCCGAACGGCGGATATTGGTTGAGACCAAGGGCGGGACCCAGGTGTGGGCGCTGGATTCCGCCTCGCAGGTCCGATCAGATGACGAAGGGGCAATCCTTGTCACCGGCTCGCACGGCGGACTGGTTGGCGGCGTTGCCGAAGCGGCGCTCAGGGTCCGCGCCTTGCTTGCCGTCTTCAACGATGCCGGGGTGGGCGTAGATCGCGCGGGCATTGGCCGTCTTGACGCTCTCGCCCATCGGCAGATTGCCGCCGCGACAGTCGCCGCTGGCAGCGCACGGATTGGCGAAGGGCTGTCGACCTACCAGGACGGCGTCGTGTCGTTCGTCAACGGGCCCGGGCAGGCTGCCGGTGGCCGGCCAGGCCAGACGACGCGCGAATTGGTCGCCGTCTTTCTTCGTTCATGAGGTGGCAATGACTGATCAGGCGACCCGTCAGACAACCCGGATGAACGGTGGGCGCATCCTTGCCGAGATGATGCGCGCTCACGGCGTCGGGGCGATGTTCGGGATGGGCGGTTTTCAGCTCCTGCCCTTCTACGAGGCGGTTCGCACCCTCGGCCTCGACCACCACCTGATCAATGACGAGCGCACCGGCGCTTTCGCAGCCGATGCCTACGCCCGTGTCACCGGACGCGTGGGCGTCTGCGACGGGACGCTCGGCCCCGGCGCCACCAATCTGGTGACCGCTCTCGTCGAGTCGTTCAACGCCGGTGTGCCGATCGTCGCGATCATCGGCGACACGCACCGCGCCCACTCCTGGAAGAATATGACCCAGGAGACGAGGCAGACCGAAATTCTGCGTCCGATCGTCAAGGAACTCATTCGCATCGAGCAGATCGAGCGTATTCCGGAACTCGTCCGGCGCGCTTTTGCCGTTGCGTCATCGGGGCGCCCCGGGCCCGTCGTTCTCGACCTGCCCGAGGATGTCTGCCATGGCGAGATCGACGTCGCCGTCGAGGATCTCGAGGTTGAGATCGACGCGCTGGGTGCACCGTTGGTGCGCTGCCGCCCGGATGCCGCCGCTGCGGCACGCGCCGCTGCGATCATCGAGCGGGCCGATCGCCCCCTGATCCTGGCAGGCGGCGGTGTTCATCTCTCCCGGGCTGACGTCGAGCTGACCGAATTTGCCAGGGCGCTGTCCATTCCCGTCGCGCACACCATGAGCGGCAAGGGTGCAATCGCCTGCGTCGACCCGCTCTCCGCCGGCCTCTTCGGTCGCTACAGCCGCATCGCCAATGATCTGATTGAGACCGCCGACTGCCTCATCGTGGTCGGATGCAAGCTCGGCGAGATCGCCACCCGCCGCTTTACTCTCATCCCGCCGCAGGTGCCCCTGATCCACCTCGACATTGCCGCCGAGGAGTTCGGTCGCACCACCGCTGCAACCGTGAAGCTGTGGGGCGATGCTCGCCTCGGCCTCGCTGACCTCCATGCCGCACTCGCGGAGACCGCCCCGGACCAGCGCACCCGCCGCGAGCCGTTGCGGCGGGAGGTGGCGACTCGCATGGCGGCGTGGCGGGAGGCCGCGCGCGCACGAACCGACTCCAACGAGACCCCTATCAACGTCGCCCGCCTGATCGCGGAAATGAACCGGGTACTCCCCGCCGACGCGTTGCTGATCGCCGACGGCGGCTTTGCCGCCCATTGGACCGGACTCTTCTACGACACAAAGCGCAGCGGGCGATCGTACCTTCCGGACCGGGGACTGGCCTCGATCGGCTACGGAGTGCCCGGCGCGATTGGCGCAAAGCTCGCTGCACCGGACCGGCCAGTCGTTGCGCTGACCGGCGACGGCGGCCTCAACATGGCCCTTGGCGACCTGGAGACGGCGCGCCGGGTCGGCGCCGGCATCACGGTTTGCGTCGTCAACAACGCGGCGTCGGGTTACGTGAAGGCGCTCCAGCACGCCGTCTACGGGCCCGGCAACTACCAGTCTTCCGATCTGTCGGAGACCAATTACGCCGACGTCGCCCGTGCGCTTGGCTGCAAGGGGATCCGCGTCGAGCAGCCCTTTGAACTCAACGCGGCGCTGACGGCGGGCCTCGCCGAGGCGTCCGTGCCAACCGTCATCGATATCGTCGCAACGCGTGACCCGGCAGCGATGCTGCCCGGCGTCGATACCCGCACGCTTGTGGTGAAGCAGGGAGACCGGCCCGCCTAGAGGGGGGGAAGAGATGAAGGGGTATCGGAAAGAACAGTCCCCAGAGGGAAGGAGTGGGAAGATGTCGAAGTTATCGTTGATCCTGGGCGGGCCGCTCGTCGCGACCGTGCTCGTCGCATCCGGTTCTGTCCTTGCCGCGGACCTTGGCCCGGTCAGCAATGACCCGGTCTTCTTCCGCGGCTGGCAGTTCCGCACGGACGTCGTGCAGAGCAACGTCGACCGCTACAACAAGGAAATGAACGGCCACGTCGACTACCAGACGGTGACCGGCGACTATCCGTCGATCATGGAAAGCCAGCTGATCGCCGGTGGCGATCTCGACCTGATCTACGGCAACCCGTCATCCGCCTTCCGCTACGACAAGGGCGGCTGGGTCGTGACCGCCGACCAGCTGCCGGAGGGCGACGCGGCGATCGCGGACATGTACCCGAACATCAAGGCAGCGTGGAGCAATGACGACGGCAAAGTCATTGGCCTTTCCTATTTCGTCACCACGCGCGGCCTGGTCCAGGTGAACCTGAAGAAGTACGGCGATATCGGCTTCACCGACGCCGATTTCCCGGCCGACTGGAAGTCGCTCTACGATCAGCTCTACGTGCTGCGCGACAAGGGCGTTCAGGTGCCCTACCTGCCGCACTGGTACAACGAGTGGTCCGGGATTCCGTGGGCCTTCACCTTCGAGGTGCTGAACCGTGGCGGCCAGGTAGCCGATGCCAAGACGCATGCTCCGGCTCTGACGGTCGACGGCCCCGGCGGCGACACGTTGCGCGACTGGAAGCGTGTCTACAATGACGGCCTCGTCCCGAAGGACGTCATCACCTGGAATCAGGCCGCTTATCTTCAGGCATGGGGCTCCGGCCAGTATGTCTACAGCCCGCAGTCGGCCTATGACCTGAAGACCTTCAACGATCCGGCGACGTCGCAGATTGCGGGGAACGTCACGTTCCTGCCCTACAAGAAGCAGAGCTGGGGCCTGATCAACTCGGCCCTCTATCTGACGGTCAAGCGGAACCGCCCGGACAACGCGCTCGAGAACGTCAAGCGCTTCGCATCCTGGTATGGCTATCACGACCAGAACGGCACCGCTGCCGTCGCCGAGCGCTGGCTCGACGAGGCCATGCTGTTCTCGGCCTACAAGTCGGTGATGGAAAGCGACCACGCCAAGCAGGCGATCGAGAAGGCCTTGTCGCGCCCCGGCGACTACCAGGCGCTGCTCGATCTCTACGCCGCCACGCCCTACCCGACGGGGACCTGGAACGTGGTCTGGTCGGATGAGTTCAATTCGTGGCTGAAGGACGAGTTGCAGGTCTTCCTCTCGGAGAACCGAGACGTCGGCGAGACGATCAACGCGATCAATGACAAAATCGCGGCGCTGAACAAGGAGAACGGGCTCTGATCCGAGCGCCTTACAAGACACCGTCCCCGGCTTCGTCGGGGACGGTTTCCTCCGCCGGCGGGCGCACCGGCGAACTGTCGAACCTGCAGTTCGCTCTCCTCCTTGCCCTGCCGGTCATCGCCTTCCTGCTGCTTGTCGTCATCTATCCGCTCGGCTACGCCGTGTGGCTCAGCCTGCACACGATCAAGTTCTTCGGCGGCTATCATTCCACCTTTGTCGGGGCGCAGAACTTCGTCGACATCGCGCGGTCCGCCGACTTCTGGCAGTCCACACTGATCTCGATACGCTTCACCGTGGAGTCGGTGGTGCTGACCCTCGCCATCGGCCTCGGCATCGCCCTGGTGCTGGCGCGGCCGTTCCGCGGACGCGCGCTCGTGCGGGCGCTGATCATCCTGCCGTGGTCGGTGTCGCTCTACGGCACCGGCGTCATCTTCTTCTATCTGACCTCCAGCCAGGGCGGCGTCATCTCGGCCATCTCTGGACTCTTCGGCGGCGACCAGCCGGTGAGCATCATCAACACGTCGACGGTCGTCGAGGTTCTCTCGATCGGCAATGCCTGGAACCTCGCGCCCCTCGTCGGCTTCTTTCTGGCGGCGAACATCGCAACCATCCCGGAGCGGCTCTATCACCTGGCTGCGGTCGACCGTCTCGGCGCCTTCGCCACCTTCTTCAACGTTACTCTCCCGCCGCTCCGCTTCACCCTCTTCGTCTTCGCCTGCATCGCGACGACCATGTCGTTGCGCCTGTTCGACTACGTCTATCTGATGACCGGCGGCGGGCCCGGGCGTGCTTCGGCTGTCCTGCCATACGAGCTGTACAAGACAAGCTTCCAGAGCCTGAAGCTCGGCCTCGGCGCGGCGATGTCGTTCTACTTGCTGGCGCTCATCGTGCTGTCGACGGGGCTACTTTACCTCGTCTGGGGGCGGCGGGTGGACCGCTCAATATGAGGAAGCCGGGATTTCTCCACTGGCTCGCGGTGGCGGCGACCATTATCTGGTCCCTCCTCCCGATCTATTGGCTCCTGCGCATGGCACTGATGACATCGGCGGAGATCGCGCTTTTCCCGCCGGCCATCTTCCCGCCGGCGCCGCAGCCCGGCGCCTTTTTCAACATCCTCGGGTTCCCCTACGTCACCGATGCGGGAATCACCCTCATCGCGTCAGGCCAATCCGCACAAATCCTCCGCGGGGCACTCAACAGCATGATCGTTTCGGTGATCGTCACGGCGATCACGATCGTCGTGGTCGTGCCGCTGGCCTACGTATTTGCCCGCCTCGAGTTCCGCTTCAAGGAGCTCCTGCTCATTTCAGTGCTGCTCGCCGTCGCCCAGCCGCCGGTCGCGACCCTCATTCCATTCTACGCGCTCTACGTGCGCCTCGGCCTTGCCGGCACGCGCGCCGGCCTGATTATCGTGGTGCTCACCATCACCATTCCCTTCGTCACCTGGATGCTCATCGGCTATTTCCGCAATCTACCGCCCGTCGAGAAGCTCGCGCGCATCGACGGCTTCTCGCGCGGCGCGACGTTCCTGCGCGTCATGGTGCCGCTGGCACGGCCGGGGATCACGGTGGCGGCCGTGGTCGCGTTCCTGTTCTCATGGAACGAGTACGTCTACGCCCAGGTCCTAGTCAGCGGCTCGACGGCCGTCACGCTGCCCGCGGCAATGTCCGGCTTTCTCTTCCAGCTCCCCAACCCGCCGCACCTTGCCGCGGCAATGTTCCTCACTCTGGTGCCTCCGTTTCTGATCGCATTTGTCCTGCAGCGGCGGCTCGCAGAGATGAACCTCGTCGACCCGGTGAGATAGGAGAAAACCTGCCGGTGGCCGCAATAACCGTCGACCACGTCGCCAAGACCTTCGGCCCGCACCGCGCGATCGACGACCTGTCGTTGATCGTTGCCGACGGCGAACTCCTCGTGCTGCTGGGACCCTCCGGCTGCGGCAAGACAACGACGATGAATTGCATCGCGGGGCTCGAGATGCCAAGCGCGGGACGCATCCTCTTCGACGGCGCCGACGTGACCGGGATGCCGCCGCACCAGCGCAATGTCGCCATGGTCTTCCAGGCCTCGACGCTTTATCCGCACCTGACGGCGCGCAACAACATCGCGATGAGCTTGCGCTTTGCCGGCATATCGCGAAGCGACGTGCGCGCCCGCGTCGCCGAAGCCGCGGCGACGGTCGATGTGACGCCGCTGCTCGACAAGTATCCCGGGCAGCTCAGCGGCGGCGAGCGCCAGCGGGTTGCCACCGCCAAGGCGATCGTCCGCCATCCCTCGGTCTTCCTGCTCGACGAGCCGCTCGCCTCGCTCGACGCGGCGCTGCGCCTCGGCCTGCGGGCCGAGCTCGTCAACCTGCAGAAGCGTCTCGGTACGACGATGATCTTTGTCACGCACGACCAGACCGAGGCGATGACCATGGGCGACCGCATCGCCATCATGCGCAGTGGGCGCCTCGAACAGATCGGCACTCCCGACGAGATCTATGCCCGTCCGGATACCGGCTTCGTTGCCGCCTTCATCGGTTCGCCGCCGATGAAATCTCATCCACGGCGTCGTGATCGACGAGGCGGGCCGGCGCGTCTTCACCGCCGCGGGTGCTCGCATTCCTCTCGGCGAGGCCGACAAGGTGAGCAGCGGGCAGCAGGTCGTGCTCGGGATACGGCCGGAGCATCTTGCCATCGCCGATACACCGGAAACTGCCGCGATCTCGGCGAAGGTCTTTGCCGTTGAACACCTCGGCCGGGAGTCGATCCTGATCGCCGACGGTGCCGATGGCGGGCGGCTCCGCGCCATGCTTGCGCCGGGCGTCAGCCGGCGGGTCGGCGAGCCGGTTGGCCTGGTCGTACGGGACGGCGCGACGCTGCATCTGTTCGACGATGGGGCACCCGGTCAACCGCTCATTGCGCGGCTGCAGACGTGAGCCCGCCATTCACCGGGCGTGTTGCCATCGTGACCGGGGCTGCCGGCGGAATCGGCCTCGCCTCCGCAGCGCGACTGGCAGCAGACGGGGCCGCGGTTGTCCTCGCGGACGTGCAGGCGGATGCAGTGGTGGAGTCCGCGGCCGCGTTAGCGCGAGTTGGCAGGCGGGCCAGAGCCTACGTCGTGGACCTGGCGGACGCCGGAGCCATCGACGGCCTGGTTGCCGGGGCGGTCAGTGCATTCGGGCGCCTCGACATCGTTGTCAATGCCGCCGGCATCCAGCCCTATGGAACTGTGGTCGATACCGCGCCGGACGTGTGGGCCGCGTCATCGCGGTCAACCTCAAGTCCGCGTATCTCCTTGCCGGCCGCTCGATCCCCCACATGCGCAAAGCGGGCGGCGGTGCGATCGTCAACATTGCCTCGGTGCAGGCGCTCGCAAGCTCGCGGCGAGCTGCGGCCTATGCAGCCTCAAAGGCCGGCCTCCTCGGCCTGACGCGCGCGATCGCCGTCGATCACGCCGGCGAGGGCATTCGCTGCAATGCGATCTGCCCTGGCTCGGTGGACACGCCGCTCCTGCGATTTGCCGCACGGGAGACCAAGGGCGCGGCGACTGAGGAGCAGATGATCGCCGGCTGGGGTGCGATGCATCCCGTCGGTCGCGTCGGCAGGGCCGAGGAAATCGCCGCGCTGGTCGCTTTCCTCGCCGGACCGGAGTCGTTGTTCATCAATGGCGCTGCGATCACCGCCGATGGCGGGGTCATGGCGAAGCTCGGCATCCTTCTGCCCGAGTGACGGCGAGCCGGGACTGCAATGGAGTGACATCATGACGGAAATCACCGTTGTCGTTGAGGCGAAGAACCTGCTCGGCGAAGGGCCGGTCTGGAGCACGCGCGACCAGGTCCTGTGGTGGGTCGATATCCTCGCGCGTCAGATTCTCCGGCTTGATCCGGCGACCGGCCGCCTCGACCGCTGGCCGACGGAGATGCGGCCGTGCTGCTTGGCCGAGCGCGAGGCGGGCGGGCTCGTCGTCGCTTTCGATAAGGGGTTTGGCCTGTTCGATCCGCAGAGCGCCGCCGTCACCTGGATCGCCGACAGCGAGAAGGACAATCCGCGCACCCGCATCAACGATGGCAAGGTCGATCGTCGCGGCCGTTTTGTCGTTGGTACGCTCGATGACGAGCTGAAGGAGCATCTCGGCGCGCTCTACCGCCTCGATCCCGACGGCACGGTGACCGAACTCGACGCCGGATTTCGGCATTTCCAACGGCCCGGCATGGAGCCCCGACGACCGGCGCTTCTATTTCGGCGACTTCATGGACAAGGCGATCTACGCCTACGACTATGACGCAGCATCCGGCACCGTCGCCAACAAGCGGGTGTTCGCCACGATCGACGACGGCCCGGGCATTCCCGACGGTGCGACGGTCGATGCCGAAGGCTGCCTGTGGAACGCCCAGTGGGATGCCTGGCGCGTCGTCCGCTACCGGCCCGATGGGACCATCGATCGCACCATCAGAATGCCGGTCAGCCGGCCGACAAGCTGCATGTTCGGCGGTCCGGATCTCACCACGCTCTACGTAACAAGCGCGATCTGGGATGAGACCGACCCAAGACTTGTCAACGAGCCGCTAGCAGGATCCCTATTTGCCGTCGACGTTGGAGTACGCGGTCTAAAGGAGCCACGCTTCGCAGGTTAGATCGGGCGATGCTCCACTCCTAGCCACGCTGAGCTGTCCAGAATCATTCGGCTGGCGGTCAGTCGGGCAAGACTTTCTGAAACAGCGCACGCATCTTCTTGGCGTGTTCGAGATCCTCGAGGACCTGTTTGCGATAGGGGTAGTCCGGTTCCTCGATCAAGATGCGCTCCAGTTCGGCGATCTCTTCCTCGTTGTCTTCTTTCCGCGCCCGCAATTCGTCCCAGTAGGGTCTCTCCTCCTTCGTCATTGGCCCGATGATCCGCACGCCACCGGCCTTCATGTCGATGATCACATGGTCGGGATGGGGGAGGGGCTCTGGCGTGTCGATGATGCCAAGATTTTTGCGACGTTCGAGCTTCTTGTCCCATTCGACTTTGTATTCGATCGCTGTCTCAAGCCACTCGTCGTGAAGGCGTTTGTTGTCGCGCTCCGTCACCGAGAGAAGTTCAGTGAACAGACGCTGAGCTCGCTGATTGCCCTTGGCGGCGTTGACGGCCAATGAGCGCACGATCGCCTGGGCCATCGGGATGGAGACCTGCCTCTCGGCATCGTTGATGCGGATGGAGCGGTAGGCTTCTTCGAGGATGATGCCCTTCAACCGCTCCTCGTTCAGGGCGGGCGGTCTTGGCTTTTCGCCTTGACCCTTTGGGACGGCCGGTACGGGTTGCCCGATCGACCCGGCTTGAACCGTGTTTCGACGGGCGGCTTGCCATAGCCCACCTCGTAGTTTGACGATGGCGGGCGGACGGTCAGGGCCTTCTTGGCATCCTTTTGTCTCATGGCTCAAGCAGCCTTCGGTCTCGCGGAAGCGGCGACAGCGAGGCCGCAGGCAACGCGCTCGGCATCGTCCTTGGCGTAGATCTCCCAGCGTTGGATGATGCGGTCGCAGTAGACCGGATCGAGTTCGCAGAGATAGGCGACCCGGCCGGTCTTGTGAGCAGCGATCAAGGTTGACCCGCTGCCGCCGAAGAGGTCGAGAACGATGCCGCGGCGCTGGGAGACGTCCTTGATGGCATCGGCGATCAGCTGAACCGGCTTCACGGTCGGATGGAGGGCCAGCTCATCCATACGACCCGCGCGTAGCGTATTGACGCCCCTGTATTGCCAGACTGTCCGGCGTCAGCGCCTATGAGACAGATTTAGCGGATTGAGTAAGGGAGGATTTCCGGCTCATCGTAGCCCTTGGAGGGAGCGAAGATGAGACAGAAATCCGGGACGGTGAGATCGCCGGCCGAACGGGTCGTGAAGGACATTCGCCGCGCGACCCGGCGGCATTTTTCGGCCGAAGAGAAGATCCGTATTGTGCTTGAAGGGCTGCGCGGCGAGGACAGCATCGCCGAGCTGTGCCGCCGCGAAGGGATCGTCCAAAACCTCTATTATCGTTGGTCTAAGGAGTTCCTCGAAGCCGGCAAGAAGCGACTGGCGGGCGACACGGCGCGGGCGGCGACCTCGGACGAGGTCAAGGACCTTCGCCGCGAGGCGAGCGCCCTCAAGGAAGTGGTGGCTGAACTCACCCTGGAAAACCGTCTGCTCAAAAAAAGCGTGACGGGGGATGGGGAGGACGACGCATGAGATACCCGGCCTGCGAGAAGCTTGAAATCATCCGGCTGGTCGAGCAGTCCCATCTGCCGGCGAAGCGTACACTCGACAAGCTCGGCATCCCGAGGTCGACCTTCTACCGATGGTACGAGCTGTTCCAGAGCGGCGGGCCGGAAGCTCTCGACGATCGTTCGCCTCGGCCTGATCGGGTCTGGAATCGTATTCCGGACGATGTCCGCGAGCGGATCAAGAAGCTGGCGCTGGAGGAGCCGGCATTGTCGCCCCGGGAACTGGCCGTCCGCTTCACCGACACCGAAAGCTACTTTGTGTCAGAAGCTTCGGTCTATCGCCTGCTCAAGGCGCTCGATCTGATCGCCAGCCCCGCCTACATCGTCGTCAAGGCGGCCGACGAGTTCAAGGACAAGACCACGACGCCCAACCAGCTCTGGCAGACCGACTTCACCTATCTCAAGGTCATCGGTTGGGGCTGGTTCTATCTGTCGACCGTCCTCGACGACTTCTCGCGTTACATCGTCGCCTGGAAACTGTGCACGACGATGACCGCCGAGGACGTCACCGCCACCCTCGACCTGGCGCTCAAGGCCGCCGGGCTGGATCAGGTCACAGTCGTTCACCGGCCGCGGCTCCTGTCGGATAACGGCGCGAGCTACATCTCCGGCGACCTCGCCAAATGGCTCCAAAGCCAGGCCATGGATCACGTTCGAGGGGCGCCCTATCACCCGATGACCCAGGGCAAGATCGAGCGCTGGCACCAGACGCTCAAGAACCGCATCCTGCTCGAAAACTACTACCTGCCCGGCGACCTTGAAGCCCAGATCGACGCCTTCGTCGCCGACTACAATCACCTGCGCTACCACGAGAGCCTGGGCAACCTCGCGCCGGCCGACGTCTACTTCGGGCGCGGCCAGACCATCCTCATCGAACGGGAAAGGATCAAACGACAGACCATCGCCAACCGACGCTTGCTGCATCGCCGGCAAGCCGCATAACATCACCAACCAGACGAGCCAGAGCCTCCCTCAAATGACCGCGCTCGCTGTCCCAAATTCTCTGACGACGGACATTGCCAGACATTGGTCCGGTAGCGCCCGTGCTGGCCGAGCTCGAAGCTGTTGATGTGCGGCGCCGTGCCGTTCTTGAAGGCGAAGATCAGCTCGTGGCGGGAGCGATAGAAGGTGCCCATGCCGCCGTTGTCCTTCACCCAGACGATCAGGTTCTTGAGCTCGCTGTAGGTTCCGGTGCCCGCTGCCAGCATCTCGGCCATGTGGCGCCAGTCCATGCAGATGAAGTGGATTGAGCCGTCGACGCTGAAATCGACCAGGTTTTGCGAAAGCTGACCGCAGGAAGTCGATGAACTCCGCCTGGCTCATCTCGCCCGAGGCCATGGCGAACTCGCGATGCTTGATGGCGCCGGAGCCGCCGACATGGCCCTGGATCGGGCACGTTGTAGGGCGGGTCGGTGAAGACCATCTGGGCCTGTTCGCCGCCCATGAGGGCGGCAACGGTGTCCGCGATCCAGAGAATCTGCCGCAGATCAGCCGGTGCGGCCCCAGCTGCCAGATGTCTCCGAGACGGCAGCGGGGAGGGGCCTCGGTCCGGCAGGATGTCGTCGGCCGGGTCGCCGGGCTCCTCCGGGCCAAGCTCCATCAACCAGGCTTCGATCTCGGGGATCGAGAAGCCGGTGATGCCGATGTCGAAGTCCAGATCGAGGTCGAGCAGAGCCTTCAGCTCCTCGCCGAGCATGTCCTCGTCCCAGCCGGCATTCAGGGCGAGCTTGTTGTCGGCGATGACGTAAGCGCGCTTCTCTTCCGGCGTCATCGTCTCGATCCGCAGGCACGGCACCTCGCTCATGCCCAGGAGCTCGGCCGCTGCCACCCTGCCGTGACCGGCGAGGATCGCATTGTTGTTGTCGATCAAGACTGGGTTGGTGAAGCCGAAGCGCTCGATGGAGTCGGCAATCTGCCGAATCTGCTTCCGCGAATGAGTTCGCGCGTTCTTCAACCACGGACGGAGGTCGGCAGTTGCTAGCATCTCCACGTTTGGTTGGCTCATTGGTCGGCCTCCTTCGGAATTGGAGTGAACATGATCGTAAGATAAATAAAACGCCTTCGACGTGCAACAGTTATGGTATGAAAGCGTCAGATCACCAAAACGGAGCAGGGCTACCGTGACGACGGTGGCTGGAGGAGCACCACAAATGAGCCTGGGACTGCGCCTGGCGGAGCTGCGCCAGAAGAAGGGGGAGTCCCTGCAGGAGGTCGCCGATGCGGTCGGCGTGTCGAAGGCCCACATATGGGAGATGGAGAAGGGCCGCGCGGACAACCCCTCAATGGCGCTGGTGACACGACTGGCCGATCATTTCGGGACGACGGTCGCCTTCCTGGTGGGCGAGGACATCGACGCGTCCGACGCAGACCCCGAACTGCAGCAGATGTTTCGACAGGCGAAGAAGCTGGATCCCCGCGAGCGCGCGATCTTGTCCGACATGATGAAGACCCTTCTCGCCCATAGGCAGCAGCACCGCTAAGGGCAATGGCGCTAAGGCTTGATCGAATTGCTCTGGAGGACGTGGGAGCGAATCCGGTTCGGATCGCCGCAGCGATCCATGAGCAACTCGGTCAAGGAACAGGGCCGGTCGCGGTGTTCGAGATCGCCAGGGCGCTCGACATCATTGAAATCCGGCATGAAGCTCTGATCAATATCGAGGGCGCCCTCGTGACCATGCCGGAGAGAAGCGAGGGCGCCATCCTGCTAAACAAAAACTCGAACGGCCGTCGTCGGCGGTTCACCGCCGGCCACGAGTTGCTGCACTTCCTGAGCCCGGGCCACAGGCCGACTTCCCCGGATGGCTTTCGGTGCAGCCGCAGGGACATGTCTGAGCATCAATTGGATGCGGCGGATCGGCACCGGCGCCAGGAAGCCGAGGCAAATCTGTTCGCGATCGAACTCTTGGCACCGTTACCACGCATCAAGCGATACCTCGGCGGTGCACCGGACCTGGCGGCTGTCCGGTCGATGTCGTCCGACATGAATATCAGCAAGACGGCGGCTGCCCGCCGCTACGTGGCGTGCCACCAGGAGACTTTGGCGGTGGTGTTCAGCCGAGATGGCCGTCTTCATTATTTCGAAAGCTCGGAGGACTGCCCGCGGCTCAGTGTCCGGAGAGGCCTCCCAATTCCGGATTTGCCAGCCGATGCTGACGACCTTGGCCTGACGTCCATGAGCGAGGCCGCGGCCGATGAGTGGCTAGCAAGACCCGTCAGCATCGATTTGGCCGTTCAAGCCCTCTATCAGCAGAAGGGGCACGCCATTACGCTCCTCCACATCTCATCAACCGACGAGGATGACGACGTTGGCGGGATCGAAGATACCTACGATCGGTTCAGCCGCTTCGGCGAATGAAGAGCCGTGTTTGAAGGTGACCCGGTGACTTCCCTGTTAATACGAAGCAAGGAAATCGCCACCAAATCATTGTCAGCGCGCCGGAAACGGCTGCTCGATCCACTAAGAGCCTGACTGAAAAAGAGTTGAGTGATTCCAGTTGGTTATGATTCCGTCGGATTTGCGAAGATTTGATGGAGATCACGATGCCTTGGACTGAAATCACTCGACCGCAGTATCGGCGCGAAGGCCTGCGCTACGCAAGTGACCTGACCGATGCGGAATGGACATTGATCGAGCCATTCATGCCAGCGCCGTCGTCAATCGGGCGTCCACGCACGACGGATCTTCGCTCGGTCATGAATGCGATCCTCTACATCGCCTCGACCGGCTGTCAGTGGCGGCAGTTGCCGAAGGACTTCCCGCCCTATTCGACCGTGCAGGGCTATTTCTATGAATGGTCGCGCGGTGGTCGGTTCTTCACGATCAACCACGCCTTGGTCATGACCGCCCGTGAGAAGGCGGGACGCGAAGCCAGCCCGTCGGCCGGCGTGATCGACAGCCAGTCGGTGAAAACCACGGAAAGCGGCGGTCCGCGCGGCTATGATGCGGGCAAGAAGATCAAGGGACGCAAGCGCCACATCGTCACCGACACCGAGGGTCATCTCGTCGGCTTGCAGGTCCATGCTGCCGACATCCAGGATCGCGATGGCGCCGTCAGCGTTCTCGCCTCGATCCGTTCGCTTTATCCCTGGCTGCGTCACCTCTTCGCCGATGGTGGCTACGCCGGCGACAAACTCCGCGATGCGCTGACCGCATTCGGGCGATGGACCATCGAGATCATCAAGCGCTCCGATCCCGCCGCCGGCTTCGTCGTGCTTCCCCGCAGATGGGTGGTTGAACGGACCTTCGCCTGGCTCGGCCGATGCCGCAGACTTGCCAAGGACTTCGAAGCGACAATCCCGAGCGCCCTCGCCTGGATGCTTGTCGCTCACATTCGAACCCTCACCCGCAAGCTCGCAAGAGCTTGAAATCAATCGCATCGTTTCGAGTCAGACTTTAAGGATCGTAGAGCAGCAACTGCTCGGTGGCGCGGAGAACGTCGGCGACGGTTGGCCACACGTCGTTGGCGTCGAGGGCAAGGCGACCTTCCCCGCCGAGCATCTGGCGCGCAATAGCACTCCGCCTCGCCGAAGACATTGCTCGTCCCCTTAGCTCTCGTCGGTCGCAGACCTTGCCCAGCAATGCCAAATATCCTATAGGATATTGCTTCAGGGCGTCTCCGGGATTTGGCCCGCTGATCGGCAATCTGCCGAGGACCGAGATGGCAGCAGATGCAAAAGTCGCGAGCCTAGTGGTTGCAAGGGCTACAGACAGTCGGCCCCTGCAGCGGCGGGTGTTGGCCGATCATGCCTACGAGAGACTGAGGGAGCTTATCCTCGACCGCCGCATCGCTCCCGACAGTTGGATGGCCATCGACGTGCTGGCCCGAGACCTCGGTGTCTCTCCGACACCGATTCGAGAAGCGTTAGCTCGGCTCGAAAGTGACGGTCTGGTCAGCAAGATGGAAAACGGCCGCTATCGGACTGAGCCGCTGCTGACACCGACGTCGTTCGAACACCTTTGTGAAGTGCGGTTGCATCTGGAGCCCTTGGCTGCCAGTCGCGCAGCCAAACACATCAGCGAAGACGACCTGGAGCGCCTGCGGGAAGTCGAGCTCGCGATGCATGCCGCACCGACCGGCAGCGTCTACGCACAGTTCGCTCAGTTCACGGACGGGAATGCGGCGTTCCATGACCTCATCGCCAAAGCGACAGGGAATCAGTTCCTGATATTCCGCGATCCAGAGACTGCACAGCCATCACCGACTGGCGCATCTCTACCTCAATCACGGGATCATTGACGCGGCACCGGCACTTCAGGAGCACGCTGCCATCGTTGACGCCATCGCCGCTCGCAACGCCCGCGCTGCCCGCGATCTGATGCGGGCCCACATCGAGCGATCGCGACGCCAGCTTCAGTGCCTTGTCGCGGGAGAGTGAGGAAGGAGGCCCGACCGTAAGCCCGCCAACGTCAAGAACATTAACTAGAAGGAGGGAAGAAATGTCTCATCATCGTTCACGGCTGTTTTCCTGGACGTGCGTAGGCACGCTCATGTCGGCGGTCGCCCTGAGTTCCGCCGCGCAGGCGGCTGACAAGGTCTACCACATCGCGCTCAGCAATTCGTACATCGGCAACCAGTGGCGCGTGCAGATGGTCAACCTGACCAAGGCCTACGCCGAGAAATACTACAAAGACAAGGTCAAGCTGACGGTGGTGAACTCCGGCACCGACGTGCAGGCGCAGATTGCCGCCATCGACGACATGATATCCCAGAAGGTCGACGCGATTCTGGTCGATCCGGCCTCGGAATCGGCGCTCAATCCGGTTCTCGAGGAGGCAGCGAAACAGGGAATTATCGTGGTCGATTTCGATCACGCCGTCACCGCCCCTTCGGCTTACAAGGTCGGTGTCGATTTCGTGAAGTTCGGCGGGATCATGGGCCAATGGATGGCTGATACCCTCAAAGGCAAGGGCGACATCATCATGAATCGCGGCGTCCCGGGCTTCGAAGGCGACAATGCGGAATACAAGGGTGCGACCGACGCCTTGAAGAAGTACCCCGACATCCACATCGTCGCCGAAGTCTACGGCAAATGGGATGAGAGCGTTTCCCAAGCCGAAATGACCAAGGTGCTGCCGGGACATCCTAACATCAATGGCGTCCTTAGCCAGGCCGGCGGCTACGGCGTGGTTCAGGCTTTCCTCAACCTTCACCGGCCATTTGTGCCGATGACGGGCGAAGCTTCGAATGGCTGGCGGCTTGCCATGCTGAAATACAAGGATCAGGGCCTGGTCGGCATTTCGGTCGGCGACCCGCCAACCCTCGGCGCCTATGCGCTGAAGGTTGCCGTCGACACGCTCGATGGCAATCCTCCGGCGTCGAAAGAAATCAATGTCGACATTCCGTCGGCCACAACGGACCAACTGAAGGAGGGCGTCAACGTATTTCCGGATCTGCCGCCGACGGTCTACACCGATATCGAGATCCCGAATTCCGGCATGCAGCCGCTCACTATCCAGGATTTGCTCAGCCAATAGCCGCGCTTCCGATTGGATCACTGCAAGGTGGGCCCGCCGACAGGCGGGCCCAATGCTTGAGGGTTGCATGCTTCTCCTTGAGTTCATCGACAAGAGCTTTGGCGCTACGCGTGCGGTGCAAGGCGTCACGCTCGAGGCTGCGCCAGGGGCCGTTCTCGGCCTTGTAGGAGAGAACGGAGCCGGTAAGTCGACTCTTATTAAGATTGCCGGCGGCATCATTCGCCCCGACCATGGCAGCGTCAGCCTGGACGGCGCGGCGGTCTCCGGTCTTGACGCGCGAGGCATGCTCGCTCACGGGATTGCAAGCGTATTCCAGGAACTGACGCTGGTGCGGAGCCTGTCCGTCGCCGAGAATTTGGAGCTTCTCGAGCCGCCGAAGCGGGCGTGGGGTAGCATCGACCATCGGCGGCTGAACGCCGAAGCAAGGTCCGTCCTTGAGCGGTACCAAGTGCCTGCCAATCCAGAGGCCATCGTCGGTGATCTGCCGCTGGGACTTCAGCAGATGATCGAAATTGTGCGAGCGATCCGCCGCAAGCCCAGAGTGCTGCTGCTGGACGAGGCCACGGCTGCGCTCGGTGCGACCGAGGTCGAATGGTTCGCGCGCATGATTGAGGCTGAGAGCGCGCGCGACGCCATCATTCTTTTTATCTCTCACCGTTGGGATGAGGTTGTGGCCTTCTGCCAGCGTGTGGCGATCATGCGGAATGGCCAACTTGTCAGCGTTTCAACGGTTGGCGAGATTTCGCACGATCAGGCGGTCGAGCGGATGACCGGTCGCCGGCCGGGTGCCACCTTTCCACCGCAGCGGCCGGCCACGGCCGAGCGATTGCTCGAAGCGGAGGGGCTGGAAAGCGCTGCCCTGCACAACGTGACTTTGAGCGTCAACAAGGGCGAGATTCTTGGCCTTGGCGGACTGGTGGGCCAGGGCCAGGACGCTCTGTTGCGCGCCCTGTTCGGCGCGCATCGGCTGCGTCGTGGAGCCATCCGGATCGCTGGAGAGCTCTGCCGTCTCCATCGACCGGCCGACGCCATTCGGTATCGGATTGCTTACGTGCCGCAGGAGCGCAAGGTTGAAGGCCTGTTGCTGCACAAGAGCGTCGGCGTCAACCTGTCCCTGTCTGTGTTGCGTCGGCTTTCGGGCTTCGCAGGGCTTATCGACGGGCGTTCGGAGCGGGAGATGGTTCGCAAAGCGATCGACCGGCTACAGATCCGAACGGCTTCCGGCAGGGATCCGGTCGCCAATCTCAGCGGCGGCAACCAGCAAAAGGTTTTGCTTCAGAAGTGGCTGCTGACCGAACCGCGTCTCGTCCTCCTCAACGACGTGACCCGCGGCGTCGACATCGGCACCAAAGTCCAGATCTACGAGATTGTCGCCGACCTTGCCGCGCAAGGTGTCGGGGTCATTCTCTATTCGACTGATGCTCACGAGCTGGTCGAGCTCGCTCACCGCGTCCTCGTGATGGTTGACGGCCGTATAGGTGCCGAGCTTTCGGGTGAGGCGCTTTCAGCGGAGGGGATCGTGCGAGCTTCTCTGACGGCGGGAGGCCTCGATGCGGCGGTGGCTTAGCGCGCAGGGGCGCCAGGGCGTCATCGGTGCCGTCGCCATCTTTGCCGTCCTGTTTCTCGTCAATGTCTATTTGAAGGGCGGACATTTCAGTCCCTTCGACCTGCGGACGCTCTGCATGAACGTGCTGCCGCTGGTTTGCGTCTCGTTAGGGCAGTACTTCGTGGTGCTGGTGAACGGCATCGACCTGTCGCTTGGGCCGGTGATGAGCGTCGCCGGCTCGGTGGCCGCGATCACCTTTGCGTGGAGTGCGCCTCTGGCGATCGTGCTGGCGCTTGGCGTCGGACTTCTAGCGGGCCTTATCAACGCCGTTCTGGTGGCGAGCCTGCGGCTGCCGCCGATCTTGGCGACACTCGCCACGATGTCGATTTTTCAAGGCGTTGCGCTGGTGCTACTTCCCAGTCCCGGCGGTGAAGTACCTGGTGAACTCACCGCCGCGTTGACCCAAGGCGGATGGGACCTTTTGCCGGTGCCTTTGCTGCTCCTGCTCGCGGTGACGCTCGTTACCGGTTGGATCATGTCCACGCCTTTCGGGCTTAGTCTACGCGCCATCGGCGGCGATATGCTGGCCGCGCGCTCAAGCGGCGTACGCGTCCAGTTCGTCACCTTCGGCGCATATATCATGGCGGGAGTGCTGGCTGCTCTTGGCGGCCTCTATCTTGCTATTGCCACGGCGAGCGGCTCGCCGACCATCGGTGACAGCTTCATTCTTCTTTCCATCGCGGCCGTGGTGCTCGGTGGCGTCTCGATAGGCGGCGGCAAGGGCGCTCCGCTAGGCGTGGTGATGGGGGCACTGATCCTCTCGATCATCGGCCGGCTGCTCTACTTTGCCGAGCTCTCCTCCTTCTATCAGAGCCTGATCAACGGATTGATCCTGATCGGCGTTGTCGGCATCGAGTTGGGACGCCGGCTCCTGGTCGGGGTTTGGTCGGAGAGAAATCGATGAGCGAGTTGGCGGTCTTTCCGAGCATGCGGCGTCGGTTCTGGCGCCCGGTGATCCTTGCGCCGCTGACGATCCTGTTCTGCCTTGTCGTGCTCGTGATCATCGGCAGCTTCCTTGCCACCGGATTTGCCACGGCGGCCAATCTTCTCACGCTCGTATCGCTGTCGGCCTATCTTGGCATCGCGGCCATCGGCGAGACGATCGTGATGCTGACCGGCGGCATCGACCTGTCGATCGCCTGGACCATCACGGCCTCCAGCATTGTTTTCACCGGCGTTACCCAGGGTGATCCGTCGCGCCTCTGGCTGGGCCTCATGGCGGCGCTTGGCACCGCGCTCGCGGCCGGCTTGGTCAACGGCATCGGTGTCGCGAAGCTGCGGATCTCGCCCATCGTGATGACGCTCGGCATGAACAACGTCATGCAGGGCTTCACACTCATCTATTCGCAGGGGACACCATCAGGTACAGCGACCGAGGGCATCAAGACGATCGCCACCGGATGGGTGGGTCCGATCCCGATCATTGTGCTGGTCTGGTTCGCCTTTGCCGTTCTTGTCAGCATCGGCCTTCATGCGACGCGCGGCGGTCGATATCTCTACAGCGTCGGCGAAAGCCCGACCGTCAGCAACCTCTCCGGCATCAACAACGACCGTGTTCTGATTCTGGCTTACACGCTCTGTGGCCTCAGCGCCGGCATCACCGGGATCCTGTTCACCGGATTTTCCACGATGAGCTACCTCGGCATGGGCGACCAGTTCGTTCTGCCGGCGATCGCCGCGGTCGTGCTGGGTGGCACTTCGATCTTCGGAGGCCGCGGCAGTTACATCGGCACACTTATCGCCGCGATCTTCCTGACGGTCCTCACGACGGTGCTTTCCATCGTCAACATCGCCATCGGTTACCGAAGCATCATCTACGGCCTCGTCATCATTGCGGCGATCCTGCTCTACCGCGTTTACGCGAGAGACGAGGAATAGCGCCCGGGGCGCAGACACAGGAGGACCAGTTGGACGACTTTCCGATTATCGACCCGCATCATCACCTCTGGGATCTCGAACGGTTCTCCTATCCATGGTTGACCGTGAAGCCGCAGCCGCTCAGCGTGGCCGGTGATGTCACCCCGATCGCGCGCTCTTATACCCTCGACGATTACCTCGCCGACGCGGCAGGCCATCACCTCGTCAAATCCGTCCACGTCGATGCTGGTTTTGATCCGACTAAGCCGGTGGAGGAGACGCGCTGGTTACAGTCTATTGCCGACCAGCGCGGCTTTCCGCACGGGATCGTGG
The DNA here is from genome assembly GCA_963710805.1 of uncultured Alphaproteobacteria bacterium. Taxonomy (GTDB): domain Bacteria; phylum Pseudomonadota; class Alphaproteobacteria; order Rhizobiales; family Kaistiaceae; genus Bauldia. The sequence continues at coordinate 13,314 of CAVQBS010000049.1, read as the reverse complement.
CGCGCGCCGAACTGAACAAGGCGGACGTCGAGGCCGTGCTGGCCGCCCAGGCCGTGTTCGCCAACGTGCGCGGCATTCGCCACATCGTGAATTGGCACCCGGATCCGGCCAAGACCTATATCGAGAGGTCGGATCTGCTGACCGACCCCGCATGGCTGGCCGGCTTCGCACTGCTCAAGAAATACGATCTGTCCTTCGACCTGCAACTCTATCCCGCCCAGATGGCCGAAGCCGCGCAGGTGGCGCACAACCATCCGGACACGGTCATCATCCTGAACCATGCCGGCATGCCGGTCGATCGCGACGCCGATTCGATCGCGCTGTGGCGCACGGGCATGCGGGCGCTCGCAGCCGAAGCGAATGTGTGGGTGAAGATTTCCGGACTTGGCATGGTCGACTGGAACTGGACAGAAGACTCGATCCGGCCCTTCGTCCTTGAGACCATCGACATCTTCGGCATCGATCGGTCGATGTTCGCCAGCAACTTCCCTGTCGACAAGCTCTATAGCAGCTTCGATGCGCTCTACACCGCATTCAAGAATATCGTGGCTGACTTTCAGCCGACCGAGAAGCGCAAGCTGTTCTCCGACAACGCTGAATCCGTCTATCGCCTCTGATCAGCTTCAAACCACAAGGCATTTCCGCAATGAGCACGATTACCGAAGTCACCGTAATCCCCTTTGAGTTCTCCGTTCAGGGTCTCGACCTAGGCGGTCACCGCGCCATGGGCGTCAGCAACCTGCGCTATGCGCCGAACGGGACGCTGAGAGTGATGCGCTATGCTGTTCGAATCCGCACCGACGATGGATGCGAGGGCGCCTACGTCACCCATTGGGTGGGGACGCCTGCCGCGCTCGGCCAGACAGTCATGCTGGCGCCGCATCTCCTCGGACGCGATCCAGAACGCCGCGAAGAAATCTATGACGACCTCAAGCGCGAGCTTCGTGCTTACGATCACATGGGCCACGGTCCCCTCGACATCGCGCTGTGGGATCTCGTCGGCAGAAAATACGGGATCTCGGTGGCGAGCATGCTGGGCGCCTTTCGTACTCGGCTGCCTACCTACGCAAGCACTCATCACGGTCAGGAGGATGGCGGTGGGCTCGACTCGATCGAAGCGTTTGCCGACTATGCCGTGGCCTGCAAAGAGCAAGGATTTGCTGGCTTCAAGATACACGGTTGGCATGACGGGAATCCGCGGCGCGAGGCCGCCAACGCATTGGGCGTCCGTGCCGCGGTTGGCGACGACTATCCGTTGATGATTGACCCGGGTTGCGAGCTTCGTACCTATGCGGCTGCCCTCTACGTCGGACGGGCGTGCGACGAGGCCGACTTCTTCTGGTACGAAGATCCCTATCGCGATGCGTCGGTGTCAGCGCACGGGCAGCGTATGCTCCGCGAGCAGTTGAAGACGCCGTTGCTTGTCAGCGAGCACATCAGAGGCCTCGAACAGAAGGCGAATTTCGTGCTCGCCGGCGGCTGCGACTACATCCACACCGATCCCGAGTACGACATGGGCATCACCGGGGCCATGAAGATCGCGCATTTTGGCGAGGCCGTCGGCATCGATGTGCAGCTCCACGCTTGCGGACCGGCTCATCGCGCCTGCATGGCGGCAATGCGCAACACCCATTTTTACGAGATGGCGCTGATCGGGCCGGACATGCCGAACCTTATTCCCCCCGTCTACCTCTCCGATTACGACGACAATCCCAGCGGTCTTGATGAGGACGGCTGCGTGCCGGTCCTCGCCGGTCCTGGGCTCGGGGTGACTTACGACTGGGATTTCATTACGAAGCAGCAAACGGGATTGCATCGTTTTTCGCTCTGAGGTCCGATTCGCAGACCCGGTGGGACAGCCGTGTGACGATTGAGAGTTCGCCAATGAAGAGCCATGTATGAAGGCGCCCCGGTGATAATTGCCTGGTTGGCCTGACAATTTCCCTGATCCCCAGCGAACAATCCCTGCTACCCGAATTGGAATTCCCTGTTAATGCAACGCAGGGAATTTGCATCCAACACATTGATGTACCGACAGAATTAAGCGCAATATCCGTTCGAAAACCTCCGAAAAAGAGCAAAATTCCCTGTTGATTCCCTGTTGAACAGCGAAATCGGGCCGCAGAGACGATTTTGCGGCAGACCGCAAGCACAGCCAGCCAGTCTTTCGGGATTGGCGCCTTTCCCCGCGTTTCTCGAATTGTGCCGTCAGTTCAGCGGGTTGGGGTGATTCATACCGGACGTCGCCCTCTCTCTTGGCCTAACGGGCCGGCGAAGAGGTCCTCTTCGTAGCAGAATTCTCTGGTCCTCGATTGCGTGACATGGCGCGGGGGTCCGCAAGCGCAAGCGCAAACGCAAACGTGTACCCTGATCTTGCGCGGTCGACCATGGCCAAGGCCGGAGATCATGCCAGGGCAGCTCTCGCCAGCCAACGGCGTGGTTGTGAGTTCGCCGCCTATATGCGGCGTCGGCTCCGGCAGGTAGCACGGCGCCACGCTTCGTGCAGCTTCGCCCTGGAATCAGTCTCCTCGGTTGGACTCCCAGCGTCGACCCGGGACGCCACAACGACGCCGACCTCATGATGGACGTGATCACCGATCCGGCCGCGGTGCTGCCGGGCCATGTCGACAGCGTTCGGGCGGCGGTTGCTTGGTCAACTAGCTCCGTCCTCGCCGAACGTCTCGCGGTCGGTGGCCCCAGATTCGTTCTGCGGGCTCTGGGCTACGGCGACGTCGCGGCGTTCACTCCCATCGATGCGGCCGCCATCTTCGACGCAGCCAAGAGCCAGGCCATAGACCTTGCCTGGCTGGGACCCCACGACGAAAGCGCGGCCGTTAGCGGTTCGGCCGAGGCGGTCGCTCGCATCGCGGCGCACCTCGCCGGCGGGCGGTACATGTTGGTGCCGCGACGACCGGTGACAATCGGCGCAACCGCCCTGCTCGGCTGGTGGATGATCGATCCGGCCACAGGTCAACTGCGTGACCAGCTGGAGGACGGTCGCCATGCCGAATTTGTCAAAAAGGAAATCACCGAGGAGCCGGCCAGGATAGAGACGCCGGCCTATAGGAGGTTTTTTCAGAAGTATGGTCAGTGCCTGCGTGCGGCCGCTGTCGCGCTAGATTTGATGCTCGAATCGGGAGGTGCGGGCAAAGCTGAGCGGGCCGCTCAGAAACTGAAAGACGAAATGACGCAACGGTCGACCCCCGCTAGCGGTAAGGGCGGCGGCAGCTGCGGTCCGGCTTGAGGTGTCAACAATGTGCTCCGCCCGAGGCACGGTATGGCGCGCCGCCCTTGTCCTCGTGGTGTGCGATACGGCGTTGATCGCAACCGGCTCGCACGTGCACGCGGACACCTGTACCGCGGAGGTCGAGCCCAACGATACGCCTGGCGCCGCAGCGTCTCTCGCCGGTGTGTTCTGTCTGGCCGGCTCTGCGCAAGGCAGCGACCGCGACAGCGTCATTTGGACGATCGAAGATGAAGCCGCCCAGCGGCTGTGGCGGGTGACGCTGGAAGGCCTGCCCGGCGAGTACGGGCGACTGCACCTAAGCCGGATTGACGGCGAGGGCGACGCCGCGACGGCCAAGGAAGTTCTTTCCGAGCCGATTGACCCGAATAACGGGGCCACGACCATCCCGCCGCTGCTGCTGGCGGCCGGCCGCTACCAGATCTCGGTTGAGGGCAACTTCGCCGAGGGTTTGCTCTATCGCCTGCGGTCGGCGGCGGCCAATGCATCGCCGGCTGAACTGGCTGCGTCCGAGACGGCCGGGGTGTTCGGTCCCGCTACGATAACGTCGCTCGTGCCCAGGAACTCAGCCGCAGCCACCCTGCCATGGCCAGCAAGATCGTGTTGCTGTTGTCGGGGATGGTGCGGTGGTGACTGTCGAGAGCAAAGATCAGGTGCGCTCGCCGGGGAGGGGCGTGCCTTCATGGGAGTCGATGCGAAGGTACTGACGCACTGCTTCTGTGTTGAGTTTCAGACCGTGCCCTGGCTTGTCCGGAAGGCGATAGGTGCCGTCTTTCAGGCCCAGCGGCTCGGCGACGAGGTGGTCGAAATTGACGATGTCGAAATCCGGCGTGAAATACTCAATGGTTAGCCCGTTCGGTGACGCTGCGACGAGGTGGGCATGAACGTGCGGCGCCCAGTGCGGTGCCACCGGCACGTCGAAACCGGCGGCCATTTGCGCAATTCGCCGCCATTCGGTGACGCCGCCGCATACGGTGGCGTCCGCCTGGATCACCTGGACCGATTGGTCATCGAGAAGCTGGCGGAAGGGCCATCGGGTGGCCTCGAGTTCTCCGGTCGCGACCGCCACGGATGTCCGTCTCGAATATTCCGCGAACAGCGGGATGCAATCGGGCAGAAACGGTTCCTCGATCCACCACGGATCGTAGGGCAGGAACCGCTCGGTGGCGCGGAGGGCGTCGGCGACGGTTGCCCACGCGTTGTTGGCGTCGAGGGCTAGGCGGCCGTTCTCGCCGAGCATCTGGCGCGCAAGCCGCACCCGCTCGACATCCACCGGCAACGGCCGCCCGCCCACCTTTATTTTCATCGCGTCGAAGCCGCGTCGGAGATAGGCAGCGATCTCGGACTCGAGGCTCTTCAGGTCGTTGTCGCCGGTGTAGTAGCCGCCCGAGGCGTAGGCCGGGACTTCTTCGCGAAACCCGCCGAGCAGGCGATAGAGCGGCAGTCCGGCAGCCTTGGCGTTGAGGTCCCACAGCGCAATGTCGACAGCGCTGATCGCCCGCAGCGCCGCTCCCCGGCGCCCGAGGAGAAGCGTGCGCCGGTAGAGTGTCTCCCACAGCGCTTCGGTCATCCACGAATCGACGCCGATGGCCTCTCCGGAGAGCTGCTCGCAGACGATGTCGTGGATGGCCTTGGCGCCGCCCGGATAGCGACTGCCGAGGCCATAACCGATGCCGAAGGTTCCATCTTCGCCGATTGCCCAGACCAGAACGTATTCACGCTCGGTCACCGCCGCTGTTGCCCAGCTGACCGGCCGGGTGAGCGGCACGACAACCACGGCGCTGCGGATATCGACGATCTTCATGTCTTCTCCGATGTCGAAATGCCGCTCACCCGACGGTGCGGCCACCATCGACCGGAATGGCGAGCCCGGTCAGGAAGCTTGCCTCGTCGCTTGCGAGAAAGACGGCGAGGGCGGCGACCTCGTCGGTGGTCGCCATGCGCCCGATCGGATGCTTGGCGACGATCGCTTTCTCGACCGCCGCCCGGTCGGGAACCGAGTCGAGATAGTCGCGCGTCATTTTCGTGTCGATCGCCGCTGGGCAGATGCAGTTCACCCGCACGCCGCGCTTGGCGTAGTCGAGCGCCAGCGACCGGGTCATCGCTACCACGCCACCCTTGGCCGCCGAATAGGCGACGAGCCCGGTATTGCCGCGCAGTCCGTTGATCGAGGCGTTATTGACGATCGCGCCGCGCCCACCGGCGAGCATGCCGCCGATGACGGCGCGACAGCCGAGATAGACGCTGGTGAGGTTGACCAGGATCGCCGCGTCCCACAGGTCGCGGCCGGTGGCTTCGAGATCCCCCCGATAGGTGACGCCGGCATTGTTGAAGAGGATGTCGACGGTGCCGAGCTTGGCTTCCACCTCGGCGACGACGCTTTGCCAGTCCTCTTCGCGCGTCACGTCGAGTACCGCGGCATGGGCCAGCGACACATCCGAGAGCGCGGCCAGGTGCTCGCGCTTCTCGACGGTCGCGACGATCCGGCAGCCCTCGGCGGCGAAACGTGCGGCGGCCGCCAGTCCGACGCCGCTTCCGGCGCCGGTGACGAGCGCCACTTCGCCGTCGAAGCGCATCAACCGATTACCCAGCCGCCGGAGACGATGATCGTCTCGCCGGTGATGTAGCTTGCATCCGGCGACACCAGGAAGGCGACGACGCCGGCCACGTCCTCGGGCTTGCCGATGCGGCGGAGCGGTATTTCGGCGGCGCGCTGGGCGAGCATCTCGCCGGGCTTGAGACCCAGCTTCTCGACGCCGATCTTCTGGTCGAGGATGTGATTAAAGGGCGTGTCGATCAGCCCTGGCGCCACCGCATTGACGGTGATGCCGCGCGCCGCGAGGGCGCGGGCAAGGGTCTTGGTGATGGTGATGATGCCGGACTTCGTGGCGGCATAAGGTGGCGAGAGGGTCCGCCCATCGACGCCGGCGACCGAGGCGATGCTGACGATCCGCGCGCCTTCCTTGAGATGGCCCTGAGCCTCCTGGACGAAATAGAAGGCGCCCTTGAGGTTGAGGTTGACCGTCGCGTCGAAGTCTTCCTCGCCGATATCGGGAAAGGAAGCGATGCGGAGGATGCCGGCGTTGTTGACGATGATGTCGATCCGGCCGAACGCGTCCATCGTTTGGCCGACCATCTCGCGGATCGAGGAGACGACCGAGCAATCGGCAACAAAGGGCCGGACCTTGCCGCTGCCGTCGTCAAGCCGCGAGACCGCATCCTTGATCCCGTCCGCGTTGATGTCGATGGCGGCGACGCTGCAGCCATGCTGCGCAAGCCGTTGTGCGATGGCGAAGCCGTTGCCCTGTGCCGCGCCGGTCACGATGGCGACCTGGCCGTCGAGGAAGGGAGTGGGTCCGTAGCTGTCCATGGTTCACCTCTTCTTTGGCCGCCGGACCTCCCCGGCCTGCAATCTGGCAAAGGCGGCGCTTTTCAGAAGTCGTGAGCGGGCCGCTTCGAGATGCGCGATCACAGCCGCATGGGTCGCCTCCCCATCGCCGGCGACGAAGGCGTCGAGAATGGCCCGGTGCTCGGCGGCAACCCGATCCTCCTCCTCTTGCTCGCCGCGATTGAGGTAGAGCCGGGCGTAATGGACGTGCGGCTGGAGGTCCTTGTAGACCTGAGTGAAGATCCGGTTGCCAGCGCTCTCCACCACCGCCTGATGGAACACCGCATCGGCGGCGTTGAAGCGAGCATATTTGCGATAATGCTGACCGAGGCCTGCGGTTTCCATGTCGGCGAAGGCCTGCCTCAGGGTGGCGAGGATTACCGGATCCTGACGCGGCGCCCCCTGGCGCGCCGCGCCTCCTTCCAGCATCGCGCGGAAGTCGATCATGTCGTGAAACCAGGGATCGTCGTGGATCGGCGCGGCCGAGTAGCCGATGAAGGGGGCGAAGCTGACCAGCCGCTCGGAATGCAGCCGGGTCAGTGCCTCGCGGATCGGGGTCGAGCTGACGCCGAGCTCGACGACCAGCTGATCGATGTTGATGCGGCCTCCCGGAACGATGGTCTGATCGAGAATCTGTTCCTTGAGGGCTTCGTAGACCTGATTAGTCAGGCCGGTCCGGCCGATCGGACGCGTTTTGGCGGCCCCATCTACCTCACTCATCGTCACCTTCTCAACGCAGCGATCGGCGAAGCCGTCGGAAATCCGTCCCCAAGTCCTGTATCATGCATTTTTCGATTCAAGCAAGCATCCGTCTCTCGGGGGCAAGAGCACCTAGCCGCGATAAGAATAAGGGTAGGCGGCGAATGATCGCTGCGTCCGTTATCCGGGCTTTTCGCTTGACAGGGCAAACATGCATGATCCATCGTGATCCATCGTGCGCGAAAGAACCGGACCGAAGCTTTTGTCGGGGGGGTTCGGGAAGGAACGCCAGCCGCTGTCGGCCAGGGAACAGACCAAGAATGACCCATGACAGGACGCGTCAGTCGGCGGCGGATGAAGGCCGTCGCGGAGCGGTGAGCGCATTGTCGCGCATCGATTCGGCGGCGCTCCTCGCGGCGTTGGCGCTGCCGAAGCAGGGGCGGGTGTACGATCTCGGTCTCGAACTCAACGATGCCATTCCCCACAATCCCGAGTTCACCCGCTTCGCCCTCGCGTTTACCCATACGCCGGAGGGCACCGGCGCCGCCTCTCCGTTCCAGTTCTCAGCCGACACGATCATCGGCGCCCTGCATGTCGGCACCCACATGGATGCCCTCATCCACGTCCAGGCCGAGGACCGCATCTTCGGCGGGGGCCTTGCCCGCGAGGCGCGCACCGATCGCGGCTGGAAACATCACGCCATCGACACCGTGGCGCCGATCATCGGGCGTGGGCTAGTTCTGGACATTCCGGCGCTGCACAGCGTGTCGCGCCTTGAGGACGGCTACGAGATCACCGTCGCTGATCTTGAGGGAGCCCTGGCGGCAGCCGGCGAAAGCGTGCACACCGGCGACATCGTCATCGTCCGGACCGGCAAGATTCAGGACTGGGGCGACCCGCCGGCGTTTCAGGCGGCGGAGCCGGGCGTCGGGCGCGACGCAGCGATCTGGCTCTACGATGCCGGGATGGCGGTGCTCGCCACCGACACGACCGGAACCGAGCCGCTCCCCTTTGCCGATCCTGCACAGACCACCCATCGCGCCATGCTGGTCGAACGGGGCGTGCATCTTCTGGAGAATCTCGACCTCGAGGCGCTCGGTGCCGATGCCGTCCGCTCCGGTCTGTTCGTCGCCCTTCCGCTGAAGATAACCGGCGCCACCGGGTCGTGGATCAGACCGGTCCTGATCGTCTGAGCGCCATCCGGTGACGGAGCCCAACCTGGACAAAAGGACCGCACTCTCGGAGGCATCGGCCGACATCGGGACGGAGCCCCTCGCCAGGCGTCGGCCGCTAAGCCGTCTCTTTCAGTTCGACGAGGGAGGCATCGTTCTCGCCGTCGTGCTCTTCTTCCTGATCGGCGCGTTCACCAACCAGTATTTCCTCACGCTGAGCAATCTCGCCGGCATCCTGCAAAGCATGACCTTTCTGGGCTTTCTCGCCGTCGGCGTGGGGCTCGCGCTGATCGCTGGCGAGATCGACATCTCGGTCGGGTCGGTCTACGCGCTCGCCAGCATCGTTACCGCGCTTCTCCTCCACAATGACTACCCGGTCGTGGTCGCAGTCCTCGCCGGTCTCGCGACCGGAGCACTTTGCGGGCTGGTCAACGGCGTTGTCGCGCAGGTCATCGACGTCCCGGCGATTGTCGTCACGCTGGCGACCCTCGGCGTCTATCGCGCCCTTGCTCTCGTGCTGGCAGGCGGCTCTCCCGTCACCGGCATGCCGGACGCACCCTTCTTCTTCGACACGCTCGGGCAAGGGGCGATCGGTCAGGTGTCTTTCATCACCATCATTTTCCTGATCGTCGCTGTCGCGACTGAGATCGTGCTGCGCAACACCGCATTCGGATTCCGCATCTTCGCGGTCGGCAGCAACGATACCGCTGCCCGTCTCGTCGGCTTTCACGTCGAGCGCATCCGTCTCCTTCTGCTCGTCTTTTCCGGCTTGATGGCGGCGCTGTCGGGTGTGTGCTCCGTGGCCTATCTCCACACCGCCGGCCCGACGGGCGGCACCGGCTACGAACTGACCGTGCTCGCCGCGACCATCATCGGCGGTGTCCAACTCACCGGCGGACGCGGCTCGATCATCGGCGTGCTGCTCGGCCTTGTCGTGATCGGCATCATCCAGAACCTAATCGTTCTCTGGGGCATCTCGCCAAGCTGGACCCAGGGCGTATCCGGCGTGGTGCTGATCGCCGCAGTCACCGTGACATGGCTCACCAGGCGCGAAGGTGGAGGCACAAGGCTGACGATCTCGCGCTCATGACAGACCGGCGCCGAGGGGGCACCGGCCGACATCCGCTTGTCTCAACCAAGGGAGGAAGAAAATGGCTTATCGGAAATCGGACACAGGGATCGACCGCAGGACGTTCGGCAAGGCGATGGCGCTTGCCGGATCCGCCGCGGCGATGGGATTCACCGGCGGCATCTCGCCGGCGAGTGCCGCCGAGGAGGACTGGAAGGCGTGGGTCAAGTCCTACTATGGCAAGCCGATCAAGATGGCGGTGACCTGCTATAACACCACCAACCCCTATTTCGTGCCGACCAAGGTCGGCGCCGAGGATGCCGGGGCGCAGCTCGGCATCGATCTCGAATGGACGGGCGTCCCCGATGCCAACACCGTCGCCCAGATCGCGCAGTTCCAGCAGCTGGTCAACACCGGCTACGAGGCGATCGTCGTCATTCCGCTCGAAGCCGATGCCTGGATCGCGCCGATCAAGAAGGCGACCGACGCCGGGGTCATCGTCGTCACCTCGAACAGCGACGCGCCGGATAGCGCGCGCGAGCTCTTCTTCGGCCAGGACCTTGTCGGCGCGGCCGTGGTCCAAGGCGAAATGCTTGCCAAGCTCGCCGGCAACAAGGGCAATGTTGCCCTCACCAACTGCGCGCCGGGCCTGCTGGCTCTCGATCTCCGTATCAAGGGGGCGAAGGAGGGCGTCACCAAGGGCGGCCTCGACGTCGTCAACGTTTACAACACCAACCCCAGCGACATGGCGAGCGAGCTGGCGACGATCAAGGACATCCTCAAGGCCAACCCCGACCTCTCGGCGCTGATGCCGCTCTGCGGTCCTGACACAGCTGCCGCCGGGCTCGTCCGCAAGGAAATGAAGCTGAAGCAGCCGATCGTCGGCACCGATCTCATGTATCAGACATTGGAGCTGATCAAGAGCGGCGACATCAATGGAACCGTCGGTCAGCAGCCGTACCTGCAGGGGTATCTGCCCGTGATGTATTGCTACCAGCGGGCCGTTCTTCAGGCGCCCAAGCTTGAGCTCCCCGGCGGCAACTACTTCATGGCGAACGAGATCGTTACCAAGGACAACGTCGACACCTTCCTGATCCGGGAGAAGCGGTTCCAGGGATGACGGCAGTCGCCGCCGAGCGCCTGCTTCTGTCGGCGCGCGGCATCAGCAAAACCTTCGGAGGCGTCCGCGCACTGAGCGGGGTCGCCCTCGACGTTCGCGCCGGTGAGGTCCACGGCCTCATCGGCGCCAACGGCGCCGGCAAATCCACGCTGATCAATGTCCTGTCGGGCGCCGTCGTCCCCGACTCGGGCGAACTGACCGTCAAGGGCCGTCCCGTACCCTTTGGGGATGTCATCGGCGCACGCAGCGCCGGCATAGCTGTCGTCCATCAGGAGCTCATGCTTTTCCCTGACCGGACGGTCGAGGAGAACGTCTCCGCCACGGCACTCCCCACCGGAAGGATCGGTTTCATCCAGCGCCAGGAACGCCGCCAGCGCGTGCGCCGGGTGCTGGAAGGGCTGAGCGTCACCATCGATCTGTCGCGACGGGTTGCCGAGTTGTCTTTGGCGCAGCGACAGCTTGTCGAGATCGGGCGGGCCTTGTGCGGCGGCGGCAGCATCTTCGTCCTCGATGAGCCGACCTCGGCGCTGTCGCGAGCCGAGGCCAGCGGGCTTTTCGCCACCATCCGCTCGATCGTCGAGGACGGCGCAGGTGTCGTCTTCGTCTCGCACCGGCTCGACGAGGTGTTCGAGATCACCGACTCGATCACCGTACTCCGCGACGGCCGCGTCAACGGCTCGTGGCAGACGGTGGACGCCGACATGGCGACGGTGACCCAGGCGATGGTCGGCGATCTGGCCAACGAGCGGCCGGATCGCACGGCATCGACCGGGGCGGTGGCCATGACGGTGCGCGGCGCGAACGGCCCGGGTGTCCGCATGCTCGATCTCGACCTCCGCGGCGGCGAGGTCGTTGGCCTCGCCGGGCTGGAAGGCTCGGGCACCTCGACGGTCCTCGAGATGCTTGGCGGCGTCGTTACGGCAGGCGGCGAATTCGTCGTTGGCGGCAAGCCGGTGCACTTTCGGCATCCTGCCGACGCCATTGCGAGGGCGTCGTCGACATGCCGCCTGACCGGAAGAAGGGCGGTCTCGGCTGGAGCGCTCGCCGCTGTGGAACGTCTCGGCTGCGCAGGTCTATCGGATGTCGCCGTTCGACTGGTTGCGGAAGGGCGTCATGCGTCGGGCAAGTTCCAGGCGGCTTGATGACGTAGGTGTGCGGGCGGTCGACCGTCAGCAGCCGGTGATGCGATTCTCCGGCGGAAATCAGCAGAGGGTCATGCTGGCCCGCTCGATCGAGACCGGTGCCGAAGATCCTGCTCCTCAACGATTTCACGCGTGGCGTCGACGTCAAGGCGAAGGCGGCGATCCATCGCCTGGTGCGTGACATGGCGAAGGCCGGCATGGCGGTTTGCCTGACCTCGTCGGACCTTGATGAGTTGCTAGAGGTCGCCGACCGAGTGATCTGCATGCGTGACGGCTGTATCGTGGCCGACGAGCCGACTGAGAGGTTCACACCGCTCCGCGTCACGACGTTGGTGACGACCGGGGGTGACCGCGACGCTGCGGCTTAGCGCCACTCCCTGGTAAATCTGATCCCGTGCCGGCGAGGCACTGACACTAGCCTGTTCATCGGGCCAATCTTTCCCTAATCCGCCAACAAACAATCCCTGCTACTCGAATAAGAACTCCCTGTTAATGCGAAGCAGGGAAATTGCATCCAATGCATTGAGTCAGCGGCAGAATTCAGGTCACAGTCCGTTCGAAGGCCTCGAGCGAGGCTACTGACCACCCTGGCCGTGCGGTGCACAGTGTCGGCACAGATGATGTAGGTCTCCGCGCTTGAGGCCGACGAGTTTGCAATCAGATTCACAGCGAGTGCGAGCGCGAGCTATTTGGTCATCTGCGTCTTCACCGATCTGCGAGTTAGACCGCGTGCTTTTGAAATCGTGGTAACCATCCATCAAGCCGCCATGTCCGCTTTCGGCAGCTACGCACATCGTGTGTGCAAGCAAGGACGTCGCAAATGCGCCATGTGTGGACGGCTCCTTTCTTGATGCGCTGCGCTTCGGTCGGTGAGGCCGTGTGTTCGACCTGTTGATGCGGCACGCATGGCCGCTGGCCATAATGCTTCCCGCGGAGAAGGGTCCCGCCCAAAAGCACGCACATTGAAACGCTCTGGCGCAAACCTTTCCTGAGAAGCCTGAAGGCGGAGGCTGACTGCGCCGGGCTGCTCGACCGACTGCAAGCTCAGCGAGAACCAGCGGCATGCGACTGCCACGACGGTAACGGCGTAGACGACAAGGAAAGCGCCTCCGCGACTCTCGCCGGCGACGTAGGAGAAACGCCAGATGTTCCCGAAGCCGATAGCAGCGCGGAGCGCCGCAAGGACGAATCCCGTACGCGATCGCCACTCAGCCTGTGTCATTTGCCGCACGCTTCACGTGCATTGCGCTAGATCAAGGTGCGCAGCTTCCATGGCGGCAAGCTGGCGTTTCAGTAAATCGAATGCCGTCGTCGGAACGATCCAGTTGCTCAGCAGAGGCGCGGCGCCGGACAAGACCTCGGCTCGACCCATGCTGAGGTTCTTCCTAACTCGCCACTCACGACACCGATCATCGCGTTCGCCTCTCCCCTCAATGTTCCGATGGCAGTCGACGGTTGTCGGTTTCGGGCGCGGCTGAGT